>JAFLBN010000004.1 GCA_017303395.1 Chitinophagales bacterium
GCACTGCAGAAGAAATAGCTGCTACAAAAGGTAATACTACAGAGCCGGGCAAAAACAGTCCGTATAGAGACAGAAGCGTTGAGGAAAACCTGCAACTGTTTGCCGATATGAAAGCAGGCAAATATGCGGATGGTGAAAAAGTATTGCGTGCCAAAATAGACATGGCGCATCCTAATTTACTGCTGCGCGATCCTATCATGTACCGCATCAAACATGCACACCACCACCGCACGGGCGATAAGTGGTGCCTGTACCCGATGTACGATTTTGCACACGGGCAGAGTGATAGTATAGAGAACATTACACATAGTATTTGTACACTGGAATTTATACACCACCGTCCGTTGTACGATTGGTTTATAGAGAAGTTGGGCATCTTCCCTTCTCATCAGTACGAGTTTGCACGCCGCAACCTTACCTACACGGTAATGAGCAAACGCAAACTGCTGCAACTGGTAAACGAAAATCATGTAACAGGCTGGGACGACCCGCGCATGCCTACCATCAGCGGTATGCGCCGTCGTGGTTATCCTGCGCAGTCTATCGTCAACTTCTGCGATACGATAGGCATTGCAAAACGCGAAAATATTGTAGACATCAGCGTGCTTGAATTTCATGTACGCGAACAACTCAATAAGACATCTAACCGTGTGATGGCTGTGCTGGATCCTGTGAAGCTGGTTATTACCAACTATCCCGAAGGACAGACAGAAGAACTGGATGCGGAGAACAATCCTGAAGACCCGAACGGAGGTACGCGCAAAATGCCTTTCAGCCGCGAGGTGTGGATAGAGCGTGAAGATTTTATGGAAGAACCACCTAAGAAATTCTTCCGCCTGGGCCCGGGTTTGATGGTGCGTCTGAAAGGTGCATACATTGTAAAATGCGAAGGCTTTAAGAAAGATGATGCAGGCAATGTAACAGAGATACATTGTACCTACATACCTGAAAGTAAAAGTGGCAGCGATACAAGCGGCATACACGTAAAAGGCACTATACACTGGGTGAATGTGGCTACTGCAAAAACAGCAGAGGTGCGCCTGTACGACCGCCTGTTTAAAGTAGAAGACCCATCGAACGAGGAAGGTGATTTTAAAGATTACATCAACGAAAACTCGTTGGAGATTTTGCCAAGTGTGTACATAGAACCCGCACTGGCCAATGCGAAGGAAGGCGAGCACTTCCAGTTTTTACGCAAAGGTTATTTCTGTGTAGACAAAGAAAGCACGCCTGATAAACTGATATTCAACCGCACAGTAGGACTGAAAGACACATGGGCAAAAGAAGCAAAGAAAGGATAGAAAATAACCCTTTATAAAACGACGATTATGGTACGAATAGACAACATAGAAGAAACAATTGCTACGCTGAATAAACTGAGTGCCGATACTACACCACTATGGGGCGGTATGACACCGCAACACATGGTAGAACACCTGACTATGACCATCCAGGCATCGAGCGGGAAAATGAATATAGAACAACGCAGCACACCGGAAGAAGCTGCTGCTGCAAAGCAGGCGCTTATCTATACAGATATGCAGATAAAGCAAGGTGTAAAAAGTCCGCTGATGGGCGAAGGATTGCCACCGTATGTAAATGCAAGCCTGCAAGATGCCATTGGCGAACTACAGACAGAACTGCAACATTTTGCAAGCTATTATGCTGCCAACCCAAGTGCTACGCATATACAACCAAGGCTTGGTGCACTAAAGCATGATGAGTGGATCACATTCCACGGAAAGCATTTTACACACCACTTCAAACAGTTTGGACTGATATAAAAGAAAACGCCTCGCAGATTGCGGGGCGTTTTCTTTATTAGAATATTGTGATTGACTACTTAGCAGCCACAACACTTATCTCTACCTTCACACCTTTTGGCAGGCCTGCTACCTGTACTGTTTCACGTGCTGGCGGGTTTTCTGTAAAATAGCTACCGTATACTTCGTTTACCTGTGCAAACTGGCCCATATCCATCAGGAAGATGGTGCTTTTCAGCACATTGCTGAAATCCATACCCGCCTCTGTAAGGATGGCTTTCAGGTTTTCCATTACCAGTTTGGTTTCAGTCTGTATATCGCCCGTGTACAGCTCGCCCGTTTTAGGGTCTATGGCTATCTGGCCCGATACGAAAAGCATATTGCCAAACTGAACCGCCTGATTATATGGTCCTATTGGCGCAGGTGCATTATCTGTACGAATGATTTTCTTTTCCATGCTGTAAATGTAATACACTCCTTACATTTGCAGCGATTTTAATGGCATACATCTTACACATAGATACATCGGGCGATGCTGGCATCGTAGCCATCAGCAAGGATGGTGTGATAACTGCGCAAGTTGAAAATGCAGACACACGCAACCATGCGGCGAGCATCAACCTGCATATTGAAAAAGCCCTGCAGGATAGCGGCATTACAATGGCCCACCTGGACGCTATTGCGGTATGTGGCGGCCCCGGTTCTTATACAGGACTGCGTATAGGACTGGCTACTGCAAAAGGCATTTGCTACCTGCTGGATAAGCCACTGATGATGCACCACAAACTGCAATTACTGGCGCTGAAAAGCATTTATACGCATAAAAATGAATATGAGCATTATATCAGTATCCTGAACGCGAGAGAGGGAGAATACTATTTTGCGTCATATAACAGTGAAAAAGATACAATAAACGAGCCTCAGCATATACTGGCTGCAGACTTAGAAACGGTTTTTAGCCAACTATCGGGCAAAAGTCTTGTGTGTGGAGACATGAATGAGGGGCTGCGAGCGGCAATCGGTACTCAAACAATTGATTTTCAGGAAGATAATCGAGTAGATGCCACTACATGGGCAGTTTATGCAAAGGAACAATATGATTGTAATGGTTTTGTCAATTTAGCCAATTCAGAACCCTTCTATTTAAAACAAGTTTATACGCATAAACCAAAGAATATCAATTGATTAAAACCACATATTCAAAATTTAAATAACTTTTTAACGGTGGTTTAACACATTTCTATAATATGGTTTTGGTTCATATAGCAGAATGGTGTATGTTTGCACCCCGTAAAAATGGTGGTAAATAGAGGCCATCACATTACTTAGTTACTCTTTTTTTATACATAAAATCAATTTGTAAATGGAAACGACTATGTCAGCTAATACGCTGGTTATTCGCAAAGATGAAGGTTCGAACGAACAGATTAAGTTGGATTATTTAGCGGTTAAGAGTGCAGCAATGACCCTGAGGGCCATCAACCACAAATTGCGTCAGCAAATCGTAAAATTGCTGGAAGAAAACAGACGTATGAATGTTACTGATATTTACGTGAAATTGCGCCTGGAGCAATCAGTAGCATCTCAACACCTCGCTATCCTGCGTCGTGCTAATATCGTTATCACAGAGCGTGATGGTAAATTCATCCACTATGCGCTGAACCATACTCGTATAGCTCACGTTGCTAAGTTTGTAAACGAACTGGTTAACGCTGAAGAAGCATAATTTTAACCACAGGTTAAAAAAGAAAAGCCCCGATAATTATCGGGGCTTTTTTAATGCTATAAAGGTTCACTCATCAACAAGTCAACCAATCAACTATTCTTAATCTTATTCCAAGTATCGTACAAGCTTTCCTGTGTCGGGCGGTTGGCTGGTAGTTCTGTCAGTGGTTCACAAGGTTGCAGTGTTTCATACAGGTCCTTCGGCAAGCCCTGATAGAGCTGCGTGCCTTTGGTCTTCCAGCCTATCATATCATCGCTCACTTCTTTGATTATCTTGCCGGGATTGCCCACTACAAGGCTGCGGTGGGGTATTTTGGTATTGGCAGCAATAAAAGACAACGCACCAATGATGCATTCATCGCCAATTTCTACCTCGTCCATAATAACGCTGTTCATACCCACCAGTACATTTTTGCCAATGGTAGCACCATGTATAATGGCTCCGTGGCCTATATGCGCGCCTTCCTTCAGCAATACGGTAACTCCCGGGAACATATGAATGGTACAGTTTTCCTGCACGTTGCAGCCGTCTTCTATCACTATACCACCCCAATCGCCACGCAGGGCAGCACCGGGACCTATGTATACATCTTTACCTATAATAACATTGCCCGTAACAGCTGCCTGCGGATGCACATAAGCAGTTGGGTGAACAACAGGCACAAAACCTTTGAATGAATAGAACATGATTCAAAAGTAAAAACTGAAAACTAAAAATCTTGTTTAATTACGGAACAGGATCGTACCCGCTCTTGCCCCATGGATGGCAGGATAAAAAACGCTTC
The DNA here is from genome assembly GCA_017303395.1 of Chitinophagales bacterium. GTDB lineage: Bacteria > Bacteroidota > Bacteroidia > Chitinophagales > Chitinophagaceae > Polluticoccus. The sequence goes on from JAFLBN010000004.1 coordinate 4,274, forward strand.
ACTGCCATGCGGCCACCCTTCCAGGGTCCGTATTTTTTGATGGCTTCCAATCCGTAGGCACTACAGGTAGGTGTATATCTGCATTTAGCCCCCAATAGCGGCGAAATAAAGGCCTGGTAGAACCTTATGAGCCATGTGAACAGTATGGTGAAGAAACGTCTGATAAATCAAAAATAAGGAGGGAAATCCAAATACTATGATAATGTCTGCTTTGTGGCAGTTTCCTGCAGGGCGGCAATACCTTTTATCACTACTTCTTGTATAGTGGCAAACTCCGGCATTTCGGTGCCCGTATGTACAAGAAATACATGCAGCTGCATATTGGGAGGTACTGCAGCATACAGGCTGTGTTTATTAAGCCTCCATGCCTCGCGCATAAGGCGGGCAATGCGGTGGCGCTGTACCGATTTCCTGAATTTCTTCTTCGGTACACTAAACCCCGCCAATACAGGCGATGTTTCTGCGGCGCTGCGCGGCACCATGGTATAAATAAACTTTACCGGAAAAAAAGAATACGCTTTCCCTGTACGGAAAAGCGTATCAATATGTTGCTCGCGCTTCAGCCGCTCGTATGCTTTTAAAGTATTACGAATGGCAGTTGAGTTTTTAACTGTTATTACTTAACGCGGCGCTCGTCAGAAACTGTCAGTTTATGGCGTCCTTTTGCACGGCGAGAAGCCAATACTTTGCGGCCATTTGCACTTTCCATACGCTTGCGGAAACCATGTACTGATTTACGACGGCGGCGGCTTGGTTGATACGTACGTTTCATAATCTATACTTTAAAGTCCTGCATACGCAGGCATCACATTTTTAAAAATTAAGGATTGCAAAGGTAACGGTTAAATTTTACCCTGCCAAATAAGTTTGTGGTTTTTTTGCATAAAACAGCCCTGTAAATGACTACAGGGCTATTATATGAAATATATTATTATTTACCCGCAGGCATATTCAGACCTTTGCGTATTTCTTTTGCAGTGCTGTTGTTAGGATCTATGGCTTCTATTTTCTGTACAAGTTCCATTGTTTTAGCCTTGTCTTTCTTGTTGTAGTTGTAGATAGCCATATACTGATATGCCTGCATCAGGTCGTTTGGTTTGCGTGTGTAGGTAGAAGGTACTTCCATTTCTAACCATTTGGTATAGTATGGTACTGCCAACCCTTGTGTAGCATCATTATCTTTTGCTGCTGCTGCACGTCCGCTCCAGTAATGTCCTGAAGGTTCTGCAGGGTATTTTTCTGTCATAGCAACAAAGCTCTTCAATGCATTGTCGTAATCTCTGCCAAAATATTTTGTAAAGCCAGTATAGAAATAGTCTGTTACGGTTGCAGATGTTGGCATTTCATTTACAATCTTATCGTACCATTTAGACGCAGCCAGCCATTCTTTACCTTCTCTCAGTGCTTCACCGTTTTCACGATAAGGCACCAGCTTGTTTGTAGCAGTATCGGCATCTATTGCTTTTTGCAGATACATATCAGCTTCCGATGTCAGGCTGTTTTGCAACAGTATTTTTGCAAACATTCTGTAGTCGCCAGGGCTGTTTTTTGTAGCGTCCTGCTTTTCAAAATAGATGCGTGCATTTTTCAATGCGTTTACAGAATCTTTCAGTTCGTATTGGCTGAAAGCAAGAATACCGTAGAAACGCGTTTCAGGTTTGCTGTTAATGAGTTCTTGCGCTTTTGCAGCAGCATTTTTATACTCCTTTGACAGGAACAGCACATCCATATACTTTTCTGTAACTATCGGGGAAGGATCGGCCAGCTTCACATATTCTTCAATGTGCTTTTTAGCCAGGTCGTACTTAGCTACATATGTGTAAGCATTTGCCAGATCACGGTAAGGCAATGGGTTTTCAGGGTCCGATTCTTTTGCTTTTTCCCAGTTCTCCAAAGCCAACTTGTAGTTTTTGGCATCGTACCACAGCTTACCTATGCGAGAGAAAGCCAATGAGTTTTTAGGATCTTTCTCTACTACTTTTTCGTAGTTGCTCATTGCTTCGCCACCACCACCGCTCGGCAGTTTCAGGTATGCATCTGCCAACGATATGCGCATGTCAAGATTTTCATAGTTTGCCAGTGCAGCTTTATACCAATTGATGGCTTGCTGTGCATCACCACCATTGGTATATGTAACTGCATCTGCTGCATACTTCAGTTGCTCCCACTCTTTCTTCTTTGCTTTTCCTGCAAGCTCTGTAGCAGCTTTCATGCCTTCCTCTGCCTTACCTTCAACAAACAATACACGTATCAAACCACTTGTATTGGCATAGCTGTTAGGTTGCTTCAGGAATGTATTGCGTGCAGCATCTTTATTACCCAGTTGCAATTCTGCAAGACCCAGATAATAGTTTGCCAACGGATTGGTACCCGCAAGCGGTTCAAGCGTTTTCTTTGCAGTCTGGTAACGCTCATAGTTATACATCTTAATACCTTCTTCCAGTGTCTGCGCCTTCACACTTGCAGTAAGTGTTACTGCTGCAGCCATCATTACTATCGAATGTTTCATTTTCATTTTTGTACTATTTATTGTACAGTAGTTACAATATTTATTATTCTTTTAGATTATTTACTGTTGTTTACCTGTGCCTGCCTGAAGATGATATTGCTTCTCAGCGGGAACAGCCTTGCTTGTTTAAATATCAACTGACCACGTTCTTTTGCCAAAAAGTTGGCAACACCTGTAGCCAGACCCGGATATGTTTCACGGTGGATGAAGTACAGGTTACGTGTCAGCGGGTACCAATCGGGCGCTATATATGCCTGATATGGCTTGTATTCCTTCAGCAGACTGTCGTGTACTATTGCAGCTACTTTTACATCTTTGATAAATGCCAGCCCTTCAGGGTCGTTATAATCACTCACATGGCTTACACCTACAAAACCTATTGCATCGGGATTGTTGGCCACATATTTTATTACACTGTCATTGCCCTTTGCAGCAAATACGTTTGCACCTAGTTTTTGCCCCGGTATCAGCGAGTCTGTAACATAACGCAATGTGCTTGAACCTTGATTGTCGAATACCACTGTGTATTTCTTCTTATACACACCCGTCAGTATACCTTTTAGTTGGCTTTCGCTCAGTACCGTATCACCAGATGCGTTGTTGAATATTACCGCTACTGCATCTTTGGCAACTGCCAGCGATGTTGGTACCACTTTCTTGTCTTCCAGCATCTTCTTCTCATCAGTCGTCAGCTCGCGTGTTACCAATATCAGTTTTGCCTTATCGTTCAGGAAATCTTTAATACACTCCGCTTCCGGTTTGTAGTGCACATTTACATGCGCCTCAGGAAAGCTGCTATCGAATACGCGCATCTGCTGCTCTACTATCGGCCTGTAGGTTTCATCTACAGAAATATCGATAGTACCGCTGCTCAGCGTATCTGTCGGCTGCTTGGTTTTGTCTTCTCCGCAAGATGCGGCAAAGACAACAAGACCGGCACAGAGCACTATATTCTTCAAAGCATTTGTCATGGACTGCAATTTTACTCAATATTCTAAAAAAACGTATGAATACTCTTTATGTTGTAACATTAATTTAACAGCACTGTCAGCACAGTGTAAATTATTGTCTGCTGCGCTTTCTGAGCCTGATGTCTGTGATACCTCTCCATATACGGAACAGGCCATAAAACAGCATGAGTGTACCCAATGTATAAGCCATGCCTTTGGGCAATTCCATGGCACCGAATGCCTGCAGATAAAACAACAAAAAGCTGATAATCAGATAGAAAACACCCATACCTATGTGCATGGTAGCCCTGAATGCAGAATATGCGGAACTGCTCTCGTTGCGCTCTTCGAAGTTCATATCCTTTTCTTATTAATTGAGGTGCAAAATTAGTTTAATATTATTGCAGAACATCAGCATTTGCCTATAATTCTGCCTTTAATATAAGAGAAGCAAAAATCGCAGCAATCCATAAAAGCGGGGAGCATTTTAACGAAAAATTCAGGATAGGGTATAAAAAGAAAAAGAGACTGTGCAAAACAGTCTCTTTTTTTGGATTCGCTAAGTTCAAATTATTTTTTCTTAGCGGCTGCCTTTTTAGGGGCTGCGTTTGCTTTTGGAGCAGCTTTTTTAGGAGCCGCTTTTTTTGCAGCAGCTTTCTTAGGAGCCGCTTTTTTTGCAGCAGCTTTCTTAGGAGCCGCTTTTTTTGCAGCAGCTTTTTTAGGAGCCGCTTTTTTTGCAGCAGCTTTCTTAGGAGCTGCTTTTTTCGCAGCTGCTTTTTTTGGAGCTGCTTTTTTGGCTGCAGCTTTTTTAGGAGCTGCTTTTTTTGCTGTTGCCATAACTGTGTGAATTTAAGGGTTAAACAAAAACCTTATATATGGCAACAGCCGAGAGCATTATGCCTCGGCTGTAGCTGAAAATTCCTTAACTGATATCAGCGTCTTAGTACGAGTTTTGCGGAACTCAACGATACCATCTTTCAATGCGAAAATGGTAAAGTCTTTACCAAGACCTACGTTTGTGCCAGGGTGATAAACAGTACCACGCTGACGAACGATGATGTTACCAGATATAGCTGGTTGACCACCGTATATTTTTACACCCAGTCTTTTACTCTGGGAGTCACGGTTATTCTTTACACTACCTTCACCTTTTTTGTGTGCCATCTTCTATTCTTGACTTTACGAATTTACAAAAAAATTAAATTAAGCAATATCTTTTATTTTAATCTTTGTAAGATATTGACGGTGACCGTTACTTTTTTGGTATCCTTTGCGGCGTTTTTTCTTGAAAACAATCACTTTATCACCTTTCAGATGATCAACGATTTCCGCTTTCACTTTTACCGAATCAGTAAATTTGATGTTGCCACCAGTTGAAGTCATCAGTACTTCTGAGAACTCTACGTTTTCACCTACATTTCCTGACAGGCGGTGAACAAACAATTCATCATCTTTCTTCACTTTGAATTGTTGACCTGCTATATTAACTATCGCAAACATGACGCTCCTAAAATATTTCGCGCAAAGGTAACATTATTTTCCTGTTATCCACAAATATTTTTTTATAATTTGTAGTTTAATGCAATATCCACCCCCTGAAAACGGTTATAATTAAGGTATTATAATACATGTAATAACCTCACCATAATTGGTACTTTTGCTTTCCAAGATTGTACAATGAAGCTTAAATCATTCCTTGCCAGACCTTATGCTGCTATTATTCATAACCGCATAAGAAAAGGTATGGCCACGGCTGTAGCCGATCAGCAGAGTATTTTCCAGCAATTGCTGAAGGTAGGCAGCCGTACCACATTTGGTAAAGACCACAATCTTGGCGAAGTAAAGACCTACGAAGAATACAAAGCCGCAGTTCCCATCCGCGATTATGAGGCTTTTAAACCATATATAGAACAGATAAAGGCAGGCCAGCAAAATGTGCTTTGGAAAGGCAAGCCCATGTATTTTGCCAAAACATCGGGCACTACCAGCGGGGTTAAATACATACCCATTAGCAAAGATTCTATACACAATCATATAGATACAGCCCGCAATGCACTCCTTTGTTATATGGCAGAAAGCGGCAATACCGCATTTGCCGATGGCAGGATGATATTTCTTTCGGGCTCGCCAGTGCTGGAACGTGTGGGCGGCATACCTACGGGCAGGCTCAGTGGTATTGTCAATCACTTTATACCTGGCTATCTGCGTGCCAATCAGTTACCATCTTACGAAACCAATTGTATTGAAGACTGGGAAGAGAAACTGGGCAAGATTGTAGGCGAAACTATAGATAAAGACATGACACTGATAAGCGGTATACCACCGTGGATGCAGATGTATTTTGACTGGTTGTCTGAAAAAAGCGGCAAAAAGATAAAAGAACTCTTCCCCAACCTGCAGGTACTGGTACATGGCGGGGTGAACTTTGAACCATACAAAGCCAAACTTTTTGAAAGCCTTGGCGGACCGATTGATACCATAGAAACTTTTCCTGCATCTGAAGGCTTTTTTGCCTTTCAGGATACGCTTGATAAAGAAGGCTTGTTGCTAAATACCAATTCAGGCATCTTCTTCGAATTCATCCCTGCGGGAGAAGTATTTAATGAAAACCCTACGCGCCTGTCGCTGGCAGATGTGAAGGTGGGCGAAAACTATGCACTGATAATAAACAGTAATGCAGGCCTCTGGGGCTATAATATTGGCGATACAGTACGTTTTGTAAGTACCGACCCATACAGGATAGTAGTAACAGGGCGCATTAAGCACTATATATCTGCATTTGGCGAGCATGTTATAGGTGAGGAGGTAGAACACGCTATACTAAACGCCGCCACGGCTCAAAACACGCGTATTATAGAATTTACCGTTGCACCTATGATACAAACTGAGGGTGAACTTCCGTTCCACGAATGGTTTGTATCGTTTGAAGAAACACCTGCAGACCTTGTAGCATTCAGCAAAGCGGTAGATGACAACCTGCGAAAGAAGAACATTTACTACGACGACCTGATACGCGGCAATATTCTTCAGCCACTGAAAATAAGGCCTATGCAAAGCCATGCCTTTATAGAATACATGAAATCTATAGGCAAACTGGGCGGACAGAACAAAGTGCCCCGCCTGAGCAACGACCGCACACTGGCCGATGCGCTGCAGCCGTGGGTAAAACCTTAACAATACTTTATTTTGTTAACGGAAGCCTCATATCAATAATTTCAGCCAAATTTGCCTTTTGCAAATTTTTAAGATGCGTTTTTATTCAAAGGCTTTAGCCACGGTTTTGTTCTTTAGCACAGGAAGTACATTTTTATATGCACAACAAACACCTGCAACCGGCAGGATATATGGTAAGATAGCAGATGGCCAGAACAAGGGTATAGGCTATGCAACCGTTACACTACTCAAACAGGATTCTACAGTTGTAAACGGAGACCTTACAAAAGAAGACGGCACATTCAACATTGCGCCTACAGGCAATGGCAATTTCATACTACGTGTTTCGGGCATCGGTGCAGAGACAAAGTATGTAGATAATATCAGCATTACACCACAAGCAGCCGAGAAGAATCTGGGCACTATCAAAACAGGTAACAGTGTACAGAAACTGAAAGGTGTAACCGTAACAGCAGAGAAAGCTGCTATGGAAATGAGCATTGATAAAAGAACTTTCAATGTAGATAAGAATATAACTGCTACAGGTGGTAGTGCAACAGATGTATTGCAAAACATACCATCGGTATCAGTAGATGTAGATGGCACTGTATCGCTGCGCGGTAAGGCAAGTACTATATTGATAGACGGCAAACCAGCTACATTGTTTGGCGGCGATGTTACAAGCGCCCTTCAAAGTTTGCCGTCTGCAAGTATTCAGAGTATAGAGGTGATAACCAACCCATCATCAAAATACGATGCACAGGGTACTGCAGGTATCATCAACATCATAACGAAGCGCGATAAGAAATTTGGTTTCAACGGTTCTGTAACTGTTGGTGCAGGCACACGTGATAAGTATAACGGCAGCCTGAACCTGAATGTGAAGAATGAGAAATGGAACATCTTCCTGAACAGCAGCATGCGCCTGAACCGCAACTACAACCGCACTACCAACGAGCGTACAAACGTAGGTAGCGATGCATTCTTCAGCAGTTACGACGATAACATTCGTAAATTCAACGGCTTCTTCAATTCGCTGGGTGCAGAGTATACTATCAACAAAAATAACAGCGTCACCCTCACACAAAACCTCAACAGGATGCAATGGGGTGGCGATGGCATGTCTAACTACAAAGTATATACAGCCAACCTGATAGACTCCACACAGCGCCGTAGTTCTTACAACATAGGAGGTCCGTTGTCATCATCTACATCGCTCGACTATAAGCACAAATTCAAAAAAGAAAAACAGGAACTCACTGCCAATGCTACCTATGCCAAAACATGGGTAGAGCGCAATCAGGAATATGAAACTGCCATACTGAACAGCGATGGTGTTCAACGCAATCGTACTGTGTATCAGAAAGCACCAGGCAGTGGCAGCAATGCCAGCCTGAATGCGCAGGTAGATTTCACTACCCCGCTCAACAAAACAGATAAACTGGATGCGGGATTGAAAACACAACTAGTTTGGTTTGAAAGTAAAAACAATCCGACTATAGACTCAGGTTTTGGCATAAAGACAGACTACACATTACTGAATGTATTTAAGTACAATCAGCAAACACATGCAGCCTATGCCAACTATGGCGGACAGCGCGGCAACTGGGGATATCAGGCAGGTTTACGTTTCGAATACTTCAGCTATTCTGGCACTACACAAAACATGACGAGTGCATCTTACACTACGGAGTTTATCAACCTCTTTCCTACAGCTTATGTTTCTTACAAGCTGCCTAAGGAGCAAAATATATTCCTCAGCTACAGCCGCCGTACAAACCGCCCGGGCTTTATGCAGCTGATGCCCTATGTAGATTTATCGAACCCGCAGGATACAAATGTGGGCAACCCCAATCTGAAGCCTGAGTTCATCAACAATACAGAACTGAACTACAGCAAGTCTTTCAAAAAAGGACATAACCTGACGGCAAGTGCTTACTATCAGTACACTGAAAATATGATAGAACGCTATCGCAAATTTTATGGCGATGGTACAACATTTACACAACCCCAAAACCTGAATACGGGTATTACCTACGGTCTGGAACTGATAGGCAAAATGCAACTGCTGCCTAAATGGGATGCTACACTCAGTTTCAACTTCTTCCAGAACGAGGTACGCGGTGCTAACATAGACCCTGTGTTGAACAATAGTGGTTTCAGCTGGTTCAGCAAACTGAATACAAACATCAAGCTACCTAAAGACTTCTCTGTACAGATTAATGGCAACTACGAAGCACCGAAAGTGGCCGCACAGGGTACGTTGCAAGAAGTGTATTGGTTGGATATTGCTGTACGCAAAAACCTGTTGAAGAACAAGGCTACGCTTACGGTAAACGTGTCTGACATCTTCAACACACGCAAATACACTACGGTGTACGACTACCCATCTTATACCCAAACTACCTACCGCGACAGGGAAACAAGAATTGGTAACATAAGTTTCACATATCGATTTGGCAGGTCTGAAAACAGTGGCAGAGAGCCTAAGGGTATGGGCGGAAACAACCGCCGTGGTGGTAAAGACCAGAAAGGGCAACAGACAAAAGAACGCGATAACCTGAAGACTGACGAAGGCGGTGGCGGCGGAGAAGGTGGCCCAAGCGCCCCTCAATCTTCCGGTAGTTAATAATTGGTATTATATTTGGTAACACTATTTAAAACATATTGAATGAAACAAATAGTAAAAGCCCTATTGTTGACGGGTTTTGTAGCAGGCAGCACAACTGCGGCAAACGCGCAAACACTGAAAGACTGGGTAAACAAAGCAAACACGGTTGTGAATGGTGGTAGTGGTAATAATTCTACAACAACCACAGGTGGCAATAATAACGGCGGTATCGGCAGCAACCTTAGCAACAATGAAATAGTATCTGCACTGAGGCAAGCATTAGAAATAGGTACCAAAAACGCATCGGGCAGGTTGAATGTTACCAACGGTTTCTTTGGCAATCAAATCATCAAAGTATTGATGCCACCTGAAGCACGCCAGATAGAAACAACACTCCGTTCGCTGGGTATGGGTGCACAGGTAGATAAAGCCATCCTATCTATGAACCGCGCTGCGGAAGATGCAGCAGGTAAGGCTGTACCGATATTTGTCAACGCCATCACTGGGATGTCTATTCAAGACGGTCTCAGCATTCTGCAAGGCGGACAAGGCGCTGCTACCAATTTTCTGAAAAACAGAACTACAGCGGCACTCACTTCAGAGTTTCGCCCTGTGATACAAAACTCACTGAATAAGGTTGGGGCTACACGCTATTGGGCAGATATTGTAAACATCTACAACCGCCTGCCTACAGTACGCAATAAAGTAAATCCTGACCTTGCAGGCTATGTAACAGAACGCGCATTGAACGGCCTGTTTGTTACCATTGCCGATGAAGAAAATAAAATACGCTTAGACCCTGCATCAAGGGTTACTGATTTATTGAAAAAAGTATTTGGCTCTAAATAATCACATATCATTTTAACCTTAGTCTTCACACTGTACTACATTCTATTATGGAAGAGATGACGCAACCACAGGAACAACCTGTACAACCAACACTGCAATCATGGTGGCAATCTGTTAGTTTTCCCGGTAAGGAAAACTATACCATCGGCGAAGATGGCCAACTGATACAAAATGCTATAGGCTCTCTGAAAGAGCGAGTGGTAAACACACTCAGCATCGATACAGCAGAGATTACCCTGAAAGCATTGAAAGACAAATTTGCCGAGGTAGAAAACAAATACAAAGAACTGATTTCCGAATGGGACAGCTCTGAAGATAAGCTGAAGCTGATTGGCAAGGTAGAACGCATGAAGGACTACCTGCAACACACAGCAGCAGTAGGCATGCTGCAAGACCTGGTGAAGTCGCTCAGCAATATGGAGTCTTCACTTGCTTCGCTTACAGAAGAAAACTTCAAACTGAAAGAAGTAATTGCCAAAGAAGCAGAAGCACTTGCAGACAGCAATGCATGGAAAGAAACCACACAAGCTTTCAAAGACATAGCAGATAAGTGGAAGCAGATAGGCTTTGTTGATAAGCATCGTAACGATGAATTGTGGAACAGGATAGAGGCTGCGAAAAACAAATTCTACGATCGCAAGCGCCAGAACCACGAAGATGTAAATAAAGAATTGTTGCAAAACCTGGACCTGAAAATGGAAATGGTGGAAAAAGCCGAAAAGCTGGCAGCATCCGATTCGTGGAAAGAAACAACGGAAGCCTTCCACAACCTGATGGAAGAGTGGAAGAAAACAGGCCGCACCATACACGATAAAAACGAAGAGCTGTGGCATCGTTTCATAACAGCTAAAAACACTTTCTTTGAAAAGAAGAAAGCCCACTTCGATATTATACAAACAGAACAGGAAGCAAACCTGCAGGCAAAATCTGCACTGGTAGAAAAAGCAGAAGCGCTGAAAGACAGCACTGAATGGAATGTAACGGCACAGGCTTTTACAGAGCTGATGGACGAGTGGAAGAAAATAGGCCGTGTACCGCTTGACAAAGCAGACGAAATATGGAACCGCTTCATTGGTGCAAAAGAGCAATTCTTTAATGCCAAAAAGCAACATACAGAAACGCTGAAAGTAACCCTGCAAGACAACTATGCACAGAAGCTGGCATTGGTAAAACGCGCAGAGGCTTTACAGAACTCTACCCAATGGCGCGAAGCTACAGACGAGTTGATGGAGCTGATGGAAGAGTGGAAAAAGATAGGCCCTGTACCGCGCGAGCACAATAACGAAATCTGGGAACAGTTTAACAAAGCACGTAAACGCTTCTTTGAGCGTAAAGACGCTAACCGCGAACAGCGCAAGCAGCACGCCGAAAAGCATAAGCTGCAACGTGTAGAACGCGCGCACGAATTTGTAAAGCAACTGGAAGAAGAAATACAGGAAGAGAAAGAAAGGCTGGAAGATTTCAGAAACAGCATACAGAACATAACACCAGGACGCAAAGCAGAAGAACTGCGCCAGCACCTGGAAAAACTGATAAGCCAGACTGAAAATAAAATTCAGCACAAACAAGCCAAACTGGAAGATGCACGCAAACAAGTGGCAGAAAATCCCGAAGGACTTGTAACAGACAATAGTAAAGAAGCAGATGCTTAATAAAAGAAAAGCCCCGAACATCGGGGCTTTTCTTTTAGTTATTTATTATTCACGGCACTTGTTACATCTGTAATCTTTGCTCCGCCGTTGAAGAGTTTCACAAACTGCTTCTTTTCATCGTAAATGGCTATACCTGGCACTGCAGTAAGCTTATAAAAGCCGGCAAAAAAGAAATCAATGTCTTTACCGAAAACTATATTCTTTTCTTTATTCAACTTGTATTTCTCTGCAAATTTTTTGATGTCCCTCAACTCTGCGAAAGAAAACATATAAAGATTTGCATTTTTCAACTCGCTCATATGTGCTCTGATAGAATCGGCCATATGCTGACAGTGTTCACAATCCGGCCCGAACAACATCAATACGGTTTTCTTTCCGGGTTTTATGTTATACATATTGAATGAAGACACACTATCCATCAATTGTATCTTGAATGCCGGCATTTCCGGGTGTTTCAGATACGGAGGTGTAGTATCTGCTGTGGTTGTTACATTCGCAGTTACCTGGGCTTGTGTTTGTGCGATTGTTGTACCTGTAAAACATGCTGATAACATTAAGAGTACAAACTTCAGTTTCATATCCGGATTTTTATTTATCTGCAAATGTAATGAAGTCTTCTTTTTCAGGTACACATAGGTTTGTTAACTTCATAGCTCGGTATATAGCACACTATGTTAGTAAACGAAGAATTATTCCAAGGCAGATACAACAACCTGAATGCAGCCCAACGTGAGGCCGTTGACACCATCTATGGCCCGGTAATGGTGATTGCAGGCCCGGGGACAGGTAAAACGGAGGTATTATCTCTACGCATCGCCAATCTGCTGCGTAGCGAGGCACAGGTGCAGCCACAAGAGATTCTTTGCCTTACTTATACCGACGAGGCCACCAATTCTATGCGTCGCAGATTGTTGCAGATTATAGGCACTGCTGCACACAGAATTAATATCTGCACCTTCCACGCTTTTTGCAACAACGTAATACAGAACAATAACGACTACTTCAGCCTGCGTACACTACAGCCTATTACAGACCTGGAACGCACAGAGCTGCTGTACGAAATGCTGGAAGAATTGCCGAGCGGCCACCCGTTGCGCAAACTGAGTGGTAATATATACTTCGATTCGGGCAGGCTGAACCGCCTGTTTGACATGATGAAGCGCGAAAACATAACTGCACAAACAATAGCAGATGCTGTTGATGCGCAGATAGCTGATATGCCTAATAATGAGGCATACATCTACAAGAAAAGTGGTAAAGGCTATCAGAAAGGCGACCTGAAGCAAAGCCAGATAGATGAAGATACACGCAAGCTGAACCAGACAAAAGCTGCTGCACAGCTCTTTGATGTGTATAGCGAAAAGATGAAGCAGAAAGGGCGCTATGATTTCAACGATATGATAATCTGGGTGCTTGATGCTTTCAAGAAAAATGATGCGTTGCTGCTCAGCTATCAGGAGCGTCACCAGTTTATACTGGTAGATGAGTTTCAGGATACAAACGGTGCGCAGAGCGATTTACTGCACATGCTTACCGATTTCTGGGAAGACCCCAACATATTTGTGGTGGGCGATGACGACCAGTCTATTTACGAATTTCAGGGCGCAAGGATTCGCAACATTCTCGACTTCTATCAACGCTACAAAGAAACCATCAAAGTCATTGTATTGCCACACAACTATCGCTCATCGCAGCTGATACTGGATAAGGCAATGGCCACTATCGATAATAACGAGCAGCGCCTCATTAAACAACTCGATGAACTTTCACTGAATAAAAACATTGTTGCCTCCGCCACACGTTTTCAGGATGGTAACGATACTGTTGACCCGATAGTAAAAGTATACAACAACATACTGCAGGAGGAAGCCGATGTGGTGATGCAGATAGAAGAACTGCAAAAGCAAGGCATAGCATTGAACAATGTTGCGGTGCTATATGCACAACACAAACAGGCAGATAATATCATCAGCCTGATGGAGCGTAAAGGCATACCATATACAGTTAAGAAACCTGTGAATGTGCTGGAACTGCCACTCATTAAGCAGGTCATCAACATACTATACTATCTCGAAGAAGAACGCAAAGAAGCATTCAGCAGTGAGGCGCGCTTGTTTGAAATAATGCATGCACCCTACTACGAAATAGCACCTGTAGATATTGCTACACTGTCGTTGCACATCAGCAACAACAAATCGAAAGACAAAAGCCTTGGTGTTTGGCGACTGGTTTTGAACAACACTTTGCTGCTCGAAACCATGAACCTTGCTACTACCAAAAATATAACACGCCTCGGCAAATGTCTTGACAACTGGCTGCAGGAACAGCATACACTACCAATACCACTGCTGCTTGAAAAAATCATTTATGAAAGCGGCATGATGGCGCACCTGCTAAAGAAGGTAGACCATGTGTGGAATGTACAGGTCATCAATACATTCTTCGATTTTGTGAAAGAGTGCTACGACCGCGATGCCAACCTGAAAGTACCCGAACTGCTGCGCATGATAGAACGCATGCAAGACGAGAACATCAGCATACCAATACAGAAAGTAGTGCAGAACGAAAATGGTGTTCGCTTCTACACAGCGCATGGTGCTAAGGGCAATGAGTTTGAATATGTGTTCTTAGTAGGCTGCACCAAAAACTTCTGGGAAGATAAACGTGGTGGTGGCAATGAATACAAGCTACCCGAAGGCATCACCAATACGAAAGATGATGCCGATAAAACATACAAAACAGAAGTAGCACGCCGTCTGTTTTTCGTAGCACTTACGCGCGCCAAGAAACACTTGCATGTATCTTATGCCATCAGCGATAATAACGGCAAGCCGCTTGAGAATTCTGTATTCATTGACGAGATAAGCCTGCCTGAAGAACGTATCAATCAGTCTGTACCAACAGAAGCCATTATGCAACATATAGCATGGGCGTTGCAGCCCGTGCCCGATGTACGCATCAAACTTGCTAACGGGCAGTGGATAGATTATATCCTGCAGCAGTTTACCATGAGCTATACAACGCTTTCAAAATACCTGCGTTGTCCGCTGACATTCTACTACGAGCATATACTGCGCGTGCCATACCTGAAGAGCGATGCATTAGCCTTTGGTAGTGCAGTACACTATGCGCTGGAAAGAATGTATAAACTGATGAAAGAAAACCAGGGCGTGTTTCCTCCGTTGGAAGATGTGATTGCTTCTTTCAAATCAGAGATGTATCGCGAGCGCGAATCATTCAACAATATTCAGTTTGAAAGAAGGATGGAACAAGGCAATACCATTCTTACCGAATACTATAACGAATACCTCAACACCTTCCCTACCAAGGTAGAGATTGAATATAAAATACAGCGCTTCCTACTGGATGGTGTACCTGTAACGGGCAAGATAGACCTGATACAATTTGACGATGATGGTTGCAAAGTAATAGACTATAAAACAGGCGACCCCGACAGGTCTTCAGGTACCTACACTGCACCGCCCAACGATAAAGAGCCTAATGGTGGCGACTACTGGCGCCAGATGCTTTTCTACAAACTACTGATAGAAAACAACCCCGACAGACAATGGCAGGTAAAAGAAGGCATGTTTGACTATATAGAAAAAGGCCGCAAAACAAATCAGTACAAACGCATTACCATACCATTCATAGGCCAGCAGGAAGAAATAGTAAAGCAGCAAATGAAGAATGCCTATGCAGGCATTATGAATCACGAGTTTGATAAAGGCTGTGGCAAAGAAGACTGCAACTGGTGCAATTTTGCAAAACGTTACGAGCTGATACGCCCTGCAGATGACGTGGAAATAGATGACCTATAGGTAACTCAACTATCAAACATGCCGCGCTTTTCAAATGGCTGTGTGCAATTTTCTGTAGTAAACAAGTATTTGCCCGATGGCAATCCTTTTGTGCTTACGTTATAGCTGTTAGCTCCTGGTGTCAGCTTGCCTTTGCGTATCAGCTGTCCGTCTGTTGTTGTTATCTGGTAGGCGATATGTTCATGGGTCTGGCTGTGTAGCACTATACGCACTTCCTGCGTCAACTGGCTGTACATAATAACCATAACATATAAGAGTATGGTATAAAGCTAATACTGCTGTGTAAGCACATCATTACTCCACTGTTATCTTCTTGCTATCATATCATTAAACACAAAAGCGGGAGGCTGTTTGCCTCCCGCTTTATATTATACTGATGTACTAAAGTTAGTCTTTCAGTTTAAGATCCATCGCAACGCGGCGGTTCTTAGCACGGCCTGCAGCAGTTTTGTTACTTGCTACCGGTTTAGTATCACCATAACCGTTGTCAGTCAGCCTGTCTGCAGCTATACCTTTACTTACGAAGTAAGCTTTCACAGCAGCAGCACGGTCTTTAGACAGTTGCATATTCTTAGCAGCATTACCGGTGTTATCAGTATGGCCATCGATGGTCATCTGATAATCAGGGTAGTCATTCAGAATCTTAACTACTTCATCCAGCAGTTTGTTAGATGTTTTCTTGATAGTTGCTTTACCTAAGTCGAACTGGATAGCAGTTGCTGCAAATGCAAGGCGTTTCTTAACCTGTACGCTTACTTCAGGACAACCCTGATTAGCTACTGTACCTGCTACTGTAGGACATTTATCCAGGTGGTCAGCTACGCCGTCGTTATCTGTATCAGGACAGCCTTCGTTAGCTATCGGACCAGCAGCATTAGGACATTTATCCACGTTGTCAGCTATACCATCACCATCAGTATCAGGACAACCTTTGTATTGAGCCAGACCTGGTTGATCAGGACAAGCATCATCGATATCAGCTATACCGTCGTTATCGCGGTCAGGACAACCTTGCATTGCAGGCAGGCCAGCTTCTTGCGGACAACGATCTTCAGCATCAGCCACACCATCCAGGTCAGCATCAGGACAACCTGCTGCTGTTTTAGAACCTGCAACATCAGGACATTTATCATCTTTATCCAGTATGCCATCACCATCTTTATCAGGATTAGGACAACCCCTCATTTCCCAAACACCTTTTTCGTTTTTACACTTGTCTTTGCGGTTTGATACCAGGTCACCATCGCTGTCACGTGGTTTCTTTTTGTTGAAAGGAACGTAAGCACCGAAGTACATGTTCATACCATTACCATCGCCAAAGAAAGAAAGCATGTCATCGCTACCGAAGAAGAAACCTGCAACACGGATACCTGCACCCATTTTAATGTTCTGTGTCAGCGTGCTATATGTAACAGGCAAGCCAAAGCTGAACACACGTGTATCGAAACGTGGCGTCAGTGTTACCTGACTGTAGTTTGTATTACCATAACGCAGACGATCTGCAATATTGCCCATGTATGTAGCATTGATGTACAAGCCACCTACAGCATGATAGTCAACACCAACAACCAACATTGTAGGCAGGCCTACTTTTGTAGCGTCATTGTTTTTGCTCAGGTTCAGACCTTTGTTTTTCAGGTAGTTTGAAAGTGAGTCGAAATCGTTGATATGCTCCTGAATGTCATCACCAACAAGGCCGTTTGCGTTACCGCTGAATTTAGCCTGGCTGCTGTTGCTTGAATATTTGATAGAACCGATATCTGTTACTGCAGCAGAGAAACGCAATAAGTATTGGTTTTTGCTATTGTCTATGATACCTGTTTTACCATCCATATCATATTTGTAGCTCTGATACTTAGGGCGGAATTCATAAGTAACACCAAGATCCAGACCGAAGCCTTTACCTGCGCTACCAAAGAAATCGCTGAAAGCATCGCTGCCACCATTTACAGAAGCACCTGCCTGTGCATAGCTCACATCTGTATTAGTTACATTGAACTGAGCCTGATTACTTGATGCACTTACGAAAGTTGCATTCAGGTTATTGCTCACCATACTTACAGCACCAATACCCATCAGGTAGCGGCCTGTGATACCACCTTTAATCTGGTGTTTGTTTTTCTCCCAGATAATACCGCCATAGCTCAAGCCAATTTCAGACCACGCATGTGCTGTAAAGTTGAATTTGTCAGCCTTTACTGTTACGTTGTTTGTATTGAAAGTAGAGTCTGTAATATTACGATACAGGCTTTGGCTCATGTTATGGAACTGTGCCATACCACGTACACGTGTTGTAAGTGCTATGCCATGTTTACGGCCAATGCTCATCATAAAGCCCGGACCACGCACTTCTGCATAAGGTAACATGATGCTAACCTTTTCTTTAGTGCTGTAGTCTTTCAGCATGGTTGACAGTTTATCACCGTCAAGAATACCGCTAAATACGTCAGATGCGTTAAACTTCGCAAGGCTGTTATCAGCACCCAAGTTCATTGAGAACAGGTCGATAGTAAACTTATGACGTGAATCTGCAAGATTTGCCGGATTCAGATAAAGTCCGTTGGTTCCGCTCCAGTTGCTGGTAGCTACCCCAAGGTACCTTTGTGCATTTGCGGCTACCGGCAATGTAGCAGCCAATGCTAATCCTAGTGTAAACTTTTTCATATAGTGGTATTTGATTCTCCTAATTTTGTACTCTTCTTAACACATACTGTGCCAACCCAAAAACATTAGCAAAAAATATATTTCAGTTGCTTTTGGCGCTGCAAAGCAACGAAAAACTTTCGGAACAGCGAAAACTATTGTGTTTCTTTTCTTTCAACTATCCCGAAAACACTGCCTTATTCAAAAAAGAACTAATGCAAAATTAGAAGTAATTCTACAAAGATGCTATACCGTATTAAAGGTATTTGCCCTGCGTATTAATACGCAGGGCAAATACTATATCGGGGTTTCAATAAAAAATCTTGGTTTGCCGTACTAAAGCGCCATTTTAGCAACACGGCGCTCGTGCCTGCCGCCTTCAAAAGCAATGCTCAGAAAGGTATCAAGCATATTGAATGCTTGCTCTTGCGGTACGAAACGTGCAGGTATGCAAATGATATTGGCATCGTTGTGCTGGCGTGCCAGTGCAGCTATCTCTTCATTCCAGCACAGCGCTGCGCGTACCCCCACATGTTTGTTTGCTGTCATGCATACACCGTTACCGCTGCCACATATCAGCACACCTACAGATGCTGCACCTGTAGATACCATATCTGCTACCGGATGGGCATAATCGGGATAATCTGTACTGTCAGTGCTGTAGGTACCTTTATCTTCAACTGTCCAGCCGTTTTCCTGCAACAGTTTTTTTACAGCTTCTTTCAGTTCAAAACCTGCATGGTCGCAGCCCAGTGCCAGTGGCAGTTGTTGGTTGAAAACAGTTGGTAACATAGCTCTAATATTTTTGAAGTTCTTTACGTTGTCTTTGTTTATTTGCCCTGTCGCTGATGGCTATACTTGCTTCGTACAGTATCAGCAATGGTATTGCTACCAGCCATATACTAAACCAATCGGGCGGGGTTACAATGGCTGCCAATACAAAGATAATAAGAATGGCATACCTGCGTTTATCGCGCATCAGCTTTGGCGTCAGCAGCCCTATCTTCGAGAGGAAGAATACCACAACAGGCAACTCGAACACCACACCCATACCCAATATCAAGTCGCTCATGGTATCGTAATAGTTAGCCATTGTGATGATGTTCTTGAACGAAGGACTCAACTGGTAGTTGGCAAAGAAATTGATGGTAAACGGTGCTACTACGTAGTAGGCAAACAGTACACCAAAGAAAAACAGCAGTGAAGACCAGAATACGATACCACGCGCATAGCGCAGTTCTTCCTTCTTGAGGGCAGGCCTTATAAAACGCCAGAATTCCCAGAAAACATACGGGAATGCCACTACAACCCCTACCATGAATGATGTGGAGAAACTGAGCATAAACTGGCCTGAAAGCTCTGTATTCTGAAACTCGAGGTTTATTTCCTGCAGGCATAGTGCGCTGATGCCTATTTTATTGCCAAATTGGCAAAGCAGTCGGTAGGCTATAAAATCTGTATGCGCAGGGCCGAGAATGATGTTATCCCATATCCATTCTATTTTGAAAAACGCAAGAATGGAGAAAATCAGAATGACTGCCAAAGAACGTATGATGTGCCACCGCAACTCTTCTATATGGTCAACAAAAGCCATTTCTGCATTGGCAGACTTTTGTCTTTTCTTAAAGAAATTATCAATGAAACTCACCGGCAGTCTTTACGTTAGGGCGCAAATTTATACAAATATGCTTATTAATAGCCTTTGATGTGGTATATATAATAATAATGGCGGCATATAGCCGCCATCTTATATAATATCTATGCTTTCTTATTTCTTATACACTTTGATAGAGCATGTATAGTATTCAAGCTTCTCTATCTGTTGCTCCAGCGACAGGTGGTTCAGTTTATTGCTTTTAGGCAGGCGCAGGTTAGCATCTTTCGGCAGCGATTGCACCAGGCGTGCCAGCGCTTTAGAACTCACTGCAAAAGTAGTACCGTCACTTTCTTCTTCTTTACCCGTTATCATCGCCAGTACATTGCCATTCGCATCCAGTATCGGCGCACCGCTTTGTCCCGGATAAGCAGATATTTCCAACCTGTATTGAGAAGAGTCTCCCTGATAGCCGTTGATGGCACTGATATAACCTTCATTATATACAATCTCATCCTGCGGGAAGCCAAGTGTATATATTTTAGTACCCAGTTTACGTTTGTTAGGTGCAAATGTGTACGGCACTTCACCCTTACCAAAGCGGAACATTTTATCCTCTACCTTCAGGATAGCGATATCTGCCTGTTGGTCGTAGCCTACAGTATATGCTTTGAAGTAGCGTCCCTCACGGTTCTGTATATATACAGAGTCAGCACCGGCTGTTACGTGATAGTTAGTAACCAGATAGCCATCATTGCTAAGGGCAAAACCTGTACCTGTGTACCTAACCTCTGCCTGTGGTGCGGTAGCTTGTTCTTTTATGTTGTTGATGAGCTGATTTTGTGAGCGTTGGTATTTCTCCAAATCGCGTTTAAGCAGGCTATATTGAGAAGCAATCTTTTTATTGCTATGCTGTATGGCCCAGTAGGTAGTAAGTGATGTAAGCATGGCAATACCCGCAGCAATACCTGCCGTACGCACATAAAATGCACGCAGGGTAATAGTGCGCGCTTTAGTAGCGGGCTTAGCTTCCTGTGCTGCTATATCCTTCAGCATACTGGTGAAGCGTTTTTGTGCGCCACTGCTCTGCAAGCCGCGCAGCATATTTACACACTCACCAAACTCATTGGCAAATGATAAATCTGCAGCCAGTTTATCCTTCAGTGTATTCAGCTCGTCCTGAGACAGAGAACCTGCAATATACCTCTCGGCCACTTCCATCATACTATGCTCAGTCATCATATTCACTTCTGTTATTTTACCTGTACGTTGTGGAATATCTTCCGTAGCCGTGCCAGGCACTTATACTTCTGTGTTTTGGCATTGTCGGTATTTGTGTACCCAAATCCCGATGCTATTTCCTGCATGCTTTTATCTTCATGATAAAAAGCTTTCAGCAGCGATTTACAAGGCTCTCCTATCTGTTCCAATGCCGCATTCAGTTGAGAATAATAGTTTTCCCTTTCCTTATGCGCATTTACATCATCTTCGTATGCCCATTCCTGCCTGTCATCATCCGGTAGCGATACCGGGTCTTGTTGCCTTTTGTTGGCTTTCTTGTACCATAGGTGCTTGCTGATGGCAAAAAGGTAAGTACCTATTTTGCAACTCAGGCGGAAAGCTTCGTCCTGCGATTTCTCATAAAGAACCACTATCGCCTCCTGATATACATCTGCCGCATCTGCCTCACTTCCACCATTATGCTGTATCCATTTGGTAACTACAGGATAATGCTGCTTATATATCTGCTCCGTAGCCGTACGCTCACCTGCTGCCAGTTGAGCCAACAAATATTCTTCCAATTGTTGCGAACCTTGCACTTATTAATCCTGCTTTTTGTAAAAAGTAACCCGAAGGAGTTTGAAAAAAATCGTATTAAAATATTAATACTATCTGTTTATAAAGATAATCACAAGATTTGTTAGGCAATTAATAATAATTCCTTAAACTACTAAAATATTGATTTTCAATTACTTATTTAATTATTAATTGCATGAAATCAGATTAAAGAAAAAAATCTTCAAATTTTTCCATGTTTCTTGGGTTACCTTTTTCTGTTTGGGGTATAAATGTGAAACATCTTAAAATTTTAAGTCATGAAATTTGTAAAATTAAGCATCTTCGCTCTGACAATGGGTCTTTTCATCGCATCTTGCGGTAACAACGAAGCTGAAGCTCCAGCTGAAGATACAGCTGCTGCTGCTCCAGTTGCAGAACCAGCTCCAGCTCCAGTTGATACAACTGCTGCTCCTGCTGCTGATACAGCTGCTGCTGCTGCACCTGCTGCTGAAGCTCCTGCTGCTCACTAATTGTCAGCTTAGCTTAAAAGCTTTTAAATAAAGGCTCCGGTAATCCGGAGCTTTTTTTATTGTCTATACTATTTACTCCCATCCCGATACCATTGTATATTAGCAGCAATGGAAAACGCATTTTATAAACAGGCCATCCTATGCCTTATGTTTGCCATGGCCGAAGCCGATGGCAAATTCAACGATACCGAACTGATAGAGGTTATAACCATGAAAGATGTGTTTCGTGAATATGCCGAACACGATATCATGGCACTGCACCGTGAATACCAAACGCGCTTTCAAGACAAGGGCTTTGCCGAAATATGCAATATCATGGTAAGGCAGATACCACAAGAACTACATATGGCTACTTTATCGCTCCTGGCAGATGTGGCTGTGGTAGATTTTGATGTAGATATGCAGGAATCTTCGCTGATAAGCCTGGCTGCCAATTCTATGAACATAAACGAGACCTCTGTAAAGACACTATTGCTGGCATCGCTATCTAAAAAACTGCTGCACAACATAGGTAAAGAATAAACCCTATATTTGTAATGCAACTCCTCCGGTAATATTAATCCCTTCTCTTTTTCGGGTTAAGACGTACCAACAGATATCGTAACAGCGGGCAACACACATAGCTGTGTACTGTTTTTACAATCTCGCACAGCCGGCCCATAAGCTGGCGGTATCATTTTTTGTTCAAAAAAGCTTTTTAAAAAATTAATGGAATACAATACTATACGCAGCAAAATGCTGATGCCCGAATACGGGCGTAATGTGCAACGCATGGTAGAATACCTGATGACGATTGAAGACCGTGCCAAAAGACTACGCAATGCAGAAGCCATTATAGAACTGATGGGTACGCTGAACCCGCATCTGAAACAGATGGAAGACTATCAGCACAAACTGTGGGACCACCTGCATCAGATGACCGATTTCAAACTGGATGTAGATGCACCATACCCGGCACCTACGCGCGAGCAGGTTTTCAAAAAGCCGGAAGTAATACCATACCCGCAAAGCAGCATCAAAAACCGCCACTTTGGTAAAAACATGGATGCGCTGATACAAAAAGCACTGAAAGAAACAGACCCTGAAAAGAAACAGAGCTTTACACAGATAATAGGCTACTACATGAAGCTGGCCTATACCAACTGGCACAAAGAGCCTGTGCATGATGATATGATACGTTCTGAACTGGCCGAACTGACCAACGGAGAACTGCAATACGAACAGGGCGGCTACCGTGTATACTTCGATACACGCACCAATTTCAAAAACAATAACAACAACAACAATAACCGCAACCGTAACAACAATAACAACCGCAATAATAACAACAACAATCGCGGTGGCGGCTATGGCAATAACAACGGCTACAACAAGAACCGTAAATTCAATAAAAACAAGAATAAATAATTTTTGTATAAAATGGGTGCTTTCGAAATACGCGGCGGCAATACGCTGAGTGGTATCATTACACCACAGGGGGCAAAAAACGAGGCATTGCAGGTACTATGCGCAGCACTGCTTACAGACGAGCCCATTACGTTTACCAACGTACCGGATATACTGGATGTAAACATGCTGATAGAGGTACTGGGCGATATGGGCGTAAAAGTATCGCGCCCTGCTGCCAATACTGTTGTGCTGCAGGCCACAGACATCAATACCGAATATTTTACTGATAAAAATTTCAAAAAGAAATCGGGCAAGCTGCGTGGCGCGGTTATGCTGGCAGGGCCTATGCTGGCTCGCTTTCGCAAAGCGCATATACCACAACCCGGTGGCGATAAAATAGGCCGCCGCAGGCTCGATACCCACATACGTGGTTTTGAAAAGCTGGGTGTGATATTTGATTACGATGCAGAACAAAGCCTGTTTTCGCTGGATGGCAGCAATCTGAAAGGTGCATACATACTGATGGAAGAACCTTCTGTTACCGGTACTGCCAACATAGTAATGGCGGCTGTTATGGCAGAGGGCACTACTACCATCTACAACGCAGCCTGCGAACCATACGTGCAGCAACTGTGCAATATGCTGAACAGCATGGGTGCAAACATCACCGGCATAGGCTCAAACCTGCTGACTATAAAAGGTGTTACAAAGCTGAAAGGCTGCAGCCACCGTATGCTTGCCGATATGATTGAGGTAGGTTCTTTCATAGGCATGGCAGCCATGACACAGAGCGAGCTTACCATCCGCAATGCAGACGTAGCACATCTGGGTGTGATACCTGACATCTTTCAACGCCTGGGTATAGAATTGCAAATAAACGGTGACGATATCTTCATTCCTAAGCAGGAACATTACCGCATTCAGAAATTCATAGATGGTTCTATCCTTACTGTATATGATCATCCATGGCCGGGCTTTACACCCGATCTGCTGAGTATTATACTGGTAACAGCTACACAGTCTAAAGGCACAGTACTGATACACCAGAAGATGTTTGAAAGCCGCCTCTTCTTTGTAGATAAACTGATAGAAATGGGTGCGCAGATAGTATTGTGCGATCCGCATCGTGCAGTAGTAATAGGACTGGACAGGCAGATGCCTTTGCGTGGTATCACCATGTCATCTCCTGATATTCGCGCGGGTGTGGCACTGCTGATAGCGGCACTTTCAGCCAAAGGGAAAAGCACCATCCAAAACATAGACCAGATAGACCGCGGCTACGAGCGCATAGATGAACGCCTGATAGCATTGGGCGCAGACATCAAACGCATCAAAGTAGATTAAAATAATAAAGGGTGGCAGTAGCCACCCTTTATAGTTATATAGTTTTTCTTCTTATTAGAACAGCAATGTCCTTTGGTTGAAGAAGAATGTAAACCTTGGCATGATTGTGTATTGGCGCTCCAGACCATCTGCGCGAATATCGCGCCTTACAAATGGCAGACTACCGGTTACATCCAGCTTGAATGAACCATAACGGCCAAAACGCAGGAACACATTACCAACACCACTAAGTGTGAAGCCCTGCGTACCTTGGATTTCATTCCAGTAGCCCATACGGTCCTGATACAGGTCGTTAGCCAGGTGATAGATAGCCAGAGGACCTGCGCTGAAACCTAAACGGTTTGTAGCAAAGCGGCCTTCCAGACGCATCATCACATCGCCATTGCGGTGCAGCTTCCTCGATATCACATAATCGCTGTTATTGTAAACAGGATCGTTGATGTATGAAGAACGGAAATAATCGTTTTCGTTGTAGCGGAAAATTGGTTGCTGATAACCTACTGCAATGTTCAGGTATTCTTTGAACTGTGCACTGAAGCCCAACATTACATCTGTACTACCCAAACCACTCTGGTAAGACATTGGCAACGGACGAGAAGCGTTGTCTGCACCATTCGCTGTTGTCATGCCAAACATTACGCCACCTGTACCTTGTAATGTCCATGCATACGGGTCTGCTTTTATAACGTGCGTATACGCAACCGTCAAGTCGCCCATACCCCATTTTTTAAACAAATCGCCCGATGCCGATACGATAGGCAGACGTACATCAAAGTAGCCGCTTTCCATCAGTGGTACACGTACTTCCAACTGCGGGATATGGTATTTCACATCCTTTTCGCCCATTGAAAATGTATGTCCTACGCTGAATTGTGCACGTTGAAATTCATATTCGTCTTCGGTAATGATAGCACCGGATCCCCAGCGCATAGCGCCCACCTGAGTAAAGCCCGGATCAGACTCACCTTGTGCAACCGCATTGGAAACAGACGCCAATGTCATTGCCGCACCCAGACAAAATGCTTGCAAATATCTCATAATCGTGAATAGATATGTCTCAAATATAATTTTATAAAGCCAGAAATCTAAGTGTTTCGGGCATTTTTTTTGGCCTCTTTGCTACTGAAAAGGATAATATAAAGATTATCTCAATCTATCCAGCGACTTCACCAGTTTCTCATCCTTATTGATGCCACGTATAGCCAATATCAGGAAGATGATGGCAATAGCAGGCATTACAGCACCTATCCAGTAGCTGGCATCGGTAGCTGTGGGGTTTTCTGTATTGAATTTTGTAACCCTCGACAGCGTCATGGTAATGAACCCGATAATAGCTACAATAGCGAATATAGAGATAGAACGCTGGCGCTTACGGTCTTTGTACAGAAAGATAGCACCCAATGGCATTATCGTAACAAGTATAGCTATCAGCAACGATGGGTAATGGTCGTTTACACGGATGTACTGTGTGGTAGCAGCACCATTCACCATAATGTTTGCATGATAAACATCAAAGAAAAACAGGCTGAGGCAACACAATGCCGCCAACAACAGCCATACAGATTGAATACGTTGTATCATAATCTAAATTTCTAAAAACTAATAACTAAATCCTAATAACAAATCAACCAGTCAACTAATCAACCAATCAGCAGACTACTTAATCATCTCTGCACCAAAATATGGTTGCAGAGCTTTTGGTATTTTAATGCCTTCAGGCGTCTGGTGGTTTTCCAGCAGGCACGCAACGATGCGTGGCAATGCCAGTGAGCTGCCATTCAGCGAGTGCAACAGGTGTGTTTTGCCATTCGCATCCTTATACCTTGCTTTCAGCCTGTTGGTCTGAAAGTTTTCAAAGTTTGATGTTGAGCTCACTTCCAGCCAGCGTTCCTGTGCCGCACTATATACTTCAAAGTCGAACGTAAGCGCCGATGTAAAGCCCATATCGCCACCACACAGGCGCAGTATGCGATATTCCAACTCCAGCGATTGCAGCAGCTTTTCTACATGGCTTACCATACCTTCCAGTGCTTCATAGCTTTTTTCAGGCTGTATCAGTTGCACTATCTCTACTTTATCAAACTGGTGCAGTCGGTTCAGGCCACGTACATCTTTACCATAAGAACCGGCTTCGCGGCGGAAGCAAGGTGTATATGCCGTCATTTTGATAGGCAGGTCGCTTTCCTTCACTATCTCATCGCGGTACACATTGGTAACAGGTACTTCTGCTGTTGGTATCAGGTAAAAGTTGTCGGCTACTGCATGGTACATCTGCCCCTCTTTATCGGGCAGCTGGCCAGTACCTCGTGCAGAGTCTTCATTCACCATATACGGTGGATAGTACTCAGTGTACCCTGCATCAATATTGTAGTTGAGGAAATAGCTGATGAGCGCGCGTTGCAGCTTTGCACCCTGACCTATATACACAGGGAAGCCGCTACCCGTCAGCTTTGTACCCAGTTCAAAATTGATGAGGTTGTATTTTTCTGTCAGCTCCCAGTGCGGCAGTTTCTGCGCACTAAGGTCGGGTCTTGTACCAGCCTGTCTTACTACTTCATTGTCTTCTGCACTTTTACCAAATGGTACACTGCTGTGCGGTATATTCGGTAGGCGGATGATGAGGTCGTACTGCTCCTGCTCCATCTCTGCCAGTTTCGCCGCCAGTTCTTTGGTTTGTTCTTTGTGGCTGGCAACCTCTGCTTTCAGGGTTTCCGCTTCGTCTTTTTTGCCCTGTGCCATCAACTGGCCTATATTCTTGGATGCTGCATTGATGGATGCTGCCAGATTATCGTTTTCTACCTGTATCTGGCGACGTTTTTCATCTATTGCAATGATTTGGTCTACCAGTTCGGTTTCTTTAAAATTCCTCTTTTTAAGTCCTTCCAGTACAAGCTCTTTATTTTGCCTGAATAATTGTATCGGCAGCATAGTATATTAATTGTGGCGCAAATATAACTTAAATAAAAAACCCGTCTGTGCAGACGGGTTGAAAATATCAGGGACTGTAACCTATAGCTAAACTATGGCACTTCTACAGCGTTCAATATTTCGTTCAGTATGTGTTCGCTTGTTATGTTTTCAGCCTCTGCCTCGTAGCTTACGCCAATGCGGTGGCGCATTACATCGTGGCATACAGCGCGAATATCTTCAGGTATTACATAGCCCCTGCGTTTGATGAACGCATATGCCTTAGCAGCCAATGCAAGGCTGATGCTGGCACGTGGCGATGCACCATAGTTTATCAGCGGCTTCAGCTTATTCAGTTTATATTCTTCAGGGAAGCGTGTTGCGAATACGATGTCCAGTATATACTGCTCTATCTTTTCGTCCATATACACCTCGCGCACCAGTTGGCGTGCTTTCAGTATTTCTTCGGGAGACACTACGGGGTTGATTTTCGCCGCACCTGCAGGATTCAAATTCTGGCGTATGATATGGCGCTCTTCTTCTTTTTTAGGATAGGTGATAACCACTTTCAGCATAAAACGGTCAACCTGTGCTTCCGGCAGTTCGTAGGTACCTTCCTGCTCTATCGGGTTTTGGGTAGCCAATACAAGGAAAGGCTCTTCCAACTTGTAAGTATTGTCACCAATCGTTACCTGACGTTCCTGCATGGCTTCCAGCAGGGCACTCTGCACTTTTGCAGGGGCACGGTTTATCTCATCTGCCAATATAAAGTTGGCAAATATAGGCCCCTTGCGCACTGCAAACTCATGTGCCTGCGGGTTGTACACCATAGTACCCAATACGTCTGCAGGCAGCAAATCGGGTGTAAACTGTATGCGTGCAAAACGTGCGTGTATAGCAGATGCCAGCGATTTGATGGCCAATGTTTTTGCCAGCCCCGGCACACCTTCCAGCAGCACGTGGCCGTTTGCCAGCAAGCCTATCAGCAGGCGTTCCACCATGAGTTTCTGACCCACCAGTGTCTTATTCAGTTCCATCTGCAGCAGCTCTATAAAAGCGCTTTGCTGGTGGATGCGTTCGTTCAGTTCTCGTACATCAACAGATGTTGTAGTTGGTTCCATATTCCGCTAATTATTGGCAATATATTACATCTCAAAAATATTAAGTGGGTTATTTTCCCGCTGTTAAAACTGCGTTAAACAAGGCTACATAGTCTGGTAATTCCACGAACAAGCAAATTGGCAAACATGAGATAAGCGATATTGTAAACGGTGCCTATAGCTATATAAACAAAGGTCATTACATCTAGCTTTACGGCGCCATGGTTCAACACATTGTAAATATCTACAGCTATCATCAAAAAGGCTGAAATAAACATCAGCAAGATGCTCGATATAAATATTGCCGGTGCTTTTTTAGAAAGCATTTCCGTCTGGCCATGACGTTTTAGCAATGTATTTGCATCTGTAACCCAACCTAAAAAGGAAACAAATATCCAATACATATTGTACACAGGAACAAAAAGTAAACCTATAGCAGCTCCAGCAGATGTGCGTGCAGTCTTTCCTTGCAGCATGCTCCATACTCTGTAAAGCAATATAAAGAAAAGTATTGCCCTGATAATCTCTCCGATATACCCTAGAATCACAGCATTATGCATCATGTTGGCAACACCTTCGTAATCTGCCTCTCTGTGCTTTAGATATACAGGCATATATCTTATTAACGTATAGTATTCCATTACTATCAACCAGATACTGATAACAGTGATGCCCAATGCCATTTTCTCTTCTTTCTGACTTATATTGTTTGCCATATACTAATTCAGGGTTTAATGATAAACATACATCATTTTCGTTCGATGTATTAATAGTAGCTTTGCAGCCACATGGAAAATTTTGAAGAACGCTGGATACAGGTGGAATTCTTTCTGCGCGAGCGCTTTGGTAAAGTGCCCGACATGGAAAGCATCCTGTTTTTGATTGGTGTAAACGAACTGGATAAACTACCTGCCAAAAAATACTCGAAAGAACAGAAACAAGACCTGATGCACGTGGCTGTATGCAGCCTGCTGAGCCGCAGGGGCTATTACGAATTCAAAGGGCGCGATGGCGATGGCTGGCCTCACTACGACCAACTAAAGCCCGTAACCGCAGAAGGCCTGCAAACACAGGAGCGGATATTGAAGGAGTGTATCATCGAGTATTTTGAGCACTAATCTACCTAAACAAAACGCCCCCGCAGTAGCGGGGGCGTTTATATTTTTTACTGTTCAGAGGAGATTACTTAACAACGCTCAGTGGTTGTGTAGTAGCACCTTTAGCAGTTTGCAGTTTTACTGTATAAGCACCTGCAGGCAGGTTGCTTGTGTTGATGTCGATTGAGTGTGCACCTGTTGCAAAATCAGCAGTAGTTGTGTTGAATACCACACGGCCAGTCATATCATACACCATTACATTTGCAGTCGTGTTTTCTGTAACTGTAAAACGAACTGTTGCTTTGTCTGTAGCAGGGTTTGGTACAATGCGTACGGCTTCCAGTGCAGCGGCAACATTGCTGATGCCTACCGGTACAGTTTTGTTTTGTGTATTCAATACTACACCATCGCTGTTGCGTATCAGCATTACTACAGCATGCATTTCATTCCTGTGGTATGGTTGCGGTATAGTAGTATTAAATGTATAGTCGTAATTACTACCTGCTGTCATAGATGCAGGCAGGCTACCTGCAGCACCGTTAACACCCGGTACTATCATACGTGCTACGTGATTGTAAACCATATCTTTTGCAGGCACTTTGCTTGGTTTGCTTTCATAGCCACCCATGTTACCAGAGGCACCGCCAGAGTAATAGTTAGCTTGTGCATAACCGCTTTCAGTTCCTTTTACATCATCTTCTACCAGTACCATTGCAAGACGATAGTCACCATTCAGGTTGATAGCAGGTTTTACAGTTGCTTTCAACGAATAGCTGAAACCCGGTGCAGGTACATCAGTAAGTGTGATGTCTGCATAACCGAAATAGTCTTTTTGTTCATCGTAAACATCAAACAAATCTGATGGATCCAGTTCTTCCCTGCGGTCTATCAACATGCTTGGGTAGCCACCTATTTTTGAACCCAGATAAGAATCATAAGCAGCTACAACCATTGGGTCGCCGTTGTGCACAGCTATCAGGCTGAAGTTGTTAGGATGTGTTTTAGCCATAGAATCCATGTACACTGCACCACGCGGACACCAGCCACACCATGTACCTGTACCTTCTTCTGCCAGAATTTTCTTAGTCGGCATAAAGTTTACAGCTGTAACGGTAGTAGTACCAGAATCGTTTGTTGCTTCTGTATCACCTGTCAGTTCTACCCACATTTTTACAGGATAGTCGCCCAGGCTTGATGGCATAGCCAACGGAGTAGGAGCAGTAACTGTTGCAGATGTAAATGGCGCAATGCTAACACCTGTAATATTACCTACTACTTCAGGGTTGCTGCCTTGCTGATAGTGCAACTTGTATGATGTAATAGTAGAAGAACCATTGTTAAATACCTTGCCACCTAAAGCCAGTGTGCCACTTGTTACACCATATGCTGTTGGAGAAGCTGTTGATGGTGTAACGCTCAGCAATGCCATTTCGTTTGTTGGTGGTACATAAATTTTCACATCATCTACAGCAATACCAATCAGGTGTTTTGTCAAATCTGCACCATCGTGGTAAGAAAATGCTACTTGCAGATTTGCTGTATTGTTGTAAGAAGACAGGTTTACAGCGTTGATTTCCCAATCTACAGGATTTGCATTAACGGTATCAATTACTGTCCAGCTTGTACCACCATTTGTAGAAATCAATACATAAGCATTTTCAGCCGGGCTACCACCTGAATATGCTGCTTTTACAAAGTATGATTTATATGTCAGCCATGCACCTGTAACACCTGTCAGAGAGAATGTTGGTGTAACTAAACGTGTAGTGTCGTTATTTTCATTCGTACCATTATTATTCCATTCATCCACCACAGCATATCTGCCTGTGCCTGTTGGTACTGCCCAGCCCGCTGTAAATGCAAGAGAGCCTGTGTTTGTTTTCCAGCCTGTTGCAGCTTTTTTTACTTGCGACCATCCTGCAGGTAATGCAGTACCAGATGTACCGTTGAAATCTTCTTGCAGAACAATCTGTGCACTTGCACTAAGGCCCAGCCCCAATACAGACGCACTTAATAGTGTAATAAATTTGTTCATCACATTTGTTTTTAAGGATTCCGAAGATACACATATTCCTTTATTAAATTTCAATTAAAATTTCATGACAATTCTGTTAAGCCATTATCTTTGCACCGTCATCGGGTGATGACACGGGGTGCCTTAATACAAGGGCTGAGATTATACCCGCTGAACCTGGACCGGGTAATGCCGGTTAGGGAATAGCAAATTCAGCTACCATATTATGTTGCAAGCCGTTCGGATACAAATACGTAGCGGCCGTACGTATATACCTGTCTGAACGTTGCTGCACACAATGAGTGGTAACACGCATGGCGCCCCTTCATTGTTAAACAAATGAAATTTTTATGCCATGCAGCATTTCAACAAATCAATTTTAGCCGTTGCAGCCATGCTTGCTGCCACGCAAACCAACGCGCAGGAAGACTCTGCCAAAACCAAACAGGCATTGCAGCCGGTAGAAGTACGCTCGCTGCGCGCAGGTAGCAATGCGCCTTTTGTTACTACAGAGGTAACATCCAAAGACATTGAAAAAGCCAATCTGGGACAAGACCTGCCTTATCTGTTGCAATACACACCATCGGCCGTGGTAACAAGCGATGCGGGTACGGGTGTAGGCTATACGGGTGTACGTGTACGCGGTACAGACGGTGTACGTATGAACGTAACCCTGAATGGTATCCCGGTAAATGATGCCGAATCTCAGGGTACTTTCTTTGTAAACTTCCCCGACATTGCATCTTCTACAGGCTCTATACAATTGCAACGTGGCGTTGGTACATCTACCAATGGTGCGGGCGCTTTCGGTGCCACCATGAGCATCAGCAATATGTTGCAGATGGACAAAGCAGGTGCTGAAATAAGCAACAGCTTAGGGTCTTTCAACACGTGGAAAAACACAGTACGCGGTGGTACAGGGCTTATGAAGAACGGTTTTCAGTTCGATGTACGCCTTTCCAAAATATCGTCAGATGGCTTTATAGACCGTTCTGCCAGCGATCTGAAATCTATACAACTGATTGGTGGCTGGAAGGTAAGCAAGCGTACATCACTACGCTTTATGCTGATGACTGGTAAGGAAAAAACAGGACAGGCATGGAATGGTGTACCGGGCGATTCATTGAAGACAAACCGCACATTCAATGAACTGGGAAGAAGGTCTGACGGTAGCTATTACAACAACCAGACAGATAACTATCAGCAAGACTATTACCAGTTTTTTGCAGACCATAAGTTTGGCAAACACCTTACAGCTCATCTGGCTATGTTCCTCACACGCGGACGTGGTTATTATGAAGAGTATAAAGCAGGCGAGAAATTCAGCTCTTATGGCTTGTCAAATTTCATTACGCCATCGGGCAGTGATACTATTACCAATACAGACCTCATCCGACAACTGTGGTTAGATAACTATTATTACGGCTCTGTATTCTCGCTGATGTATGAGCGTAAGCAAACACAAATATCATTTGGCGGTGGCTGGACACAATACCTCGGCGACCACTATGGCTACGTAAAATGGGCACAATACAATGTAGCTGATAACTATCGCTGGTATTTACTCAACTCTCAGAAAAACGACCTGAACCTGTATGTAAAAGCACAACATACACTGGCTGAAAAATGGATACTATTCGGCGATTTGCAATACCGCAATGTTGCATATACTATCAACGGTTTCCGCAGAAATCAGGCGTTGCGTCCTGTCAATAATTACAATTTCTTCAACCCGAAAATGGGTCTTACATACCTGTTGCGCAATGCAGGAGGACAGAGACAAAAACTGTACGCATCATTTGCTGTGGCTAACAAAGAGCCAAACCGCGACGACTTTGAAGCATCGCCAACAAAACAGCCATTGGCAGAACGCCTGTATGATATAGAAGCCGGCTACGAAATAAACAAGAAAAGCTGGAGCATTGGTACCAATCTGTACTATATGATGTATCGCGACCAGCTTGTGTTTACGGGACAAATAAACGATGTAGGCGCATATAGCCGTACCAATGCACCGGAAAGCTACCGCGCTGGTATAGAACTGCAAGGTGCTTATCTGCCAACTTATTGGCTGAAGCTGAATGCGAACGTAACACTGTCCGATAACCGCATTAAGAAGTTTACAGAATATATAGATAATTGGGATGACCCTAACTATGCACAGGTTGCCGTTACACACAACAATACACCTATTGCATTGTCACCTTCAACCATTGCGGGTGGTGGCATCACATTTGCGCCTTTCCGCTACATGAAGCATGACCAATTGCTGGAGTTGGACATTATGGGCAAATTTGTAGGCAAGCAATACCTCGACAATTCCGGCGACAAAAACCGTATGCTGAACGACTATACACTTTGCGATGTACGCCTGCGTTATGGCATCAAGGTGAAACCATTCAAAGAAGTACTGGCAACATTTGCCGTTAACAATATCTTCGACCGCAAATACGAAAGCAATGGCTATGTATGGTATGTGTACCAGACAGCCGGGCAAAATGTGGTTGACAACCGTTACTTCCCGCAGGCAGGTATTAACTACATGCTGGGGCTGACGCTGAAATTCTAACACAATCGCGTGTTATTTTTGATTGATAGCGCCGGGCACATGCCCGGCGTTTTCTTTTGCTTTATACCTGTATAGACAGGCTTTAAAGCCCTATTGGCATATAAAAACCTATTTTTACATGCCAAAATTGCCGATAATATGAATTGGTAGGCATTTTGATGATTGATACTTAAAACGAAAGAGAATGATAGGATATTACCTGATTGCGGGTATCATGTTCCTGGTGGGTATGATGGTGAGCAATCAACTGAAGCGAAAATTTCAAGAGTACTCGGAAGTACCTCTGAGCGAAGGGCTGAGCGGTAAGGAAGTGGCAGAGCGTATGTTGCACGAAAACGGTATATACGATGTGCAGGTTATCTCTACACCGGGCTTCCTTTCAGACCACTACAACCCTGCAGATAAAACTGTGAACCTGAGCCCCGATGTATATAGCGGGCGCAGCATTTCTGCTGCTGCAGTAGCTGCGCACGAATGTGGCCACGCTGTACAACATGCCACTGCTTACAGTATGTTGCAAATGCGCAGCAAGCTGGTGCCAATTGTACAGATAAGCTCTACACTCTCTCAATGGGTGATAGCTGCGGGTGTGGGTTTCATGGGTTTTGGCGGTGGCAACCAGACCATACTGCTGATAGGTATTGCATTGTTTGCAGTGTCAACGTTGTTTTCACTAATAACACTGCCTGTGGAGTATGATGCCAGTGCACGCGCGCTGAAGTGGATGGAGAATACGCACCTGACAACAAGGGGCGAACATGATCAAGCTGCCGATGCATTGAAATGGGCGGCACGTACCTACGTAGTTGCTGCCATTGCATCTGTTGCCAACCTTATCTATTTTATTATGATTTTCTTAAACCGCAGAAACGACGATTAACCGTATCTTGACGGACCAAATACAAGCCGATGACAGTAGAACAATTATATACAAACTGCCTGAGCGAAGCTGCTTATTTCATTGCAGACAATGGCGAGGCAGCAGTGATAGACCCGCTGCGCGATGTGGATGTGTACATCCAAAAGGCAGCTGAAATGGGGGTGAAGATTAAATACATTTTCGAAACACACTTTCATGCCGACTTTGTAAGCGGGCATTTGGAACTGTCGAAGAAAACCGGCGCACCGATAGTTTACGGTCCGCAAACCAATGCAAAATTCGATATACATCTGGCAAAAGATGGCGAAGAATTCAGCATTGGCAATCTGAAAATAAAAGCACTGCATACACCCGGCCATACGCTGGAAAGCACCTGCTACCTGTTGTATAACGAAGCAGGCAATCCTTACTGCGTATTCACAGGCGATACTTTGTTTGTGGGCGATGTAGGCCGTCCTGACCTGTTCAGCGGCAACCTGAGCAAAGAAGAATTGGCTGGTTTTATGTACGATTCGCTGCAGCGCAAAATCAAAACCCTGCCTGAAGATGTAATCGTATATCCTGCACACGGACCGGGCAGCTCATGCGGCAAAAACTTAGGTCCGAATACTTTCAGTACCATAGGTGAACAACTGGACAGTAACTATGCGCTGCAGGATATGAGCAAAGAAGATTTTGTAAAAGTGGTGACAGAAGGCCTCAGCACACCGCCTGCATACTTCCCTATCAATGCGCGTATTAATAAGGAAGGATACGGAAGCCTTGACGAAGTAATGAACAATGCTATGACAGCATTGTCTATTGCGGACTTCAAACAAAAAGTAAATGATGGTGCATGGATACTGGATACACGCCACGCCACTGTATTTACAGAAGGTTTTATTCCCGACTCCATAAGCATAGGTCTTGAAGGCCGCTTTGCAGAGTGGGCAGGCAGCCTGCTGCCGTTCGACCAGCCACTTGTACTGGTTACAGAAGCAGGCAAAGAAAAAGAAAGTGCTATCCGACTTTCACGCGTTGGTATAGACAATGTACAAGGTTACCTGCAAGGTGGCTTTGAGGCATGGAGAGATGGCAACGAAAAGATTGACATGGTGATAGACATAGAGCCCGAAGAACTGGCGATGGATATACCGCACGATAGTAAGCTGGAAGTAATAGATGTACGCAAACCATCAGAGTTTGACACAGCACACATAAAAGGTGCGCACAATGCACCGCTTGATACGCTGATGGACCCGATGAACGTTGCTATGATAGACACAGAAAACAACCTGTATATACACTGTGCAGGCGGTTACCGTTCAGTTATCGCAGCTTCGTTGCTCAAGCGTCAGGGCTATCACAACCTACGCAATGTACTGGGTGGCTTTGGTAAGATAAAAGATGTAGATGGCATGCCGATAGTACAAGGTGCAAAAGTATCGTAGTAGATAACAATACAACATAAAAAAGGGGAACATTTGCTGTTTCCCTTTTCTGTTTTAGAATGTAAATGAGATGCCTAAGTGCAAGCCCAAACTACTATACGGGTGCACGATAGATGGCAATGTTGTATTAGCATTAGCACTGCTCGGTGTATATTGTTGTGTTGGATTTGTTACCCTTGGAAGTAAATTTTGTCCATTTACGAAATATTCTGTCAGCTCCGCTCTTTTAACATTCAAGGTTAAAGAAGTATAGTTCATTTCTACCCATCCGTTCAGCCCTTTTGTTATTTGCCCTTTTATACCTATTGCAGTAGAAACACCTGCATTGAAATTATGTTTCAATTTTTCAACACCTTTTATCTGCTGCGTAGTATTGTTAAATGTTGCACTATATGCAAAAGAGTTTTCTATTCTGGAAATAACAGGCAGCACTGCACCAATACGTGTATAGAACTGAAGTTTGTTGCCATACTGCATCACAAGCGATGGTACAGTGAAAAATGTACCTGTAGCACGTTTGGCGTATAATTCTCTTATAGTATATCCATTATCAGGATATTCTACTCCTGCCTGATATTTTACAGGCAAAAGACCCACTACATTGTTCAGCTCAAAGCCTATATTCTTATTCAGCATAATGCCTATTGCAAGGTTTGCCTGCATACCTGCCGTAAAAGATGCTTTTTTCAACTCATAATCTGCAAGCCCGTTATTGTTATAAATCAACGTACCATTCAATGGGGTATTATGCGCCATACGCTGTGCAGCAGTTGGTGTATTGTAGCCTATACCTATGCGCATGTAGCCTTCTTTTTTAGGCTTTTTCGTCTGTTTAGGTTGTGCATACGTAGTAAGGCTACCTATTGCAAGTGCCAGTGTGACACCCAGATATTTTTTCATCAGAGGGGATAATTTTTAATAAATATAGCTTTCATCAATTGAATAAGCCGCACTTGTTTAATGCGGCTTATTCTGTTATTTACTATCAGTTATTATTTACGCTTCATGGCAGCTTCAATTTCTTCTACTGTTATCGGTATGTTTTTGAAAAGGTCTGTGCTGCCTGTTTTAGTAAGCCATACGTTGTTTTCAATGCGTATGCCCATTTGTTCTTCTTCTATGTAAATGCCCGGCTCAATGGTGAAGAGCATGCCTTCTTTTACCGGTAGCACACGCGTACCCAGGTCGTGTACGTCTATACCCAGATGGTGGGTAACGCCATGGTAGAAGTATTTACGATAAGCAGGATTTTCAGGGTCCTGATTTTTGATATCGTTTTTTGTTATCAACCCTATTTTCAGCAATTGTTTTTCCATTTCTCCACACACTTTTGCCGTGTAGTCTACTATAGAAATGCCTGGCTTCAATATCTTCTTGGCAAAGTTGTGTACATCCAGCACGGCATTGTACACTTCCTTCTGGCGCTTGCTGAATTTACCATTCACCGGTATGGTACGTGTCAGGTCTGCACAGTAGTTACCATACTCTGCACCAAAGTCCATCAGTATCAGTTCACCGTCTTTACACTGTTGGTTGTTTTCAACATAGTGCAGCACACGTGCCCTGTCTCCTGATGCAATGATACAATCGTATGCATGGCGGCTTGCACGGTTGCGCAGAAACTCATGTGTTATTTCAGCTTCTATTTCATGCTCCCAAACACCGGGTTTTATAAACTTCATTACCCTCTCAAATGCTTTGTGGGTAATGTTTACAGCCTCCTGTGTTACAGCAATTTCTTCTTTTGTTTTTATCGCACGCAGTTCCTTCATGATAGGTGCACTGCGTTCGTATTCGTGCAGCGGAAAACGCTTCATGAAGTCATGTACAAACAACAAATCGGGACGGAAAAGTGATGTATCCAGCCTGTCGTTTTCATTTGTATTCAGATACACATTCTCTGCATGGTGCATCATTACCTGCAATACGGCATCTATACTGTCCAGCCATTGTACATTTTTAATACCTGATATAGCTGTTGCTTCATCTTTGCGCAGTTTGTGGCCTTCCCATTTTTCAAGATGCTCGTTGGGGCGTATAAGCACCAGCACCTCGCGGGCATTTTTATCAGGGTTGTCAGGATAAAGGATAACCATCGATTTTTCCTGCACTACACCAGACAGCCATACTACATCGGCATTCGGGCGATAAGTATATATAGCATCACCATTGGTTGGCAATACCGGGTTGCCGGGGAAAATGGCAACACTATTAGGCTTCATTTTCTTTATAAAGCGCTCCCTGTTCTGGGTAAAAAGCTTTGAAGGAATTGGTAAGTATTTCATTTTATGATCTTATTCGAGTAAAATTAAACGTAGCGAATCTACTATTTATCACCCTAAAGGCTTGAATAATAATTATATTATTATTATTTTGTTTTTCATTAGTCGTTTTTAATGCCATTTTAATGACTGTACACTGACATATCTCTTATTTTTAGATTGGAGTATTAGTCATATGTTCAGTCAAAAACTATTGGCAAATATCACCGTTAAACTGAAGCAACCTTAAAATATTTGATTGAAATGAGAAATATCTATTCACGTCTCTTAAGTTTAGTAATGCTGTGCATTTTCAGTATGTCAGTAAGCGCACAGATTATTTTTACTGAAACTTATACCTCTACTCAGGGTAATGCCACAGCTGCGCAATTGGCAAATTGGAACAACTTCAGATCTTTGCTGATACCGTTGCCATATAGCAAAATGAAGGTAACGGGTATTACAGGTTCTGTTATTAACAGTGACTCGTGTATGGATCCAACCATTGTTCAGGACATGGCTATGCGCTTAAGGAC
Source organism: Chitinophagales bacterium (assembly GCA_017303395.1). Lineage (GTDB taxonomy): Bacteria > Bacteroidota > Bacteroidia > Chitinophagales > Chitinophagaceae > Polluticoccus. The sequence continues at coordinate 43,892 of JAFLBN010000004.1, forward strand.
TGCAACCGGTGCAAGCCCTACCTATACATGGGTAGATGGCACAAAAACTTGGCGTATTGGTATTTGCGGTACTGGTCCGGAGTTGAGTATGAATCAGACGATTTGTGCATGTACCAATCCGGGACGTTCAATCAGGGGTGGTTGTACTACTTGTTTCAATAATAATGGTGCATGGGGGTTTGCTGATTGTGGTAACCCTACAGTTACATTTATCTTAGAGTTCTTCTACGGATACCCATGTACCAGTACTCCTACTGCAAATGTTAAGGCACAAACACCGGTTTGTCCGGGTAAAAACTTTACTGTAGATATCGATAAATTTTATGCAGATGCTACATATACTTGGGATTATTCTGATGACGGCGTAACATGGAAACCTCACCCTGCAGTTGTAGGCGCATATTCAGCAGCTATTACAGACAATATTACTGCTACACGTTGGTATCGTTGCAATATTGTATGTAATGCTAACACAAGCCTTAACTATACTACCGCACCATTCAGGGTGGATATAGCACCATTCTACTATTGCTATTGCGATAACGGAACTGCTAATACCACCGGTTTGGATATAGGTAATATCAAAATTATACGCAAAAACACACAGGATACAGTACTTAATAATGGTAACTCTAATCCGTTGTTGAGCAATACTTCTGCAAACAGGTCTTATACAAACTTCCAGTATCCGCCTAACAAAGAGGTTGTTATGTACAGAGACTCTTCTTACCGTATGTTTGTAACACAGATTAACTCTACTGCTACAGCTACAAACGGTAATGTTGCTGCATTTATAGATTTGGATAGGAATGGTACATTCGATGTCGGAGAAAGGGTTTATTCCGCTGTAATAAATTCAGGTAATATCATACCACAGACTTCAGATGACATATTCCAAATACCAAATACTGCAAAAATTGGCAAAACAGGCCTTCGTGTAATTGTAAGCAATGGCCCTATTGATTCATGTGGTTTCGCTATGGGTCAAGGCGAGGTTGAAGACTATATAGTAGATATGCGTTATGAGCCTTGTAAAGGCCCAGTAAATGCAGGTACAATGTCATCAACATCTACATCTCTTTGTCCTGGCTATGATTATATAGCATCTAATACCGGCTACGAAGCTTTCAAATCAGATGTTGACAGAAGTTGGATGGTATCGGCCGACAATATTGTATGGTTCAACGTTGCTAACAGTCTTGGCAAAGACACATTGATGCGTGTATTCAATGGCCAGCCATTATATTACAAAACAAGGTCTATCTGTACGGCTACAAATGATACTTCATATGCACCTGTACTGAAAATTGATGCTAAAGCCGGATATAAGTGTTATTGCTTCAGTCAGGCTATCGGTGGAAATCCTAAAAACAGTTCCAGCTTGGTGTATAACGACAGTAGTGATATAGGTGGTATCATCTTCCACACATTCAACACAAATAGTGGTGGAGCCCACCTGTTAAATAACGCTGCACAAGAGAAACGTACAGATTATACAGATGATGCACCTATTCAGTTGGATATTGACAGCACGTACACGCTGACAGTATATCACACACAACGTACAGCTGTACATGCAGATGCAAAAATCACTGTGTTTATTGACTACAACAATGATAAAGAATACGATATCCCTGAAGAAAGGGTATATACAGGCTTTACTAATGTTGGTAGCTTTACTGTTGTAGATAACATCACTATACCTAATAAAGCAATTACCTACGTGCCTACAGGAATGCGTGTAATACTTAATAATAATGTAGGTCCTAATACACCTTCTGATGAAGCATGTGGCCCTTATACTTCGGGTGAAACAGAAGATATGATGGTTATCATCAACAGGAAATTCCCTACAGGTATTAACAATACTTCAGGCATTAATAATCTTGGTGTATATCCAAACCCTGCAAAAGACAAATGCAAACTGCAATTCAGTGGCGCTTACAATGCTAAAGAGGTAACAGTTACCATCACCAGCATTACAGGCCAGAAACTGATGCAGGAAACATACACACACAATGGTGGCACGTTTACCAAAGATGTAGATGTAGCTAAATATACACGTGGTGTGTACTTTGTAGAGGTTGCTGCAGATGGCATAAAAGCTACTCAGAAACTGGTACTGGAATAATTCATACCCCTTCAATAAAACTAAAGCCCCTGAAATTCAGGGGCTTTATTATTTAAAACAGGTTCAGCTTTTTCTTGCCCTCGTAGTTGATGGGGATGTTTATCATAACCCCTCGTCCGGCTTTCACATTGCCTTTCAGGCGTATGTTCACTTCATCGTTCGACATCAGGGCAACTGCATTGGGCAATACAGACTTCAAATCGGCTGTCAGCGTAACGGGGAGCAAGAAGGTGCTTGACGCCGGTACATTAAACTTCTTATCGAGCATGGCATGACCTACCAGCTTATCGTTTATGTACAGGTCTACATCAGCATCTTTCAGCGTCATGCCATACTTGTTGGGGTTGTAGAACTGTACGTCCATACCAACTTCGGGGCTCAGACTTATTTTACTGATACGAAAGTTCTTAACATCCTGATAAACAAGATCTTTCGGGCTAGCACATGATGCCAAAAAAAGAGCGCTTACGCCGGCAAAGGCATTAAGCGCTTTTTTGTAAATAGTATATGTAATCACTTTTGTGCTTATTTACGCTTCATCACTTTCTCTACTGCTGCAATGATATTGCTCTTACCAAGACCGTATTTCTCCAGCAGGTCTGTTGGTGTACCACTTTCGCCGAAAGTATCGTTTACTGCTACATACTCTTGCGGTGCAGGGAAGTTTTTAGCCAGTACCTGTGCTACGCTATCGCCCAGGCCACCGTTTGCCTGATGCTCTTCAGCAGTAACCACACATTTTGTCTTTTGTACAGACTTCAGGATAGCAGCTTCGTCCAGCGGCTTGATGGTGTGCATATTGATAAGCTCTACAGACACACCTTTTGCAGCCAGTTCTTTCGCAGCTTCTACAGCCGTCCATACAAGGTGACCACATGCTATAATGGTTACATCTGTACCTTCTGCCAATACTTGTGCTTTACCTATTACAAACTCCTGATCAGGCGCAGTAAAGTTGGCCCATTTCGGACGGCCGAAACGCAGGTAAACAGGACCTTCGTGCTCAGCAACCGCTATTGTAGCCGCTTTAGTCTGGTTGAAATCACATGGAACGATAACCGTCATACCCGGCAGCATTTTCATCATGCCTATGTCTTCCAGTACCTGATGGGTAGCACCGTCTTCGCCCAACGTAAGGCCTGCGTGAGATGCACATATCTTCACATTCTTGTTGCTATATGCAACAGACTGACGAATCTGATCGTAAACACGGCTGGTGCTGAAGTTGGCAAACGTAGTGGTGAAAGGTATTTTACCACCTACCGTCATACCTGCAGCAACGCCTATCATATTAGCCTCTGCAATACCACACTGCACATAGCGTTCAGGGAATTCTTTCATAAATTGGTTCAGCTTCAGCGAGCCTGCAAGGTCTGCAGTTAGTGCTACCACATTAGGATTGCGGCGTGCAGCTTCCACTATACCCTCTCCAAAACCCGAACGGGTGTCTTTTTCATTCAGAATGTTGATGTCCTGTATCATTTATTGCTAATATGAGGCGCAAAAATAAGCTTTTCAGTTGGCAATTTTGGTTGCTATTTTGTCATGGTATATCCCCAATCTTTCAGCCAGGCTATTACCTTGTCTTTGTAGTCGCCCTGAATGAGGATGAGCCCTTCTTTGGCACTGCCGCCCGCACCGCACTTGGTTTTCAGTTGCTTGCCAAGCGCTTCAAGGTCGTCTGCCGTGCCGATGAAGCCTTCAACAAGCGTCACCACCTTGCCCGCACGCTGCTTGCTATCCAGCTTTACACGCAGCTTCTGCTTTTCCTTTGGCAAGGTTTCGGCGGCTGCCTCTTCGGGAAAGTCGTTATAGTAATCGTTGTTGGTGCTATATACGAGCCCGTCTGGGCGGGGTTTGTTCTTGTTGCTCATATCATCTCAAAATCAGAAAGTAAAAGTAAAAAAGAAAAAGCGGTGTCCGGAGTTTTCAGCGACTATTTAAAAGTTTTTATATCTGTTGATAGTTTTTGATAGTATTTGTTCAGTTTTTGTTTTGTAACCGTTTCGGGGTATTGATTATCAATGCTTTTGCAACAGGATATGGTTACAAATTGCCTGCCTTGCGGACAGGCAGGTTCCAGTTTGTTGCATAGTGTTATGTTTTTCGGTTACACGTTTCATTTTTGTTTCGGCAAAAAAACTCCAAATTATTAATAACAAATTTACGAAATAAATCACTCTTTATAAAATGAAAAAAGCACAGCATAAATGCTGTGCTTTTGAGTATGCGAAGTACTGTCCTATTTGTTATTCAGTATCTTATTGGCATTGGCAAGAAAGGCTTCTTCTTCTTTACCACGCTCTGATTGCGGATAACCCAGCGAACCTAAACCACTAATATTGAACTTGCCTGTTTTGGCATCCTTAGCCATATTGAACATCCAGATGGTAGGATAGCCCTGCACCTGAAAGAACTGTTGCAGCTCTGCATTTTGCCTTGCCAGTTTTTCAGGTAGTTGTTTATTGCGGGGGAAATCGAGCTCCAGCAATATCACATTTTTCTTTGCCCATTCTTTAAAGCCCGGTTTGCTGAATACTGCAGCCTCCAGCCTGTGGCACCAGCCGCACCAATCGCTACCTGTAAAGAATGCGAATACAGGTTTCTTGGTTTTCTCATTCAGCTTTTGCACCTGATAGATATCTGTGTACCAGGTAAGCCCGCCTTTTACTTCCTGTGCCTGCGTGTTTACTGATAATGCGAGCAACAATACAGCCAGTAGTGTGTTGTATAGTATTCTGATGTTTTTCATTGCAACGGAAAGCTACGAAAAATGAACGATACAGATGGGGGTAAAGGCGCGGCAGTTTGTCTTACCTTCATAAATTGCAGACAATGAAGTATAAACGGATATGGATTATTATGTGTGTGCTGGCTACCATCATTGGTATCTACCCCATTATATATTTCATCTTCGGCGGCAGGATAGCATTGCTGAGCAGCAAACCGGATGCTGTTTACAACAGCCTGCTGTGGCAGGTATGCTTCTACACACATATACTTGGCGGCGGTATAGCATTGCTCTCGGGTTGGCCACAGTTCAGCAATAAGCTGCGCCAACGCAGGGTGAGGCTGCACCGTAATATGGGCAAGGTGTATATGGTAGCTGTATGGTTGAGTGCCTTAACAGGTATATACATTGGCTGGTATGCCAATGGCGGAGTGGTAGCTGCCGCGGGCTTTGTAACACTTGGCATCATCTGGTTTTACACCACACTAAAGGCCTACCTGCATATACTGCAAAGAAATATAGCTGCACACAGGCAGATGATGGTGTATAGCTATGCCTGCACTTTTGCCGCGGTTACGTTGCGTATATGGCTGCCCTTGCTGAGCATAGCCACGGGCGATGGCGCTACGTCTTACATCATAGTATCGTGGCTGTGCTGGGTACCCAATCTTGCTGTCGCGGCTGTATTGCACAACAGGCAAACAGTGTATGTTGCATAACATCCTTAATTTCTGTCTCATTCCAAACAGATATGTTAAAACTACGCTACAGATAACCGTGTAAAGCGTTAAAATACTGCAAACATAGCATATCAGGCACGGTATTGGCACTACTACTGCAAAACGTATGTTATGAAAAAGATAATCATGATTTCGGCACTGATGGTTGCTACTGCTGTTGCAGCCAACGCACAGGTAAACGTAAACGTGAACATCGGCATGCAACCTGCATGGGGGCCTGTAGGCTACGACTATGTACGTTACTACTACCTGCCCGATGCGGATGCTTACTACGATGTAAACAGCAGAGCGTTTGTAGTATTTGCCAACGGCGCATGGGTGCGCAGGTCTGCACTACCACGCCCTGTAGATTTGTACCGCGTACATAAAATAGTGATAAATGATGCCCAGCCGTGGAGAAGGCATACGGTGTACCACGACAGGTATATAAGCTACCGCGGCCGCCCCAGCAATGTGGTGGTGATACGCGACAGCCGCGAGCCTAAATATCATAAAGGCAATAATGGTAATGCTTACGGGCATTATAACAGAAATGATAACAGACATGGCCATGAAAAAGGCCACGGAAAAAAACACGGAAAAGGAAGATAGGATGTTTTGGTATGTGTTGGTTTGAAGGAGCCGCACCCGTATGGGTGCGGCTCTGTTGTTTTATAGACCAATCATCAGTTTCCCACTGTCTGTCCTTCCCCCCTCGCCTATCAACTGATATACATAAACTGCAGGTTTCAAATCGGCTATATTTATGACTGTATCATTATCTGCATCATTAACAGCCTTTACAAGCTTACCTTCCAAATTATATATCATCAAAACGCTACGTCCGTTTCCTGATGAATGAATTCTTATTTCATTCAATGCAGGATTAGGATATATAAATGTTGATTGATTGTTATTAATACTTTGTACTGAATTGGCAGACGTTAATACTACAGTGGTATCATATTCATTCATACAACCATTTTTATAAGTAACCAGTTTTACTTTGTAGGTTCCTGTAGAAGCATAGATTACAGGAGCAGGTGAAACAAGTTTACTGTTTGTTCCGTTTCCAAAATCCCACTTCAGACTATCATAGACAGCACTATTATTAATAAATGTTACTGTGTTTCTGCTTGTAGTGAAAGAAAAATGTGCAAATGGTTTATATCGTTTGAACCTCCAATCGGCAGTATTTGTAAATACAACACTATCGGATAATTGCTGTGCATAGTTACATTTTGTGGTATCTAAACCCGCGTAATACTTTATGCCTTTTACTCTCTTTTTGAAAATAGTAGACGCAAACGAACAAGCAATAGCATAAGAGCCCAAAGCATTGGGATGAATATCGCCAAAAGAACCCCAAAGAAAATCTGCAGGTTTATTTTGCCACAAATTCCTCATTACCTCTCCCGCGGGACACAAATATGTATTCGCAGAATCTGCAAGTTTCATGATGTTAGCTTTTATAAGTGTCTGGGTATTTAAATAATTTGTTTTTGCCTGTGCAGAATTATCTGCAACACCATAACTTATTTCATAAAAAATAACCTGCGCACAAGGACTGTACTTGTAGATAGAGTCAATGAGGGTTTTACCTTTGGTAATCGTTTCATTAATGGGGAATGAATACCCCGGGGACTCATTAGAGCCCGGCTGTAAGACAACATAATCCCAGCCGCCTTTGGCAAAATGTTGGTAAACATTATTATCAGCAATATGGTTAACAAAGCCCGTACCGCCGGGAGCATATACAGTAACATCTAAGGAGTCGTTCCATTGTAATGCAATCTGCTTTACAGTTTCAGGCATATTATTATAATATGTGAGACTGTTGCCTATGAATAGTATTTTTTTCTGAGCAGAAAATGCAGCGAAATGACTGAGGATGAATAAAACAGTAATTAATCGAGTAAACATATATTCCGGGATGAATTTTGCACCTAAGACTGTCAAGCTTAATCATTCAGTTGGTAGAAGAATGAATATCATACCGATATTGACACAAGAATGACAAATAATTGATTTTCAATTAGTTCTAGTGAATCAATATCATATATAACGGGTGTGAATGCTCTACTGTTTGGAATTTGTAAATAATAATCTGCATATAAACCTTTATACAAATAGTACATAACACAAGAGCTTATATATCTTCTTGCTTAAGCTCATTTCGCTTACCTTTGCACTTTCTTTTAAATATATGCAGCAAGAAGCTACACTCGAACAAGCGGTCAAACTGGGCCTTCGCGAAGAAGAATTTGAACAGATAAAGCAAATATTGGGTCGTACACCCAATTTCAATGAAACTGCTATGTACTCCGTTATGTGGAGTGAGCACTGCAGTTATAAAAACTCCATTACACAGCTGAAAACCCTGCCACGCGATGGTGAACGCCTGCTGGTAAAAGCGGGTGAAGAAAACGCGGGCCTGGTAGATATAGGCGACGGCCTGGGTTGCGTATTCAAAATAGAATCGCACAACCACCCTTCGGCTATCGAACCATTCCAAGGTGCTGCAACGGGTGTAGGTGGTATTCACCGCGATATCTTTACCATGGGTGCACGCCCTATTGCATCGCTGAACTCGCTGCGCTTTGGTAAGCTGGATAATCCTAAAACAAAATGGCTGCTGAAAGGCGTTGTAAAAGGCATTGGCCACTATGGCAACTGCTTTGGCGTACCTACAGTAGCGGGCGAAATATATTTTGACGGTTGCTACCAGACCAACCCATTGGTAAACGCCATGAGCGTTGGTGTGGTAAAAGCAGGCCAGACAGTATCTGCAACATCTTACGGCGAAGGCAACAGTGTCTTTATAGTGGGTGCTGCAACGGGTAAAGACGGTATTGGCGGTGCATCTTTCGCATCGGCAGATATTACGGAAGACAGCGTGAACGACCTGCCTGCAGTACAGGTGGGCGACCCGTTTGAAGAAAAGAAACTATTGGAAGCCTGCCTTGAAGTGATACCAACAGGTGCGCTGATAGGTATGCAGGATATGGGCGCTGCGGGTATTACCTGCTCTTGCTCTGAAATGAGTGCTAAGGGCGAACATGGTATGATTATCCATCTGGATAAAGTACCTACACGCCAGCAAAACATGCAACCTTGGGAAATGCTGCTGAGCGAAAGCCAGGAGCGTATGCTGATAGTAGTGAAGAAAGGCCGTGAGGCTGAGGTACAAAAGATATTTGACAAGTGGGACATCCACTGTGTGCAGATAGGTGAAGTAACTACAGACGGCCGCCTGAAATACTACATGAACAGCGAACTGGTTGCAGATGTACCCGCACACAGTCTGGTACTGGGCGGCGGTGCTCCGGTATACACACGCGAATACGAAGAACCAAGATATTTAGCTGAAATCAACGCATTCAATCAGGAGACAGTTGCTGTGCCTGCAGACCTTACTGCAGTAGCAATGGAGCTGGTGAAACTGCCAACAATTGCCAGCAAACGCTGGGTGTACGAACAGTATGACAGCATGGTAGGTACAGGCAATACACAAACAAACGAACCGAGCGACGCTGCTGTAGTACGCGTACATGGCTCTGCAAAAGGTATTGCAATGACTACAGACTGTAACAGCCGCTATGTATATTCAGACCCGTACAAAGGTGGTATGATAGCTGTGAGTGAGGCTGCACGTAACATAGTATGTAGCGGTGGCTTGCCGGTAGCTATTACCAACTGTCTGAACTTTGGTAACCCTTACAACAAAGAAGTTTACTATCAGTTTGTACACGCTATACGCGGTATGGGTGATGCTTGTCGCAAGCTGGGTACACCTGTAACGGGTGGTAACGTTAGTTTCTACAACCAGAGCAGCGATGACGGCCCTGTATATCCTACGCCTACTATCGGTATGGTGGGTGTGCTGGATAATCTGGACCAGAAAATGACCATGTACTTCAAAAACGATGGCGATGCGATATATGTAATAGGACAAAACCGCAACGATATCAACTGTTCTGAATACCTGTACAATGTACTGGGTGTTTCGCACAGCCCTGCTCCGCACTTTGACCTGGAAGAAGAATACGCACTGCAGGACGTAGTATTGAAAGCAGTACGCAGCAAAGTGGTAAACAGTGCACACGACACTGCTGAAGGCGGACTGTTTGTAGCACTGATAGAAAGCGCTATGCAAAAGAACATGGGCTTTGAAATAACAACTGACAGCAACATCCGCAAAGATGCATTCCTGTTTGGTGAGGCACAGAGCCGTGTGGTAGTAAGTGTAAGTGCTGATAAAGTAGCTGCATTTGAAGCTGCAATGGGTAGCCATCCGTACAGCAAAATAGGTACGGTAAAAGCTGGTGGCAATATCAAAATAGATAATGCAGACTGGGGCTACATAAAAGACTGGAAAGAAGCATACGACACAGCAATTGAAAAACTGCTGAACGCATAAAAAACCAAGGGCTGCAATTGCAGCCCTTTTTTAATTTTATACTGTCTGAAACAGTTGTTATGCTAAGCATGCTGAAAACACTAAATCTTGCATTGGCATTTTTGCTGGAGCTTGTTATGCTCTATGCAATAGGTTATTGGGGCTTTAAGCTAAAGCAAGATACTGCTATACGATGGGCTGCAGGTATAGGGCTGCCATTGCTTGCAGCCGTCTTATGGGGTGTGCTCCTTGCACCAAAATCTGTTGTTGCATCTCCATTTGCTGTAAAGATGGCAGGCAAGTTTATACTGTTGCTGATTGCAAGCTTGTTGCTATATAATGCAGGCAAGCAACAAATGGCTATTGCATTTATCATTGTGGTAATTATCAACTTTATATTGCTGTTTATATGGCAAGAGTAAAATGCCGGAAGGGATTGTAAAAACAATCCCTTCCGTTTACCTACCCTATACGCCCAATATTATTTTGTAGCCTCAGCCTTCTGTATTTCTTCAACTTCTTTGATGAATTCACCAATCAAATCATCGTTATTGGCACCATAGCTATCTATCAATGTGCCTTTCACACCATCGTGTGTTTCAATGCAATAGAGAATGGAATTATCATCCGGATCTGATGCACCTTCAAAACGGTAGAAGTTATCAATCTTTACTTCGTTGGGCAGATAGTGTATGTCTGTAGCTGGTGCATACAAGCCATCTTCCTCTACCCTGAAGTTGTCTGTGTACCCTTTATTGAATGCAGTGTCTGTAAGGCTGCTGAGGGTATTCATGTTTTCGAAACTTGCTTTCTGATTCTGCATAACGTACTGTTTTAAAAGTGAACAATAAACTCTATGTAGCAATCACTATCATGCAATGCTGACTTGGTTCAATGCTAATGTACGGCTGCATGCAGACTCAAAAATGTTAATGAAAAACAAGCGGGCAATCATTTTAACGATTGCCCGCAGGTAAAAAATATTGCTCGCTAAAGATCAGCGTATTAGATATGCTATTTTTCTAAACACACCTGCGAATAGTTAACACTATTACTAAGCGGAGGATGCAGTTTGCGGATGCATACTTTTACTTTGTCTGCATCGGCAAATGATTGTTTCACTTTTGTGTGTACTTCCAGCACCAGTTGTTCCAGCATTTCTTTATCAGGAGTAAAGACCGCACTTACAATATCGTTGATGATGGCATAGTCTATAAAAGGCCATTCTTTACCTTCTTCCGTGCGCACCCAAACATCTACATCTATCTCAAACGTATTGGGATGGATTTTCTCTTCGGCATACATACCGATGGGTGCAACTATCTTAATACCATGCAATGAAACTGTAAGCATACAGCAAAGCTAAAACAAGATGCTCATTTATTTAAACCTTACATCTGCAGAATACGGTGCGGTAAGCATCTCATACTTTCGCAGATTGATGGGAGTAAATGGCGGTGTGCTTCTGAATATGTTATAGTACCCGTTTTTACCACCGCAAGAAGTAACGTGGTGCGGTGGCGGTCCTGATGTACTTGAATTGATATTGATAACATAGAGTACATCATTCTTATCATCTACAGCTATACCGTGTGGCTGATTGAACGAGCCCTGATTTGCAGTAATGGTTTGTACCGGCTGCATTGTCTGATAATTGAATATAAATACCGAGCCTGCATACTGTTGCGTATTACTTGTATCTGAACAGGAAATATAAGCGTATGGATTTTTATAAGACAAAGCTATCTCTTGCGGCATAACGCCAACACCATCAGATACAGTAAATGTTTTCAATACCTGATTTGTTTTTGCATCCAATATCTTCACTTCATTACTGCTCTGGCAGGTAACGATAATTTTAGAGCCGTCAGGTGTTATCATTATTTCATGCGGATCGGGCTGGCCCGACTGCCTTGAATCATATTGCACAGGTGCCTGCCCATTGAGGCTTATTTTTTGAATCAGTGTGAAGTCTGTAAGGTTTGCAGGCATTTTATAAATAGTATTACCCCATTGTGAAGAAACATAGATGGTATCGAAATTGGCAGTAGATGTAACACCATGCGGAAACTTCATCCTGTCGAAGAATTTCTGAAAGCTGAACGTGCCTGCATCATACTGCACCACATTACCTGCAGACAGATAATTGCATGCCAGCACCTTTTTACTGTCGGGCGTTACATACAGGATATTCCAACTAGGGCTGCCTGTAGTATTAATAGATGCCAGTTTTACCTGCTCTGTCATCTTATCTGTATTGGTGTTTATCTTCTGCATAAACAGCCCCCCTGTAAAGCATACATATGCACTCTGATTATCGGGGGCTACCCTCACAACATGCGGAGATTCAATGCCATCTGCAGCACCTACTGCTATATACCGCATTATAACCTTGCGCTCTGCATCTATAACAGCTATCTGGTCGCAGCCTTGTTGAGTGACGTATATTTTCTGTCTGCTATCCGCCTTATCTGCAAATGCGATATTCCCATTTCTGTCGGGTGCACCGTTTGCTATCCAGTCCCTGATGGTATTATACTCGGCACTGGTAAGGGCAGTACCCGCATCTACCGGTGGCATTCTGTTGTCTTTTGAAACAGGGCCAACACTGCTATCGGTATTGATATAGAACAGAATAGGGCTGAATGGTACACTATATGGCACCACAGCGGCACCGTGATTGCCACCGTAAAAAAGCTGATCCCAACTATCCATACGCAGATTGCCCGCTGCTGTGTAGCTGGCTGCATTATGACAGCCTGATGTAGCACAACGTGTTGTAATTATTTTGCCCACCTCATCAGGAAATCCTCCGTACACTTCTACTGGTTGCTTATAGGGCTCGTGCTTGCAGGCATAAAAACCCGTAATTGCGGCTGCAAAACTCAGAATAGATACAATAGCAATACTTTTTTTCATTTACATGGGTTGTTACTTAAAGATAACATAATACAGGTATATGCTGTTCACTGAACAGTAGCCTATAAACCACAGATTAATAAGAATGATTAAAATACCATTAGAAAGATGGGGATGCTGTAAATACTGATTGTTATCTTGCAGCCGTTTTCATTGCATGAGGCTCCCCCTGCTATTATATATCGTACTTACATTTTGCTTGCCTGTGGCACTATATGCAGGCCATGCAGATACGGGAAGCGTTGTGAAAATTGAGAAACAAACCATTCGCGTGATAAATATTGACGGTAATAAACGTACACGCCGCAGCATACTTATCAGAGAAATGAGTGTGAATGAAGGGGATAAGATATCGAGGCAGAAGATGGAAGAGACAGCCGAACTGAACCGTAAAAGGCTGATGAACCTCGCATTGTTTTCGGAAGTAATAGTACGTGCCATACCTGTTAACGACACCACGGTAGATTGGTATATAACTGTACGCGAACTGTGGCCCATACTGCCAGAGATGACACTGAAGCTGGCAGACAGAAACTTTAACGTATGGTGGAATGAACAAAACAGAGATATACGAAGGGCTAATCTTGGTGTAACACTAAAACACCGCAATTTTCGCGGCAACAGGGAAGAACTGAGTGCTACGGTACAGGTAGGTTATACTCAAAAGTTTGGGTTGGAATACTTTCGCCCGTTTATAGATAAGAAACAGCAAAACGGGCTCGGTGCATCGTTCTTCATTTCACAAAACGAAGAGACATTTTACAAAACAGACAGCAATAAGTTGCGCTTTATTAAACTACCCGGCAAATATATCATACGCCAGTTTGAAGCTGCTGCACAGTATGTACATCGCCCGGGGTATGCCAACAGGCATACGATAGAAACAAGGTATCGGGATTTTAAAGTAGATGACACGATAGTAAAGCTGAATAAAGACTATTACAAAGACGGCAGCAAAAACCTGCAACTGCTGGAATTTACCTACCGCTACGACCTGAACGAAGTAGATAACTGGAACTATCCGCTGAACGGGCTGAAAATAGTTGGTTATGCCATAGTGCGTGCAGGCATCAAAGGCTTTGATTTTCAGAGCATGATAAATGCAGAGGTGGGCTACTTCAAACGCTTTGGCAGAAGATGGATGCTGGCAGAGATATTTCGTGGCAGACTAACGCTGCCTGACGAGCAGCCTTACACCTTTCGCTATGCGATGGGCAACAACAGCGAATATGTGCGTGGCTATGAATATTATGTGATAGACGGTTCTCAATACAGCCTATTGCGCAGCAACCTGAAATATGAACTGTTGAACACCGCCATCCGCAATTTCCCCATTAAGTTCCTTGCTGTGATACCGATACGTGTGTACCCGAAGGTATTTGTAGATGTGGGCTATGCGGCTAACAGATTTGGCGGCAACAGCTTTCTGAATAATAAGGGATTGGTAGGCTATGGTGCTGGTATAGACGTGATATCTATATACGACTTCAAATTCAGGCTGGAGTATGCCTGGAACCATATGGGCCAAAAAGGTTTATTTTTGCATCTCAACAGCGAATAATCTGCAAATATGTTAGTAGCACTCTATAACAGGACTTTTGAGCAACAGGACGTACCTACGCTGCAGCATATTATTGCCATGCTGGAGCAGCACGGATTGCAGATGGTCTTTTACAAAGAGTTTTACGAGCGTATTCAGCCACACATCAACCTGAAGTATGCACCGAGGCTTTTTTCCAGTAAACTGGATTTGCCCAACAATACCGATATGCTCTTCAGTCTGGGTGGTGACGGTACACTGCTGGATACCATTTCTTTTGTAGGTGGCAGCAATATACCGCTGATAGGCATCAACCTGGGCAGGCTTGGCTTTCTGGCTGCCATACCCGAGGAAGAAGTGGAAGGTGCCATATTATCGCTGGTACGCGGTTCTTACAGTGTAGAAAAGCGTACGCTGCTGCATCTGGATAGCAGTGTGCCACTGTTTGGCGATGCGCCGTATGCACTGAACGAGTTTACCATACACAGGAAGGACTCTTCTTCCATGATTAAAATACATACTTACCTGAATGGTGAGTTTATGAATACCTATTGGGCAGATGGACTTGTGGTGGCTACGCCTACTGGCTCTACCGGCTATTCGCTCAGTTGTGGCGGTCCGGTGGTTTTTCCGCAGACGTCCAGCTTCATCATCACAGCGGTGGCCCCGCACAACCTGAATACCCGCCCAGTGGTGGTGCCAGATGACAATGTGATATCTTTTGAGGTAGAAGGACGTACGGAACAGTTCCTCTGCACGCTCGATTCCCGTACAGAAATCATTACCAGCAATGTGCAACTGGCCGTAAAGAGGGAAAGTTTTACCATATCGCTGGTGCGCCCCGATGAGCACAACTTCCTGAATACCATCCGCCAGAAGCTGTACTGGGGTATTGACAAGCGAAATTGACATCAAGGCAATAAACCGTTACATTTGTAGTTATACCTTAATGAGCTATGCAAAGACTTATTGTAATCATACTACTGCTGTTGTCGCTGACGAGTACTCGTAAGGTAGAAGCACAGAGTTTCTTCACCGGTCAGGAATATGGTTTTGCCATAGGTGCATCTCAATACTTCGGCGACCTGAATGATAACTACGGTTTTCAGTATGTGCGCCCCGCAGGCGGTGTTTTTGCACGCATTCACCTGAACCCATATATTGCCACACGTTTTTCTGCCAACTATACAAAAGTTGGTTACGACGATGCTTTTTCATCGAACGTATATAATCAGAAACGTAACCTGAACTTCCGCAGTGATGTGGTAGAACTTGCATTCCAGACAGAATTCAACTTCATGCGTTTTACTACAGGTGAACTGCACAGCCGCTTTACACCATATATAACATTGGGCGTGGGTGGTTTTTACTACAACCCGTACACTTACTATAATGGCATACGCTACAACCTGAAAGATGTAGGTACCGAAGGACAGTTTGTTGGCTATGCAGGTAGGATATACAATAACTTCAGCATCTGCTTCCCGATGGGTATGGGTGTAAAATACTGGGTAGCACCCGGCGTGAACATAGGCTGCGAAGTGGTACACAGACTGACGCTGACAGATTATCTGGATGATGTAAGCACCACCTATGTAGACCGCACGCTGTTTCAGGCAGAAGACCCAAGCAACCCACCTGTGGCTTACTATCTGCAAGACCGCTCACTGGAAAAAGGTGGTGACCCACTGGGTCGTTCAGGTAAACAACGAGGCAACAGTGCTACTAAAGACCAGTACATGATGTTCATGTTCAACCTGTCTTTCCAGTTCAAAACATACAAGTGCCCAGCATACCTGAAAGAGGGTTATTTCATGTACTAATCATTCCCTACCATGGACTTCTTTCAAAAGCTTTCTAACCCTGTATATTTTTCTAAGTTTGGCAACAGGTTTGTTGTTGTAAGTAGTATACTGTCTATACTCTTTTGTTTTTATCTGATTTATCTCGGTTACTACTATACAAAACCAGCTTTATATGGTTTAGGCCTCATGTTGATATTGATGAGTAGCGCTAACCTAATAAGAGGTGTGAAACGTTTGAAGAAACTACGCTAATTCATCTCCAAACTCACATTCACCCATTCAGGGTCGAATTTTGCATTGTATTTTTTGTAGAAGTTGATGGCGGGTTCGTTCCAGTCGAGCACCTGCCAGAGCATACCGCTGAAGTTTTTTTCTTTGGCTATTTCAATCAGTCTGTCCATCAGCTTGCCACCAATGCCTTTACCACGCCATTCTTCTGTTACCAGTATATCTTCCAGATACATGCGCTGCCCTTTCCATGTGCTGTAGCGGATGTAGTAGAGCGCAAAGCCTACCACCACACCATCTGCCTCTGCAACTATTGCCCACCAAACAGGCTTATCGCCAAAGCCGCTTGCTTTGAAATGCTCCATGCTTACGGTTACTTCCTGTGGTGCACGCTCATATACGGCCAGTTCGTTTACCAGCTCCATCATACGTTCGCAGTCGTTTATTGTTGCCTCTCTGATTAGTACATTGTTCATTTTAGCAAATGATTGTGACAGATAACACAATATGCCCGCGGGCACTGCGTTATCGGCTGTAAAGATGGTAAACTTGCGTTAAATACATAGCTATTGCAAGGATAGAAATGTAATTTTAAACTTAATTAGTACAACAAACCAAGAGGCATATACTATGAGCAACATACAAGGCGAAATACTGTGGGTGGATGATGAGATAGATTCGTTGAAATCGCAGATACTTTTTTTGAGGAATAAAGGATATGAAGTAACCCCGCTGAGCAACGGCCATGATGCGCTGGAATTTCTGAAAGAGAAGAGTGTAGATGTGGTATTGCTGGATGAAAGTATGCCGGGCATTACGGGACTTGAAACCCTTGCCAAGATAAAAGAAATGAACCCTAACCAGCCTGTGGTAATGGTTACCAAAAACGAGGCTGAAAATATAATGGAGGAAGCCATCGGTGGACAGATAAGTGACTATCTCATCAAGCCGGTGAACCCGAATCAGGTATTGCTATCGCTGAAAAAGATAATGGATACTAAGCGACTGGTGAGCGAAAAGACCACCGTTGCTTATCAGCAGGATTTCCGCAATCTGTTTATGGCATTAAGCTCTAACCCCAACCACGAGGAATGGAAAGAGCTGTACAAAAAACTGATATACTGGGAGCTGGAAATGGCACGCAGCGAAAGCCCTGAAATGATGGAGGTGTTGCAATCTCAAAAATCAGAAGCCAATACAGAGTTCTTCAAATTCATATCGAAGAACTATAGCAAATGGATAAAAGACAAAACCGGCGAAGCACCATTGCTATCGCATGAAATGTTTAAACGCAAAGTGGCTCCGCATCTGGAACAGGGTAAGCCAACTTTCCTTGTAGTGATAGATAACCTGCGCTACGACCAGTGGAAAGTACTACAACCCATCATTACCGAAACATTCAGGATGGTAGATGAAGACATGTTCTACAGCATATTGCCAACAGCAACACAGTATGCGCGTAATGCGCTGTTTGCAGGTATGTTGCCGATGGATATAGAAACGAAGTACCCTAACGAGTGGAAGAATGACGATGAGGAAGGTGGCAAGAACCTGCATGAAGAACTCTTCCTGCGCGGGCAGCTGAAGCAGCTGAAACTGGATGGATTGAAAACACAATACATCAAGATTACCAACAACGACCACGGTAAAGATCTGGAAGACAACATACACAACTACCTGAACAATGACCTGACGGTAATAGTGTACAACTTCGTAGATATGCTGTCTCACGCACGTACAGAAATGGAAGTGCTGAAGGAGCTGGCAGGCGATGAAGTATCTTATCGTTCGCTGACGGTGAGCTGGTTTGAACACTCTCCACTATACCGTGCATTGAAGAAGATAGCTGATAAGAACATACAGGTAATGGTGACTACCGACCACGGCACACAACGCGTGAAAACGCCGAGCAAATGCGTAGGCGACAGGCAGACAACTACAAACCTGCGTTATAAACACGGTAAGAACCTGCAATACGAAAACCGAGATGTGCTGGCATTCCGCGACCCGAAAGAGGCGGGACTGCCACGGCCGAATGTGAGCTCTACTTTCATATTTGCCAAGGAGGATGTTTTCCTGTGCTACCCCAACAACTACAACCACTACGTGAACTACTACCGCAATACCTTCCAACACGGTGGTATATCGCTGGAAGAGATGCTGGTGCCGGTAATCAGGCTAGTAAGTAAATAGATTTTATTGAATTGATATAATTAAACCACGATTAGCTGTTAATCGTGGTTTTTTATTGGCTGCAGATATAGGCTTTTCACAAAAAATTATAGCTCCCGAACCTGCACCAGAGCATATAAATCTGTAAACTTGTAGAAAGCTTGGTATATATGACAGAACCTACATCTGAAGCTGTAACTACAAATCCGACAGAGTCTGTACAACACCTCATTTCGCAGATAGAAAAAGTAATACGCGGCAAGCGCCATCAGATAGAAATGGTGCTTACCTGCCTGATAGCAGGCGGCCATATACTGATGGAAGATAACCCCGGTACAGGTAAAACTGTACTTGCCCGAACATTGGCACAATGCATCAGTGGAGAGAAGGAAGGCGAACATGTAATCTTCAAGCGTATACAGTTTACACCGGACCTCTTGCCGATGGACCTGATAGGCACCTATATCTTCGACGACAGAAACAAGGAATTCATATTTAAAAAAGGTCCGCTGTTTTGCAATGTATTGCTGGCAGACGAGATAAACCGTGCCTCGCCAAAAGTGCAGAGTGCGCTGCTTGAGGCTATGGCTGAGCACCAGATAACTGCAGGCGACAGCACCATCAAACTGGAGCGCATGTTCTTTACCATAGCCACACAAAACCCGATAGAGATGGAAGGCACGTACCCACTGCCAGCAGCACAACTCGACAGGTTTTTCATGAAAATATACTTTGGCTATGTAGATGAACAAACAGAGCTGAACATCTACCGCGAATATGTTTCTATTGCTGATAATCTGGTATCGCTGCAACAGGTGCTGAGCCTGAGTGATATACTGACACTGCAACAGGAAGCAGAGCGCGTGTTTGTACACGAAGAGATATTGAAAGCTGTGAGCAATCTGGTACGCGGTACACGCGAGCATCAGGATATTGCAGTAGGTGCATCTACACGTAGTGGCATTGCCTTCATTAAATGCCTGCGTGCATACGCGCTGCTACGCGGACGCAGCTTTGTGATAGAAGATGACGTGAAAGACATAGCTCGCAATGTGCTGGATCATCGTCTGGTGTATCGCAACAAAGACGGCAAACAGAAAGCACTTGACAGCATCATTAACAAAGAAGCAGAACGACTGGCGAAACTGAAACTATATGCATAATACCCGTCTTGCTGAAAAAGCCGGCAGGTTTGCATTTGTACTAAGCCTGTGGGCTTGTATGCTATTTTCTTTTGTGGCAGATGCACAACCTATGATGCATCGCAAAAACCCGACGCAGCGCTACGAGATAGATGCAAAGCGTATGGGTACGGATATGCTAAGCCCCGATGCATTGCCACGCAGCAGAGAGTTTAAACGAATAGACAGCAGCTACTATGTTGGCTGGTTGTATGAAGGCGCCTATAAACATGAGCATGCTGCAGATTATCTTGGTTATAAGAACGCAGCACAACCTTTGGAGAAAGCACTGGCACTGATAGAGCGCGACTATAGAAAAGAACTGGCTACACGCAGTGCAGATGTGGCAGTGTATGTATATGCATATCGCTATCAGATAGACTATACAACCATAGCCTATTTGCTGATGGATTGCTATGCCAATACAGAAGAGCCTGTAAAAGTATACAACCTGCTACGCCGTACTTTGAAGTGGAATTTTCAGCGAGACTATATGCTGGATGCATATAACTATTTGGGGTGGACAGTGCACCGCAACCGTTTCTACACAACAGATAAATACTTCTTTCTGAAAAACAGCATTGAAGCAAATGAAAAGCTGGCAAACAGGTATCTGGATTCGGGCCTGCGACGTATAGAAATAAACAGAAGGCTGAACACAGGTATATTTCCACCGGGATATGAACAACAGGAAAAAAACAGTGTATATCACTACAAGGCCATGCTATACAGCTATGCCATCAAGGTAGACTCTGCAAAGTATTTTTACGAACTGCTACGCAAGAGTGGCATCTTCCCGCACAATAACTATGCAACATTCCGCGGTATCTGTGGCGATTTTCGTGAGGCGGAAAAAGAATATGAAGAAGCGATATCGCAAGACAGTAGAGACAAACGCCTGAAAGAATGGGCATACTACACCAGCATCATCGACATATACAAAGGGCAACCTAAAGAGGGCATTTCTTTGATGCGCGATATGATAAAAGCCAATGGCTCTACACCGGGCTATGGCTGGTACAATATTGCATTGGCAAGGGCTTCTTACTACGATGGTGAATTGCCTGAAGCACAGCGCTACATCAACAAAGCGGCAGAGTTTAAAGAACTGCATATTGGTACTACACTGGGGCAAACGCATTACGACTTCAGCACACAACTGGTGAAGTTGATGAACAAAGAAGCAGAACTGGAACATCAGAAATTTGAAAACAACAACTGGTGGTACAACCCGAGTGTGCTGACAAATATGGCGAAACTGCTGAGCGAAAAATACGTGCAGCAGTATCTTATCATCAACCAGTTTGCCATGAACCCTGAAAGGGATAAAGTGGTGTACAAGCTCTTCAGTACAGAAAGCACTGTAAGCTGGGATGAGATATGGTACCTAATAAAAGATTTCAGTACCAAGTTTTTCCTGAAACGTTTTGAGAAAGAAGCGCAGACGGATGATAGAAAGTACGTGCGCAAATACTTTAAACTGTTTGTGGCAAAGCTGCAGATGAAGCAGGGCAATTATAAAGAAGCCCGCATACTGCTTGATGAAATATTGCGCGACCCGAATACAGATAGTGAATACGAAAAACTATTCCTTGCCCGTGTGATACAAGCACAGGCGGAATGTGCGCAAGAACGCAAAGACAATCTTGCCTACAATAACCTTATGTACAAACTGTATGTGCTGTATCCGCAACTGATACCAAACAGCGGGCTCAAGATGAATATGCAGCTACATGTTGTAGGGCAGGCAGATGAGAAAGTAGTAGAACGATTAAAAGCATGCAATATCAACTGGACAGGCAGCAGCAATAATGCCCCCGAAGCATACATCAGCTTTAGTGGAAGTGGTAACAAAAAGCGCATCAACTACTATGTGATGGATAAGCGTGGTGAGTACATAGTGCAACAAAGTTCATTTGCATATAGCAAGCCGGAAGCTGCAGCGGTGCAACTGGCATATAAACTATTCAATATTGGGGTGAAGGATATGGAGAAGGAAAAAGAAAAGGATAAGAAATAACTAATGTATATAAACGAGAACAGCCACCTGATAGGTGGCTGTTCTATTATGTTGTTATGTAAGATTACATCTTCTTCTGTGCAAGGATGCTCCAGTCTGTATTTTCTGCAACTATGGTATTGCTCAGTTTACCCAAGCCATCAATTTCCATTTCAACCACATCGCCCGGTTGTAGCCACTGTACTTTATAGTTAGGGTCGTTCAGCAGGCCTGTACCATTCAGTTCCAAAAAACAACCTGTACCTACTGTACCGCTACCTATCACATCGCCCGGCAGTATGTCTGCACCATAAGCACAACGCTCAATGATTTCAGCAAACGTCCAGTCCATATCTCCCATATTACCTTCGCTCACCTGTACACCATTTACCCAGCATTTCATGCCAAGATTGTAATTGTTACCTACATGGTTTGGTTTTGCAGGTATTTTGTATGGTTCAAGTTCATCAGGTGTAACCAGCACAGGGCCTATCACTGTGCTGAAGTCTTTACCTTTTGCAGGGCCGAGGTTCAGCAGCATTTCTTCCATTTGCAGTGTACGCGCGCTCATGTCGTTCATGATCATGTAGCCTGCAATGTATTTATCAGCTTCTGAGGCTTTGATGTTGCGGCCTTTTTTGCACAGCACTACAGATGCTTCCAATTCAAAATCCAGCTTCTGGAAATGATCGGGCATACAAACTATATCGCCGGGGCCTTGTATCGCATTGTGATTGGTAAAGTAGAAAATAGGATACTGGTCGAACTCGGCAATCATATCTACCTTACGGTTGCGGCGTGCAGCAGCTACGTGCTGACGGAACGCATAACCATCGCGGCAAGAAGTAGGATTAGGAACCGGAGCCATAATAACAGCACCTGCATAAGGCGTGCCTTCAAGACTCAGTTTGCCGCTCTTAATATCATCTTCCGTTTTTCTCGCTACATCAACCAGTGCTTCCCAATCATTCAGCATTGGCATGATGGTAGATGGCAATGATGCGTTTGCAGTATTTGTATCGTACAAATTGTTGTTTACCAGAAACGCTAATTGCTCTTTACCGTTTTTAGAATATGTTACCAGTTTCATTGTATCATTAGTTTGAGGCAGCAAAATTAAGCTATTAACATGGTATAAGAAATGACTATTTGAAGCCTGCATTTTATTAAATGGGATTTATCTTATTATTGTATACCCAAACTGCACACATATGATACCATACGAACAGCTATTTGAGAATAATAAAAAGTGGGTAGCAGACAATGTTGCCAAAAATGCTGACTTTCTGGATAAACTATCCCGAGACCAGACGCCTGAATACCTGTACATAGGCTGTAGCGACAGCCGTGTACCTGCCAACGATATTATGGGACTGGAACCGGGCGAGGTGTTTGTGCACCGCAATGTTGCTAATCTGGTGGTATCGATAGACATGAACGTGATGAGCGTTATTAACTATGCTGTGCGCCACCTGAAGGTGAAACATGTGATAGTATGTGGCCACTACAACTGTGGTGGTGTTAAGGCTGCTATGACGCCAACAGACCTCGGCATCCTGAACCCATGGTTGCGGAACATACGCGACGTATACAGGCTGCACGAAGAAGAACTTGATAACATTACAGACGAGCATGCTAAATATAACCGTCTAGTAGAACTGAATGTGTATGAACAATGCCTGAATGTGATAAAAACAGCTGCAGTACAGGAAGAATACATTGAAAGCGGCTACCCTCGCGTACATGGCTGGGTGTTTGACCTGAAAACGGGCTTGCTGAAAGACCTGCAATTTGACTTTGAGGCTTCTCTGAAAAAAATACAGAAACTTTATGATTTGACCGGCTTCATGAAGGCACAGAAGAATAAATAGATATATGGCGATTGCGTAATTTTGCAACGCAATGTATTACCTGCTTTTAATATTGTTTTATCCCTTAGCGGCACTACCGCTAAGGGTTTTATATATCATCTCTGATGTAGTTTATTTCTTTCTGTACAAGGTATTTAAATACAGGGTAGATGTGGTGACGGATAATCTACACAACGCCTTTCCTGAAAAAAATGTAGCAGAGATAACAGCTATCACCAAACGCTTCTACAAAAACTTTTGCGACCAGTGGATAGAAATGCTGAAGTTGCTGAGCGTATCTGATAAAGAACTAAGCGAACGTTTCAAGGGCGACTGGGAAGTACTGGAACAACTGAGGCTGGAAAACAGAAATGCCTATGTGCTGATGGGGCATAGCTTCAACTGGGAATGGGCCAATGTGGTGAGCCAGCTGAACATCAAACAACAAATGGCTGGTGTGTATCTGCCGCTTGAAAATAAAGCATTCGACAGATTTGTATTGAAGCTACGCAACCGTGCAGGCGGTATGATGATTTCAATGAAATCGCGCAAGGAAGCATTTGCATTGTTATCGCAAAAGCTGCATGTACTGGGGCTTATTGCAGACCAGAATCCATCTAACCTGAACAATGTGCTATGGGTAAACTTCATGCACAGAGATGCTCCTTTCTTTGTGGGGCTCGCTTATCTGGCACAAAAGAACAAGGCTGCTATCGTATTGAGCAAGATTGTAAAAACGAGTCGCGGGCACTACTATATGAATATGAAACGCTTATGCGATGATGCATCTACAATGCAAGCAGAAGACATCGTTCGTCAGTACGTTGCCTTTCTTGAAGAGCAGATACGCGAACAACCTGAAAGCTATATGTGGACACACCGCAGGTGGAAGCACACCAAGCCTGCTACGGAACAATAACTTTCTGCAAGCCTTTCTTTATTGTAAATCTGATTTTGTTTTCGCACTCGTGTGCATCACCATCTGTCTGCATCAGGCGTAGTTGCGGGTGAGATATCACTACTTCTCTCGCCCTGAAGTGTTGTACATACGGGCTTTTCAGAATGCTGCCATTCATAGCACGGAAGGCAATTAAACCACCAAGTATACGTGGGAAGTTTCTGATAATAACCACATCAAACAAACCATCTGTCCAGTTGGCATCGGGTGCTATCTGGAAATTGTAGCCAAACTGCTTGCCATTTGCTACTGTTATGATGAATGCTTTTTCCTGTAGCTGTTTGCCATCTATTTCAATATCCCATTTCCATGCTTTGTACATCCAAAGGTATTTGGTAACAAGCCAGCTATACATAGCAAAACCACGCCTTACACTCTTGGCAAACTTGCGTGAAATAAGTGCATCGAAAGCCACACCTGCATTGCTGATAAACGGACGCTCGTTTGCATAGCCGATGTCCATCTTTATCACATTACCTTTGTTGATAACAGCGATTGCTTCCTGTTCTTTCAGCGGTATGCCCATGGTGCGTGCCATACCATTGCCACTGCCTTTGGGTATGATGGCAAGGCAGGTATCAGTATCGAGCAGGCCTGCTACAATATCGTTTACAGAGCCATCGCCACCAACAGCTACTACTGCATAAGCGCCCTTTGCAGACGCTTCTTTGGCCAAGACAGTACCATGCTTAGCGTATTGGGTATATTGTATTTCGTAAGAATATTGTTGTAGATCGAGTGTAGTATCAATAGCATGCTGGATAGCTTTTTGCCTGTCTACACCCGAGCGAGGGTTTATTATAAACACCAAGTGTTTCTTGTTCATGAAAGTTGTGCTTTAAGGCTCAGGTCCATGCTGACTGCGTGGTGAATGATAGCGCCGACAGATATGAAGTCTACACCTGTTTTTGCATAGGCTTCTATATTCTCGATAGTAATGCCGCCTGAAGCTTCTGTTTCGTATTTACCATCTATCAGCTTCACAGCTTCCACCATCAGTTCAGGTGTGTAGTTGTCCAGCATAATCCGGTCTATACCACCAGTAGCCAATACACGTTTTACATCGTCGATAGTACGTGTTTCCACTTCTATCTTCAGATCCAGATTATTGTCCTTCAGATACTGCCTCGTCTTCTCTATAGCTTTTTCGATGCCACCACAAAAATCTATGTGGTTGTCTTTCAGCATCACCATATCGTACAAACCCATACGGTGATTTTCACCACCTCCAATTTTTACAGCCAGCTTCTCGAATGCGCGGAACAATGGTGTTGTTTTGCGTGTATCAAGTATGCGGGTTTTATACCCCTTTAGCTTTTGTACATATTGATTGGTAAGTGTTGCAATACCACTCATGCGTTGCATACAGTTGAGCGATAAACGCTCTGCCTGTAATATAGTATGCACTTTTGCGGCAACTTCGAAAGCTATATCGCCATACTTCACTATATCGCCATCGTTTTTGTAGATGGTAAATGTTGCTTCAGGTTCCAAATAATGAAAAATATCCTGTGCCAATTGTACACCGGCAAGTATGCCATCTTCTTTCACCTTCAGTACGGCTTTACCCATTGCATCTGGTGCAATAGACGAGAGGGTTGAGTGGTCGCCACTACCAATATCTTCTTTCAGCGCTGCAGCTATGAATTCCTGAGTTGTCAAACCGATGTAATTTAGGCTGCAAAACTACTAAATAGCCGACATAACATAAGTATAACGATTTATTAATCTGCCCATATCAGGCTGCCATCGCCATAGCTCAGGAAACGATAATCGTTATTTAGTGCATGATTGTAGATAGTTCGCCAATTATTGTTGGTAATAGCCGCTACTAATAATAACAGTGTAGACTGCGGTTGGTGGAAATTGGTAACCAGTCCATTTATAACACGGCATTTATAACCCGGTGCTATCAATATCTGTGTACGGGTTACGAGGCGCTGCATATTGTTGGCAACAAGATAGTCTGCAATGGCTTGTAATGCTTCAGTAACGGTAGCTTCGGTTTTCAGCTCATAAGGTTCCCATTGAGTAATGGCTACATCACCTTCGGGCTTGATGCCCATCAATAGTTTTGCACCTATCCAGTAGAGGCTCTCAAGTGTGCGCATAGATGTAGTACCTACTGCAATGATATTGCCTGCATGCTGCAATAGCTTTTCAATGGCGGATGCTTCAATCTCTATCCATTCGGTATGCATATCGTGCCCGTCCATCGTTTCACTCTTTACAGGTTTGAAAGTACCTGCGCCTACATGCAGCGTAACGAATGCTTTATCTATATGTTTTGTCTCAAAGCTTTTGAATACGGTATCTGTGAAATGCAGACCTGCTGTCGGTGCCGCTACGCTGCCCTCTTCTTTTGCATAGATGGTCTGGTAGCGTTGTTCATCACTCTTTTCAGATTCGCGGTGCAGATATGGTGGTATGGGTACTTTACCTATGTAGTGCAATACTTCTGCAAACGTTAGGTCTGCATCCCATGTAAACTCTATGGTAAACGAACCTGATTGTCTTTCTACAATAGCTGCTTGCAATGTAAAATCAGGAGCAGTATGTTGTACAGATAACAACATGCCTTGCTTCCACTTGCTGGCACCACCTACCATGCAGTTCCACCAAACTTTGTTTTTCTGTAGTAGTGCTGTTTGTATTTCGGGGTACTGGCTGTGTGGTTCCAAACAGAAGATTTCTATCAGCCCACCTGTATCTTTTTTGAAAAGCAGCCTTGCATTGACAACTTTGGTCTGGTTGAAAACAAGCAGCGAGTTTTCAGGAATATGGTTAGCTATATTGCGATACACATCTTCCTCAATATTGCCGGAACTGTATATCAGCAATTTGCTTGCATCCCTTTCCTGCAATGGATATGCCGCGATTCTGTCATCGGGCAAATCGTACGTATAATCTTCAATCTTTAAACTGCTTGGGTGCTGCATAACGAAGCGCAAAGCTACAAGCTGATAGGGGTTATTTCAAAAAATCCCTCATGGTTGCCACAATCTGCTCGGCACCGCTGCCATATAGCATGGTATGGTGATTGCCATCTACTGCTATGTATTTCGCATCGGGCATCATTTCTACCGTTTCCAGTGCATTGCATTCAGGTAGCAGTGGTTCACCGAGTGAATATTCGTCTACACCATTTATCAGGATGGTTGGTTGCTTCACCTCCTGCACATGCTCATCCCATGGTGTAGCACCTACATTGTACGCCACCTGCAAGATGTTTGCCAGTATAGGACGTGGGGTTACACCACCTTCTTCGGTAGTCTTTACATCTGCCATATAATACCTTTCCATTGCAGGCTCCCAGAAGGCACTGAATGGTGCGGCTTTGATCTCATTGATGTATGCATCCCACGAAGCAAATTGCTTATCGAGCCTGCCAAGTGTGGGCTGCAACATCTCTAATGAATTGGGGTTCATCTTTGCCGCTGCATCCAGTATCACCAGTTTTTCAAACCTATCGGGGAAGTTGGCAGCCAGATAGTAACTCATCAAACCACCGAAAGAGTGGCCGGCTATGTTTACTTTATCTATACCCAGATGGTTCAGCAGATTGATAACATCTTCTGCATGGTCTGGAATACTATACGCAAATGCAGGATAGCCGCTCAGCCCGCGCCCACGCTGGTCGAGGCTGATAACAGTATAGTCATCGGCAAGACCACGAGCTACCAATCCGTCAAACGCATGTGCATTTGCTGTGAGGCCGTGCAGCATCAGCAGTGGTTGCTTACCTGCATTGTAGGTAATATAATGTAAGTGTGTATTATTGCTATCAATAACACTACTATCGAATTCAGGAAAATCAGTCATGTTAAATATTTATTGTGCCGTCCAGCCACCGTCTATCGGCAAGGCAATACCCGTCATTTGTGCTGCGCTATCTGATGCAATATAAAGCACGGATTGTGCAATAGCATCTACAGGTATAAACTCTTTTACAGCCTGCTTATCCAGCATTACTTTTTCTATCACTTCTTCACGGCTCAAGTTGTGCGTTTTCATCTGGTCGGCTATCTGCTTATCTATAATAGGCGTATGTACATAACCCGGGCAAATAGCATTCGCGGTAATACCAAATGGTGCACCTTCCAGCGCGATGGTTTTTGTAAAGCCTATGATGCCATGCTTTGATGCTACGTAAGCACTCTTGAACTCTGACGCAACTAAGCCATGTGCCGATGCGATGTTGATGATGCGTCCCCATTTACGTGCTTTCATTCCTTTCCACACTGCCTGTGTAGTGTAGAACGCGGCTGTCAGGTTGATGCCAATGATAGCATTCCATTTATCTGCGGGAAAATCTTCGATAGGAGATACAAACTGTATGCCTGCATTGTTGACCAATATATCTATACCACCAAATTTTGCTTCAGCTTCTGCAATCATTGCTTTGATGTTATCGGGCTGCAGCATGTTGGCAGGAGAGAAGATATGCTGAATACCAAACTCGTCTGCTACCTGTTGTGCTATCTCTGCTCCATTCGGCTCCAAACCGTTGAATACTATATTATGACCTTGCGCTGCAAATACTTTTGCAATGCCTAGGCCTATACCACTAGTGCTACCTGTTATCAATACTGTTTTTGCCATATACCAAATGTAGGTGTTTAATATGCCGCACAACTAAGCTATGCGCAGTTTTTGCATAATATTAATACTTGTGCTATCGCAGTTGCGGTATACTGATGCCTGTCATCTTGCGATAGAGGTCGATAGCGTAGAGATCTGTCATGCCAGAAATAAAATCTACAACTGATTGTATATTGTTGTACAGCAATCCATCTTTAACATCAACAGGAAACTGGCTTGAAATAAGCTGTACTATTTTGCCAGATTTTGATTTTTCAGGATGCAACACTGCGTTTACAAACTCTTTCAACAAACCACCAATTACATTATAACCTGCAATCTCTATTTCTACTACTGATTTGTAGTTGTAAATATACTTGACAGAGTATCTGTTTATTTCGTCTATCAGTGGTTTGTATTCTACAGGCATGCAAGTCAGCAAGTCTTTTTCAAGTTTGCCGGCAAGCAATGCTTCTTCCTGCTCCATGAAAATCTTTGACAGTTTTTCAACCATCAAGCCTATCCATTTTGCACGAATGAATTGTACTTTCTGATTATCATCTACCAAGCCTTCTACTTTCTTCTCTACATAGGCAGCACTGTTGTAATAATCGCTCTCCATATCGAAGAATGGATAGAACAACTTTTTGATGGTAGCCAGCGATACAATGCCCAGCCTGTGCGCATCTTCCATATCTATGATGCGATAGCATATATCATCTGCAGCCTCTGTAAGATATACAAACGGATGGCGTGCATATACGTGTTGAAAGCCCTCTATCTTAGGTATGTGGAAGGTAGCAGCCATCTGCTCAAACAATACCAGCTCACTATCAAAATAGCCCGACTTTTTGGTTGCTATCAATCCTGTTTTTTTATTAAACCCTTCCGATGAGCTCGATGGATATTTTACGATAGATGCAAGTGTGCTGTAAGTAAGCCTGTAGCCGCCTTCTTCTTTCTCGTTAAAATTGTTGGTGAGTGTACGCAGTGCATTTGCATTACCCTCAAACTTTTCAAAGTCTTTCAGTTGATTGGAAGACAGGTTATCGTGTATCTGCTTTCTGTTATCGCCTTCCAATTCTTCAAAATAGGTTCTTATGGCATCTTCGCCCGAATGCCCGAATGGTGGATTACCAATATCGTGCGACAGACATGCGGCTGCAATAACACTTGGCAATTCGTATTTGTAAAACTCCTTAAAGTCTTCACCTTCGTTACTATACTTTGCAGCAATGGCATCGCCCACAGCCTTGCCCAGCGAACGGCCTACAGAGGCTACCTCCAGACTATGCGTAAGCCTATTGTGCACAAATACTGCACCAGGCAAAGGGAACACCTGTGTCTTGTTCTGCAACCTGCGGAATGCAGATGAAAATATAATGCGGTCATAATCGCGCAGGAAAGATGTACGTACGCTATCAGGATTGCTTACTTTATCTGCACGGTCGCCCGTTCTTTTAGCGCTATAGAGGCTTTGCCAATTCATAGTGCAATGTTATGCAAGGCTTTCTAAAACCTCTTCTTTTTCGTTGGTAAAAATATGATGATGGAACCTGTCTAATTTTTTGAGGAAGTATAGCAACTGTATTTTCTCATCTGTTTCAAGGTCGCCCGTTACTATTTCAGACACTTTGCCCATTTTGCCGAAGATACTGTACAGCAATCCTTTGCCTTTATCATTCAACTTTACCAGTTTGCTGCGTTTATCCTGTTCGTCGTCAAACTGATCTATCAAGCCGTTTTGTAACAGCCGCTTGATTATTTCCATACCCGTTGGTTTTTCGTGTATGTTTTTCGCAATTAATTCAGTCTTTTTTAAACAATTGTAGGTGAGAAGTGTTGCTAAATATCCAAACTCATCTACTGTTTGCAACGGGGTATTTTCCAATGCTTTTTTAGAATATACCCTTGCATAGCGGTACATGTTGACAATCAGTATGGATATTTCTGTTTCAATTTTATTGCCATTATCTACCTGCTCGTATGGTTCGTTGCCCATACGCAGGTCTGCCGATGGGTCTGATTTTGTTTTATTAAATAACCAGACAGCAAAGTCTTTGGCTGTTGGCTTCACTTTGCCATCAACTTCGGCCTCGTATTGCTCTGTCAGGTTGATTAATTCTTTTAAAAAATCGTAAGGCATAAATAATGACTTAATACTATATAGGAACAAAAATAAAGAATATAGTACAAAAACATTCTAAATTATTTGGTAAATAGTATGTAAATATCTTTTTTTGCGTTTAAATAGGTTGAAAACAACCTATTATTCTATGAGGCAGATAATTTATTTATTCATTCAACTTACCATACAAATAGTAAAAACGACGGCTATGACTTTCAGAAGATTACTTTGTTTGCTGATGATGCTGGTGATGCATGCAGGTGTATATGCACAGGCAAGCGGTGTCATCACAGGTACTATCAAAGACAAGAAAACACAGGAACCCATCCCGAGTGTAACGGTAACACTTGAGGGAACAACAACCGGTGCGGCATCAGACTTTGAGGGTAATTTCAGGATAGATAATATACCCCCAAAAACCTATAACCTGAAAATACAGGCTGTAGACTACAAGCCACAGGTTATATACAATGTGGTAGTAACATCGGGCAATGCGCAGACGCTCACGGTGGAAATGGAAGCTAATAACATTAGCCTGAATGAGGTAGTGGTAAAGGCCAATCCGTTTCAGAAAAATGCAGAAACACCACTTTCCATACAATCACTCTCTGCACAGGAGATAAAAAGTAACCCTGGTGGCAACTTCGATATTTCTCGCGTAATACAGGCATTCCCCGGCGTAGGTGGTACATCGGGTTCTGTTGGTGGTTACAGAAACGACCTTATTATTCGCGGTGGTGCACCAAACGAAAACGTGTACTACCTGGATGGTATTGAAGTACCCGTTATCAATCACTTTGCTACACAAGGCAGTGCAGGCGGCCCTACAGGTATTGTGAATATATCTTTCATCGAAGATGTATCTCTCTATACAAGTGCATTCCCTTCTAAGTTCGATAACCCACTTTCGGGTGTGTTGCAAATGAAACAGCGCAGGGCAAACCCTGATAAAGTGCAAGGTAACGTGAGGCTGAGCGCTACTGAACTGGCAGTAACTGCAGACGGCCCAATCAATAAAAAACTGACATTCCTCAGCTCAGTTAGGCGTTCTTATTTGCAATTGCTGTTTGGTGCGTTACAATTGCCAATCAGACCTTCCTATTGGGATTTTCAATACAAGCTGGATTACAAAATCAACAAGAATCTTTCCTTCTATACACTTGGTATAGGTGCGATAGACAATTTCACCTTCAACACACCGGATGAACAAACACCGGAAAACAATTACATACTGAAAAGTAATCCGACCATCAACCAATGGAACTATACCAATGGTTACGGACTGAAAGGATTAATGAATAAAGGCTATTGGAACCTTACATTCAGCCGTAATATGCTGAACAACCAGCTGAACAAATTTGAAGACAATCAGAACCCTGTAGAAAGCCAACGCATATTGCGCATACGCTCTACAGAAGCTGAAAACAAACTGCGTTTCGACTTCAACAAATATTACAACACATGGAGCTATAGCTGGGGCGTAATGGCACAGTATGCACAGTTTGAAAATGAAGTATATAGCCGCGTACGTGCCGAAATAAAAGATGCAAACGGTAATATAGTACAGCCTGCATATATCATCAATGCAAATACAAACATCAACCTATGGAAGTATGGCGCATTTGCACAAGTAGCCAAAAACCTTTTTAAAGACAGGTTGAATCTTTCATTCGGCATCAGGACAGATGGCAACAGCTTTACTACAGATGGCAGTAATCTTGGTAATACCATTTCGCCAAGACTGGCGGCATCATTATTGCTGCTGGAAAACCTGAAATTCAACGCTTCTGCAGGCCGATACTACAAGATGCCTACATATACTGTTTTGGGTTATCAGGCAGCGGGTGTATTCACCAACAAAAACAGCCGCTATATACAAAGCGACCACGCGGTGGCAGGATTTGAATATATACCAAAATCGGGAATGCGCTTTACATTGGAAGGTTTTTATAAACTATACAACAACTATCCTGTATCTGCTGTAGATGGTATATCGCTGGCTAATAAAGGTGGTGACTTCAGCGTACTGGGTAATGAGCCTGTGAGTGCTGATGGTAAGGGACGCAGCTATGGTGTGGAGTTCCAGTTTCAACAAAAGTTTACCAAGAACTTCTATGCAGTACTTTCTTATACATACTACAAAAGCGAGTTTACAAATGCTAACGTGTTGTACGCACCCGCATCTTGGGATAACACCCACCTCCTGTCTTTCATAGGTGGTTACAAGTTTCGCAGAAACTATGAGTTAGGTGTAAAATTCCGTTATCAGGGTGGTGCACCATACACACCGTTTGATATGGCAGCATCTCAACGCAACTATCTGTCAACAGGTGCTGCGGTATACGACTATTCACAATTCAATCAATTGCGTCTTGGTTCTTTCCACTCTATGGATATAAGGTTGGATAAAAAATGGAACTATAAGAAATGGAGCCTTGATGTGTATATTGATATTACCAACCTGTATCGCAGTGTGCAACCTGAATATCCTAAATATACATTTGCACGCACTACAGACAACAGTGCTTTCCAAACTACAGACGGACAGGCTATAAAGAATGATGGCAGCAATGCAGTGCCATTGGTGCTGCAAGAATCGGATGCGGTATCGATACCAACCATAGGTTTTATAGTAGAGTTTTAAATGAAAACAAAGAAGCCACCCAATGGGTGGCTTCTTTGTTTAATATTGCTCTGCGTTTGTTTTATATTTTCCTAACCTTTCCTCAGCATTCTTCAAGTCTCTGTTCAGATTGTTCTTTTCCTTAGAAGTCATTACTCCGTCTTTTTCATACTTCTCAATAGTCTGTTTAATACTATACTGCTCCTTCATCAGTTTCTCATACTCAACTGTCGTTATCTTTTTCTGCTTGTATGCAGCTTTAATAATACGCTCTTGTTTTTGCTGATCTTTTTTGAAATTTTGAGCACTAGCAATTAGCGACATTGACACGAAGGACAACATTAACATTACTACCCTGATGTATTTCATACCATTTGTTTTGTAATGTAAAATTACAATCAATGAAATGGGATTGATATGATATTGGTCATCTTACTGAACAATATTCATCAATGCAATGTATGTGTATCAAACGCCTAACTGATGTTTCATCATATCGAGCAATTGCTGTTCCTGCGGCAGCCAAGGATTGCCTGATTCTATTGCCTCCTTCAGACACTTGCGAGCATTATCATTATCTGCTTTTGCAAGGTATGCCTCTGCGAGGTATAAACTGGCTTTACCATTCATCGGGTTTAACTTCAAAGATGTTTTCATGGCACTGATTACCTCTGGTAGTTTTGTTTCATCACCTGCCTTCCATAGCATACGATTGCTAAAGCCGTAGAGATAGTACATATAGTCGTTAGACTGATCGTAGCTCAAAAACTTCTGAATACTTTCAGCAGCTTTATCGTAATTACCCTTTAATGCAAACAGTGAACCTTCAGCACTATAAATACTTTTTTCGGATGGGTCTGCCTCCTCAGCCTGCTCCAGATATATTTGCGCACTATCTGCTTTTATTCTTCTTTCCTGATCGGAAGGTACAGCACCTGCCCATTGCAAATATGTCTGCCCAAGCGCAACTAATGTCTTTACATTGTCCTGTGGTGCAGAACGGAGTAGTTGTAATGATAACCTGTAATTCTTCATAAGGTTGTAGAACCTTGAAGCATAAACACCTTGGAGTTCTCCATCTTCATCATCATAATCAACTATGGGATTCAATAGCTTCGTAATGCCTGCCGCCCAGGCTGCATCATCAACTGGCGCAGGCCAGTTAAACAGCTTTTGTATCTGCTTATTCTCGTTCAAAGGCTTGTTCCTGTCATTGTACTTCAGAAATATTGCTGCAACAGGATCTACATAGATGAGATTATAATCCTTACCCCAATACAAGCTGAACTGTACATTCCCCAACTGTGATGTGCTTAGCACAACATAATCGAAATTGTATTGCTTATCGAGCTCACTAAATTTAGACGGTTGTTGATAGATGCTGAAATAGTCATCGAAAAACTTTGCCGGAAATACGTCGAGGTCTCTTAAATCTATGTATGATTTAAAATCGGGGTAATTGCTCCAAAGCAGGTAAGAAGATATAAAGTAATCTGAAAATGCAGTGCCTTTGATATTGTTTTGCTTTATAAAATCTGCTGCTCCTGTTGGGTTATTCAGCATTGCAACGTGTATACCGTACTTATTAGGAGATTTTGTAAACGAATACCATTCATTGCTAACTATAGCTATATAAAACAGTGCAGTTATTAGTATGGCAATTACGGCAGCTTTTTCTGCAATGGTGTTTAGCAGCTTTATTGCCCGAAGTCTGGATATAGTAAGTAACCAACTAAGCGCTATTGGCAAAGATGGTATCAATATTATTTGTGCAAAAGGTATGTTCCTGTTGGCTGTCAGTGACAGATAAGCAAACAATGGTATCATCAACAAGTAGCTAGCTAATACAGGAGATAAAAATTGTTTGAGTTGCTTTTGCCTGATAGCGGTCAGCAACTGCATTATCCAATAAGTTGAAACTAATACCAGTATTGCTATATGCAGCTTTGCTTGTAGCGTCCAGTACTGAACATCAGCATAAGAATATAGCTCAGTAGTGTATTTGTTGGCCCATACCTGGCGATATATTTCAAATGGTTGTTGCCACAATACAATTCCGTTAGGATTGCAAAGTACTGCCAAGAGACTCAATACAAACACAGCAGCAATTCTACCTGTTTGTTGCAACGCCTGTTTTTCTTTATTGAACAAGTACGAGATAAAAGAACCAGCAGTTGCAGTTGCCAGTATTACCAAACCCACAGGGTAGCCCTCATGCATATTTGCCCACAGGCATTGCAGCGGGATGAATAACAATAATGACTTCCATTCAAAACGCGGGTTTCTCCATAAAAGGAATAGATAGGCGGTGCTAAGTAAGTGGCTCACCATTTCGGGACGGCCGGCCATCCTGTATTCTGATATGGCCAGAAAAGCGATGAGCGAAACTACAGCAGCGAGTATATTGGATGTAGTGCCTGATACCAGTCTGATGGTTTTATACAAAAGCCATACTATAGCTACGTTGACTATAGATTGTAATAATAATACCACTTCAGGACCCAATCCTTTTTCAAAAAAAGCTATGATTACCTCGTAGAGCCATTTTACATTTATCCATTTTGCACCCTGCATGGTGTAAGAAAAAACATCTGTATGTGTTACAGCGCCATGATCCAACATCCACCTGCCTGCAAGCAACTGCCACCATACGTCGGGTTCGCGAAGTTGCTTCATGCCAAGTGCAAAAGCACAAAGGCATAAGAGTATAAATGCAATCTTTGATAAGCTTAGTTTCATCGCTATAAATCGTAATCGAAAAATACGGCTTAATGGGCTGTTTACAAACAATAAAAATCCGGACCATCAATGATGGCCCGGACTACAAACTTTATCAATTGCCAATTAAGGGACGAGTGTTGTGACACCAAGGTCTACGGTTGCTCCGTATTTCACCTGTACGTTATTGATTGTAACGTCTGTAAATGTTACCAGGCTGGCATCCAGTGTTACGCTGTATGTACCTTCAGGAATACCTGCGAACATAAAGAACCCATCAGCTGCAGGTATTGCTGCATAAGTGTTTACACCATCTGTAAGGTAAACAGTTGCGAGCGCTGTGCCCGGCAATACATAACCTTTAACACGACCATCTGTCAGTGCAGAATATGCCCTAATAACCGGTTTAAGCTGAAACTTGCCGCTACCTGTTTCTACAATAGATTTAGCAGCATCAAAATCTAACCAAACATCATAAGAACCACCTGCTGCAAATTCTTGTTTCAGGTTTAGTTTCAAACCACTTTCCTGAGCAGATGGTGTGTTCATTGCATACGTTTTGCCATCAACCACTACACTGTTGTTTACACCAAGTACCAACCTCATTTGGCTTATTTTACCTGCAGGTATGTCGGCCCTTGCAAGTAAGGTATCCATACCGTTTTTAAATTTCAGTAAATCGTACACACCAGGACGTATTGTCGGAATAGTAATAGCAGCTGAACCTTCCATCGTTACTTCAACACTTTGAATGTCAATGTATACCGCGTCATAATCTGCCGGAGCATCTGTAAGATGCATGTTTACCCTTGCTGTTTGTGCAGACTGATTGGTTTTATCATCTTTTTTGCATGAGTACAATGTTGCAGAGAACAAT
This sequence comes from Chitinophagales bacterium, assembly GCA_017303395.1. Taxonomy (GTDB): domain Bacteria; phylum Bacteroidota; class Bacteroidia; order Chitinophagales; family Chitinophagaceae; genus Polluticoccus. Next base: position 81,451 of record JAFLBN010000004.1, read on the forward strand.
GTAAGTGCTGCGACCGTCAGTTTTAAAAAATTCATTCTTTTCATACATAAACAATTTGGGGTGAAATAATATAATGCTTCAACTTACTAATGACAAAATCGTGCCAGATAGTCTTAAAACACATTAACATATAGGCTAAGAAACTATTTAGATCTTTAACTGATTGATAGTAAAGGTCAAATAATAGTCCCCCCAAAAAAATACCGGCTACATGGTAGCCGGTACAACTGTAAACCGTTTCTTTCTGAATAAATCCTGTCTGTTATTCTTTATCCTCTTTCCTACACTCGCCCAAAAAATAGGTATTCTGCAGTTTGCCCCACCAAGGTTTGGTCATATCTGCATCTGTTTCTTTTGCAAAGAAGCCCTCTGCTTTTTCGAAGTATGAAATAGCAGGCTTTTTACCACCCCCAAACATCTTTGGCGTAAAGAATTTACTAACACCTGCCAGATAGTATATGCGTGGGTTTTCAGCATTTACTTCTTTTGCTTTTTGCAGGTTTTCTTCAAAAAGCTTACCGTACTTCTGCCAACGTGCCTGCGGTTTTACAGCCATGCGTGCATTGGCAATCAGCGCAGCTATTACATAAGTTTCATCGTTGTCTTTACCAATAATGCCTACTGCCTCGCCCAGTTCTTTTTCTGCTTCATCTACATAAGCATCTTTCTTAGCTTCTTCTTTTTCCATGTAAGAAAGCTGTGCTTTTGCATACGCATTGTAAAAGTGAGAAGTCCACTCGGTATTCCACTTTTTAGCAATCAGGTTTAGTTTATTGCTTGCTTCTACTTTCTTTTGGTAGTCCATGGTAGTATCGAAAGCTAAGAAGGTTTTCTTCAGTGTCTCGTTGTAGTCTTGTGCGTGGCAGTTAATGTAGCTGAATGCTGCAATTGCCGTGGCGATAATGTAACGTGTCATTGATGTGATTTTTTTATGATTGAGTTATTAATTACAATTCGTCTTTATCGAATGCTGTGAGTGAGAAATTGATACCTACAAATACTGAACGATATAAAGCAGGGCGCATTTCATATCTGTTACCCGCAGCATCGTACCTGTAGCCGAAAACATTCTTGCTGTTTGTAACATTGTCTACACCTGCATAGATAACTGTAAACCATTTACCGATAGTGCGCAGATAGTTGATGTTGAGTGACAGGTTGTGAAAGTCTGGCGTGCGGTCTGCCATAAAGCTTGCATTGTTAGGATTGTAGTACGGTCTGCCTGTTGCATAGCTATATGTCAGGTTTATTTGTGTTTGCAGCTTCTCTATAAAGTATTTGGTTACAATGTTCAGGTTGTGGTTGGCAATAAAATCTGGTTGTGCTTCTGCAAGATAGTTTCTATAAAATCTACGAGTATCAATGAAGCTGTAAGAAATCCAGTAGTCTGCATTTTTTATAGACTTCTTATCTCTGAAAAACAGTTCGGCACCGGTTGCATACCCATCTCCAGAATTATCTATCGGGTTTGTATATGGATTCAGTACACGGAATTGGTTTGCATCAAATGTCTTCGTTGTGTATTCCCTAACCAGTTGGTCATAGCTTTTGTAATAACCTTCTATGCGCAAAGTGCGGTCGTTGTGCATGTACTGGTAGTTGGCTATGTAGTGCACAGACTGCTGCATTTGTGGCTTGTAGCCTGCCAGCAGATATTGCTGGTCTGCAGTTTGGTAAAACATACCACCTGCCAAAGAGAATTGTCCGTACAATCCTGATTTTATACCCATTGCAAGGCGCGGCATTACCACATCTTGCTGCAGCAATACACTGTGTTCGTAGCGCACACCCGGCTTAATGCCAATCCTGTGAGAAACCGACCAGTCAGCCTCTGCATACCCTGCTATTTGTGTTTCTGTAAAGTTTGTGTTCCAACCACCAAATGTGCGGTCGTAGTGGAAGTGCTGTATTTCTGTACCTGCTGTTATGCTGAGGCGTGAAGTTGTATAGTTCTTCAATTCGCCACGGAACTGAGCTCTGTCATCTTTACTAAGAGAACCTATTCCGCTCCAATCAACATCGTCCTGATTGTAACTGTAAGAACCTGCTGTAAAGATTTGCCATTTATCTTTCAGCGATTGCTTGTAAGACACAATACCATAAACGTTCTGAGATTTTAGCCCGAAGTCTAATGTTTTTGTAGCATCTGAAGGCTCGGGCACACGTGTACCACTGCGAAACTGTGAATAGTTGACCAATGCTTTGAAGATGCCTTTTTTATTAGGCGTCCAGTTGAATTTTGCAGAACCGCCTGCACCTTTCGGCACATCATAAAAATCTACGTTTGCCTTAGCAATACCATAAAATGGTTGCAGGTTGTTATAATATGCTGATGCCTCGAAGCTTGTCTTTTTCAATAGCTTAGAACCGCTTGCATACACACCTGCCATATTTACACCAAGATTGACGGTGCTTTTATCAGGCATATCATTACTGTTCAATTCGAGCACAGAAGAAAGTGCCTGGCCATAACGCGCACTATAGCCCCCACTGCTGAATGCAATACCCTTGAACTGGAACGGGCCAAAACGACTGCGTGCCGCAACACCGGGTGCTGTTGTAAGAAAAGCATTTTGTGCAATCATACCGTCCACCACTACTGCAGCCTCGCTTGCATCACCACCACGAACAAACAAACCTGTTTGTGTACCCTGTTGCTGTGTACCTGGAAGTGTTTGTATAGCTTTCACCACATCGGCCTGAGAGCCTGCAGTTGTGACGATATCTAAAGAGGTAAGAACAGTCTTATTATTATTTGATGCTTCGAAAGAACCTGCTGTTATTACAAAGTCTTCCAATTGACGTGCCGTTGCTTTCATTTTGATGATGATATCTTTTACATCACCATTTATGGTAACAGGCATACCTGCATTTTCATGCCCTACTTCTGTTGCAACAATTGTTTGTGCTCCTTTCTCTGTAGTGGTAAACTTAAAATAGCCTGTGCTGTCGCTGGTACCACCGTCCAGTGTATTATCCAGATACACACTCGCACCTGCTACAGGTTTGCCTGTGTTATCTGTTACCTTTCCGCTAACGGATGTTTGCGCCCATGTTGTGATAGTAGTCAACAAAAAAACAGGTAGTAGTAAAATTTGCTTCATCGGTTGTTGTTTATCAAGAAATTGTTGCAAAGCTATTGCCGACAATACGATGACAAAAAAGCAATTCGGCTAAACCATATTCATAGTCGGTGAATAGCTTATCTGTGTCGGTAAACGCTGATACAATATTATTTATATCGAATTCGTTTTTTATTTAGCAAATATAAATCGAAAATGTTTCAATAAATATAATTTTCGTATTATTTTTTATATTTTTACATCGAAACAGATACAAATGAATAAAATAGTAAGCCTTGTAAATGAATGGGATGCTTTTGAGCAAAAAAACCCCGGTGCTGAAATAGCAGACTTTTGCAGGTACTACCTTATCAACGAAAAGCAGCAAGACGAGGCTATTATGGTGAAGGGCGCAAAACCACCCAATGACCATTCTTTGCTGATGAAGACGATTGGTTTTATTACTTATGCATTTGATGTGTACTATAAAGCAGCCATGTCGCAAACAAGGCTGCCGTTTCCTGAGGCATTCTATTTCCTGAATACCCTACGCTTTGTAGGAGAGGTTAAAAAAACAGACCTGATAACGCATACAATGGTAGAGTATACTACAGGGATAGACTCCATTGCCAAACTTGTGAAAGCAGGACTGATATCTGAAAGACAACACGATACCGACAGACGTGCTAAGCTGTTGAAGCTGACTGCAGAAGGAGAAGAATTATTATTCTCTTGCTATCCTTATATAGGCAAGGCTACAGAAATGATTTTCGGTGGATTGGATAAAGACACAGTAAAACTGTGCATCAGCATATTATCAAGAGTAGAGGTGAAACATACTGCACTATCTATGGCTGTACGCCACATGGGCTTTGAAGAAATGTATGCCAAAGTGATGGCAGAGCAATAGCCAACAATTTCCCCTGCTATGGGGGATTAGCAATACAGCACCGTTGCCTACTTTTCATAAAACCGACTTTATGAAAAAGCTGCTATTGTTTTTATGCATAGTATTTGCCAATACTGTGCATGCGCAAGAACCTGCACGCAAAGCATTCATTGGCCTTACGGGAAAATATACCGACAATGGTATTGTTGCAGACAGTGTTTCGCCCAACTCTACACTGTATAAAGCAGGCATACTAAAAGGTGATATCATTAAGTACATCAACAATCAACTAATTACAAATGCTGCAAATCTTAGCAATGCAACATCTTCCATAAGAACGGGAGATAAAGTTGCTGTGATATATAGCCATGCAGGCAAAGTGAAGACAAAGACCATCAAAGCAGTAATGCGTCCGTTTGAGACTTCTGACATTGCAGATGTGTACTACGATTGGGTGAGTAATAACGATTGCAGGCTACGCACCATCACACGGAAACCCAAAGGACAAACCAATGTGCCGAGCATCCTGCTGATACCTGGGTATAACTGCGGCTCTATTGAAAACTATAGCCTAAGCATTTATAAAAACCTGATGAACGAATGGATAAAAGCAGGCTATGCTGTTGTAACAATTGAGAAGTCGGGGCTTGGCGACAGCTATAATTGTATACCATGCAGTGAGGCAGATTTAGTAACTGATATTGAGGTGTTTGATGCGGGTTATAAATACATGGAGTCACTGCCGTATGTTGACAAGAGCAGGCTGTTTATATGGGGGCATTCTATGGGTGGTGTGATAGCGCCCGAGATTGCAAGAAAGCATAAACCCAGAGGCGTAATTGTATTTGCTACTGTCTTCCGCCCATGGAGCGAGTTTTTGTTGGAGATGCACCGAGTACAATATCCGCTTGACGGCAAAAGCTACATAGAAACAGAAGCTGCAGTACGTGGTATGCAGAAGATATACTACGAATTTTTCCGACTGAAGAAATCACCCGAAGAGCTTTACAATATTCCTGAATACAGAGAGTTGGTAAAAGCAGAATTGGAATACAAAGCCGGCGACAACAATATGTGGGGCAGGCATTGGCGTTTCTGGCAACAGATAGATTCACTTGATCTTGCCACAAGCTGGTCTGCTGTTAAATGTCCTGTACTTTCCATATTCGGTGGTGCAGACTATATAGCTTGCTCTGCTTTGGAGCATCAGTTGATAGAACGCACTGTGAATGCCACGCATCCCGGCAATTGCACCAACATTACAATACCTGACATAGACCACCTTATTGTGCAACAACCCAATTGGAAGACTGCTCATAAAAACTTTGCAGACAAAGCGTATCGCGAAGCAAATTTTCATTATGGCTTTACTAAAGCAACTATCGATTGGATGGATAAGATGAAATAACAAGAGCCCCGAAGTTTCGGGGCTCTTGTATAAAATGATACTTACAATTACATATTCCTTCGGTACTGTCCACCTACTTCAAACAGCGCTTTTGTTATCTGCCCAAGTGAGCAATACTTAACAGTTTCCATCAGTTCTTCAAAGATGTTCTTGTTCTGTATAGCAGTTTGTTGCAGTTTGCGCAGTGCTTCCTGCCCTTTATCGCCGCTACGCTTCCACAGGTTTTGTACAGTGCTTATCTGGAATTCTTTTTCCTCTGTTGTAGAGCGTATTACCTCCTGTGGCACTACAGTCAAAGAACCTTTGCTGCTAAGGAATGTATTCACACCTATTATCGGGAATTCGCCATTGTGTTTCAGTGTTTCATAGTACAGGCTTTCTTCCTGTATTTTGCTGCGCTGATACATTGTTTCCATAGCACCCAATACACCACCGCGTTCAGTTATACGATCGAACTCTGCAAGTACTGCTTCTTCTACCAGGTCTGTAAGCTCTTCAATGATGAATGAACCTTGCAGCGGATTTTCATTTTTAGCAAGGCCCAGCTCTTTGTTGATGATAAGCTGAATAGCCATAGCACGACGTACACTTTCTTCTGTTGGTGTAGTTATGGCTTCATCGTACGCGTTTGTATGCAGCGAGTTACAGTTGTCATATATCGCATACAGTGCTTGCAGCGTAGTACGGATATCGTTGAAATCGATTTCCTGTGCGTGCAGTGAGCGGCCTGAAGTTTGAATATGGTACTTCAGCATTTGCGAACGTTCATTACCACCATATTTATACTTCATTGCCTTAGCCCATATGCGGCGGGCTACGCGGCCTATTACACTGTATTCAGGATCTACACCATTGCTGAAGAAGAACGACAGGTTTGGTGCAAAATCATCTATGTGCATACCACGGCTCAGGTAGTATTCTACAAACGTAAAGCCGTTGCTGATGGTAAATGCCAATTGAGAAATAGGATTAGCACCTGCCTCTGCAATGTGATAACCACTGATAGATACCGAGTAGAAGTTGCGTACACCTTTGTCGATGAAGTACTGCTGTACGTCACCCATCACACGCAGTGAAAATTCTGTAGAGAAGATACAAGTATTTTGTGCCTGATCTTCTTTAAGTATATCTGCCTGTACTGTACCACGCACCGCTTTCAGTGTGTCTACTTTTATTTTGTTGTACACATCTGCAGGTAATACCTGATCGCCTGTTACACCAAGCAGCATCAGGCCAAGCCCGTCGTTACCTTCGGGCAAAGAACCTACTGCACCGCCACCAAATACAGATGGATTGTATGTAGGACGAGGAACACCTTTGTCTTTGTATATAGCGTCTATCTTCTTGTTTACTTCATCTTCCAGTCCGTTTGCTTTTATGTAAAGCTCGCACTGTTGGTCTATTGCAGCATTCATAAAGAAAGCTGTGATAGTAGGTGCAGGACCGTTGATGGTCATTGATACTGATGTCTTAGGATCTGCAAGGTTGAAACCACTGTATAGCTTCTTCGCATCATCCAGGCAGCAAACATTTACACCCGAGTTGCCAACTTTACCATAGATATCAGGACGATGGTCGGGGTCTTGTCCGTAAAGTGTTACACTATCAAACGCAGTACTGAGGCGCTTTGCAGGCATTCCCAACGATACATAGTGGAAACGTTTGTTGGTACGCTCAGGGCCACCCTCACCAGCAAACATACGTGTAGGATCTTCACCCTCACGTTTGAAAGGATAGATTCCTGCCGCATAAGGGAATTCTCCGGGGAAGTTTTCCATCAATGCCCAGTACAGAATTTCACCCCAAGCCTCAAACTTCGGCACTGCAACTTTTGGCACCTGTGTATGCGAAAGTGATTCTGAGTGTGTCTTGATTTTTAATTCCTTATCACGCACCTTGAAAGTATAATACTCATCTGTAAACAGCTGTTTCTTCTGCTGCCAGTTTTCAAGCAGGTGCTTGTTTTTAGGATCAAGATTCAGTTCTGTTTTTGCATACACTTCCTGCAGTGTCTTTATCAGCCTGTCTTTATCTTCTGTATCGGTAGCTTGTATGGTTTCTATTGTTTTACGGATACCAAACAGCTTCTGCGCTACTGCAGACTGGTCTTTTGCCCAGTTATCGTACTTGCGGTTGTTCTCAGATATTTCGCTGAGATAGCGCGTACGTGCAGGTGGTATGATAAATATTTTTTCACTCATCTCGTCGCTTATTTCAAAGCTCGATTGGAGTGGTGCATTGGTTTTCTTAACAATAATATCCATCAACGATTTGTACATCGTGTTGGTACCCGGGTCGTTGAATTGTGATGCGATGGTACCAAATACCGGCATATCATCCGGGTTGGCATCAAACAGTTTATGGTTGCGCTGATATTGTTTCTTCACATCGCGCAGCGCATCCATAGCACCACGCTTGTCGAATTTGTTGATGACAACAATATCCGCATAGTCGAGCATGTCTATTTTTTCAAGCTGTGTGGCTGCACCGTATTCCGGTGTCATCACATACATGCTCATGTCACTATAGTCTGTTATCTGTGTATCACTCTGTCCAATACCCGATGTTTCGAGGATAATCAAATCGTATTCAGCAGCTTTCAAAATGTTTACTGCATCTTTGATGTATTTAGATACTGCGAGATTGCTCTGACGTGTAGCCATAGAACGCATAAACACGCGCGGGTTGCGAATGGCGTTCATACGAATACGATCGCCCAGCAATGCACCACCTGTTTTCTTCTTTGAAGGGTCAACAGATATGATGCCTATGTTTTTGTCTTTGAAATCGAGCAGGAAACGGCGTACCAGCTCATCCACCATCGAACTTTTACCTGCACCACCCGTACCTGTAATACCTAATACAGGAGTTTTAGATGCTGCTGCTTTTTCTTCTATCTTCTTCAGCATTGCCTGTGTTTCAGGCAGCTCGTGATAGTTTTCGGCTGCAGATATCAAACGTGCTATTGATTTAGCATCTTTTTCTACCAGATGGCCCACTTCACCATTCAATTGATTGCCTGTAGGAAAATCGCTCTTTTCAATAAGGTCGTCTATCATACCCTGTAAGCCCATGGCACGTCCATCGTCCGGAGAGTAGATGCGTGTAATACCATAAGCATGCAGCTCATCAATTTCTGATGGCAGGATAACACCACCACCACCACCAAATATTCTGATGTGTCCGCAGTTACGTTCCTTCAGCAAGTCGTACATATACTTGAAGTATTCTACGTGGCCGCCCTGGTAAGATGTCATGGCAATTGCATTTGCATCTTCCTGTATGGCACAATCAACTACTTCCTGTACGCTGCGGTCGTGGCCAAGGTGTATCACCTCTACACCACTACTTTGCATCACGCGGCGCATGATGTTGATAGCAGCGTCGTGGCCATCAAATAATGATGCAGCAGTGACAATGCGAACTTTATTCTTCGGAGTATAAGACATAATCTGAGTATTCTATTAGCAAAAACCGCATACGCTTTATGTATACAGTATTTCAGGGCAGTAAAGTTACAAAAAGAGGTGCTATGGGAGTACATTCGGGAAATAAAAAAGCCCCCGATGAACGGGGGCTTTTCCTAGTTATTTTGATCGAAAACTATTCATCGTCTTCGTCAGTCATTTTTTTGTGTTTGCGGTGCTCCATACCTGGTTCGCGGTGGCCACGAGATTTGCCACATTTGCAACCGAAGTTTTTAGAGATACCGAAGTTGAACTGCTGACCAAACGTAACCATGAAATTATTCATAGTAGTTGGTGCTTTATCGTAGCTAACAGTACGGTAACCCAGACCACCGATACCGAAGTTCAGCGCCAGACCTTTGTGAACATTAACACCTATAGCTGGTGTAATAGTACCTTGGAAACCATTGTACATATCAGAAGCAGTCAGAACTGAAGTGGTTGTACCAACAGTTGTGATAGTTTCAGTAGTTTCTTTACCTGAAACATAGCTCAGATCCAGTTGAGTCCAGAAGAAGAAAGTGCTGTTCAGGTTCTGTGTGTGACGGAAGAAAACACCCGCTTGCCATTCCCTGTTGGTATTAGTAGCTTTATTATTGATTGCTGTATTGATAGACTTGTTACTACCATAACCACCTTGCAGACCTACAGTCAGGTGATTATTGAATTGAAAACCTACACCAGGTGTGATATTCCAGTCAGTACCTTCGTTAGTACTACCACCACCATTGTCAGTTTTTGCCCAGTTAACACCAGCATTACCGTAAACAAGGAAACTATTCTTTTGTGCGCTAGCGCTACCTACTGTAGCAACAGCCAACAAAGCAAGGATCAGTTTTTTCATATAGATCGCGTGATTTTGATTAATAAACAAATGTAAATCCAATTATTTTGGTATGCAATAGAACACAACAAGATTATTTACTAAAATAGAAAAATCTTATTTAAAGCTCCGAATTATCTATTTAAACCATGAGCTGTACATAAGATAATTATTTGCAATGCGTTCTACTTCGCCCTTCAGCAGGTCCTGACTAATGTCTTTAACCTTTTTAGCCGGCACGCCTGCAAATATGCTGCCCGGAGGCACTTCTGTATCTTCTAAAACTACGGCTCCTGCAGCAATTATACTGTTTTGGCCAATTTTTACCCTATCCATCACTATAGCACCCATACCAATCAGCACATTATCCTCTACCGTACACCCATGCACTATTGCATTGTGTCCTATAGATACATTATTACCTATAATAGTCTTCGTCTTCTCGTAAGTACAGTGTATGCAAGCACCATCCTGTACATTTACTTTATTGCCCATGCGTATGCTGTTAACATCGCCGCGAACTACCGCATTGAACCATACGCTACAGTCTTGTCCCATCTGCACGTCGCCTACTATAGTGGCATTTGGTGCCACAAAGCAAGAATCCGGAATTTCTGGACTAGTGCCTTTTACAGGAAGTATTACTGGCATATTATCTAAATATATTATATTTAATTATACAGTATAATGCTCTGAAAGCATCTTTCATTCCAATTTTCTTGCCTTCTTCATAGGTACGGCCATAGTAAGATATACCTACTTCGTAGATGCGTACTTTTGGTATGCGAGATATTTTGGCAGTAACTTCAGGCTCAAAACCAAAACGTTTTTCCTCCAGTTTCAGGCTTTGTATCATCTCCCTCTTGAACAGCTTATAACATGTTTCCATATCTGTAAGATTCAGATTAGTAAACATATTAGATGCCATTGTAAGCCATCTGTTGCCTATTGAGTGCCAAAAAAACAGTATCCTGTGTGCATTACCCCCCATAAAACGAGAACCATACACCACATCTGCAAAACCATCCAGCACGGGCTTCATTAGTATATTGAATTCTTCAGGGTCATATTCCAGGTCGGCATCCTGAATTACAACATAATCGCCGGTAGCTTTATAGATGCCGGTATGCAGTGCAGCACCTTTGCCTTGGTTTACCTCATGTTTGTAATACGTAATAGGTAATTCAGGATTGGCATTCTTATAAGCAAGAATAGCTTCTTCGGTATTGTCTTTTGAGCAGTCATTAACTATAATGACTTCTTTCTTACCTCCACCTATCAGGTTTACAGCTTTCACCTTATCAAGTATAAGGTGAATAGTGCGCCCCTCATTATATGCAGGGATAACTATAGATAATGTATAACTCATTAGCCAAATAATAAACAGCCTGCAAATTACAAAGCATGTTTGTAATTGTCTAATTTACTGTATGCTCCTTATATTATTCTGATGGCTTTACCTCTGCTACGCCATAAGTCTTGTATTCAAACCTACGTACTATATACCCATGTTCATCCAGGTTATGCAAAACTTCTTTATATCCATCTGCAAATCCATCAGCAGAATAGATCAGGAGGTAGTTCGCAGACGATACCGACCTCACTGTGTCATCTACATAATAATCCCAAGGAGAAAGATTCCACTTTAATGGATGAAGGTTCTTGTTTCTGGCAACACCCCTTTCCATATAGTATGTATATAGAGTATATGGTGTTGTAACCAATATTTGTTTATCAGGATAATTTTTGTTGATAAAAGAGATGACCGGACCTATCTCACGTTCCCAGCTCGGAAATTTTTCAATTGACTTATATGAGCAACAATAACAAAAAATTATACTTACTGGAACGGCAATTATATTTCCCGCTTTGCGTGGTAATATTGCTATCAGGCTGGCGACACCATAAGATATGAGGATAATAAATGCTGGCAACAGATATAGAATAAACCTGCTGAAAAATGGATATAGTTTGAGCATGGAAGCAAACAAATGCAGCAATATCGGAAGAACTGTAAATAGTAAAATGACCCACTGTTTTTTTATTGCTGCATATATGATTGAAAACAAAACAATACAGGTAAGTATCTGCGGAAAATAATACTTATCTGTAAAGTAGAGCATATCTGTATATATAGTATCGTTGATACGCTCTGTAATAAAATCTGCAAATGGTTTACGAAATATATTTCTCGGACTGAATGTAAATGACCATATACCTTTCATCCCATCGGCATAAGGATGGTGATAGATAAACCTGAAAAAGTTGATTGTCCATACTACAGCCCATGTACCCAATACTATAAGGCTTGATTTTGAAACACTTGCAAAAATCTTATCAATTGTTGACCGTCTGTTTCTCCAATCTTTTACCAGCATATATATAGCTGCACAGAACAGTACTACTGCAGAAGCATTGGAACACAGTATAGCTGCACCACCAGCAATGCATAGCAACAAGGTTCTTTTGCGCACCACATATCGGTTGGCAGATAGCAACAGGTATAGGATAAATATATATGCTGAAACATCTACTGTATAGGATTTTATTTCAGACGAATAGTAGATAAGTGATAGATTGAGTGAGAAGATGGTAAGTGTTATAAAACCCGCTAAACTGCTTTTTGTAAGCTCTCTTGTCATGTAAAACACAAATGGCAGTGCTGCTACAGATGCTATAAATGGGAAAAACCTTAATGACACCTCTCCGGCACCGAAGACATCACAAAATGTTTCAACAATCCATAAAAAAAGTATCGGGGCAGTTTGATAGTTTTCGAGCGGTGACATTAAACCCAGGTGACCGAATTTCAAGAAATTAAGTGCTATATGTGCTTCGTCTTCCCAAAGACTCCTACCCATTAAATGCTGATAGCATCTAAGCCCTATGCCCGTAAACAATATGATATAAAATAGTGTCAGTAAAAGATTCTCTTTACTGTTAATAACACGATTGTTTTTTGTTTGACTCACTTAAGCAACTTTATTGCACAATAATATATATTCTAATTAACATGATGTGCATAAGCTATTTCTGAATATTTACACCAGAAGGTTACTATCAGTTAACTTTGTAGTTTTATAAAGCCACAGACATGCAGGCATACCTAGATTTACTTCAGCATATATTAAATACAGGCACAGAAAAAAGCGACCGTACAGGTACAGGTACCATCAGTTGCTTTGGTTATCAGATGCGTTTCGACTTGCAGGAGGGCTTCCCGATGCTGACAACTAAGAAGCTGCACCTGAAATCTATTATACACGAGCTGCTGTGGTTTTTGAAAGGCGATACCAATATTAAATACCTGAAGGATAACGGTGTAGGTATATGGGACGAGTGGGCTGATGAAAATGGTGACCTTGGACCTGTATACGGGCACCAATGGCGTAGCTGGGTAGGTGCAGATGGGCAGGTGCACGACCAGATAAAAGATGTACTGAACACCATTAAAACAAACCCCGACAGCCGCCGCATGATTGTAAATGCATGGAATGTAGGCGACTTGCACAAAATGGCGCTGACCCCTTGCCACGCATTGTTTCAATTTTATGTAGCCAATGGCAAGCTTAGCTGCCAGCTTTATCAGCGTAGTGCAGATGTGTTTCTGGGTGTGCCTTTCAATATTGCATCTTATGCATTACTGACTATGATGATGGCACAGGTATGTGGGTTGCAGTATGGCGAATTCATACATACATTTGGCGATGTGCACCTTTACAGCAACCATGTAGAGCAGGCAAAGCTACAACTGACACGCACGCCATTCCCGCTGCCGACAATGAAAATCAATCCTGAGGTAAAAGAACTGTTCGACTTTAAGTTTGAAGATTTTACATTGGAGAATTACCAATCACACCCGCATATCAAAGCGCCTGTAGCTATATAATAACAAGCTGTTTTAGTTTGTTACCTTTGCATACTATATGATACTTTCTGCAATTGTAGCCATTTCAGACAATCATGCCATTGGCAGAGATAATCAGTTGCCATGGCACCTGCCAGAAGATTTAAAATTCTTTAAACGTACCACACTGGGTAAGCCAATGCTGATGGGACGCAAGACATTTGAATCATTGGGAGGCGTATTGAAAAACAGGCTGCATATTGTAGTATCTCATCAAAAAGACCTGCAACTACCCGATGGTGTACTACTATACCACGACATACAACAAGGTATAGCACGTATGGAACAGGAAAATGCTGAAGAAGGCTTCATAATTGGTGGTGGTGTGATATTTAATGCTACTATGGATCTGATTGACAGGCTGTACCTTACACAAGTGCATACTACCATTGATGATGCGCATACATTCTTCCCCCATATCAACCACGCACATTGGAAACTGGTATGGCAGGAAGAGCATAAGGCAGATGAAAAACATGCTTTCGATTTCACTTTCCAACAATGGGAAAGAGTCAAAGAGATTTAATGAACTTCTACAGTTTTACTGCATACATCCGATACCGCCTGCAGGCGAAAACAAGGCATGGCATACACTCTCCGTTTGTGTATGCATTTATAGATAATTGCCTTGGCATAAAGTCGAACTTATCGTTGGAAGAACGTATCGATGCTTATTTCGGAGATGCTATTAAATGGGCAGGTGACGGTTTTGATGTTGAACCAGGCGATGCTGTGTTTATAATGGGTATCAGGGGCATTCACAAAACAAAACAGCAAACCCAGATATGGAATGATCTAGCAGCCAACGCACCGGGATTTGTTATCAGTATTGACCTATATAGTATCGGTCTGCTTATTTACAACCCTGACGTGAAAGAGAAACAACACTTTGTGCTAAAATATCCTTTATAAAAAAAGCCCTGCAGATTGCAGGGCTTTTATCTTATTGCTTAGTCTTTTTTCATAAAGCCTTTCAGCTTGTCCAGTGCATCTTTAGTAGCATCCTGTGCTTTTGCACCAAACTCGCTCATCTTCTCGCCTGCATCTTTTGCAAAATCTTCCATATTGTCTTTTGCAGTATCGGCAATGTCTTTCATTTTATCCATAATACTTTCTTCCTCTGTCAGGAAGTTATCTATCATACCGTGCATCATTGGCGGCACTTTACTTTTAATAAAGTCTGCAATGGTTTGCACTGCTTTCAGTGCCTGCTCTTCGCTGAGGCCTGCTTTAGCTTTCAGTTGTTCCAGCAAATTATTTTCCATGTTCGCTTAGTATTATGGTGTTATAAATGTAATTAAGCTGCTTTCAGGTAGTCCAGTTTCGAATGTTCCAGCATCTGTTTTGCATAGTCCAGAGACAGGTAGAACACTTCTTCATTCTTTTCAGATGGCAGGTCGAACATGGCATCTGTAAGTATCATCTCACAAATAGCCCTCAAGCCACGGCCACCCAGTTTGAACTGTACTGCTTTTTCTACCATATAATCCAGCGCAGCATCTTCTACTTCCAGCTTCACGCCTTCGTATTCAAACAGTTTTTGGTACTGTTTGATGAGTGCATTCTTAGGCTCCGTCAATATGCGTTTCAGCGCACTTGGATCCAGCGGATTCAGGTATGTAACCACAGGCAGACGGCCCAGCAATTCAGGTATCAGCCCAAATGTGCGCAGATCTTGTGCGTTTACATACTGCAGCAGGTTTGCACGGTCTATATCTTTTGTTGCCTTGATAGAATTGAAACCTAATGCCGATGTCTGTACCCTGCGGGCAATCATTTTATCGATACCCTCGAAAGCACCACCACAGATGAAGAGGATGTTTTGTGTATTCACTTTCACCATCTTCTGCTCAGGGTGCTTGCGGCCACCTTGCGGCGGTACCAGTACTTCAGAACCTTCCAACAGTTTCAGCATAGCCTGTTGCACACCCTCACCACTCACATCGCGTGTTATGGATGGGTTGTCGCTCTTACGGCCTATTTTGTCTATCTCGTCTATATATACAATACCACGTTCAGCAGCAGCTACATCAAAGTTGCAAGATTGCAACAGACGGGAAAGGATACTTTCTACATCTTCTCCCACATAGCCTGCTTCTGTAAATACGGTAGCATCTACTATAGCAAAGGGTACTTGTAGCAATCGTGCTATACTTTTTGCCAGCAATGTTTTACCCGTACCCGTTTCGCCCACCATGATGATATTAGACTTTTCAATCTCTACATCATCCTGCGCAGGTTGCATCAGGCGCTTATAGTGGTTGTACATGGCAACAGCCATTACCTTTTTGGCATCGTCCTGACCGATAACGTATTGGTCAAGAAATGCTTTGATTTCACGTGGTTTGTATAGTTTATGTTGTTGCAGGTCACTCTTTGATGATTGCGGCTTATTCATGTCGCCGTTTGCTTCCTGCAATAAATGATGAGCATTTTCTATGCACTGGTCACAAATATTACCTTTCATGCCTGTAAAGAGGATGTTTACATCGCTCTCTGCACGGTCACAAAAGGAACATTTTCTTTCAGTCTGCTTAGCCATTTCGTTGCAATAGTTTAGTCTGCAAAGGTACGATATATTATGCAAATGCTATGCCAAGCGCCTATAGCACAATGTTGTATGTTGTTAATTCTACATTGGTGATAAATATTATGGCTTACTAATTAACTTGCAGACTTATGTCATCATCGTTATTTGCCGGTCAACAGGGGGGAGCCATGTTTGCAGATATTATTCTGCCCCTCAATCTGCCTCAGGCACTTACGTATGGTGTACCTACAGACATGCAGCCTTTGCTGGAAGTAGGTATGCGTGTAGAGGTGTCTCTTGGCCGCAACAAACTATACTCAGGCATTGTAGCAAGAATACACAGTGACAAACCTGAATCGTACGAGATAAAACCTATTAAAAGCATCATAGACGAGCAACCGATTGTTAATCGAACACAATTGCGTTTCTGGCAATGGATAGGACATTATTATGCAGCTGCTCCGGGAGAAGTAATGCAATCTGCACTACCATCTCACCTGAAGCTGATTGGCGAAACCACCCTGAAGTGGATGCCTGTACATAATGATGTAGTTTACGAATGGAGCAATGAAGCCTTTCCTGCTGCCGAAGCGCTGGAGACCAGAAAAGAACTGACCATCAGCGACTTGCGAACACTTGTTGGTAGCCGACACTTGACTTCTGTATTAAATGAGTTGATAGAAAATGAGGTAGTAGAGATAATAGACGAGCTGGAGCCTGCATATAGACCTAAGACTGAGAAAGTCATTATACTGAATCCCGCATATGACAGTGAAGAAGCACTTCACAAGCTTTTTGATGAATTAGCCCGCGCACCCAAACAGCTGGATGTGCTGATGGCGTACACAGAGCTGAGCATGAGAAACAAAACCGTGCGCCAGCGAGATTTGGTAGAGCGAAGCGGAGCTACAGCCGCACAAATAAAATCGCTGGCAGACAAGGGTGTTTTCAGAATAGAGGAACGTGATATAGACAGGTTGCAATACACGGGCGAGGAGGTGAATAAAGAAATCACTTTTACCCCGGCACAGCAAAAAGCTTTTGACGAACTAACTACAGGACTTGAAGAAAAGAATGTAGCACTGTTGCAAGGCGTTACAGGCAGTGGTAAAACGCTGATATACATCCACAAGATAAAAGAGTGTATTGCATCGAGAAAGCAGGCATTATTTCTACTACCCGAAATTGGGCTGACTACACAGCTGGTAAGCAGGCTATATGCTTATTTTGGTGAAGAGCTAGGTGTGTACCATTCCAGATTCAGCAATAATGAGCGGGTAGAGATATGGGAGAAAGTACGCACCGGAAAATATAAGGTGGTGATAGGCCCTCGTTCTGCACTATGGTTACCATATCAGGAACTTGGACTGATAATAGCCGATGAAGAGCATGATGGTTCTTACAAACAGAAAGACCCGTCGCCACGCTTTCATGCGCGCGATGCTGCAATCTACCTAGCATCGCTGCACAATGCAAAAACAATACTTGGGTCTGCCACCCCGTCTGTAGAAAGCCTGTATAATGCCAAGCAAGGCAAGTATGCCTATATACTGCTGAAAGAGCGATACATGGGTGTCCGCATGCCATCTATACAAATGATAAACGCCGGCACGCTGGAACATCTAAAACAGCAAGGCATTAAACTTATAACACCAGAGTTGTACACTGCAATTGCAGAAACATTGCAAAAAAGCAAACAGGTAATCCTGTTTCAAAACCGCAGGGGCTATGCGCCATTCCAGCTATGTACTATGTGTGGTTGGGTTCCGCAATGCAAAAACTGTGCAGTATCGCTTACTTATCATAAGAGTACAGACAAATTGCATTGTCACTATTGCGGACAGCGCTCTGCCATTGTACACACATGCCCGTGGTGCGGTGGCAATCGTATTCAAAGCAAAAGCTTTGGTACAGAAAAAATAGAAGAAGAAATACAGACATTGTTCCCAAAAGCACGCACTGCGCGTATGGACATAGACACCATGCGTGGTAAACAAAGCATGCAGCAATTGCTGAACGAAGTAGAGCAGCATAAAATAGATGTACTGATTGGTACACAAATGGTAGTGAAAGGGCTAGACTTTGCAGGGGTATCACTTGTTGGCATTCTTAGTTCAGACAGCTTGCTTAGCTACCCAGATTTCCGAGTAAATGAACGTGCGTTTCAACTTATGGAACAGGTGAGTGGCCGGGCAGGCAGAATGGATGGCGCGGGCAGGGTCATCATACAAGGCCATAACCTTGCACATCCTGTATTGCAATGGGTAAAGCATCATGACGTAAATGCTTTTTACGAACAGGAAATAAAATACCGCTACGATTTTGCATATCCGCCATTTACAAGGCTCATCAAAATAACTTTCAAACACAAAGACGAGCCTAAGGCAATTGAAGCCGCCAAGCGTATTGCAACACTCATGCAAAACGTCCCGGGAGTTTCTGTGCAAGGTCCTGTACCAGCATTAGTGCCACGCATACGCAATCAGTTTATCCAGGAAGTATGGATAAAATGCCAACGGGATAATAAGGTGCTGGATAAGGTAAAGCAAATGATTATTACCGAGCGTAGAAACATTACAGGAGAGCGCGGTAATAACGGATTGCAAATACAAATAGACATTGATCCTCAATAAAAAACGGAACCATATAGGTTCCGTTTTCAATTATAGTATCGTTAGATATTAATCAATAAATGGTGTCATGAAGATTTTAGCATCAGCTTCAGCCATTGGTTCATCAAATGCACCTGTTGCTGCGTTGAAAGATATTGCAAAACCATTGATACCCACTGTGTTCACTTTCAGTTGTGTAGTATTATCCTCGTTCTGATAAGCTTTTTTGATTTCACCAACTATAGAGTTTGGCTCTGTACCAACTATCCAAGCCATCATATCTACGCCAAGGTTGCGACGCAGCATGCGTACATGTGCTGCATGGCGAGCATTGGTAGTAGCCATGTTTACTGCATCTGTTCTGAATGCCTTGTTCGTTACCAGCATTTGTACTGCTGTCAGATACATCCTCACACCGGCATCTTCTATAGCATGCGCTACTGTCAGGAATGTGCCATAGTCTGTCATTGCTTTCGGCAATGCATTTTTCGCAGTGAAATCGTACGAAGGAACACCAGGTACAACATTGCCTGTC
Organism: Chitinophagales bacterium; assembly: GCA_017303395.1. Classification (GTDB taxonomy): domain Bacteria; phylum Bacteroidota; class Bacteroidia; order Chitinophagales; family Chitinophagaceae; genus Polluticoccus. Next base: position 100,684 of record JAFLBN010000004.1, read on the forward strand.
GCGGTTAATTGATAAACCCAATATGCTACTTGTGAATTCTTATCTTTCAGTATTTTCTTGAAGCCATCTGCAGCAGAATCAGGTATTAAACCTGTGGCTGCAAGTGCTTGTGTGTACAATGCAGACTGCATATAGCTAATGCCCAAAGCAAAAACAATTGCCTCTGCAAGAATATCGGTTGTTTTAGCAGCTGCTTTATTGCTGAACATTGATACTGCGGCAAATGGTGTAGCTATTGCAGCTACTTTCATACCCAAATTCTTCAGTATATCTCTACGGCCTGTAGCATTTTCAAATGTTTCAGGCTGTATACTTTCTATTTCTTTCAGTATATCTGTAAGTTTCATTTGAATGCTTATTAGTATTTAGGTAAGTTAATGCCTGTAATATTTTTCTTAAAGAACTTCTTGGTAATGTCTATAGAGCTTTGCGGATCCTGAGACACTTCCATACCGTTAGAATCTGCTTTTTCAGCAAATGTGCCCGGTGTGATCATATCGTTGATAACTGCAGAATGCCTGGCATCAACAACTGACATTTTAGCCAATATAACCAGATGTTCTTCTGCTATCACCAACCTGCAGATACCGTTAAGGCCTGCAACAGTTACCTCTTCAAAGAATTTGGCTTTAGCCATTACACTACTTTTCAACGAAAAGTCTATTGAACTCCAGTCATTTTCCAAAGCAGGTGGAATACCATCGGTACCGAGATAGTTTTTCAACATTTCTCTGTGAACGATTTCATGATCCCTGATTTGAGTAAAAACACCTTCTTCGGTTTTTGTCATGCCTGAATAAGGTGTTTTCAAAACCTGAATATAGAAAGCAGCTTCAAGCTGTTGCAGCAAATAGGCATAGTTGAGCAAACCTGTATCGTTTGAGCCGAGGTTGATGGTATCAGCGTCAGCCGTTGGTTGCACATCATCTTTCTTGCAAGATGCAATCAGCAGACCAGCACCTGCAATAACACCCGCGTAATTCAAAAATTTCCTGCGCGACAAAGATGCACTTTCATGCGTCGTTTGGTCTTGCGTTGTTACTTCTTTCATAAGTAGCTTGTTACAAAAGTTTTGCTCGGTATATTGTTAAAAATAAGCATTAACAGACCATTACCCGGTATTTCGGGTATAGTCCTATACAAAGTACCTAGTAAATCTAATATTTGTTATCTGTTTTTCACAGCCTTATGGCATAAAATTTCCCTTTCTTTGCAATAAATATTGGTTGCGGGTACTGAAAAAGCCTGAAAACTAATAGTATATTTATTTTGAATTATATGATAAACGATAAAGTAACAGGTATGTCTATGCTGCTTTCTGTACCGGGCGGATGGGAAATCATCATCATTTTAGTGATAGTTGTAGTACTATTCGGGTCTAAAAAAATACCAGGTCTTGCCAGGGGGCTTGGCCAAAGTGTAAAAGAATTTAAAGATGCCAAACAAGGCAAAGACGAAGAAAATAAAGACAGCGATAAGGCCTAGTTCTTACTGCAGAAAAACACAAACGGTATTGCAGCACGGTCTTTCAGTGCTGCATTTACTTTTTTAGGCTCTTTTATCAGCTTATATCGCTGCAGGTCTGCAACCTCATAATTGGCCACATGCAACTTGTGGATAGATATGTGACGCAAATAACCCGATAAAAATATGGCAGTATTAATATCAGCCGATATAATATCTCTGCGATAATGAATCCATGTTTTTTGTTGGCCTCCCCACATAATCAGTGCCTGTTTGTTTTAGTGAAAACGCTTCGGGCTTTTACCGTATGCTCTGTTGATATCTGTGCCACAACCACAACCCTTTCCACTGGCACAACTGTCTAGCAATATCAGCAACCCACCAAGTAATAACAAGTAAACAAAATTTTTGTTTCTTTTCATGTGCTACACATCTACTTTTGTAAAGTTAAGTATTCTGACCAATCAAAAAAGCCAAACATATTCTGATATCCCCGCTCGACTGGGGGCTGGGCCACACCACCCGTTGTGTACCGCTAATCCGCTACCTGCAAGAGCTTGGGCATACCGTAACGCTTGCAGGAAACGACTGGCAACGCAAGTATATAAGCCAAACCTTTCCGGGTATAAACACAATCCATCTGGAAGGCTATAATGTGCACTATAGCAAGAGTGGCAAAGGATTTCTGTTCAATCTTTTCAAACAAATGCCCGATTTGCTCAAACGTGTAGCTGCTGAAAATGAATGGTTGTTGCAGGAAGCTACTCATAATAATTACGATGGTATCATATCTGACAACAGGTATGGCATGTATCACCCGCACATCCCTTCGGTTATTATGACGCATCAGGTATTGGCACAAAGTGGCATGGGTGGGTTTATAGATAATATGCTACGTGGCATACACTACAAAAGATTGCAACGCTTTGGTGAATGTTGGGTGGTAGATGTACCGGGAAACCCCAATCTTGCCGGCAAGCTGGCACACCCCGATGTGATGCCTGATAACGCAAAATTCATAGGCTTATTATCGCAGATAGAACCTACTATTACATCTGAAGAGCATTTACTAATATTACTTTCGGGACCTGAACCACAACGTACAGTGCTGGCAGATAAGCTCTGGGAGCAGGTAAAGCGCCACAATGGCAAAGTAGTCTTTATTGAAGGCAGTGAACATGTTACAGACAAGGGAGATATCCCTGCACATATAGATTACCACAAACGCATCACCAAAGAAGTACTGGAACCATTGATAGCAAAAGCATCGCTTGTCATTTGCCGCAGCGGATATTCTACCCTAATGGACCTTGTGGTCCTTGGCAAAAAAGCAGTGCTGATACCCACACCGGGACAGACAGAACAGGTATTCCTTGGCAAACACTTACATAAGGAAGGCATATACTATTGTGTGCCTCAGGATAGATTCAGGTTAGATGAAGTGTTGCAGGAAGTTAAAAACTTCCAATTCTTGATGCCTGCGTTGCAAAACCCACACCAACAATACAAAGCCGTGGTAGATGCATGGCTTGAAGGCTTATAAGCCTATTTAATAACAGGGTATTATCTTTGCGCCCGATGAACGACCGCATCAAAGCGCATTTAGCATTACTGGGGGCAAATCTTTTTTACGGAGCAGGCTTTACTGTTGCCAAGCATATTATGCCAAGGCTCATTCAGCCGCTTGGTTTTATATTCATACGTGTTAGTGTGGTAATGCTGCTGTTCTGGCTCAGCTATTTTGGTGGCGAAAAATTCAGAACAAAGATTGAACGTAAAGACTGGTTGACGCTTGTATTGGGTGGCCTGTTTGGTGTGGCACTCAACCAGATGCTATTTTTTATGGGGCTTAATCTCACATTCCCCATACATGCGTCACTCATCATGATGAGTACGCCGCTGCTCATTACCATCATAGCATTATTTGTGCTAAAGGAAAGACCGAAGCCACAAAAAGCACTCGGCTTACTGATGGGTATCAGTGGTGCATTTTTGCTGATGAGTGCTGGTAAAGAAATAACCATGACCGGCAATTCTGCCATGGGCGATTTCTTTGTATTCCTCAATGCAGCTTCCTACGCCATCTATCTGGTAATGATAAAACCACTGATGCAACGCTATCGCCCTATTATAGTGATACGCTGGGTATTCTTCTTTGGTTTCCTGTTTGTGTTGCCATTTGGCTTTCCGCAGTTTGCAGCTATAGATTGGTCGCAGTTTCAGGCAACAGACTATGCGGCAGTAGCATTCATCGTTATCTGCGTAACGTTCTTTACATACTTGTGGAACATCTACGCATTGCAACACCTTAGCCCGTCTACGGCAGGTGCATACATATACCTACAACCCATTTTTGCTGCCATCATATCGATGGTAGTAATAGGCGAGCAACTGACATGGATAAAGTTGCTGGCTACATTACTTATTTTTACAGGCGTATATCTCGTTAATTTCGGATTCAAGAAAAAAACAATCAATGAATAAAGATTCAATAATAGGTGTTATAGGTGCAGGCGCTATGGGTAGCGGTATAGCGCAGGTAGCTGCAATTGCAGGGCATAGTGTCATACTGTTTGATACTAATACTGCCGCACTTGATAAAGCAAAAGCATCGCTGACATCTACACTAAATAAACTGGCTGAGAAAGGGAAAATTGCTGATGCCAATGCTGTGCTGTCTCGCTTTCAGTTTGCAACAGAACTGAGTGCATTTGCAAATTGCGGACTGATCATAGAAGCCATTATTGAAAACCTCGACATCAAGAAGAAAGTATTTGCAGATGTAGAAGCGATGGTGAGTGAAAGCTGTGTATTGGCTACCAATACATCTTCACTATCTGTAACATCTATAGCTGCTGCATGCAAAAAAGCAGACAGGGTAATAGGCCTGCACTTCTTCAACCCTGCACCATTGATGGCATTGGTAGAAATAATACCTGCTGTACAAACAGATGCTGCATTGGTTGATACCTGCAAAGAACTTATGACTGCATGGGGTAAAGCGCCTGTAATAACAAAAGATACACCGGGCTTTATTGTAAACCGTGTTGCTCGTCCGTTTTACGGAGAGGCTATACGCATCTACGAAGAAGGCATTGCAGATATACCAACTATAGACTGGGCAATGACTGAAGTAGCAGGCTTCCGCATGGGACCGTTTACACTGACAGACTATATAGGGCATGATGTGAACTATGTAGTAACAGAAACTGTATTCCAGTCTTTCTTCTACGACCCACGCTACAAACCTTCCTTCTCGCAAAAGCGACTGCTGGAAGCAGGATGGCTGGGACGTAAAACAGGACGGGGTTTCTACAACTATGCCGAAGGTGTTGCACAACCTGAACCTGTAAAGGATATGGAGTTGGGACAGAAGATAGCAGAACGCATCATTGCTATGCTGATAAACGAAGCTGTAGAAGCACTACATCTGAATATTGCATCTGCTAAAGACCTGGAACTTGCCGTGACCAAAGGTGTAAACTATCCTAAAGGGCTGCTGCAGTGGTGCGATGAATGGACTGCCGAAAGATGTCTTTCAATACTTGATGGTCTGTACAACGACTATCACGAAGACCGCTACCGTGCAAGTGTACTGCTTCGCAGAATGGCTGTAGCTAATAAGAAATTCATATCATAAAACAAGCCGCTTTTAGAGCGGCTTGTTTATTTATTTACATTCCTGTACTTCAGGGTCCTGAATCACTTTTTCAATATTCATCAACGCATCATCTACGTCAGGATATTTCTTCATTATTTTTTCCAGCCTGCAATCGCAACGAGACTTTGCTGTGGCTTCATCCAGCCCGCTAGCCTTGGCATCATTCATGCAAGATTGGTGAAACATCTCTTTACTCTCACTATCCCATCCGCTGCAAGCACTTAGCGTGCAAACTATCAACAATAGTATTATTGAACGTACCATATTTGTATTGATGTAGGTGTTAACTTTATGTATCATCAGTAATATACACCATTATGTTCAAAATAACCATTCTATACGGGGCAATACGCGAGGGTAGATTAAGTATACGTGCAGCAAAAGCATTGCAAAATGCATTACAACAATCCGGCAAAGCAACGGTTACTTTTATTGATATAAAAGACTACAACCTACCCGTAATGGAAGCAAGGCTGAAGGATATGGAAAATCCTCCTGCAGGGTTATTGGAAATCAGCAATGTGCTTGAATCGGCTGATGGCATCGTGTTTGTAACACCTGAATACAACAACAGTTACAGCGGTGCTATGAAAAACTGCATAGACTACTTTACCAAAGAATGGGCAAAAAAACCAATTGGCATTTGCTGCGGCTCTAACGGCAAGATGGGAGGCGTTAACGCATCTAACCTGTTGCAACTACTTGTATTGGCTATTGGTGCTTTCCCTATGCCATACAAACTACTGGTTCCCGAGCTGCATCTTTCATTGGATGAAAATGGTGTACCACAAAACGAAATCATGCAAAAAAATCTGGACCGTTTTGTAAGCGAATACCTATGGTTTGTGGAAGCTATTGCTACCCAACGCAAGAAAGCATAAACATTATTTATTATCGCCAAGTCCGCACATTCCCCTAAATTTGCAGCCGCATGAATTTGCAGGTACTGCTTGGATTGTATCAAAATGATATCCGCTTAAAACAAATAGCGGCCGCTATCTCTTTGCCCGAACCCAAGCTGAGAGCCTACTTTGATAACCTGCGTGGTTCTGCTGTCAATATGATTGCTGCATCCATCTGGCAACAGAGCGACGCGAATCATGTTTTCATCCTCAACGACAAAGAAGAAGCTGCCTATTTTCACAACGACCTTGAACACCTGACTGGCGCATTGGATATATGCTTTTTTCCAGATTCATTCAAACGTACAGGGCACTACAACGAGCTGAACAGCAGCCACGTAATGCTGCGTACAGAGGCACTGACAAAATTCAGTGGCGACAGGGTACACAAAAAAGTATTGGTTACCTACCCCGAAGCGTTGTTTGAAAAAGTGGTAAATCCGAAAACACTTTCGGGGAATATGATAAGCATCAAAGTGGGTGAAAACCTGCAAGTAGATGCTTTGATGGAAAAGTTTGTCGGTCTGGGCTTCAAGCGAGAGGACTTTGTTTATGAACCCGGACAATTTGCCATGCGTGGCGGCATCCTTGATATCTATTCATTCGGCAATGAAAACCCTTACAGGATAGAGTTGTTTGGCAATGAGGTAGATAGCATCCGCATATTCAATCCCGAAACACAATTATCAGAACGCAAGCTGTTACAGGTTTCTATATTGCCCAATATCGAAACCAAGTTCGATACCAAAGAAAAGATATCATTACTCAACTACCTGCCTGAGAATACCATCATCTGGGCAAAGGATTTAAACTTTACCATTGGCAGAATAGGTAAGATGGAAACAGATTTGCCCGATAGTTTCACACTGGGGCAGATAGCCATAGATCACGATGAGGACTGGCTGAAAGAACTGACAAGGGAAGATTTTGAAACAACGGAAGACTGGACAGCGCAGATAAAGAAGCGCCACCTGATAGAATGGTATAACCATTCACTGGAGAAAATTACAGGTGATGAACCTACGGTAACCATACAATTTGCTACAGAAGAACAACCTGTTTTTAACAGACAGTTTGATATGCTGATTGCCGACCTGCAAAGGCGCAGCACACAGCAATACACGCCATACATATTTGCCGAAAACCCTAAGCAATTGGAACGTCTTCGCAGCATATTCGAAGACCTGAATGCACAAATCAATTTTGTGCCTTTACCAACTGCCATCAGCAAAGGATTTATAGACCACGATAAAAAAGTACTCTGTTATACAGACCACCAGATATTCCAGCGCTATCACAAATACAAAGTAAAGCAGGCATATACCAAGGGGAAAGCGCTTACCATGCGTGCACTGCGCGAACTACAGCCCGGCGACTATGTAACACACATAGACCACGGTGTGGGCGTGTACAGCGGATTGCAGAAGATAGATGTGAATGGTAATATGCAGGAAGCCATCCGCATTATATACCGTGATAATGATGTGCTGTATGTCAACATCAACTCGCTGCATAAGATAAGCAAGTACACAGGCAAGGAAGGCACACAGCCTAAGGTAAACAAGCTTGGTAGTGACGCATGGGAAAAGCTGAAGAACAAAACCAAGAAGCAGGTAAAAGATATAGCCAGCGATTTGATAAAGCTCTATGCCAAACGCAAAGCTTCACAGGGTTTTCAGCACAGCCCCGACAGCTATCTGCAAACAGAGCTGGAAGCTTCATTCTTTTACGAAGACACACCAGACCAAAGCAAAGCTACTGCCGATGTGAAGCGTGATATGGAAGCACCATCACCTATGGATAGGTTGGTGTGCGGAGACGTAGGCTTTGGTAAAACAGAGGTTGCTATTCGTGCTGCCTTCAAAACAGTGGGCGATAGCAAACAGGCTGCTATATTGGTTCCCACCACTATCCTCGCCTTCCAACACTATCAGACATTCAAAGAACGTCTGCGCGATTTTCCTTGCACGGTTGATTATGTAAACCGTTTCAAGAGTACCAAAGAGAAAAAAGAAACTCTTAAGCGTCTTGAGGAAGGAAAGATAGATATTATCATAGGTACGCATGCCATATTGGGCAAGGACGTAAAGTTCAAAGACCTGGGGCTGCTGATTATAGATGAAGAACAAAAGTTTGGTGTCGCTGCTAAAGAGAAATTGCGTCAACTGAAATCAAACGTTGATACATTAACGCTTACAGCCACACCTATTCCGCGTACACTACAGTTTTCACTGATGAGTGCGCGCGACCTTAGCATCATCAATACGCCACCGCCCAACAGGCAACCTGTGCATACAGAGGTGATAGTATTTGATGAGCATACCATACGTGATGCTATCTATTTTGAAGCTGAGCGTGGCGGACAGGTTTACTTTATACACAACCGTGTACAGAGCCTGCCCGAAATGGCAACACTGCTACGCAATCTGTGTCCTGACCTTGAAATAGGTATTGCCCATGGGCAGATGGAAGGCCACAAACTGGAAGAAGCACTATTCGATTTCATAGACCATAAATACGATGTACTCTGCTGTACCAATATAGTAGAGAGTGGTGTGGACATTACCAATGCCAATACTATTATCATCAACAATGCACATCAATTCGGCCTCAGCGATTTGCACCAGTTACGTGGCCGCGTAGGTCGTAACAACAAGAAAGCGTTCTGCTATCTGATGGCACCACCAATGAGTACACTGCCAAACGATAGCCGTAAACGCCTGCAAACACTGGAACAGTTTAACGAACTGGGTAGTGGTTTCCAGATAGCCATGCGCGACCTTGATATACGTGGAGCTGGTAATTTGCTTGGCGGAGAGCAGAGCGGGTTTATTGCCGAGATTGGTTTTGAGATGTATCAGAAGATACTGGCAGAAGCCATGCGCGAACTAAAAACAAGCGACTTCAAAGATGTATTCAGCGAAGAGTTGGACCGTAAGCGCGACTATGTAAGCGACTGCACCATAGATACCGACCTTGAAATATTGATACCAGACAGCTATGTAGAAAGCATTACAGAAAGACTATCGCTCTATACGCAGCTGGATGATATTGAAGATGAAGAAAAGCTGAAAGCATTTGCCGCAGAAATGCAGGATCGCTTCGGGCCTATACCATCGCAGGTAGAAGAACTGTTTACAACCATCCGTTGCCGCAGCATTGCCAAAGAACTTGGCTTCGAGAAGTTGATTCTGAAAAATGAACAGATGCGTCTGTACTTTGTAAGCAATCCCGACTCTCCTTATTTCGAGTCAGACACGTTCAACCACATCATGTCTTACATACAAAAGCATACCAACAATGCAAGGCTGAAGCAGGTTGGCAAAAACTTTATGCTGTTGGTAGACAGGGTAAAGAGCATGGGCGATGTACTGTGGTTTCTGGAAGGCATACATAAGAGCCTGCAGACAACTAATTAATATCCTTTTTTGTATTTAACAGTTTGTGTATCTTGTTCTTGTTATTTGGCAATAACAACATCATTGAATTGCTTACCCCCTTACCTCACAGGTATGAACAAAACGAAGATTGTAATTGCGGATGACCATCACATTCTGCTCGACGGACTGAAAGCTATGCTTCAGAAACAGGCAGATCTTGAGGTGGTAGGAATGTACGACAACGGCAGTGCATTATTTGACGACCTTAAGAATACAAAGCCCGATGTTGCTTTGGTCGACATCAACATGCCGGGCATGACTGGTGATGTGCTAACCAGAAAAATAAAAGAATTCTTCCCTGACATCTTTGTCATCACTCTTTCTATGCACGATGATGCAGGTCATATCATGGATATGATAGAGGCCGGCGTATCCGGCTATCTGTTGAAAAATGTAAATGATAAAGAACTGGTAGAAGCCATCAGGCAGGTGGCGCAGGGCAAGATGTATTTTTCTTCAGAGGTTTCAGAAAAAATAACCTCTATGGTTGTGCAGCAACAGAAAAGACTGAACGAACCCGAAGAGGCAAAACTAACAGAACGTGAGCTGGAGATACTGAAGCTGATAGCGCAGGAATACAGCAATGCACAAATAGCAGATACACTATTCATTAGCGAGCGCACGGTAGAAACACACCGCAAAAACATGCTGCGCAAAACAAACAACAAGACAGTTGTAGGCCTTATACGCTATGCCATGGAAAGGCAGCTTATATAGCACATCCGTACCAGTACGTAGTATAAAATACCTTTATAATTGTATTTAGCCGCCCATACTGTGGCTATACTTTTGTGTCATCAACTAAGGATAAATCTATTTGATAACGCAAAACATCTTTACAATGAAAAAGCTTACACTCCTCGCTTCTGCAGCAATGATAGTTCTTACAACATCTTGCGACAAGAAAACAACAACGACTACCCCTACAACAACACCTACTACTCCTACATCTACAACACCAACACCTCCGTCTCCTACACCTACTGCCAGCGATTTGTATGGTGGCTTGGTTAGCATCAAGATGGAATACAATTCTCAACCTACCGGCTCACCAATTCCTGTTACACTGAATACAGAAATGGCAAGTGCATTCTTCAACGTAACACCCGGTGGTACTACATTTGCAGATGCAGGTACTGTATCTGTAAATACTTACAATCTTGATAAAGCAACGAACAATGCTTACACTAAAATGGCAATGGTTGGCCAAACACCTTCTAGCCTGGACTTTGGTAGTGGCAGCTCTGCAAAATCTGCATGGACAGTTGGTGGTAGCGGTAGCGTAGCTGGTTTCTCATATAGCCACAACGTATCGTTCCCTGACTATAGCGGCACTTTACCTTCAAGCATTACTAAATCAAGTGGTGTTTCTTTCACATTCAACAGCGGTAGCCTTACAGGTGCAGACTCTGTAATTGTGTTCATCGCTTCGGGCAATACTTCGTTTACAAAAACTTATGCAGCAAACGCAGGTTCTGTAACTATCAGCGCTTCTGATCTGTCTGCACTTACAGCAGTATCAGACAACTCTGCACTGCTTGAAGTATGCCCTTACAAATACAATTTTGTAACGCTGAACAGCAAGAAATATGTGTTCATTAAAGAACAGGCTGTTGTAAAAAATATCAATATAAACTAATTACACCCCGATTGCTTAAAACAAAAGCACCTAAGGATAAAATCCTCTTTTCTGATAGCTTTAGAGGGTGGATTTATCCTAATTAAAAAGAGCGAGGTTTAAACCTCGCTCTTTGCTTTTTTATAACTTAATTAAGTCTTCCGTTTTAGTATCGTAGAATTGGTATTGGGTAATACCTGCATTGTTATCTTCTACTATGTGCAGTTTTGTTTTATATGTACTTGCCCATTTCTTCAGTATAGATTTCTTGAAGATGCTACCTTTTGTAAGATAACCTGCCAATATAGGATGTAGGTGCAGCGACAAGTCTCTATGTCCCTGATCTACCAGATAGCGAATATCTTTTTCTATTTCGTCTGCTATCAGTATAGACGGGCCTATTTTGCCCGTACCCTTGCAAGACGGGCAAAGCTCTGTAGTAGATATATTCAGTTCAGGACGCAGGCGTTGGCGTGTTATCTGCATCAGGCCAAATTTAGAGATAGGCAATATCGTATGCCTTGCTCTGTCGTTAGCCATAAACTTCTCCATAGCATCCAGCAACTGCTTTTTGTTTTCAGGCAGCTTCATATCTATGAAGTCGATGATGATAATACCACCCAAATCGCGCAGACGCATCTGGCGTGCTATTTCTTCAGCAGCTTCCAGATTGGTAGCCAGTGCATTTTGTTCCTGCCCGGAATCGTTGCTGCGGGTACCGCTGTTTACATCTATTACGTGCAGTGCTTCTGTATGCTCTATGATAAGGTATGCACCGCTCGATAAGTTTACCGTTTTGCCGAATGATGCTTTTACCTGTTTGGTAATGCCATATTGATCAAATACGGCTATACCTGCACTATGATAGGTAACAATCTCTTCTTTTTCTGGAGCTATGCGGGCTATGTATTCTTTGGTTTCGTTGTGCAGCTTCTTATCATTCACCACAATCTTCTGGAAACTCTCACTCAGCAAATCGCGCAGTATAGATGTTGTCTTATCCTGTTCGCTCATGATGATTTGCGGAGCCTTGGCACCCTTCAGGCTGTGCTGCATGTTCTTCCACATCTCTTCCAGCGCCAGCAGGTCTGCATGCAGCTCAGCAGTATTCTTGCCTTCGGCAGCAGTACGTACTATCACACCAAAATTCTTTGGTTTGATGGCCTCTACTATCTTTTGCAGTCTTTTGCGTTCTTCAGCAGAATGTATTTTGCGGGATATAGCTATGACATCATTAAAAGGTGTCATTACCACAAAGCGACCAGGGAGTGATATTTCGCAACTAAGACGCGGTCCTTTCTGAGAAATAGGTTCTTTTAATATCTGAACCAATATTTCGGGTTTAGGATTGGCTACGTCTGTTATCTTACCGGTTTTTACAATCTCGGTTTCGTTTTTAAACTTGCCGAAATCTTCACCCCAAGAGGTATTACCATCTATAGACTCTTTAGTAAACTTTACCAGCGAACGGAAGTATGGGCTAAGGTCTGTATAGTGTAAGAATGCATCTTTTTCGTAACCAACGTCTACAAATGCCGCGTTGAGGCCGGGCATCAGTTTTTTAACCTTACCGAGGTACAAATCGCCCACGGCAAAGTTATCCTGGCCAACCTGATAATGCAGCTCAACCAGCTTTTTATCTTCAAGCAAAGCGATTTCTACACCCTCGCCCGAAGCGTTGATAATAAGTTCTTTGTTCATTCACCGTATTTTTCCAATTACACTTGGGCCGGTGCGTACAATCCTGTAAATAATATTGCAGAAAACAAATTGGAATAACAAAACCCTACATCTCCTTCCGTGCAACTTATATATACGAAGCACAGAAAAAGATGTAGGAATAATGAATTACTACAAAATGTATTAGGAAAAAGGGAAGCAGGAGGCGCCCGGCTTTACCTTATTTCTTCTTATGACGGTTTTTTCTCAAACGCTTTTTACGTTTGTGAGTTGCAATTTTATGTCTTTTTCTTTTCTTACCACAAGGCATAACACGAATAATTTATTAGTTACTTAAATGAATTTATATAATTGTCAATCTCTTTATCGAACTCAGGGTTGTTTACAATCTTCTTGCATTTTTCAAACAATTCGATTGCTTTTTGCTTTTCCCCTTTGCCCTTATAAGCCTCTGCCAAAAAATACATTGCTTCTGTATTGTTAGCTTCCTGCTTCAAGACTGTTTCAAAACGGCCAACTGCTTTGTCAAACTGCCCCGACTGTATGGCCAGCCTTCCTAACATCAGGTTGGCAGGTATATCGTCCGGTCTTTCGCGCGTAATGCCAAGTAACAATTGTACACCCTGCATCGTTTCTCCCGCACCTTCTATCAAAGCAGCCGCTAAGGCCATCTTTACCGTATCATTTTTAGGATTCAAATCCAGAGAGCGCTGAAAACAAGCAATTGATTGCTGCGCTTCCCACACTGTAACGGCCGGAGAGCCGCTCCTCTGCATAAGGTCCAAAAATAATTGGCCTGCAAAGTTGAGGTTTTTTTCCGAATTCTCCAACTTTGCTGATTTGGCGTAATAATATGCCGCCACAGGAAACTGTTTGTGTTCCTGCCACACCTTGCCCAGCTTCCAGTATATGGGAGCCATAGCTGCGGAATCTTTCAGGCTGCTTAGTTCTTTTTCTACTGCTGCTACCTCGCCGATTGCGTGTTCAGGCAGGGTTTTTCTGGCTGCAGTTTCTATGGAATCAAAAGAAGCAGGCTGCATGGATGTGTGTGTAGACGACATCCCTGCAGCCATGCCCTGCGGCGCGCCACCTTCTGCTTTCTTTGCAGGCGGGGTGGTGTTCGCACCAAAGTATAATAACGCAACGAGGCCAAGCGCCCCGATGATGGAGATATAATGTACTGGTTTCAAAGCATCAATTTCTGCGCAAAGGTACAGTAATTATGCCTTGCGCACTCATTCATCACTAATCCCTGTCTTCTACGTCTACAGCAGAGTGTTCCCTCAGCTCGTGCTTAGACTCTTTCACTGCCTGCACAAACTCTTTGGCAGGTTTGAATGCCGGAATAAAGTGCTCAGGAATTTCAACCGCCACGTTTTTCTTGATGTTTCGGCCTATTTTAGCAGCACGCTTCTTCAGTATAAAGCTACCAAAGCCACGCACATAAACAGGTTCACCTTCTACCATCGATGCTTTCACTTCTTTAAAAAATGCTTCAAGGGTTACGAGGATGTCAACTTTAGGAATGCCGGTTTTTTCAGCAATGTTGGTGACTACATCAGCCTTTCTCATACGGTTTACAATTTTAATTGTTAATTAATACGATATAGTGAAAGTTTCGAGCTTGCATAACTCATTTTAAATCAACGATATGCAAATTCCCCAATTTTAAGACAATTTTCAAGCCATTGTTTTCATTTTCGGGAATATTTACAATCCTTAAACACTTAGAAATCAGGCTGCTACATGGCTTTTTGGCTGAAAACCGCTACTATGGCGACATTCATCCACAAACAACAAATAATATTTAAAGAAAAAACTTTTATTCACTTAAAGCATTGATAATCCAAATGTTAGGAATTAAATAAATTATGTGGATGTATTGTAGATTATTTTCTACACTTCGGGGAATGAGATACCACATAAACAAGCTGGTTTTATACCGAGTTAAGCACCTAAATTTGCATGCAAATCTTTTCAAGGGTGTACGACAATAAAAAGAGACGGGCAGTAGCATATTGGTTGTTGACGGGTGTTTTTATGATTATCATACAGGTACTCCTCGGTGGTGTTACCCGCCTCACCGGTTCGGGGCTGTCCATTACAGAATGGAAACCCATTATGGGTGCTATGCCGCCAATGGGAGATGCCGCATGGAATGAAGCCTTTGAAAAGTATCAGCAAATCGCTCAGTTCAAATACATCAATAACCACTTTACGGTCGATGATTTTAAATTCATTTTCTTTTGGGAATGGTTTCACCGTCTATGGGCAAGGTTGCTGGGTGTAGTCTTTGCTGTTGGTTTTATTTATTTCATTGTGAAGCAGTATTTCGACAGGCAGATGATTGTTCCTTTCATCATCCTGTTTATACTAGGTGGTGTGCAGGGGCTGATAGGATGGATAATGGTAGCAAGCGGGCTCAACGATACCAACCTTTACGTAAACCACATAAAGCTGGCATTACACTTCATGGCAGCACTATTATTGCTGTGCTACACACTTTGGTTTGCACTAAAACTACTAGTACCCGACAGGAAACTTACGTTTAATAACAAGCTGCATACATTTACTATTGTTACCATTGCAGTTCTGTGTATACAATTAGTATATGGTGCATTTATGGCTGGCCTTAAAGCTGCAATGGCAGCACCGACATGGCCTACCATCAATGGCATGTGGGTACCCGATAGCGTAATGTTGCACAGTTTTGTAAACCACCCTATCAATGTACACTTCATGCACAGGCAACTGGCATACTTGCTGTTCACACTCATTATGTTCTGGTTTGGCAGCGCTAGCAAGTTTGCAAAACATAACAGTAGCAGCCTTATTAACAATGCACGCTGGTGGCCTTTTGTATTAGTATTTGTACAGGTAATACTCGGTATTGTTACGGTAATAAGTGCTCCTAAAATAGTACCCGGTAAATTCGGCGCATTTGAGGTACTGGCAGAATTGCATCAGCTATTTGCCATGTTCCTGTTGATGGCATTGGTTGTAAACCTCTATGCAGTACGCCGTAAAACATCATAACGCAAATTATACATAGCCGTTACAAAAAGGCAGTAAGTATGTCGTATCTTAATGTAAGAATAAGATGCAATGCGTGATGTACTGAAAAACATATTCCGCTTCCTGCCTGTGCAGTTGTTGATACTGCACTTCCGCAAGTATCAGTTGCTCTTGGTATTCTGGGCAGTGCTGATATCTACCATCACAGGGCATTTTGCAGCGGTGTTTGGCGCATCTTCACTGTTTCTGGCACCTGAGTATCAGGGTGAAATCAGCTTCTTCAGTATGTTTATATTGGGTGGTGCTATGGCTGTGTTTGTAATGGCATGGCATATCACCACGTTCATTATTCACAGTACCAGGTTGCCGTTTCTGGGTGCGGTGAGGCATGCATTTATTAAATACTGTATCAACAATTCCGTATTACCTACCGCTTTTCTGATATTCTATTCAGTAACCATCACACATTATCAGTTGCATGATGAACATACAAAAGCCATGCAGGTATTATTGTTCCAGCTTGGTTTTTACATTGGCTTCAGCCTTATCATCATCGTTTCATTTGCATATTTCTTCAGGGTAGACAGAGATTTGCTGAAAGTAGTAGTAACACGCATTGCCAACCCGTCTCGCATCAAAAGCCTGATACCTTATGACGCGCTCGACTATGAGATGGACATAGTTCGCACAGATACATATATCGGTGGCAGACTGAAAATTCAGCGTTGCGATGAGCTGGAAAGCTATTCTCAAAAACTACTGCAGACTGTATTGCGCAAACACCACCGCAACGCTGTTACTGCTACTATATTTGCGTTGCTGCTGCTTTGGGCATCTGGCTTTTTTGTAGATCAGCCCGTACTGCGTATACCTGCAGGTGCCAGCTTCCTGATCCTGTTTTCGGTTATCATGGGTATAGTGGGTGCTATGAAATATTTTCTGCGTAGTTGGGAGATGCTGGGATGGGTATTGATATTTGCCACCCTATCGTTGATGGTAAAAAATGATGTGATAGATATGCGCAGCATAGCATACGGACTAAACTACCAAACAGACACAACATCAAGGCCACGATACGAACCCGACAAACTGAATACGATATTTAATAATGCTGTTTGCCTGCGCGATAAACAATTGGAAGAAAAACGCCTTGACCTGTGGCAGCAAAAGCGCATGGCAGCAAAAGACACCAATGCTCCGCTAGTTGTAATATGCGTTAGCGGTGGTGGTAATCGTTCTGCATACTGGACATTCCGTACACTGCAATATATTGATAGTGTCAACAAAGGCAGGCTGTTTGACGATGCTGTATTGATAACCGGGGCTTCGGGTGGCATGTTAGGTGCATCCTACTGGCGAGAGGTACATAGCAGTTATCGTGAACAAAAGATTGCTACACCATACAACAGCAAGTATCAGGAAAATATTGGTAAAGATTTATTGAACTCCATCATCTATTCGCTTGCCAGTGTAGATATAGCTTCACCTTTCAACAAAATAGCCGTAGCCGGATATTCTTATAAAAAAGATCGTGGCTATTCTATGGAGCAAGAGCTGATACGCAATACAGAAGGCATGCTAGACCATAAGCTGGGCGACTACACAGCCAAAGAAAAGAATTGCGATATGCCAGCACTGATTGTAAACAGTACAATTGTGAATGATGGCAAGCGCATGATGTTTGCGGCGTTGCCGGTTAGCTACCTTAGCAAACCGCAGTACAATAAATACAATAACGCTGCTGTAGATGCTATTGATTTTGCAGCGTTCTTCGAATCTCAAAATCCATACAATTTGCGCATTACGACCGCTTTGCGTGCCAATGCTACATTCCCGTATATACTCCCTGTAGTACGTATGCCATCTGTACCTGAAATAAACCTGATGGATGCAGGGCTGCGTGATAATTTTGGTATGGAGGTAGCAGTGCGTTATCTGTACACCATGAAAGACTGGATAGCACGAAATAACAAGCAAGTAGTATTACTGCAGATACGTGATACCCGTGAACATGAACTATTCCCGCAATCACCCATTGATAATCTTGCAAGTATGATAACTACGCCATTGTTTGTGATTCAAAATAAATGGGAGAGCTTTCAGTCTTATGGCCAAAGCTATCTGAAGGACTATGCACTTGGCTTGTTTGATAAAAAGCTGGACATCATAACAATGGAGTATGTACCCGAACATCCCGAAAAAAGCGCCGCACTCAACTTCCACCTTACAAGAAGGGAGAAGAAAGATTTGCTGAACTCTATCTACAATCCTGTCAATCAGTCTGCGGCACTGCAAATGAAATCTCACTTAAGTAATTAATCTGCGCTACCTTCGCACCACAGTTGCACTACCAATGAAAGTAACGGGTTTCAGCATCATCCGCAATGCCGTAAAGTATGATTATCCTATTGTAGAGGCCATCAGGTCTATCCTACCATTGTGCGACGAATTTGTGATTGGCATCGGCCAGTCTGAAGACGACACCATTGGTTTGATAGAAAGCATCAATAGCCCAAAGATAAAAATCATACATACTGTTTGGGACGATAACCTGCGTACGGGTGGACTGGTGTTGAGCGATGAAACCAACAAAGCTTTCAAAGCAATAGAAGCAGATACCGATTGGTGTTTTTACATACAGGGCGATGAGGTGATACATGAAAAATATCACGACGCTATACGTGCAGGCATGCAAGAGCATTTACAGGACAAACGTGTAGATGGACTGCTGTTTAAATACCTGCACTTCTATGGTTCTTACGATTATGTAGGTAGCTCTACACGCTGGTATCCACATGAGATTCGTATCATCCGAAACGATAAAAGCATCTACTCATACAAAGATGCACAAGGCTTTCGCAAGGGCGATGACCAGAAGCTGAATGTGAAACTGTTAGATGCCTACGTTTACCACTACGGATGGGTAAAGGACCCACGCGCCATGCAACGCAAACAGGAGAACTTCCACAAAATGTGGCACGATGATGAATGGCTGGAAAGCAATGTCATCAAAGCAGAAGCATTCGATTACTTTGGCGATATAGACGAGCTGGCAAAGTTTAAAGGCACACACCCTGCAGTAATGCAAGAGCGCATCAACCGCATCAATTGGCAGTTTGACTACGACATATCTTACAACAAACGCAGCCTCAAAACAAAGTTCAAGACGTTTGCCGAAGAGGTCTTAGGCATCGGCATGAGTTATAAAAACTACAAGCTTATTTAGCCGATTATCTTTTCTACGTCCTGATTCAGGAATTGTTCTGCTTTTATCAAATCATCGTGCAACAACCTGTCTGTTGCCATAAAAGAAATCTCTTTACGGAAAGCAGCGTACAGTTTTTCCAATGCAGGAGATGATGTGGCAGGCCTTCTGAAATCTATTGCTTGTGCAGCTGTCAGCAATTCTATTGCCAATACGCGTTGCACATTCATCACTACACGGCGCAGTTTGGTTGCAGCATTCGCACCCATACTTACATGGTCTTCCTGTCCGTTACTGCTCACAATGCTATCTACAGATGCAGGCGTACACAATTGTTTGCTCTGGCTTACGATAGCAGCAGCAGTGTATTGTGCAATCATGAAGCCACTATTAACACCTGCCTCTGGTGCAAGGAATGGCGGCAGGTCACGTTGTCCGCTTATCAGCAAATAGGTTCTGCGTTCAGATATATTGGCAAGCTCTGCAACAGCAATAGCAAGGAAGTCGAGGTTCAATGCCAATGGCTGTCCATGAAAGTTACCACCACTCATGATGGCATCTTCGTCGTGGAATACAATCGGATTATCTGTTACAGAATTAATCTCCGTTTCTACAATACCGCTCACCATATCTATCACGTCTTTGCTGGCACCATGTACCTGCGGCATACAACGGAAAGAATATGGATCTTGTACTTGTTGTTTAGGCATTGCCTGTATAGCGCTACCTTGCAGCAGGCTCAGTATGCGTTGTGCTGTAGCTATCTGTCCTTTGTGGGGGCGCACACGGTGTATCGGATGTTGGAAAGGTTCGTCTTTTGCCATGAAACCCTCGGCAGACAAGGCACCTATAACATCTGCCCATGCAGATAGTTGTCTTGATTTTATCAGGCACCAAACAGCATGGCTGCTCATAAACTGTGTACCATTCAGCAATGCAAGCCCTTCTTTTGCAGCCAGTGGTATTGGTTCCAGTCCTGTTTCTTTCAGCACTTCCGCAGCTTCTCTTACTACACCTTTGTAGCGCACTTTACCTTTACCAAATATCGGCAGGCTCAGGTGGGCAAGCGGCGCAAGGTCGCCCGAAGCACCCAGAGAACCCAGCTCATACACCACAGGGCTGATACTGAGATTATAGAAATCTATCAGTCGCTGTACTATTTCTTTGCGCACACCACTATAACCACGACCCAGGCCATGCGCTTTCAGCAGCAGCATCCACCTTACTATATCTTCAGACACCTCATCGCCCATACCACATGCATGAGAACAAACAAGGTTTTCCTGCAATTGAGACAGTTCATCATCTGCTATACGCACGTTGCACAACGACCCGAAACCGGTATTGATACCATAGTAGGTATTGCCTTGTTTCAGTATATCGTCCAGGTAATTTCTGTTGGTAGCAATGCGTGCAAAAGCATCTGCAGGCAGCGCAAAAGATGAAGCGTTCCAGTTGCTGAGAAAATCTATCGAAATATGTTCAGGTAGTTCCATTATGCTGTATTGTGGCAGCAAAAGTAACTATTCGGCGGGAAAGGCTGAAACGCCTATTTTTTAGCTATATCTTTTTCTATAATAGCTTTCAGGTCGGCCTCTATGCTCTTATTTACAGACTCTATTATCCTGCCCACTTCCTGATTATCCTTTATCAGTATGAATGTTGGGACGCGGCTTATTTCATAAAACTTAGCCTCGGTATACTTCGCCATCTTTGTTCTGTCCACACCATACATGGTATGCTGATGCATAGGGTAATCTGCTGCGGCTAATACTTTCAGCAGTTTTGGTACCAGGTTTTGAGAATCCTCGCACCATGTACCCATGAAGGTTACAACCTCATATTGCTTCAGGTGTTTTCCCAGAAAATCGAGATCTGCACCATTCGGCTTATAATCAACAATGCCTTTGTCAAGCCATTTAAAGCTTGGCTCTTTGCGCAGGTCATTGTATGTTATCTGTCCTTTGAAAACAACACTTCCGTTTTCTTTATCTGTAGATGTATCGAAGTCTGTCTGTGCTTTTACCACCATACTCATCAGCAATAATGCTATCAATATTACGCCCCTCATGAAAGCTGTTTTCTAATCTGTAATAATTTGCTGCGCAACACCAGCAAAGACTTTTTCAGGTCTACTTGCTGCACAGATATTTTGCGGTTCTCTTTCAGCTTGGCTTTTGCACCACTGATGGTAAACCCTCGTTCTTTCACAAGATGGTAGATGGTATTGATTTCGCGTACCTGTTCGGGCGTGTACAGCCTGTCGCCCTTGCGGGTGGTACGTACTTTCATTTCAAACTCCTTGGTCCAGAAACGGATATTGGATGTGGCTACTTTAAAGATACCCGCCACCTCGCCGATGGTATAATACTGCTTATCGCCCTGCCAATGGCTCAGCGCTTCAGATTTGTGTTGCAGCTCTTTTACCTTGCGTTGCTTCTTTGGTTTTTCTTCAGTTGCAGCTTCGGTAGCAGGTTCTTCTGCTTCGGTATTTTCAGCCTCTTCTTTAGGTTCAGCATCCTTTTTGGCCGCACGTGGTTTGCGTGCAGGCTTTACAGGCTCTGTTACCAGTTCTTCGCCAAAGAGTGTGAGGACTTTTGTTACCATTACTACAAAATAACAAAAAAATCAGGTTGGCATTAAAATATATTATTAAGGTGCATGTATATAGCTGTATCAATAAACTGTATGACAGGCAACCCTTTTTACCTTAATTTTGTTAAGATTATTAAAGGTTTTCATGCAATTATCAGCGTTATACGAACGTGCCCTGCGTTTTGAGTTTTTGAGTGTGGAAGAGGGTATGTTTCTGTTTGAAAATGCCCCGCTCGCCGAACTGATGTTTGTTGCCAACGAGCTGCGCAAAATACAAGTGCCACACGGCAAGGTGACATGGATTATAGACCGCAATATGAACACTACCAATGTGTGTATTGCCAACTGCAAATTCTGCAACTTCTACCGCATACCGGGCCACGAGGAATCTTATATCACTGATATAGAAACCTACAAGCAAAAGATTGAAGAGACTTTCCGCTATGGCGGTGAGCAACTGCTACTACAGGGCGGCCACCATCCTGAATTGGGGCTTGACTACTATACAGCACTCTTCCGCCAGTTGAAGGATATGTACCCGAACCTGAAACTGCATGCTTTAGGCCCGCCCGAAGTAGCACACATCTGTAAAGTATCGGGTGTTTCTCATCGCGAGGCTTTGCTGGCACTGAAGGAAGCGGGTATGGACAGTATGCCGGGCCCCGGTGCAGAGATACTGAACGACCGCGTACGCCGCCTGATATCTAAAGGCAAATGTGGTGCACAGGAATGGTTAGACATTATGCACGAAGCACATAAAGTAGGACTTACTACCAGTGCTACCATGATGTTCGGACACGTAGAAACTATCTATGAGCGTTTCGAGCATTTGGTGAAAATCCGCGAGGTGCAGGCTAAAAAGCCTGAAGATGCAAAAGGCTTTATCGCATTCATCCCGTGGACATTCCAGGATGTTGATACACTGCTGAACAGGATACGTGGTACTAAAAACCATACTACTGCTGAAGAGTATATCCGTATGATAGCTATGAGCCGCATCATGCTGCCGAATGTAAAAAACATACAAGCATCATGGCTTACGGTTGGTAAGCAGGTAGCACAGATATGTCTGCATGCAGGTGCTAACGATTTTGGTTCTATCATGATAGAAGAAAATGTAGTAAGTGCAGCAGGTGCGCCGCATCGCTTCACCTACAAAGGCATACAACAGGCTATCAACGAAGCAGGCTTCCCGGCGCAGTTGCGTAATCAGCAATACGAATTCCGCAAGCTGCCTGAAAATATTGAAGAGCAAGTAATAGCTTATTAATACAATCAACTGATATTTTGTGCAGCCCGATTAACACAATCGGGCTGTTTTATTATTTTGTGCCAATGCTCACGCTGCTTGCATTATGTTGTTTCGCTTTTCTGGCAGGTTTTATTGATGCCATGGTAGGTGGTGGTGGTTTAATACAACTGCCGGCATTCTTCATTCTGCAACCACACCTCAGCCTTGTGCAAACACTGGCTACCAACAAAACAGCTTCTTTCTTCGGCACATCTGTTTCTGCATACCGCTACATCAAGCGGGTAGATATTGACTGGCGGCATCTTACACCCGCTATCCTGGCAGCATTAATAGGTTCTTTCTCAGGCGCACTGCTTGTATCATTCATACACAAAGAGCAGTTCATGCCATTCATCATTTGTGTGCTGATACTGGTGTTAGTATATACGGTACTGAAAAAAGAGTTGGGCTTGCATCATGTAGATAAATCATTATCTCACAGTCGCTACATGTTCTATTCAATATGTATTGGTGGTATCATTGGCCTGTACGATGGTTTGATTGGCCCAGGCACTGGCAGCTTCCTCATCTTCGCGTTTGTAGTGTTGTTCGGCTACAACTTCCTGTATGCATCTGCCAATGCTAAAGTCATCAATGTGGTTACCAATATTGCGGCATTGGTATTCTTCTTCATAAAGGGAAATATCATTTGGAAAATAGCACTACCTGTAGGTGCTGCCAATATGCTGGGCAGTTATGTAGGTTCGCACGTAGCACTGAAGAAAGGCAGTTCGTTCATCCGCCTGTTCTTTATACTTGTAGTACTTGCACTGATAGCCAAGCTGGGCTACGATTATATGCTATAGCTTCCTGAGTCTTTCTATTGCCTGCAGTAGCGTTTCTTCTTTTTTCGCAAAGCAAAAACGTATCAGCTTATCGTCTTTTTTATTGCTGTAAAATGCACTGATAGGTATGGTTGCAACACCATGCTCTTTGGTGAGCCATTGTGCAAATTCCATATCGGGCATATCGTTGATGGCGCTGTAACTTGCCGTTTGGAAATAGCTACCTGCTGCAGGCTCGTGTATTGTAAATGGTGTGTCCTTCAGTAGCGATAAAAAATAATCACGTTTCTCCTGCATCATTGCACCAACATTCGGCAGTTCAGGCAGCGACAGGTATTTTGCCAATGCATATTGTGCTGGTGTATTTACGGTAAAGCAGAGAAACTGATGTATGCGCCTGAATGCTGTTGTGAATTCGGGCGGGGCAATACAGTAGCCCATCTTCCAACCTGTGTTATGAAAAACTTTGCCGAATGAATACAGCACAAAGCTGCGCTTCCTCAGCTCTTCATGTTCCAGTACGCTGTAGTGTTTCTTCCCATCAAACACCAGTTGTTCATACACTTCGTCTGATAGTATGATGATGTTGGTATCACGTACAAGCTCTGCCAGTTTATCCCAATCCTCTTTGCTCCATATTGCACCTGTAGGATTATGCGGTGTGTTCACTATGATAGCTTTTGTCTTTGGCCTAACCACCGCTTTCAATCTATCCCAATCTACACCAAAGCCGGGCGCCATCAGCGGCACGGGTACGGCTTTAGCTCCATTTGTTTCTATGTTTGGTATATAGCTATCGTATGCAGGTTCTAAAATAATGGCTTCATCACCCGCTTGCAGTATGGATGTAAATGCTGTGTAAATAGCATACGTAGCACCTGGAGTAACGGTTATTTCTGTATCGGGATTAATTTCTAATCCGTAACGTTTCGCAAAATCATTGCTGATGGCCTGCCTCAGTTGTGGCAATCCTACCATTGGTGCATACTGGTTGAACCCCTCTCTGGTAGCTTCATACAAGTATTCACCCAGCCTTTCATCTATCGCATAATCAGGAAAGCCCTGCGACAGATTAATGGCATTGCACTGCTGTGCAAGGGCACTCATAACGGTAAAGATTGTAGTGCCCGTTGCAGAATGTTTTTGCGGAAGTATCATCATTACAGGTATTTTTCCCCTTTGTTGCGTTTTACTTCTGCCACATACTCTTTAATCTGCTGTTCGCGGTTGCGCTCACATATCAGCAACACATCCGGTGTATCTATCACAATAAATCGTTCCAAACCCTGCACCACCAGCAGTTTTTCGTTCGGCACTTTTATCATACACTCGCTGGCATCTATCACCATCACATTCTCTCCAAACACTGCATTACCCAGATAGTCTTTATCAGAATTTTCGTAAGCGCTTTCCCATGTACCAAGATCGCACCAGCCAAAGTAAGAAGGTATTACATACACATTCTTAGCCTTCTCCATAATACCGTAATCGATAGATATGTTGGTACACTGAGAGTAGAGATTGTTGATTACATCAAACTCCTTCGGTGTATTGTACACATCTTTTGCCTGCATAAATACTTCATGCATTTCAGGCAGGTATTTCTCCAATGCTTCTGTTATGGTCTTTACATTCCATACAAAGATGCCTGAGTTCCAGAGGAAGTCACCACTCTTCAGAAAAGTGCGTGCCAGTTCCAGCGAAGGCTTTTCTGTAAAGGTTTTTACACGATATACTTTATCCAGTTCTTCTTCCACATCGTACTGTATATAACCATAGCCTGTGTCAGGGCGAGTTGGTTTGATGCCCAATGTCAGCAATGCATCGTGATGTGCTACAAAGTCAAGTGCCTCCTGTGCTGTACGTTCAAAAGCACGCTCGTCCATTATGAGGTGGTCTGCAGGAGACATGATGATGTTTGCATTCGGATTCAGCGCCATCATTTTGTGTGCAAAGTAGGCAGCACATGGTGCAGTGTTTTTGCGCGATGGTTCACTTATGATATTTTCGTCTCTCAGTTCTGGTATCTGCTCCTTCAGCGTATTGATGTATTGCTGATTGGTAATGAAGTAGATATTTTCCTGCGGACAAATATGCTTAAAGCGCTGATACGTCCACTGTATCAGCGAACGGCCGGTGCCTAAAATATCAATGAATTGTTTAGGATAGCTGGTACGGCTTTCGGGCCAGAAACGGCTGCCTATACCACCTGCCATGATGGCCACATAATTGTTCTGAATGCTCATTTCAAAAAATCTCTAACAGCATTAAAAATAGCATATTTAGCCGTATATCGTAAATAAAAAAACCCCTTATACAGGGGCTTTTCATATAAATTAACTTAGTATTATTCTGCTTCTGCAACTACTTCCTTCACTTCAGGTATCATGCGCTTCATCATACCTTCAATACCAGCTTTCAACGTAATCATTGAAGAAGGACAACCAGAGCAAGAACCCTGCATCATCAGTTTTACAACACCATCTTCATAACCTTTATAGCTGATGGCGCCACCGTCCATTTCCACAGCCGGCTTTACATAGTTTTCCAACAGTTCTTTGATGCGTTTTACCACATCGCTATCATCAGCACTTACTGTATTGGCATCTGCTTTCTTTACTATCAGGTCTTCGTTTATTACTACTTTACCTTCTTCCAGATATTGCTTCAAAAACTCGCGTACGGTAGGTATTACATCTTCCCACAGTGTATCAGGTGTTTTTGTCAGCGTTACAAAGTTGCTGGCAATGAACACACTGCGTATAAAAGGAAACGCGAACAATTCTTTCGCCAACGGAGATGGCGTTGCAGAGGCTTCTTCAGGGAAGTCTATGCTTTTGCCCGGGTACAGCAGTTTGTTAGCCACAAACTTCATTGTTTCCGGGTTCGGTGTCATTTCCGTATAGATGCTCACGATTGTGTTTCCTGTCTTCAACATGGTATTCTTAATTTCTTTCAGCAAAAATACTTAATAAATACGGTACAGTAAATTGATAGAGACAATATTGATATAAGCAGAATAGCAGCATGCGTATATCATAAGGCTTTGTTAAAGAAAAATGATTTTAATAAATTGATTTTCAATACATTAAACACATTAACAGTTCCTTACATTTCTTTTAACTTAGTGTTGTATGCCTTCCGCTTTATACCATCGTACGTTTGTGTTGTAATTCTTTATTCACTCTAAAACTTCAGGCTTTATGAAACATTCAATTCTTTTGCTGGCAGTATTCGGGATGACTTACTTCAGCGCAAATGCACAGAATGTCGAGAACAAGAAAAGTGAATACGATATCAACTACAAGGTATGCCGCATCAATGGTAAATACACTACCTGCAGCGATAACACACCAACTGTGGTAAACACCCCTTCTTATGAAAGGAAAGTAGAAGTTCAGAAAGCAAAGGCATACGCCAAAACACTGGACGGCTTGCACAGGTACGACACTTATACACGTGTACTGCCATTGCAACCCGTAACGGTAACAGCGCCTAAGCCGATTGCGAAAATCGATGAACGTTATGAAGGTACAAGTGCTGCTTATCACGGCAACCCTACACCCGAAAACGATGGCATAGCAAAAAATAAAGAACGTAATATTAACTACCTGAATACCAGTGTAGACTTACCTGCCAATGATGGTGGACTGGCTAGCAGATGGTAGTTTTGTTTTTTATACTGAAACAAAAACGGTTGGCAATTGCCAACCGTTTTCTTTAATATCTTATCGTGCGTCGAAGTCTATTACAACCCTTTCTGTCCGCGGGTGAGATTGGCAGGTGAGCACATAACCTTTTTCTACCTCGTCTTTTTCAAGCGCATAGTTTACTTCCATATCTACAGCACCATCTACCACTTTTGCGCGGCAGGTACAGCATACACCGCCTTTGCAGGCAAATGGCAGGTCTGCACCTACTTTCAGCGCAGCATCCAGTATGCTATCACCATTGTAAGCAAGGTCCATTTCAAATGTAGTACCATCCAGCGTGATGCTTACTTTACTCATCTTACCATCATTCGCCTTGTGTTCTTCTACCCATTTATCATGCGCAGCTTTAGGCTGGTCAGGAGATGTAAACAGTTCTATATGTACATTCTCAGATGCTACTCCCAGATTTATCAGGCGTTCTTTTACAGACAGTATCATGTCTTCAGGTCCGCAGATAAATGCTTCGTCAATACCTTTGATATCAATAAGTGTATCGCAGAATTCTGAACATTTGTCTGCAGAAATGCGCCCGTTGAACAAAGGCACATCCATCTGCTCGCGGCTCAGTATGTGGTACACACGCAGGCGCTGCATATATATATTCTTCAGGCCTTCTATCTCTTCTCTGAAGATGATAGTACCCCTGCTACGATTGCCATATATCAGTGTAAACGTGCTTTCAGGTTCGTTTTTGAGTACCGTTTTCATGATACTCATAACTGGCGTGATACCACTACCTGCAACTACTGCCAGATAGTTTTTAGCCTTCTTCTCAGATGCTCTAGGAGAGAATTTGCCCATTGGTGGCATTACTTCCAGTTCATCGCCTTTCTTCAGTGTATCGTTTGCATAGGTGCTGAACTTACCACCATCTACTTTCTTAACCGCTACACGCAGTTCGCCGTCATCGGGGCTTACACATATAGAATAAGAACGGCGCACTTCTTCGCCATTCATTTGCGTACGAAATGTCAGGTATTGCCCTGCTGCAAAGTTGAATGTGTCTTTCAAATCGGCAGGCACTTCCAGTGCTACAGATACACAATCGCTTGTTTCAGGCTTTACTTCCGCTACTTTCAGATTATAAAACTTCAATGCAGACATCTATCGTCTATTAAAATTGAGGCGTAAAAATATATAAAAAACGCTTGGGGCTCCATGATTTTACTCATATCAGCCAAGCATGCTTTCCAAATCTTCTTTCTTTACCAGTGTAAACACTTTTTTACCATCAGGCGCATACTCGGGTTGTGTGCAGGCAAACAGCTCGTCTATCAGCGCCTGCTGCCCTTCCTGATGTTGCAACCCACCAGTATTGCGCGATAGCCTGCGCGCCATGTTGGCAAGCAGTGTTTCAGAGCGGCGCGCCAATGCATCAGGCGATTCGTGCTTCAATTGTTCTATCACTTCATCCAGCACATTCTTCTCTTCACCCGCAGGCAGTTCTGTGGGTACACCTTGTACCACAAAGGTATTTTGACCGAAAGGAGAGATATCGAAACCAATGCGCGACAAGTCTGTCAATGCTTCTGTCAGCAATATCGCATCCTGCGGAGATGTTTCGTAAGACAATGGGAACAGCAATTGTTGTGACGGTGTGCTACCATTATTCCACTCTGCCAGCAGTCTTTCGTACCAGATGCGCTCTTGCGCTCTGCGTATGTGTATGAGCATCAGGCCCGACTTCACGGTGGTTACAAGCATGCTGCCTTGTATAGATATGATGCTTTTGGCATTGGCAGTTTCAGGCTCTTTGTGCAGCGATGGTGCAGTTACCATATTACCTGCATCTGCAAAAGCCTGCGTTTGCTGCTCTGCAATATCGTCGGCTATCTTGTACAGTTCCTTCCACTCGCGCAGGCTGTCTTTCTTCACAGCCATGTGCGCCTGATTCTTTTGTGTAAATGTATTGAACAGATAACCCTTCTCGGTTTCCTGCTTGGTATTCTGCGTAACAGGTAGTTGCACGCTTGACAGTTGTTGTATTTCAGGGCTCAATGTAAAATCAAGCGACGGTGCTATGTTATACTTTGCCAATGCGTGCTTTACAGCAGCATTCAGGTAGGCATACATCAGCTTGTCATCTTCAAACTTCACTTCCTGCTTTGTAGGGTGTACGTTCACATCCACACGTGCAGGGTCTATTTCCAGAAACAGCACATAGAACGGGAATGCTTCTTTTTCAATCAACCCCTCGTATGCCTGTACAAGTGCGTGATGCAGGTAAGGGCTACGTATGAAACGGTTGTTGATAAAGAAGAACTGCATACCACGTGTACGCGTAGCAGCTTCGGGCTTGCCGATGAAGCCCGATATATTCAGAAATTCAGTGTTCTCTTCTACAGGTACCAGGTTCTTTTCATAAGAATTGCCCAGCAAACCTTTGATGCGTGTTTTCAGATTGCCCGCTTCCAGATGGTATTGCTCTGCACCATTATGCCACAGCCTGAAGGCTATCTGCGGGTGTGCCAATGCCACACGGGTAAACTCATCTACGATATGCCTGTATTCAGTTGTATTACTCTTCAGGAAATGCCTGCGGGCAGGTACATTAAAAAACAGGTTCTTCACCATGATGCTGGTACCTACGGGCGCCGCACATGGTTCTTGTTTCTTTACCTCTGTAGCCTCTATTATCAGTTGACTGCCTGTATCGCTATCCTGCTTGCGGGTTTTCATTTCCACCTGTGCTACCGCAGCAATAGAAGCCAGTGCCTCTCCGCGAAAGCCCATAGTGCGTATAGAAAACAGGTCGTTGATATTACGGATTTTTGATGTCGCATGGCGTTCAAAACTCATACGTGCATCGGTGGGGGTCATCCCACTACCATTGTCTATCACCTGCACCAGTTCCTTGCCCGCATCTTTCAGCACTAGTTGCACCTCTGTTGCACCCGCGTCAATAGCGTTTTCCAGCAATTCCTTTACAGCCGATGCCGGCCTTTGAATCACCTCTCCCGCTGCTATCTGGTTGGCAATGTGGTCTGATAATAACTGAATGATATCGGGCACTGAAAAAAATGAGTTTCCGCAAAGGTAAGATATAGGCAATGTAAAAAGGGAAAGCGTGCTAACATGATGAAAATCATTTTTTAATAAGACTGTCGTCATTTATTTGCACCCCTGTCTGCTACACCTTTGTAGTGACAAAAAGGATCGGTGAGTATTCTTTTTATCAAACAACATCGGCCTCAGTTTTAGTTAGATATAGTGCATAATGGGTTTGCCGCCCCCTTTCCAGGGGGCGGGTGTATTTTATAGCATTCAGTTTTAGCTTCTCCTTGCCAAACAATAGGCTATATTTGTTATATGGCGTTTGGTAAAAGACTCTTCATATCTGCTTCTTTCCTAATAACATTTTTTTCTTCTGTGGCACTTGCACAGCGCAGCCGCGTTGTAACGAATAACAATGCTGCTCCTGCTGTGAACCTGAAAGCCAGGTGGGTAGATAGTGTCTATAACAAACTAAGCGATACCGAACGCGTAGGCCAGTTGTTTATGGTGGCTGCTTACAGTGGTGGTAAGGACTATAACGAAGAGAAAATCAAACAACTGCTTACAGACCGCCGCATTGGTGGTGTCATCTTCATGCAGGGTACTTGCGAGGCGCAGGCATCGCTCAACAACTTGTATCAGCAAATGGCCAATGTACCGTTGCTGGTAGGTATGGACGCAGAATGGGGGCTTGGTATGCGCCTGACGGGTGTAAAGAACCTGCCCAAATCTATGATGATAGGTGCTACGCGCGATACTGCTATTGCCTATCAGGTAGGTGCTGCCATTGCCAAACAGTGCAAGCGCATGGGCGTGCACATCAACTTCGGCCCAGTGGTAGATGTGAACAACAACCCCAACAATCCCATCATCAACGCACGCTCTTACGGAGAGGATAAAAGGCTTGTAACACAAATGGCACTTGCCTATATGCGTGGTATGCAGGACAATGGTGTGATGGCATGTGCCAAACACTTCCCGGGCCACGGTGATACAGATGCAGATTCTCACGAGGATATGCCTGTTATCAGCAAAAGCCTTGCACAGCTCGATACATTGGAGTTGTACCCTTACAAGGAAATGATTCGCAACGGTATCAAAAGTGTGATGGTTGCACACCTTGCAGTACCGGCATTGGAATCCGTTAAAAAAGTACCTACTACATTATCATACAACACCATTACCGGTTTGCTGCGAAACAAACTTGGCTTCAAAGGCATCGTATTTACCGATGCACTGAATATGAAAGGTGTTGCCAAATATTATGAACCCGGTGAAATAGATGCCCGCGCATTGATAGCAGGCAACGATATGCTGCTCTTCTCGCAAGATGTACCGTCAGGCATGAAGAAAATACTGGCTGCTGTAGATAGTGGCAAGCTGACATGGGCAGATATTGAAATACATGTAAAGAAAGTACTGGCAGCAAAATACGATGCAGGCCTCAGCAGATGGAAACCTGTTGAAAGCATCAATGCTACGGAAGAAGTAACAGGTGTGGTAATCCCGCTGCGCTATGCTACAACCAAAAAAGCTGTCACACTGGTGCGCGACAGGAACAATATTATTCCTGATTTGCTCAATACCAGAAAACGTGTGGGCTATGTAGGCATCAATGCAAAAGACAGCAGTTTCCTTTCTACTGCGCTGTTGCAGGTACTGCCGAATATGAAAATGCAATGGCTGCCGAAAGGTAGTAGTGGTGCTACTGCAAACAAACTGATGGGAGCCATCAGCATGAATGACATCACAATTGTCGGTATTCATAACATGAGCTTCTATCCTACAAACGGTTATTATTCGCTCGATGACCAACAGGTAGCACTCATTAAGCAACTGGCAAACCGCCGCGATGTAATGATAGCACTGATGGGCAACCCATACCTGCTGAAGAATACCTGTGAAGTAGGCTCTGCCATTGTTACCTACGAAGACGATAGCCTTGCAGAGCAAGCTGTAGCTCGTGTACTGTTGCGCAAAGAAGATGCGCGTGGCACATTGCCTGTTACCCCTTGTATAGATATGCAAACAGAGGGCAATGTATTGCTTGCATCAGGCAAAACAGTTGCACCGAAATTGGATGAACTGGTAAAAACAGACTATACCGAAGATGCAGGTGTTATCAATACTGCCGCGCTCGACAAGCTGGATATGTTCCTGCAACGCAGCATAGTTGATGGTGCGTTCCCGGGTTGCAGGGTACTGGCTGCCAAAGACGGTAAAGTGTTTTACGATAAGTCTTTCGGCTATTACGACTATACTAAGAAGCAGGCTGTAACAGACAATACACTCTACGATATAGCATCTGTTACCAAAGTAGCATCTACCACACTGGCAGTAATGCGCCTCTACGAAACAGGTAAATTGAGCCTTGATAAAACCATCGGCGATTACCTGCCTATTGTAAAAGGTACTGACAAGGCCGACCTGAAAATAAGAGACCTGTTGATGCATCAGGCAGGGCTGAAAAGCTGGATACCTTTCTACAAAGAAACACTGGACGAGAAAGGCAATCTGAACCCTGAACTGTACAGTACTAAAGCAGACAATCAGAAATGGGTAGAGGTGGCTAAAAACCTGTACCTGCGTGGCGACTACATTGATACTATCTGGAGTAAAGTACTGGCAAGTCCTTTAGAAAATAAAGGCAAATGCGTGTACAGCGATTTAGATTTCTACTTCCTTGCTGCTATTGCAGAGAAGATAACAGGACAGCGCATTGATAAATATGTGGAAGAACAATTTTACAAACCACTTGGTTTGAAGAACACCACTTACAATCCGTTGAAGAAATTCAAAGAGACTGATATTGCACCTACGGAAAATGACATCTTCTTCCGCCATCAGCAGATTAGAGGTTATGTGCACGATCAGGGTGCTGCTATGCTGGGTGGTGTGGCAGGCCATGCAGGTGTGTTCTCTACTGCCAGCGACCTTGCAGCTATCTTCCAGATGCTGCTGAACAAAGGCACCTACAAAGGACAGCGTTATTTCAAGAAAGAAACCGTTGAGAAATTTACTGCGTACAATTCACTCATCAGCCGCAAAGGGCTTGGCTTCGATAAACCTAAAGAAGACAAAGACGACGGCGGACCTGCGGGCAACAGGTGCAGTGGTTATGCATTCGGTCATCAGGGCTTTACAGGTACTTGTGCATGGGCAGATCCTGCAACGGGTATAGTGTTCGTGTTCCTATCAAACAGGGTGAGTCCTTCTGCGGATAACAACGGTATTAATCGCCTGAGTGTACGCACCATTGCACAGGACTATATTTATGAGGCGCTGGGCTTTGGCATCAACCACGAACGCCCTGCAGTTTACAAAACACAGTCTACACAAAACAAATAACTATTATATATCTCATTGCTAAGCATTTAGGCATTAAAGCTATCTTTGTCCGCACAATTAGCTCGTATGCAATTCGACAAAAGCGGTCTTGATAATTATAAACTGATAGAACTTTATAGCGAACTGGTTCGTCCGCGTATGATAGAGGAGAAAATGCTTGTTCTTCTCCGTCAGGGACGCATCAGCAAATGGTTTAGTGGTATAGGACAGGAAGCCATTGCAGTAGGTGCTACTATGGCCCTCGATAAGGATGAATACGTAATGCCGCTGCACCGCAATCTGGGTGTATTTACAGCCCGCAAAATGCCATTCGATAAACTATTTATGCAATGGCAGGGCAAGAAAGAAGGCTTCAGTAAAGGCCGTGAGCGTTCATTTCACTTTGGTGCAAACGAGTATCACATCTGTGGTATGATATCGCACCTCGGTCCGCAACTGGCCATAGCCGATGGTATTGCATTGGCACACAAGCTGCGCAAAGACAATAAAGTATCTGTTGCATTCAGCGGCGATGGCGGCACCAGCGAAGGTGATTTTCACGAAGCACTGAACGTAGCAGCCGTATGGGGTTTGCCGGTTATCTTCATTATCGAGAATAATGGTTATGGCCTCAGCACACCTGTCAACGAGCAGTTTGTTTGTAATCAACTGGCAGACCGTGCCGTTGGTTATGGCATGAAGGGTATTACCATAGATGGTAACAACATACTTGAAGTTTATAAGACAATCAAAGAAGCACGCGAATACTGTATTACAGAGCAGAAGCCTATCCTCATAGAGTGTATGACCTTCCGTATGCGCGGCCACGAAGAGGCAAGCGGTGTGAAGTATGTACCTAAAGAACTGTTTGAAGAATGGGGCAAGAAAGACCCTGTTGCCAATTACGAAGCATACCTGCTGCAACAAGGCATTCTTACAGAAGCCATTATACAAGAGATACGCAACAGAATACAACAAGATATAGAAGCAGGGCTTGCAACAGGCTTTGCAGCGGGTGCTGTAGTGGCAAATACCGCTGAAGAAGTAGCTGATGTATATGCTCCTTGCAATATCACTACCACTACACCTGCAACATCTGCCACATCCGAAAAGAAATTCATACAGGCCATCAGCGATGGTTTGAGGCAGAGTATGGAAAAGCATAACAACCTTGTGCTGATGGGACAGGACATTGCAGAGTATGGCGGCGCATTTAAAGTAACAGAAGGTTTCGTAGCACAGTTTGGTAAAGAACGCGTGCGCAATACGCCGCTTTGCGAAAGTGCCATAGTAGGTACTGCACTTGGCCTTTCTATCAAGGGCTATAAGTCTATGATGGAAATGCAGTTTGCCGATTTCGTAACGGTGGGCTTCAATCAGATTATAAACAATCTTGCCAAGATACACTACCGCTGGGGGCAGAATGCGGATGTAGTAGTACGTATGCCAACAGGCGGTGGCGTAGGTGCAGGCCCGTTCCACTCACAAAGCAACGAGGCATGGTTTACACATACACCAGGCTTGAAAGTGGTTTACCCATCTACACCGGAAGACGCAAAAGGCTTGCTGATAGCAGCCATCGAAGATCCTAACCCTGTTATGTTCTTCGAGCACAAAGCACTGTACCGCAGCATCAGTGGTATGGTACCTGACGATTACTATACTATAGAAATAGGCAAGGCACGCCATGTACAGGCAGGTGAAGACATCAGCATCATTACCTACGGTAGCGGTGTGCACTGGGCTACAGACTATGCAGCACAGCACCCTGATGTATCGATAGATATCCTCGACCTGCGCTCACTGTTGCCACTGGATTATGATGCAATACGTGCTGCAGTACAGCGTACAGGCAAGGTATTGTTGCTACACGAAGACACATTGTTTGGTGGTATTGGTGGTGAACTGGCAGCGTGGATATCCGAAAACTGCTTCGAGTTGCTGGATGCACCGATAGTACGTTGCGCAAGCCTTGATACCCCTGTACCATTTGCCATAGAGCTGGAACAAAACTTCATGGCTAAAGGTAGGTTGCACGAAAGTGTACAAAAACTGATGGCTTACTAATACTTTATTACTTTAGTAGAAGAATTCATAAATCATGCGTTCAATCAACCTCATAATAGTAGCAGGTGCATTGCTGTTGCAGGCATGTGGTAGCGACCAGCCAAACAAGGGCAAACCAATAGTACTGGGCGACCCTGCTACCATTGTTACTGAAACAGACTCTCAGTACCTGCAAGACTTTGTAGCAGACATAAAACCAATTGAGAAACCTGTTGAAACAACACCAACAGAAGATACTGCAACCAAAGCACCTGCCGAGGCTCCTAAGCAAGAGCCTGCAAAAGCGGAGGAGCCTAAGAAAGAAGAATCTAAACAAACTGCTGCTGCGCCTGCACCAAAAGGCAATGGCCTGAAGGTAGAGTTTAAAGAGATTACCATACTGATACCAAACATCAACACACGTACCTACAAACAGCAGGATACGAAGAAAGCCAATGGTGCTACTTACGAATTGACAGGTGGCAGCATAGCAGGCAATCATATAAAAGCAGGCGGTGGTAATGTAGCCAAGGTAGCACAACGCTACCAGACGGTGATTGCTGTGAAGACAGATATGGGTACACTGGTACTGGAATCACTGAGCCGCACCACAGACTGGCAAAACCTGAAAGGTGGCAACAATACATTCAGCATCAGCGGGCTGGAACAAGGCCAACTGCAATACATTAAAGCAGGCCCTGCAGCTATAAAGAATGCAGTAACTCGTGCCGCACGCAACAAACGTATGAGCCGTGCTACCGAGCAGAAATGGTTGAAGGCAATCAGCCGTGTACGCGATGCTAATGATAAACCATTAGTAGTAATACTGCGCAGTGTAATGTGGAAGATAGAAGGCAAAGACGCATCCGGCAAGCCTTACCAGAAACAACTGAGATTAGACATACCGCTTAAATAAGAAAAGCCCCGAGCAATTCGGGGCTTTTCTTTTAGTCTATTGTTGCTATACACTTCAGCTCTATAGCTATAGGTGTTGGCAGTGAGTTTATCTCTACCGTCGTGCGGCAAGGTTGATTGTCTTTGAAGTACTCTGCATATATGGCATTGTACGTTGCAAAGTCGCGTTTCATGTTTACAAGGAATACGGTAACGTCCACCAGTTTATCCCAACTGCTACCGCTTTCTTCCAGTACTATCTTCACATTATCAAATACGTTGCGGCATTGCGCTGCAAAGTCAAACTCAAGGAAGTTGCCATTCTTATCCAGCTTCAAACCCGGAATCTCGTTAGTAACAGTACGTGGGCCTATGCCTGAAAGAAACAGCAGGTTGCCTACACGGCGTGCATGTGGATACAATCCTACCGGTGCCGGTGCTTTATCTGTAGATATACGTTCACTCATAATTATATCAAAAGTAAAAAGTCAAAAATTAAATCTTATAAATCAATACACACATTCTTTACATCTGTAAAAAACTTCAGCGCATCCCAGCCACCTTCGCGGCCTACGCCCGAGTTTTTGAAACCACCGAATGGTGTACGCAAATCACGCAGCAACCAGCAGTTTACCCAAATGATGCCGCTATGTACTTTTGCAGCTACACGGTTGGCACGGCTCACGTCTTGTGTCCATATAGTAGCAGCAAGGCCATAGTCACTGCAATTTGCCAGTTCCAGTGCTTCGTCTTCTGTTTTAAAAGACTGTATCGTCACCACAGGTCCGAATATCTCTTCCATGTTAGTACGGCAGTTTGGCCCAAGCCCTCCAATAATTGTAGGCTCTATGAAATAACCATTCTCGCAACGTCCTGTACCCTTTACTGCATTACCACCCAGCAGTATTTTACCGCCTTCCTGCTTTGCCAGTTCTATACAGCTCATCACTTTATCAAAGTGCATTTTGCTGACAACTGCACCCTGCCTGCTGTTATCATCCAGTGGGTCGCCCACAGTCAGCTTCTTAGCTTTCTCTATAAACTCCGCTTTGAATTTTTCGTAGATGCTTTCTTCAACCAGTATGCGGCTACCGCACAGGCATATCTGCCCCTGATTGGCAAATGAAGATTGCAGTGTGGTACGCATCATCTTTTCCCAATCGCAATCGGCAAAAATGATGTTCGGGTTTTTACCCCCCAGTTCCAGTGATATTTTTTTGAACATCGGCGCAGCGACAGCGGCTATTTCTTTACCCGCACGTGTACTACCTGTAAATGATATGGCTTTTATTTCAGGGTGTGATACGATTGCAGAACCACAGTTAGGGCCATTGCCATGCAGTATATTCAACACACCTGCCGGCAAGCCTGCTTCTTTGCATACCAGGCTCAGCAGGTAGCCCGTCATTGGCGTTACCTCACTTGGTTTAGATACAACACAATTGCCTGCTGCCAGTGCAGGTGCTATCTTCCATGTAAAGAGATACAAAGGCAGATTCCACGGAGAGATACAACCCACCACACCAATAGGTTGGCGCAGCGTATAGTTGATGGTACCATTCTCCATATTATGACTTTCGGTAGCAAAGTGCATCAGCCCTGTTGCAAAAAAGCGGAAGTTGCTGGATGCACGCGGTATATCCACGCGCTTGCTCAGCCACAGTGGTTTACCATTATCATTTGTTTCAGCCAGTGCCAGTGCATCCAGATTCTGGTCTATCAGCTCTGCAATGCGATTCAGTATACGAAACTTCTCTTCTGCTGGTGTAGCACTCCATGCAGGAAAAGCTGCTTTCGCCGCAGCAACTGCTTCTTCCACATCCTGCGCGGTGCTGTCGGGTATATAGCTATATACCTCACCCGTTGCAGGGTTTACATTGTCTATGTATTTACCATTGGCTGGCGCTTTCAATTCGCCGCCTATATAGTTCAGTATCTTTTCAGGAGCTTTCAAATCCATTGTGCAAAGGTAATGGTGTTGGCTGAATAGTTGATAACGGTTTGAATTTGTTGCAGATTGTTGCAATTTTCTGCGTTTTTCTAAAAATCATCTTCTTTCAACCTTATCTACAACAAATATACTATTTTTTTGCAATAAAATTAGTTAATACCCATCCGTTGTTTAAACTCAGGTTTCAGCAAGTCTTTCAGTTGGCTGTATGGTAAGAACAGTGTTATAATACCATCGGCATAAGAAGCTATCTCGTAAGGATTGTACACAAAATTGATACCTGTAGGTGTAATGCATATATTCCCGTTTGGGATTACCTTATCTGTCAGTAAACGGTCTTCAAAGCTTTCTGTAGCTGCAATCGCAAAATACCTCCGTGCTTCCGCATCAAGCAACAGGTTCAGTTTATTACTATCTACCGTCATTACATCCTCCATATTCCATACACGTTTTTGTTGCATGTCTATATTCATATAGCTGACACCATAGTTGCCATGCGCACCACCTGTATATTCGCTGCCGGACATTTCCATCACCAACCAGTTATTGTCGTTGAAGATTACATCCATTGCTACGCCGCTGTAATAATTATTCCAAGACTCTCCCAGATTGCTGTCTGGTTCTTCAGCTAATATTCCTCTGTACCACTTGCCATAATTATCTATCTGCTTCTTTACACAGTCTTCTATGGTAATAGCATTCAGACTATCCGCTCCCAACTCGTGCATTATCAGCTTTTCTATAAACTGAACATCTTCATTCTTCATAGCACTACTACCGCGTAGCAGTTTGTAAGCAATCGTAGCAGCAGGTTCTGGCTTATCTGCTTTGTACCTGATAGAATCTTCTTTTTCCCAGATGCTTAGTTGGTAACTACCTGTAGGGTACTCTTCTTTCAGGTTAATATCGTAAGTCTTACTCCCGTCAGGACTTGTCCACTTACCAATGATGGTATTGTCTTTCAACTTTATTTTCCATATAGCTTCTCTTTCATCTTCACGGGTGGCAGATGGCTCAGCCACCAAGTAACCATCTGCTATAGTTGTGTCTTTAGAGAAGTATATACCGATAGGTTTTCCTTGCTTTACATAATAATAACTGCCTGAAAGCGCACCCTTGTCTGATGACAAATGCAACACAACGGGTTGTCCTGCAATAGTGCCACTGTAGCGCTTGTAATAGGTGTTATTATCTACCGCAACATCACTTTGATTTACGAACTTTTGTTGCGGTGCATCATTATCGCAAGATGCCAACAAACAGCTAAACAACACTAAATACAGCCATTTCATACGCTATAGTTTCCTTTGTTGTAAAGATAGCTTTTAAAAAACAGTACACTTTAACCCAAACTTAAAGTTCTTACCTATTAATGCTCATAAGCCCAGTCTATACGCGTATAGTAATACTATCATTCTGTTTAATATTACTATCAAATCGAAAGCGGCCTGCTTAAACACCTGTCATTTCATTTCAAGTTTTGTGCGAATTGAGAAAAAACCTTCAACAAAAAATCTGCACACCATGTTATTCCCTTTACAAAAACAATATAACATGACTTACAGAAAACTATTACTCACCACATCAGCCGTGCTATCAATGGGAGTAGCAATGGCACAACCTGCCAAAGTTCAGGTTATTCATAATTGCGCAGACAAAGCAGCAGACACTGTAGACATTTGGGTGAACGGTCCAACAACTACAAAGTTGGAGAATGTACCATTCAGAACTGCTACAGCATATTTGTCTTTGAATGCGGGTGTTTATAACATTGGTATTGCGCCAAAAACAAGTACAGTTGTTACAGACACTTTTTATAATCTGAATGCTAATCTGGCAGCTAATGGTAAATATGTAGCTGTAGCAGGTGGTATTGAAAGTACAACAGGTTATAGCCCTGCACCGCCACTACGCATCAGTGTATTTGCAACTGCAAGAGAAACAGCATCAAATGGTGCTAACACAGATTTATTAATAATGCATGGCAGTACAGATGCGCCAACAGTAGATGTGCGTTCGGGAACAAGCACCCTGGTAAATGATATAGCTTTCGGTTCATTCTCAAGCTATGTAGAATTGCCAACTGCCGATTATAAAGTACGTATTACAACTAGTACAGGTGCAACTACTGTACAAACATATAGCGCACCTTTACAAACATTAGGGCTTGGTGGTAATTCTATAGTTGTACTGGCATCGGGTTTCTTAAACCCTGCTAATAACAGCAACGGTCCTGCGTTTGGTTTATACGTTGCATTGCCTACAGGTGGTGCATTGGTACCATTGCCTACAACATCAGCAGAAGTTTTTGCACGTGTACAGGCAATACACAACTGTGCAGACAAAGCAGGCGACAGCGTAGATGTATACCTGAACGGAACAAAGATTGCAGACAATTTCGCTTTCAGAACAGCTACAGATTTTTTTGATGTACCTGCCAAAACACCTATCAATGTAGGTATTGCGTTGAAAAACAGTAGCTCTGTTGCAGATACATTCTATAACCTGAATGCAACGCTTGACTCAGGTGGCAGATATATACTGACAGCAAATGGTATTGAAAGCCCTACAGGCTACACTCCGAATCCTGCATTCAGGCTCAGCGTATTTGGCCCTGCAAGAGAAACAGGTGCTAACAGTGCTAATACAGATTTGCTGGTAATGCATGGCAGTACAGATGCGCCAACAGTAGATGTACGCTCTGGTGGCAATGTACTGGTTAATGATATAGCATTCGGGAATTACAGTGGCGGTTATCTATCATTGCCTACAAGTAACTACACTATAGATATTACAGATGCTACAGGAGCAACAACAGTAAAAAGCTATTCAGCACCACTGCAAACACTTGCACTGCAAGGACAGGCTATTACTGTACTGGCATCTGGTTTCCTGACACCTGCAAACAACAGCAACGGTGCAGCATTTGGCCTGTACGTAGCGTTACCAACAGGTGGTGCATTGGTACCATTACCTACCGCAACAACAAGCATCAATAATATTGCAGCAAAAGGGTTGGCATTCAGCATTGCACCAAATCCGGCAAACAATACAATCAGCATC
Organism: Chitinophagales bacterium; assembly: GCA_017303395.1. Classification (GTDB taxonomy): domain Bacteria; phylum Bacteroidota; class Bacteroidia; order Chitinophagales; family Chitinophagaceae; genus Polluticoccus. The sequence goes on from JAFLBN010000004.1 coordinate 142,328, forward strand.
AACGGTATAGATGTGAATAGCAATGTAAACATTACCGTTACAGATATTTCAGGGCGCGTAGTTAAATCAGTTAGTAATGCAGGGGCACAAATCAACATCAGCGATTTAAACAGTGGGGTTTATTTCTTGAGGGCAGACAATGGCGTAGAGCAAGGCGTACAGCGATTTGTTAAACTGTAGTTGTTTTTGTGATTGGGTATGTGATGAGTAAGGGCACCTTTCAAGGTGCTCTTACCTTTTATAGTACATCCGATATTGTTCCTTTCTTTCCGTTAATGATAAATTCATCACCAGCCTTCTTGCCTTTCAGTTGTGCACCAAGCGGAGAGTCTATCGAGATGGCATAGTATGTTTGTTCGTCCACCAATAATTTGCCGGCACTGATGGCTATAAAGTAATTAGCCTGTGTTGTTCTAACTATGCTACCGGGTATGATGATATCAGAAGTCTTATCAATTACTATTCTATCCAACACGTCAATTTGTCTGCGTAGTTGCAGCAGGCGTGCATTATTAAGGTCTATATCCTGCTGCATCATTTCACGGGCGGTTTCATATTTATCGCCTGCACTGCTCTTCGTTTCATTGCGTGCTGCTTCTCGCGCATCTGCAATTACAGCCTCTGCATTCTGTATGTTATTATCCAGATAAGCATGGCAAAGGTTATATAGCTTTTGTTTGATGAGCATATACAATAATACAAAAGTAAAGGCTACCAAATGGTAGCCTTACTTGATTTGCGATCTATATAATCGATGGGTTAGAAACTATTAGCTGCAACCTGTTGTTGTACCACAGTTAGGGCACATGTAGCAGGTACCGTTTCTCAGGGTGATGTTGCCACAGTTGCGGCATACTGGTGCATCGGCACTGGTTCCCATCATCTTCTTAATATCTGCAGTTTTATCTGCTGTTGTTGCTACCGGTTTTGGTGCAATGTTTACATTCTTTTGCGTTTGTGCCTGTGGTGCAGGTGCTGTTACGCGTACCTGAGACAATTCCTGTTGACCGGCGTTTGCATCATCTTCTTCCTGCTGTTGCATACGCTCAGGGTCTTGTACGTGTACCAGATCATTACGATCCAGGTATTCATAAGCCAACAAGCGGAATACGAAGTCAAGTACTGATGTTGCAGACTTAATGTTCGGGTGTTCTACAATACCTGCCGGTTCAAAGCGGGTAAATGTAAACTTGTCTACGAATTCATCCAGCGGCACACCATACTGCAAGCCTATTGATACAGCTATAGCGAAGCTGTTCATCAGGCTACGCATGGTAGCACCTTCTTTCGCCATATCCAGGAATATTTCACCCAGTGTACCATCACCGTATTCGCCCGTACGTACAAACAATGGTTGTCCGCCAACTTTTGCTTTGATGGTATAACCACGGCGCTTAGCTGGCAATTGCTTGCGCTCTACGATACGGCTCAGTTCGCGTTTCAGTTTTGTATCAGGGCTTGCCTGTACGCGTTTGCTCACTTCTTCCAGCAGTTCGTCGATAGTGAGTTTACCCATATCAACAATCACGCTGTCTTCAGCAGTAGCTTCCGCTTCTTTTGTTTCTTCTTTTTTCTTTTTATCGCTCTTGTTGCTCAGTGGCTGGCTCAGTTTAGAACCATCGCGGTAAAGCGCACAAGCTTTGATACCTAACTGCCAGCTCAGCATGTAGCAGTCTTTAATTTCATCTACAGTAGCTTCGTTTGGCAGGTTGATAGTTTTAGATATCGCACCGCTGATGAACGGCTGTGTAGCACCCATCATACGGATGTGGCCGTGTGCATGGATGTAGCGTTCACCTTTCTTACCACATTTATTTGCGCAATCAAAAACAGGCAGGTGTTCGTCTTTCAGGAATGGTGCACCTTCTATCATCATAGTACCGCACACATAGTCGTTTGCAGCTTCTATTTGCTCATCGCTGAAGCCCAGCTCTTCCAACAGGTTGAAGTCAGGTGCAAAGTATTGCTCAGGTGTGAAGCCCAGACGCTTCAGGCACTCTTCGCCAAGATTGTATGCGTTGAATACAAAGCCTATTTCAAATGCGCTTTCTACAGCAGCATCCAGTTTTTTCAGTTCTTCTGCAATAAAGCCTTTTTCGCTAAGTGTCTCGTGGTTGATGTACGGAGCACCTGCAAACGTTGCATGGCCTTTTGCATACTTAACAATAGCATCTGTTTGTTCAGGTGTATAGCCTAGTTTTTTCAGTGCTGTTGGTATAGATTGGTTGATGATTTTGAAATAACCACCACCTGAAAGTTTTTTGAATTTAACCAGTGCAAAGTCCGGTTCGATACCTGTAGTATCACAATCCATTACCAGACCAATAGTACCCGTAGGTGCAATAACCGTAGCCTGCGCATTGCGGTAGCCATGTTTTTCGCCCATTTGCACTGCATCGTCCCATGCTTTTGTTGCTGCTTTCAGCAGGTAGTCAGGGCAATACTTAGCATTGATACCCATTGGTTTTGTTTCCAGGCCTTCATAAGCATCAGCAGCATCGTATGCAGCAGCACGGTGGTTGCGCATTACACGCAGCATGTGCTTTTTGTTTTCTTCGTAGCGAGGGAAAGCACCAAGTGCAGCAGCCATCTCTGCAGATGTTTTGTATGCAACACCATTCATGATAGCAGTGATAGCACCAGCAATAGCACGTGCTTCTTCACTGTCATAAGCAATACCACTCACCATCAGCATTGAGCCGAGGTTTGCATAACCGAGACCCAGTGTACGGTAATCATAGCTCAGTTGTGCCACTTCAGGAGAAGGGAACTGTGCCATCAGTACAGATACTTCCAGTACTACTGTCCACAGGCGTGTCATGTATTCAAAACCTGCTACGTCAAATGTGCTTGTTTCTTCATCGAAGAAGCGACGGAGGTTGAGTGACGCCAGATTACATGCTGTGTTATCCAGGAACATGTATTCTGAACATGGGTTTGATGCACGGATAGGACCACCTTCAGGGCATGTGTGCCATTCATTGATAGTAGTATCATATTGTGTACCCGGGTCAGCACAACGCCATGCAGCATAAGCTATCTTATCCCACAGTGCATTTGCAGATATAGTCTTCATTGTTTTGCCGGTGCTGCGGGCTTTCATTTCCCAATCTTCACCATTAGCAAGACGACGGAAGAATTCGTTTGGTACGCGAACAGAGTTATTTGAGTTCTGACCCGATACTGTGCGGTATGCTTCGCCTTCGTAGTCTGATGCATAACCCGCAGCTATCAGCGCAGCTACTTTCTTCTCTTCTTCTACTTTCCAGTCAATGAATTCTGTTATTTCAGGGTGGTCAAGATCCAGACACACCATCTTAGCAGCACGACGTGTAGTACCGCCGCTCTTAATAGCACCAGCAGCACGATCGCCTATTTTCAAGAAGCTCATGAGGCCGCTCGATGTACCACCACCACTCAGTTTTTCACCTTCAGCACGAATGCCCGAGAAGTTGGTACCAACACCGGAACCGTATTTAAAGATACGTGCTTCACGTACCCACAGGTCCATGATACCGCCTTCATTTACCAGATCATCATCTACACTCAATATGAAACATGCGTGCGGCTGAGGGCGCTCGTATGCATTTTTAGAACGTTCCAGTTTGCCTGTTATCGGATCTACGTAGTAGTGGCCTTGTGCTTTACCATCTATACCGTAGCTGCTGTGCAGACCAGTATTGAACCACTGTGGTGAGTTTGGTGCGCAGCTTTGCAGCAGTATGCTGTATATCAGCTCATCGTAAAATACTTTCGCATCTGCAGCAGATGCAAAGTATCCGTACTTGTCGCCCCATACCATCCAGCAGTTAGCAAGACGATGCGCTACTTGCTTGATAGAAGTCTCGCGGCCTGTAGTACCATCAGCTTGTGGTACACCTGCTTTACGGAAGTACTTCTGTGCAAGAATATCTGTAGCTATCTGAGACCAGTGCTTTGGCACTTCAACATCCGTCATCTCAAATACTTTCTCACCGTTCGGGTTGCGAATTACCGATGTGCGGTAATCGTACTCAAACATATCAAACGGGCTAACGCCATCTTTCGTGTAGTGGCGGTTGAACTGCAAGCCGGCTCCTTGCTTATTCGTTTTTGATGCTGCCATATGGGTAAAAATATTTTGTTAAAGAATTATAAAAAATCAAGGTTGAGAAAGCGAAAATATCTAAAACCACACCACTTGGGAAAATAAGTATTCAACCCCTTGTGGATAACCCGAATTGCATTAATTAAACCCTCACTGGTGGCTGATTTTCAAAGATATACACAATGTACGGGGACAACTTTATTTTGACTTTTTAAATTGGATTTTTTATATTCTTTCACAGGTGATTAATACACACATAAAAGCCCCGCAATTGCGGGGCTTTTACTATAAATCTTTGCTTGAGATTATTAGTCTATAACAAGGCGCTGTACTTGTTTTGCACCTTCTGCAGTACGCAGTTCAACCACATATACACCACGCGCCTGATTGCTCATATCGATGTCTTGTGTGAATGTACCACCATTGTGTTTAACAACTTTCTGCATTACAGTTTGGCCTGTGATGTTTGTGATATTGATAGTAACATCATTCAGTGCTGCAGCACTGTTGAATTGCAGACGGAATTTGCCCGTAGTAGGATTCGGATATAAACCGAAATCTTCAATGCTACCCACTGTATTAACAGATGCAGGGAACTTCCTAAGGAACATTACCATCAGGTCTTCTGTTTCACCAGAAATGTATGGACCACAAGCATCGTCAGACGGTACATTTGGTGCGATATCATTATTCAAAATTATACGCATACCTGTTGGTACGTCTGTTATTACTTTATTTGGAATAGTAATATTATCTACAACTGTAAAGCTTCCTACACTGGTATAACCTGTATATACTCTTTCGTATGGCGCATCATATTCTTTATTATTGTTAAAGTCCATAAACACTGTAATCTTAGCATCTGCGTGTACCGCAGTACGTTGTGTATGATAAACAGTTAATGTATATGTACTATCAACATCAAGCAACAAAGGAGAACCATCTGTATGGTCAGTGCGTTTTTCCTGAGCACCGTAGTTCAGCAGGTGTGCACCACCATTGTTTGTATTGAATGTAGAGAACGTAATACCACCTATATCACTGCTGTCTTTCGGATTCATTGAGCTTTTAGGATTACCACCAATTGCCTGACTGAAACAATAGCATTTATACCCTGGCCTTGCATCAATTTTCATTGCAGGGCTGTAGCTGGTATCTCCTGTAGGTGTGCATATGTTACGTACTCTATAGTACAATGGCTGACCATTGAAAACACGCATCAATGTATCTTTTGATATACTGTTAGCAATAGATGTCCATACAATATTATCACCCGATACCATCCAGCTTCTTACAGTTTCAGACTTAGTAGTGTCATAACCACTGTTATTAGTGATGTAATCGTACCCTGTACACAATGATGTTGCAGTTGATGCAAGAGAACCTGCTGAAACAGGACCGCTACATGGCTCATACCTCATATCTACAAGATAATCTTCCACCTCACCTTGTGTCATACCGTTACCGCAAGAATCGATATTGGATGTGCTGAGAACAACACGCATACCAGTAAGACCAATTTGCGCATTTGTAGGAATTACAAAAGTATCAGTCTCAGTGCTTGGTATCAAAGAACCTGCGTTGATTGTTTTTGTAAACACCCTTTCACCGGCATCGAAAGTTCCGTTGCGATCCAAATCTATAAACACACCAACATTACCAGGGGTAAACGTAGCGCCTGAATTAATTTCTGTAACAAACATCCTGAATCTATTGATACCCGGATTGCGATACATGATGACAGGTTGGTTAGGTGCATATTGGAAGTTGCTGTAACCTTTGTTAGCAGATGTATTGTTCAATAATGGTGTAGAATTACCATTATTTAATACTGTATCGCCGCGTGTTATGTTCAGAACTTTCACATTACCTATATCCAGACCTGTAAGCGTAGTAGGTGCAACATCGCAATAACAATAATAGAAAGGAGCAACATCAACTTTCCATGCAGCTGATGTATATGTCAATCCTGAATTAGTACATGTGATTGTAGCGCGATACCAACGCGGTGCATTTGTAATAACATCTGTAATAGTGTTGCTGGTAGCACCAGTACCTGTATAAGCAGCCCAGTTTATTCCGTCATTAGAAAACTCCCACTGGAATGTAAGGCCAGATATAATACCCGTACCGGATAATGTAACATTGAATGGTTTACCGGCACAAGCAATATCCGGACCTGTAATTGTATAAGATGGTGTACCCGTACATGGTATTAAACCCCAAAGATAGCTTTGCCCGTTAGCTGGTTTTGAACCAGTAGCCGATACCATTGCGGCCGTATTGGGAGTAGGGGTAGCAGTTGTATTTGGCAGACACTGAAAATCAGATGCATTTTTACCAATACCAATAGCCGCATTACTTGGCCAAGAAGAACCTCCTTCTTGTTGATAATGTACCTCTACTGCACCACCTTCATACAATTTGTATTGATATGTAACAACTGCGCTACTGTAAGGGAATGTACCCCAGTTTTTGAATTCAAGCGTAAATTCACGGTTAGGTGCTGTACCTGTTGTTAAATAACTCACTGGAGTTGCTGCAGCGCTTGAGCCGGAAGCATCATGCCACATAGCAAATACTGCCGGTGCCATAGAACCAAGTGCTGTAGTAGAATGGCTCAACCACATATTGGTGTTTGTACCAAAACACATATATCCGTTCGTGTGAGCGGTAACACTGGTGTACGTTACACCACAAAACGTAAATGGAAATCCTATCGGAATACCTGTTACATAACCATCATCCCAACTACCAAAAGTTGTAACAGCCACACCACCAGACAAGTAGTTGAATGGTTTGTTGGAAGCAACAAACGGATAAGCAGCTGCAGAAGTAGGCAACTGCGCTTTTGCTACTGTAGATAACAGTAGAAGGGCTGTCAGCAAAAAGTAAGTAACCCTACTTTTTGTGTTTGCGAGTAAGAAATTTCGGATCATAAAATTTTCCTTATGCTATTAAATTATAATATTTACTAACCCAGTCTCTATTGATAAAAGAGACACCCGAAAGTTAGCATAATTTCCCGAAAAGCTAAAAATTTTGTAAAAAATGACAGTATTCTCAATCTGTTTTATTAACTTCCAGATAAAGACATATCTAAAATTCTAAGATTTCTGACAAATCAGACAAAAAAGTTACTTTAGCACAAATTTTTAAACAATGCAGTTCCCTGACAATCTGAAGTACACTAAAGACCACGAATGGATATTACTGGAAGGTAATGTAGCTACAGTAGGTATTACTGATTTCGCTCAACGCGAATTGGGTGATATCGTTTTTGTTGACATCAATGCAGTTGGCAAATCACTTGGTGCTAACGATACTTTCGGTACCGTTGAAGCAGTAAAAACAGTTTCTGATCTTTATTTGCCGGTTGCGGGTACTATCAATGAAGTTAATCCGGGTTTGGATGGCGCTCCTGAAAGTGTAAACTCTGATCCTTATGGTGCAGGATGGATGGTGAAAATGACTGTAGATAATACTGCAGATGTTGATGCACTGATGGATGCTGCTGCTTACAAAGCTCTGATAGGCGAATAATGCAAGCTCCTGCTGAAAAGCAAAACAATATTTTTACAACATATGCAAAGTCCATAGCAATACTATGGACTTTGCTCATTTTCTTCCTTTGCTTCATACCCGGCAAAGATCTCCCACATCTCAATATCCCGCTTGTAGATAAGTGGACACACATGGTTTTGTTTGGTGTCTTCACTATCCTCTGGCACAATACCGTGCGCAGCAATAGTGTGGGGCTGAAGCTGATACTATTTGTTGTTGCTACATTTCTCGGCTGGCTGGTAGAATATGTGCAGGGACATTATGTGCAAGGACGTTCTCAAGACAATATGGATACACTGGCAGATGCTGTTGGCGGGCTGATAGGCATCATACTATTTAGCATATATGTGCGTTTTAACAAAAGCACAAAGAGCCAACGTGGCTAAGTTTATTTATTTTAGCGCATCAGCAAACAATTGTAATGATATACAGAAGTAAAGCACCCTTACGCATTGGCCTTGCCGGTGGCGGCACAGATGTGAGCCCCTACTGCGATATATATGGTGGTGCAATACTGAATGCAACTATCTCTCTCTACGCATATGCCAGTATAGAACCACTGCATATACCGGAGATAATAATAGAAGCTACAGACAGGAATGAGATTACTACCTGCACATTGGCAAATGAAATAGCTATAGAGGGAGAACTGACTCTTGCCAAAGGCGCTTACAATCATATAGTAAAAAAATACGGAGCAGTACCAAGTGGTTTTAAACTGACAACATTTGTTGATGCCCCTGCAGGTAGCGGACTTGGTAGCTCTTCTACCCTGATGGTTGCTATTGTTGGTGCATTTGCTGAATGGCTGAAACTGCCGCTGGGCGAATATGATATTGCACACCTTGCCTACGAGATAGAGCGTGAAGACCTTGCCATGGCAGGTGGCAAGCAAGACCAGTATGCTGCAACTTTCGGCGGTGTCAACTTCATGGAGTTTTATGAGGGTGATAGGGTAATTGTGAACCCACTGCGCATCAAACAAAAGTTGTTGTTCGAACTGGAGAATAATCTGTTGCTATACTTCACATCTACCAGTCGCTTGTCTTCAGATATCATTGAAGCACAAAGCAAGAATGTGAAGGATAAGAACGAGAAATCGATAGAGGCTATGCACCAACTGAAGGAGCAAGCCAATATGATGAAAGAGGCATTGCTGAAAGGTAATATCCACGACTTTGGTTCTATCCTCGACTATGGTTTCCGTTTCAAAAAACAAATGGCGCAAGGCATATCGAACGATGCGATGGACAGCATATACCAAACTGCACTGGACGCAGGTGCTACAGGCGGCAAGATAAGCGGCGCTGGTGGTGGTGGCTTTATGATGTTCTACTGCCCTGCCAATACACGCTATGCGGTGCAGAAAGCACTGCAGCAGTTTGGTGGAGAGTTTCGTAACTACAGCTTCGTAGAGCACGGGCTATCAACCTGGAGTATATAAGATGGAGTGTGTAGTACTGGCAGGTGGTTTGGGCACAAGGCTGCAGAGCGTTATAGGATTGTATCCTAAATGTATGGCACCCGTTAATGGCAAACCATTTCTCTATTACATATTCAGCTATTTGCAGTCGCAGGGCTGTACACGCATCATACTATCGCTCGGCTTCAAACACGAGGTAATAACAGACTGGCTACAGACAGAGCAGTGGCCTTTTGCTATAGATTATGTGATAGAAGAAACACCGCTTGGCACAGGCGGAGGTATCAGCCTGGCACTCACTAAAGCAACAGCTGAAGACGTAGCCGTACTAAATGGTGATACGATGTTTAGTGTAGATATGCAGGCAATGCTTGCGTATCACACATCAAAAAATGCAGCAACAACACTTGCATTAAAGCCCATGCAGGAGTTTGAAAGATATGGTGTGGTGAGAACAAATGATGCAGGTTGCATCTCTGCATTTGAAGAGAAGAAATATTACGCACAAGGATTGATAAACGGCGGTGTGTACATTGTGAATAAAGCTGCACTCGCAGCAAAACAATTGCCTGAAAAATATTCTTTCGAGAAAGATTATTTCGAGGCGTTTGTGCAAGAAGGCAACATGTATGGCTTTGTAAGCGATGCTTATTTTATAGATATTGGCATACCTGCAGACTACGAAAAAGCACAGGAAGATTTTAAAACAGTATTGTAAATGAATATAACCATCATAGGCTCTGCACACCCGCTGCGTGGCGGTGGTATCGCTACTTTCAACGAGCGCATGGCAGAAGTATTGCAAGAGCAGGGGCACAAAGTGGTTATCTATTCTTTCTCGCTGCAATACCCTTCATTTCTCTTCCCTGGCAAATCGCAGTTTACAGATGAACCTGCTCCAAAGGGTCTGGAGATACGCAGTGTTATCAACTCTGTAAATCCGTTTAATTGGCTGAGTGTAGGCAATCGGATCAAAAACGAAAAGCCCGACTTAATCATTGTACGCTATTGGTTGCCTTTTATGGGGCCATGCTTTGGTACTATCCTTCGTAGGGTGCGTAAAAACAAACACACAAAGATTGTTGCCATTACAGACAATGTAATACCACACGAGCATCGCCCTGGCGATATGGCTTTTACCAAATACTTCCTGAAGAGTGCAGATGCTTTTCTTGCCATGAGCAAGGATGTACTGAAAGACCTGAAACAGTTTACAGACAAGCCTTCCGTATTCAGTCCGCACCCTGTGTACGATAACTATGGTAATGCTGTTGGAAGAGAAGAAGCATGCAAGAAACTGGGGCTGAACCCAGCTGATAAATACATTCTCTTCTTTGGTTTTATACGCAAATACAAGGGGCTTGATTTACTCCTTGATGCTATGAAAGATGAACGCATCAAACAAGCAGGCATTAAGCTGATAGTAGCCGGAGAGTTTTATGGCGATGGTGATACCTACTTGCAACAGATACAACAAAACGGCATTGGCGATAGTGTAAAACTTTTTACGGAGTTTATACCCAACGACGAGATTAAATATTACTTCTCTGCTACAGACCTTGTCGTGCAACCATACCGCACTGCCACACAAAGCGGCATCACACAGGTTGCTTATCACTTTGAAAAACCAATGGTTGTAACCAATGTAGGTGGCCTGGCAGAAGTAGTTCCCGATGGCAAAGTAGGCTTTGTTACAGCACCCGACCCTACTGAAATAGCGACTGCCATCATCCATTTCTTTCAACCAGACTCACTGCCAAACCTGCAACAAAACATTGCTGCAGAAAAGCAGAAATACAGCTGGGATACACTGCTGACCAATCTTTTGGGAATAGCTAAGCAATGCTAAAACAACACACCTGTATCTCCTGGCTTATTGCGGCCAAGGTGTTTATATGCTTTCTCCGTAGCTTCTCTGCCGCGTGGTGTACGCATGATGTAACCTTCCTGTATCAGGAATGGCTCGTACACTTCTTCAATAGTTCCCGCTTCTTCGCCAACGGCTGTTGCTATGTTATTGATACCAGTCGGGCCGCCCTTGAATTTTTCAATCAACGTGCTCAGGATTTTATTATCCATATCGTCCAGACCGCTTTCATCTACATTCAGCGCGCGAAGGCCATGCTCTACGATTGCAAGGTCTATTACACCATTACCCAGTACTTGTGCAAAATCGCGCATACGGCGCAGCAAGCCATTGGCAATACGTGGCGTACCACGGCTGCGGCTGGCTATCTGCATGGCAGCTTCAGATGTTGTCTTTACATTCAACAACCCCGCAGCACGCATTACAATACGTTGCAGTACTTCTGAATTATAATACTCTAGCCTCGATTTGATGCCAAAGCGGCTTAATAATGGAGATGTTAGCAAACCACTACGTGTGGTAGCGCCTACCAGTGTAAACGGACTCAGGTTTATCTGCACAGAACGTGCAGCAGGGCCACTGTCTATCATGATGTCTATCTTGAAATCTTCCATCGCGGCATAGAGGTATTCTTCTACCACGGTGCTCAATCGGTGAATTTCATCTATAAACAATACATCACGTGGTTCCAGACTTGTCAGCAAGCCGGCTAGGTCTGCAGGTTTTTCTATAACTGGCCCGCTTGTTTCTTTAATATTCACCCCCAGCTCGTTTGCCACAATGCGCGACAAAGTGGTTTTACCCAAACCGGGAGGGCCGTGAAACAATACATGATCCAGCGATTCGCCACGCAGATTGGCAGCTTTGATGAATATGCGCAGGTTTTCTACCAGTTTTGGCTGGCCAGAAAAATCGTCTATAGACTGGGGGCGGATACAATTCTCGTATTCACGCTCCTGCGGGCTTAAATTGTCTGTAGACCTGATGTGCGACTGCTGCATAAGATGATAAAATTACTGAATTACCTGCTTGTATCCGGCCTGATTTTTGTAACCCCGAAATTATTCGCTTTATACTCTGATATTATTAAACCTTTAGTCCTTAGTTCAGGAATAAATACTTCTGCATTGTCGCCACCTGTTACAGAGTGCAGTATGATGTATGGTTCTTTCTGTTTTTGTACAACAGTGTCATTCAACAATGCATAAGCATCAAGGTGCCACGTGAGTCTTGTTATTTCTCCGCAATGCATAAATCCTATTTTCTTGTAATACTCGCACATAGAATACGGAGTAGTTACAAACACATGGCTATTCGAAAAGTGTTTATCAATGTATGTCAATGCTGGTTTAATTTTTATATCCCACTTGGGCACAGACATTACAGAGTTTTTCAATAATAGAAATAAGAACAGGACAGTAAATGCACCGGCAGCATAATTATAGAATTTGTTCCTTACTATCATTACGATAGTGTTTAAGCCTATGCTCAACAATATGATAATACCCGGAAAAGCGTAGAGTATAAACCTTCCATAGAATGGGTATTGACTTAAGAGCGATAATACATAGCTAAGCGCAAGCGGCATCAACCCGAAAATCAGCACATTTTTGTTTTTCTGTACTATCGCGGTTACCAAGCCAACAGTACAAACAGCGAGAATTATATATCCTAAGAAGAAAGAACTGTCTGCAAAAAACAAATCATTCATGAAAAGGGTAGGTAGATACGTTGTCATGTATTGATTAAACTCCGGGCCAAAGAATGGTGTAGGACAGAAAGTCCATGCCCATATCTCTTTCATGCCGGAAGCATAAGGATGATCTTTTACGAACAGAAAATAATTTATCCCTATCATCAGCAACCATGAGCCTAGTACTACTACATTCCTCAGTGGTAATGTTATCAACTTCACATCTTCCTTAATAACCTTAATGTTTTTCAAATAATACACACCTATGCAAGCAACCACCAGTTGTGTTGAATTGGAGAAGAACACCAACAGGCTACCTGACACTACAAGCAGTAAATCTCTGTGTTTTGCAACAAACTTATTTGAACTCAATACCAGATAACTGAGTATAATATAAGCAGATACATCTATGGTATATGGCTTCAGCTCTGATGCATAGTATACAAAAGAGATATTTAGTGCATATATCAAAAATGCAATCAGCGAGGTAATACGTTGCTTTGTAAGCTCATATACAATATGATAAAACAATGGCATTACCGCTATAGAGAATATAAAAGGCAACAACCTTAATGACATCTCTCCCAGACCGAAAATATGACTGAAGAGCTCTACTCCCCAAAGGAAAAATATGGGCGCACTTTGAAAGTTTTCTAGCGGTTTTGTTAGGTCTTTAAACCCCAGATCTACAAAATTCAGCGCAAGGTGCGCTTCATCATGCCACAGAGATCTGTTAATAAGGTACTGATAAAACCTAAGTACCAACCCGGCAACCAATATTACCAGAAACAGTAAACTATATAATTTATTAAGCCTATCAGTGGGTTTCATTGGATAAAAATAGCTAAGGTCGAGAAATTATAAGCCGTTCAGTTTAACTACCTTTGCAAACATTACAAAATCCGCAATGAATGAATAATAAAAATCATAAACTGGCTACAAAACTGATACACGCAGGTGTAGAACCGGACCCGACTACGGGTGCTATCATGACACCTATATATCAAACATCTACTTATGTGCAGGCAGCACCGGGAGACCATAAAGGCTACGAGTATGCACGTACACAAAACCCAACTCGCACAGTATTGCAAAATGCACTTGCGGCTATAGAAAACGGCGAATATGCACTTTGCTTTGGTAGTGGCATGGCAGCTACAGATGCAGTTGCAAAACTGCTGATGCCGGGCGATGAAGTGATTGTTGCTAACGACCTGTACGGCGGTACCTACCGCATCTTTACCAAAGTATTTGCGCTGTATGGTATCAAGTTCCATTTCATAGATATGAGCAATGCGGAAAACATCCGCGGCTATATCAACAGCAATACGAAAATGATATGGACAGAAACACCAACCAACCCATTGCTGAATATCGTTGATATAGAAGCATGTGCTAAGATTGCTAAAGAGCACAAGCTGCTGCTGGTTGTAGATAATACATTCGCTTCTCCATATCTACAAAATCCGCTGGATTGGGGTGCTGACATCGTATTGCACTCTGCTACAAAATACCTGGGTGGACATAGTGACGTAGTACACGGTGCGCTGATAATGAAAGATGCTGCACTGGAAGAAAAGCTGCGCTTTATACAAAACAGTTGTGGTGCTGTACCGGGCCCGCACGATTGCTGGCTGGTGTTGCGTGGTATAAAAACGCTACACGTGCGTATGCAACGCCATTGCGAGAATGGTGAGAAGATTGCCAACTACCTGCGCAATCACCCTAAAGTAGGTAAGGTATATTGGTGTGGTTTTGAAGACCATCCTAACCACAATGTGGCAAAGAAGCAAATGCGTGGCTTTGGTGGTATGATGTCCTTCACACTGAAAGATGATAATATGGATGCGGCGATGGATGTGCTGAAGAAAACACAACTGTTTTCACTGGCAGAATCTTTGGGTGGTGTAGAATCGCTGATAGGACACCCTGCTTCTATGACGCATGGTTCCATCCCTCGCGAAGAGCGCATCAAGAACGGCCTTGTAGATAGCCTTATACGCCTGAGTGTTGGTATTGAAGATGTTGACGACCTGATTGCAGACCTTGCACAGGCAATAGGATAATAAAATAAAAGCCCCGATAATTCGGGGCTTTTATTTTGATGTATCGTATACATTATCTGCATTCACATATACTATCAGTGTTTTGCCTTTTGCCAGTTTTGCATTTCGCTCCACTTCTTTTATCAGGCTTTTGGTATTCTTAGTAAAGAAATGTACCCAATGCAACACAATCACATTATCGTAGCCGGCGATTGTATTAATAGCTGCAGAACCTTTCAACGGCTTAAGACATTGCAGATACTCCTGTAGTTTTATTTTATCTGTAGTAAGCGTTTCATACTTCGGTGGAAAGACATCCATTTCACCATGTTTATTCCACGTTAGCCGTAACATCTTCATATAGCCATCACAATTCACTATAGCCATATCCGCTGTAGGCTTCTGTATATAATAAGTAGCTATTAACGGCTGGCTGAATGTCTTGTATATCCCTCTCTCAGCACTGTCTTTCTTGTTAATAGTTTTAGCCAGATATGTATTGTAAATAGTATCTGTGTAATAGCTATACTTGCTGTCTATACCATAACGGTGTTGTAGCTTTGCTATCTTCTCTTCAGAAAGATGCCTGTTATTCTTTACACCAATAGCTCGCAACAATACTATTCTGCAACTGCTGAAACAGAGTAAGCATACCAGACCTAATACTATTTGACGCATATACGCTATATCAATGTCCACCACAGGTTTTTATCGGCGTACTTGCCCCAGTCTTTAAAGCTTGTCTTCAGTGTTTCGTATAGATCTTTCTGTGTTGTCTTCTTGCCTTTATCGCTTGTGGTAAAATCTGTGTCTTTAGGTTTTACCATCTCTATTTTTTGCGCTACCCATGTGGTATGCATACGTGGTATGGCCAGTTGCAGTATCATACCCGGCAGACCGCTAAACATTTCAGGGCCACCACTCACCATGATGTCTTCTGTATAGAAAGCAACCACGTACACAGAGTCGAATATCTTACCCACTGCTTTGCGGCATTTATAATTGGCTATGGTGCGTATTTCATCGCTTATCTTCCATTCTATTTTGCGCATGCTGTCTTCTACCAGAAACTTCTGCTCAAACACAGTTTTGTTTGCTTTTACCTTCTCTGTACCAAAGTCAGTAAGCACCACATTGTCGTTGGCAGGAGATTGTGCAAACCACAGTTTAGTACCACCTTCTACTTCCTTCCCTGGTTTGTAGAGCGATTTTGATGTATTGAAATACAAATCGAAATACGATGTGTTAAAGTCGGGTATCTGTGCTTTGAATTTTTCAATCCACTGTTTTTGTTCATCATCAAGGTCGTTCAATTGACGCTTAATGTTTATTTTACGTTCATACTCAATTTTACCGTATTGGGTAAACTGTGCGTTTGCGCAGAATGCGCTTATCAGAAATATGCAGATTAATTGAAGCTTTTTCATCGAGGGTTATTTTATCATTTTAATAATAGTACCTGCATCTTGCTCAGGCGCTGCACCTGCTGCAGATTTGGTGAAATTCCACGTCAGCGACAGCAAACCGTAACGGCGAATGGTATTGTAGTTTGTTTCTGTTACGATGTTGTTTTGCGCATAGCGGCTGAAGCCCAGGTTCTGATTCAGTATATCGAATGCAGAGAAACGTAGCTCCAACTGATCGTTCTTCATGAATTTTTTAGCCACATACGCATTCCAGCGGAACACGTTATTGTTTCTGTCAAACACACTTGTTTGCTGACGGATGTACCAATTGATATCTGTGCCTACGCTGAATTTCAAAGGCAGGTCGTAAGAAGCATCAAACGACTGTTCGTAAGTCCAGTAGCTTGTTACCAGTGTATTGATGGTTGACTTGTTATCGTTGTATGTTATGTTAGGATCGTAAGACACGCTGAACTTATCATTCTCTGTATGCCAGCCCAGACGCACACCCACACTATACCTGTTATTGTCACTTTTGTTAGTAACACCATTGATGACGTTATTGATATGGTTGATGCCGATGCTACTATACAAGCCCGCATCAAAGTTTATTTTGTTGAACTGCCTGCCATAGCTGATGTAGCCCCACCCATTGTAGTTGCCATCCACATTTATATACTGGTAGGTACGGCGGCCCACAGCATCTACGTTTTCAGAACGGCTAATGGCATTATCAACCATGTTCATGCTTACATTCATCCAGATGTATCTGTTGGTAATCATCTTGTAGTCATTAAAGCTCAGGCTTACTCTGTGCGTAAACGACTGGCGAATGTTGGCATTACCTATTGCCACGTTCAGCGGATCCAGGTTGTTGCGCAATGGTTGTATCTGGTCTATGGTTGGTTGTTGTGTAGAACCATTATAGTCCAGACTTATTCTACGTTGTTTGTTGATGCTGTATTTAATATACGCCTTAGGGAAAAAGTTGGTAAAGCTATAGCTGCGTGTAGTATCTCTCATCAGGTCTTCCTGCACAAATGCGGCATTTGATACCGAACCGCCTGCAGACATCGTCAGTTTTTTAAACACAAACCTCAGGTTACCACCACCTGTATGTGTCATGACGTTGAACATAAAGTTGTTACTGAAAATAGTGTCTAACGATTTGTAAGAATCGTCTGTTGGTGTCTGTTTGTTGAATGTTTCGCGTACAGAAGTGTTGTTGTCTACTTTGAATGAATAATTGGCATCAATAAATGCAACTTTAGAAAGCGGTTCTGTGTAGGTAACCTTAGCAGACAAAGACAACGCCTTGCTTTCGTTCTGTTTACGTTGGTCTGCAATATCGTTCACTTTACTTAGCAATGCGTTCGTTGTAGTATCTCTCAGGTAGTAAATATTCTCAGACCTCAGGAAACCATTGCTCACCGTCTCACGATAGTTCTCTGTCATGTTCAGCGATATGGTTCTGCCTTTCTTTTTAAACTTCTTTCTATAGTCGAGCGTTGCATTCAGTGTTTTTGTTTCGGCATCTGTTGTTACAGTACGCTTATTACTATTCAGCATAGAGTCTTGCTGATCTACAGTTTCTGCAGTATAGTCAGTAGTTGTTTTTGTATTAGAAATACCACCGTTTGCTGTCAGTTTGATGCTGGACATAGAGTCTATCGTCCATGTATAGTTACCATCCAGCCTGTTACGCTGTCCTATAGAATACTTATTATTCGATTGGCTGCTATAGTTCTTCTTGTTATTGGGCAACGAGTTTTCGTTCAGTGTATTGGTAGTAGCTGCAATATCCTGTTTTGCATAACGATAGTTGCTACCCAGATGGTGTTTGTCCTGTTTCCATTTGTTGGAATAGTGTGCACCTGCCGTCCATGCCCTCGGGAAGCCCTCACCATTATACCTGCCATCCCATCCTTCCATATCATCATCGCCACTTGTATAATAAGTCACAAAACCTCCGTCTTCATCCATAAAGCTGTTTGTGTTCTCACTGCCAAACTTATCACGGTCTTCCCAACCAAGGCCCATCTTGCCCGTATTGGCCATAATACCGAATGCAGAAAGCTTGCGCTTGCCCTTAAAGGCATTGAACATTGCCTGATTTTCAAAATAGCCTTGGTCGTCACCGGCACCACCTGCACCTACTATCTTGCCAAAGTATCCTTTCTTCTTATCTTCTTTCAGTTGCAGGTTGATGGTACGTGTTTTTTCACCGTCATCTATGCCCGTAAATTCTGCTTGTTCACTTTTCTTATCAAACACCTGCACTTTATCTACGGCTTTTGCCTGCAGGCTTTTAGTTACCACCGCAGGGTCGTCTGTGAAAAACTCCTCACCATCTACCAATATCTTCTGCACTTTTTCGCCGTGCGCTATTATCTGTCCGTTTTTATCTACCTGTATACCGGGTAGTTTTTTCAGCAGTGCCTCCACATTGGCACCTTCTTTTGTCAGGAAGCTATCTGCCATGTATTCTACCGTATCGCCCTTTACCTTGATGGCCGAATACTGTTGCGTCAGTATTACCTCCTTCAGCAGGTGCATTTTCGATACCATGGGTATCATACCCAAGTTCACCGGCTTATTATCCTTCACGTTGATTACATCTACATATTCTGCAAGGCTGGGGTAGCTGGTCATTACCAGATACTTGCCCGTGGTTTTAACATTCAGCGAGAAGGTACCATCCTGCTTGGTACGTGTAAAAGTTTCAAGCACAGAATCCGACGCCCGCAGCACGGTGATGCATGCGTAAGGCAGTGGCGCACTGTTTAATGTGTCTGATACAGAGCCCGTAATGGTAATGGGCTGTGCATAGCCTGTGCATGCCAATAGCAGCAAGGCAAAAAGGGTGGTCAAAAGGCGCATGTGGGAGTGTTGGCTAATGGTTTGTTGACATTAACGTGACAAAAATGAACGTATTGCCTTAAATCGTGAAATTTTAAATGTTAAATATAACTAAAGGTGAAAGCGAAAAAGGGGGGATTTTTTCAAACTATTAATCAAGAGTTTATACACATTGTTGACAAGTGCACAGCAATTATATTTTTAAAATGCCGGCTTAGTTTATAACTTTGTGCGACCGCAACAGCTACTTCCTCAATTTTATTGTAATATCTGTATGCTGCGCTACCGGTCTATGACAAAACAGGAGCGTTATGACTAAGTATATATTTGTAACCGGTGGGGTTACTTCATCGTTAGGAAAGGGAATTATAGCCGCATCTCTGGCTAAATTGTTACAGGCACGTGGCTTCCGTACCACTATTCAGAAATTCGACCCGTACATCAACGTAGATCCGGGTACGCTGAACCCGTACGAACATGGCGAGTGTTATGTAACAGAAGATGGTGCGGAAACAGACTTGGATCTGGGACACTACGAGCGTTTCCTGAACACACACACATCGCAAGCCAACAACGTAACTACAGGACGTATCTATCAATACGTTATCAACAAAGAACGTGAGGGTGCTTATCTGGGTAAAACTGTACAGGTTATCCCCCACATTACAGACGAGATAAAGCGCCGTATGACGCTGCTGGGCAAAGACAATAAATACGATATTGTTATTACTGAGCTGGGTGGTACTGTGGGCGATATCGAATCACTTCCGTACATCGAGGCGGTTCGCCAAATGAAATGGGAACTGGGCGATGACCGTGCACTTGTTGTACACCTGACACTGATACCATATCTGAAAGCGGCGAAAGAACTGAAAACAAAACCAACACAACACTCTGTAAAAATGATGAGTGAGCACGGGCTGAACCCCGATGTATTGGTTTGCCGTACAGAAGAACCACTTTACAAAGACCTGAAACGCAAAATAGCCTTGTTCTGTAACGTAACACAGGATGCGGTTATAGAAGCACTGGATGCTGATACCATCTATGGTGTACCACTGGAAATGATGCGCGAAAGGCTGGATGAAATATGCCTGCAGAAGCTGAACCTGCCAATGGGTACAGACCCTGACCTAACAAAGTGGAAAGAATTCCTGAACAAATTGCGCTATCCTAAATCTAAAGTTACCATCGGCCTGATAGGTAAATATGTAGAACTGCAGGATGCTTATAAATCTATCCTCGAAGCACTGATACATGCAGGTGCTATGAACGAGTGCAAGGTTGAAGTTCGTAACATACACTCTGAACACCTGACAACAGAAAATGCAGTTGAGAAATTGCAAAATCTGGATGCGATACTTGTTGCTCCCGGTTTTGGCAGCCGTGGTATAGAAGGTAAAATAGATGCCATTCGCTATGCACGCGAAAACAAAATACCTTTCTTCGGTATTTGTCTGGGTATGCAAATGGCATGTGTAGAGTTTGCCCGCAACGTACTGGGTATGAGCAAAGCGCACTCTACAGAAATGAACCCCGATACCAACGAGGCTGTAATTGCTATGATGGCAGAACAGAAGAACATCACACAGATGGGTGGTACCATGCGTCTTGGTGCATACGATTGTGAGCTGCGCAGCGACTCTCGTGCAGCAAGTATCTACGGCTCTACAAAAATATCAGAGCGTCACCGCCACCGTTACGAGTTCAATAACGAATTCCTGGAAGCATACGAAAACGCAGGTATGATACCTGTGGGTAAAAACCCTGCCACAGGCCTTGTAGAAGTGGTAGAAGTGAAAGACCATCCTTTCTATGTAGGTGTGCAGTTCCACCCGGAGTATAAGAGCACGGTAGAAAACCCGCATCCTTTGTTTATGGCATTTGTAAAAGCAGCCAAAGAAGCGCAAGAAAAACGCAACGGACAGAATTCTGTGATATACGAAGACAGTGTTGCAGAAGGTTAATCTGTAGCATAATCATAAAAGAAAAAGCGCAATGAATAATCATTGCGCTTTTTCTTTTATGATCTATATATGCTTAAAATTCGTTCTTCCACATCATACTTTCTATCGGCTTATTTGGCTGGCCACTGTATTTGGCATTTTTCTTCTGGTTATATTTCACTTCTATCTCACCATCTACCGGGAAATATATCAGCTGGCCTATCGGCATGCCCTTGTAAATCTTTACCGGTTGTTTTACAGATATCTCCAGCGTCCAGTTGCCGCAAAAACCAACATCGCCCTTACCTGCAGTAGCATGTATATCTATACCCAGACGGCCTGTAGATGATTTACCTTCCAGAAACGGTACGTGTGCATGCGTTTCTGTATACTCCTGCGTTACGCCCAGATAAAATATGTGAGGGTACAATACAAAACCATCATCAGGTATTTCAAAGCATTCTATCTGGTTGTGCTTTTTCGCATCAATGATGTGTTCTTTGTATGTAGCCAATGTAGAGCCAAGATGCACATCATAACTATTACTTCCCAAACATTCTCTTGTATAAGGTTCTATTTTGATAGTACCTTTTTCCATTTCTTCCAATATGCGCTTATCTGATAGTATCATGGCAGCAAATATAATATCAATTAGCAGATGTCGTAATTAGCTAATTAGCTAATGTTTGTAATATGTGAATATAGTCTGTCAATCAGCTGGCCTTCTGTAAATATTACTACCCTGCTAATCAGCTAATCAGCTAATTTTACACCATGCCTTTATATCAGGAATGGAGCAGCGATGCCTATAGCCTTGCCGCTATATGGAAGATTGAAGAGCCCGAAAGCTTCTTTACGGAACGCACTGGGCTGCCTGCGCCAGATATAAAAGCAGAAAAACGCAGGTTGGAAAGACTGGCAGGGCGTTTCCTCTTGAAACATCTTAAAGAGGATTTCCCGCTACTCAACATCCGCCCAGACGAGCACGATAAACCCCGTATAGACGACAACCAGTATTATTTCTCCATATCTCATTCATGGCCATATGTGGCTGCAGTCATCAGTCCGTATGTAGAATGTGGTATAGATATACAATGCTGGCACCCGCGTATGGAGGCATTGCAACACAAATTCCTCTCTGCCTCCGAGCAGGCACTTATTAATAATGATACAAAGCTGATAACACTGTCATGGAGCGCCAAAGAGGCTGCCTATAAATGGCAGGGCAGGCGCGGAGTAGAGTTTGCCGACCATATGCACATCAGCAAAATGGAGAAAACACCGGATGGATTTAATATTAATATTTTCATGCATTTAACATCCCCTCAGAGAGAAATATCGGCACAAGGCATTGTAAAACAAGACTTTGCATGTGCTTTTATAGTACACGAGAAGGTTTTCCATCCGTTTCAATAACGAAACAATATTTTAATAATATTATATTTTTAGCCGAATATTCATAAAAATTTGGAATGAACCTATCATTTTCTTTACATTTGCGTAAAATTTAATCTAATGTCATCACTTCGTTATCTCGCACTGCAAGAAATGGCTTCCGAAGAAAAAAAGGTAGCCCACTATGGTGGTAAACGTATTACCAGCATGTTTGCCAGCAACGTATTTACCGGCCGCGCTATGCGCGAATACCTGAGCGACGAGGCTTACAAAAGCCTAATGAACTCAGCTAAATCGGGAACTAAGATAGACCGTAAGATGGCAGACCAGATTGCCGCAGGTATGAAAGCCTGGGCAGAGGAGCGCGGTGTTACGCACTTCACACACTGGTTCCAACCACTTACAGGTACTACGGCTGAAAAACACGACTCTTTCTTTACTATTAAGAGCGATGGTACTGCAATCGAAATCTTTGACGGTGATGCATTGATACAACAGGAACCTGATGCGAGCAGTTTCCCTAACGGTGGCATCCGTGCTACTTTCGAAGCCCGTGGTTATACCGCATGGGATCCTTCTTCTCCTGCTTTCATCATGGAAGCGGCAAATGGTAAAACACTTTGCATTCCTACTATATTCATTGCTTACAATGGCGAATCGCTGGACTATAAAGCACCATTGCTGAAGTCTATAGCTGCACTGGATAAAGCGGCTGTAGATGTTTGCCACTACTTCGATAAAAACGTAACTAAAGTAACTACTACACTGGGCTGGGAGCAAGAGTATTTCGTAATAGACGAAACACTGGCTAATGCACGCCCCGACCTGGTAATGTGCGGACGCACACTGGTAGGCCACTCTCCTGCAAAAGGACAACAGTTGGAAGACCACTACTTTGGTTCTATTCCTGACCGTGTGTACGAATTCATGCAAGACTTTGAACAAGAGTCTTACAAACTGGGTATTCCACTGCGTACGCGCCACAACGAGGTAGCACCCGGCCAGTTTGAATGTGCACCAATATTTGAAGAAGTGAACATAGCAGTAGATCACAACTCGCTGCTGATGGACGTAATGAACAAAGTAGCAAAACGCCACAAACTGAAAGTATTGCTGCACGAAAAACCTTTCGCAGGTGTAAACGGTAGCGGTAAGCACAACAACTGGAGTCTTGCTACAGACACAGGTGTAAACCTGCTGGCACCGGGTAAAACACCACGTACAAACCTGATGTTCCTTACGTTTTTCGTAAATGCCATCAAAGCAGTACACGACCATGCAGACCTGATGCGCGCGGCTATTGCTTCTGCAAACAACGACCACCGTCTGGGTGCAAACGAAGCACCGCCTGCTATTATATCTGTTTATATAGGTAAATACCTGACAGAAGTACTGGACGAAATTGAAACTAGGGTAAAAGATAAATTCAGTGAGCAGGATGAAGTTATCCTGAAGCTGGACATCCACAAGCAAATCCCTGAATTGCTGATGGACAATACAGACCGCAACCGTACCAGTCCGTTTGCGTTTACAGGTAATAAATTCGAATTCCGTGCGGTAGGTTCTTCTGCCAACTGTGGTTCGCCTATGACAGTGTTGAACACTATCATGGCACAAAGCCTGAAGAATTTCAAACGCGATGTAGATGCGCTGATTGAAAAAGGTGAGAAGAAAGAAGTAGCACTGATGCACGTATTGCGCGACTATATCACGAATTCTAAGAAGATTCGTTTTGAAGGCGACAACTATAGCGATGCATGGGCTGAAGAAGCTAAAAAACGTGGCCTGAACAATTTCAAAACTACACCTGAAGCACTGGATGCTTTTGTAACAGATGCAGCTAAGAAAGTATTTTTTGAAAATAACATCTATAGCGAACGCGAACTGGATGCACGCCACGAAATACTGCTGGAAGAATATGTGAAGAAAGTACAGATTGAAGCGCGTATACTGGGCTACATGGCTACCAACCACATACTGCCTGCAGCTATCAACTATCAGAATGTACTGGCTGAAAACGTACGCGGCCTGAAAGACCTGGGTCTTGGTGAAAGCAGCTACAAAGCACAGCTGAACATACTGAAAGTAGTAAGTGGTCACATACAAGAGATCAATGATAATGTAGAAGCAATGATTGAAGCACGTAAGAAAGCAAACAACGTAGAAGACATGCACAAGCGTGCTGCTATGTATTGCAACGATGTAAAAACATTCTTCGATAAAATACGCTACCACGCAGACAAACTGGAACTGCTGGTTGAAGACAAGCTGTGGCCGCTGCCAAAATATCGCGAGCTGCTGTACTTGCGCTAACAAATTTCAAAGCCCCGCACCATTGCGGGGCTTTGTGTTTTAATAAGCTATACTATGCACAACAACTATAACATACGATTAATAACACCCGCGGATGCGGAAGCGGCGCTTGCAGTATATGCGCCTTATGTATTGCACACTGCCAACACGTTCGAATACGAAATACCGTCGGTAGATGATTTCAAAACGAAGATTGAAAGGATAACTGCACAATACCCCTGGCTGGTATGCGAGTGCGATGGCGAAATAGTAGGCTATGCCTATGGCAGCACACACCGCGAGCGCGCTGCCTACCAATGGTCGCCCGAATCTACCGTGTACATCTCAGACAAGCACCACAGAAAAGGCATAGCACGCATACTCTACAACACACTCTTTGCATTGCTGCAACAACAGGGGTATATCAATGTATTTGCAAGTGTATTAGTTACCAATGTAAACAGTGTTGAGTTTCACAGAGCTTATGGCTTTGAGGAAATAGGATTGTTCAAAAACATTGGCTACAAACTGGGCGAATGGCATACCAACCTTTGGTTTCAATATACCTTGCAGGAACATGTAATAGACCCGCCGGTGCCCATACCAATAACTAAGCTATTGAATGATGAAGAACTGAAAATAACAATCAACAAATCTGCTGAATTGCTAAATACTTAACTTTAGACATATGAGTAAACAACACCACTATGCTGCTACCATAACATGGACTGGTAACAATGGCGAAGGCACTATCCGCTACGATGCATATGAGCGTGCGCATACATGGGCTATAGATGGCAAGCAAACAATTGCCTGTTCTTCAGACACACCTTTTCGTGGAGATGGTACAAAGCACAATCCCGAAGATGCGTTGCTGTATGCGCTATCCAGCTGCCATATGCTGTGGTACCTGCATTTGTGTGCAGATGCAGGCGTCATCGTTACAGACTATACAGACAATGCAACAGGTGTATTGACTATGGATGCGCCCGAAGGTGCACGTTTTACAGAAGTAACACTATTTCCTGTTGTAACAGTTGCAGATGCATCGATGATAGCAAAAGCAAATGCCCTGCACGATGAGGCACATGCCAAATGCTTCATTGCCAAGTCGGTAAACTTCCCCGTAAAGCATGAGCCTAAGGCTATCACAGGTTAAAAACATATTATTATCAGCTAATTATCACATTAGCTAATCAGCTAATTGCAGTATTTTAGCGCAAATTTTACTGACAGATGAACAAAGTGGTTGCAAATGCGGATGAGGCTATAAAAGGCATCGAATCCGGCATGACCCTCATGTTGGGTGGCTTCGGCCTCTGTGGCATTCCTGAAAATTGTATTGCCGCACTGGTACGCAAAGGTGTTAATAATCTTACTTGTATATCAAACAATGCCGGTGTCGATGATTTCGGTATCGGCCTGATGCTGCAGCAAAAGCAGGTAAAGAAGATGATATCTTCTTACGTAGGCGAAAACGCAGAGTTTGAACGCCAGTTGCTGAGTGGCGAGCTGGAAGTAGAACTGATACCACAAGGTACATTGGCTACGCGTTGCATGGCAAGTGGCTACGGTATGCCTGCTGTATATCTGCTGGCCGGTGTTGGCACCGAAGTAGCAGAGGGTAAAGAAGTACGCAATTTTAACGGTAAAGACTATCTGCTGGAATATGCCTTCGATTCAGACTTTGCTATTGTAAAAGCATGGAAAGGTGATGCACAAGGCAATCTTGTTTTCAAAGACACTGCCCGCAACTTCAACCCAATGATGGCAATGGCTGGTAAAATAACTATCGCAGAGGTAGAAGAACTGGTACCTGTTGGCGAACTGCACCCGAATGAAATTCACACCCCGGGCATCTATGTTCACCGCATCTTCCAGGGTACGGACTATGAAAAACGCATTGAACAACGCACAACTCGTAAAAGGAACTAATCATGGCTTTAGATAAAATACAAATTGCGCAACGCATAGCGAAAGAACTGAAAGATGGTTTCTATGTAAATCTTGGCATTGGTATTCCTACACTGGTTGCCAACTATATACCGGAAGGTGTAAACGTAGTACTGCAAAGCGAAAACGGCTTGCTGGGTATGGGCCCTTTCCCTTTTGAAGGTGATGAGGATGCAGATTTAATAAATGCAGGCAAGCAAACTATCACAACACTGCCGGGCTCTGCTTTCTTTGATAGCGCTATGAGCTTTGGTATGATACGCGCCGGCAAGGTAGACCTTACCGTACTGGGTGCTATGGAGGTGGCTGACAATGGTGATATCGCTAACTGGAAGATTCCGGGCAAGATGGTGAAAGGTATGGGTGGCGCAATGGATCTGGTAGCTGCTGCAAAAAACATCATCGTGGCTATGCAACATACCAACCCGAAAGGCGAAAGCAAATTGCTGCCAAAATGTTCGCTGCCACTTACTGGCGTTAAATGTGTGAAGAAAGTAGTGACAGATTTGGGCGTATTTGATATTACAGAAGAAGGATTCCGTTGTCTGGAATATGCACCCGGCGTTACTATTGACGAGATAAAGGCAAAAACTGCTGGCCGTCTTGTTATTGCAGATGATGTGAAGGAAATGACTTTCTAAATGCTCATAGTCTATCACAACGCTGAATGCAGTAAGTGTAAAGAGCTGTCTGAATTATTGCAAGGCCGCGAAGTGCAATATAAATTCTATCTGCACGAACCATTGAGTGTTGAAGAACTGCAAGCATTGCTTACCAAACTTGGCGCAACTGCAACAGACATTGTCCGCACCGGCGAACAAGTATTTGCAGAACAATATGCAGGCAAACAGCTTAGTGATAATGAGTTGCTGCAGGCAATTATAGATAACCCTATACTGCTGCAAAGGCCTATAGTAGTAAATGGCGACAAAGCAATCATTGCCCGTCCGCCGCAATTGGTAAAGGATATATTATAAAACCCTCTGCAAAGAGGGTTTCTTTTTTTATTTTCATACTATGAAAAAAGCATTTTTGGCTGTTTGGATGTTGCTGCTCACTTCTGTTGCTATTGCGCAGCAGAAGAATGAGGAAGCACTGGTGAATAAGATAATGCAATGCTTTGGTACCGAAGACGACTCTGCCTACGCAATGCTTTTCCCCCGGTTCGATACCCTTTGGAACATGGCACAGCGATACTCAGATACAGGCATCGTTAACAACAGGCGCATCAATAACCTGCGTTCCAATCCGCGCCAGTTGCAGCAGTTCGATCCTTATTACAACAAATCTATCATTCGAGATTTTAAGTTCATTCATAAGAAAGGGTTGGACTCAGGCATACACTGGAGAGACTTACTCATTGCCCGATACGACCTTGAAAAAGCAATGCTGCCGAGAGAGTTGGTTGGCTTTGAAAAGATAGTACAATACCGTTTGCAGGGCTACATATTTGTTCAGGACTTACTGACGCGCAAAATCTATTGCATCGCCATAAAAGATGTTCATGGCTTCAATGATAAATGGTATGGCGGGCGCATTGTAAATATACTGGAGGCAGAGACTATTGAAGAGTATTATGAAAAACTGGCATTAGAAAGAAAGGTGCTGAAAGATGTACTAATAGCACAATTGTATGCATTGTCTGATACAATCGGCAAAGCTGAAGACAGCCTTGCACTGGCTGCTGCGGCAACTAATAATAATGGCAGTGGTGAAACAGTGGCTAAAACAGACAAAGCCAATCCGCTGAGTGTGACACTTGAAGAAGATGAAGAAAAAAAGAAACCACTAACCAACGATGTTGTAGAACGCAAACTATACACCGGTCTCTTCGATGGTGAGATAAAAATGGAGCTCTACATCCGCAGCCTGAAAGGCCCATGTCCCAAACCTGTTTGTGCATGGGATGCACTCTACAAGTTTCAGGATATGGAAGACTATGTTGTGCTGGATGTAACTAAAAGCCCCGAAGGTAAACTGATACTGACAGAAGAGGATGTAGGCGTAATGGAAATAACCATAATGGGCGATAAAGCCACCGGCGAATGGTCTTCTTTCAAAGACAAAACCACTGTAGAAGTAGAGCTGACTGAGAAGCGTGAAGTAAAAAACCGCAAGCTCTTTATGCTCGATGATATACTGGAGGGTGGTATGAACTTCGGGGAATACTAATCCGCTGCTTTTAAGACTGAATAATATTTAGCCAACAACTCCGGTTGCCTCGGCACTGTTCCTGTTGCTATCATAGAAAAATGCTCTGCAGCTATCTCTTCCGGATGCAGAACATAATCTGTGTTCATACCTATTATCTGAAACAGCTCAGGCACTTCTTCAAATGTTTTAATTACGGCTTTGCCATCTTGGATTTTTATCTTCTTATTATCTCCGCTACCTTCCAATACCAACACACCAAGCCTTACATATGTTTCAAATACATTTCCGCCTTCATATTTTTTAGCACTGTATAGCAACAGGGTAACGTCTTCATTGCCCATAGATACATAATGTGCAATTTCAGGACAATCAGGATTCGTAATATTCAGATTATCCAAAGCATCATTCAATGCAATCTTGTTGCACTTTTTAAAGCCGAAGACACTATACAATTTATCTTTCTTTGCCGGGTTGTGTCTGGAATATACATGAAACAATTCATGCGAAACAAGGTGAGCATTAATGCCTTCAGATGCTGTATTTAATACAATATTATTGCCCCTGGTATATCCTGATGCGCCATACTCTTCTTTCAGTGTGCTTTTAATTACATAGATTTTAGCAGGCAGGTTCAATACGATACCCTTTTTATTCAGCGAGTCCAGCACTTCAGCAAAAGCTGTTTTCAAATCTGCAATCTCTTTTTGTGTCCAGTTAAGCGATTGCTTTCTTGCATGCTCATAATAGTCATCCTTTCTGGTTTTCGATATATCATCTGTTTTTGATTGAATATCGAATAAGGAGAAATAGTTAGCATATCCGTCATTTTCTCCCAACCTGGTTGCACCATCCAGACTATCGGCAGCTATGATAGTTGATTTATTGAATGAGAACTTTATGCTCTCTGCTTTCACAAGCAATTGTTGCAATACCAGCAGCAAGATGAATAGTAGTTTCAGGTTTTTCATAGAAGCTGAATTTTATATCAATGGAATTTAAACAATATTAATGGAAAAATACTATACCACTATTGCAAACACTTAGCCTGCTGCATTGTTACAAACCTGTAACTTCGAATCTCTTATGGCAAGTATGCAACCAACTATAAAGACATTCGGCGAACTAAAGGCATCCGGTTATCAACCAAAATCGGTAAAGGAAGAAGTCCGTCAGAATCTTATTACATCTATTCAAACCAATCAGAGTCCTTTCAATGGCATTTTGGGTTATGAAGATACCGTAATACCCGATGTTGAAAGGGCTTTGCTTTCGCGCCACAATATCCTGTTCCTCGGCCTTCGTGGGCAGGCGAAAACACGCATGGCGCGCGAGATGGTAAACCTGCTGGACGAATGGATACCCGTTGTAGATGGCAGCGACATCAACGACAGTCCGTTTGCACCTATATCGTTGTATGCACGCAATCTCCTGAATGAAATGGGCGATGCAACTCCTATCAACTGGTTGCACCGCAGTGAGCGCTATGGCGAAAAGCTGGCTACGCCCGATGTATCTGTTGCCGATCTGATAGGCGATGTAGACCCTATAAAAGCAGCCAATATGCGCCTCAGCTTTGCAGATGAGCGTGTGTTGCACTACGGCATCATACCACGTTCTCACAGAGGTATATTTGTTATCAACGAGCTGCCCGATTTGCAGGCACGTATACAGGTATCACTCTTCAACATACTGCAGGAGGGCGATATTCAGATACGTGGTTTCAAACTACGCATGCCTTTGGATATTCTTTTTGTGTTTACTGCCAATCCCGAAGACTATACCAATCGTGGTAGTATTGTAACACCGCTGAAAGACCGTATTGAAAGCCAGATAGTAACACACTATCCTAAAACAGTACACGTATCGCAAGCCATTACAGAACAGGAAGCAGATGTATTACCTGAGCAAATGCAAAAGGTAGAAGTGCCTGATCTTGCCAAGATGCTGGTTGAAGAGATTGCCATGGAAGCACGCAAGAGCGAGTATGTAGACCAGAAGAGTGGTGTATCTGCACGTCTTACTATTTCTGCATACGAGAACCTGATAAGCACTGCCGAGCTGCGTGCT
This sequence comes from Chitinophagales bacterium, assembly GCA_017303395.1. Taxonomy (GTDB): domain Bacteria; phylum Bacteroidota; class Bacteroidia; order Chitinophagales; family Chitinophagaceae; genus Polluticoccus. Next base: position 173,079 of record JAFLBN010000004.1, read on the forward strand.
TTGAAGCATGGCAGCAACAACACCATGGTACGTATTTCTGATTTCATTGGCGTTATACCATCCATCACTGGTAAGATAGAACTGGTTTATGAAGGCGAACAGGAAGGTCCTACTAACGTAGCACATCGTTTGCTGGAGCAGGCTATCCGCACTATGTTCATCCAATATTTCCCCGACCCGCAGTCTTTCAAAAAACAAACGCGCGGCAACGACAAGGTGAACCCAAAACCAAATCCTTATCAATCAGTAATAGATTGGTTTGGCCGTGGCAATGACCTTGTGATGATGCAGGATGCAGCAGACGATGCATATCGCAACAACCTGTATCAGGTAGATGGTTTATATGCAGCAGTGAAGCAATATTATCCGAATGCTGACGAAGCACAGATAGCACTGCTCATGGAGTTTATGCTCCACGGGCTCGCATCCTTCTCACTCATCAGCAAGAAAGGTGTTGAAAGCGGTGGCTACAGCTTTGGCGATATACTGGGTAGCATGATGAATATGAACTTCAATAGCGAGGAGGAAGAAGAGGATTTCTAAAAGAGTGTATATTTACTTTGTAATATATACTTATGAGCTCCCGATCATTCTTTCAGATTTTCTTTAAGATATCCGCATTGTTAACTATTGTTGGCTCTGTAGGCGTTTTGATAGAGTCACTGCAGAGTATAGTTTCGTTCTTTTCCTATACGGACTATACAATATTGTTCATTGCAATAATATCCATTGCACTCCTTGTTTTTACAGTATATTTTCTTCTTTTCAAAGGAGATTATATCATCAACAAACTGCACCTGACAGATAACGTTGATGAGCATCTTTCCATCAAGATGCATAGGTCTCAGATATTGAGTTTGGCTGTTGTAGTAATCGGTGGCTATACTTTCGTGAACGAGATACCTGTTTTCTGTCATGCATTGTATTCTTACTGGCAGGAAGGTCTTATGGAACACAGCTATAGTTATACCAGTAAAGGGCCTATCATCTATTCATCTGCAAGGCTACTTGTAGGACTGTTGTTGCTGGGCAATACCAAACTTATAGTTAACTACTTGGAACTTCGTCGAAAAAAATAAAATGCACAACTTTCAAAACGAAATATTTTATCGCACAGCACGCAGTGGTGGCAAAGGCGGTCAAAATGTAAATAAGGTAGAGACAATGGTTGAAGCTTGGTTGCATATAGGTCAGTCTCATGCTTTTACACAAGAAGAAAAAGAACTCATTTCTAACAAGCTAGCCAACCGCATCAATAAAGATGGCTACCTGATTGTAAAGTGCAGTGAAACTCGTTCTCAGCTGGAGAACAAACAGATTGCTATTGCAAAAATGCAGGAGATAATAGCCAAAAGCCTGATAGTACCTAAAAAGCGCAAGCCAACAAAAATCAGCAAAGCAGCCAAAGAGGCACGCCTAAATAGCAAGAAGAAAGCATCAGAGAAAAAACAACTGCGCAGGAAGGATTGGTAGTTTGTTGATTGGTTGACTTGTTAATTAGTTGATTAGTTATTAAAAGACAACATAAAAACCCATCATTCTCTAATCCAATTAATCCAGGTTCATACTATCCAACAAAAACTCTATTGTGCGCGGAAAGAAATAGTGCTCCAGTTTGTGAATCTTATGTGCTACATCATCTGGTTTATCAGTAGTTGTTACACTGCATCTTGCCTGCGTTATGATGTTGCCCTCATCATAGTGCTCATTTACATAATGGATGGTAATGCCCGATTCTTTTTCTTTATTAGCAACCACAGCCTCGTGTACATGATGCCCGTACATGCCTTTACCACCATATTTTGGCAGTAGTGCAGGGTGCACATTTATTATCCTGTTCGGGAATGCATTCAGTATCGTTTCAGGTACCTTCCACAGATAGCCTGCCAGAACAACAAGTGATGGTTTGTATTCCATCATCTGTTCCACCAGCAGCACTTCTTTTGCAGTATGCTTATCTATTATCAGAAAGGGGATGTGTTCTTTCTTTGCAATCTCCAGCACACCCGCATCTGGCTTGTTCGATACGATGAGCGAAACCTTAGCCTTACCATTGGCTTTGAAGAAATCTATGATAGCCTGTGCATTGCTGCCGCGGCCAGATGCGAATACGATGAGTGAATGCATAAGAATAGCGCAAAACTACAAAACAGTTTTGGTGATGCTGCATTTATGTAATTTAGCAATATGGCAGATGAGAAATTAAGGCTGGATAAATACCTGTGGTCTATACGCATCTTCAAAACGCGTACCCTTGCCACCAAAGCCTGCGAAGAAGGCAAAGTAAAACTGAACGGTGCCAATGTAAAACCTGCTCGCAGTGTTAGCATTGGCGAAATCTACGACATACGTGCCGAGCGCAAATGGACTATACGTGTAACAGGGCTGCTGCAAAAACGTGTAGGTTTTGAAGAGGCTATCAAGAACTATACAGACCTCACATCTGAAGAAGACCTGCAATACAACAAACGTATGGGTACCAGTTTCTATACAGGTAAGCGCCTAAGCAAAACAGGCCGCCCGTCCAAAAAAGAACGTCGCGACCTGAATGATTTTCTCAGCGATGATGACGCTGAATCTGAAGATTAATACATTACCGTAAAGCTGCCTTTCTTGTCAGGATTTTCATACACCTTCACCCAGTTTTCACCAAGGTCCTGGCTACGATACACGCCCTGATCTGTGGCAGCGTATATGTATTTTTTCGAAGTATTGTTTTTGTAGTAATCGTATTTTTCAGACAAGCTCTTTACAATAGCATTTTTTGGCATGCCAATGTTTGCAGTAACAAATTTTGTAGAACCTGCCGGCAAACGATAAACACCTCCACCGTTTGTACCAACTAATACAGTTTGTCCAAAACCACCGCACATACTTAATATTTGCAATGATGTTGGTATGCCTGAATATTTAGACCAACTGTTACCATCGTTAGCGCTATAGTATACACCATTAGCACCTGTCTTATCTGCTGCAAGCACTATATTGCCCATGTGCGACAGGAAGAACTTACCGGCTGTTGGCAACGGGCTACCAGTAGTTTGTGTCCATTGCTGTGTAGGGCTCGATACTTTGAATGTACGCTTATTTACATCATCATATGCTATCAGTGTGTTATTATCTAACAGCGTGAATGAAGTCATAATTGTACCGGTAGGTATATTAATATCATCTTCGTCTTTCCAGTTTGAATAACTAATACCCGGACGACCGTTAGAATCGTTGAATATATACCCTTTTTTACCAGTACCACCGATATATACCCTGTTTTTGAATGCAGGTGTATTTACGTTAATGATGATTGACTCTCCGTAATCAGAAAATGCACCTGGAGCCATAAAAGTAGGATTGGTATTATTATTACCCTGTCCTAATTTTTCAATAATGTGTACGTTTTTCTTGATGTATATAAGATTAGCACCGGAAGTCACCATCGCTGTGGCAGGATAGTTATCGGCACCGAAAACAGTCTGAAAATTCAAACCGTCGTTTGTTCTATATATAGCACCGAAAGTATCGCCTACATACAATACATACGGCTTCGATATAACGTTATTATTATCAATTTCATCATAAGTAGGCTTACAAGCACCCGCAGAAAATGCTAATCCAAGTACAATACCCAGCTTATAGATAACTTTACGATTATCCATTGAGAAAATTTTCATCAAGTTTATAAAAAATAGTTAACAAATCAAAGGGTTTTGTTAAAACAAAACCCTTATACAGCCCTTATTTTCGGGCAATGTCATATTATTTTAATCCTAAATTAATTATCTGGCTGTCACTACCTGCTCCTGTTTATTCAGTTCGGCCATTTTACTGGCATAGTTCAGCAATTGTATCAGGCTGTTTTCTTTTTTGTCTGTAAAGTTTACAGATACATTATATTCAAATGTATTCCCTTTATTTTCTCCACCATAGGTAGTTACATCATCCAGCAGGTTTTTGCTCATTTCCAGCATAGCCTTATACTTTGGCTCTTCTGATGCAATGCTCACATTGGCAAACATTGATTTTACGTCAAAATACATTCCCCAAGGGTGCTTACCTATATCTTCGGTTTTAGCAGAGCGTTTGCCTCCTTTGTATGCCGATTGAATATAACCGTCTGCATATCCGCTGTTGTTAGATACTACCAGAAAACCTTTATCAATAACGATATTAATATCTTGCTTACCCGATTTTATCAGGTATTTCTTACCGCTTGCATCCGGCACCATCATGCCTGTTTTCTGTGCCAGTTGCAGTAGTTTGTCAAAGCTTTCCTTTTTGCCTGTTTTCATGGCAAAAGTGTATTGTATATCTGCGTCTTGCGACTCAAAAGCCTGCTGACCGGGATACATACTGTCTGCTGGTATGGTAGTGTTGTAAATCTTGAAATTATTGAGCGCCAGTGCAAAGTCTCCTGAGAATGCAGAGAACACATCATCAGCATTCAAGCCGCTTTCTGCCAGCCCTGCATTCATAAGGCCCGTCATGCCCATCTTGTCAATCATCCCCTTCATTGCTTCAGGAGATATGTAGCAGCCTGCCAGCATATTTAATCCTTCTGCAGGCATTCTTTCTATCATATCCTTATCTGCATTCTTTTCACCAAAGCCTTTCATGATGGCTTTCAGTTCGTCAGAAATATAGTATTTCATCTGTCCCTCTATCTTACCATCTTCAAAGTCGAAACCTGCAGCCAGTGCAGCATCTTTCCATAATGCGGCAGACAGTGCCAATCCGCCTGTCATAGCAGGGTTCATATAGTCACCGGTCAGTGCTTCGTAGTTCATCCACATGGTAATATCATGTCCTTCTTTTTCAAGGTTCACAAAGCTTTGCTTACTTGTTATCACATTATCGCTTGCTATGTTGAATGCCTTATCCATCTCTACAGCCATCAAAGCTTCGTCGGGCTTTCTTTGCTTTGTAAGTTCGTTATACAGGCTGTCGTAGGTTTCGGCAGTTGCATTGCTTAGCTGGTTGTAGATATTATCCATAGGCGGGTATATGGTGTTCATGATGATGAGCACATCTTTTGTCCACCCTGCATACATGCCATCGGTTATCAGCGCCTCTTTTCTGTCTTTTTGTGTTTTTACTACAGCCTGTGGTGCTACTTTTTTCAGGTATGCCTGCCATTTGGCTTCATCCTCCATCGGCAATATAGCAGTTACTCTGCTGCCTGTTTCAAAACGCTTGTCTGTTTTTACATACAGATAGTAGGTTGTCATGGCTTCTATACCACTGTTTCCCATATCCTTCATGGCGTCTTTCTTGTCCATGCGCTGCTGCATTTCTTCCAGCAGTTTGCTGCCCCACAGTGCATCCCAAGCTATCTTTTTGCCCAGCTCGGCAGTGTTTACACCCACTACCACACCGGCATCTTTGGGTATGTATTTTATGTGTTCGGGAGATTTGCTGCAAGATGCGAATATGCATATTGTCATAAGCAAGATGAGGGCGATACGATTAGTCATAACAAATATTTCAGAATGTAAAACTATAACTATTATACAACAAAACAGCCTGTACGTTTATAAATCGTACAGGCTGCAAAAAAGTTACAATGCTTTGTTATTTTTTTAGAACGGCAGGTCATCTACATTCTCCGGAGAAGGATTGTAGAAGTTGCCACCATTACCTGCAGGTGCAGGATTGTTTACCGGTGCATATCCGGCAGGTGCGCCCGCGCTTTGCGTTGGTGCTGCAGCATTAGCAGGCTCTATACGCCATGCATCCAGATTGGTAATGTAGTTTACCTTACCATCTTTCTCCCAACGGTTGCCTTTAATGTTGAAGCTTACTTTTACAGCATCTCCTTCATTAAACTTATCCAGTATATCGCATTTCTGTTGCACCAATTGCATTTTAGCAAAGTTGGTATATGTGTTACCATTTATTTCTTCGGCGAGCTCCAACACAAATTCACGTTTTCTGAACTTATCACTCACTACCTGTGTAGGATTTTTTACCAACAATTTGCCGATTACTTCTAAACTCATTACTACTTTATTTAAACTTTTATATAAAACTTGTAAGCATGCAAGATATGCAAAGGGCATGAAAATAAAAAAGCGCCCGTAAACACAGGCACTCATGTTCGCTTTATTTGATATTTATTACTTAATAACCTGCTTCTGCTATTGCATCAGCAAGCATCGATTCCAGTTTCAATACTTCTTTTCCCAGTATGTGATGGTACAAAACCTGCCACTCTCCTTTTATTCTGCTCATAAAAAAGGATCGCTCTCCGGGCATATTGCTGGTAATAAAAAACAATGGTTCGTTATTATTCAGCATCAGTTTTTCAAATGCGAAGTCGTAGCCTTCAATGTGCTTTTTAAATATTTCTCCCCTCATAACGTAGTTTTTAATCCGGTTCATGCTTACAGGTGGCGATTGCAATTACTACTTACAAAGGGTATTTTTCTTTATATATCTCTCTCAATATCCCTGTTTATACAACAGGCGTAAAGCTATAAACATACGTAAATACAGCGTGTAGAATAAATTCTATTGCCTTAAGTACTTGGAATTACAGAAATTCGCACGCTTTTTGTTAGTATTCTAAAAAGCCGTTTCGGATTACCCTCAAACAAACAGAACGATACTGATGCAGCATAGAATATTAATAGCAGACGACCATAGCATGATACGAAAGGGTATCAAGCTATTACTGCAAACACATCTTGGAATAAAGGATGTGTTTGAGGTGTCGAATGGCAACGGAGTGATGAGTGAGCTGCAGAAAAAAGATTATACACACCTTATTCTCGATATTATATTGCCCGATTGTACATCTCTGGAGATAGTACCTAATATTCAGCGCCTGTACCCTGATCTTAAGATCATGGTATTCTCCATGCTCAATGGCTCTGTGTATGGAGAAGCGCTGAAGCAATATAACATCTACTATTATCTGGAAAAGACATCGAAGGAGGAAGACACCATTGCCTTTCTGGACAATTTCATCAACCACTACAACCCCGCCGAAACCACATCATCCAAAGGCACTACTATCAATCCCTTCACACAATTATCGGCCCGCGAACTGGAAGTCCTTCACTATATGCTGGGTGGCCATGGTACAAAAGATATATCAACTGTACTGAACCTGAGGATGAATACCGTATCTACCCTGAAAAACAGAATATTTGAAAAAACAGATACTAAAAATCTGAAAGAACTCATGCAGCTTGCGTCTATATACAACGTTAGCTGATAACATGCCCATACAATTATGCTTCTAAACATTCCCTGGTATCAGAATGGCTGGTTAATACTTGCTATCAGCATTACCGCACTTGGCTACATAAGCCTTGTGTTGTTTCTGCGTGCAAAACGTTTCATCATACGTCAAAACGTATTGCGTGCACTGGTAGAAAGAAAAACCAAAGAAATACGCCGCAAAAACGAGGAGCTGGAAAAAAATGACCTTATTAAAACAAGGCTTATTTCCATCATCAGCCACGATATCATTACGCCACTCAAGTTTCTGCACCTTGCAGGCCGCAATCTAGTGGAAAGCCACGAGCAGATGACGGATGAATTGAAGATGGAAACATTGGAAGAAATTGTACACACTGCGCGCGAGCTGGAAATGTTATCCACCAATATCCTCAACTGGATTAAGTACCAGAATGAAAACCGTCAGTTAGGCAGAGAGGAAGTGCGACTCAACGAAATGGTACGCAACATTTTCAGCATACTGAATGGTATGGCAAAACAGAAGAACATATTCCTTAGCAACGAAGTACCTGAAGATTTTGCCATACGTCAATATGCCGAACCACTGCGCATCATACTCTACAACCTTGTTGTAAATGCGCTGAACTTTATGGAAAAGGGCCATATCACCATCGTAGCAAAGCAACTGCGTAATGGTATGCTGATAGAGGTAAAAGACCAGGGCTTTGGTATGACCAAAGAACAAATAAACAATATTCTTGCAGACCAGTTTATCGTATCATCTGCCAATGTAGATGGTAAAAAAGGCAACGGGCTGGGCTACCTCATCATCAAAGACCTGCTGCGTGTTGTAGAGGGCAACTTCAGCATCAAGAGTGCAAAAAATATTGGTACTACTATCAAACTGTTCTTTCCAAAACAATAAATAAGAAAGGCACAAAAACAAAAAAGCACCCAATCGGGTGCTTTTCTTTTTCACGGAGGGAGGCATATGGGGGTCGAACCCACGACCTTTGGAACCACAATCCAACGCTCTAACCAACTGAGCTAATGCCTCCGTGTTCCCTGTTTGGGAGGGCAAAAGTAATGATTTTTCAGAATTTCAGACAAATTTTTATGAAATCATCATATTGCTAAACCACCTCTTGTATTGATATTTAACAAAATATGCGTTGGGCAACCATTATATTTGCGCACTAATTTTTACTTATGAAGAATTACCTGGCCGTACTGGCACTGATATTATTGCCTGCGCTTACATGGGCGCAAGACGTTGAAAAAGGTGGCGAAAAGAAAAGTACGGTACAAAAACCATCCCGCGATTTTCTGATGCTGCAAATCAGCTACGATAACTGGGTGAAACCAGACAGCATCAAAATGAAAGGCCTAAGCCGTGGTTTCAGCGGATATCTGTGTTATGATTTCCCTATCAAGAAATCAAACTTCAGCTTTGCGGCAGGTATAGGTATTGCTGTTTCAAACATCTATTTGGATAACCAGCAGGTGATGAATACTGAAAAAGATTCTACCCGCGTGCGTTTTGTACCTGAAACAGTAAACTACAAACGCTACAAGCAAACAATCACTTATCTGGAAGCTCCATTCGAACTGCGCTTCTTTGGCAACAAAGAAAATCGCAACAGCGGTTTCAAAGCTGCTATCGGTATGAAGGTGGGTACGCTGCTGGGTGCACACGTTAAAGGACGCGAAGATGGTACTAAAGTGAACTACAAAAGCAATAGCCGCAAGTATCTGGAAACATGGCGCTTTGCTGCTACTGCACGTTTAGGTTATGGCAACTTCTCGCTGGTAGGTACATACAATCTTACCAACCTGTACAAAAGCGGCGAAGGCCCAGAAGTTACACCATACTCTATCGGCCTTTGCATCACAGGTCTTTAATAACAAAAAAATATAAAATATAATAAAGCCACGCATGCGTGGCTTTATTTATCATAACAGATATTCAATATCTATACATCGTATGTCATGCCTTCCATACTGGCATATACATTCGGGAATATTTCTTTCGCTTCTTCGGCAAAAGGCTCTATATCTCTGTACTTGGATGAGTAGTGCCCCAGCAATAGTTTATTCGCCTCCGCCATCTTAGCTACCTGTGCTGCCTGCTTTGCAGTACTGTGGTAGCGTGCAGCAGCTTTATCGGCATCTTTCTCCATATAAGTACATTCATGATAAACCGTGTCTGCACCCTTTATGTATTTTACAAAGCTGTCTGTAAACAACGTATCTGCACAGTAGGCATAAGACTTAGGAGGTGGCCCGTCTGTTGTCACCCATTCATTCTTCACAACGGTGCCATCAGTCTTTTCATAATCTTCACCTTGCTTCAGCTTATCGTAGTAGTAGCGTGGTATCTCATACTCTCTGCATTTTTCCGGCACTATCTTTCTGCCGCGTGTTTTACTGGTTATCAGAAACCCATGGCATTGTATGCGGTGTTCTACAGGAAAGCATTTTACCGTATAGTATTCGTTATCTACCAATACTGCATCACCTTCGGGCAATACATGGTAGTGAAACTCGTAAGTCAGCACTGTCTCTGCCACACTTTGTATGGCATCTATTATCGGCAACAGTTCTTTAGGGCCATACACATGCAATGGTGCTGCACGCCCCAGCAGGCTCATACTGTTTATCAAACCGGGCAAACCAAAATAATGGTCGCCGTGCATGTGGCTGATGAATATATGATTCAGATGCCTCCACTTTACACCAAAGCGTTGCATCTGTATTTGTGTACTTTCTCCGCAATCTATCAACAGTACTTCACCCCACACGTGCACAGCCTGCGCCGTCGGATGCCTGCCAAATGCCGGCAAGGCAGAATTATTCCCTAAAATTGTTACTCTCATTTCAAATATTTAAGCCGTAGGGGGGTAATCTGTACAGGTAATTTAGTTACTATTATTCGCTTTCGTCAAACAAATCGCGCTCCAGTATTTCCATGCTCACTATATCTACAGCCTCTATCATTTTGGGTGCTATGTTCAATACCGTATCCAGTTCTGCATCCTGCAATTGTTTTAAAACACTGCCCTGCACACCTGTAAACACAAGCGACTGAGAATTGTTGTAACAATTTTCGTGCATTTGCACCAAATCGTCAAATGACGTATTGTCTGCTTCTGTGCAATGTTGCAGGTCTATAATGTAATTGGTACTGCCGCTTTTTGCCAATTCTTGACATTTATCAGACAATGCCGCTGTCATATTAGCATCTATAGCAGTATTGACGGGTGTTATAACACTATATGTTGGTTTGGTATCAATTTTGAATTCCATAAAACAAGACGTAGTTCTGGTTTATCAGCAATGCTGTAATTGAGCCAAAAATAGTAATCGTGCTATAATTTCTTTCGTATATTTAGTAAGACGAAGGCCCGAAGCAAGGTGAAAGGCAATACATATATAGCGAAACCCGATACTTCAACTACTGCCTTTATCGTTAATTTTACTAAAACAAAGGATGATTCATGGATTCTAATTTCTCACCAAAAGTCAAGGAAATCATTTCCTACAGCAGAGAGGAAGCTCTCCGTCTGGGTAATGATTTCATAGGCACCGAGCATCTGTTGCTGGGCCTTATCAGAGATGGTGAAGGGTTGGCTGTACGTGTGTTGCAAACCTTACAGATAGATCTGTTCGATTTGCGTAAAGAACTGGAAAGTGCTATTAAAGACAAAAGCAACAAACCCCTCTCTAACGTCAACAGTTTGCCGCTTACCAAGCAGGCCGAAAAAGTAATTCGCATTACGGTGCTCGAAGCCAAAGCCCTGAAAAGTGCTACGGTAGAAACAGAACACCTGATGCTGTCGATTCTGAAAAACAAAGAAAACGTAGCTACGCAGATACTGCATCAATACCAGGTAGATTATGACCGCTTTAAAGATGAGCTGAGCATACTACAAGGTGATGCACCTCGCGGCGATTACAGCGATCCCGGCGATGACTACGAAGAAGACGATGAACGCAAACAGTTTCAGCAAAGAAAACCTGCGGGCAATTCAAAATCTAAAACACCGGTACTAGACAACTTCGGCCGCGATATTACCAAGCTTGCAGAGCTGGGCAATCTGGACCCGATTGTAGGCCGCGAAGAAGAGATAGAACGTGTTTCGCAAATCCTTTCTCGCCGCAAGAAAAACAACCCGATACTGATTGGTGAACCGGGTGTGGGTAAAACAGCCATAGTTGAAGGCCTTGCACTGCGCATTGTGCAGCGCAAAGTATCGCGTGTGTTGTTCGACAAACGCGTTATCAGCCTAGACCTTGCTGCATTGGTTGCAGGTACAAAATACCGTGGCCAGTTCGAAGAAAGGATGAAAGCCATCATGAACGAGTTGGAGAAAAACCGCGACGTTATTCTGTTCATCGATGAGATACATACCATTGTAGGTGCAGGTGGTGCTTCCGGTTCGCTGGATGCTTCCAACATCTTCAAGCCGGCACTGGCACGCGGCGATCTGCAATGCATCGGCGCATCTACGCTGGATGAATACCGTATGTATATTGAGAAAGACGGCGCACTCGACCGCCGCTTCCAGAAGGTATTGATAGAGCCACCTAGTGTGGATGAAACAATTACTATCCTCAATAACATCCGCAACAAATACGAAGATTTCCACAACGTAACATACGATCAGGAAGCTATCGAAGCATGCGTGAAGCTGAGCGACCGCTACATGACAGACCGCCTGCTGCCCGATAAAGCTATCGACGTGATGGACGAAGTAGGTGCACGTGTGCACTTGAAGAACATCAACGTTCCGGAAAACATACTGGAGCTGGAGAAGAAGATTGAAGACATTAAGCAAGAGAAAAATAAAGTGGTGAAGAGCCAGCGTTTTGAAGAAGCAGCAGCACTGCGCGACAAAGAAAAACGCCTGGGTGAAGAACTGGAAAAAGCTAAAGCAGAGTGGGAAGAAGAAGCTAAGCACAAACGCATACCCATACACGAAGAGCATATTGCCGAAGTGATAAGTATGATGACGGGCATACCTGTAATGCGCATGGTAGAGGCAGAAAGTGCCAAACTGCGCCGCATGGGCGAAGACCTGAAAGGTGCTGTAGTAGGGCAGGACGAAGCAATTGCAAAAGTGGTAAAAGCCATTCAGCGCAACCGTGTAGGCCTGAAAGACCCGCGCAAGCCGATAGGCTCGTTCATATTCCTGGGCCCTACGGGTGTAGGTAAAACAGAGCTGGCACGTGCACTGGCACGCTACATGTTTGATAGCGACGAAGCACTGATACGTGTGGATATGAGTGAGTACATGGAAAAATTCTCGCTCAGCCGCCTGATAGGTGCGCCTCCGGGATACGTGGGTTATGAAGAAGGTGGCCAGCTTACAGAAAAAGTACGCCGCAAGCCATACAGCGTTGTGTTGCTCGATGAGATAGAGAAAGCACACCCGGATATCTTCAACATACTGTTGCAGGTGCTGGACGACGGACAACTGACAGACGGTCTTGGCCGCAAGGTAGATTTCAAGAACACGCTTATCATCATGACGTCTAATATTGGTGTACGCCAGTTGAAGGACTTTGGTTCAGGTGTGGGCTTTGCTACTGCTACCAAAGTAGAGAACGCAGACGAATTGAGTAAAGGCGTAATTGAAAAAGCGCTGAAGCGTACCTTCTCACCTGAGTTCCTCAACCGTATCGATGATGTTATCATCTTCAACTCGCTGGACGAAACGCATATCGCACAAATCATCGACATCATTATGAAAGGTGTGATGAAGCGTCTGAATGCATTGGGCTTCACGCTGGAACTGACAGATGCTGCCAAGAAATACATCTCAGAAAAAGGCTACGACCAGCAGTTTGGTGCACGTCCGCTGCACAGGGCTATACAGAAATACCTGGAAGACCCGCTGGCAGAAGAAATGCTGAACCACCGCATCAACGAAGGCGACACGGTGAAAGCAGACTATAGCGAAGAAGAAAAGAAAATCGTCTTCACAATAGACAAAGGAAAACCTAAAAAAGAAGAAGAACCGAAGAAAGCAGAATAAGTTTAATTTGCTTTTAATAACTAAAGGGGCTGTATATACAGCCCCTTTAGTATTTTTATACATACATTCTTCCACTCATATTACCTACCTATGAGAAACCTGATAATTCTTTCCTTATTAACTGCCTTAAGCTTTGTTACCAAAGCACAGAACCTTGTGCCTAATGGAAACTTTGAATCTTATAATTCATGTCCTAACTATATTTCACAAGTATATAGGCTAACTCATTGGCGCTCCTATACAACTGCTACACCTGACTTTTACCATGTATGCGGAAATTCATGGGGTTCTAATGCGGGTATACCTTCAAACTACGCTGGTTACCAATATCCCCATTCAAATAATAGCTACGCGGGCGTTTTAACATATGTACAAGGCTCTAACTACAAAGAATATATAGCAACAAGCATCATGCCAATGCAGGTAGGTCGAAGCTATGAAATATCAATGTCAGTTTCGCGAAGTGATAGGTGTGGCTATGCAACAAATGATTTAGGTGTATATCTATATGATTCCGCAGCCTATACTGTTTCGGGACAGCAGGTGTTACCAATAACACCTCAAATTTCATTTTCAAGTTATGGTGTGTTATATGACACATTGCATTGGGTTAGGTTATCTGCCATATTTGTTGCAGACTCTGCTTACGATAATATTGTTGTCGGTGGGTTTAAAGACACCGTCTCTATGTCTCTTGTTTACAGTCAGGGATCTTCAACTTCTTCTATTCATACTACGACTGCATATTATTATATAGATTCAATTGTTATCAAACCAATTAATCTTATTACTTCGCCACTTACAGATACTATTTACTGTAATGGTGATACTATACACGCGCAGTACACTGTAATTGATTCTAACAGATTAACTACATCCAATAATATAATACTACAGCTTTCAGACCCTACTGGTAGTTTTCAGACACCGCTAAATATTGCCTCTATTAATACCAGAAAATCAGGTACTATTAGCGGGGTTATTCCCAATACTATTAACCCAGGGCTTAATTATCGAGTACGCATCACATCCACTAACCAAATAGATAGTTCAAATCCTAATTTTGAAAATATCACGATTGGCAAATATCCAAACAAACCAGATGCATCATCCAATAGCCCTGTATGCAGTGGCGATACATTGAGACTAAATGCTACAACCACAACAACAGGTAATGTAACCTATCTATGGATGGGGCCTAATAGCTTAGTATCTACCTCCCAAAACACTAATATTCCAAATGCCACTGTTAGTAATTCGGGCAGTTATATTGTTACCGCAGCTATTTATGGTTGTAGCACAAAAGATACGATTGTAGCTGCAGTCAATCCATCACCGATTGCCATCACAGCTACCGCTACAACACCAGTGTGCGTAGCAGATACACTCAGGTTATTCTCCACCAACTCTACCACTGGTGCTGCATATAGCTGGGTAGGCCCTAATAGTTTTACCAGCAGTGGTCAAAATCCATACATTGCAAATACTACGATGGCTGCGGCAGGAGACTATATTGCAACTGCATCGCTGAGCAATGGTTGTACAAGAAAAGATACCGTTACTGTACAGGTAAGACCACTTCCTGCTAATTTCAACGCGGTAGCCGGTAATATTTGCGAAGGCAATACATTCTTCCTTGCAGGCAATACAAGTTCTGCAGGTGTCAGCTTCAGTTGGACAGGGCCAAACGGCTTTACCAGCACACTACAGAATCCGAACATATCCCCTGCCACCACAGCAGCTACGGGCAATTATTATGTTACAGGCACGCTCAACGGTTGTTCTATCAAAGACACGGTATATGGCAGCGTATATCCTATACCTGCAAGGCCTTTACCAATTGCCAATACACCGGTATGCGTGGGGCAGGATTTGAAACTGAATGTCAGCAATCCACAATCAGGTGCCTATTCGTGGACGGGCATTGGTGGCTATAGTGCTGCTGTGACAAACCCTGTAAGGGCTAGTGCTACTACTGCTATGGCAGGTAAATATTATGTTACCGTTACAGCCAATGGCTGCACATCAGACAAAGACTCTGTGACGGTAGTAGTTAACCCTGCACCAGTCATCAATATGTACCCAAGCCCCAAAGACAGCATTTGTCAGGGGGCTACACTTACATTCATTTCCAGTACTGCAAATGCGGGCACATCTTATCAACGCTATTGGTACAGAAACAATACCGTTATCGGTGGTGCATCCAATGCAAACTATAGTACCACTACTGCTGCCGATAATGACGAATATTATGTCACCCTCGTTGCTACCGGTGTGTGTGCAGACCCATATACAGATACCAGCAACAAGATAACAATGCGTGTATTCCCGTGGCTGCCTGCGTCTGTATCCATCACTGCCAATCCATCTACAACAGTACCTAGCGGCACTATGATCAACTTTACTGCCACACCTGTGAACGGTGGCAATAAGCCAACCTACCAGTGGACAAGGAATGGTGCCCCTGTAGTAGGCGCGCTCAGTAATATATGGGGTGCAAGCACCCTCAGTCACAATGACGAGATATGCTTAAACATGAGCAGCAGCTACCTATGTCCCAATCCTAAAACAGCAAAAAGTAACTGTATAAGAGTAAGTATTGAAACCACTGGCATTAATGGTATAGCAGGCAATTCAAATATAAAAGTGTATCCAAATCCAGTAAGGGATATACTGAATATAAACGGTGTTAAAGCAGGCAATAACATAATGCTGTATGATATATCTGGCAGGCTATTGTTACAACAGACCGCTCTGGCCAATCAGGCCACCATCAATATTGCATCCGTTGCTGCTGGTGTTTATCAGCTTGTCATTGCAGACATTAGTACGGTAACAAGATTCAAAATAACAAAAGAATAAAATAGTATTTTTTACGTATATTTGTTATAGTAAATCAGCTCTTTGATAATCGGATAAACCCGAAACAATTATTTGTTCAATATGACAACAAAACTGCAACCTGCCTGTCCGGCAGGCAGGCAATCCGTAACCGTTTGTAACCATTCCCGAAACAACTTGTATTGATTATCAACAACATAAATGGTTACAGAACCAAAAACTGTACAGATACTATCAAAAACTATCAACAGATAATTCAAAGCATTATATAAATGCATTCCTTATTTTTGGCGCGCTAAAAAGAAAGGATATAGTTTATGAAAATGACACGCTTTGTATTATTAGTTAATCTGTTCCTTTTTACATTGCATGCTGCTGCACAAAACGAAAAGCGTTTTCTGAAGCGGGAAATCCAGCAACTGTCGTCTACTACCATGCATGGCAGGGGCTATGTGTTCAAAGGAGGAGAAAAGGCCGCTAAGCATATTGCCAAGCACTTTCAAAACATTGGCCTCAAAGCTTTTGATAAGGATAGCAACTACTTTCAGCCCTACTTCTTCCCCATCAATACATTTCCGGGAGATGTATTGATGAAAGTAAACAAGACGGTATTGGTACCGGGGGTAGACTTCATCGTCAATGGTGCCAGCAGTAGTTATATAACAGATGGCAACATCCGCCTGAAACGTATAGACCTAGGTAAGGTAAAAGACTCTGCCAAGTGGGAATCTGTAAAGCAGCGTTTCACAGACCGCGAGTTTGGTTATTACCTGAAGAATGCAGACACCGTAACCAAATACCTGAAGTTCAGTATCCGCAGTTTTGCTAAGGAGTTTCCGAAAGGCCTGTTCATTGTACCGCAACACGGCAAGATGATATGGACTGCCAATACAGAAAACGTACCAGGCACTATTGTTACAGTTGAAGATACGGTACTGCCAAAGCGCCCGCACAAAGCAGCAGTGCGAATAGAGGCAAAGATGAACCCGTCTTTCAAAACGCAGAATGTAATCGGCTATGTTCCGGGTACAGAAAAGCCCGATAGCTTTATTGTCTTCTCTGCACACTACGACCATCTTGGGCAAATGGGCACACAAGCCATTTTCCCCGGTGCACATGATAATGCAAGCGGCACGGCATTGGTCATGTATCTGGCACAGTATTTTGCAGCGCATCCGCAGAAGTACTCCATTGCTTTCATGCTGTTCAGTGGCGAGGAAGCAGGGCTGATGGGTTCTAAGCATTACACCAAGTATCCATTGTTCCCACTCAGGAATATCCGTTTTTTGGTGAATCTGGATATGACAGGTGATGCAACAAATGGTATTACCATGGTGAATGCTTACAACAATACACCTGAGTACCGTATAATGGATAAGATAAATGGTGAACAAGGTTATATCCCAAAAATCAACCTGCGAGACCAGACCCAGAATAGTGACCACTGGCCATTCTGTGAAGCCGGCGTAAAGGGTGTATTCATCTATGGCAATGGCACAAAGCCATACTATCACGATGTGTTTGATGTGGCCAAAGAGATATCGCTGGAAAACATTGATGGCTTGTCGAAACTACTGATAGAGTTCACAGGTGCATTGCAATAAGATCCCCCGAATCATAACGTCGGGCTTTTAGAAACATTATAATACTTTTACATTCTTAATTCATAACAGATGAAGCAATACATTTCTGCACTTGGCCTATCGGCATTGCTGCTTGTTGCTTGTGGCAACAGTGGCAGCACTGCCAACAACGATACCGTGCAAACAGAAGCACAAGCGTTTCTGGATAAGTACACTGCCGAGTACGTGAAGCTGTATACCAATAGCAGCGAGGCACAATGGAAATCAAACACGGAAATAGTAGAGGGCGATTCTACCAATACCGTCAATGCTGCAAAAGCCGATGAGGCAATGGCTGCATTTACAGGTAGCAAAGAGAATATTGCACAGGCTAAAAAGTTCATGGAGCAGAAAGATAAGCTCACTGATATACAGGTAAAACAACTGGAACTGATATTGTATGCTGCTGCAAACAATCCGCAGACGATTGCAGATGTGGTAAAGCAACGCATCAAAGCTGAGAATGAACAGACACGCCAGTTGTATAGCTTCCAATACATGTACAATGGCAAGAAAGTAAGTACCAACGATCTGGATGCTGCGCTGAAAAGCGAAACAGACCTGAACAAGCGCCTTGCTGCCTGGGAAGCCAGTAAAGAAGTGGGCAAAAGCCTGAAAGGCGGATTGGTGAACCTGCGCAACCTGCGCAACAAAACAGTGCAGGAGCTTGGTTATCACGACTACTTCAGCTACCAAGTTAGCGACTACCACATGGAAGCCAATGAAATGATGCAGACAATGGACAAGCTCATGAATGAGCTGTACCCGCTGTATCGCGAACTGCATACATGGATGCGCTATGAAATGGCTAAGAAGTATGGCGCTAAAGACGTACCTGACTATCTGCCTGCACACTGGCTGCCAAACCGCTGGGGGCAAGACTGGAGCTCTGTTGTAAACGTAGAAGGCATAGACCTTGATAAGATACTGGCTACAAAATCGAAAGAATGGATAGTGAAAGAAGGTGAGAAACTGTACACCAGTATTGGTTTCCCTGCACTGCCTGAAACCTTCTGGCAGAAATCGAGCCTGTATCCATACCGCGCAGATAGCAATGTGAAAAAGAACAACCACGCATCTGCATGGCACATGAATCTGGATAAAGATGTACGCAGCCTGATGAGTGTAGAACCTAATGCCGAATGGTGGGAAACTGCCAACCACGAGCTGGGTCACATCTATTACTACATGACGTACACTAACAAAGACGTTCCGCCGCTGTTGCGTGGTGGTGCCAACCGTGCGTATCACGAGGCTATTGGCACCATGATGGGCCTTGCTGCTATGCAAAAACCTTATCTGGCAGGCCGTGGCCTTATAGATGCCAATGTGAAAACAGACAGCGTACAAGCATTACTGAAAGAAGCGCTGAACTCTGTTGTGTTCATATTCTTCTCATCGGGTACTATGAGCAATTTTGAAAAAGCACTGTATGTAGATAACCTGCCTGAAAACCAGTTCAACGCCAAGTGGTGGGAACTGGCTAAGAAATACCAAGGCATTGTTCCGCCATCTGCACGTGGCGAGGAGTATTGCGATGCTGCTACCAAAACACACATCAATGACGATCCTGCACAGTATTATGACTATGCGTTGTCTTACGTTATACTTTACCAACTACACAACCACATAGCTAAAAACATACTGAAGCAAGACCCTCGCGCTACCAACTATTACGGACAAACAGGCATTGGTGACTTCCTGAAGAAGATTACCTACCCGGGTGCATCTAAAGACTGGCGCACGGTATTGAAAGAAAGCACAGGCGATGAGCTGAATGCCAAAGCGATGCTCGAATATTTTCAGCCACTGGTTAGCTGGCTGAAGGAGCAGAACAAGGGTAAGAAATATACGCTACCTGAAAGTTTATAAGACTTCAGAAACATAATACTACAAATCCGGCAAGTCTTATGGCTTGCCAGATTTGTTTAAACACTATCTTTGCACCCCGATTAAAAAAACATTATATAACAATGCGCGTAGCTGTAGTAGGCGCAACAGGGCTGGTTGGCAGCACCATGTTGCAAATTCTTGAAGAAAGAAACTTTCCTTTGACTGAACTGATACCGGTGGCTTCTGAGAAGTCTGTAGGTACTAAGGTGAAGTATAAGGGTAAGGAATACAGCGTGGTTAATGCCGAAACAGCTATCAGCATGAAGCCCCAACTGGCCATTTTCTCTGCAGGCGGCAGCATATCGCTGGAGCTGGCACCGAAGTTTGCCGAGATTGGTTGTTATGTAGTAGACAACTCGTCTGCATGGCGTATGGACCCAACCAAAAAGCTGGTAGTGCCCGAGGTAAACGGCCACGTGCTGACCAAAGAAGACCTGATAATAGCTAACCCGAACTGCAGCACCATACAAATGGTGATGGTACTGAAACCCCTGCACGATAAGTACAGCATCAAGCGCGTAGTGGTAAGCACTTACCAGAGCGTGAGCGGTACCGGACAGAAAGCAGTGAAGGAAATGGAAGACCAACGTGCAGGTGGCGAAGGCTTTGGCGTGTACCCCCACCGTATAGATATGAACGTACTGCCGCATATAGACGTGTTTCAGGACAATGGCTATACTAAAGAGGAGATGAAGATGGTGAAGGAAACCTGCAAGATACTGGGTGATGAAAGCGTGAAAGTAACCGCTACCACCGTACGTGTACCTGTAACAGGCGGCCACAGCGAAAGCGTGAATATTGAATTCAAGAACGACTTTGAAGAAAACGACGTGCGCGAGATACTGAGCAATATGCCTGGCGTTGTTGTAGTTGACAACCCTGCTGCCAATGCCTACCCTATGCCGCTGGATGCAGCAGGCAAGGACGAGGTCTTTGTAGGCCGTATACGCCGCGATTACAGCCAGCCCAATACACTTAACTGCTGGATAGTGGCAGACAACCTGCGCAAAGGTGCTGCTACCAATGCAGTACAGATAGCCAAGTATCTATATAATCAAGGATGGCTTTAATGCAATTTTAACGTGTCATAAGATTGTAATAACTTGATGAAGGTCAATCTCATCGGGAAGTGTACACGTACCTTTGTACGGTCAAAACACTTCTTAGATGAAATTGAAATCTTTACTATTTATTGGTGCATCAGTACTGGGTCTGAATGCAAATGCGCAAACATGGGTTGCAGACTCTGTGGAAATGGGCGCAGGTTATGCTAATGATGTTTTTTATAGTCTTAAAAACGATTCTATCTCTGCAGCATCAAACGCAAATTGGCACCTGGCATTTCAGACATTGCCACCAATAGGTGCAAATTCTAATGTTTCTATCCTTGCAAACCATGTGGCAGGTAAAGTAAATGTATACTCACTGCACATGAAGGCAAACGGTAAATACGGTACAGCGTTAACCAATAGCGATACGGCAGGTAAAATTGCATTATACAATTCAGACACTAGCTGGAACCTTGGTGCTTTCAATCGTATGAATAACCCAAGCGATCCTTTCGATTTCAGTTGGGGTTCGTATGATGTTACGTCGCACTCTGTATTGGGTGATTCTCTTTATTTGATTACGATTAACAACGATGCTTATCAGGTATGGGTGCAAGAATATAAAAGCACGCCTGCAGATAGTATTTCGTATTTAGTACGTATTGCTAAATTTGATGGAACTGCTGACAGGCAAATTCGCATATACAGGAAAAACGGGTACACAGACAGAAATTTCGCTTACTATGATGTAGTAAATGATGTTATACGCGATCGTGAGCCAAGCCGTACTTCTTGGGATTTTGTACTGACACGTGCTATCGAATACGTACCTAATCCTGGTGGAGGCGGTTACAGTCCTTACCCTGTAACAACTGTTCTTACAAACTATGGCGTAACTGTGGCTGAAGTTAAAGACCTGAATCCATCTACAACAGGTTATGCTACCATGCCATACCTGACAGATATTCATGTTATTGGTTCTGACTGGAAAGTAGCTCCTGGTGCACCTCCTGCACTTCCATACTGGACAGTAAGAGATTCTTCTCATTACTTCATCAAAACAAAACTTACAAACGAGTACTACCAATTGCACTTTACCAACTTCTACGGTACATCTAATGGCCGTGCAGTATTCCAGAAACGTAAACTGGGCGATGTAACATCTGTAAACAATGTAAAATCACCGGTTACTGCATACAGCATTTATCCAAACCCTGCTACTACTGAAGTGACAGTAATAGTAGATGCTAAAGAAGCTGCAAGCACTATGATATATGTAACTGACATGACGGGCAAAGTGGTAGACAGATATAATGTAAGCCAGCAAGCAGGCCTGAATGGCTACCGCATCAATACAGGTGCATACGCTAACGGTAATTATCTGATAACAATAGCTACTGCAGACTGGAAAGTAACAGAAAAACTGAGTGTAGCACACTAATAACCATATTTTTAAAAGCGTGGATTGATTGAAGAAAAAGTTCGGTTGTTGCAATACACAACCGGACTTTTTAAACAAATGGAGATTATGTTTTTGAGGATTGTAAATACGATACTGCTGCTTATTCTGACCATTTCTATGGCTGCTGCACAGCAAATACGCATTACTGTGTTGGATAAAGAGAATATGCAACCTATATCACTGGCATATGTGAATGTATATTCTGCAAGCAATGCGTTGCAACAAACAGAACAGACAGACGTTTTTGGTGTAGCCAGTGTGAAACCTGAAAGCTATCCATGCTACATAGAGGTAGTAACACAAGGCTATGAACGCTATAAACAGTATCATACTACTACCCCTGTAAATACCAATCCTACAATTACGCTGATAAAAAAATTCGGTTCGTTGAATGAAGTTGTTGTAACGGGTGTAGGCGAACCGGTAAAAATTAAAAATGCGCTTTCTACTTATCAGATTATCACAAAGGCTCAAATCAAATCGCAAGGTGCTGTAACATTGAATGAAGCACTGCGCAACCAATTGAATATGACCATCAGTAATGATGCTGTATTAGGCTCCAGCATTCGTATGCAGGGCATAGGTGGTGATAAAGTGAAAATACTTATTGATGGTATGCCCATGAATGGACGTGAAGGTGGTAACATCAATCTGTCGCAGATCAACATGAACAATGTTGAACGTATAGAAGTAATACAAGGGCCTATGAGCGTAGCATATGGTGCAGATGCCATAGCTGGCGTTATCAACGTAATCACCAAAAAAGATGGAAAACGGATTGGTGGCAACATCAATACCTATTACGAGTCTGTAGGCAAGTATAATGCAGATGCATCATTTACCTACAAGCTGAAAGAACGCCACCAGTTTTCTATTGGCGGCGGACGCAACTTTTTTGATGGTGAAAAAAATATTGATGAGCCTGAAAGCTATGGTGGAAATATAATAAATACACAACGTGCCTACTACTTCAAGCCTGTAGAGCAATACATTGGTAATTTTGCGTACCGCTACACTACACCTTCTTTATTTAATCTGCGCTTTTCTTCAGACTTTGTAAAAGACATAGTAACGAACAAAGGAAGCCTGCAGGCATGGGATCCGTGGTCGTGTTACGCATTCGATGAATACTACTATACGACACGTTCTATGAACAGGCTGTCTGCAGATGGTAAAATAGGAAAATCGGGCAGATGGCAAAGCCAGAATAGCTATAATGTATACTATCGTATCAGAAACAGGTACAGAAAGGATATGGTTACTCTGAACGAGGATTTGACACATGGCTTAGGCGATCAGGATACTACGCTATCAGAATACTATACATTCAGAAGCAATTATATCAATACAATTGGCCTGTTGCAATATACTGTGGGCTATGATGTGAATATGGAATTCATCAAAAGCCTGAAAGTAGACTCCGGCATTCCAAAACAAATACAGGACTACGCATTATACGCCAATCTTTCTTATCCGCTTATTAAAGACAAGCTGACTGCACAAGGTGGTTTCCGCGGCTCTTATAATACGATGTACAAAACACCTGTTACACCAGCCATTAATTTGCTGTTTACACCTAAGAAAAACATTCAGGTACGTGCATCGTATACAAAAGGTTACAGGGCACCTTCGCTGAAAGAATTGTACCTGCACTTCTTTGATGCTAACCACCGCATACAGGGCAATCCGGATATTAAACCTGAAAACAGTAATCATATTCAATTGTCAGCATCTTATCAGGCATACGAAAACAAAGCAGATTATCTGCAATTCAGTTTCAGCAGTAATTATAACGAGGTGAATAACGGTATTGCTTTGGTTCCTCTTCGCCCAGAAGACTCTACAAGCATCGATTATCAATATGGCAATATCAATCACTTGTCAAACCTGATAAACACATTCCAGATAGACGGGCAATGGAATAACTTTCATCTGCAAACAGGTGTTGCTTATGCATATACTTTTGAAGAAAAAGGCAACTACAATGCATTCGGTTCTATGGAAGCAAATGCTATGCTTCAATATGCATGGAGGAAAACTGCTACCAACTTCAACATCTATTATAAATTCAGCAGCGAACAACCTATGCTCATAACAGGGATAGATGGCTCTGTATCATACAATGGCAGGCAAGGAGCGCTTAGTATGGTAGATGTATCTGCAGAAAAACGTTTGTATAAAAACAAAGTACAAATTGTTGCAGGTATAAAAAATCTGTTGAATGTAGACCGCAGGCAAACTTCCGGCCTGATAAGTGGTGGTGGCAGCCATTCAGGCGGCAGTGCTACCAATTTCTTTATGCCGCGCAGCTTCTTTACATCGCTGCACTTTACAATAGATTAATATTATTGCACTATACATAATCAATGTCGGGAAAATGCGCAGGCAATTCCCGACATTTGTGTTTTATGAAAAGCCTTGCCGCGCTGAATAAGTATTTTGTCCGCTACAAATGGCGCTTGCTATCGGGTATATTCTTTGTTGCCATCTCCAACCTGTTTGCTGTTGTTTCGCCAACCGTAGTACGCGATGTACTGGACAAGGTGCAGCAAAGTATCGACCAGTACCACAAGCTGACAGATGTGGTCGCAATGGGAAAGGTAGAGGCAGACATATTTAAGCTGGTATTGCTGAACGGATTGCTGTTGCTGGGGCTTGCACTGGCGCGTGGCGTGTTTATGTTCTTTATGCGGCAGACAATTATTGTAATGAGCCGCCACATAGAGTACGACCAGAAGAACGAAGTGTATCAGCACTATCAGCAACTGCACACACAGTTTTACAAAACGCACTTTACCGGCGATTTGATGAACCGTATTGCTGAAGATGTATCGCGCGTGCGGATGTACACGGGGCCATCGCTTATGTATAGCATCAACCTGATAGTACTGAGCATTATGTGTATATGGGGCATGCTGCGTGTGAACCCGACACTGACTTTGTATGTTATAGCACCGCTACCGCTGCTGGCCATCTGTATATATATTGTCAACAGTATCATCTTCCGCAAGAGCGAGAAGATACAGGCACAGCTTAGCGAGCTGACAACTACAGCACAGGAATCTTATTCGGGTATCAGGGTTATCAAATCTTTTGTACAGGAAAAGAACATGCTGGGCTTCTTCTTCAATACATCTGAAAACTACAGAAAGAGTGCAGTGAACCTATCGCTGACAGAAGCTATCTACTTCCCGTCTATGAACCTGTTCATAGGACTGAGCATGCTCAGTACAGTATTAATAGGCGGTTACTACGCCATCAACGGCGATATAACGGTTGGTAATATTGCAGAGTTTGTATTGTACATCAACCTGCTGATGTTCCCGATATCCAGCATTGGCTGGGTGGCATCTATGGTGCAGCGTGCAGGTGCATCGCAAAAGCGCATCAACGAGTTTCTGCAAACAGATTCGGACATCAAAGATGCGCCAGATGCTATCAGCAAAACCATTGAAGGTAATATCCATTTCAAACACATCAGCTTTACATACCCGCATACGGGCATACAGGCGTTGAAGGATTTTGATGTAGAGATAAAAGCGGGACAGAAGATTGCTATCATTGGTAAAACAGGTTCGGGCAAATCTACACTGGCACATATGCTGCTGCGTATGTACGACCCTACGAGTGGCGAAGTGTTGATAGACGGTGTTGCTGCAAATAGATATCAGCTACAAAACCTGCGCTCGCAAATAGCATATGCGCCACAAGAGGCATACCTCTTTTCTGATACGGTGTATAACAATATCAAGTTTGGTAGCGAGTGGGCAACAGAGGCAGATGTAAAGAACGCTGCACGCATGGCCGATTTGCAAAAAGATATTGATACACTGACCCATGGTTACGAAACTATGATTGGTGAGCGTGGTGTCATGTTATCGGGCGGGCAAAAGCAACGCATGGTACTGGCAAGGGCGTTACTGAAAAACAGTAAGATATTGCTGATGGATGAATCGCTATCGGCAGTAGATACACAAACAGAACAAACGATACTAAACAATCTGCAGGGTTATCTGCAAAACAAAACTACCATTGTTATCACCCACCGCATATTTACCAGCTGGAATTTTGATAATATACTGGTACTGGAAGACGGTGGCATTACAGAACATGGTACCCATAGCCAATTGATGGCACTGAACGGCAAGTACGCAGCACTATACAGGCATCAGACAGAAACTGATAAATAGGTTAGAATAGCGACTGCTGAATACCCATGTCTTTGGGCTGATTGAGGAACGGATATTCATCAACTATATCATAGTGATTCAGCTCTTCATTAAACTTTCTTAGTACTACACTACCGATTTTAAACTTCAGGCTGATGCGTGTAATTAGTTCGCCTGCTATATACATTTCCTTATCGCTCAAACCCTTACCGATAGTGATGTGTGGAAGCCTGTTCTTAGCTGTATTCTTAATTGGTAATTCATGAAAATCAGTTATGATTTTTACCACCTTTGTTTTAGAATCCTCATCGGGTAATATGCAGAATGTACCATGATGGAATTTCATCAATTCATTGAAACATACACTTATCTCCGGCAAGCGCCTGGCTATCTTTTCGATATGCTCTTTTACATTGGGCAAAGCATATTCATTACTCAGTTCAAACTCACTCACAGTAATATGCGCTATAGAGTTGACAGCATTGTACCAACCAATGGCTTCTTTCAATTGGTTTTTGCAAGCCTCTACTTTTCTGACAACATCGGCGTCAGGAATAATAGCTATTGAATACAGGGATACGCTCATACAACAGGCACGCAATTTACAAATAAAAAAGCCCGGTGTACCCGGGCCTTTTAACTAAATAATATCCGTTTATTTATTGCTTGTAAATTCTATTGGAAGTGATAGTTCCTTACCGTCGCGCATCACTTTCACTTGAGTTTTATCGCCTTCGGCAAATTTGCCAAGTGCTTCCATATAAGTTTGCATACCTGTTATTTTATACTCTCCCAATTGCAGGATGATGTCACCACCTTTCATACCGGCTTTCTGTGCAGGTTTATTATCCGTAACACCGTCTATACGCACACCACCATCCTGGTAAGAATAGTCGGGCATTACACCCAATGTTACTTTGAATCTTACTTTACCAACAGTTGATTGTTTAGTTGGTGTAAACGCAGGCTTCGGTTCTTTTTCCATCTTGCCAACTACATCGTAAATATAGTTTTGCAACATAGCCTGCCCTTTGTAGTTTATCTTGTCTGCATCATCGCTTGGCTTGTGGTAGTCTGTATGCAGCCCTGTGAAGAAGAAAAGCACAGGAATATTCTGATAATAGAAAGAGCTATGATCTGACGGACCAACACCGGCACTATCATACGTTATTTTGAATGCAGGATTGTTCTTATCTATCATCTTGCCCCATATAGGTGATGTACCGATACCACCTACCGTCAGCGCATGTGTGCTATCATTCAGCCTGCCCACCATATCCATATTTATCATGTAGGCAATCTTTGTGCTGTCCAGCTTTTCTTCTTTTACGATAGCTTTAGAACCCAGCAGGCCCAGCTCTTCGCCAGAGAAGTGCAGCAACAGATAGTTGTAGTGTTTCAGATTGCTGTTTTTGATTTTCGCACCCAGTTGCATCAGTGCTACAGTACCACTTGCATTATCATCTGCACCATTATGTATCTGTCCGTCCTTCTTTGCATGCAGGCTATTGCCATCTTCACCATGGCCCAAGTGGTCGTAGTGCGCACCCAATACTACCGTGTATTTCGCACCATTATCTATATAAGCAGCAAGGTTAGTACCCGTCATCTCGGCCTTCTTCAGCACTATCATCATATCTACAGCAACACTACCCTCGCGGTTTTCTACATATTTCTGATAGCCTTTGTGCAGCATCATAGCAACAGGGATATCCAATGCTTCGTAGTCTGATTTCTTATTGAATTCAGGTGTGTATTTAGCACCATAGCTATCATAAAACAATACAGCAGTAGCCCCTTGCTTTGCCGCATCTTTTGCTTTTTCGTACGCTACTTTTTCCCAATCGAAGTGTGCATCTTTTGCTTCGTCTGCATCTGCAAAAAGCGGCATCATCCAGATGTTGCCATGCTCCAGTACACCGGGCAATGCATCGCCATTGGCACGCTTGCTGTTAACGCTGAATGGTAAAGGGAATATCTCTTCAAGGTCTGTAACCTTCTTACCATTGATGCTGATGCTTGTCAATGGCATTATTTCTTTACCACTTATAAAAGTGAAAGGATAGCGATAGTTGCCTTTGTAAGCAGGTATACCGTTTTGTGTATAATAGTTGATGATGTATTCGGCTGCTTTCTTTTCACCAGCAGTACCTGTGCGGCGTCCTTCCAGTTCATCTGAAGCCAGATAACCAATTTGCTTTTTCAGTTCTTTGATTGTCTTCTTATCCTTAGCAAAAGAAGTATTGGTAATGAACAGTGGTGCAAGTACTGCCATTGCCGAAGCAAGAAAAATTCTCATTCCCATGATTTGAAGCAGCAAAATTATACCATTTGCAATAGGTTTAGTTCTATTAACAGGAAAATAAGGCAATAAAAAGCCCCGTACTTCAACAGTACAGGGCATGATATAGTTTGTAATGGATTGTATTATCCTTCAGAACCCTGCTCCAGGCCCGGTTCGTTGTTTTCTTCGTGTACGATGGTGCCATCTGCAGCCACCAGCATTTGTGCTTCGTCTTCAGGCATTGCTTCCGACGCATCTGTAGGCAGTACAATCTCTATATTTGTAATGTCTTTCAGGTTTGGCAATTCGCCCGAATTGTTGATACCCAGATAATCCATAAAGTTTTTAGACGTAGCATAGGTAAGCGGCTTGCCTACCATGTTTTCGTTACGACCAGTGATAACAATCAGGTCTTTTTCCAGCAGTTTCTGGATGGAATAGTCTGCACTTACACCACGGATAAACTCGATTTCTGCTTTAGTAATCGGTTGTTTGTAGGCGATGATGGCCAGTGTTTCCATTGCAGCAGTAGACAGCTTTTTGATGTGCTTATCGCCATTCAGCTGCAATACTGTCTTGTGGTATGCTTTTTTGGTAAGGAATTGGTAGCCACCACCTGCTTCCCTCAGTTGGAAAGGGTAGTATGGTGCTTCATATTTTTCACGGATAGCTTCTATACAAGTAGCTACGCGGTCTCCTTCTATAATTTCTTCCAGTGCTGTGCTCAGCATATCTGTCATCTCCATCAACGTAATCGGACGGTCGCTGGCAAATATGATAGCTTCTACGTGCGGCATTAATTGTTCGATATCCATATAATCCTCCTTTACTGGTACACACCGAAAATAAAACAGATTGCAGTTCCAACCCCGAAAAGAAATACACAAGTGTGGGTAAAAACTAACACTATAAAGGTACAGGTAATGCTGCAAAAGGGCTGTTAAATAAGAAAGCCCCGATAAACGGGGCTTTGCAAGTATAATAAAGTATTTCTATACATGAAGAATGAGGCCAGGGGCAAAACCCAAGAGCACTACCAGCAATACTGTGATTAACAGTAACAGTTTGTCTGTAGCAGTAACCTCTGAATTGAATTCAGGATTGCCTTGTTTGAAGTACATAGCAATAATGACACGGAAATAGTAGTAGGCGCTGATAGCTGCCATAAACAGGGCAAATATCACCAGCCACATCATTTTACCTTGCTCTACTGCTGCCAACAACACAAAGTATTTTGCCATAAAGCCAGCCGTACCCGGGATACCTGCCAGCGACAGCAGCAGGATAGTGGTGATAGCTGCCAATACAGGGTCTTTCTTTGCCAGACCGTTGAAGCCATCGTATGTATAATCTTTCAGCTTCATCATTACAGCAAACATACCAATGGTAGCCACACTATATGCAACCGCATATATCATCATACCTTCCCATGCAGTAGCATTAACTGCCAGTACTGCAAACAACATAAAACCTGCCTGTGCTATGGAAGAATATGCCAGCATACGCTTAACGCTTTGCTGGAAGACTGCCGTTATATTACCTACAAACAGCGTAGCTGCTGTGATGATAGAAAGAACTATCGTCCAATCGCCGCTGATAGCACCGAATGAAACAGAGAACAAACGCATAAATGCCACGAATGCACTTGCCTTCACAATAGTAGCCATGAAAGCTGTGAATGGTGTTGGTGCACCATCGTACACGTCAGGTGTCCACATGTGCATAGGTGCTGCAGATACTTTGAATGCGAATGCCACCATTAGGAACAGGATACCTGCCAATGCCATAGGGCTCAGCATATCTGATTGCAGGAATGTGTATTGAATGATATTGAACGTACCTGTTGCACCATACAACAGGGTAATACCCATCAGTAAGATACCTGTAGAGAAAGAACCCATCAGGAAGTACTTGAGCGATGCCTCGCTGCTTTTCAGGTTGCGCTTGTCACTACCTGCCAGTATGTATTGCGGAATAGACAGTATCTCTATACCAATGAACATGATGAGCACATTGTTATAAGTAGTGAGCAGATACACACCGCAAAGAATGAAGAATATCAGTGCAAAATACTCACCTACGTGGCTGCCTACGCGTTGTATCTCTTTGTTTACCAACAGTGCATACAGCAATGTGCAGCCTGTCATCAGAGTATTGAACCCTAATGCATAGCGATCTATACGCAGCATGTTGTTAAAGAAAGACAGTGTTTCTGTGGGTGCAGTAGTTGCTAATTCCCAAACGTTAACGCCCAGCAAAGCAAGAAGCAGGAACACCGCGATGGATGCTACAGATTTCTTTTCCTTTACAAACAGGCCCGCAAACATCAGGATAACCCCAAATACCGTTGCAGCTATTATTGCCTTCATATTTTATTCAGAACCGGGATGGTCGGGTATTAATCGATTTGCCCGGATTATTTAATTTTTTACAGTTATATTCTTATTACTATATCGCTTACTATGGCATTATCATATTTGCTACACCAGCAGTCATATCCAGTAATGGCTTAGGATATACACCGAGGAATAGGATGATAGCTATAATAATGGCCAGTCCGGCAAATTCGTTTGCCGTCAGGTCTTTTTGCATTTTCATTTCTACGGTATTACCGTATGCAGTTTTCTGCACCATGTTCAGCGTATACACAGCACCCAGTATCACACCCAGACCTGCCACTACCATAAATGTAATGCGGTATGCAGATGCACTTGAGAACAGGCCGTTGAACAACATAAACTCGCCAATGAAACCGTTTGTAAGCGGCAATGCTATGTTTGCGAATGATATAATAACCAGTGCGATAGCCATTTGCGGAGCGCTCGTAGCCATACCACCAAGTTTGGTCATATCGCGTGTGCCCCAGCGTTGTTCTATCATGCTAACTATCAGCCACATACCTGTTATGTTGATACCGTGGTTGAACATTTGCACCATCAGGCCATGCATACCAACATTTGTTTGTGCAAATGCTGCAGCACTCATCAGGCCCATGTGGGCAATAGATGAATAAGCTACCAGACGTTTCAGGTCTGTCTGCACAATAGCTATGAGTGATGCATATACAATACCTATAATAGAAAGTATGATTACTGTGTTGCTCCAGAAAGCCACACCCTGTGGTACTACAGGCATCAGCCAGTTGATAACCCCGAACAGACCCATCTTAACCATCAGTGCGCTCAGCACTACAGTAACTGCTGTTGGTGATTGCTCGTACGTATCGGGCTGCCATGTATGGAACGGGAAGATTGGCATTTTGATGGCGAATGCTACAAATATCAGCACGAACAACCATTGCTGTGTAACAGGGTCAAGTGAAGCACCTGCACGTACAATGTTTTCCCAGCTATATGCATTTACACCCGGTGTTTGCAAAGACAGGTATATCAATGCAGCCAGCATCATCAAGCTACCGAGGAATGTATAAACGAAGAATTTGAATGTAACCTGAATGCGTTTTTCACCACCCCAGCGAGAACAAAGGAAGTAAACAGGAATCAGTGCCAGCTCCCAGAAGAAGTAGAACAACAGCGCATCATGTGCAAGGAACACACCTGTGATACCTGCTTGCGACAGGAGCATAAGACCGTAGAAAGAACCAGGGTTCTCTACCTCTTTGTTCCAGTTGCTGATGAACACCACCGGCATAACGATACCCGTCAGCAGGCAGAGCATAGCGCTCATACCATCGGCATGTAAACTAAGTTGCGCACCGAGGCGTGGAATCCATTGCATGCTCCAATCCATTGGTTGGGCACCGCACGTGGTACTGATATAGGCTGCCAGTCCCAAAGTGGCCAATGAACCGATGAGGGCAACGGCTTTTGCATTTTCTTTTGCAAGAAAACTGACAATGCCTGCCACAAGAGGAACCAGTATAAGTAATGTCAACATCATAACGCTAATGCAATGTTTTGCAGTTGCTATCTATTAATAATTTAATCCGAAAAACCTTAAAGCAAATAATACAGCCATGCCTATCACCATCACAAAGATGTAGAAACCAACCTGGCCTGTTTGCAGCAAACGTACACGGTCGCTGCTCCAGCGCACCAATCTGCCGATACCATTTACGATACCGTCGATACCAAGTTTCTCTACAAAACGATCCAGCGCATCAGACAGTGCTGCCAACGGGCGAACGATAACTGCATCGTACAACTCATCAACATACCATTTGTTTTCCAGCACTTTTGCAATGCCTGTATTTTCAACAAAGTTTGGCGTCTTGGTTGCTACCCTTGCCACGATAATCATCACAATTACCAGACCAGTAGAAAGGCCCATCAGCATCCATTCTGTATTATGTTCCAGATGATGCACATTGAAGTTGCTAACCACAGAACCCAGATACGTGTTCAGCGTATGATGCTCGCTGATAACAGCAGGCAGACCTACATAACCGCCTATCACAGACATGATAGCCAGTACTATCAGCGGGATAGTGATAGCCGCAGGGCTTTCGTGCAGGTGATGATGCTGTTCTTCCGTACCACGGAAAGAACCCGTGAACGTAAGGAAGTAGAGGCGGAACATATAGAACGCCGTCATCAGTGCAGCACCCAATGCCAGATAATACATTACCGGGCTGTGTGCATATACAGATGCCAGAATTTCGTCTTTAGAGAAGAAGCCCGCGAAGCCCGGGATACCTGCGATGGCAAGACAGCCTATCAGGAAGGTAGCACCCGTAATCTTCATGTGCTTGTTGAGGCCACCCATTTTGCGGATGTCCTGCTCGCCACCCATAGCGTGGATAACACTACCCGAACCAAGGAACAACAGGGCTTTGAAGAAAGCGTGTGTCATAACGTGGAATACTGCGGTAGTATATGCACCTACACCCAGCGCGAGGAACATGAAACCAAGCTGGCTGACTGTAGAATATGCGAGTACTTTTTTGATATCGTATTGACGGATGGCAATTGACGCTGCCAGTATAGCCGTAGCCAGACCAATGATGGCAACCAGATTGAGTGCAGCAGGTGCAAGATTATACAGCGCGTGGCTTCTTGCTATCATATATATACCTGCAGTCACCATCGTTGCAGCGTGGATGAGGGCAGATACAGGTGTAGGACCCGCCATTGCATCAGGCAACCATGTATATAATGGTATCTGTGCACTTTTACCCATAGCACCAATGAACAGGCAGATAGCTATCCAGTTGTACATATTAGCAGACAGTTGCACTTGTCCGTCATTCAACTGACCAAAGAATTCGTTGTATGAAAGTGTACCGTAGTTGAAAAGTATCAGCAACATACCCACCAGGAAACCGAGGTCACCTATGCGGTTCATCACAAATGCTTTCTTAGCGGCATTGGTATAATCTCTGTTTTTGAACCAGAAACCGATGAGGAGGTAAGAGCAAAGACCTACACCTTCCCAACCAATGAACATAATAAGATAGTTGGAACCCAATACCAGCAGCAACATCGAGAATACGAACAGATTGAGGTAGGCGAAGTACTTCACCATGCCCTCATCCTCATGCATATAAGATGTAGAGTATACGTGTATCAGGAAACCGATACCTGTAATGATAAGCAGGAACAAGGAAGACAATGCATCTACCTGAAATGCAAAAGGTATCAGCAACTTGCCCGATTCTATAAAATTGAACAGGTGAACTGTAGTGGATGCACCGCTGCTTTTCACTTCGAAGAAGATACCCAGCGACACCGCAAAAGATGCCAGTATAGCAAGGCTACCGATAACACCACCGGCAGTCTTTGGTATTTTTCTCCAACCTATACCGTTAATCAGGAAACCAACTAACGGAAATAAAGGAACCAGCCAAACAAGGTTAGTCATTATAAAAAATTAGTGTTTAAGTCTGTTTAATATGTTGATGTCTACCGAATGTACCTTACGATACATCATCACGATTATTGCTAACCCTACCGCTACCTCTGCAGCAGCCACCACCATTATAAAGAATACAAATATCTGTGCTGCCGAATCGTTGTACATTTTAGAGAATGCAACCATCAGCAGGTTTACCGCATTCAGCATCAGCTCTATGCACATGAATACGATGATGGCATTTCTGCGCATCATGGCACCCATCATACCGATGCAAAACAAGGCAAGGCTCAGAAATAAATAATATTGTACAGGCATCTTTAGCTGTTTACTTCTTATTAATAATTATGCTGTTTGTTCTTTTTCCTTTTTACCTATCACTACCGCACCAATCATTGCACTGAGGAAAAGAACACTGCTTATTTCAAACGGCAGTACAAACTGTGTGAACAGTGTCTTACCGAGGTTTTTAATCAGACCGATATCTGTTGATGCCTGATCGAGTGTTGTAATAGTTGATGTCCTCAGCGCAGCCAGTATAACCAGCAACAGCGTACCGCCCGATACTGCACCAGCTATCTGCACCAGTCGGTTCTTTTGCGGTTCGGTATCGGCATTGAGGTTCATCAGCATTATCACAAACAGGAACAACACCATGATTGCACCGGCATATACTATAATATTAACGATGGCAAGAAACTGCGCATTCAATAATATATAGTGGCCGGAGATGGCAAAAAATGTAGCAATCAGGAACAATACACTGTTGACAGGGTTGCGGCTAAGTATAACACCCAGCGCACAGCTCAATGCCATGACAGTTAAGAACCAGAATATTATTTCGTAAACACCCATGATATACTATTTGCTTTCTTGTTTATGAGGGTGAGCAATCAACAAATCTTCTTTTTTGTAGATGAAGCTTGAACGAGAGTAGTGCGTAGGCATGATTGTTTCGCTCAGGTATACCGCATCTTTAGGGCAAGCCTCTTCGCACAGGCCACAGAAAATGCAACGCAGCATGTTTATCTCATACTTGGCAGCATACTTCTCTTCACGATACAGATTTTCTTCACCCGGTTTGCGTTCTGCAGCTTCCATTGTAATAGCTTCTGCAGGACATGCCAGTGCACAAAGGCCGCAGGCAGTGCAACGCTCACGTCCCTGCTCATCGCGGTTCAGTATATGCAAACCACGAAACACGGGGCTGAACGGACGTTTCTCCTCAGGGTATTGTACAGTAGCCTTCTTTTTAAAGATATGGCCAACTGTTATGCTAAGTCCCTTAGCTATAGCAGGCAGATAAATCTTCTCCCCGAATGTCATCGGGTCGCGATTTACTTGTGCAGACCTGTTAGTTAGTTTCATCTTCAATACAATTATTTAATTACCCACAATATCACAGCACCTGTTATCACCATGTTTACCAATGCCAGCGGAATCAGTGATTTCCAACCGAGGCGCATCAGCTGATCGTAACGGAAACGCGGCAGTGTCCACCTGATAAACATAAAGAACAGTATAATACATATTGCTTTGGTGAGCAATGTTAAAACACAAATGATGGCAAATAATACAGGGCTAACGCTTGCTGCTACCTGATCCATGAACGGGAAGTTGTAACCACCGAAGAACAGGGTAGCTATAACGGTTGAGCTGATGAACAGGTTAATGTATTCTGCAAACAGATAGAAACCCAGTTTCATTGATGAGTACTCCTGGTGGTAACCCATGTTCAATTCGCTTTCACACTCCGGCAAATCGAATGGTGCACGGTTCAGCTCTGCGAATGCGCAAACCAGGAATATGAAAAAGCCTAATGGTTGTTTGAAGAAGTTCCATGTAAAATAGCCGGCATCCCAGAAGCCATGTTGCTGCTCTACGATTTCGCGCAGGCTCAGCGAACCTGTCATCATCAGCATTGCTACAAGGCTCAGACCCATTGCCAGCTCGTAAGATATTGCCTGCGATGCCGCACGGATACTACTCAGCAACGAGAATTTGTTGTTGGAAGCCCAGCCACCCAGCATCACACCATATACACCAAGACTCACCACACCAAATATGAAAAGGATACCAATATTAATATCTGCTACCTGTAGTGTAATAACACCGTTTTCTGTAACGATATCCGGACCCCAAGGTACTACTGCACTTGTCATTACCGCAGTAAGCATAGCCAGTGCAGGACCAAGGATGAAGAGGAAACGTGTAGAACGGTCAGGAATGATTTCTTCTTTGAAGAAGAGCTTCAGACCATCTGCAAGCGGTTGAAACAAACCCATGAAACCTGCGCGGTTAGGGCCACGGCGGTCTTGCATTACGGCAGCAACCTTACGCTCTGCCCATGTAGCATACATGGCAATACCCAGCGAACCCAGCAGTATAACTGAGATGAGCAGTAATTTTTCTATTATAAAAGCTATATCCAATTGCATAGCGGCGCAAAACTAATTAGTTCGATTAATTATTTACCTGTGTTCTTAAAATCATCGCTGTGTGCAGGGCCTGCTATCTTCGACAGCTCTACTTCCGGCCTGTTTACATCACTCACACTATGAATATCAAGCAACATTTTCGGGTCTTTACCTATCACTTTGTCTATCAGCACAGGTTGTTTCTTAACACCTACATAGTGTCCTTGTGATATTACACTGTGTCTGCTGATTTTTGACGGACCTTCTATCACCCAGTCTTTCGCAGATTTTTTGTGGAAGCGGCAATCGTTACAAATCCATTCTTCCACTTCGCCCCACTGGTCTTTGCGTGCAGTAACACGGTATACTTCATCGCCACGCATCCACAGGCGTGCTTTACCGCCACATGTTTTACAATCGCAATGCGCATCTACCGGCTTAGTGAACCATACACGGTTTTTGAAACGGAATGTTTTATCTGTAAGCGCACCTACAGGGCAAACATCTATTACATTACCTATGAATTCATTATCCAGCGATTTACCAAGCAGTGTGCTGATAGCAGCGTGGTCGCCACGATCCAATACACCATGCTCACGTTTTTGTGTAAGCTGCTCTGCAGTATATACACAACGGTAGCAAAGTATGCAACGCGTCATGTGCAGTGATATATAATCACCAAGGTCTTCTTTTTCAAACGTACGACGATCGAATTCGTAGCGTGTTGTAGATGCACCATGCTCGTAGCTCAGATCCTGCAGATGACATTCGCCTGCCTGATCGCACACCGGGCAATCCAGCGGGTGATTAACCAACAGCATTTCCACCACACCTTTGCGTGCATCCAGTACTTTATCAGAAGTAATGTTTTTTACTTCCATACCATCCATTACCGTAGTACGGCAGCTTGCTACCAGCTTCGGCATAGGGCGCGGGTCTTTTTCAGAACCTTTGCTCACCTCTACCAGACAAGTGCGGCATTTACCACCACTACCTTCCAGCTTGCTGTAGTAACACATAGCCGGCGGTGTAACATCACCACCTATCATACGTGCTGCGTTCAGGATAGTAGTTCCCGGTGCAACTTCTACAGTAATATTATCAATCGTTACTTTAAACTTCGGTGTTTGTTCCGACATATCAAGTCAACAGTTAAAAGTCAAAATTCAAAAACTAAGCGCCTGCAGGTATATGTATCGGGTCTGCATAATGTGCCAAACCAAAATTCCTGTTTTGTGCTTCGTCCGGATTATTTACGTGCCATTCAAACTCGTCGCGGAAGTGGCGGATAGCAGCAGCTACCGGCCA
Source organism: Chitinophagales bacterium (assembly GCA_017303395.1). GTDB lineage: Bacteria > Bacteroidota > Bacteroidia > Chitinophagales > Chitinophagaceae > Polluticoccus. The sequence continues at coordinate 211,152 of JAFLBN010000004.1, forward strand.
TGCAGCAGCATCGCCCAGCGGACAGATGGTGTTACCTTCTATCTTGCGCTGAATATCCCACAGCAGGTCTATATCGCTCAGCTTACCTTTTCCGTATTCTATGTTCTTCAATATTTTGTACATCCAGCCTGTACCCTCGCGGCATGGGCTGCACTGTCCGCAGCTTTCGTGATTGTAGAAGCGTGCCAGCGTCATGGTATGACGCACCACACACTGGTCTTCATCCATCACTATGAAACCACCCGAACCCATCATAGAACCGGTAGCAAAACCACCGTCTGAAAGGCTTTCGTAGTTCATATAGCGTGTTTCGCCTTTTGCTGTTTTCAGCAGTAGGTTTGCAGGCAGGATAGGTACAGAAGAACCACCCGGTATGCAAGCCTTCAGGCGTTTGCCATTAGCAATACCACCACAATATTCATCAGAGAAGATAAACTCTTCTACAGACTGAGTCATATCTATCTCGTAGATGCCCGGCTTCTTTACATTACCACAAACCGAAAGCAGTTTGGTACCTGTAGAACGGCCTACACCTATTTTAGCATACTCTTCGCCACCATTGTTGATGATAGGTACTACAGCTGCCAGTGTCTCTACGTTGTTCACCACCGTAGGGCGCATCCACACACCTTGTATGGCAGGGAAAGGAGGTTTGATGCGCGGATTGCCACGCTTACCTTCCAGCGATTCTATCAGGGCAGTTTCCTCGCCACAGATATAAGCACCACCACCACGCTGCACATATATTTCGCAATCAAAACCGGTGTTCAGGATGTTTTTACCCAGCCAGCCGTTGTTTTTTGCTTCAGCAATTGCCTGCTCCAGTATATCTACTATCCACGCGTATTCGCCACGGATATATATATAAGTAGCATGGCTACCCAGTGCAAAACTGCTCACTATCAGGCCTTCAATCAGCAGGTGCGGAAGGAACTCCATCAGATAGCGGTCTTTGAAAGTACCCGGCTCAGATTCGTCGGCATTACACACCAGGTGACGAGGCACACCTTCCGGTTTTGCCAGGAAGCTCCACTTCATACCTGTAGGGAAGCCTGCACCACCGCGACCGCGAAGGCCACTCTTCTTCACTTCTTCCACTATTTCGTCCGGCGTCATTTTGAACGCTTTTTCCACAGAACGATAACCACCGTGCTTGCGGTAAGTATCGTAGTAGCGGATGCCTTCTACATGTGCGTGTTCTAGTAATAATTTCATATTCCTCAACCCCAAGAGGGGGCTTTAAAATTTTTAAAGTTTTGTACTCTGCCTGCTAAGCAGTTGCCATTTTTTATTCTTCCATACCCACACTTCCAGTCCGTGCAATCTGAATGGCAGGGTTTTACCTTCCATTATCACATCTATCTCCAGCGTTGCACGTATACATCCCGTATTTCCGTCTATGGTTACCTGTTCGTTAGTCGATGTGATTTTCAAATAATCAATCGTGCCGTTGTACAGGTTGTTTATCATTTCCTGTTTGGTTTCCTTCCACCCGTTAGAGTGTCCGTACACCAGTTTGTTGCTCAGCATACCTTTCAGTGCTGCGGTATCTTGTTCTACCAGTGCATGGTGAAATGCAGTAGCCGCGACCTTCAGGCTTTTTTCATCCTGTGCAAAAACAGTACTATATATAAAGAGCAATGATATGGTAACAAGGCTACGCATATCAGTTATTGTTTGCAGCGTTTCTTCTGCACTCATCTATTATCGCATCTACCTTTTCTTTCGTCAGGTGTTCGCGGTAGTGTTTGCCAAGCTGCATCATTGGTGCATAACCACAAGCACCCAGACATTCAGCAGGCTTCAAAGTAAACATGCCATCAGGTGTGGTTTCACCTTCTCTGATGCTCAGTTTTTCTTTGATGTACTCTATAATATTATCACTGCCATTCAGCATACAAGGGCCTGTGCGGCATACTTCAAATACGTATTTGCCAACCGGTTTCAGGTTGAACATCGTGTAGAAAGTAGCAACCTCATATACTTCAATAGGAAGTATGCTCAGCAATTCTGCCACATGATCCATAGCTTCTGTACTAAGCCAGCCGCCATTTTCTTCCTGTGCCATATGCAGAACAGGTATCAACGCACTCTTCTGCTTTCCTTCCGGATAGCGTGCAATGATTTCTTTTACTTTATTCAGTTTTTCTGCCGAAAATTTCATTTCTCTTAACTGTTTTACGCATCAAGTTCGCCCGCAATTACATTGAGGCTACTTAATGTAATAATCGCATCACTCAATAAACCACCACTTACTATTTCAGGATATGCCTGATAGTAAATGAAGCAAGGCCTGCGGAAGTGCAGACGATACGGAGTACGTCCGCCATCGCTTATCAGGTAATAACCTACCTCGCCATTTGCACCTTCTACACCATGATAAACTTCGCCCGGTAGTACATCGATCTCACCCATCACCATTTTGAAGTGGAAAATCAGAGCTTCCATCTTCGTGTACACATCCTCTTTTGGAGGCAGGTGATAATGGTCAGATTCCGGTGCGTAGAAAACATCTTTCTGCGTCGGGTCTTCCTGTTCAAGCTTGGCAATTTTTGCCAGTGCCTGTTCTATAATCTTGTAGCTTTCCCAGATTTCGTCGTTGCGCACCATATAACGGTCGTAAACGTCGCCGGTAGTACCTACTGGTATTTTAAAATCAAAGTCTTCATAAGATGAATATGGTTGTGCAACACGAACGTCGTAGTCTACACCCGCAGCACGCAGGTTTGGACCTGTGAAGCTGTAGTTGAGTGCACGCTCTGCACTGATAGGACCAGCGCCGATGCAACGCTCCATAAAGATGCGGTTGCGATTCAGCAGGGCTTCAAATTCACGCATCACTTTCGGGAAGCCTTCCATGAATTTGTTGATCTTCTCCCATGCTACCTGTGTGAAGTTTCTTTCGAAACCACCCACACGGCCTATGTTTGTAGTAAGGCGGCTACCGCACACTTCTTCATATATTTCATATATCAGTTCGCGCCATTGGAACACGTAGGTGAAACCTGTAAGCGCACCAGTATCTACCGCTACAACCGAGTTGCATATCAGGTGATCGGCAATACGCGCCAGCTCCATGATGATGACACGCATATAGTCAACACGCTTAGGCGTTTTGATGCCCAGCAGTTTTTCTATAGTCATGTGCCAGCCCATGTTGTTGATAGGCGCGCTACAATAGTTCAACCTGTCTGTAAGCGGCGTTACCTGATAGTAAGGACGACGCTCCGCAATTTTCTCGAACGCACGGTGGATGTAACCGATGGTAGGTTCTGTACTCAGTACCCTCTCACCATCAATCTCCATGATGTTCTGGAACACACCGTGTGTGGCAGGGTGCGTAGGCCCCAGGTTCAGCGTAGTACTCTGCTTCGCCAGTGACTCTTCTGCCAGTTGTATATGATGTTGTGTTTGCTCAGACATTAGTCTTAAGTCAATTAGTTAGTTCAAATATTATATGCTGCCACCGCGGCCAAACATTTCGTCATCTTTATCGAGGCGAGTAGGGTCTTCCATCTGGTATTCTTTACGCAGCGGGAAGTAATCCATTTCGTCCACATTCAGTATTCTTGTCAGGTTCGGATGTCCTACGAAGTTGATACCAAGGTTATCGTAAGTCTCGCGCTCCATCCAGTTTGCCCCTGAGAATATTTTTGTTGCCGTGTACACATCAGGCTTTTCAACAGGTACATATACCTTCAGGCGCAGGCGGATGTTTTCTACCAGATTGTGCAGGTGATACACCACACACAGTTCTTCGCCTGTTCTTTCAGGATAATGTACCGCTGTCAGGTCTGTCAGAAACTGAAAGCCTTCTGCATCGTACAAATGCTGTATTACTTTCAGGTTAGCTTCGGCAGGCATCCTTAATGTCAGCAGGCCATATTGCTCATCCCATTCGGTAAGCTGCTCACCGAATTTGTCTGAAAGCTTTTGTTTTAATATTTCGTTGGTCAATGCCATATTCAAAATCAAAAATTAAAGGTCAAAAAGCAGTTGCTTTTTGCATGACTACTGTATCGCGTAGCTTTCCATCAGCTCCTTGTACTGCGGGCTATTGCGGCGGCGCAGGCTTTCGTTGTGTACAAGGTCCTGCAGTTTCAGTATACCATCCAGTATAGCTTCAGGGCGCGGCGGGCAGCCTGCTACATACACATCTACCGGTATTACCTGATCTATACCCTGCAATACAGGATAAGAATCGAATATACCACCGCTGGACGCACATGCACCTATGGCAATAACCCAACGTGGCTCTGCCATTTGCAGATACACCTGGCGCAGTACCGGTGCCATTTTTTTGGCAATAGTACCTGCGACCAGCAACACGTCGCACTGACGAGGTGTAAAGCCCATACGCTCTGACCCGAAACGAGCCAGATCGTAGTTGGCACCCATGGTAGCCATGAACTCGATACCGCAGCAAGATGTTGCGAATGGTAAAGGCCACAGTGAATTTTTACGTGCAAGGCCTACCACCTTATCAAAAGATGTAGCCATAAACCCTTCTCCCGAATAGCCTTCCGGTATCGGGGACAGCTTCATATTAGTATTGTACTGTACGGGACGTCCCATAATCTGTTAATTCTGTTTAGCTATGATTTGTAATAACAATTACAAACCCATAATAGTTAAAGCATGTTTTAATCTTCCCAGTCAAGCGCACCTTTCTTCACTATGTATATAAACCCGCAAAGGAAGAAAGCCACAAACATTATAACAGCCAGAAAACCTTCCTGGCCCAGATCTCTGAAGTTTACAGCGTAGGGATAAAAGAATATTACTTCCACATCGAACAACACGAAAAGGATGGCTACGAGGAAGTATTTGATGGCCATTGGCTGGCGTGCGTTACCAACAGAGGGGATACCGCTCTCGAAGTTGATGAGCTTGTCTTTGGTTCTGCGTTTAGGGCCTAGCATTTGCGAAGCACCTATCGTTAATACCACAAAGCCTATACCCACCAATAATTGGATAGCCACCGGTAGGTAGCTGAAGGGCGTTTGCTGGTTTGCTGCCAATAGTAGAAAATTCATATTACAACTAAACTTCGAGCGTTCTGAACAGAGGTAGCAAAGTTATAGTTATGGTGCGAATTTGCAAGGGAAAAACCGTGCTATTATTATTATTATTTGGGCTGCAGAAACACCCCAGCTTCATATCACAGAAACTATATTGTTCATATTTTATAAATATGAAAGGGGTACCTATTGGCACCCCTTAAAACAACAATTAGTTAATATATAATCCGTTATTTCTCATCCTGTAAGCAATAGATTCCATTTTTACAGGCTTCATCAGCAATTTGTTGTGCTTTCTCGGGTGGGCCGGGATAGTAATAAGGCATATTTATCATACGTTGGCTTTCACGCTCATAACCCAACTCTCCATATGTATAGTTATTTCTATATGCGCTGAGCACTATCAGCGCAAATATGCCAATGGCAGGCCAGAAGATGGTTTGCTTTTCCCTGAACCTATAGGCAACTACTACAAGTGCTATAGCTATAAAGAAATGAGAGTATACAAGGTAGCGACTGGCATAGAAAACTTCGGTACCCAGATTGGCCCTGAAAATAGAAGTTGTAGCCATAGAAGCTCCTACAAATGCCAGTACTGTTAGTAACAACATCAGCTTTTTATCCTTGAACATCGTTTTGCTATATGGAAATAATGCCAATATGAGTATCAGGAAGAAAGCGCCCACTACGTTTGCATTCTCTGTATTGGTAGTTTCGCCAAATGCGAAGTGAGAGCCTATCATACCCAAAAAGAAGTTGATAGTTGTACCTAAATCAAAAGTATTGCCGGCAGCCCTAGCCGGTTGCGAATAACCTACAAAATAGAGTGGAGCAAATACAAGAAGTATAGCGATACTGGTTATTTTTTGCATCTTATTGCCACACAACAGACAATATAGCATGATGAAAAATGCTGCTATCATACCATTACCACTGGCATATATTGTCAGGAACTGAAATATGCCACCAAAAATCAATGACTGCTTTGTATCTTTTGAATAGAAGTATAATGTGAGCATAAACAGCGCTACAACCCCAAAGTTTTGCATACCTGCCATTGCCATAATACCATTTTCATAACTGCTATGGTCCATGATGCAGAAACCAGCTATCAGGGCTACAACATTCCAGTATTTTATGCCAAGTTGTTTAATGATATATGTAAACACAAGAAAAGCTGCTGCTAATTGCAAATTGGCTATCAGTACAAAAGATTTAAAATTGGCAGCCCCGGTAATCATATAATATATTGCATACACCAGCTTTGATGCGAATATACGATGCTCGTTGTGCTGCAAAAACAACAAATGAATTTTTTCGGAAAAGCCTGCATCACGAAACTTGTTGAGGAAGCCGAGTATTGCGTCATAGTCATCCTTCATAGGTATGTTTTGCGCATACGTGTTTATCAGATTGAAATATACCAATACCGGTATCAGTATCCAGGCATTGAATAAATAGTCCTGAACACGGCTATTTCCTTTAATACTACGCTCTGTCATTTTTATGAAGTTACCTGAAACAAAATATGTTTAACTGTATATCGAACGGATGCCCAGTAGGCGTTCTGTAGAAGGGTGTTTTATATATTTCCATAGCTTCTTTCATATAAAACTTCATACCCGCAGCCTGTACAATATTTAATATCTCCAGCAATTTGTGTTCATCATCAAATGTGCCATGATACTCTATAAACATGTTATTTACATTTGCCAGCTTGTCTTGTATGTCTAATAACACCTGATACTCCGCCCCTTCAATATCCATTTTTAAGAGGTCTACTTTTTCGCTCAGCAGATTTTTTAACCTGATGCCCTTTACCTCATACGTATCATTTCCTTTTTCATCAGTTATCATACTGCCAAGGCTATTCATACTCTGGAAATTTAAAGTGACTTCATCTATCCATACGGCTTCTTTTCTAAGGTCTACATTATCCAGCTTATACGTTTCAATATTGTTTTTTATCAGTGTATAGTTATCGGTATCTGGTTCAAAAGCAATGATTTTTGCCCCGGGGTGGTTTCTTTTAAAATATAAAACGCTTAGCCCGATATTAGCACCGCAATCTATAATGACGGGAGATGCAGGTAAGTTTATTTTATATACCTCTTCTACAAATATCTCTTCAAGGCTATGGTATAAATCGTATCCGTTTATGAAACTCAGATTATTATTGAACAGCGAATAGCTTCTAAGTTTGTTTTTGGTGTTTTTCAGATAGGCGATTTTAAAAGACGTAAGCCCGACACTCCTGTATTTTGAGTTGTGCGCTTTTGCCTTAAGCAGTTTATTTATTATTTGTTTGTACATTTATCCGTTATATTACCGAGATGAGTGTAAAAGTTTCAATATGTATTCCCGCCTACAAAAGAGTTCATTTTTTGAAGCGGTTATTGAATAGTATTGCAAATCAAACTTACAAAAATTATGAAGTAATCGTCTCTGACGATAGTGATGATGACAGTGTGTACAATCTCGTTCAGTCTTACACAGATACATTACCCATCTTATATTATAAAAACACACCTGCATTGGGCACGCCAAGAAATTGGATGGCCGGCATGAATAAAGCATCGGGTGAATGGGTAAAGCTTATTCACGATGATGACTGGTTTGCAGATGAAAACAGCCTGCAGCAGTATATGGATGCCACAACCAGCGACTGTAAGTTTATATTTTCGGGCTACAATGCATACTACGAAGAGACGAACACCTATGTAAACAAAACAGTAACGCAGGCTGCTTTTGATAAAGTACGTAATAACCCATACCTGCTAATAGGAGACAATATCATTGGCCCGCCAAGTGTGCTGATGATACACAACTCTATTAAAGAATACTATGATGCGCAGATGAAATGGTATGTAGACCTTGAGTACTATATAACCGCATTCAATATGGGCAAGGCTGCATATATAGCTATGCCGCTTATAAATATGAGTTATAACGATACGCAGGTTACCAATTTCTGTTTCGACAACCCATCTGTAGTAATACCGGAGGCGCTGTATATTCTGCAAAAACATGGGTTGAGTTTCATGAATGATATTATGGTATATGATGCATTCTGGCGCATGGTTCGCAATCTGAATATTAAAAACTTGGCGGAGTTTGAGCGTTATAAAATGACATATGAAGTTCCGGCATTTCTAAAAAAGATTATACATCATCAGCAGCCCTTCAGTAACAAACTACTACGTATCGGGTATTTCTCCAAACCATTGATGGCCATATCATATCTACTTAACAGGAACAACTTAAAGGTTGCAAACTAAGCTTATGCTGGTTTCGATAATCATAGTTAACTATAATACATTCGATGTAACATGCGATTGTATTGAGAGTGTTTTAAAGCATACCAAAGGGGTAGATTATGAGATAGTACTTGTAGATAATGCATCCCCCAAAGACAACCCGGACCTTTTTGTATCAAAGTTTCCCGGCATCAGGCTGGTAAAAAATCCTGAAAATAATGGTTTTGCCTGTGGCAATAATCTGGGTATTGCCCATGCGAAAGGTGATGTGATGCTGCTACTTAATTCTGATACGATACTTACCGAAGACAGCATCAGCATTTGTGCGAAAGTATTGGAAGATCGGACTGGTACAGGTTTCCTGACATGCAGGCTGGTGTATGCAGATGGTAAATACCAGCATAATGCCCGTGCTTTCCGCAGCATACGCAACGAGCTGCTGGACCTTGCGCGCCCTTTACTGAAACTGATGCCTTATGAGAAAAGAGCAAAGCTGATGTTGAACCAATACTTTCATGGAGATTTCAATACCGTATGTGATTGGGTATCGGGGGCATTTATGATGTTTCGCAAATCGTTACTGCAACACCTACCCGAAGGCAAACTGGATGAACGCTTCTTTATGTATGGCGAGGATATGCTATGGTGCCAGCAAGCCTTACAGGCAGGCTACAGTAATTACTTTGTGGCAGATACTACCGTCATACATATTGCAAATGCCAGTACAGAACCGGCTAAACAGCTGAAGTTGTTGAATATTACTTTAACACACGATTTAGAGGTGATTCGCCTGCAACGCGGAAATTCTCTTTACTTTTACGCCTTACAGTTCATATACACTACCAAGGAAAAGCTGCGTTATTACATAAAAGTGCTGGTAATGAGGCTGTTTAAATATCGTATCAGATAAATGGGAATTGTACTACGTCAGTCGGTAAAAACCACGACCATCACATTTGCGGGTGCCATTCTGGGTGCACTCACCATTTATCTGTCTACCAAATATATTCCGGGTCAGGGCTACGGGTTTTCTAAAACCATTCTTACACATGCATTGCTGGCATCTCAGTTTACACTAGTGGGTATGCACAGTTCGCTGCATATATATATGAACAGGTACCCTGCGGCCGATGACCGCAGAAAAGTGCTTTTTACATTCAGCATGATAATACCTGTTATCGTCACTGCTCTGGCATCGCTCATATATATTGCCTGCAAAAACGGTTACATATCACTATATACAGTTCAGGACCAGCCATACCTCGAAAAATTCTTCTACTGGCTGCCAATATATACACTGCTATGGACAGTGATGACCCTGTTGGAATATTACCTGCTGGCACACATGAAAGTGGCGCTTTCCAATTTTGTAAAAGAGATAATATTGCGCATCAGTAATATACTACTGGTGGTGCTTTTTGCAGTAAACATCATCAACTTTGATTGGTTTATAATACTCAGTGTACTTATACACCTGGTACCGATAGCAGCTTATTTATATATAGGCAGCAAACAGGAAGATTTCGGGTTTTCAATTAACTGGAAAATATTTCCTAAAAATGAAATACGGGAAATCGCCAGCTTTTCCATTTTCCATTTGTTCATGAATGTTACCATCACTGCTATGTATTACATAGACCAGTTGATGTTGGGTATATTAGATAAAACAGGCTTTGTATCGGTAGCTGTTTACTCGGTCGCCATGTATATCATTTCTGTATTTCAGATACCCATCAGGGCTATAGCTGTAAGTATCATACCAACTTTTACTCATGCCAGTGAAGAAGGTGATGAAAAGAAATTGGATGCATTATTTAAAAAATCGGCTTCTACGGTGCTTATTACTATCTGCGGTATGGCCATTTTGATACTATGCAATATGCATAATGCCGTGAAGCTGTTTGACCCATCTTATGCACCTATGTACCTGATAGTGCCAATAGTTTTACTGGGTAGGTTTGTAGACAGTGCTACCGGGTTGAATACAGAACTATTATCAGTATCGAAATATTACAAATTCAATTTCTTTATCACGCTTGTTTTATTAGCCCTCACGGTGATATTCAATTACATACTGATACCACGCTATGGTATTTATGGCGCCGCTTGGGCCAATACCATTGCTTTTGCCAGTTTCAACATAGGCAAATTTTTATTTATATGGTTAAAGATGAAGCACCAGCCCTTCACCGGGAAGAGCCCAATAATAATATTAGCTGCAATACCTGCAACGTTGGCTGGTTATCTTATTCCGCATATACAAAATCCGTTTGCAGATACTTTTGTAAGGAGTGGTATCATCTTAATTCTATTCGGCTCAGCCGTTTATTTACTGAAAGCTTCCGAAGAGTTTAACCAAATGATAAAAACCCTGAAAGAGAAAAAACGCTTATACTAACATATTAGTCAGTTCATCCGTTAATATTCCATCTCTGTCTGCTGATAAATAATGGTGATTTTGTGGTGCCATATTTTTACATGGTTATTTTAAAAAATTACATTACAAATAATAGCATGTCACAAAAATGCCATAATTTGTAAGCATATATAGCCCAACACTTTGTATAACAGATTGTGTCTATTTTTATTACCTGTTATCTGAGAGTTGCTTACCCCCTTGCATAAAAAATTAGTATCGGTTTGTACCGGTATGACAAAACATGCTTTTGAATACTTATGACATCAATTCTATCTAAGTGCCGTAATCTGCTATTGCTGTTATTAGCATTAGTATTCAGTATCAGTGCTAAAGCTACGCATATATATGGCGCAGACTTTTACTATACATACGTTAGTGGCAATACCTACACCGTAACGCTTGTAGTCTATGGCGACTGTAGTGGTAGTGCATTCAGCAGCCTCAGCAGCAGTACGCCTACTGTACAATTGTATAACGGAACTTCACTTATATCAACCCAAAATCTGATATTACAAGCACCAACTGCCGGTGTAGAAGTAACACCTGTATGTTCTGCTCAGCTTAGCAATACCAATTGCGTAAGCAGTACAGGTACGATACCCGGGGTTAAGAAATTTGTATATCAAAGAGACTTTACCGTATCAGGTACATCCAACGCATGGAAGTTTGTTTTTACAGGTGCAATGGGTGCTACATCTGCAGGACGTAGTACATCTATTACCAATATCAGTGGTACAGGCGGTGGTTCTATTATGGGTTTGGAAGCTACACTGGATAATACACTCGGAACTAACTCTTCTCCTATCTATACAACTATTCCCACACCATTTTTCTGTATTAATGTGCCCGCCAATAACAACCCCGGTGCAGTAGATGCCAATGGCGATTTGCTGTCTTACAATCTGGTTCCGGGCATAACAGGTACCAGCGGTACTGTTACATACATTACCGGTTATACTGCTACTGCACCATTGGCTGTTTCAACCGGTTCTTTCAGTTTCAGCAGTACCACAGGTCAGCTTTCTTTTACACCCAACCTTGTGCAGCGTTCACTGGTTGTATTCAGGGTAGATGAGTACAGAGGTAGCACATTGGTTGGCACCAGCATGCGCGAAATGACTTTTGTGGTACTTAATAATTGTAACAATAACCCACCTACCGGGAATATCAGTAACAATTCTGCAGGTACTATAACCGGTGCAGGAAAAATAATCACTGTTTGTAAGTCTGCAGGCAATATCGCCTTCAACATCAACCCAACCGATGCTGAAGGCGATGGTATCACGATGACTGCAAGCGGCGTGCCTTCAGGTGCAGTATTTAATGTTACCAACAATGGCAGTACATCACCTACGGGTTCTTTTGCATGGAACCTCTCTGCTGCCACACCTGGTACTTACAATATGTTCATCAACTACAAAGATGACGGTTGCCCGCTTTCCAGTACACAAACTATAGCATATACTATTATTGTTCTTCCAGATCCGGGTGTTTCATTTTCGCTTATTTCTGCCGCTACATGTAGTAAGAAAGCACGTTTCAATGTAACACCATCTGGCACACCTTCTCCGTGGACCATAACTATACGTCAGGGCACTACCACTATACACACATTTACAGGTGTTACCGGTACACAACTGGATAGCCTAGATCCCGGTACATATACTATACGTGTTACCAACAGCAACAACTGTTTCAAAGACACTACCATCACACTCAATCAACCACCTGTTATATATCCGATAGTAAATATGGTGAAACCAACCTGCTATGGGGGCAATAATGGTAGTATAACATTGAATGCCAGTGGTGGTGTATCTCCATTTACCTATGCATTGGGCACTGGTACTTACAGCAGCACCAACGTATTTACCGGCCTTAGTGCAGGCAGCTACACACTGCATGTAAAGGATGCATATGATTGCATAAAAGACACTACTGTACAGCTTCTGGATCCTGCTCAAATAACATTGAGTATTGTACCATCCAAACCAAAGTGTAATTTCTACAGCAGTGGTGCTATCACTGTTACAGCAGCAAATGGTACACCGGCATATCAGTATGCATTAGGCAGTGGTTCATTCAGCAGCACCAATACATTCTCTGGCCTGTTTTCGGGTACGTATGTAATACATGTAAAAGATGCCAATAATTGTACAAAGGACTCTACCTATCAGCTAATTGATTCTATCAGCATACATGCCACAGCAACTGTTACCAATGTACTCTGCAACGGAGATACTACAGGTGCTATAACACTAGCAGGCAATAGTGGTACATCACCATATGTGTATAGAATTGGTGCTGCAGGTGTGTTCGGCACATCTGGTACATTCAGTCCATTGCCTGCAGGTACACACAATTTCAGGATAAAAGACGTTGATAGTTGTTATCTGGATACTGCAATTACAATAACACAACCTAACAGAATAACCAGTACATCCAGTATTGCCAATGTCACTTGTTTTGGTTTAAGCAATGGTGCGGTGACTATCACTGCAACAGGTGGCGTTTCTCCATATGAATACGCAATAGGTAGCGGTTCATTCAGCAGTACCAATACATTCTCTGGCTTGGTTGCAGGCAGCTATACACTGCGGATTAAAGATTTTAACGGTTGTCTTAAAGACACAACCATAACCGTAACACAACCTGCAGTACTTGCATACAGCAACATTCAGATAACAGAGCCTGTTTGTAATGGCGATGTGAATGGCTTTATTACAATAACAGGTACAGGTGGTACCACAGCCTATACATATGCCATCAATACAAGCGCCTATGTAAGCTCACCAACATTTAGCGGATTGGCTGCAGGCACATATACACTGCACCTGAAAGATGCTAATAACTGCCAGGTAGATAGTGTTGTAACAATGGGGCAACCTACGAAAATCATTCCTACACTACAGGTAAAACAATCTACATGCTTTCCGCTGAATGATGGGCGAGTAATCGTAACTGCCACAGGTGGTGTGCCTGGTTACTTATATGCAGTAGGTGCAGGTACTTTCACTTCGTCAAATACATTCTCGCCACTGGCAGCAGGTACTTATACATTCCGCATCAGAGATACAAGACTTTGTATAAAAGATACAACCATTACTATTATAGATTCTACTGTTGTTAATGCCAATTACGTAATTAACAATGTGAAGTGCTTTGGAGATAGCACAGGTGTTATTACAGTAAATACTACAAGTGGTAAAAGTCCATTTACATACGCTATCAATACAAATCCTTATGGCGCATCACCAACATTCAATAAACTTCCTGTTGGTAGCTATGCTATCAGCATAAAAGATAATCTGGGTTGTAAAAAAGACACCACACTACCCGTTACTGAGCCTACAGTGTTGCAGGTATTTGTATCGTCTGTTACCTCGCCAAGGTGCTATGGCTTTAATAACGGTGGTGTAAGCCTGTTTGCATTTGGTGGTACTACACCATATAGCTACGCAGTAGATGCAGGAGCGTATGGCGCCAGTGGCAACTTCACTACACTAAAAGCAGGTACATATACATTCCACATCAAAGATGCCAACGGATGTATTAAAGACACAACTATTACCATCACACAACCAGACAGAATAGCATTTCAGAATGTTGTTATAAATGATGTGTTATGCCACGGAGACACTACAGGCAGCGCCGTATTAACAGGCATTGGTGGTGTACCACCTCTGCTATATGCGTCTGATAACTCTCCATATGATACAAACCCTATAGAAACTGGTTTCAATGCAGGTTATCATATCGTACGCATCAAAGATGCAAACAATTGTTATCTGGATTCTACCATAACAATCAAAGAACCACCTAAGCTGTTATTGAATGTTACGTCAATAACACCACCTACCTGCGAAGGCTACCCTGATGGCAGCATTACAATGACTGCGGCAGGTGGTGTTACACCTTACAAGTTTAGCGCCAGCAATGGTTCACAATCCAATACAGGTACCATTAGTGGTTTGAAAGCAGGTAGCTACACCTTCACTGTAACGGATGGCAATAATTGTGTTGCAGATACGAATATTGTAATGACAGGTTATCCTGCCATCAATATAGATACCCTTGACATCTTTAAAGTAACGTGTAACGGGCTGAGTGATGGTAAAATTCTGATGAAAGTAAGCGGCGGTATTCCGCCATTGATGTACCAATTGGAAAACAGGCCCCCAGTTACTGTCAGCGCATTCTACGACCTTATTGCAGCATCTTACAAAATCCGCATTATTGATGATAAGAATTGCTTTAAGGATACTACTGTAAAGGTTGAACAACCTGACAAACTGGTTACCAAGCTGACTGTAATGCCTAATGACTGTGAAGGCTATGATAATGATGGCCTTGTAAAAGCAGACGTAACTGGTGGTACCAAACCTTACAACTATTTGTGGAGTATGGCAAATGCGGGCAACAAACCGGAATTGGCAGGTATTGCAAACGGCCCTTACAAAGTAAGAGTTGTTGACTCTAACAGTTGTGCCGACTCTGCATCTGCTGTAGTAGCTTATGACAATTGCTGTAAAGTATTCATACCTGATGCATTTACACCAAACGGGGACGGCATGAATGACAAGGCAAAAATCCTTTTCAAAGGCGATTTCACTTTGGAGAAATTCACCATATTCAACCGCTTCGGGCAGAAGGTTTTCGAAACGAATATGCTAAATGAAGGATGGGATGGTAAATTCAACGGACAGATGCAAGACCTCGGTACCTTCAACTACTATATCAAGGGTATTTGCGGTAATGGTGGCACGAAAGAAGTTGAGTTTAAAGGAAATATTACACTCATAAAATAATCATCATCTGACCTGATAGATAATATTTTTAAATAAAAGGGGGCAAATACTGGTGTAAAACCTTATTTTTGCCCCCCTTTCTATTAATAAATTATGGACTACAGAGAAATAGTTGCAGTAACCGGTATCGGCGGTTTGTTTCATTTGATTGCTACTAAAAGCGATGGCGCTATAGTACGCAACCTGGCAGATAAGAGCACGAAATTCATTTCTGCACGTCTGCACAATGTTACCCCGCTGGAAAGCATTGAGGTATATACAACAGGCGATAACGTGCGCCTGCACGAGGTTTTTCAGAAAATGAAAGACCAGGAGAACAGCATTAAACCTATAGATGCAAAGTCTGCAGATAACAATAGCATCAAGGGTTATTTCAAAAGCATCTTCCCTGAGTTTGATGAAGAACGTGTGTATGTGAGCGACATGAAGAAAATGCTGAAATGGTTTGAAATTCTGAAAGCAAACGATCTGTTGAATTTTGAATACCTGAATGCACCTGCTGAAGAGGAAACTGCACCTGCTGCTGAAACTGTTGCTGTAGTAGAAGAAGTTGCAGAAGAAAAACCTGCTAAAAAATCTCGTGCTAAGAAAGCAGCAGAACCAACTGCTGAAGGCGAGGAAAAGCCAAAGAAAAAAGCGGCTAAAAAGAAAACAGAAGAATAATACCCTCGGGTACTACAATATAATGGCTGGCCATGTTGATGGTCAGCCATTTTTATAATCATCTTACGAGATACAAAATATATATTTGTATTTTACCAATCTGCGCATCCGTTACAATATATACAATGAGGATATATCATGGCTTGCTGTTAGCAGCTTTGTTATTTACATATTCATCCATGGCACAGTCGCCCAAGAGAGAATTCAGGGCTGCGTGGATAGCTACCGTTTCTAATATAGACTGGCCTTCAAAACCGGGACTGCCTTCTGCCCAACAACAACAAGAGTTTATATACAGGCTGAATGAGCTGGAGAAACTGGGCTGCAATGCCGTTATAGTGCAGGTTCGCCCTGCATCAGACGCTTTCTACCCCAGTAATGAAGAGCCGTGGAGCCGATACCTGACTGGCAGGCAGGGACAGCCACCTTTTCCATACTACGACCCGCTGAAATTCATGATAGAAGAAGCGCATAAACGTAATATGGAATTTCATGCATGGTTCAATCCTTTCCGGGCACTGACAGACAGTAAAAAGAACCCCAACCCTTCTACACACATTACCTTCAGGCATCCTGACTGGATAATAAGCTATGGTGGAAAATCTTATATAGACCCTGGCGTACCGGAGGCACGGGAATATGTTACATCTGTTATTATGGATGTGGTGAAGCGTTATGACATAGATGCCATACACCTTGACGACTATTTTTACCCATACCGCATAGCCGGGCAGGAATTTGGCGACAGCCGCTCCTACAGCCGTTTTGGCAGTGGTATGAGCAAAGATGACTGGCGTAGGAATAATGTAAACCTCTTTGTATCGGTACTTAATACCAACATCAAACAGGCAAAGCCTTATGTAAAATTCGGCATCAGCCCCTTTGGCGTATGGCGCAATGCTTCTAAAGACCCTGAAGGCTCGCCAACCCGCGGCGGACAAACATGCTATGACGACCTGTATGCCGATGTGCTGCAATGGATGCGCAAAGGCTGGGTAGACTATGTACTGCCGCAACTATACTGGGAGCATTATCACCGTGCTGCCGCATTTGATGTGCTGCTACCTTGGTGGGAAGCACATAGTTACGGAAGGCATATATATTATGGTCTTGGCGTATATCGCATGGTAGGTGCAGGCAAAGGCCCTTGGGTAGGCACTCGTGAACTGATATGGCAAATGCAGGACATCAGGCGTATGGCACAGAATCCAAGCCATGTATTCTACAGCGCCTCCATCTTCGATAAGCTGACAGTACCCATAAAAGATAGTGTTATCAGCCACAACAGGTATTATGCCTTTCCGCCGGTAATGAAGTGGTTGGACACAAGCGCACCTGCAGCTCCTATGGTAAAGGCAGTACCATCAAACGAGGGTACTTTACTACAATGGACAGAACCCGGCAAGGAAAAAGTACGGTATGCGGTGTACCGATTTGTGAACGGGGAGCCCGTAAATACAAATAATGCAGAAAAGATAATATCTGTACTCAACGAAAAGGAATATCTGGACGTAAACGCCAATAAGTATAAAAAATGTACTTATGTTGTTACCGCGCTGGACAGGCTTTGGAACGAAAGCAAGGGCAATATACCTGTAGAGGTAAACATTAAATAATTTAATAAGCCCGACAGTAGCAATTTTAAAATCTGTTTTTGTATCTTCAACTTTCGTTAAAATCTCATTTTAGTACATGAAATCAGCTTGGATCGGTAAAGCGTTACTTTCTTCAGCCCTCGTGCTGACTTTATTCGCTTGCAAGGATAAGACAGAATCAACTACACCCGCACCTGTATATGTTGCCGGTAAAGGTGGTTTGGCTACTATGCGTGTAGTAATGCAAAACAGCGGCCTGAATGTTGACAGTGGTTGGGTTTATGTCAAATACAATGCATCTGTTACGCCATTTGATAATAAGTATGATGACTCCAGTCTTGTAATACACGTTGATGGTGTACCGATGGCAATTTTTACAAGCCTGAAAGTGGGCGATTATTTCTTCATGGGTAAAGGCTGGGATATTATTCGCTCTCAGACAGTATATGGTACAAGGCCATTCACTATCGAAAAATCTGCAGAATCCGGTACCAGCTACCTGTATCTCCAAACTGCAAAACAGTAATTATCAACTCTTTATAAAAATTCAAAAGCCTCTCTTCGGAGAGGCTTTTTTAGTATGTTGATAACCTGTGTATTTTTTACACTGCCTTAACACGCCCTACTGTTGACTGGCACTATTATTTGTTAACTTTGGTATAAACACAGTTGCTATGTTTGAAGATGATGATTTTTTAGATGATGAAATGGACTCGCTGGACGAACTGCTGCAACGATACGAAGAGGTGAAGAAAGGCGAATCATCTACCATACTTGACGAAGATGATTTTGAGCGGGTGATTGAATTTTACTTCCAGAACAGTAACGAGGAGCAGGCACTGCTTGCATGTGATATTGCCGGTACATACTATCCTTTTTCTGCATCTATAATGCTGCTGCGTGCAGAGATACTGACACAGGCACAGAAATACGGACAGGCACTGAAAGTGCTTGACCAAGTGGAAGAGAACGACCCTAATAACCTTGACGCTACATTGCTGCGTTCAGATATATTGCTTGGCCAGTTTAAATACGACCAGGCTGCTATGTGGCTGGAACAAAAGTCGGCAGAGTTTAATGGCAGAGATAAAATAGAAATACTGCTGGAGCTTTCTGATGTGTATGACGAATGCGAAGAGTTTGATGCCGTATTCGATACACTGAAACGTGTTATCAAAATTGATAAACGCAATGAAGAAGCGTTGCAGAAAATCTGCTTCTGGGCAGACTTTACCAAACGTCTTGAAGAGAGCGTAACACTACACGCACAACTTACAGAAGAAGATCCTTTTAATGCACTTGCGTGGTTCAACCTGGGTGCTGCATATCAGGGGTTGAAGCTGTATGAAAAATCGATTGATGCTTACGAGTATTGCGTAGCTATAGATGAGAAATTTGAATTTGCCTACCGCAATATGGCAGATGCTTTTATGCGCCTGAAGTGGTATGACAAAGCAATAGAAGTACTGGAAAAGCATCTGGAAATAGCGAAGCCTGAAGATGTAATCTTTGAAGCGATGGGCTATTGCTGGGAGAAACAAAAAAACTATCAGCGTGCTCGCCACTTCTATCGTCAGGCTTCACAGTTGAGTCCTGAGGATGATACCATCTTCTACAAAATAGGTGAAACCTACGCACGCGAAAAACAATGGGAGAAAGCCGTAAAGTCTTATTCCGTGGCGCTGCATTTGGATAAAGACAATGCTTCTTACTGCATGGCCATTGGCAATTGCCTGATGGAAATGGATGCAAAAAGCGAAGCACTTGTTTGCTACCTGAATGCCGTACGCCTGAAACCGGGTAATAAGAGTACATGGGTTGCGCTCATAAAAGGCTTATATGCATCGGGATACTATGATGAAGGACTGACACAACTGGAAGTAGCACGCGAACATTGTGGCGATAAGCCAGACTTCTACTACTACCACGCAGCACTGCTGCTGGAACTTGGTAAGAGCAAAGAAGCTATGCTGCAACTAGAGAAAGGACTAAAAGGTTCGCTGGCAAAATTGAAAGTATTTACAGAGCTGAACCCCGAGTACCTGCGCCGCAGCTCTGTTACAGACCTGATTAGCAAATACAAAAAGAAATAAAAACAGCCCCGAAGTTTCGGGGCTGTTTCAATATATTGCTACTTGTTATTACAAAAGCTCGCCGATGGCACTTACCAGTTCTGCTCTTGTTATAGGCGTACCTTTTATCTTATTGAATCCAACAGCATCTACCAGATATTTATCGCGGATGATTTTGATAAGCTGTCCGTTATTTATTTCCGGTATCAATACTTTCTTGTAGCGTTGCAGCATCTCTCCCAGATTTTTAGGGAAAGGACGCATGTGGCGCAGATGCGCGTGTGCTACAGATTTGCCTGCTGCCTGCAGTTCTGTTACTGCACTCTTGATAGAGCCGTAAGTAGAACCCCAACCCAGTACCAATACATCGCCTGTTTCAGGACCGCTGTCCAGTGTTTGCAGCGGTATATAGTCTGCAATCATTTCTACCTTGGCTTCACGGGTTTTCACCATGTGCTGGTGGTTTTCTGGGTCGTAAGAAATATTGCCTGATATGTCTTCTTTTTCAAGGCCACCAATGCGATGTTCCAAACCTGCAGAACCCGGAACAGACCATGGACGCACCAGTTTTTCATCGCGCTTGTATGGCATGAATTTTTCTTCGCCTTCTTCCAGTGTGGTTTTGAATTTCACCTCTATCGGTTGCAAATCTGCCGACTGTGGGAAACGCCAAGGCTCTGCACCATTGGCTATGTAGCCATCACTCAGTAGTATCACAGGCGTCATGTGTTGCACCGCTATACGTACTGCTTCGTAGGCTGCATCAAAGCAATCGCTTGGTGTAGATGTAGAGATTACAGGCATCGGGCATTCGCCATTGCGACCATAATATGCCTGCAGCAAATCACTTTGCTCTGTTTTGGTAGGTAAGCCTGTAGAAGGGCCGCCACGTTGTATGTTTACTATCAGCAATGGTATCTCCAGCATCACTGCAAGGCCCATTGCTTCTGTTTTCAGTGCCATACCGGGGCCCGATGTTGTAGTAACACCCAGGCTACCGCCGTACGATGCGCCTATTGCAGATGTAATACCTGCTATCTCATCTTCTGCCTGGAATGTGCGGATACCAAAGTTTTTGTAACGGGAAAGCTCGTGCAATATATCTGATGCAGGCGTAATAGGATATGTACCAAGGAACATCGGCAAACCCGATCTGTCGCTTGCGGCTATCAGGCCATAAGCCAGTGCAGTATTGCCTGTTATGCTACGGTATTTACCGGCAGGCAGTTTTGCTTTCTCTACTTTGTAGCGAGAAGTAAATGCCTCAACCGTATCGCCATAGTTGTAACCTGCCTGCAGCGCTTTGATATTGCTATCCAGTATTTCCTGTTTCTTGCCAAACTTCTCTTTCAGGAAGGAGATAGTCACTTCCATATCCCTGTTGTACAACCAATACAGGAAGCCCAGAACAAACATGTTTTTTGCACGGTCTTTCTCCTTTGTACCCAGTTGTATATCCTTCAGCGCCTCGCGCGTCAGTTTGGTAACATCTATTTTATGCAACTCGTAATTGGTCAGCGAACCATCCTCTATCGGATTCACACCATCAGGATAGTTGGCAAGGCGAAGGTTTTTAGAATCAAAGCCATCTGTATTGGCAATGATGATGCCACCCGGCTTCAACGATTTCAGGTTTACCTTCAACGCGGCAGCATTCATAGCTACCAGCACATCACATGCATCGCCCGGTGTATATATACGGTTGCTGGAAAAGTGTAGCTGATATCCACTGACACCCGGTACTGTACCCTGCGGGGCACGTATCTCTGCCGGAAAATCCGGGAAAGTGGAAAGGTCATTACCCAAAAGGGCGGTACTGTTGGTAAACTGGCTACCCGTAAGCTGCATACCGTCACCACTATCACCCGCAAACTTTATTACTACATCTTCAACAACCTGCGTAGAAACTGACATATAAAAAGAAATGGATGCAAAGTTACGCATTTTGTATATGAACCGATAACAGAATAACACTTATAGTTTTTTACACAACTGTGTTAAAATCTGATTATCATACCCCATTGGGGGTAGTATTTGTTCGGGCATTTGGCGTAGGTTTGCCAATAGATTATTCTTTGCCTGATGCGATTTTTTAAGAGCCTGTCGGTTTTTGCTTTATTACTTTACTGCGGTACACTGTTTGCACAAACAAAAAATGTAAAACAACCCCGTATTCTTATCCTGCTCGATGGTTCTTCGAGCATGAACTACGAATGGGCTAACGGTGAAAACCGTTTTCATACTGCATCGCGCATCATATTGGCATTGATGGACAGCATGTATAAGGTGAATAAGGACGTGGAGTTTGCCCTGCGTGTGTATGGCCACCAGTATCCATCTCAGCAAAACAATTGCTACGATACTAAGATGGAAGTAATGTTCAGTAAAGACAATATTGAACAAATGGGCATGCGCCTTGAAAACCTGCATGCCATAGGTGTATCTCCCATTGCTTTTTCGCTGAAAGAGGCTGCTGAATGGGACTTTGAAAGCCCGCATCTGAATACCTATAGCCTGATACTGGTGACAGATGGTGCAGAAAGCTGTGGCGGCGATATATGTGCCGTTGTAAAGCAACTGCTTGAAAAGAAAATAGAATTCAAACCATATATACTGAGCCTTGTTGATAATCCATCGCTGAAATCGGGTTATGAATGTTTGGGTACATTTTTGCCTGTCGTTACAGAGAAAGATTTTCGTCCTTCTGTTGGTAAGATTGTAGAGGCGTATCAGCAGATGTTTATCATGCAGAAGATAGACAAGAAGCTGCTGCAAGAGGCTGTTGTAAATGCACCAAGTGCATTGAAGGTAGATATACCAAAGTTTAAAGTAACGCAGGAAAAAGAACCTGAAATTGTTGCCAAACAAGAACCAAAACCTGTTGAAAAACCCCAACCCGCTATTACCACACCGCCTGTTATTACACCTCCTGTTGTTAAAACAGAGCCTACTAAAGACCTGACAGACCGTACCAATGACAATACCGAACCTCAACCAAAACTGTTACCTGTTACAGATATTGCACAAATGCGTGTAGTAAATAGCAACCGAACTTTCAGAATATATTACATTGAAAAGGGATTGACGGCAGTAAACACTCCTTCTTTCAAACCAACTATACTGAAAAGCGAAACACCTCCTCCTGTAGTTGCACAAAATACTCCACCACCAAAACCTGTAACACCAAAGCCAACACCAATAAAACCTGCATCTGCCATGAAACCTACCAAACCCACTACACCGCCACCACCTGTAGTGAAGGCAATTGTAATGCCTAAAACAGAACCTGAAAAGAAAGGTGAAACTACTCTACAGGTATACTTCAGCGATGGTGAAAAGAACTACGACTCTGCACCTATCATAGCATTGCTGGATCCTAAAACGAAGAAAGAAGTGATGCGCTTTCAACGCACTGTAAATGCTACAGGCGTTCCAACACCACAAAAAGTACCTGCAGGCTATTATTACATGAATATCATCGGTAGTCAG
Organism: Chitinophagales bacterium; assembly: GCA_017303395.1. Lineage (GTDB taxonomy): Bacteria > Bacteroidota > Bacteroidia > Chitinophagales > Chitinophagaceae > Polluticoccus. The sequence continues at coordinate 234,476 of JAFLBN010000004.1, forward strand.
CATATATATGATTTTACTACCCCTGCCAACGAGAATACATCTATTACTATACCTATCAAAAACGGTATTATCATTTTCTCTTACGATGGCAACCCAAAACGCCTGATGACGGACTATGTTGCTGTGGTAGCAAAACGCTTTGACGCTACCAGCGCTGCCGTGCAACAACCAACAAGTAAGGAACTGGAATATGAACCCGGCACATACAACATCAAGGTAAATACTTTGCCACCATGGAATAAAACCATTTACCACGAGATAGGTTCTGACTATAATCTGGTAATACCTGAAGAAGGTGACCTGATTATTGACAATAACACCGCACTTGGCAAGGTAAATCTGTACTACCCGTATGGCGATAAGTTCAGAACATTCCTGACATTGCAGATAGATGGAAGTGGCACTCCATTAAAGCTGAGAGTATTGCCGGGCTCTTACAAGGCAGGTTATAAAAAGAATCCGAATTTGCCATTGGAAGAAGAAACCGTGGTGAATTTTACGGTTAAAAGCAATAATGTTACTAACTTAGAACTAACTAAATAAGTTTTTCCCTTGGAAGACATAGTCGTCAGACGTATTGACATCAACGACGCTATATACCAACAGGTATATGATCTGCGCGAGGCTATATTGCGCCAACCTATAGGTTTATCGCTCAAAAACGAAGACCTGAGCGCAGATGCATTAAACACGATTTTCATTGCAGAACATCAGGGTAAAGTAATAGGCTGTGTAATGCTGTATCCTATTGCAGATGATGAAAAAATAAAACTTCGCCAGATGGCCGTGTATGAAGAATGGCAGGGCAAAGGCATTGGCAAAAAACTGGTAGATGCTGCCGAACAATATGCCAAAGAAATCGGTTATTCATCCATCATACTACATGCACGTACACTTGCAGAGGGTTTTTATAAAAACCTGGGTTACTATACTACCAGCAGTGAGTTTACAGAAGTAGGCATTCCGCACATAGTGATGGAAAAAGATATATTTTGAGGCACTGCACTAAAAAAAGCGATTCATTTCAGTATCAGTACCACCAGTCTTGTGCTACACTGCCCGAAGACTGGGATAGATTGCTGCCCGAGGGCCACTTTCTGAAAAGAAGCAACCTGAAGGCAACACAGCAATCGCAACTGGAACACCTCAGTTATATTTATGTATTGGTAAGCGATGGCAACAAGCCGATAGCAGCTATATATTTTCAACTACTAAGGTTGCAACAACATCATCTGAATGAAGAAAGTCTGAGTAGTATGTCGCGTATTGGCTGGCGTGCTTTTACCAATATTGTAAAGCCACGCTTGTTGGTAGCAGGGCACCTCTTCCGTCACGATGTAGAAACTTACTACTACCACGATAGCCTCTCTCATTTCGAGGCATTCAGGATTTATAATGATGTCATCAACGAACAGTTGGTTACCAATTGTGCATATGCGGTATTGGTAAAAGACCTGCCAGATAATCTTGTCACTTACTTTCAGCACTACGCCCCCAACTATATGTTGCTACGCAACGATATCATGATGGAGCTGGAGCTATCGCCTGAATGGAACAGCCTTGCAGATTATGAAAAAGCATTGAAACATAAATACGCACAACGTTTCCGCAAAGTGCGCAATGCAGTTTCGGGTTTGCAGATACAGGAAATGAGTGCTGATGAAGTAGAAGCGGAAAAACAAACCATCTACCAGCTATACAAACAGGTATGCGAAAAGCAGACTGCGCGTATAGGTATGATAAGTGAAGACTTTATACCTACCCTGAAAAAACACAACCATGAACAACTGAAAGTATGGGGCATGCGTGAAAACGGAAAGCTTGTAGCATTCTTCAGCGCATGGGTAAAGGAAGATGCTTTTGATATGTTCTATATCGGTTTCGATTACGAACGCAATGCAGACCTGATGCTGTATTTCAACATCCTTTTCTGTGGTATAGAGCAAGGCATTGCACACAAGAAAAGCAAAGTCATCTTTGGACGAACAGCGTTGGATGCTAAAGCACGCCTGGGTTGCAGGCCTGTTTACAAATCTACGTTTGTGCTTATCCGCAATAGGTATATACGTATGGCTACGCTGCGTTTGCAGAACAACAGCCAGTCGCAGGAAGGCGAGTGGGAACAACGCCACCCACTGAAAAACAAATAGCCGGCATCACCTTAGTGTGCTGCCAGCCAGTTTTTACCTGTGCCTGCCTCTGCAACTATTGGTACGCCATGCGGCAGTGCCATAGCACGCTCCATATTTATCTTAATAAGTTCTGTTACCTGTGCTACTTCGTCTTCAGGCACATCAAATACCAATTCATCGTGCACTTGTAGTACCATCTTGGTTTTCAGTCCACTCTTCTTCAGTTCATGGTGCACTTTCACCATGGCCAGTTTTATCATCTCTGCGGCTGTACCTTGTATAGGCGAGTTGATGGCGTTACGCTCTGCATAGCCGCGCACGGTTTGGTTGGCAGATGTAATATCGCGCAGGTAGCGTTTGCGTCCCATTAGTGTCTCTACATAGCCCGTCTCTCTTGCAAAGTTGATGGTATCATCCATATACTTTTTGATAGAAGAGAACTCTGTGAAGTAGTTATCTATTATCGTCTTGGCTTCTGTACGGCTGATGCCCAATGACTCTGCCAGTCCGAATGCAGACTGACCATAGATGATACCAAAGTTTACTGCTTTGGCAGCACGGCGCATTTCACCAGTCACTTCACTTTCAGCCACACCATATACTTTGGCTGCAGTTGCGGTATGGATGTCTTTATTTTCTACAAAGGCTTTAATCATATTCTCATCTCCGCTGATTGCAGCAACAATACGCAGCTCTATCTGCGAATAGTCGGCAGAAAGTAGTGTCCAACCATCTCCACGAGATGTAAATGCTTTGCGTATTTCCCTGCCCCTGTCTGTACGGATAGGAATGTTCTGCAGGTTCGGGTCTATACTACTAAGCCTGCCCGTTACGGCTACTGCCTGATTGAAGCTGGTATGCACACGTCCTGTTTTAGGATTTATCATGGTAGGTAGTGCATCTACATACGTACTCTTCAGTTTGCTCAGTTCGCGGAAAGCAAGTATATCATCTACTATCTGGTGCTTATTGCGCAGCTTGGCAAGTACATCTTCACCTGTTGCATACTGGCCTGTTTTTGTTTTCTTCGCTTTGTCATCCAGCTTCATTTTATCAAACAGTACCTCGCCCAGTTGTTTTGGCGATGCCAGGTTGAACACAATACCTGCCTGTTTGTACACACTCTCTTCTGCAATCTTTATTTCGCGCTCCAGTTCTTTTGAGTATTCTTTCAGGAAGTTTACATCTATACCCACACCTTCGTATTCCATATCTACCAGCACTGGCACCAACGGGTTTTCTACATGTTCAAATACTTTGCGTACTTCCTGTTTATCCAGCATCGGGTTGAAAGTCTGCTTCAGTTGGAATGTTACATCTGCATCTTCCGCTGCATACTCTTTTACCTGCTCTACAGGTACATCGCGCATATTGCCCTGATTCTTGCCTTTCTTACCTATCAGTGTTTCTATAGATACTGGTTCGTAGCCCAGATACTTGGCGCTAAGCACATCCATACCACGCTTGCCTTCAGGCTCTATCACATAGTGCGCCAGCATGGTATCAAACATCTGCCCTTTCAGAGTATGTCCATACCACTTTAGTATCGTGAGGTCGTACTTAATGTTCTGTCCTATCCACAGTATATCTTCTTTATCAAATACAGGTTTGAACTGTTCCAGTATCTTCTTTGCAGCATCATTATCAGGTATCGATACATAATATGCAGTGCCTTTCTCCCAGCAGAAACTCATACCAATGATATCTGCAATATTCGCATCTACATTGGTAGTCTCAGTATCAAACGCTACTTCTTTCTGTTGCAGCAGTTTTGCCACAAGGTCTTGTATGGCTGTATCGTTATCTACCAGATGATAAGTATGCGGTGTGTTTTCTATATTCTTATCTGCAATTATGTTTGTTTCTTCAGGTACATCTACAATAACAGGTTCTGCCTTTACAGGTGCAGCTTTTTGTGGTACAAGATTGCCAAACAAATCTGTAACCATTGCCTCAGGCGCTACGGCAGCAGCTGTTACCACATCTTCGCCCAGTATGCGTTTGCCGAGGGTTTTAAATTCCAACTCTGCAAAAACATCTTTCAGTGTTTCTTTATCTATGTCCTTTACGCGGAAATCTTCTTCGTGAAATGATACAGGCACGTTTGTAATAATCGTTGCCAGCTTTTTAGATATGATGGCTGATTCTTTGCCATTACGCACTTTTTCGCCCAATGCACCTTTTATGCTGTCTGCATTGGCAAGTACGTTTTCAAGTGTATCGTATTCAGCAAGTAGTTTTGCTGCGGTCTTTTCGCCTACACCTGCTATGCCGGGAATGTTATCCACCGCATCGCCCATCAGGCCCAGTATGTCTATTACCTGGTCTACACGTTTGATGTTCCATTTCTCACACACTTCTTTCGGCCCCAGTATTTCTACACTACCACCCTGATACGCAGGCTTGTAGATGAATACATTGTCCTTTACAAGTTGCCCATAGTCTTTATCGGGTGTTACCATATATACGGTATAGCCCATCTCTGCAGCCTCGTGTGCCAATGCACCTATTACGTCATCGGCCTCGTAGCCGTCACACTCCATGACAGGCAGGTTGAAGCCACGAATGATTTTTTTGATATCAGGTACTGCCGCACTTATATCTTCAGGTGTTTCCTGACGGTTGGCTTTGTATGCTTCAAAATCTGTATGTCTTTCTGTAGGTGCGCTGGTATCGAACACTACGGCAAGGTGAGTAGGCTTTTCTTTATTCAGCAAATCGAGCAGTGTGGTGGTGAAGCCAAACTGTGCATTGGTATTGCGGCCCTTGCTGGTGATGCGCGGACTGCGGATGAGTGCGTAATAAGCGCGGAATATCAACGCGAATGCGTCGAGCAAAAAGAGTTTCTTTTCAGACATAGGGCTAAGTTAAGGAATGTATGCTTGCAGCCCTATTACTTGGTTTCTTTTGGTGCTTTTTTGTGCTCGTTGCGGCATCGGTCGCTGCAATACTTTACCTCGTCCCACACGCGTGCCCATTTTTTGCGCCATGCAAAGGGGAGCCCGCATTGCAGGCAGGTTTTGTGCGGCAGTAATTCTTTACGGTGTGTTCCTTTTTGCGGCTTACCACTCATATTCTTTCTCTACACGTTTACGCAGACGGTTGATGAGCGTAAAAGTAGCAGGGCAGTACTCTATGTTTGTTTTAAACATATCGTTGTACAGATCGAAAGGCTTTTTGTTGTGGTGCGGAAACTCTGCACAGTCTGCAGGACGTATTTCATAAATACTGCACAGGTTGTTTTCCAAAAACTGGCATGGACGTTGTTTGTTCATCCAGTCGCCGTTTTCGGGGTCTTTCTCCAACCACTTGTCTTTGAACTGTTTAGGCGTCATGCCGAAGTGTGCAGATATACGCGCTATATCTTTGGTGCTGTAGGTAGGCACCATAGACTTGCAGCAGTTTGCACAGGTAGTACAATCTACATCTTCCCAAACGGTTTTATCAACTTCTGCCACCAGTTTTGGCATATCGTCAGGTACTATGTCATCCAGTTTGGTAAGAAAGGCTTTTAGTTTATCCTTTTTCTTAGCTACTTTCTTCTTAAACGCTTTTAAGTCCATATTGAAGTTTGTAAATATAAGGGGAATGCCACATAGGTGTGTTATTTTTACATAGTTTTTTAAACAACCTTTTAAACCCTGAGGATGTTTAAGTATCTAATTCAAATAACTAATAAAGACGAGTATATAGCCGACGGTTCGGGATTGCCCCTTTCAAAGAATGTGTAAAAAGGCGAACGTATATATAGTGCTGCTGCTGCTTATGTTAAGTGGCTCGCTTTTGCATGCACAAACCGTTGACAGCATAGATGTACCTGTTGCAACTACTGTTCCAGTTCCCAATAATCAATACCACTTCAGTGGGGTAGTTAAAGATAAAAGAACAGGAGATGCAGTACCCTTTGCAAGTATTACTTTCAAAAATTCGCTTATAGGAGCGCCTGCCAATTTGGATGGTGTTTTTGATTTTCAGTTAGATGCATTACCAAATGATACACTGGTTGTTGTGGCTTTGGGCTATAAACCTTTCATCAAAATAATAGACAGCACAAAAAAAGACATACAACTATACGTAACACTTGAAAACGATAAAACCAACCTTACTGAGGTAATAGTGTTTGCAGGTGAAGACCCTGCCATTACATTAATCAAAAACGTAATCAGGAACAAAGAACGTAACGACCCCGACAAAACAGAAAACTACTACTACGAAGCATATAATAAGATAGAGATAGATGTACTGAACCTGAGCAAAGACATGTTTCAACGTATCCCTGTTCCGTATCTCAGAAACTTCAGCTTTATATACAACAATCAGGATACTACAGACGACGGTGAACGGTTTGTTCCTTTCTTCCTTACAGAAGCATTGTCCGATTTCTATTTCCAGCGCAATCCCAAAAAAGTAAAAGAAGTCATCAAGGCTACACAGATACGCGGTGTCAACAACCGCAGTTTTGAAAAGTATCTCGGTACCATGAATCTTGATGTAAATCCTTACAACAACTTCATCAACTTCTTCGATAAAAAATTTGTAAGCCCACTGAATAACGCAGGGCCAACATTTTACAAATACAAGATTACTGATACGCTGTATCAGCATGGGCATCGCATCATAGAAATGAGTTTCAGGCCCGAAAGGCTTGGTGAAAACTGTTTTGCAGGCACCATACGTATAGTTGATACATCTTTTGCATTGGCCTATATAGCAGCTGATATTCCCAAAGAAGCTAACGTAAACTGGGTAAAGGGTGCATCGTTCTATAAAGAATTTGCACCTGTGGGTGATAGTTTATGGTTTTGCAACAAGGAGCATCTTACTGCCAAAATATTACCCCCTGCAGATTTCATAAAGCCCCCTGGCTTCATTGCACGTAAAACAACCTACTACAGCAATGTAGATGTAAACACACCGCGTGTAGCAAAAGCTGTTGCAAAGTATAAGCCTGATGTGACACTGATAGATACTGCAAAGGATGTAACGGAAGAAACATGGACTATGCTGCGCCCCGATACGCTCAGCAAAAACGAACGTGCTATCTATAACATGTTCGATACGCTGGAGCAAACACCTTCTTACCGCAAGTTCAAAAATATGATGCGCATACTGGCAACGGGTGTGGTGCGTTGGGGACCATTAGAGATTGGCCCATACTGGAATATTTATAGCTACAACCAGATAGAAGGCAGTCGTGTACGCTTTTCATTAGGCACTACACCAAAGCTGTTTAAGGATGCATACATCAACGGATATATTGCATACGGTTTTGGCGATGAGCGCTACAAGGGTAGCCTTGCTGCATTATGGATTACCAAAAGACAACCGCGTACTTATATTTTTGCGTCTTACACCTCAGACATAGACCGTACGGTTAACTATTACGACCGTGTGAGTTACGATAACCTATTTACATCGCTGATACGCAAAAGCGGTATTCCGCCTAAGTTCATGTTTGCGAAAGATTTGCGTTTCGAGTTCTTTAAAGAATACTACAGTGGCTTCCGCTACATGTTTACATTCCTCAACAAGCAGTACGACCCATACGACCCGCTGCCTGACATAAACATATTCACAGACGCAAATGGCAGTCCTACAAGCACATCTACGAACACAGAGGTGAATGTACAGTTTCGTTATGCCTTCAAAGAAAAATTCCTCGAGGGTAATTATTATCGTTTCAGTCTGGGTAGCAAATACCCTATTGTAGAGATGCGTTTGGCAATGGGTATAAAGGGCATACTGAACAGCAATTATGAGTATCAGAAAGTGAGCTTTACCGTATCAGACAATATCAAAATAGCACCGCTTGGTTCACTTTATCTGAATGTATTTGGTGGTAAGTATTTCGGCAACCTGCCATACAATCTGCTGGAGTCTCATCCGGGCAATGAGTTCTACTCTTACAACAAGTATGCGTTCAATATGATGAACCAATACGAATTTCTGAGCGACCAGTATGTGGGGTTGAATGTGGAACACTCGCTTGGCAACGGTTTGTTTGGTTATATACCACTCATCAAGAAATTAAAGTTCCGCCAGTTTTGGACAGCGAAGGGTATTGTTGGTAGTCTTAGTGATGCAAACCAAGCTATCAACCTGAACAAAGGTTTCGGCTTTAAAACACTGGAAGGAAACCCGTACCTGGAACTTGGTACGGGTGTAGAAAATATCCTTAAATTATTCAGGGTAGATTTTGTGTGGCGTGTAACACCAAAAGCGCTGCCAACAGAACCACGCCAAAAATACTTTGGCATCTTCGGCAGTATGCGTGTCAATTTCTAAACCAGCCCAAAACCTTTCAGTATCTGCTGTGTGTGTATCTTAGACAATGCACGCTTGATGATGTGATGTATTTTACCATCTTCATTTATTAGATAGGTGCTACGCACAATACCCATGTGTCTGTTGCCATACAGTACTTTCTCTGCCCATACGCCATACTTGTTGGCTATCTTCAGATCATCATCTACCAGCAGTGTGAATGGCAGATTGTATTTAGCTTCAAATTTCTTGTGGCTCTTTTCATCGTTGGGGCTAACACCCAATATGGTGATGCCATGCTTTTTCAGCTCCGCATAATTATCGCGCAGGTTGCATGCCTGTACGGTGCATACCTGTGTATCATCTTCGGGGTAGAAGTAGAGTGCTACTTTCTTGCCTTTAAAATCTTTCAGCGAAACCACATTACCATCCTGGTCTTTGGTTTTGAAATCGGGTGCTTTATCGCCTGCTTGCAGTTCCATATCTCTTATCTTGTAAAGTTATAATTCAGTTTTCTTGTATTACCGTTTTCATCAGTAGCTGTCAGTACCAATGTATGTTTGCCTTTTGGGCAATGCTCGTCAAAGGTATAGAAGTATTGGCTGCCGTGTTGCTCTACACATATCCATTTACCATCCAGTTCGCCACGATATTGTTTCACACCTGTTATCTCATCTTTTATGGTAAAGCTGATGCGTTTTGCTTTGCTAAGTATTGCGCTTTGTTTTTGCAGTGCTTTTATGACAGGTGCCGCAGTGTCTGCCACCAGCCGGTACTCACCAAAGTTTCTAACAGATGCTTTGTACCATCCGTTATCTAATGTTGCCGCTTTGCCAGTTTCATCTTTGCCATCATTATACACCAATGCTATCTTATCCTTCAGCGTGAATGGTATGGCTTTGTTGGGCTTGATGCTGATATCGAAATAGCTGTGCGATGGCACCCAGACATTATCCAGCCTATATCTGTCACTATAGCTTGCCGCATCTTTTACCACACTGAAATCGAAACACACATCATCGTACAATGCCTTGTCATTCAGTTTTACAATAACATTCGGATGCTCAAATTGGTTCGCCTGATTTACTTTAAATAATCTGCCCCTGCACGGTGCTGCACTTGTATCTGTTGCTGCACGCAGGTAGAAGGCTATGTTGGCTACGTTGTGGTTGGCATCTGTCAATGCAATGTTTACAAGATGTGCTTGCTTGTCTGTAATATCCAGTACGCCTTTTTTGCCACTCCAGTTATATACCACATTCAGCGCATTGCCCGGCAACTGGTACATCAGTTGTATCCATTCACCCGTCTGCTTTTTTGCTTTATAGTCTATATGTGCATGCAGGTAGCGTGTTACATCATAGCCTATATCATCCAGTACTATGGTGCCTTGTTTCACACTATCCAGGTATATATCTGCGGTATAGAAGGTGAGTGTATTTTCACTGCCATTCATATAGTCATTCACATTCACACCTATACCTGCCAGTGGCGCATTGCAGCGTATTGTATCTGTCGTGTACACACCTTCTTTCTTTTTCAGCGCTACCATTTGCGGCGACTGTTCGTATATACTGCTGCGCATATCGTACACAGCTATCTGTGTTGGTACTGGCGCTATATCATCTTTTATTTCAAAGCCAAAGAGCATCGGGTTCAGCGGATGTTCCGTTTTAGTATCGCGGATTTCCAGATGCAGATGCGGTGCAGTAGAACCACCTGTATTGCCACTCCATGCTATCTGCTGTCCTTTCTTTACGGGAAACTGGTCGGGTGTTAGTGGCAGGTCCATCGTCCAGTTTTGTGTTTTATATTGGGTAGCTTTTACAAAGCGTTGTATGACTGGTGCGAAATCGTTGAGGTGAGCATAGAGCGATGTATAACCATTTGGATGTGTTACGTACAATGCGTGCCCAAAGCCCCCGGGCTCCATCTTGATGCGCGATACATAACCATCTGCAATAGCATACACCGGCAGGTTTTCTACACCATTGGTTTTTATATCTATACCACTGTGAAAATGGTTGGGGCGGCATTCGCCGAAATTGCCCGCCAGCATGATGGGTATATCCAACGGATTGCGAAAGTCTGCAATGGGGTAGTTTTTGCTTTGCGACAATGCAGTTGCAGCCTGCATCATACATATAGCAATAAAAATGTTTTTATATCTCATCGTTGAACGCTTGTCAAATTTGACGAAATACCACGAGATATACAATCAATAAGCCTTAGATTTGCATCGCTTTCGTATATACGATGTTCGACGGGCTTAAAAATAAATGGAAAGTAGGCGGACTGCAATTGCTGCTGATACTATGCACATTTGCATTGGGTGGTAGCCTGTGTGGTTATGCCGGGCGAAAGATACTTTCTCTATTCCCGCTTGAAAAGGGTGTTCTCTGGTTCGTTATCTACATACTGCTTATCACCATTCTTTGGCCAATTTGTGTGCTTATCATCAGCATACCATTCGGGCAGTTCTCTTTCTTTAAGAATTATCTTCAACGCATCTGGAAGCGTATGACGGGTAGGAAATCTTCCTAATGCAGTATAGCGCGTAGTACTGTGAGGGAACGTATGTTGCCCATGTGTTGCGTATGGCTGTGCATAAATGCTATATACCAATCCAACAATCGGTTTCTGGTTTCGCCATTCAGCGATATGTTTTGCAGTTCCGATACTTCATCTACAAGCAGTAGTTTGCTTAGTGCTATTGCATCATCATCGTGCAGGTAAGTATCCATACGTGGTGGCGTGGCGGTAAATGCACCGTCCTGCATATTCAGGTAAGGTGTTTCTGCTGTGTATGTACCGCTTATTTCATAACCCAGTATGCGGCTGCACTGTATCAGGAAGTACAACGGGAAGTTGGCAATATGTGCTATTGGCATGGCATCCAGCTGCTGAAAGTATTGAAAGGAAAAAGCAAACAGCTCTTGCATAATGGCCTCTTCTGGCAGCATACGCAGCAGTACTTCTGCAGAAAAAAGCGCAATGCTGTTCCTCACAATCTCTTCCTGCAGTTGTGTATATATGTACGCGTATTGAAACTCTTTGATGCGGTGCAGCTTGGTCTGTGGCTTGTGATACACCACCATATCCAGCAGTGTAGCAGGTTGCAATAGGGCGACTTTATTGTTCTTTGCCTTGCTGCTGCGCACACCTTGTACCATATAGCTTTGCACACCGTATTGCTCGGTGAAGATAGTAGCTATCAGACTTGTATCTCCATATTTAACAGCGCGCAGCGCTATGCCTCTTGTATTTTGCAGCATACCTTACTCCATAAACACCATCTTGGCCACATTGGTTTGCGAGCCATCTTTGTTGGTAGTGAAGACAAGATATACACCACTCTGCGGGCGGCGTCCTGTGTAGTCCAGTCCATTCCATACTGCTTGTCCGCCAAGTGCTTTGGTACGATATACTAATTGGCCTGAAATATCCGTGATGCGCACATCTGCATTTTCTACCAGTCCTTTTATAGCTATTGTACCATTGTAGCCCGATTTAATCGGGTTAGGAAACACCAACACATCTTTATTTTCTTTACCGCCATCGGTAGCAGTACCACGGTAGCTTACAAGACCTTCTTCAGTACCTATGTATACATCGCCTGTAGCAGGGTTTATTGTTATCTTTTGAATAATGTTGGAGGGCAGCGGACTATTGTCTGCGGTAAATCTGTTTACTATTTTATCTCCGTCTGCAGATATCAGCCATACACCATTGTTAGTACCTATCCATTTTCTGTTAGCACCATCTACAGCTATGGTTTTTACAACCTCGCCCTGAAACAGGTAGCCTGCAAAATCGTCATATTGTACAATTCTGTTTTCAGCCTCGCAGGTACCTGCTATTACCTGGCTGGGGCAGCTTACTATGCTGATGCCATTTTTAGTACCTATCCATATACTACCACTCTTATCATTTGCAAGGCAATACACTTCGTTATCTGCCAGGCCACCTGCACCCTTGCCAGAAAGCAATAGTGTGTACGTATCATCGAAAGTAGTTGATGGCGTTTTGTTATCATTGTACACAACTACCCCACTGGCTGCACCTGTTGTAGCATACCACTTCTGTCCGTAGTCGTCCACAATAATGTTCATAGCAGCATTGGGTGTGCCGGTGCGTGTCAGTGGTACTTCTATAGGTATATAGTTGCCGTCTTTAGTTCGAACTACCAATTCGCGCTTGCCACCATATACAGTCATCCACAGATTGTTATCATCATCTTCTGCAAAACCTCCTATAATGCGCCATGTTCCGGATACTGAGGAAGAGTCTATAAAAGAATTCTTCTCATAGGCTTCTGTTGTGCCGTCAGCATTCAATACAAACAATCCATTTTGGAAAGAGCCTGCGTAAAGATTGCCTGCTTTTGTTTTTATGATTCTCGAAAAATCTCTCTTGTTACCTTCAAATGGTTTGTAGCTATATGTACCGTAGCGTTGCCATTTACCATTCACAAAACCGGAAAAGCCTGCGGGGTTGCTGGTGGCTTTATACTTATCATCGTATCCGCCATGTGCTACCCATACTTCATTGTTATATACAAATATGTCGTAGCTAGGGAAAGATGATGGCCCATCGGGCGTTACAACACCATAAGGGTCTCCTTTACCTTCACGTATATTCAGCCCATACAGTGCATCAGCTAGCCAGACATTCTGGGTTGATGTTTGCAATGTTTGCCTGCAATAGCCACCTACTTTAAAAGAATCCAGTATTTGATAGTTTGTAATGGCTATTTTTTTAGACTTACCACTAAATTCCTCAGCGTAGATTTCGCTTATCCATAAACCATCAATACCTGCATCTATACGTGCCGTATTTGTGTCTGACCTGTATACAAATTGCAGTGCATTATTCTTCAATTCAAACAAGCTGTCTGTACCTGTTACAAACAACTGACTGCCCATTGCTGCAACACTGATGAAAGCACGTGTTGTATCATGTTTTGTCCATGAGCTGAATGCCTGCAGATTGATAGCATTGATGTTGTTGCTATACAAGCCGCGTTGTGTGGCTGCATATATTCTGTTGTTTGCAAATGCTACCTCGCTAATGCCAATGTTTTGTCCGGCAACAGAGAATACATAATTCTCTTTTACTTCTCTGCGTTCCAGATCTATTACTATTATACCTACATCGGTACTCAGGTATGCATAGCCATCAATGGTATGTATAGTATTGATATTCTTACTGCCGGTTACACTTTTCAGTTTCAGGTCTGGTATGTTGAAAAAACTGCCGTCTTGATACAGGTCAATATTACCGTTTGAATAACCGAGTATGGTGGTAGATGTAGCTTTATCGAACCCAATGCAAGACATACCAATATCAGACATGCCCTCGGTTTTACTGAAACCTTCAGACTCTTTGGTAGCAATATCGTAAATGAAATATGTTTTGTCTGTAGCTACGTGTAGCTTGCTGCCACCATCCCATGCCAGGCTAACGGCAGTATTGTATGGCAGATGGCTGCGCCAGTAGCCTACAGGCCTTTCCTGTGCCTTTGTTTGGGTTGCAAGGGTGGTAAGTATGATGGATGCAATGTATAGTATTCGCTTCTTCATAGATATATCTCTACGCTTTCAAATGTACTGAAATTTTAACGCTGGCAGGGGTTATATTATTGCCTGCAATGCAGCATTATTGCGCTTCGGCACCTTTATTTCTGCGCCCTATATTGTTTATCATACGCATCATCATCAGGAATATGAATGCATATACTACTATGTTGAAGATGGCATGATGGTCTATATTGGCATGCCTCCACTCGGGGCGGGTGCGCAACAGCGCCAGTGCAGCTACGCGTATCATATTGAGGATGGTGATGACTACCAACCCGAAGATGCCATAGCCTATTTTACTCTTTAGTGTATTGGGGAATGCTACTACAAATGCCAGCCAGAAGCAAAGGATGTTGATGCCGATGCAGGAATATACCATGCGCACACCACCATAACCTATTAGTGTAAGTTTGTAGTCTGATATGGCTGTTTCATAGCCAAAGATATTGACTATCAGCTGCCCGCCATGCAGTACCAGATTGCGCAATGCACTCACATAGTCCAGGTGTTCATCCATCCATTGGCTGTAGTAGCCACCGGGTATCAGCATACCCGTCAGCACATGGTTGGCGGCATACAACACACCAAACAGCAGCAGGAACTTTACTGCAAACCAGAGTGGTACATTATTTCTCAGCTTATCGAGCAATGGGTAGTAGTGTTAGAAAAAGAACCGTACGAAGATAAAAAAATAAGGGTAGCCAAAAGGCCACCCTTACTATAGTATAGTGCAAATATTATTGGATTAAGAACCAACAGCGATACGCTTGAAGCTAACAACTGTCAGGTCTGCTTCTACACTCTTCAGGTAGTCAGCAACTGATTTACCACCATCTTTTACGAAAGCCTGTGGCAACAGTGTGTTTTCTTTGAAGAATTTGTTCAGTTTGCCCATAGCAATTTTTTCTGCCATGTCGCCTGTTTTACCTTCAGCAGCAACTTGTTCCAAAGCGATAGCTTTTTCACGTTCTACCATTTCAGCAGGGATGCTGTCAGCATCAACAGCCAGCGGGTTCATAGCAGCAATCTGCATTGCTACGTCTTTACCTGCAGCTATTACGCCTTCGTTAGCAGCTTTGTTCATACCTACCAGTACACCAATGCGGTAGCCAGCGTGGATGTAAGGAACTACTGTAGCAGCTGTCATAGTTTCGTAACGAACTACATCGATTTTTTCACCGATTTTAGCTACCATTTCCAGCAGTTTATCACCTACTGTAGCGCCTTCCATTGCTGCAGCTTTCAGTGTTTCGATGCTGTCTGCTTTAGTATTCAGGGCGATGTCAGTCAGGTTATTTGCAAACGCGATGAACTCTGCATTTTTAGAAACGAAGTCTGTTTCAGAGCTCAGGTTTACGATAACACCATATGTGTTGTCTGAAGATGCTTTAGCGATAACAACGCCTTCTTTAGCATCACGGTCGCTACGGTTTGCAGCTACTTTCTGGCCTTTTTTGCGCAGGTAGTCTATCGCTTTTTCAAAATCACCTTCACTTTCCATCAGCGCTTTACGGCAATCCATCATACCAGCGCCTGTTTGTTGGCGCAGTTTGTTCACATCTGCTGCAGATATTGTTACAGTACTCATTGTTTGAATATCTTTTTAGTTATTTAAAAATCGTGTTGTGCGAATTTCATGTTTTGCATTAAAGCCCCAACGGATGGGGCTTTAATAATTTGTTATATCTGATATGGATATAAGAATTATGCTTTCCTTGGAGCACCCGGGCGAGAAGCACCCGGACGGTTGCCGCTACCTTGACGGTTGCCACCACCTTGACCACGACCAGCACCGCCACCTTGACGGCCACCGCCTTGACCACGACCAGCACCAGCACCACGACCGCGACGCTCACCTTTTTCACCACCTTCTTCATCTATATCCAGACCGCGCATACGCTCAGTCGATACTTCTTCTTCGTTATCTTCTTCTTTGTTCTGAGAACGCTCCTGCAGGCCTTCCATGATAGCAGCCGTCAGGTAGTTAACGATGATAGCGATAGACTTAGTAGCATCGTCGTTTGATGGGATAGCGAAATCTACTTTCGTAGGGTCGCTGTTTGTATCAACCATTGCAAATGTGTTGATGCCCAGACGCTTAGCTTCTGCCAGTGCGATGTGCTCGTGGCTGATATCTACCATGAACAAAGCAGCAGGCGTACGACCCATTTGGCTGATACCACCCAGTACTTTTTCCATTTTTTCTTTGCTACGTGTCAATGTCAGGCGTTCTTTTTTAGTCACGCTATCCATTGTACCATCCTGCAGCATTTTTTCGATGCTCTGCATCTTCTTAACGCTCTTGCGGATAGTTTGGAAGTTGGTAAGCATACCACCCAACCAACGTTCTGTAACGAAAGGCATATTTACTTTAGCTGCTGCTTCAGCAACTATTTCTTTTGCTTGTTTTTTAGTAGCAACAAACATGATTTTCTTACCGCTTTTAGCGATAGATTTCAGTGCAGCTGCAGACTCTTCAAGACCTTCGATTGTTTTGTTCAGGTCTATGATATGAATACCATTTTTTTCGGCAAAGATGTAAGGCAACATCTTTGGGTTCCACTTTTTCTTCAGGTGGCCGAAGTGTACACCAGCTTCCAGAAGTTGCTGGTGAAGGCTTTTATTTTCTTCCATTTTAGTAATTTCTTGACGGTTAAATAAAAATTGTACCAGCGATTAACGTTTAGAGAACTGGAAGCTACGACGAGCTTTACGTTTACCAAATTTCTTACGTTCTACAGAGCGTGGGTCACGCGTCATCAGGCCTTGTGCTTTCAGTGCCGGACGATACTCTGCGTTAACCTCGCACAATGCGCGAGAGATAGCCATTTTAACAGCTTCTGCCTGGCCTTTAGGACCACCGCCTGCTACCGTTACTACGATGTCGAAACCTGTCATTGTTTCAGTAGTTTTCAAAGGCAGCTCTACCTGATTTTGCAGGTATATTATCGGAAAATAAGCCTTGTAATCTTTGTCGTTTACCGTGATGTTGCCGGTACCTTTGCTCATGTAAACGCGAGCACTGCTTCTTTACGGCGACCAACGGCGTTTTTTTGCTTTTCCATTATATAATGAATGGTTTTCTTTTTTTAATGAATT
>JAFLBN010000040.1 GCA_017303395.1 Chitinophagales bacterium
CTATGACTATCAATGCTACGGGTTTCATCCTACTTTCATTGTACATAGCGCTTGCCAAGAAACAAGGTGCTGATGTTAGAAAAATATCAGGTACTATCCAGAATGACATCCTGAAAGAATACGCAGCACGTGGTACTTATATATACCCGCCTGCACCATCAATGCGTATCATCACAGATATATTTGAATACTGCAGTAAAGAAGTACCAAAATGGAATACTATCTCTATTTCGGGCTACCACATTCGAGAAGCTGGCTCTACTGCAGTGCAGGAACTTGCATTTACGCTTGCTAATGGTAAAGCATATTTACAAGCAGCCATCGAGAAAGGACTTGATATTAATGTATTTGCACAGCGCCTTTCTTTCTTCTTCAATGCACACAATAATATATTTGAAGAAGTAGCCAAATTCCGTGCTGCGCGCCGCATGTGGGCTAAGATTACCAAAGACCTCGGCGCTACAGATCCTAAAGCTCAAATGCTCCGCTTCCATACGCAAACGGGTGGCAGTACACTTACTGCACAGCAGCCGCAAAACAATATAGTACGTGTGGGGCTACAAGCGTTGAGTGCTGTATTGGGTGGCACACAGTCGCTGCATACAAATGGCTATGACGAAGCACTATCGCTGCCAACAGAAGCAGCTGCTACTATCGCTCTTCGTACACAACAAATCATAGCATTTGAAAGTGGCGCAACTGATACGGTTGACCCATTGGCTGGCTCTTACTATGTAGAGCAACTGACTAACGAAGTAGAAGCTGCAGCATGGAAACTGATAGACAAGATAGATGCTATGGGTGGAGCGGTAAAAGCTATTGAACAAGGCTTTATACAGGAAGAAATAGCGCGTAGCGCTTATAAATACAACAGCGCAATAGAAACGGGCGAAAAGATAATTGTTGGTGTAAACAAATTCACTTCAAAAGAAACAAACGATACACCACTGCTGAAGATAGATGACTCTATCCGCGTAGTACAAAGTGAAAAATTGAAAGCACTTCGTGCAAAACGCGATAATGCGAAAGCAGATGCCTGCCTTGCAGCTATACGTGAGAAAGCTTTAGGTACAGACAACCTGATGCCTGCTGTTATTGAAGCGGTAGAAAACCTGTGTACGCTTGGCGAAATCTCCGATACACTGCGCGCAGTGTGGGGAGAGTATAAAGGCTAAGGGATATACAATTTCTCGGTTTTGCTATTGCGTTGCTGTTCCCACAGCCACGCACTTACTGTTACTTTATCGTAGCTCTCAATGCCATCTTTCTGGCCATTGAGTTTCAGATACTGGTCATACACATCACCTGTGTATGCACCAATCTTACTACGGTACTTACGTCGTTGTTCTCTCAGTGCTTTTAAGTGTGCAATAGTTGTCGGGTTTAATGATTCCCTAATTGCATTAGCTGCAACAGTATCGCGCATGCGCAATTGCATATGTGTATATAACCAGATATTGAAATAAGCGGAGTACATAAATGTTGTATCTCGCGAATTGACAGACAGTGCATAAGCTAACAAGTTAGCATCGTCCTCTGCACCAACACCTGCCTGGTGTGCAATTTCATGGCACACCACGTATGGCAACATAAATGGCAACTCTCCGGTATTAACTTGTCCTTCTCCGGTAAACGGATTGTAATAACCCTGTACGCCCATGTATTGCATCCAATTACCAAACATAGACGGCTTGATGGCAAGCCCTTTCCCATTGCGATAACAATCTGTATTAGCCTGGTAATATGTTTTTGCTTTTCTGGTTATATCATTAAATCTATGGGGCTTGTAATGAGGCGCTGTAGCATTCAGTTGTTGTACCAGAAATCTATCGAATTCTATAATAGAACTATCACTCCACCTTGCAGTATCTATATGCCAGTAGTTGGCTAACGGCTCTTTGTAATAGTTACCACCCCACCCCATCATGAACATAAAGTAGATACCAACTAATGATGCTATGCCTTTTACAAAAGAATACTTCAGTGTATCTGCATAATCTTTCAGGTTCAGCAGATAATATACCCACCTGATGACCAGTGCCAGCAAGCCAATCCCCCAAGAGATATAAATAATATCACCTATACTGAAAGGGATTTTTCCGAAAAACAGATTTCTCAACAGCTGATAGGGCTGAAATACATAATAATTATACGCATCTGCATGACACGGACAATCAGCCAGATACCACATACCAATAACAGATAAAACCGCTACGACAGCTATCTGTATTAGTTTTTGCCTATAGCGCCAATGCCATTTATGATGTGTTTCCTGCATATTGCAAGTTCAGTTATCGATATATTTGCTACACAATTTCTGAATAAATAATGAAAGGAACGAGCATGGCATATCAAAAACAGGCAGCGGCTTTATTATTGTTAGCTACACTTGCAGGTGCATGTAGCAGTGGCGAAGATGAAAATGCTGCCAAGAATAAACCTAAGGGATTGAATGCCGAGGCCTATATTGCTACCCCGCAATCTTTCAGCAGCGAGTTTGAAGCAAGTGGTTCATTGCTGGCGAATGAAGAAATTGAAATACACCCTGAAATAGCAGGCCGCGTTACAGATATCAACTTCAAAGAAGGTAGCAAAGTACATAAGGGACAAACCCTTGTGCAACTATACGATGGTGAGATAAAAGCACAACTGCAAAAGCAACGCTCTCAACTGAAACTGCAACAGAACATACTGAAACGCCAGGAAGAACTTTTGAAAATTGGCGGCATCAGCAAGCAGGACTATGAAACCACAGAAGCACAGATTTCATCCATCAATGCAGATATTGCCTATGCCGACGCACAATTGAGGGCAACACGTATTGTAGCACCTTTTGATGGCACAATAGGCATTCGCTCTATCAGTGTTGGGGCAGTGGTATCTCCTACTACAGTAATATCTACCTTGCAGCAGACACATCAACTGAAAATGGATTTCAATATACCTGAGCAATATCTGAAATCTGTTGCAGTCGGTAATACTGTTTATTTCTCTGTAGCAGGCAGAATGGATACGTTGACTGGTAAAATAGCTGCTATAGATGCAGGTGCAGAAGCGGGAACACGTACAGTGAAAGTGCGCGCTACGGTAGCTAATACCGATGGCAAATTGACCGCTGGCTCTTATGCCAATATAAAGCTGCCGCTGAATAGCGAAAACAATGCCATACTCATCCCATCTCAGGCCATCATACCTACAACAAAAGACAAAAAAGTAGCCCGCATAAAAGATGGCAAAATTGAGCTTACGGTTGTAAAACTCGGCCAACGCACCAGCGACAAAGTAGAGATACTTCAAGGGCTTTCTGCAGGCGATACCATCATCCTGACAGGGCTGATGCAAGCCAAGCAGGGTATGGATGTGAAAGTTAGCAAGCTGCGTAGCTGATAGTACTTACACATTATATATTTAATAACAGCCTAAAGCGTAACTTTGCACCGCAATGAAATCGTTCGACGTTCCGGTACACTACCGCAGTACACTGGTTACTGCCATCAAACAAAAGCGCAAGGCTGCGGATAAAATGAAAAAGGATTTCAGCCCCACTATTCTTGAGGCTGGTTCACTGCATATTGTATTGGCAAGGCATTTCGGTTTTTGCTATGGTGTAGAAAATGCCATCGAGATAGCATTTCGTGCTGTTGCTGAGAATCCGGGCAAAAGAGTTTTCCTGCTCAGTGAAATGATACACAACCCGGGCGTAAATGCAGACTTGCAGAATCTGGGTGTCAAATTCATCATGGATACCAAAGGCAATATGCTGATGGCTTGGGATGAGTTAATATCAGATGATATTGTTATTATCCCAGCATTTGGCACCACGCTGGAACTGGAGAAAACACTCCGCGATAAGGGCATCGAACCAAGCCGATACGAAACCACTTGCCCCTTTGTAGAAAAAGTATGGAACCGTGCAGAGAAGATTGGCAAAGATGGCTATACAATTATCGTACACGGTAAGCCAAACCACGAGGAAACACGTGCGACGTTTTCGCATAGTCAGGCCAATACTCACACAGTTGTAGTAAAGGATATGGAGCAGACGGAACGTCTTGCTAAATACATAACAGGCGAATTACCTGCAGAACAGTTTTATACAGATTTCAAAGGACAATACTCTGAAGGATTTAATGTAACCAAAGACCTGCAACGCATAGGTGTAGTAAACCAGACAACCATGCTTGCCAGCGAAACGCAAGGCATTGCAGACTATCTGAGGCAGGTAATGATAGACCACTATAAGCCGACAGCAGAAAACATCAGCAATTATGTTGCTGATACCCGCGATACACTTTGCTATGCCACAAACGACAACCAGAGTGCCGTACAGGGCATGCTGGATACAGAGGCTGACCTTGCCATTGTAATAGGTGGCTATAACAGTTCAAACACATCTCACCTGGTAGAGCTTTGCGAACTGAAATTGCCTACATTCTTTATAAAAGACGAGCATTGTCTGATATCTAA
>JAFLBN010000041.1 GCA_017303395.1 Chitinophagales bacterium
AATAAGGAACACCGTTACAGGTATTGGTACTTGTAAAAGGACAAGTAAAGTTTGATGCTTCTATAGGCTGTGTATCACAAACCTCATCACCTGTGCTCGAGCAGTTTGTAGCCGGAGGACAAGTACCTGTACCGCCTGACGGATCAAATACGTGTTTCAGGTTGAAGGCATGGCCCAGTTCGTGCGGCAATGTTATTTTGCCTGTATTTACCTGTGTGGCAAGTATTACCGCACCATCTACATTCGCAGTTGCACCCGGGTAATAAGCATATCCTGCAATAAAAGTACCTGATGTACCATCGTTGCCTTCTATCTTGTTTACAATGTAAATATTATAATATACCGTTGTTTTCCAACGGCTCAGGTTCTTGATCAAATCTTCATTCACGCCCGGTCCTGTAGAAAACATATCTCTGATACCGGATGTACCGTAGTTTGCATAAGTAGCTGCTCCGTTTCTGCGGATAATACCTGTAGCAGCATTACAAACAGTATCTCTTTTTGCCAGAACAAAACGGATAGGCACCCTTGTACCACCGCTTGATGCATTAGGATAAGCCGCATATGTAGCTTCGAATGCTTTATTTGTATAGTCAATCCAAGCTTTGATGGTATCGTCAGTTGGGTTGTAAATAGAACCTACAGCACCACCGGTATGTATTACGTGTACCACAACCGGTATTTCAAATACAGAATCGGGGCCGCTACCTACCAAAGTCTTTAAAGCCTGGGGCTGATTAGCATAATTTGCCAAAAATGCTTGCCATTTAGCGCTGAAAGCTGCCTGACTGGCAGCATAATCCGGGTTATTGGCCATCATTTGCTGATGTATCCTATCGGTACCGCAACGTTGGGCCATAGATGCCAAATGGAAGAGCACAAACGCCAGAGATAATAGCGTAATTTTTCGTATCATCTGTTACTTAGATTTTTAAATAAATATACTCTATGGGTAAAAATAACATTTTCGTTAATAAAAAACTAAAAGATTTATAAATAAATATATGCCATTTCAACATATCTGAAACATATTAACTGTGGCTTAAAGGGCTTTTATTATTTATATTAAATCCTATCTTTGCCCACTCTGTTTTTTAAAATAGTTATAATAAGTATTAATCGACAAAACCTATGCAATTAAAAGGGTTGGTAAAATTTTTTACCGCAGCGCTTATCCTTATCTCTCTGTACCAGTTGTCATTCACCTTCGTGGTACGAAACGTAGAGAAAAAGTTGCGCACTAAGGCTGAAAAGCAAGTGAAACTGGCTAATCCCACAGCCGCAGGACAGGAACTGGAAAAGCTGATTGACGCACAATTCGACGACCTTTCAGACAGTATGCAGGGCGAAACGGTAATGAATGTTCCGTTGCTCAAAAAATACACTTTCCTGGAAGCTAAAGAACAGGAGCTGAATCTTGGCCTTGATCTTCAAGGTGGTATGAACGTAACATTGGAAGTAAGCCTCGATGAATTGGTGCGCTCCATGTCAAACAACCCTAAAGATCCTGTGCTGAACAAGGCGATAGCTGATGCTAACAAATTGAAAGCCAACAGCCAGGCAAACTTCGTAACACTGTTTGGCGAAGCATATAAAAATGCTAATCCTAATGGCCGTCTTGCTTACTTGTTCACTAAGCCTTCTGAAAAAGAAATCACGCTGCAATCTACTAATGAGCAAGTGCTGGCTAAAGTAAATAAGGAAGCTAAAGATGCCATCAAGCGTACTTACAATGTATTGCTGACGCGTATTGATAAATTCGGTGTTGCATCTCCTAACATCAACCTCGATGATAACAAAGGTATCATCACGGTAGAACTGGCTGGTGTTCGCGATCCGGAACGTGTACGCGCATACTTACAGTCAACTGCGAAACTGCAATTCTTTGAAACATACAGCAACGAAGAAATCGTTAATAGCCTGCAACCGGCTAACGACGCATTAGCTGCATACCTGTCGGGCGCTAAAGAAGAAGACAGTACAACTACTGCCGATACAGCAGTTGTAGCATCTGCAGGCACTGCTGATACTGCTAAGCCTGCAAATGCAAATGACACAGCAAGCCTTTCATCTTTATTAGCAGGCAGCCAGTCGGGCACTGCTGCTACGGCTGCAGGAAAAGGAACAGACTCTGCTGCTAACGCACAAAAAGAAGCACAGAAGAAAAACCCGCTGTTTGCAGTTTGGTATCCTAATATCACACAACAAGGCAATGTAAATCAGGGCCCAGTAGTAGGTATCGTTGCGAAGAAAGATACTGCGAAACTAAACCGCTATCTGGCACTGGATGTTGTTAAAAACAAGTTCCCTAACAATGTGAAATTTGTTTACGGTGCAGAAGATAAAAAAGAATCTCGCAACCCGAATGCTCCTTTATACCTGTATGCACTGAAAACTGCTCCCGGCGATAATGAAGCAAAACTGGAAGGCGACCACGTAACGGATGCACGTATGGACTACAACCCGCTTACAGGCAAACCTGAAGTAGGTATGAACATGGACGTAACAGGTGCACGTATCTGGAAGAAAATGACAGGAGACAACACCGGCAAATATGTTGCTGTTGTGTTAGATGATAAAGTTTATTCTGCCCCATTGGTAAATGGTGAAATACCTAATGGCAGCACGTCTATCAGCGGCAACTTTACTGTTGAACAGGCAACTGACCTTGCAAACATCCTGAAATCGGGTAAACTGCCTGCACCTGCACGTATTGTACAGGAACAAGTAGTAGGCCCTACACTGGGTGCAGAGTCTATTGCAGCGGGTATGAACTCTCTGATTATCTCTTTCCTTGTAATATTTGTACTGATGCTGGTGTACTACAATACAGGTGGTATAGTAGCTAACATATCGCTGATACTGAACGTACTATTTACTGTAGGTATCTTATCTGCGCTGCACGCAACACTTACTATGCCGGGTATCGCAGGTTTGGTACTGGGTATCGGTATGGCTGTGGATACAAACGTTATCATATTTGAGCGTATCAAAGAAGAACTGGCAGGTGGTAGCAGCTACGACGATGCTATCAAGAAGGGCTACAACAACTCACTTGCACCTGTATTAGATGGTCACGTTACTATCCTCATTACTTCAGTTATCTTATTTGCATTCGGCCTTGGCCCGGTACTTGGTTTCGCCACTACACAGATCATCAGTATCCTGTTGTCGTTGTTCTGCGGTATCCTTGTATCTCGTTTGGTAACAGACATCTATACAAAGCGCGAACGCCACTTCAACTACTTCACAAAGCTTTCAAAAGCTATCTTCCGCAAAGCGCATTTCAACTTTGTTGGTGCTCGTAAGATTGCTTATGGTATCTCTGTTGTAGTATTACTTGCAGGTATTGGTTCTTTCTTCAATGGTTTCGACTATGGTGTGGAATTTGACGGTGGCCGTAGCTATACTGTTAAGTTCGATAAGAAATATACCGTATCTGAAGTTCGTGAAAAACTGACAAGCTATTTCGATGGCGAACACCCTGTAGTAAAAACAATAGGACAGGAAAACCAATTGAATATTACTACTGCATACCTCATCAAAGAACCGGGACAGGAAGTAGAAGCTAAAGTACAAGGCAAACTATATGAAGGCCTGAAAGCTGCTGGTTACATACCGGCATCTGTTGACGAAGCTACTTTTGCTACTAAATACATACAAAGCTCTCAAACAGTATTGCCTACAATATCTGATGACCTGAAGACAGGTGCTATAGAGGCTACATTGTTCTCGCTGCTGGCAATCTTCGTGTACATACTGATTCGTTTCCGCAAATGGCAGTACTCATTGGGTACTATCGTTGCCTTGCTGCACGACGTTTGTATTACGCTTGCTGTATTCTCTTTCTTCCGTGGTGTGGTTCCTTTCGCGTTGGAAATTGACCAGCACTTCATCGCTGCGGTACTGACCGTTATCGGTTTCTCGATGAACGATACCGTTATCGTGTTCGACCGTATTCGTGAATACTTCCGTAAGAATCCGAAAGAAGGTAAACACAGCGTTATCAACCGCGCTATCAACGATACACTGAGCCGTACTATCATGACATCATTAACGGTGTTCCTGTCTGTACTGATACTCTTCATCTTTGGTGGTGAGGTAACTCGTGGTTTCGCATTCGCTATGCTGATAGGTGTTATTACAGGTACTTACTCTTCTA
>JAFLBN010000042.1 GCA_017303395.1 Chitinophagales bacterium
CACTGCAACCGGGACAGGTACTGTTGCTTGAAAACCTGCGCTACTACAAGCAGGAAGAAAAAGGCGATAAAGAATTTGCCGACAAGCTGGCTACTTATGGCGATGTCTATGTAAACGATGCATTCGGTACAGCACACCGCGCACACGCTTCTACAGCTGTAATAGCTGATAGCTTTGCTGCGGGCAAAAAAATGTTTGGCCTGCTGATGGAAGGTGAAGTAGCGGCTGCCGAAAAAGTAATGAACGAAGCACAGAAACCATTTGTTGCAATCATTGGTGGTGCAAAGGTTTCAGACAAAATATTGATTATAGAAAACCTGCTGGAGAAAGCTACAGACATCATCATTGGTGGTGGTATGGCATACACTTTCTTCAAAGCTATGGGCGGACAGATTGGTAACTCACTCTGCGAAGACGACCGTCTGGAAACTGCTCGTGAACTGCTGAAGAAAGCAGAGGCAAAAGGTGTATGTATTCACCTTCCGTCAGACAGCATTTTTGCAGACAAGTTTGCAGCAGATGCCAATACATCATCGGGCGTAAATACAGAAATACCTGATGGCTGGATGGGCCTTGATATAGGACAGATAGCATGCGATACTTTCAGCAAAGTAATACGCGACAGCAAAACCATATTGTGGAACGGCCCTATGGGTGTGTTTGAAATGGAGAAATTCCAACACGGTACTAAGTGCATAGCAGATGCGGTAAAAGCGGCTACTGCAAATGGTGCATTCAGCCTGGTAGGTGGTGGCGACAGTGTTGCAGCCGTAAACAAGTTCGGCTATACAAACGATGTTAGCTATGTATCTACAGGTGGTGGTGCCATGCTCGAATTCTTTGAAGGAAAGCAGCTGCCCGGTATAGCAGCTATCAAGAACTAATCTCTATACAGATTGATATTCAAAGCCCGCCAATTGGCGGGCTTTGAATATTGACATATAAAGGTTTAATACTTCACAAACGGTACAGAATCTACATACTTGCCATCATCAAATATGGCAGTATAATAACTACCCGCCGGCAGGTTTCTCAAATCAATACTGCATTGTTTATCTACAGTTGTTTGTTCCGTCACTTTTATGCCGGCATTATTATAAATCACAACGGTATGTTTGGCAATCTTTGAAAAACTAAGATGGACAGCCGTATTAGCCGGGTTAGGATATAATAATGTTCTGTGTACCGCGCCTGTGCTGCTAATGCCACTGCTAGCAGTAGCAAATGCCAGAAAGAAGGGGTCGTTACCGATATCAAAGCTTGCAATTATTGCATTGTTGGTTGTATTATATACAGACACAGAATCTGCAAAATGATGTACTGCCCACAACTCTGCACGTGTCGGGTGCATATACAAATTCATGACCTGCTTGTTTGATGTGATAGAATCTACCAATGCTTTGGTTGCAGTTGAGTAAACATATATCTTATTGCTGCTTGCCGCATATACTTTGCTGCTATCTGCAGATACCTCTACAGCGGCAAAGCCATACGGCGCCGTATCTATTGAATCAGCAACTGTTTTGGCATTACAATCTATTTTGTAAATCTTTTTGGTACTATTTGCAGCTTTGTATGCAATGCTACCACCTTTTACAAAGCGTACATCAGCGTTGTCAAATTTATTAGATGTCAGATCGATGGTATTTGTACTAAGTGCCGATACGTAGTTAACAACATATATCATGCTGTCAGCAGCTACCCATACCTCTTTGCTGTTAGGCCGTTCCTCTATCCTGAATGGGCTACCTATCGCAATGCTGTCATAGGTTTTTGTGGCAGTGTTAATGCGATACATTGCCGTCCCCATGTTCATGAACAGCGTATTGGCTTCTTTGTAGCCTGCCATATCACCACCATTTGATGGTAAAGTCAAAGAATCAGTAATGCTATTTGTAGCGGCATCAACATAGTACACTTTATTTGCTGTGGTGTTTGCACCGGAAGCAAAAAACTTCGTACCATCATACGAACCTGTTACATTGCCAAAATTACCTGTACCTATATTAGTAGTCTTTTGATAGCCTGCACCATTTATTGCCGCCAATGAACCGAAGCCGTTACTTAGCATTGGTTGAGCATTTGCAGCAAAGGCTGTTAAAAAAAGGAACCCAAGTAAAGTATTTCTCATAGTCTGTATTTTATCATTGTAAAATTCGACTATCAGTTAATGCCTGCAAGTACCTTATTAATGGTATATTACTATACCCATTGGTACGGATACAGCTTATATGTTTTATCGCTTGGCATAGTCTCTGACTACGTCACACAATTTCCGTAAATTACAGCTATGCCATACTCAGAAAAACTAGCCAATCGTATCCGCGAAGCATTGGCACACATAGAACAACTGGAAGAAAAGACTATGTTCAGCGGCATGTGCTTTATGGTGAATGGTAAAATGTGCATTTGTGTGAATGCGGATGGCATCATGTGTCGTGTAGACCCCGATATGTACGACGAACTGATGGAACAACCCGGCACCCGTCCTATGGACATGAAAGGCAAACCGATGAAGGGCTACCTGTATATAGATACGGAGAACATCAAAAAGAAAAGTGAGCTGGACTACTGGATAAAGCTATGCCTTGATTATAACCCAAAGGCAAAAGCCAGCAAAAAGAAAAAATAAGCCTATACATCTATTACAGATACCAATATTACCGCATTCCACTATCACCTAACTTGCATATACAATGAGCATGAGACTGATAACAATAGCCGTATTTGCAGTGGCCTTCCACGCGCAGCTATTGAAGGGAAGACTGGAGGCCGATGGCATTGAATGTTATATACAGGACGAGCATACTGTACAGGTAAACCCTATGTTCACAAATGCCCTCGGTGGCATCAAACTACAGGTCAAAGAGGAAGACGTACCACTGGCAGTAAAC
>JAFLBN010000043.1 GCA_017303395.1 Chitinophagales bacterium
GTCTTTGATAACCGGCTCAAACGGTCCGCTATGCCATAGTTCCAGTGGGTCAGCTGGCTGCACATCGTAGTGGCCGTAAACCAATACCGTTGGCAGCTTAGGGTCAATCATTTTTTCGCCATATACTATCGGGTGTCCCGGTGTAGGGCATATTTCTGCATTATCACATCCGGCATCCAGCAGGCTTTTCTTTACAGCATCCGCACAGCGTGCTACATCGGCTTTATAATTACTGTCTGCGCTAACAGATGGTATACGCAACAGGTCTAACAGTTCATCTAGGAAACGCTGTTTATTAGCAGCGAGGTATTCATTCCAAACTTGCATGAAAAAAGATTTAGGGCTCAAATGTAAATAATTAGCCACATAGCCCAATGCTGCACTTGTTAAATAACCCTCATTTTGCCCTTTCTTCTGGCATTAATACTCAAATGTCGTTTTTTGTTTCATAACACATTGGTTTATAATAAATAAATAATATGTTGGTTTCCGCTTGTTTTTATGTTAACTTTGCACACTTTTAAATTACAGTTCCGTATATGAAGTTGTCGCAATTCAAATTTGACCTTCCACTTAACCTGATAGCCCAGCACCCTGCTAAAACCAGAGAAGAAAGCCGGTTGATGGTTGTGCACCGCGACACCGGAAAAATCGAGCACAAGACTTTCCGCGATATTATCAACTACTTTGATGATAAAGACGTGATGGTTGTGAATAACACTAAGGTGTTTCCTGCACGCCTGTACGGTCGCAAAGAAAAGACAGGTGCTAAGATTGAAGTATTCCTGCTGCGCGAACTGAACAAACCAAACCGCCTTTGGGATGTTATTGTTGATCCGGCTCGTAAAATACGCGTTGGTAACAAGCTCTACTTTGGCGATAACGATGAGTTGGTAGCTGAAGTAATCGATAATACTACTTCTCGTGGCCGTACCATCCGTTTCTTGTTTGATGGTGATGATGATGCTTTCAGAAAGATGCTGGAAACATTGGGTGAAACACCACTTCCTAAATACATAAAACGTAAGCCTGAAGAAGAAGATAAAGAGCGTTATCAGACAGTATATGCTAAGTACGAAGGCGCGGTAGCTGCACCAACTGCAGGCCTGCACTTCAGTAAAGAGCTTATCAAACGCCTGGAAATTGAAGGTGTTAAGTTTGCAGAGGTTACACTTCACACAGGTTTAGGTACGTTCCGTCCGATAGAAGTAGAAGACTTGTCTAAGCACAAAATGGATGCTGAATACTTCCGTGTTGACGATTTCTCTACTAAAATTGTAAATAAAGCAAAACTGGAAAACAGGCGTATTTGTTCCATTGGTACAACTACAATGCGTGCACTGGAAAGTTCAGTAACAGCACAAGGCCTGTTGAAGGCTGAGGAAGGCTGGACGAACCTGTTCATCCACCCACCGTACGATTTTTCAATAGCTAACAGCCTGGTTACAAACTTCCACCTGCCAAAAACAAGCCTGATGATTATGGTTTGTGCATTTGCAGGATATGATTTAACAATGGAAGCGTATAATACAGCAATAAAAGAAAAATATCGTTTCTTCAGCTATGGCGATGCAATGATCGTATTATAATATCCACAATAAATTATCGTTTTATAAACAGCGCGCGTTTCATATCGTGCGCTGTTGTATTTTTGGAAGATATGCAGCAACAGATTAAAGACATATTGCAACGCTCCATAGACGTAAAGGCGCAGATAATAGATAACCCCGAACTTATAAATACTATAGAAGCAGTAGTAGAAAAAATCGTCGCTGCTTTCAGGTATGGTAATAAAGTATTGTTTTGCGGTAATGGCGGAAGTGCTGCCGATGCACAACACCTTGCTGCAGAATTCAGTGGCAGATTTTATTCTGACCGCGACCCGCTCCCTTCTGAAGCATTGCACTGTAATACTTCGTATATAACAGCAGTAGCAAATGATTATGGCTACGACGTTGTTTATAGCAGGATAATAAAAGGAACAGGTAAGGCAGGAGATGTATTGATAGGCCTCAGCACATCCGGCAACTCTGTTAATATTACAAATGCGTTACAAACTGCAAAGGATATTGGTATGATTACTGTAGGATTTACAGGAGAAGGTGGTGGTAAAATGAAAGCACTTTGCGATTACCTGGTAAATATACCAAGCAACGATACGCCAAGGATACAGGAAAGCCACATTACCGTCGGGCATATTATGTGCCAACTGGTAGAAGAAAAATTGTTTTAAAGACAGAAAACCAAGGACAAATGACGACGTTTAATTTACAGGCTCCGATAGATAAAAGCTGGACTTTGTTCCTCGACAGGGATGGTGTTATTAATGTGGAAAATGTAGGCTCTTATATTACCAATTGGCAGGAGTTTCAGTTTTGTGAAGGTGTACTCGATGCGTTAAAACATTTAAGCGATGTGTTTGGCAATATTGTAGTTGTAACTAATCAAAGAGGTGTTGGCAAAGGTGTAATGACAAAAGAAGACCTCAAACACATCGGAGACAGCATGACAGACAGTATATTATCTGCAGGCGGGCGTATCGATAAGATATATGCCTGCATTGCTACAGATGACAATGACCAGAACCGCAAGCCAAATACCGGAATGGGATTACAGGCAAAAGAAGATTTCCCGCAAATTGATTTTAAGCGCAGCATAATGGTAGGGAATAGCATCAGCGATATGGAATTTGGTAAACGCCTTGCTATGCATACAGTGTTTCTTACAACCAAACATGAGCCGTACCCGATGCCACACGACCTGATAGATGAGCAATATGCGTCTCTTAATGCATGGGCTGCTACTATAAAATCAACAGAAATGGTAGGGTAATATAAATTGTATTTTTTTATTTTACCAATTGGTTTAATTGATGTTGGATTGATTTTAAGTA
>JAFLBN010000044.1 GCA_017303395.1 Chitinophagales bacterium
GACTTTACCACTGTCTGTTTTAGGTGATGCCTCTACAGCTACAGCTACTATACCTTTACGCACTGCTACCGAATTGATACCACCGCCATACACACTCATATCAACGTTCTTCGTCTCTGTTAACGCAGCAGGATTATTGAAATCAAGAATATGCAGTTTGTTCTTTAAAGAGTTTACTACGTACAGCTTATTGGCAGCACTATCAAAAGATACTATCTCTGCAGATGATCCTGTAATATTAATTGCATAACTGCCGAGATGCATCATTTCAATATTCTTTACAGCAGATGGTGCAGTGTAATCATTATCCTTTATATACACAGTAGCTTTTTTAGTACTGCCTATTTGCGCATTCACAGGATTTGTAATCTCGAGGCCAAAATATTCTGCCACTTCTTTTTTAGCATCGTTCTTTATCACTACACGTATATATTGTGTGTCAGACAGATTCGGTGCGAAGCCAATAGTATTATCCAGTATTTCAATATCACCTGCATCTACTGTGCTGAATGAATTGAGATAAGCCACTTTTACAAAACTGTTACTGTTGTTCTTGTTTGTAATAACAACACCTATTTTAGCCGTGTCCGATGCTTCATCATAGATGTACAGATTTTTCTGCAACTGTACAGTTGGCGGTATCACAGTAGCACCCGCTACCACCTGAAAGCCATCGTATCCTATCCAATCGTCATTACCATTGAGGCGTGTACGGATGCGCAGTCTTACATAAGTACTGCCTGCCGGTACAGGTGCCAGTACCGAATCCCATTGTTTATTAGCTGATGGCAGATTTATATAATTAGCAACATTCCATGTAGTACCATTATTATACTCAAGTATATATCCTGTAGAGTCTCCGCTGCCACCTACAATATGTGTGAAATACTTGAACTTGACAGTGTATGCAGTAAACGGATTTAGTGTAACAGGTGCAAAATCAAGGTAATGAAAATAAGGTGCCGTTAAAGATGTTGTAACAGGGTTTTCCAAATCATTGATAGCCCAGAACCTGGTTCCGTGTGCAGCTACAGTAATAGGCACATTACCACTTGTTGTATTACCCAAAGCAGTAGTATCAGCCCACACATCATTCAGCGACGGGAAGTTGTACGCTGCCGGTGTTGGTGTAAAACTCCATGTATTTGTTGCGGCAGCATCAAAACCCTGATGTGCTATTACTTGTGCATCTGCACCATGCGATGCAGCTATTAATAAGCCGGTAGCAAGTAACAATTTCTTCATTTTATATTCATTTTGCCACAAAGAAATATCAACTATTGCCTATTAATCGCAGCATACATAAAGTTCATACAGATTTATGATTACGGACACACTGCGTTCATAATCAATTAACAATTTGTTCATCAACAAAAAAACAACCCGCAAAAAGCGGGTTGCTAAAACCAAACTATATGAACCACTAACTACTACCTGTAATATCTGTTATGCTTCGCCTTGTATATAGAGCGATTGGCATGATGTTGCTGATGCTGTATGCGTTGTCTTTCTCGCGGAGACATACAGCCATCCGCCATTGCTATGCGCTTTGTATGTTGTATGTGTCGTTGTTGCATATTCAGGTGCTTCGCCTCATGCCTTGTTATTTCGCCACTACGTGCCCCATGGTGTATCCTTGCCCTTTGCTGATGCTGTCGCTTAGCAATATTGTGATTGTGAGAATGTGCTTCTGCTATTATTGCTGTAAACATGGCACCTATCATTGCTGCTGCAAAAACTATCTTTTTCATAATTCCTCGTTTTAAATAGTTAAGAATTAATAGATAGACTGCGCGTTCAATAAAACGTTTAATCGATGAATGTTAAAGAAAATAAAAAGCTCCCCTTAGACAAGGGGAGCTGTTACGCAATATGAAATATAACAAAAGAGACTGTTTAATTAGTCAGGCTTCTTACCATCAAGGAATGTATTGATGGTTTGTATGCTTGCCTGGGTATTGTTTTGCTGGTCGTTCATACCAACTGTGTATCCACTATAAAATGTATCTGATGATGCAACACCATTATTATCTATCTGCATGTTGCGGCGAACGTATGCAGGTACATTTTCTACATCATCGCTGCTTTCATTCGTTTTGATATTAAAACTCATTCGGCGAAGGCGTTCAGCCCTTTCTTCCAATGCGCGTTTCTGATCTTCAAAACGTTGTTTCTCCTCTACCTCATCAGCAGTCAGTACGCGTTCTCCAACTTTCATTACCGGTGTTTCCTGCACAGGTGTTGCAGGTGCTTCATTCTTGATTACCAACTGGATAGTTTCTTCTGCAGATACTACCGGAGCAGCAGCAGGTTCTTCCGCTTTAGTTGCAGGCACCTCTGCTACAGGTGTTGCAGACTGTGCATCAAGTACAAACATTTCTTTCTGTTCTGTGACTTGCGGGAAAGCAGGCTTTGCATCTATTACAACTGCTTTATTTTCTGCAACCGGCATCTCCACCAGTGTAGGAGCCATCGTATCAATGGCTACCTTTGGCGTTTCTGCTGCTACGGGTGCAGGTGCAGTGTTAGTAATATTTGCATTTGTATCACCAAGTGCTACAACAATTTTTTCAGGTTGATTACTCTTTTCCGGTATCTCAATATTCAGTTCGTTGTGATTGAACCCTGTAGCAATAATAGTAACCGCTATTTTATCCCCCAGGTTCGGATCGTGGCCCATACCTAATATTACATCACAATTATCTC
>JAFLBN010000005.1 GCA_017303395.1 Chitinophagales bacterium
CACCATAAAGCCACCGAAATTTTCTTTGAGCAATTGCATACCACGCCTATTTGCGTAGTTATATCTGGAAGAGAAATGATCCATCGTATCTATAATGGCCCGCTCATTATCCAAAAAGGCCTTGGCTTCATCGGGGCCTTTAGTATCCTTGTAGTAATTGAAGTAATAAAAGATGGCATTGAAAGACTGCGTACTCGAGAAATGCAACCTGCCGGTACGTTGAAAATTGAAGTATCCGTACCCAATAACTGCCAACACCGGCAGTATAGCACAAAGGAAGGAGTGTAATAAGTCTTTGTATATAATAACCCCTGCCAGCAGCATAACCAACGCATGTATATATACCAATGGATAAGCTACGGGTTTTATCATCAGCCCTACTACCAACCAAAGGCTCATATATAATGCAAACCGCCAGTTTTTGTAGAGTACAAACCGAATAAACGAACTGAAATATAATATGACAGTAGTTTGCAGCAATAGATCGGGTGTAATGCTATTGGTATTGATGTATTGTGATGGATAAATAACCACAAATGCCAGCATCACCCAATCGTACTTTCGGGTATAGCCTATATGGCGCACTGCATGGCGCAGATACATGATATTGAATATAGAAATGATATTTTGTACAAATAATACGGCCCAATTGCTATGCACAAACAAATAAACAAACCACATGAAAAACGGATATCCCGGCGGGCGAAGCGTCATCAGCTCTGCCTGCAATGGCTTCGACAAATCGCCGGCATACAACCACCCTTTACTGATGTTGTGCGCCATATCTACATATTCCTGCGAATCGCCATTGAATATGCAGCCATAATACAGTGCTGCAAAGAAATACAACGTATGCACCGCTATCAGAGAAAGCAGAAAACGGATATCGGCGCGGGTTGGTTTAATAATCATGAATATGTGTGGGGATGTACAAATATAATTTGCAATAAATGTTTATCAAAGCTACTATGAACATACTTAATGATTAAACAACACTTGCTGATTACTATGTATTTGATGGTATCGATGATACATATCAACAAAATAAAACAGATAGCAGACAAAAAACTACTAATTTTGCGCCCGTCTTAAAAAAGTAACAAACAAGGCAACATTGCATGGCAATACTAATATTTTTTATAGCTCACTGGTATTTATCGCTGTTTTCTCAAACATTCTTTCAGCATCGCTATGCGGCACACGGTGCTTATACCATGAGTAAAGGCTGGGAACGTTTCTGGTTTATATTCACATTCGTAACGCAAGGTTCTTCTTACCTGAGTACAAGAACATACGCGCTGATGCACCGTATGCACCAT
The DNA here is from genome assembly GCA_017303395.1 of Chitinophagales bacterium. Classification (GTDB taxonomy): domain Bacteria; phylum Bacteroidota; class Bacteroidia; order Chitinophagales; family Chitinophagaceae; genus Polluticoccus. Next base: position 1,320 of record JAFLBN010000005.1, read on the forward strand.
GCATTTGCAGACACAGAGAAAGACCCACACTCTCCAAAATACTTCTCGAACGTATTTACGATGATGTGGCACACTAAAAACGTATACACTTCTATCTACGATGAAAAGTTTGAAATAGAAGACCGCTTTAAGAAGAATGTACCTGAATGGCGCAGCTTCGACCGTTTTGCACATGGCTGGGCACCGCGCATCTTCTGGGCTGCTGTGTACACTGCCTACTACGCATACTTTGCTACCAGCTGGTGGATGTATTTGCTGTTGCCAATACACTACGCATCAGGACCTGTGCATGGCGCTATCATCAACTGGTATGCACACAAATATGGCTACAAGAATTTTGAAATGAAAAATACATCAGACAATCTCTTTCATGTAGACGTACTGATGCTGGGCGAATCTTACCACAACAATCACCACATGCGCGCATCTAACCCCAACTTTGGTGTACGCTGGCACGAGATAGACCCTGTGTACTACATCATCCGCGTATTCAGCGCACTGGGCATGATAAAGCTGAAACAACCAAAGCTGAACCCTGTAGAAACAGATTTCTAAGAATAGACTAATAATATTGAAAGCCACAACGATTGTTGTGGCTTTTCTTTTATGGTTAACTTTAGTAAAACCGTAGAAATGATAATAGGCATTGCAGGACCATACTCTGCAGACACAGAAGAACAGCGGCAGCAAAATCTTGACAGGTTGAATAAGGCTGCAGCGATGCTTTTAGAAAAAGGGCATATACCATTGATAGGCGTTAATGCTGCACTACCTGTAGTAAATGCTGCTGATGTTGCAGACCGTTACAAAGCTATCATGGACATATCTATGGCCGTTATTGACAAATGTGAGGCATTGCTGCTGATTGCAGAAAGCCGTGGTGCCAATATGGAGCGCGACCTTGTACTGAGCAAAGGACTGCCGGTGTACTACTGCATTGACGAAGTGCCTGACGCTACAGTTTAAAATGCGGATTATATATTATCCCGAAAATATTACCCCACGGGTCTCTGACTGCGGCTATTATAATATTCTCTCCTACATCTTGTGGTTGTTCATATTCCGTTGCACCTGCAGCTATCAGCATATTGTAAGTGGCATGTATATCCTCAACACCAAGATAAGTGGCTGTGTTATTACCATAACTAAGTTCCTCATCGGTTTGTTGTAATCCGAACTCGTAACCCGCAACATTAAAACCCACATAAAAAGGCATATCGAAATACGGCTCAATGCCCAATACTTTTGTGTACCACTGCTTTGCAGCTTCAATATCTTTTACTTTGAACCCGAATGTACGCAGGCCAAGGAACGGTGTTTGCATAAAGTGAAGATACACAACAGGGCAGATTTACAATCTGCTTGCTAAGTTTTTCTATCTTAGCCATACAAGCATAGCATGAAAATCCTGCAAACACTATTATTCCTTTTCCTTTCCCATATTCTTTTGGGGCAAGAGCGCAATTTTCAAAAAGAAGAAACAGACAATATTGCCAACAGAAACGGAGTGCATGTACCTGCCGTAAGGCTTTACAATACACACCGCATGGTTCAGCACCATGCAGACAGCGCCAACAAGCTATTGTTTGCATCATTTGTAAAAACAGACGAAAACGGCAAGCTCATTTCAGGTTTTATAGCAGCCATAGACATCAACACAAAAGAGATACGCTGGCAAATACCAGTTTCCGAAAACCCGTTATTCAACCTGAGTACAGATAAGATTATCCATCAGGAGAAAAAAGATGCACTTGCCTGCTACGATGCTAAAACAGGCAAACTGCTGTGGAAGAAAGCATACAGGTTGGCATACGCAAGTCCTGAACACGATTTTGCCATAAGCAAACTTGGCACTGTACTGGAGTTGAAGGAAGGCAATATTGTGTACAAAAGAAACTTTACTGAAAACGATATCTGGAATGATGTACAATATCTTGACAAGGACAATATTGTAATAGCCTGCGACGGGCTACACAGTGTCAACCTGAAAACAGGATACGGATGGTACTATGCTGCAAGTACATTTTGCAGAGGTTGTATTGCCAACGACAGGACGGAAGATATCATAACCAATGCAGCCTTAATTGCAAGCATGATACTTGCAGGCACAGTTGTGATATGGACCAACGCACCCGAAAACGGCGATAATGCTGCGGGGTATTGTTCTAACATTATTGTAAACGATGACAGGATTTACTTTGCATCAAAAGACAAGATGCTGTGCCTGAACAAGCAAGGCAGGAAGATATGGAGTAGTAACCTGCCTAAAGACTCTGCCAGCAAAAGCGCCATTTTTCTGATGGGAGATAATATCTTCTTCATAAACAAAGGATATGGCATACATAACGGCAAGCCCTTGTGGCGTGGAGAAAACTTTATAGCTCTGTACAACAAACAAAACGGGACTAAAGCATACTCTAAAAGCTTTGAAGCTACAGAAAACTCGCTGTCTTATCTGCTTTCGGGCGATACGATGCTGGTACATGGTGGAAACTACCTGCACAAAATAAACTGCAGCACAGGCGCTACAATAGCCAAGCGAGCAACAGACAGCAACACTGCTACATACACCACATTTGCCAACCCCGACAAATACTACGAATATACAGGCAACAACAATTTTGAAAGCATTGCTTACAAATATCCACAAATGCACTTGCTGACAGACAAAGCGGGCAATGCCATATTACTGAACGAGCAATTGGAAAGCGTAAAAAACATACCTGCCGAAAACTGTTGGCAAGCCTATAAAGAATACGGAAACATATTGCTACTGAGAAACAACACCCAAACAGTAGTACTGCAAAACGGCAATGAGATATTGCGTGCAGTTGGTATAGATGCAGAGATTATTGGCAACAAACTTGTATGCACCAACAAAAACACTGTAGATATAATAGACCTATAGCTATTGGGCAACTAACGCGTTCATATACCCTACAGCTTCTTTCATTCTGCTGCCATACCAGCTAAACATTTCGCCATCTACCAGCTTTACATCAGCATCGGGCAGTACAGCTTTTATTTCTGCTATATGCTTTTCTTTGAAAGGAAACGGCTCTGAAGACAGCAGCACTAGTTCAGGGTTCAGTTCTTTCAATTTATCAAGACTTATTTCAGGGTAGCGGCTTTCATGCTTCAGTACATTCTGCCAACCTATGGTTTGTATCATATTACTGATGAAGGTATCGCCACCCACACTCATCCATGGATTGTACCAGATGAAATAAGCTACGCGCTTGGGCGCAGTTGCTTTTTGCAGATTGGTGAAACCAACCACTATTTCATCTACCAGTTCGTTTGCTTTAGCATCTGTACCAGTCAGTTGCCCTACTACCTGTATCATTTGCAGCGCCTGTGGTATGTTGTGCATATCACTTATCCATACAGGAAATTCTTTGGCCAGTGCTTCTATCTGTTCGCGTTCGTTCTCTTCTTTGTTGGCAATGATAAGGTCGGGCTTTAGTTCGCGTATCACATCTATATTCAGCTTCTTGGTACCACCTACCCTTGTCTTGCTGCGAAACCAGCTTTCGGGGTGCACACAAAACTTGGTGATACCTACTACTTCATCCTCCAAACCCAAATAATGCAGCAACTCTGTCTGCGATGGCACCACAGACACTATGCGCTTTGGCGGAAACTGAATTTCCACATCGCGGCCCAACATATCCGTTATAATACGCTTCATGAAAAACGTTTTATGTAAGCCATCAGTATCATGGCAAAAATGGCATCTACCAGAAACAAGTCACTATGATACAATTCGTTCTTTACCAGAAAATGCAGCAGCAGGCTTAGCGTGGTAACACCTATATAAGCATACGCTGCCCAGCGCTTCATACCACATACAAACAGCCATGCACCTGTGTATGCAAGCATCCACAAAGGCTGCAACCATATCAGCGAAGACAACGACTCTGTACTGGCATTATATACACTAAACACCAGCAAGCCAATATGAAACAAAGCCACCAGTGGAAATACTACCGGTGGCTTTTTTATAAATCTTTCTACGAAACTCAAAACTTATACGTTTTAGTAAGCATTCAACTATTCAACACAATTATCCCTTACTGAAAGCATTCAGCACATCGTACTTAGTAAGGATGTGATACTGGCCGCTATCGTCTTTTGTAAGCACCGCACCGTTTTCTTTGCTGATGTAATGCTTCAGGCGTTCCAGCGGCATATCCATTTCTACCATTGGCAGTGCAGTTTCCTTCACATCGCCAATATTGAAATCGCGCACCTCACCATTATCTATCATTTGTTTAAAAAGGCCCGACTGTGTGATAGCACCTGTTACTTCCGTGCCCTTCAATACAGGTATCTGTTCGATGTCGTATTTCTTCATCAGTTCCAACGCATCGCTCACTTTTGCACCTTCATCTATCGTTACCAGACGACGACGGCCAAGGCCACCAATCAAATCGCGAACAGTAGACACTTCGAGGAAGCCACGATCCAACATCCACTCGTCGTTGTATATTTTACCTACATAGCGGCTACCGTGGTCGTGGAATACTACCACAACAAGGTCGGTAGGTTTCAGGTGCTGTTTCATTTGCTTCAGCCCTGCTATTACAGAACCTGCAGAGTAGCCCACAAAAAGGCCTTCTTCCTTCGCAATACGGCGGGCCATTACAGCACCGTCTTTATCGGTTACTTTTTCAAAATGGTCTATTACATCTTTAATGTAGTTCTGCGGCAGGAAGTCTTCACCAAAACCTTCTGATATGTATGGGTGCACCTCGTTCATATCCAGTTCACCGGTATCAAACCATTTTTTTAGCAGCGAGCCATAGGTATCTATCGCCCACATTTTGATGTCGGGGTTCTTCTCTTTCATGAACATACCAATACCTGTAATGGTACCACCTGTACCACTAGCTACTACGATGTGCGTTACTTTACCTTCAGTCTGTTCCCAGATTTCAGGAGCGGTACTCTCGTAGTGTGCCTGACGGTTTGCCAGATTATCGTATTGGTTTACATACCAACTATTAGGAATCTCTGTTGCAAGGCGCTTAGATACCGAATAGTAAGAACGCGGATCTTCAGGCTCTACGTTTGTGGGGCATACAATCACTTCTGCACCCACGGCCTTCAGTATATCTACTTTTTCTTTCGATTGCTTATCGGTAGTGGCGAAAATACATTTGTACCCTTTGATGATGGCAGCCAGTGCAAGGCCCATACCTGTGTTACCACTTGTACCTTCAATAATGGTACCACCGGGCTTTATTTTACCTTCCTGCTCTGCCACTTCCAACATCTTCAGTGCCATACGGTCTTTGATGCTGTTGCCTGGGTTGAAGAAATCGACCTTTGCATAAACAGGGCATGGCAGGTCTGCCGTTACCTTGTTCAGTTTTATAAGCGGTGTATTACCTATTGTTTGCAGTACGTTGTCGTACACGCGTTTTGCTGCGTTCATATTCTGAAAATGTAGGTGCGAAGGTAAATAATAAGATGGAGAGCGGAAAGTTTACGATTGAATTACAAATGATTAATTAATTTTATAAAAACCTAAATCCCAGTATTATGAGATTCTCTCAGTTCTCAGCCTTTTTTATCATAGCAGCTACGACTCTTTTATTTAGTTGTAAAAAGAACAATACAACTATCAATCCTACAACAACTACAGATACCACTTCATTAAGTTATTGTGCCTCAAAAATCACGCAACCGCGCAACTGGCATTATTATTATATGTACGAACAAAACCCAATAAATACTCATCCTAATAATGTATATAAGTCATTCGACACAACATTTGCATTGACAATGCGTAATGACAGCACTGTTTTATTATGGCAAATACCAGGGTTAGTTGTCCAAGAAGCCAAGTTTATCAAAAAAGACGATACGTCTTTATGGTATTCCGCCCACTTTGGAGCAGGTGAAGACATAATCTATAAATACAACTTCACAAATGGAAATGCCCATATAGGTTGCTACACTTATAGGGCATCTTATATAAGAAGCCTGAACTGCAATACCTACTAATAGTCATATCAGGTCAATAATATTACTATCGTTTAATACCATATATAATTAAGCCCCTGCAATGCAGGGGCTTAATTATATAATTTATCTCCGGGTTTTAGTGCAACACCCTACCCATAGAAACGGTTTTACCCGTTTCGTCTGTAATACGGTAGTAATAGATGCCTGCTGCATAGCCAACCATATTTACATTAATAGTTACTATACCCCTATTATATTTTTTCAGATTGTTGTTGTAAAGCACCCTGCCCGCATTATCTACCAGTTGCACTTGCAGCGCCATAGACTGTGGTACTTTCACTTCTATATTCAACACCTCTTTCACAGGGTTTGGATATGCTTTGGCTTCCACCACCTGACGCACTGTTTGCACAGATGTGCCTGTACTTGTATCCTTTACAAAAGTAGAATCGGTGAGTGTGAAAATTTTCTTAGGATTATTTGCATAATCGTCGCCACCAGCTGCGAACAAAATTTTAGTACTGTCTGCTGACATCACCCAGCCTAACGGATAAGTACCGTTCTGTGAAGTTGACAGGTTCCTAATAACCTTCGGGCTATCTACACCATTAAACACACAAGGCTCTGCAACGTTGTAAGTAGCAGTGCGTGTATTGGGCTGCATGCCACCAAAAAGCAGTCTGTTATTATATGCTATACCTCCGTAATAGCCTATACCGACATTGTAGTTTTGCAAAGACACATTGCCGGTAGCAGGGTCGTATTTATATGCCTCTGGAGATGAAGTAGATGGCTGTGCAAAGAAATAGAGATAATTACCAAAACCTACATAACGCGGCTCTCCATAAGCATTGCAGGTAGGATCGATAGAGCTGCCTGTACCTGGATTAATATCCGTAATACGAACAGCGTTACCACCACTCGCAGGAGCCTCGTATAGTTCGTAACCATAAGTTGCATCCGTAGCTGTGAAATAGTATTTCCCATTCCACTTGTACAGGTTGCGTGGCAAGATAGTTTGACCCGTCATTGGCGTTATATACAATGCTTCTGTACCTGTAGATGGCTCGTAACCATATATCCTCAACGAATCGCTGGTATTGCCACTTACATATATAAACTTAGTACCTTCCACATACATTCTATACCTCAGTTTTATCTGATTGCTCCTTGCTATTACGGGGCTTACAGTGTTGGTAGTCGGGTTGTATACAAACATATTTCTGCTGCTGGGGAACGTAACTGCTTCAACAGAATCTTTAAACGCGCCAAAATAAAGTTTGCCACCCATTGTTTGCATGTAGCAAGGTGCTGAACCAGCTATACCCGGCACCACATCTGCAACCAAAGATGGTGGATTTGTACCATCGTACTTCCATAGTTCTGCACCGTGCGCTGCATCAGTTACAGAAAAATACAACACACCATTTATAGAACACATAGCACCTACTTCCGTCTTCAGATTCCATTCCAGAATATCTTTGGTCGGGTTAAGGTCGGCCACCATAGTAGGCGCAGTTACGCCATCACCTTTCCATAGTTCTACACCATGTGTAGAGTCTCTCATATAGAAAAAGAAATTGCTACCGCTTGTTGGATAGATGTTTAATGGTTTGGCATTAAAGCCTCCAAAAAAATCGAGCGGGCTACCATATGCATAATAAGAAATATTGTACTGAGCGTTTGCTTTAAAGCTTAGCAAAAGAAGGAGGGTAAAAAAAACACTTCGCATATATATAAGGGTTAGTCGTCGCAATATACAGATTTATTATATAGAACTAAAAGTATGATACATCTTAAAACTTAGTATAGTTGAACACATAATTAATAAAAACAGTAAACAAAATTGCGGAATACGCATGGGTAAATATTGCATTCATACCAAATAATCGTTACAGATATAAGTTTATCAACACTTAACAAATCGGGAAGAATAATATGACTGTTATCAATTACGTTTATTGAATCTAAAAATCTACATTTGCGCATCCTCTGAATTACTGTAACGCCCTTAATCATATATTCTACGCACAATGCTATTGAGAAAAATCTCCGGGTTTATGCTAATATTCATAGCCGGATTTTTGCTGATGTTTACTTTACTCAGTTATAGCGACTGGAAGTACGAGGACGAACTTGTGCACAATCTTGCTATGGAGGTAAAGGAACGGTGTCCTGAGAACAACCTAAACTGTATTGTTGATACAGCGATGTATTACACCCACCTGATACAAGACCCAATGATGACGCTTTTCAGCGATAAGGAATTCACCTCTCCCAAACTTGCGCTTACACGCAGTTCATTCAGCAATTTTTATTTTGGCAAGGGTGCATGTGGTGCATATGCCAGTTTTTTTACAAGGCTGATGATGCACATAGGCTACAAAACAAAATTTGTAATACTGAACGTGGGACACAGAGAAGGTGGCCACATAGCCACTGTTATAGAAAAAGACCATCATCTGCTGTTAGTAGACCCTTTATCTGGTCACATCTTCAGAGACAGCAACGGGCATATGGCCGATATTGATACTGTATCTAAATACTGGAACAACTACTACAAACACCACCTGTCTGCCAAATACGAACCATCATACGACTATCAGGAAGGTTGGAAATATACCAATTGGGGAAAACTGGGTGTTATATCCAAAGCTTTCTACAAAACATCGGTATTCTTTATAGGTAAAAAGAGAACAGACAATATATCACTGCACTACTATATCGTAAGGCTCAACAAGAGCATCGTATTTATAACATCTGCTCTGTTTATACTGTCTGTTATGATAGCATTGCGCCTTTTCAGGCCGGAGGTAAACAGCCTACTTGAATACCTGGCTAACCGTAAAAACCAGCGACACCACAACACCGACAACTAAAGATAAACCTGCCAGCAGGGCAAACATAGCAAACAAAGATGGTTCTGCAGGCTGTGTTTTGTACTCCTTATTCATTTCCATACAGCTATCATTTTTCAGGTTTTGAAATACTGTAACGGGTACCTGATATATGTATAGAAAAAATTATGCCAAAATCTGCCATAATATCCTACACTGCTTTAAATCCTTACCAAAATCATCTGCACAAATAGTAATTACCCCTATCTTTGCACCGATTTTATATTTATTTAAACTCACAATAAAAAAGAATAAACGAAATGAAAGTAACTGTAGTAGGTGCGGGTGCAGTAGGTGCTACCTGTGCAGACAACATCGCCCGCAGGGGATTGGTTGAAGAACTGGTACTCGTAGACATTAAAGAAGGTTTTGCCGAAGGTAAAGCGCTTGACATCATGCAGACATCGTCTCTGCTGGGTTTTGATACCCGCGTGATAGGCAGCACGAACGACTATAGCAAAACTGCAGGTTCTGATGTTTGTGTTATCACTTCAGGTATTCCGCGTAAACCGGGTATGACTCGTGAAGAACTGATTGGCACTAACGCTAAAATCGTTGAAACAGTTGCTAAAAACCTGCTGCAATACTCTCCTAATACAATCATAGTGGTGATAAGCAACCCTATGGATACTATGACATACCTGACGCTGAAAGCTACAGGCCTGCCTAAAAACCGCATCATTGGTATGGGTGGTATACTGGATAGCGCACGCTTCAAAACATATTTGCAACAATCACTGAACTGCTCTCAGAACGACCTGCACGCAGTAGTAATAGGTGGCCATGGCGATACTACAATGATACCGCTGACACGCCTTGCTACACTGAACGGTACCCCTGTTAGCAACTTCCTGAACGAAGAACAACTGAAACAAGTTGCTGCTGATACAATGGTAGGCGGTGCTACCCTTACAAAACTGCTGGGCACAAGCGCATGGTATGCACCGGGTGCTGCAGGTGCTGCACTGGTAGAAAGCATCATCCGCAACCAGAAGAAAGTATTCCCTTGCTGCGTAGCGCTGGATGGCGAATATGGCCAGAAAGACATTTGCCTGGGCGTACCTGTAGTGATAGGCAGCAACGGCTGGGAAAAAATCATCGACTACAAACTGAACGCTGAAGAACAAGAAGCATTCAACAAAAGTGCAGAAGCAGTACGCAGCATGAACGCTGTACTGGAAACGCTGGTGGCGTAATCACATTTTGATTGCCCGTACTTAATATATACATACAGCCCCTCAATGAGGGGCTGTATTGCTTTTAACCATACAATATGTTATATGTTTTTTCGTTCTGTTATTTAAGAACTAATTAACTTTATACAAACAATAAACCTATGCGACCTTTTATTTTGCTGCAACTGGCAGCCATCCTTATTTTCTGCAGCGCAACAGCACAACAGTACCATCCGTTTCCCTACGGTAATGCTTTTTGGAGCGACTATAACCATATTTATGTTTCTCAAGTAGGCTATTTCACCGAAGAGGCCATGTATTTTGCATCCGGCAAAGACACTACTATAAAAGGCAATACCTATCAAAAGATTATGGCACGATCTCTGTCACTTCAAAACAAAACCGGATATCTACCAGTATCGGGAGGTGTTTCAAAAGGAGAAGATTATTACATATGTGCCATAAGAGAAGACAACAAAAAGCTGTACATGTATTACCGTGATACTGAAACGCTGATGTGGGACTTTAATGTAAACATAGGAGACACTATCAAACAGATATTTGTATTCAACACCTACGACATAAAAAACATAAACGCAGTAATAACCAGCGCAGACAGTGTTTCCATTGGTGGTGTCTATAGAAAAAGGTACATAACAACTAATAGTGCGTTTACACTTGTAGAAGGAATTGGCGCAAATGGTTTCCCATTTTTCTATGGCTCATACTTTTCTCACCAAGGCGGAGAGCCAATCTGCTACACAGAAAATGGATACACCACATCTTATTCATCAACCTACCCATGCTATTATATTCATCCTTACGGCACACCAACAGGCATTAGTAACACTGCTGCAAACAAACCTGCAAGCATCTATCCCAACCCATTCAGTAATCAACTGATTGTGGATGCAAATGCGGCTCAGATTAAATTGACAGATGCTATGGGCAAAGTGGCAATAACCCAACTTGGCAGCAACAAAACAATCAACACCGAGAATCTACCAACAGGCTTGTACATACTAACGCTACACGATGATAGTGGCAATGTAACAGAACGAAGAAAGCTGATAAAAGAATAAAAGAACCGCCCGCTGCATAAGCGGGCTTTTTTATGGCAGTATATATTCACCAATTACATAGAGCCAGAGCAAGCCGCCGGAGATACTACCCAACCCACCCCAAATAATAAACGGAACGCGATTTTTCCTTAGCAATACAAACGTAATCCACCACAATACAGTACATGCAGCAATAAATATCAACAGATGCCCAACCAATGGATTAGCATTGTAATAATCCAACAGCTTACATTCATCGCATCTGTAAGGCACTTGTTTTGTAGTGAGATATTTTGCCCAGAAAAAGACTTCGTTAAATACATTCCTGCTGATAAAAAACGAACAGGCCAGCAGAAGCAAATGCTTGATGTTATAAGCATCTATTTCCTGTTTTCTGCGGACAACAAGCAGACCAATAATGCCAGCCAAACCAGTAAGGATTGTTTGCGCAGTACCACCCCAAATAAACAAGCTTTGCCTGTATTCATACCGGCGAAAAGCATCTGCATCTTTGGCGGCGCTGTATGCATCATAACAGTTTTCACAACTTGTATACTGATAGTGAACAGATGTTTTAAACCAAACCATTTCACCTACAAGCGCATGGCCACACTCATGTGCAAGTGTACCAACTATGGCAGCAATAAAAAAGACAAGAAATATGCGGGCATTCTTCATAGTGTAGCCACAAGTTTACTACAAAAAATCACTACACTAAATAGACGTATAAATAATCAATTGCTCGTGCAATTGAAGTACAGAAAGGGCAGAAAAATACTAACCGCGCACTTTGGTATATGTATATACGATACGCTTACCTACAACTTTCATTTCTACCTCTACCAGCTCTCCGCGAAAAGGATTGAGTCTTGTGAAGTAGTGCAGCACTTTATTGCTGAATATCCTCGGGCGGTTTGTTGATGTCAATGCTTTCATGTTTGTTCTGTTTATGTAAATATCACACACGGTAGAGGCCATACCAAACTACAGCGCCTGTTTAACGTGCAATTAACCATTACAATACAGGCTGCACATGGCAGCCTGCATACAATATTCTATTACATAGGAATTATTTCTTCTTGGGAGCATTCATTATGCGTCCGTTTTGTCTCAATGCAAGCTTATCTACAGCTTGTGCATCATTTCGCATAAACGATATCTGCGCATCTACTACCTTGAAGAAAAAGAAGTCTTTTCTTTCTGCATACAGACGAAGTTTCTTTTGCCCGGTAGCTTGCGCATACAACGCGTCACCTTCTTGCGAAATCGTTATTTCAAAACCCGGTGCAAGCGTATATACACCTATATAATCTTTGAAGTAAACAGGATTCAGTTTTATCTCTGTTTTAAACTCGGGCAATTCAGGTTTTTTATCGTTCAGTATAGCGGTAATGTTTCTGCGAAGCTGAGAGTGTTCATCATCCATTTTGTTAGATATCAGAATTACAGTGCTGGCATCATCCGGCATCATAAACATGTTTGAAACAAAGCCATGTATGCCACCATTATGCCCGATGCTCTTCTTGCCCATCGCCTCGCCCAGCATCCAGCCATATCCATAGTTTTGTTTGTACACTGTGGTTACCAATTTCCAGTCCTCCTCTGTCAGTAGCTGTTTTCTGTGCACTGCAGTAGCCCACTTGTTGAGGTCTGAAACGGTGGTATATATACAACCTGCAGCATAAGACACAGAAGAATCTATTACAGGTGCATTATCGCCTCTGCCATCATCTATAGAAAAATAGCCCACAGCTTTATTCTTACTTTTCAAGCCTGCAAAATTGCAACCTGTATTCTTCATGCCAAGCGGATCCAGTATCATACTACGCAGTGCACTATAATAGGTTTTGCCTGTCAGATCTTCAATAATATAACCCAACAGCAGGTAGTTTGAATTGCTGTAGTAAAAATTACTCCCCGGCTCTATACCAGTCATTCTGTCTTTGAAAACACGCATCATGGCTTTACGATCCTGATGCTGCGTCATAGCTATTGTAGAGAATGAAGTGTCTTCAGTATAATTGAATATACCCGATGTATGCGTCAGCAGGTTCTCTATGGTTATCTTATCTCCATCGGGATAATCCGGAAAATATTTGTTGAGTTTATCTTTTACATTCAGTTTCCCTTGTTCCTGCAACATCATAATCATGGTTGCGGTAAACGTCTTGGTAACAGACCCTATCTGAAAAACAGTATTGCTGTCGTTCAGCAGTTTTTTAGCAACATCTCTGTATCCATACCCCTTCACCAAAACAGGGCGTCCGTATTGATATACCAATACAGAGCCATTAAAGCTGCCATGTTGCTGATAAACTTTTACAACAGAGTCTATTGCCTTTGTCTTGTTTTGTGCCTTTGTGCCTAAAGCCAGCATGCAGAAAGATGCCGTCAGTAACAGTATTCTTTTCATAATTATCTATAGAAGACTGCAATCTACATAAAAAAGAAAGCTACCCCGCCAAGAGTAGCTTCCGTATTTGGATGAAAAAGATCCGAAAGGGAGTAATAACCCGATGGTTATTATTGCTGAGTAGCAGTGTAAACTACATCTACAGTATAAGTACCTGCAGGGTAAGTGAAACCCGGTGTTGCATTGTACATTACACTGAATGTTTGGTTACCACCGTTCTGGCCGTTAGCTATCAGGTTAGCTGCTGTTGCAGACAAGCTTGTGTAGCCGGCGAAAGTACCTGCGATAGTACCACCTGTACCGTTAGCGCTTACTTTAAGACCCAGAACACCACTTACAGGCATTACAGGAGCAGGAGTAGTAGAACCAGTGTAAGAGAAACTTGCGTTGTTAGTTTTTACTGTTACGTCGAATTTTTTGTTAGAACGTACTTTCAGTTCTTGTGCAGACGACTGAACACCGTTTGCGTAGTCGTTAACTGTGTTGAAAGCCAGATTAACCGCTGCACCTGTTGCAGTACCAGACCCTGTAAATGTCAACTCAATTGCGTTGCTCAAGTTCAGGTTTACTGTTTGAGTAGCTGTAGATGCAACTTGTGCTTTTGCTGCGATACCTACGAATGACAGTGCTGCGATTGCGATTACTTTTTTCATTGTTGTTTGTTTTTGTTTGTTTGCGATTTGTTTTTGTTGTTTATCTCGTTGATTATGATGCAAATATGGGGATGTGAATGCCCCGTCTTCAAATTTCCGATGCTTGTTAACGGGTGATTCACAAGCGGTTAACGAGTAATTAACAAATACAAGCCACTAAAAATCAACTGATTAGCCTGTAGTCCTGTAATTTGTGGCATCCTCTACGTGATGTACGGTATTTTGCCTATTTAATGGTCATAATTATATAATATTCCCTTAATAGTAATTATATTTATAGCTTATAACATAATTCATTCATAATTAAATAAGCGGAGCACATATGAAAATTCGTTTACTCAGTACAATTTTACTGTCCGGCAGCTTGTTTGCATCGGCACAAACGCGCTTGATAGCGGATATCAACCCTTCAGGCGACTCTTATCCAATGTGGCTAACAGGCTTCAGCAACAGAGTTATATTCTTTGCCGACAATGGTGTAAATGGCAGTGAATTAATGGCATATGACACCTCTGCGAATCTTATATACGATATAAATCCGGGTGTAGCAGGCAGTGTTAGCTGGTACAACAACAGAAAAATGGCTGTTGCCGGTAATAAAGTATTTTTCCCGGCAGATAATGGCAGCACAGGTGCTGAACTGTTTATGTGGAATGGTGTAGATAGTGTTGCTCCGGCTCTTGCCGCAGAAATCAACCCTGGCTTCAGCGGTAGTGATATTAACGAAATGCTGGTAATGGGCGACCGCCTGTATTTTGGTGCATACAACACCAGCAACGGCAATGAGTTGTGGTCTTACAACCTGACGGATGGCTATACACAGCGCCTTACAGACCTTATTGCAGGCAATGGCAGCAGTTTCCCTGCTAATCTGACTGCATATAAAGACAAACTGTACTTTACAGCAAGCAATGGCACAAACGGCTACGAATTGTTTGCATATACACCATCAAGCAACAGCACTGCGCTTGTTGCTGATATTTATACAGGTGGCAACAGCAGCTCTCCGCAAGGCCTTACTGTTATTAACAATAAACTTTACTTCACTGCATACTCTGCTGCATTTGGCAGGGAACTGTATTCTTTTGACGGCACTAACCTGATGCGCCACACGAATATAGACAATGGTGCAGGTGATGGTGTTACATCTGTTAATAACGGCGACCTGCAACTGGTATGGTACAAAAACAAAATATACTTTGCTGGTAACGACGGCTCTACAGGCAACCACTTGTGGCAGTTCAACCCAACAAACGGTGTAGCATCTAAAGTTTATGACATCAACCCATCTGGTAACAGCAACCCGCAAAACTTTGTACTGTATGGTGGCAAGATATTCTTCAGTGCAGATGATGGTACTCATGGCGACGAAGTTTGGTCTTATGATGGTGTAAACACACCTAAACTGGTAGCAGATATAGATGCTAACCAAGGTAGCTTCCCTGCAAACTTCAGCGTAGTACGTACAAACCTTTATTTTACTGCATACACATTGGATAAAGGCACTGAGCTATATCAAATAAAAGACTCTGCTGCACTGAATGTTCAAAGCACGCGCCTGAACGCAGACATCAAGGTGTTCCCTAACCCTACTACTAGCATTGCTACTATACAGGTAAACAGCAAAAACGACTTGCAACTGGGTTATGCAGTTACAGATATTACAGGCAAAATTGTAGTACGTGGCGATGTAAAAACTTACACTGCAGGTACAAACAACGTT
Organism: Chitinophagales bacterium; assembly: GCA_017303395.1. Taxonomy (GTDB): domain Bacteria; phylum Bacteroidota; class Bacteroidia; order Chitinophagales; family Chitinophagaceae; genus Polluticoccus. The sequence continues at coordinate 17,215 of JAFLBN010000005.1, forward strand.
ACTGTAGATATGACTAATCTGGCTGCAGGTGTATATCAATACCGTTTGTTTGATGCAAAAGGTGTAATGATGGCAGCAGGCAATATTCAGAAACAATAATCACTCATTAATTCACACATAAAAAATAAACATCCACAAATATGAAACGTAGTTTACTCAGTGCTGCATTGTTGGCGGGCGTTATGTCTGCAAATGCACAGTCAGTTGTAAAAGACATCAACCCGGGTACTACCGGTAGCTTCCCATATCGTATGGCAGCATTCGGCAAAAACCTGGTATTTACTGCAAACGATGGTACAAATGGCTATGAACTATGGCTGAAAGATACGAGCGGTACAAATCTGGCATTCAACATTAACCCGGCTGCAGCAAGCAGCTTCAGCTCTACACAAAACCGTACAATGGCTGTAGTAGGCAAAAACATATACTTCCCTGCAAACAATGGTACATCCGGTACAGAACTATACCGTTGGGATGGCACCAACCCGCCAACATTGGCTGCAGAAGTATATGCAGGCACAAGCAGCGCAGGTGTAGATGAAGTTGTAGCATATAAAGGCAAAGTATATTTTGATGCTAACGATGGTAATTATGGCGAAGAACTGTGGGTATATGATACTACTGGCAATATAGCAATGCGTCTTACAGACATCAGCGCAGGAGCATCTTCAAGCTTCATATCCAGCATTGCGGTTTATGATACATTGGTATATTTCTCTGCTTACACTGTAGCAACAGGACAAGAACTGTATGCTTACAACCCAACTACCAACAGCACAACGCTGGTATCGGATATAGAAGCAGGTTCGGGCAGTTCTGCACCTAACAACTTGATTGTAATAGGTAACAAACTTTATTTCTCTGCAACTACAACTTCATTCGGCCGCGAATTGTATAGCTACAATGGCCTGAATGTAATGCGCCTGACAGATGTGGCAGCTGGTAACCTCAGCACGATTACAAACTACTCAATCGGACAGAGGATAATAGCAGGCTTCAACAATAAAATATACTTTGCAGGTAATGATGGTACTAACTTCGGCCACCTGTATGTGTACGACCCTGCTACAGGCAATACTGCACTGGTTTACAAAACAAACCCTACAGGCAATAGCAACATCAGCAACATACATAGCGCTAAAAACAGGATTTACTTCAACGCAGACAACGGCGTTAACGGTAATGAACTGTGGATGTATAAAGGCACAGGCGTTCCTGCAATGGTAGCTGATATCTATACAGGTGCTATCAGCAGCAACCCTGCCGAATTCCTGCAAATGGGCACAACTATCTACTTCCGTGCTGCAGACAGTGCTAATGGTACAGAATTGTTTATGCTGAGCGATAGCACACTGGGGGTTAAAAACGTAGCTTTCAATGCAGACGTAAAAGTGTACCCTAACCCAACTACAGGTAATGCTACACTGGCTGTAACACTGGAAAAAACACAAGCCCTGAATGTATCTGTAACAGATATGGCAGGCCGTGTTGTTTACAACAGCGGTGTTGTTAGTTATGTATCAGGAAAAAATGAAATATTAATTCCTGCTGCAAACATGGCAAATGGCATATATATATACGCAATCAGAAGTGAGAATGGTGAGCTGATGGCAAGCGGCCGTTTCCAGAAGCAATAATTGACTAATAATCAATAAAATAAAAGCCCGGGCTAAATTGCCCGGGCTTTTTTATTGTACGAAAATCATGTAGATTAAATAATCGTTGTATTTGGCTGAAAAGCGCTTCAAATAAGAAAAAAATAAACATAGAAAGAGCTAATAATAGGTAGTTCTTTATTAACTTTAGCCCCTGAGAGATAAGAATACCCCTATCAGCAGCTAATAAAAAGAGAGAGATAAATTATTAGGACAGACAAACGGCTGCTAAACTGTTACATGTAGATTGAGATTGACGAGAACCGGGCATTGTGTCCGGAATATTGCTTTATGGGTGTTTTTCTCCATATGGCATGAATTATTGTAACCAAAAATTAAACATAGATAAAACGAAAGATTACTAGCGCAAGGACAAGGTTTTGAATGAAAACATATTGTATAACCATTAAAAAGAACAACGTATTGAGGAAATAACAACACGAAAACAAAAGATCAGAAACTAAGAAAACAACATAATCAACTCTTAAATCAATAAACAACAATACAATGGTAAATTATACTAAAGTATTTAAACTATGTGCGCTCATGCTACTGACGATGGTCGGGTATAACGTGAGCTATGCACAAACAACAATGCCACTACCCACCCACAATACTACATTCACGGGTAACGTACGCGGGTATTGGTTCACAGCACCTACCAACTTTACAATTACGGGGCTTCGTGTAGCGCCAGAAGCCGGTGCAGGTGCACAAAACATACAGGTAATACGTGTCAACGATGCTGTGCCTGTTTTATTCAGCACAACATCTACCAACTTTACATCTCTTGCGTACATACAAGGTGCAACGAATGGTGTTACACAGACAGTAAACATCCCGGTAGCAGCAGGCGATATAATTGGTATTCTAGGACAAGCGGGAACTGTCAACTCATATGGTACCGCTGGTTTTTCAACTACAATCAATGGCCAGCCTGTGACACTGAATCGTATTGGCTCTCAAAATCCGATTAATAGTACAGGCATACCAGACTACTGGACAGAAATAGGCGGTTCTATCAGCCGTATTGAGATGACATACACTACTTGTTCTACTCCACTGGCGGTTATCAATACCAATCCTTTCAACAGTACTGTTTGTCAAGGTGCATCAAGTGCATTCTTTGCAGTATCTGCATCAGGTACTAACCTTACCTACCAATGGCAGGTAAGAGCTTTTAACACTGGTTTCTCTGACGTTGTTAACAACAGCACATACAGCGGCGCTACTAATTCTGTTCTGGTTATCAATAACCCTACTACGGCAATGGACGGTAACACATACCGTTGTCTGGTAAAAGCAGATTGTGCTGCACCCACCATCAGTGCAGATGCTATGCTGACAGTGAACGGACCACACACCCTGCTCAGCAATCCTCAAACAACGCAAATCTGTGCGGGTAGCAATGCCTCGTTTACAGTAAGCGTAGCCTCTCAGTCTACCAACCCTGTATCTTATCAGTGGCAGGTAGCAGCATTCAACTCTTCAACATTTACAAACATCCCTGCAGTAGCACCATATACAGGTGTTAATGCAGCTACACTGAACATTACAGCACCGGCAAACACACTGAACGGTAACAACTATCGTTGCATTGCTACTTCAGCATGCGGCACACCTGTTATGTCTACTCCGGCTCAGCTGAATATCGACATTCCTCCTACAATTGCATCACATCCGCAAAACACAACTATCTGTGAAGGTGCGAATGTAACATTCAACGTATCGGCACAAGGTAACAGTGGTTATTATCCATATAGCTATCAATGGCAGGTAAATACAGGCAGCGGCTTTGCTAATATTGCAGGCGGCGCTCCATATTCAAACCTGAACACACCGAACCTGACTATTACAAATGCACCAATTTCAATGAATAACTACCAATATCGCGTAGTAATTTCAGGCAATTGTGCACCATCTGTAACATCTAACGCGGCTACACTTACCATCAATGCTAAACCTGCAGTAACATCAAACCCAGTAAACCTGACAATCTGCGAAGATGCAGCTGCATCATTCAGCGTAGGTGCTACGGGTACAAGTGTTGCATATCAATGGCAGGTAGCTACAGGTGGTTCTGGTGTTTATACAAACATTGGCAACACTGCACCATATGCAGGTATGCAAACAGCTACACTGTCTATTACATCTGCACCGGCATCATTCGCTTTCAATACTTACCGTTGTGTAGTATCAGGCACATGTACGCCAGCAGTTATATCTGCACCGGCTGAACTGACTATTCAAAGAAAACCAGTAATTACAGCTAGTCCGGTTGACTTTACTACTTGCAGCACAAGCATTCAATCTACCTTCAGCGTAGCAGCTACAGGTACGGGGCTTACATATCAATGGCAGAGCAGCGCAACAGGTGTTGCCGGTTCTTATACCAACCTTAGCAATGCTGGTGTATATAGCGGTGTAACTACAAATGTGATGAGCATTAACGGTGGTACTATGGCACTGAATAACAGCTTCTACCGTTGTGTAGTAAGCGGTACATGTGCACCATCTGTTATCAGCAATGCAGCACAATTGTTCATCAATGTTCCTGCTACTATAACAAACAATCCTTCTAGTGTTGCTGTTTGCGAAACAGGCAATACCAGCTTCACTACATCTGCTACAGGCTCTGGCCTTACTTTCCAATGGACAGTGAGCAACGGTGGCCCATTCACAAACATTACAAATGGCGGTGTTTACAGTGGCGCTACTACAGCTACACTAAACATCACAGGTGCTACTAACAGCATGAACAATCTGGTATATCGTTGTTATGTAACCGGTCTTTGCGGCCCTGTTGCAGTATCTGCTAATGCAATACTGACAGTTAATGCACTGACTGTGATAAGCACACAACCAACTGCAACTACTGTTTGTGCAGGCACGAACGCTTCTTTCAGCATTGGCGCTACTGCTGGTGGCATCAATTACCAATGGCAAGTAAATACCGGTGCGGGCTTCGCAAACATTACGAACGTAGCTCCGTATCAGGGACATCAAAGCAACACACTTACAATACTTGCTACACCAGCTTCTTTCAACAGCTACCAGTATCGTTGTGTTGTAGGTAGCATTTGCGGACCTACACTGACATCAAGCGCAGTTGCACTGACAGTTAATACAGCACCTGCACTGACACTGGCTCCTGCTCCTGCTACAGTTTGTGCAGGCAGCCCTGCTACATTCGTAGCATCAGCTACAGGTACAGCAATTGGCTACCAATGGCAGTTGAATACAGGTAGCGGCTTCAGCAATCTGACTAATACTGGCATCTATTCAGGTGTTAATACATCTGTATTGAGCGTATCTTCTACTACAGCAGCTATGAATGGTTATACATACAGGGTTGTAGTATCTGGTACATGTGCACCGGTTGCAATGGCAACTGCACAACTGAATGTAAATACAGCTCCTGTTATCAATACACAACCACTGAATACTACAGTATGTACTAACGGCAATACTGTTATCAGCATCAATGCATCAGGCACTGGCGTTGCTTACCAATGGCAGGTAAACACAGGTGCAGGTTTCAACAACGTAACAAACGGTGGTGTTTACGCAGGTGCTACTACCCCTACATTGGGTATTACAGCAGCTCCGTTTAGCATGAACGGTTATACATACCGTTGTATTGTTTCAGGTACTTGTCCATCTACACTTACAAGCAATACTATTACGCTGACAGTACTGGGCTTACCTACAATCACAGCCTCTCCTGTTAACACAGCAGCTTGTATCAATGCACCTGTATCATTTACAGTAGGTGCTACAGGCAATGGCCTTACTTACCAATGGCAAGTAAACACAGGTAGCGGTTTCGTAAACCTGAATGGCGATCCTGCATACCAAGGTAGTAACACTGCTACGCTGACATTCTTCAACGTACTGGCTACATACAATGGTTACCAATTCCGTTGCGTGGTTGGCGGTTCATGTGCACCATCAGTAACATCTGCTGCTGCAACACTGACAACTAACACACAACCAGCAGTAACAAGCAACCCTGTTGCTGCAAGTACTTGTGCTGGTTCTAATGCACAGTTTACAATAGCTGCTACCGGCACAGGCATTACCTACCAATGGCAGGTAAGCGCTGCAGGTGGTGCATATACAAACATCACTAATACTGGCGTGTACAGTGGTGCAACATCTACAACACTGGTTATATCTGGTGCTACTGCAAACATGCACTCTAACCAATATCGTTGCGTAGTTAGCGGCACTTGTGCTCCTGCTGTTACTTCAAACTTTGCAGTACTGACAGTAAGAACTGCACCAACTGTATTGTCTAACCCAACAGACAGAATAGCTTGTGCAGCAACAAATGTTTCATTCACAGTAAATGCAAGCGGCATCAACATTGGCTACCAATGGCAAGTAAATACCGGTGCAAGCTGGGCTAACATCACTAACGGTGGTATATATGGCGGTGCAACAACAACAACGCTTACAGCATCAAACGTTACAACTGCTATGCGTGGCTATACATACCGTTGTATAGTTAGCAATGGTTGTTCTCCAGACGCAGTAAGCGGCACAGCTACACTGACAGTTTATGGCAAACCAATAATAGTTAGCGCACCTACTGCTGCTACTACTTGCGAAGGCTCTTCTGCAACATTCAACACTATTGTTGATGCATGGAACCCAACATATCAATGGCAGGTAAACACAGGCACAGGCTGGACTAATCTCGCAAATGGTGGTAACTATTCGTTTGTAACGACTAATTCTCTGATGGTAAGCGGTGTAACTGCTGCAATGGAAGGTTATCAATATCGTTGCGTTGTTACTGATGCATGTGGTGTAAACACAACAGGTGATGGCATTCTGCACGTAAACCTTCGTCCAGTAATCACTAAAAACCCGATTACACAAAAAGGTTGGTATCAGGATCCGTTCATCTTCACTGTAGATGCAATAGGTACAAACCTGACATACCAATGGCAGATAGATACTACAGGTTCCGGCAATTATATCAATATTGCAGACAAAGCAGGTTCTTACAGCGGTACTACTACAAACACACTGCGCGTAACACCTACTTATCAAAACCTGAGGTACTTCCGTTGCGTAGTTAGCGGTACTTGTACACCTCCTGTAATATCTAAAGACGCTCAACTGATAGTTGGCTTCAAAACAGGCATTGAAAGCGTAGCTAACAACATTCAGGTGAAAGTATATCCTAACCCTGTTAGCGGCAATACATTGAATGTTCAACTGGGCAACTACAACAACAACCGTGTAGTAGTTAAAATAACTAACACACTGGGTGCAGTAGTAGCAACAGAAGCACTGACACTGCAAAACAATGTAGGTTCTATCAACGTAGGCACACTGGCTGCGGGTACTTACAACCTGCAAGTTGCAGATGCAGACAATAATACACTTCAGGTTATCCGCTTTGTAAAACAATAAGGATAAGCTTTAAGGTATAAATTGAAAGCGGGTAGCATATGCTACCCGCTTTTTTATGTACAGTACTTAAATGAACTACCTTGAAAACCGGCCGGTGCCTGTTGCCTTTTATATTTCTGCTATGATTCCTTTTGCTGCATGAAGAAGTAAACAATAGCTGTAACAAAACCTATGATGGTGCCACCTAAGGCTGCATTGTGCCGCAACAAGCCTAAACCACCAAACAATAATACATAGGCAGGCTTATCCGGATGCTGCCATCAACCCTTTTTCATATACAGGAATAAGAATTGCATCTGTAAGGGCATTAAAAAAGGATAAGACTATGGTTGCCCGATAGTCTTATCCTTTATGAAAATAATACACCCTGTGGCAAATTTACCACATTAATGTATTCGAACTATTTAAACTCCTTAGGTTTAACAATTGTGAAAACCCTTGAGATATTGAAACCAAAGTGAATACCACCATCACCCCACTGATTTACTGTCTGTCCTATAAACGCCCTTTCTGTCATTGCAGTAGCATTTGTAAGCATCAGTTGGAATACGTGGCCGCCTGTTTCAATATCGCAACCCAGCGACAATGAATTTGAATAACCATTCAACTCATTGAAACGATAATAATATTCTGCGTTAACAGATACACGATTAGAGATTTTAAAACGACCACCAACACCCATCGCAAAGATATCGTTAGGTTCTGCCGTTGTAGGCACCAGATTGTAGTGTATGTGCGTAGGCATCAATTGTACAGACAACCATTGGTTGAATTTGCGTGCCACAAGCAGTTGGTTTACATAAAACATCCTGTTGCTGAAGTGGTACTCTTGTCCTGCAGGCAATGTAGGTGCTGCCATACCCTGCACACTGGTATTACCGTAGTAACTAAGGCTTATCGGCATACCGCCCTTATCTACCTGACGCAGGATTTTTGCCTTTACATAACCCAGATACTCTTTCTCGTAAGTGCTGCGGCTGAAACCAAGTGTCAACCAGTCTGTAACACCATAGTCGAAACCAATCATCGTGTTGGCATTATCCAGACCGAAGAAGTTGCTGAAACCTCCGTCCAACGCACCGAAACGGTGATTTACTTTGAAATCCAAAACACCTTTGGCCGTGTTCTCTATGCTATGACCGTTAACCAGACGAGACGTTTTGAACGTAGCAGTGGTATATGGCTTCTTTCTTACAACAGCACTTTTGTCTTCTTCATCGAGCATATCCATCAGGTCGTCGCTTTCTTCTGCTTCTGTTTTTGCTTTTTTAGACTTGCCGTCTTGCGCTGAAACCGCGTTTGTAGCAAACACGGAAGCGGCTAATAGTATTGCGGGGATGATACGCATGATACTTATATTGTTGGTTGTGATTGATTACTATTTTTTGTCCAGAATACTGTTTACAGTTACTTCTATTTCTTTGGCAATTTTGTTTTCTACCATTGAAGGTATTTTGATTTTGTAGTCCTGAGGCTTCACCTTGAACTTTGCATTCAATATTGCCTGGTTACCTTTTACAGTAATAGTACCTGGTATGCTTACATCTTTCGTTACACCGTGCATGGTAAGCTTACCTGCAGCAGTAACATCGTATTTACCATCTTTTGCAAAATTCACTTTGCTCAGGTCTGTTACCTTGCCCTTGAACTCAGACTTCGGAAACTTATCGCTTTCCATATAGTTTTCGTTAAAGTGCTCTTCCATCAGCGCTTTTTCAAACTTGAAGCTTTTGATAGCTATCTGAAAAACCACATCACCTGTTTTACTATCCAGCACACTACCTGCTTCATTGTTTACAGCAGATATGTTTTCTACAGGTGTAGAGGAAAAGAAGCTCACTTTGCCCGTGCGTGTCATGTATTTCTGTGCATATACGTTTGCACCACCACCAATCAGCAATAATGCTAATAATACCTTTTTCATGATTGTCATTTTATTTCGTTCTGTAAATACTGATTAGTTGTTTTGTGCACCCAGATTTATCCAACGGCCAATTTTATTGATGCTGCATTCATCCAGTTTTGATGCACCTTGCGGCATAGCTTTGTAACCAGATTCCTGACGGATAGCCCCCATCAACCTGCCACTGTTAACGGTTGCAGAAACGCCCGCAAAAGTACTCAGTTCGTAGCCTGATGCTTTTGTTGCTGCATCGTGGCAACCGCTTGTAGCACACTTGCTCTGTAGGATAGGCTGCACGTCTGTTGCGTACTTAACAGTTGTGGTGTCGCATCCGCCTGTTGATGGATAGAGTTGGTCTGCTTTATCGTTGTAGCAACCTGACAATGCTATCACCCCAATGCAAAAAGCCAGTATTTTTTTCATAATCTATTGTTATTCTGTATGTTAATTTACTTAATATTTTTTGCTTTTAGTTATTAAGCGCTCCTGCGGCAGCCCATTTCTGTACTTGTGCTATCTGACATGTGCTCAATTTTGCACCGCCACTTGGCATGGCACTTACGCCTGCCTCGTGCCTGATGGTTTGCAATAACTTGCCATTCAGTGTTGCGTTTTTAACCCCATCGTAGGTATCCAGCACAACACCTTTGGATGCTGAGGCGCCGCTGTGGCATCCTTTACAATACGTATCCATGATAGGCTTGATATTAGCACTGTAGGTAAAATTATTGCTGTCGCAAGGTGTGCCGCAGTTGGTTTTGTTATTGGCACCTTCGTTTATCCAGCGCGCTATCAGTGTTATCTGTGCATTAGTGAGTGGTGCCGCAGGCGCTTGTGGCATACGGTCCTTAGGATCGTTGTCAGTTATTGCCTTATACAGCTTGGTCTCGCTTGCATTGCCCTTTACAAACTCCTTTGCCGTAATGGTCTCGTAGCTTGTAAAAACATAACCATCGGCCTTGTCTGTGGCATTGTGGCAACCACTTTGGGTACAGTTGGCAATGAATATGGGTAGTATATCTCTGGAAAAACAGATACCTGTATCTACAGTGTTATTACCACCATTGTTGTTATTGCCACCGTTGTTATTGCTACCTGTATTGGCAGGTGCAGGTGTGTTTGCTTTGTGTTGACATGCTATCGCCATAATAGCTGATACTGCAATAGCTGTTCCAATCTTAATCAGTTTCATACTTCTATATGCTACATTTAACAAATCCTACTTCAATACGCAGTCTGTAAGTGTGGGGCCAAACATATCTACTGATGCAAAACGCCCCCTGATAGTTATGGTTTTGCCGACTTCTGCAGTAGCTCCTGCATCGCGCATGGTACATTGTACAGATGCCATATCGTTGCCGGCCAGTGTAATGGCAGCCTTGCCTTCCTGATTATTCTTCACCTCTGTAACTGTGCCACTTACATCCAATACTTTGTTGGTGTACGTAGTAGTCGCTTCTGCCTCGTTTACGGCAAATGCATTGCAAAGATTGGCTGCAGTAATGGCTACACCCTCAGCGTCTTCTACTTTTGCATGCGGCTTGTTCCACATATAGACGCCCACAGCAGCACCAACGAGTGCCAGTGCCAGAACAATGTAGATGATACGTTTAAGATTCATATAAACGGCTTTGAGTTCAAAATTATGGGTTACAGATTATCTGCATGACCGTATTGTGACGAATCGGGAAATCGCAGGGACGAGCATGTATATTTTCTGTTTGTATATTTTTTTGATGTTTATAAATGTTCATCAGCCAGCCATTTCTTGAAATCAGCAGCTCTTTCAGAGCTTACAACAGGGTCTTCTTTTACAGGCGGTTTCAGTGATACAATGACACGCGCCTTGGTATGCGTGCGCATATCAGCAATTGCTTTTATGTTGATGAGGTATTGCCTGTTGAGCCTGAAGAAAGTCTTCGGGTCGAGCATAGACTGCAGGGCATCCAGATTGTGATCCATCGGGTAGTTTCTTCCTTCAAAGGTGCGAGCCATGGTACCTTTATTCTCGCTATAGCAATAGGCAATATCTTCTGCTTCCAGCGTTTTGATATGCTCACCAAAACGGATGATGAACCTGCGCTTGTATTCGGGGCTGTTCAAAGCCTGCTCAAGCACCTGGCTTTTTTCATTGAATATCTTCTTGAATTCGCCCAGTTTGTCAATAGCAGATTTCAGTTCATCTTTTTTGATGGGCTTCATCAGATAGTCGATACTGGAAGCTTTGAAAGCATCGATGGCATATTGGTCGTATGCGGTAGTAAAAACAATTGGCGCATCTATCTTGGTCAGCTTCAGCAAATCGAAAGCAGAACCATCTGCAAGGTGCACATCCATGAAAACGATATCGGGTGCTTTGTTTGCACCAAACCACTGTTTGGCATCTGCCACACTATCCAGATGCGCTACTATTGCTGCACTTGGCAGCAATTCTTCTACCAGTTTTGCCAGCCTGCGGTATGCAGGCATTTCATCTTCTATAATAACTACGTTCATAATAATGGTAAGTTGACAATAAACTCTTTTTCGCTGAGCCTGTAGTGAACCCTCTTTTCTGTGAGCAGCGAATATCTGCGCTGCACATTGGAAAGCCCAAGCCCCTCGCCTTTTTCTTTACTTATTTTAGGATTGTATGTGTTGCGTATGGTTATCATGTCTTCCGTAGCCTCTATGGTAATAGTGAGTGGTTTTGACATGGAAACAACATTGTGCTTCAATGCATTCTCTACCAAAAGTTGCAAGGCAAGCGGCACTATCTGTTTGGTCTTCATCACATGTTCGGGTATGTTTACTACCAGCTTCATGGCATCGCCAAAGCGGCTTTGCTGAATGTAAATATAGTTTTCGAGTATATGCCATTCTTCAGAAAGCAACACAAGGTCTTTATTGCGGAAGGAAAGCATATTGCGATACAAGTCTGACAAATGTGTTGTGTATTGCGATGCCACCTCTTTGTCTTCTTCTATCAGGCTGGCAAGGGTATTGAGGCTGTTGAAAAGAAAATGCGGATTCACCTGGCTCTTCAGATGCTCGTATTCAAACATCATACGTTCTCGCTGCAGCGAAGAAAGTTTGCGAAGATTCTTTTCACGAAGGCTGATATAAGTATAACCTGCTGCTACTAATACACCGCTTATCAATAACAAAAACCAACCTGTACGCCAGAAGGGTTTACTGATAACAAAAGAGTACGATGCTTCATTGAAACGGCCAAAGCTATTGTTAAGCGATGCCTGTACTTTGAAGGTATATTTAGCAGGTGGAAGTTGAGGAAAAGTTGCTGCTTCATCGTTTGTAACAACCCAGTCTTCGTTATAGCCTTCCAGCATATAGCGGTAGTGCAGCTTATCGGGGTTTGCAAAATTGATGCCTTCGTAATTGAACGTAATGTGATTTTGATTGTGGCTGAATTCCTTTTCGTCGGGGTTTATTTTTTTAAACAGCACACTGATATTTTCTATACGCACATTCGGGCGAATATCGAACGGGCTGTAAACATTTTTGAAAATAATAAACCCATGCTCGAAAGGCACATAGAAATTGCCTGTCTTGTCTTTGGCATATAGTTTCAGCGTAGCAGACGTACTGTCTATATGCATGCCCTGCCTGCTGTTGTAGCTGCGAAACTGACGGCTGTAAGGATACCACACATCTATGCCTTTATCGTGTATCAGCGCCACCTGCCCTGTTGCATTGGCAGCAATGGTATGTACGTTTACATCTTGCAGGCCTTGTCTTGTGCTAACGTGTACCCAAGTTTTGCCATCGTACATATATACTCCGTTGCCAAATGTAGAAAGCCATATATGGTGCAGTGCATCTTCTGCAATGGTATATACCACATTGCCCGATATACCGTTACCATTCTTCCATTGAGTGTACTTTCCTTTATCATACATCACCACGCCGCCGCCGTCTGTTGCCATCCATATCCTACCCTTGCTATCGGGAAACACCTGATAAACATAGTCGCTTCCGGCACCGCTTTTCTTGTTGTGTATGGTTACGGTTCCAGGCTGCATGGTGGCATGATTGTATGCTATCTGCTCCACCCCGTTCAGCCCTGCTACCCATACATATCCATCAGATGTATTGATGTCCAGCACGCTTTCATTATTCAAGGCATCTACACCGGAAAATTTACTTACCACACCCTGCTTTCTGTAGTACACACCCGCCCCCAATGTACCTATCCACAAAACGCCGTCGGCATCGGTATGCAGTACAGATATATCGCCCTTGGCCTCGTACAAAAACTGTGGCTTTGTGTTTCTGCCGGTAGCAGGTACGCTATACAGTTTGTTTTGCAACGAAAACAAGATGTTGTTACCCTCATCGCAAGTAAGCGAGCGAATATTATTCAAAGCATACGGGGCATCAACGGGCTTGTACAACATGTATTCATCCGTTATCATGGTAAGGCCCGTATTTGTACCACACCATACTATACCCGAACGGCCAAGTATCAGTTTGCGCATTTTAACCCCCTCAAACCGATATGCCCGTGTATGTATTTTTTCAAGTTCTTTATCGGCAGAAAGCTCTACGAGATAGCCATCTTCCGTAGCTACCCATGCTTTGTTGCCAGCAAGCGGCAACACATCGTTTATCTGCCCCCAGTGCCATGCACTGTCAAGCACAGGCATCCACACCTGGCGAGACTTACGGCAATAGAACCCGATACCACCGTCTTGCATGGCCACCCAGCAGGCGCTGTTATCGGGCATTGGTTTTACGGTACGTACTATATTGTCAGCCAGTCCTTCTTCGGTTGTAAAGTTGCGAATACTCAGCTTCCCCTTATCTACTGACACCTCGTTGATACCCTGATCTGTGCTTACCACTAAATGCTTACCGGGGAATACTGAGATATTATAAACATAATCGTCTGAAAGCCCTGTGGATGTATTGCAAGCTACACCGATATTGTTCATTATCATATAGAAGCCCTGCCCCTCTGTACATACCCACAGCACACCCGCGCCATCGCAATACATATCTGAAATAGCAGATGCAGGCTTTGCACCATTAATGCGAAACGGCACAAACTTGTCGTCTTCCAATATATTGATGCTACCATCAGAATGGCCTGAGACAATGGTATTGCCATACATAGTAATGGCAGTCACAGGCTTGCGGGCACTGTCGCCCATCATACGTACCTGCCTGCCGTTGAAGCGGTACACACCATCGTCTGTACCTAGCCACAAATAACCATAGCCATCTTGCAGCATAGCATTTACCCTAACGGGGATATTTGCATCATTGAGCCAGAAATTGCGTGTGAAAGGGCGCTGCGCTGCTACACCCATGGTGCTGCATATAAATACAATAAGCAGTATTGCAAAGCGCATATATTATCTAACCACCTACGGGTGTCATACTACCGCTGACAGATACGTGTATATCGGGTGCCAGCTTATCGTACACCACCTTTGGTATTTTTATGTTGTGGTCGCCGAGCGAAACGAGAAATTCTGCATGTACCACTATCTTACCGTCCTTGCACTTGATATCTACATCCAGAATACGTTCGTGCTCTACGCCATGAATCGTCAGTTTACCTTTGGCCCGCACCTTATACTCTCCGTCTTTGCTGATATCTACGTCTTCAATAATCTTTCCCTTAAAGCTCGACTCGGGGTAGGCATCGGTTTCCATATAGTTTTCATTAAAGTGCTCTCGCTGCAGCGGACTGTTGAAACCCGCGAAACTGCTGTTGGACACTTTGAATGCAAACAACTTCTTTTTGATATCGAGTACCCCCTTCAGTTGTGTAGTAGAAGCACGGATAAGCTCTTGCGGAGCTTCGGAGTAAAAACGAATAAGCCCTTGCTTCATCTCGTAGGTTTGCTGTGCAGATACCGAAAGACTGCAGCATAAACTACTGATTATTAACAAGTACTTCAACATAGGCATGCTAAAGATAATTAAGATATGCTTAAAAAACGAACCTGTCCGCTTGCCGTGTACCCGCTTTCCCTTAACTTTAAATCGTTACGCATTATCTATAGTCAGATATTTGATTATGAAACTGAAACTGGTGGTATTATTTCTTTTGTTGCTGGCGCAATGGCATTGCTATGCGCAGCCAGATACTACCGTAACCATCTTACCCCTGCAAAAGCTGAGTATATGCCCGGGAGATACCCTGCATGCACACTACACAGTCAACAAACGTTTTCAGTCGGGCAATACCTTTCTTGCAGAGCTCTCCACTGCATCAGGGAATTTTGCAATAGGAACCATCGTAGTAGGAAGCTACACTTCAGACACCAATGGTGTGATAATATGCAACATACCCATAAACATAACAGCAGGCAGTGGTTACAGAATAAGGGTTATTGCAAGCAAGCCAACACGTGCATCTACAGACAACGGTTCTGACATAACTATAAAAATAAAGCCTGCTATTGCCCCCGCATCAGTAAAAGTGTGTCAGGGTAACATTATAACACTGAATGCCCATAGTACTACACCCGGCGCAATCACAACATGGAATGGCCCTTTATCTTACACCGGCAGTGGTTCTCCCGCTGCTATTGCATCTGCTCAATTGAACATGGCGGGGAAGTACTATGCCACAACACTGTTGAACGGATGTATGAGCTACGATAGTTTATCTGTAACCGTCAATCCGACCCCTGTTGCATTGCTGACGACCAACTCTCCTGTATGTCTTGGCGATACTATGCGACTGAATATGAATTGGCAACCACATACAACCAATCTGCTTAAATTTCCCGGAGGGTTGGTAATAACCAATAACATAAACTATAGTATATATGGTGCACACCCATCATATGCAGGCACATATATGCTGGTAGTGGCCGATACCAATAATTGTACAGATACCACCTATCAGAACTTCACAGTAAAACCACTGCCCGACTCTCCCAGCATCAGCAGCAATAGCCCAATATGTACGGGTAAAAAATTACAACTCTTCGGGTGGCCTGGCACAACAACCAATGCATCTTTCATATGGAACGGGCCCGGAGGGTTTACATCAGCTTCACCTACACCTTTTATAAACAATGCTACTGCTGCCAATGCGGGTGTATATACACTTCGTACATTCTTTAATGGCTGCTACTCTGCACCGGTGTACGACACTATATCTATTGTAGATAAGCCCGAAAAGCCAACGGGAAGCAGTAACAGCCCATTGTGTGATGGCGATGGCATGCAACTGACAGCAAAAGACGTTCCCGGAGCTTATTATCTGTGGGTGGGCCCTAACAACTTCAAGAGCAATATTCAGAATCCGTTTTTGCCATTTGCTACTACACTTGCCACAGGCACGTACATCATCAGAGATAGCATAAGCGGCGGATGTGTGAACTATGATACCATATATGTGGAAGTAAATCCATACCCGAGAAAGGCAAGCATAGAAAGCAACAGCCCTGTGTGCGAGGGTGATACCCTGAAGATGCTCGTAGGGAGCGACCTGATTGGCACCAAATACATATGGTGGGGCGCAACGGGGCTGAGCGATACCGGCTTAACAGCACGCGTACCCGGTATGGGAGCCGGTAAAACAGGCCAGTATGGTGTAATAGCCAACTACAGAGGTTGCATAACCATAGGCGACACCATAGATGTGACAACCAAGCCGGTGCCACAGATACCTGTTGCACAAAGTAATGGCCCACTGTGGGAAGGACAGGAACTGAAACTGACAGGTACCTGTACAACTCCTGACGTACAATTCAGATGGAGCGGGCCTAATGGCTTTACAGATACTGGCAGCATTATATATCTGGGTCGTGTACTGGAACACCAACGCGGCACCTACTTCGTATCTGCAGATAAAAACGGTTGCCTTTCTACCAGCAGCGTAACGGTTGACATCCGTAAAATGACGACTGCCAAAGACATAAACATAGTACTGTACCCTTCTCCCAACGATGGCAACTTCACGCTGGACATCAAAACAGAAGAAGAACAGATAATACCCGTAAGCATACACAGCCAGACAGGGCAGCAGATATATGATGCAAAACTGCCTACAGACAAGAAGTTTTTGCACCAACAGTTCTCTCTTAAAGGGCGCATAGCAGGTGGCAGATACTACCTTACTACCATTGTAGATGGCAAGAAAGTACACCTGCCTTTTGTGGTAAACCGCAACTAATTCTACTGTTTTTAGATTTCTTTAACACACAGTAAATATCCCTTTGGCACAAGGCTTGCAATAAGCATGATATGAATAGAATTTTCACCCTTTTGTTTGTATCACTATACGGCAGTGCTATGGCACAAAATGCCGATACAGTACTTAGCTTCAGCCTGCCGAGGGTGACAGTGGATGCCAAAAGAAACTGGGACAACGATACTGTTCGCTACAAATACAACCAGATGCGGTATTATGTGACTACCATTCTGCCCTATCTGGATGCAGCCACTGCCATGATGAATGAACTGAACCGTAAAGAGCATGACCCTAACATAAGCAGACGAGAACGCAAAGATTTTGTAAACCGCAAAGAAGAAGAGATACGCCAACGTTTTGAAAACGAAATCAGCAAGCTGAATGAAACACAGGGTGTGTTGCTGGTAAAACTGATAGCCCGCCAAAGCGGCGAAAACATATATGGCAAAATGGAAGAATACAAAAACACCTTCTATGCCATGAAGTGGCAGGCATGGGCCAGATTTCATGGCTTCAACCTGAACAAAAGATATGACCCGTACGAAGAGCCGATGCTGGAACACATCATGCAAAGCCTGGGGTATGAACTGCCGGCTAAATATGGCGAGTACGAAGCCCGCCTGAACACACATTAATCGCCTTTCAGTTGCGCTCAGATAGTGTATTTTCCGTATTTTACAGCCTGTAAACACGACTTATGAACATCAGGCTTTTAATAGCAGGCGCATTATCTGTTTTTTCCTTTAATAGCAATGCACAACTAACCAGCGGACTGGTAGCACATTGGAAATTTAATGGCAATGCCGGCGATAGCAGTACAAGCGGCATGCATGGCATACCTGTATTTATGAATTACGGGGCGGGTAAAAATGGTATTGCCAATACAGCTGCAGTATTTGATGGCAGCAAGACGTATGTAAGTGTTCCGTACCAGACGAATATGAATGTTGGCAGCAGCTATAGCATTTGCGCTATTGTGAAGCCCGCAGGCTATTATACCGGCGACTGTGAAACCAATGCTATCTTATGGAGAAGTACACAGTACACACCATCGCATTACAGCCTGTTTTTTTACGACAATGCTTTTGATAATACATGTGCTAATATAGACACATCCAAAAACGTATTCGCCTCATCTGCCGGCACTTTTGCAGGTGCACAATCTCAATGGCAATACAGTCCAACTATTGTAAGCAATAATTGGTACACAGTAGTAGCAACACTTAGTAATGACACTGTAAGGATATATGTAAACGGACAACTGAAATCCCGTTTCGTAAAAACAACTGGAACAACGGGCACATCAACAGACGGGTTGTTTATTGGCGCTACCTTCCAAGGCACTACAGGTGCGTATCCTTATTGGTTTAAAGGAATGATAGACGACCTTCGCCTGTATAACAGGGCACTGAGCGAAGATGAAATACGCTACTACAGCTATGGTGTATATTTTGTTCCAAAAGCACCATCGGTACTTTGTAAGAATGTAACCTACACCACACCCTTCAATACCGTGAATGATTATATGCCGGGCAACAACTTTACACTTCAATTGTCTGACGCGACTGGCAGTTTTGCATCACCAACCACATTGAATGTTGTCAGTGGTACACAGGGTGGCAATTTCAGCTATCTGATACCTAGTGCTGTAGCCACAGGTGCGGGCTACAAAATGCGCATTGTTACCAGCCAGCCATTTTCTGTATCAGATACGGTAAGTGTAGGCATAGGGGTTGCGGCTACGCCACCTGCAATCTACAGCACTGTTGGCCCTACCAATAGCATACCATCAGGCACATTTACCTTTTTTACGGCTATAGCCAGCAATGCAGGTACAAGCCCTGTATTTCAATGGAAAAAGAATGGTGTGCCTATACCGGGAGCTGACACTGTAACATGGGCTTCTACTGCGGGTACAGATTACGGGCATCTGGATACTATTACCATTACCGTGAAAAGCAGTACGTTCTGCGCTACGCCCGATACTGCAACCAGTACTCCTATTGTAATGTACCTTACAAAAACAGGCATAGCAGGCATTAACAAAAAGCATAATGCGGATGTATATCCCAACCCTGCTCATCAGAGTATGACAGTAACTGCGGATAATCTGGAAAATGCCCCAACCCTTGTGAACATGTACACAGTAACCGGGCAATTGGTAAGCGAACAGATGGTAAATGTTACTGACAATAAGCTGCAACTAACCATACAAACAGCAAAAATTCCTGAGGGCAATTACTTTATAAGTATAAAAAATAAATCAAATGTCATAAATTTGTCGGCAGTAGTAATACATTAAATATGTACGAATAACCTTATGAAAAAACTTATTACCCTATGTGCATTTTCCTTTTTTGCACTTGCAGCTAATGCACAGCTTAGTACAGGCCTTATTGCCCATTGGACATTTACCGGACACACAAACGATATTACCGCGGGTGCGCATCATGCTACGCCCTACAATATTACCTATGGCACAGGCAAAGCGGGCAGTAGTAACACCGCTGCATTCTTTAATGGTACTAGCAGCTATGCAGAAACTGTGTACAAGCCAGACCTGAACATTGATACCTATACTATATGTGCTATCATTAAGCCAATGGGTTATTATACCGGCACTTGTCAGGGGAACTATATATTGTCTAGGGGAAACGTCTCGGCCTCCGGCGGTTATGGCCTATGCTATTTCGACCAAGCATACAATGATTGCTCTGTTACCGACACATCCGTAGAGGTATTTTCTGCCATGGCACGGCAGTTGTATTCAGGTAGTAGTATGCAATACACACCCAATATTGTAAGCAACACATGGTACTGTGTTGTGGCAACCTACAACGGAGACACTGCAAAGGTTTATGTGAACGGCACACTGAAAAGCACTACTGTTACACCTAATTCAGGTATTGGCACATCTACCAAGGGTATTACAATAGGTGCATACTCTTTTGGCTTCCCGGATTTCCCGTATTGGGTACATGGATATATAGATGATTTACGTCTATACAACAAGGCACTTTCAGCGGCAGATGCTGCACTTTATTGCGAATCTGAGATTATTGAGAAACCATTAAATACAGAAAGCATAGAAAAATACGGACTGAAAGCAGAGGTAAACATCTACCCCAACCCCAATAACGGCAACTTCACAATTGTTGCAGAAAACCTACCTGCGGGTACAAACAGCATAGGCCTTTATAACACGCTGGGGCAATGTGTTTACAACAATACGGTGCAAGGAGCCGGCAATACAACGCTGGAAGTAAACACTGCAAACCTGCCATCAGGCACGTATTCTCTGCGTATTAAAACGACAGAAGGAGCTATCAGCAAAACGATATCAATACAGCAATAGTATTAACTATATAGTAAGACTTACAATTGCTTAACTCAAAAAAATTACTTCTTATAACAAATCGATATAATGTTTTATTTTCGCCCATAAACACAATAACTATAATATGAAAAAACTTGTAACCCTATGTGCAATTACCCTTATTGCACTTAATGCTTCGGCACAATTATCGAGCGGATTGGTTGCTCACTGGACATTCAACGGCCATGTAAATGATGTTACCGGCAAAGGCCACACAGGTACACCTGTTAACATCTCCTATGGGAAAGGAATAACAGGTGTATCGAACAAGGCAGCCTATTTCAATGGCACATCCAGCATCATTACTGTTCCCTATCAGTCAGACCTGAATATCGATAGCTTTTCTATTTGTGCTATTATAAAGCCAATGGGCTTCTATACAGGTACCTGCCAGGGTAACTATGTGCTGTGCCGTGGAGATTTAAGCCAAACAGAGGGTTACGGCCTTGCATTCTACGACAATCAGGTGAACGGGTGCAATACGCTTGACACTTCAAAAGAAGTATTTACCGGACATGCAAGAGATCTTGTAGCCATGCCTTGCCAGCAATACACACCTAATATTGTAACCAATACATGGTATTGTGTTGTGGTGACGTATAACGGACAAACATCTAATACATACATTAATGGCAGTTTGGTAAGTACTTGTGTTTATCCGTCAAAAACTGCGTTTACCAAATCTACAAATGGCCTCTCGATAGGAGCATATCAAACATACATTACAAACTTCCCATACTGGCTGAATGGCTATGTTGATGACCTCCGATTGTATAACAGGATATTATCATCAGAAGAAATTCCGATGTACTGTGAAGGATTTGATGTGATAACAGACAATGATGGACCAACATCTATTGGCCAGCATGAATTGAACAATGCTGAGGACATCAAAATATATCCCAACCCTGCAAGCACGGCGTTTACCATCAAATCAAACGCGATGCAAAATGGTCTAACAACTATTTGCATATACAATACGATGGGGCAACTGTTGAAGATGGAGCATGTAAACGTTGCCAACAATCAGCTAAGTCATACTGTATCTGTAAGCAATCTGCCTTCGGGTTCTTATAGTGTATCCGTAAGAAACAGCGTGTCTGTTATCAATTTACCATTAATCATAACACAATAAAAACTTCATTTACATATATGTTGCACAAAGCAATGCTTATCTTGCAACAATATGTTGTTGTATATAATAAGTACAATTACAACCAAATAATTCAATACGTATAGGAATGAAAAAAATCATATTCTTACTCACTATCAGTCTTTTACAAACTGCAGCATTCGGGCAACTATCCACCGGGCTTGTAGCACGTTGGCCCTTCAATGGCAATGCGCTGGATGTGGCAGGTACACACCACGGCAACCCTGTAAACATTACATATAGTACAGGTGCTTTGGGTGGCAGTAACACGGCTGCTTATTTTAATGGCTCAACGACCAGCTATGTATCTACAGGCTATCAGAGCGATCTGAACATGACTAATAAGTACACCATTTGCGCAGTAGTACGCCCTACAGATTTTTATACAGGTACATGCCAAGCAAGCAGGATACTTTGCCGAGGGGCTGACTACTCTACAGGTAGCTATTTTATGCAATTGTTCGACAATGCATTTGACAATAATTGCAGTGCAGCGGATACAAACAATTATGTATTCATGACTTCAGCCACCAACAACCTGGCTAATGTAACCAGCTATCAGTATCAGCCTACTACACGTACCAATAGCTGGTACTGTGTTATTACAACATGGAATGATACCGTTTATAAAACTTATGTGAATGGTGTATTGAAATCAACTGGAGCTCCTACAGGTACAATTACTTCTGTTGGCAGCAGTTCAGATAGTTTGGTAATAGGCGGCAATAAATTTGGCAATTTCACCACCTTCCCTTATTGGTTTAAAGGTGATATGGATGAAGTGCGTTTGTACAACAGATCACTATCTACACTAGAGATTGATTCTTTGTGCGGATTATTCCAGTTAGTAGATTCAAATATTTACATAACACAGGGTAGCAGCACCAACAAATGTACTGGTGATACTATCAATATTCAATTTATTGTAACCAAGCCTATGCAAAGCGGCAATGTGTTTACATTACAGTTATCAAACGCTGCAGGCAGCTTTGGCACACCTGTAAACATAGGGACACTGACATCTACTACAGGTGGTACCATAACAGGCACTATACCTGCAGGCACACCTTCAGGCACCGGCTACAGGCTGCGTATAGTAGCATCGACCCCGTCTAAAACATCTGACCCAACGGTTGCCAATCTTACCATCGGCACTAAGCCGGCCAACCTGATAGCTAACAGCAACTGGAATGTTTGTCAGAATGCCAACATACAACTATCGGGTACCTTTACAGGAAGTGGTACATATACCTATTCATGGACAGGGCCTAACAGCTATACAGGCAATACACTTTTTGCAACTATACCTAATGCACAAACTGCTGCCGCAGGTGTATATACACTGACGGTAACCAACAATGGCTGCAGTTCATCAGACACAGCACAGGTTAATATCATTACACCACCTGCAAAACCAACAGCAAGCACTAATGCACCTATCTGCGAGGGACAATCACTGACGCTGAATGCAGCATCTGTAGCTAATGCTACATACGGATGGACAGGCCCTGGCGGCTATACCAGCAGCGCGCAAAACAATGTGCGCAGTAGCGCAACAACTGGCATGAGTGGTAATTATGTAGTAACTGCAACATCTACACTGACAGGCTGTAAAAGCACGGACACACTAAGTGTAACAGTAAAAGCATTACCTGCATTTGTAAGTGCTACCAACAACGGGCCAATATGTTCGGGTACTTTGCTGACGCTTAACGGGAACACAAGCAGCAATAACACAACATGGGTATGGACAGGTCCTAATAGTTTCTACTCAACATTGCAGTCTCCATTCATCACAGCTGCAAGCACAGCAGCAGCAGGTACATACTACGCTACCGTAACGCTGAACGGTTGTAGTGTGGCAACATCTACTACTGTTATTGTAAATGCTGTACCTGCAGTGCCAACAGCTTCGGCAAACACACCGGTATGTACAGGACAAACACTGAACCTGACTGCCAGCACAGTAGCCGGTGCTACGTATATATGGAATGGACCGTCATTTACTTCTACATTGCAAAACCCTTCTATAACAAGTGTCAACAGCACGCATGCAGGTACATATACGGTACGCACCAGCGCAAACGGCTGCCAATCTCAACCTGCATCTGTAGTAGTAACTGTAACCAATGCACCTTCTGTATTTGCATACCCTAGCCCTAAAGACTCTATCTGTGTGGGCGGGTCAGTTACATTCAATGCCAGCATCACAGGCGTTACAAGCCCTGCATACCAATGGTATAGAAATGGTAATGCGATAACAGGTGCTACTTCAAAAACATATACTACAACTGCGGTAAATGACTTTGATGTATTCTACTGTGGTGTAAACATTACTACGCTGTGTGCTACAGCATATACTGCCAACAGTGCACCAATCACTATGCGTGTATTACAATATATGTCTCCGCTTGTAAGCATTGCATCGAATCCGCCTGCTGGCACTACAGTAAGCAGTGGTACAATGATAAACTTTACTGCCACACCGGTAAATGCAGGTAACAGCCCTAAATACCAATGGACACGCAATAGTGTAGATGTAGTAGGTGCCATCAGCAATATATGGGGTGCATCTACCCTCAGCAACAATGACACTATTTGTGTAAAACTGACTAGCAGCTACCTGTGCCCGGATCCTAAAACGGCACAAAGCAACTGTATTGTTGTAAGTATCGAGTCTGTAACCAACGGCATAAACAATACCAGCACAGGCAATAAGCTGATGGTATTCCCTAACCCAAGCAATGGCAGCTTTACATTGCAAGGCAAATGGAATACCAAAGGCAACGTACAGGCTACTGTTACCAATGCAGTTGGACAGGTTGTATATACAGAAAACATACCTGTAAATAACGGCATGCTGAATAATACCATCAAACTACAGAACGTAGCTGCGGGCATCTACACACTCCGCTTACAGAGCGAAAACGAATACGCTACTGTAAAACTGACGATAGAATAATCCTCAATAAAGCATATAATAATAAAGCCCCGTGATGTACGGGGCTTTATTATTTGTAACGTGTTAGCATTATTGTTTTTGTTTGACTATGAAATCGTGCGCGAGCTTTGCAAAGCGCTCAGGCTCTTCCATGAAAGGGAAATTACCCGACTTATCGAAACGCACAAGAGTAGCATTACCCAAGCTTTTAGCCAATTTTTCAGATGCCTGTACGGGAAGCATATCAGCATCGCCATGTACTACCAGTGAAGGTATTTTTATCTTATTGACAAAAGGATACAAATCGCTGTCATATTTTTTGTAGTCGTAGTACAGTCCTCTGAACAACGCAATTTGTGCATCTCCGTAGTTGGGGGGATATGTAAGCGCTATCTTGTCTATATCCATAAAATTGTAAAGACTGTACATAAACGCGAGACGCTGCTGTATCTCTATCTTGGAAATATGGCGCTGTATGATTTCCATACGCTTATCCTGCAGCTCAGGCTTTTTCGACATCTTATCGTGAAACGCTACTTGTACGCTATCGTACTCATGGCTCAACGGCGCAGCACTGCACAGTATCATAGACTTAACATTTGCCGGGTATTTGAAGGCATAAAGTATTGCCATCTTTGCGCCCCAGGAATGGCCTAAAAGGTTCAGCTTCTTTATGCCAAAAGCTTTGCGAATTCCTTCTATATCTTCTACCAGATACTGATGCATAGTACCCATTGTATCGTCCGGGATTTCTGATTTGCCGGTACTGCGGGGGTCGAAAAAAATAAGTTTATTGGTCTTGGCAAGCTCTTTAAAATGCGGCTCTATGTATTCCATATTCATGCCGGGACCGCCCTGCAAGATGAGAATTGGTTCACCCTCTCCTTCTACCTTAAAGTATAGTTCATTGCCATTTACTTTTTTGAGCCCTTCAAAAGACACCTTCTGCGCATCTGCCCATGTAGCCACAGACAAGGATGCGAGCAATAATAAAGTACGTGTAAACTTCATCATACAGGCAATTTACAAAAAAGAGCAGGAACGGTATTGTTAATACCTGAAAGCGTGCGGAGTTATTAACTTTTTGCTAAAGATGCTAACCCTCTACCCACTTGCGAAACTGGGCGGCTTTTTCTTTGCTGACGATGATTTCGGGTGTGCCGGGGTATTTTAGTTTCACGATTATCTTACCCGTTTCGTCACCACGCATGGTGTCTATATATGGCAGAGAAATGATAAACTGTCTGTTGGCGCGGTAGAAATGGTCGGGGTTCAAAAGCTCTTCCACCTCATCGAGCGAACGATAGTCTGTGATGTATTTCTTACCGTCTTTGTGGACGAGGTATATTATCTCCTCTTTGGTAAAGCAGGCAACGTCGTCTGTATGCATCAATACAATATTGCGGCCGAGGTGTGCAGTAAAACGGTCTTTGTATTTTTTGCTGTTACCAAAGTTTTTGAAGAGTTCGTTTATCTGCGAAAGGTATTGCTCGTTTCCAAACTTGCTTTGCAGCAGGTGGTATTTATCAAACGCAGCTTTCAGTTCTTCCTTGTCAATCGGCTTCAGCAAATAGTCGATACTGTTTACTTTGAATGCACGGATGGCGTATTCGTTGAATGCCGTTGTGAATATGATGGGGCAGGTAATGTTGGTATCCGAAAACACATCGAGCGATATACCGTCTGCCAGTTGAATATCAGATATTATCAAATCGGGCATGCCTGTTGCCAATACCCTGCGTGCTTCTTTTACAGATGCGATGGGCCCTTGCAGCTCTGCAGCAGGCTCCAGTTGCTTTACCAGTTTCATGAGGCTCTCTGCCACCAAATGCTCATCTTCCAATACCAGTATCTTCATATCACTCAAATTTACAAAAGGGGTATTTTAATGGTGTAGGTATCATCCTTATCTTCTATCACTATCTGCTTTTGTGTAAGGAAGGTATAGAGTTGTTTTAACTGCTGAATACCCTGCCCGTTGGATGTTTCTATCTGTTTGCGCAGTTGTTTATTGTTGCGCACAACAAGAAATTCAGCATCGTCAAATATCTCTATACGCAGTGGTTCATCTTGTTGCAAAATGTTGTGTTTTACTGCATTGTCTATCAGCATTTGCAGTGTCACCATTACGATGCCTTTGTCTTTGGCTTCATCGCTTACGGTAGTAGTTATCTTCAAACCATCTGCATAGCGGATGTGCAACAACTGTATATAGTGCTGAATAAAGGACAATTCTTCATCCAGATTTACCACCTCGCTTTCTTTATGCTGCAATACGTATCGGTACACTTTGGACATGTGGCGAACGAACTCGCTAGCCAGTTCGGGGTTGGTATGTATCAGCCCATCGAGCGATGTAAGGGTATTGAACAGGTAATGCGGGTTTACCTGATTGCGCAGCTGATGGTATTGCAGGTCCATCTTTTCTTTTTCCAACTGCGCAGCCTGTATCTCCAATTCTGCCTTATCTACAATACTATCCTGCCAGTTTTTAAAGAAGTATGCTGCATAGAAACTGAAGTTGAACAGGGCTACCAGCACTACAAAAAGTATCACCCCGATGGCCATAAACTGCTTGGTAACAAACCATGGCATATATGGCTTTATGAGCAGAAAGCCCACTATCATAACAGGGGACAAAATAATCAGTGTAATAGACTGCTGAAACAGGATTCGCACCACAGGGCCGTTTTCAAAAGGCATAAACCTATCCAGCAAGCGGCTTATCAGCTTTACCAGATTCCAGATGCCTATCATGGCAAGCGTCTGTGTAACAAACCCTAACAGGTGCAACTGCCAACGGAACTGTGCCAGCATGTAGTACCTACCAACAGACATAGTAGCCGTAAACAGCACTATCAGCACATAGGGTGTAAACCTATACTGCAGATAGTTGATGCGTTTATACATCTGTTTGGATGCCACTTTTATATCGTCACAATGTTTCAACACAAAATACAAATCTTAATGCTTCCCGTTAGGAAAATGTGTACCTATAATATTGCCGTCTTCCATTTCAATTATCCTGTCGCTGCCGTTGGCAAAATCGGGGTCGTGGGTTACTGTGATAATGGTTTGTTTGTTGTCTATCGTCAGTTGTCTGAAAATATCGAATACCCGTTGCGAGTTTGCTTTATCCAAATTACCTGTAGGCTCATCGCCCATAATAATAGCAGGGTCGTTTACCAGTGCCCTTGCAATAGCCACACGCTGCTGCTGCCCGCCTGAAAGGCGCGATGCGTGCTTTAGCGCATACTCATCCATACCAACCATACGCAGCTTGTTTATAGCACGTTCTTCCACCTCTTCCTTACTGTATTTGCCCAGCTTCAGTGCGGGCATCATTACATTCTGCAAGGCTGTAAACTCCGGCAACAGGTAGTGAAACTGAAATACGAAGCCGAGGTTTTCATTCCTGAAATGCGCCAGTTCATTTTGTCCAAGCCCTGTCACCTTTTGCCCTTTTATATCCATCTGCCCCTCGTAGTCGGTATCCATGGTTGAAAGGATATAGAGTAACGTACTTTTGCCACAGCCACTCTTACCTACTATAGAAAGAAACTCTCCCTGCGCCACATCGAAGCTCACGCCCTTCAGCACCTCAAACTTTTCGGGTTGGGTAAAATACTTTCTGATATTTGTTGCCTTAAGAATCGTCATTGTCTTAAATATTATCCGCGAATGATGCTTACAGGGTCAACCTTGGCAGCTTTCTTTGAAGGGAAATAACCTGCAAACAAAGTAGTAAGGAAGCCAAAAAACAAACCGGATGCGTAGTGAAACAATTTGAAATTGACAGGAAATGTATCTATACGGAAGAATTCGCCTGCAGGGAATGGTGTCCTTGACAACAAAAAGCTGAAGAACCACCCTATCAGCAAACCGAGCAAACCACCTGCCACACCTATCATTATAGATTGCAAGAGAAAGATACCCGTGATATCACTGCCTTGAAAACCCGTAGCTTTAAGTATGGCAATATCTTTCATCTTGTTGATGATGTTCATGTTCATGATATTGTAGATACCGAAGCCTGCCACTATCAGCAATGTAATACAAACCACAGCCGTCATCACGTTACGAATTTCTGTACCTGCCAATATTGATGCATTAGCTGTTTCCCAATCTTCCATATACACATCCGGGTACATCTTAGACAGTTTGTCTTTGAATGCCAGTGCGCCCTCTTTATCCTTCAGTTTCATGTTAAGGTCTGTAATATAAGAAGGGTCAACACCCATTATCTTTTGTACAGTAGCCAGCGTTGCATAGCTCTTTGTTTCGTCCCATGCGCTGATACCAAAGGAGAATATACCTACTATACGCACATTCAGGTTATTACCCTCAGGCGTAGTGATGCTCACTCTGTCGCCTACTTTTACATTCATTTTCTTAGCAAGTCCTTTACCAACCACTATCACGTCCGAACCTTTCAGCAAATCATTTAGCTCACCCTCATCCATTTTCTTATCTAGCTGAAATAGCTTTTTCTGAGACTCAATATCTATACCCGAAATAGTACCGGGCAACTGTACAGGACCATTATTGAAAAACACCTGCGATGATACCAGTGGCGCGACGCCTAACACTTCGGGCATATCGGCAATGCGTTGTGCCATTATCAATCCATTCTTAATCTTTGTAAGTTCTTTCTTTGGACGTTGATGCTCCAGTACATACCAGTCCTTATCGGTCTGTTGTTTACCTACCGCAATTATTTTATTTTCTTTCAGCTCTATGGGTTTGTATATGCGGATGTGAGGCGTATTATCCATAGCCATATCCTCCAGAAACTGGTTCACACCCGTCATGAAGCTTATCATGATAATAAACATGGATATACCGAAGGTAACCCCCAGCATGGCTACCACTGTCTGCTTCTTTTTACTGAGCAGGTGTGTAACAGCTATTGTATATGCTAATTTCCAGTTCATTTTTCTAAGATTACAACAGATGATTCAGTAATACCGCCGCGCACCTCTACCCAAGTATCGTCTTCTATACCCTTCTGTATTTTTACCTTCTTCTTATCTCCGTTTTCTTTTACCCATACTGTATCGCCCTTCATTACAGCAGCACGGGGAATAGCCAGTACACTTTTCTTATCTGCAACAACAATATTCGCTTCCAGGTTCAGCCCGTACATAGATACTGGTACAGCATCATCCAGTTGCGCATCTACCCGAAAAGACTGCTCTACCTTGCTAAGCAAAGGATATACCTTACTGATGTGTGCTTTGAAAACTTTTTCGGGGAAAGCATCCATTGTTATCAATACCTGCTGACCTGCATATACTTTATCAAGATCGTCTTCATCTACCATCAGTTTGGCGTACATCTTACCTGCACCCACCAAAGCAATTGCCTGATTGGGATTGATAAGGTCGCCCTCTTTCTTATACACATCGTACACAACACCATTCACAAAGCTTTTCAGCTTTCCTACTTCAGACTGTGCTGCTGCAACCATCAGACTGTTTTCTGCCTGTTGCAATTGCAGATTGGCAGATATATGCTGCTGTTCTACATTTTGTTTCAGGCTCTGATAATCCTTCAGTGAGCTTTGGTATTGCAGGTAATACTTTTCGTAATTGCTTTTGGAAATTGCATTCTGCTCGAACAGGTTTTTATAGCGCTGATATTGCAGGCTATCCTGCTGCATACGTATGCGTGCCACATCCAGCTTGCCTTGCAGCTCACGGAATACAGGTGCATTATCTACCACACCGGGCATGGTACGTTTTACCAATGCCTCTGCACCCTGCACCTGCGCATTGCGTACATCATTGCTTATTGCAAACATCAGTTGCCCTTTATGTACTGTATCGCCTTCCTTAACCAATGCCTGTACCAAATACCCATCCACACTCGAAATCACTTTATACTCCTCTTCGGGCACAAGGCTACCTGATGCATACACTGCCGAGGTGAGCATCTTCTTTTCAGGATGTATTTCGGTTTCTTTGCTACCGCAACTGCTTACCAGTGCAGCCAATAACAACCATGACAGCTGTTGTTTCATTTTATTAGAAATTTTGAGTGCTTAATAGATAATATAAAATGCCATCTGCAAGATTTTGGAGATTCTCCATCCTTGCACGGTTATATTCAGTGAAGATGTTATTGAATTCATCAAATTCCATTACACCTTCCTTGATATTCAGTTTAGCAATCCGCAGGTTTTCAGATGCATTCTGTACTTTTTCCTGCAAGGCAGTATGTTTGTTAAATGCAGCCTGATACAAGGCGAACCAATCGCGTTGCTGCTGTGTAATATTTGCATGCACACGCTCCTGTTCCAGCTTTGCATTTTGCAATTGTAGTTTGCTCTTGTTTATAGATGAGCGATAATACATACCTTGAAACAATGGAAAATCTACACGAACACCAACATTTGCAGTATTGAATTCTACATTATTACCAGAAGTCTCAAACTTGCTCTGCATATTATACACATACCTGCTCGTAAGCGACATGCGAGGCAAACCACCTGTACGGCTTTCTCTCAAAGCAAACTCTGCTGTTTTCAGTTTAGCGTCAGCTTCTTTCCATCCCGGGCGTGCAGTAACATCACCCAACTGCTGTAAAACAGGCCATTTGAAATCGGTAAGGCTTTCAGATAATTGCAAGGAGTCTTCCTTAAGGTTCAGCATGGCACCAAGATTATTGTATGCCTGTTGCAGTTGCTTAGTATAGTTATAGCCTGCATTTTTAACGTCAATATCCAGATTCTTTGTACGATTAAAATCAGAAGGATTCACGACACCATTCTGATAACGATCTGCCATTATCCTTGTCAACTCTGCAGTTGTTTCGGCATTTTCATCATTCAGCGATAATACATCTTTAGTAGCGAGAGTTTGATAATACGCCTGCATTAATTGAATATGAAAATTCTCAAGAGCTGCTTTACTATTCCATTGAGATTGGTTGTAAGCTGACTTAGACTTAGAAAGTTGCGCCCATTTTTCAAGGTTTACAACAGGCATAGTCAATTCAGCGCCTGCTGCAAACACATATGGCAAACCAAACTGAGCTTTGAGGTACGTACCAGGTTTGCCACCTAACACCTCTGCGGGAATAACTTGTGTGGCAATTATCGGGTAATAATCTCCCGTACCAAATACATTTATTTTGGGATAAAGTCCCGATGCCTGCAAGTTCACGTCCTGTTTAGACATTTCAGGCGAAAGGTTTGCTTGCAAAGCAACAGGAGCATGTTTATCAGCATATTCCAGCAACGACGTCAAACTACTCACTTTTACCTGAGCAAAAGCTGAAACTGAGATTGTTGACAATATGAGTGAATGCAAAAAACGCATTGTATCAATTTTCTACAAAATGAATACAATACGCTTTCATAACAAAAAGCTTCTCAGCGAAGCGGAATAAAGCATCACGCAAGCGGAATTACTAAGGAAATCTGATATTCCAGAACCTCAAAACCCATCGAAGAACTGTATAAGCACCTAGAATTATAGCAACCCAAAAGAGTATATTCCGCTCCTTCTGAAGCTTGCCAAAGCTGACAGACAAGGCTAGATTTGCATCCTGTAATTGAAGCTCTCTGGCTTTGTTGACAATCTTGAGATTTTTAAGCCGATAGATTGTATCAACCCGCTTGTCATTACGATATATAGTTTTTGTTAGAAATCTGGTAATTGTATCAGAAACAAGAACCGTATCGATAACTGTAGTTTCTACCCCGGGAAGAAATATTACACTGTCTACTAAATAACTCTGATCTGGGAATATATCAGCACAATGCTTAATTACAATCTGAGGATGCTTAGCATGTATAGTATATAGTTTTCTTGCTGCTTGTCGTTCAGACAAGCAGCCTGTTATCATCATGCACAAGGAAAGCATGATGATAATATAAGTGATAAGGTTTTTCATATTAGCGGGTTTTATTATTCTCAATACGATCTACTCGTGCTTCCAACAGTTTGATTTGTATCTTTTGTATAGCGATATCATTTCTGAACCCATAATAAACGCTAAGAACAGTAGACACGCTCACAGCAGTACAAACAACAAGCGCCCAGATTAATCGCAAATTGATACCACGAAGCTGTTTATCTATTATTGTTATATCCTGTTGCGTCATCTGCATTTCCATTTTCTTCTACACCAACCATTTTTGAAAGTCCCCAAACTAGCATATTGATCCCCGAAAACCATTTTAACAATAAAAGCTTCACACCTTCATTCATTCCTGGGTAATCACTAACCATAAAAATTGCTACGGATAGCAAAAGAAAAACGATACGAAAAGTATATTTAGCCCACAGTGGAGTAGGTTTATTTATTTGCGAGATTCCGAATTGAAAATTTGTTTTCATGACTATTCAACAATTGCGAGTTTATAAATAGCACCATCAATCTCTACCTCTACAAACTTGTCTGTTTGTAGTGTAACACTTGCGCCAGTAATAACCTTGCCTAGTTTATAAACACCAGCGCCATTCGAAGATGGCTGAGAAGTTTTTAGTTTTTGAACAGTGGCATTACCATCTTTGTCAAACTTTGCTAATACCGTCCCTGAATTATCTTTCCACTGTGTCAGGTCAGCAGTTTGGCTTGAAGCAGATTGGAATATCGTTACCGGCGTAGACGCATTGCTGGCTAAAACATGCAATCTTGCAGATGGCAAAGTAAGACCAATGCCATCTTTAACAGCACCTACATTCCTAGACACACCAATACCAACATTTTGATATCCGTCAATTAACATAGCTCTAGTATTGCTTGCCCAATCCCCCCAAGTACCATTATTAGTAAAAAGAGAGAGATTGCCTAAATATGTATTATTATAAGCTTCAGCAACAATAGCTGCAGTCATTGTAGGCCCACCCGGACCATAAGTATAATTTGAAAAGCTTTGGACAACTGCCCCCCCTAAATCTCGGTTCCATAAATTTAAAATTTGCCCGCTTGGGTTTTGCGATACCATATTAATTTGAGATACATATGCAGGTACTCCATCCCCCAAATATTGAGTATGATACCCCATAGAAATCTTATCTTCATTAATTATGAAACTTTCGATTGGAGTAGTATTTCCTGACGCACCTCTAGTTTTTATCCTAAATCCTCCGTTAAAACCACCTGAAGCACCTCCACTTACAATCTCTATACCATCGGTATAAGTATCCTGATATCTTCTTATTAAATTATAATGGTTACCGTCATAAGAAACACTATTATTAAACTTAATACCAAACGTCTGTGCAGTACCTGCTACCTGAAGTTTATCCACACCATTATTAGCATACTTACCTACTAATAAATTACCATTTGGAACAGACATAGTAGTACTATCAAAAATAAGAGCTGTGTTTGTTGACGTATTTGTTGTACCAAAAGAGACAAATCCTTTATTGCTACCATTAAATGTAGAAGTACTGACACCTGCATATAAATGTCTTGAAGGAGAACTGGACAAATCCACCTGCACTTCTTCTGTAGAATTGTTTACCTCGACTTTTCCATGAAACTTAGATTTATTCGTCCCATGCGGAACAGTCATTACAGTTTGACCATTTGTCGGATTATTAATAAGTGTATAGTCTGAAACGCTTCCTTCTGCACCGTTAACAGTCGTCCCCCAAGTAGAGTTTCGATAAATCCCAGGCATAGTAGAGCCGGAACTATTACTAATTAAATCTAATCCATCTGCACCAATTTTACCATTCACATGCAACTTCCCAATAGTCGGACTAGCACCGATGCCAACAGCACCATCATTAGCAACAACAATCCTATTAGTATTATTTGTTTTGATATTTACCTGCTGATTATCGTTTGTTCCAATTGAAAGCGTACTTCCGGTAGCATTACCACCAATCTTAATAAAACCATTAATGACAAAATATTTTGTAGATATGACATTTGTATCAATAGTAGGCGCATTCTGTGCAATAAGCTGTTTGATAATTACAGTATCCTTATACGTCATGTAACGCACTCGTTTATTTGCATCAAAATGATATAAAACCGAGTCTTTAAGATCATAAACAAATAGGCCTCGCTTTGCAGTTTTCACACTGTCCAAAACAACTCTTGGAAGTATCAAGCCTTTGTTGGTAGTATCCTTGCCTATTTGCAGCCAGCAAGATGTGTCTGCAAAAGTGCGATCGCCTTTACCTAACACAAGCGAGCCTGTTATATAAAACCGATTCATCATCATACCGGTTTGTGAAAATGCCGTAGTGGCATATAGAATCAGTAGTATCGTTAGTATTCTTTTCATGGTTTCTTATTTAATATAAAGGATAGAAATTTTTTGGCCTGCTATTAACGGATTGTTGAAGCTTAATTCTCCATGCGCCAAGTCAACTTGATATTCATCACTCGCATTACCTTCCTGTATCATTACACCTTCAACAAAGACTGCAATCTGCTTAGCAAATATCAACGCTGTGTGATTGTATGTCTGTTGACCATCCAACGCATAAAACTGAAGTTTACCTGCTTTGATTGTCGATTCACCAACACCACCTGTGTACTCAACACCTGGCAATATGGGAATGGTTTGTACCTGATAGGAGGCGTTATTAAATAATGACGTATCGGGTTTATAGAGCTTAAAAGTGTAAGTATAATATTCATTCAGTTTGGCAGGAACAATCAGCGTATCGCCTGCAGTAGCGTTGAATTGAACATACTGGTAGGCTCCATTAAAGTTTGTAATAAACTCCCATGCGCCTGTGCTGTCAGCAGTTAGCGGAAGAGATATCCCCTCCTCTGCCATTGGCACCTCACCAAGATTAATAATGGTATTCATATTTATGGTTTTATCGGGTTTACAATACAGTTTGAAGGAACGTACTCTTTCGAAACACTTAATTGTAGTTTTACAATCGTTTCATTTTTGAGCCTTTGCAAAGAAGCTCTTATATCATCCTGCTTCATACCCTGCAATTCATCAGCCATTACAATCTCTCTGTTCCACTGGCTACTAATAGGCACCACGTTCATCTTGGCAAAAGACATACAAGTGTTTTTCAGATTTTCCAACAACTGGTATGCATCTGCATTTTTAACTACAGCCACTAAATATGCAATCATCGTATCATTGAAGGTTAGGCGCTGAGAACCTGTATCTGTCAGCCGCTGTTGTTCCGCAGCAATATGCTTCATTTGCATATCGTTTCGCAGGTAACAATAGTTTCCCATTACATCAGACGGTAGTAACACAAGTTTGTCACTTCCTATATCAACCACCACCCTTCCGGTCAATTCATCTTTGCTGGCATTCGCAAAGCCCTTACTGAAATAGGAATTTTTTTCAAGTATGTGTGATAAGAGTTTATCGAAATCGCTTCTTTGCATTTATCGCTTTTTAGTGGTGAACGTTTTAGGTTTAATCTTCTTAACCAGCGGCTTGTTGATTATCTTTACGGGTTGCTTAGGTTGTTGCTTTACACCAAGCCCTGTCAGATAATCACAGTATTCTTGCAGTGACAGGCTCATTTGGAGAATAGTTTTGTAATGAAATAAAGAGACAACATACTACCGATTGAAACGTACAACAGATACCATAATACATTCCCAAACACAACCCATAACCAACTATCAACAGCATCTGTTATCCAAACATCAGCAACTGTATTCATGAATAGCATATACATCCAATAACCTATGAATGTTAGTATATGACTGAAACACACTTCACAATTCCCACCAACTTTCGAGAGGAATACATTTCCGTTCATGTCCCATTCATACAGTCGTTTCTGATATTTAAAGAGCGTATCTATCCACTGTCCGGGCTGTATACTGATATGCAAAACCTTTACCAGAGAAGCATTTGCCACTAGTGCCATTATTGTGTACAATAAAAATGTCAACATATTTAGCTGTTTTAAACGTTAGTAACCCATCTTATACCATTACATACAAGGCAATCATCTTTCATACCGGCAACAATACCGTGCAGCGCCTCACTGAAGACTTTCCATTTTTCACGATATTGATTTTCAATATCTGTCAGGTAGCTTTGTGTTTCTTCCCTGCCATATATCACCCAGTTGTTTAGCCTGTTTGTGCGCAGATGCTCTTCAAGAAGTAACACACGTGTTTTCAGCCACACCAGCTCCCCTACATAGGTTTTGCTGAGGTCGCACAATAGTTGGTCATAGTCACATTCGCAACCAAACTCCAGATTAACCCCGAACCCTTCTTTACCACTTATCTCCTTATCATCATACCACCCTTTGGTATAGCCACAATCATTGGGCAGTGTACCATTGCAACCTGTAAAGCATGTGAGATACGCACCTGCAACAGGCACATTTGTACCGTCAAGTGCTACTCTGGCAAAACTGCCTTTCACTTCATACCCAACATCAAAACTATTTACCTGATTAGCGGTCAGATTCACATTGTATGTTGACACAACCCCACCCGTATAGTCGTCGTATATTTTCAATTGTACATCAGCTACGTCTGCAAGCGGATATATTTTTACTTTATGAATCTTCAGCTTACGGAGTGAGCCACGTATCCTGCTGTTTTTATAAAGTGTAATACCGCGCTCTTTAGCCTCGGCAGGGAAGGTGATTGCAGGTTTAAACTCTCCTGTGTTGTGTCTTTTTGCATCCAGATTGGGGATAACTCTGTTTGCAGCAAGCGCACTCATCAGGTCGTTGCGTACCAAAAGTGTAGCCTGTTCTATCTTCTTTCTTGCCAGGCCGAGGCCACTCGTATATTCTTCATTGGCAATATTGGCAAGATTGATAATGGATATTTCAGGTGCATCCATCAAATCAAGGCCACTGAGATATGGTACATTTTCTTCCGTCGTCACATCGCGTATAGATATGATATTCTTTATGTCAGACATGGTAATTGGTTTTTAAAAAGTTCCCCGCTACTAACTTCGGGGAACTTTATCAGGAAGGGTTATTAAGGGGCTGCTGTGAAGGAAACGTTAGTAGTATCATTTATTTTGCCACCCATAGTGCCGTAGCCCGTGTACGTAATCTTAGTACCGCTCACTGCAAACACATAACCGTTTACACTGTCGTTGTACAGGTTTTTCAGTTCTGTGATGTTGGCAACTGTTACATCAGGATGCGTAGTTTGTCCGCCAAGTTCCAGCTTGTGTATATACAGCGGGAAGGTTACCGCACCACTTGTATTCCATTCGTAAGTATGGCTCGATGCAGGTGTTGAAGGTGCACCACCATCAGGACAAGTGTATTGTACCGCAGGGCATGTGGTAAAGTGGAAAATGCCGTTTACACCCGGAATACCACACACAGCAGGTGGCATCACAAAGATGTCCCATTCCAGTTTCCATTGGAATGTCCAGCGATAGTTGCACTTATCGTAGTTAACATTCAAATCCCACAGCAGGCCTGTCAGCGGGTCTGCCATTACACCTTCTATATAGTCTGTACCACCACGTTGGTAGATAGCATCTATAGCATCTATGTTTTGAAGGTCTGTTGCAAATATGCCGGCATTGCGGTTGAAGCTTACAAACTTCAGCATTTGCGGATCAAAACTGATGATATGCTCGCTATCAGGATCACCGAATGCATCATTAATCAGGCTGTCGTAATAGGCATTGCTGCGGCCCAGTTGGCTTATGTCCTGACCTTTGTCGTTCACACCGCCAATCTCTACTGCTTTGCGCCAATGGAACACATCTGTACCACCCACTACAAAAGGATTAGAGAATCCCGCATCACGATAAATACGCTCAATCTCCCACAGGCCCATAGGGTTCACACTACCATTCTCTTTATCCAGGAAAGGCAGCATGCGGCTTGTATTACCATCAGGCAACAGACCCGCACCTGAAACAAGCAGATTGGCAACTTCCAGTGCCAGCTTGCGGCGTACAGCAGGCAATGCGGCGTTGATGGCAGCTTTTGCATGATCGCTGAAAGAGTAAGCACCATCTACATAACGCACATCATCACGATTCAGTTGATAAACAGCAGATGCTGTTGTACGTTTTAGTTCAAAGAACACTTGCTTCGGTTCTACTACAATACCTGCATTACACAAGCTTTCTGTACCTGTACCGTTATCATTGCAGATAGGTGCATAGTAGTTTATCTTCAGTTGGCGCTTTTTACCTGCTTCAGACTGCAGGTCAGTCTCCATAATGGTTGTATTATATTGTCTGGCAGCAAGCACAGCGGCAAGCACCTCATACGGGCGGCCTTGTTTTGCATATTGCAATATGCTTTTCTGTGTTGCCTGCATGGCATTTTTAAAGCTCATGGCTTATATACGTTAATAGGTTGTGAGCCCCGTCCCCTATAGGGGCTCGAAATAGTTGGATGCAGCAGGGTTACTGCCAATAAAAGTGTTGGGAAACCGAAAAAGACTTTCGGCAAGAAACGTGTTGTTTGAATAGCAGCGTCCTGCTATGGTACTATTGTTCTGCCCAAGCTACAATGGCTTCCATTGCATTATCGGGCGCGGGTTGGGCAATGATGACACCGCTGCCATAACCACCACTGTGTCCTGCCTTTACATCAGCGGGCGATATGTGGCGGGTATCGTTTACAAGTATGCCTGCTTTTTCTGCCCACATACGTGCAAAACTCTCATCGCTCATAGGTTGATTATTATCCGTGAAAACGGGCTTATCTTCTTTATAAAACTCAAGCTTTTTATCTGCTTCATTGTAGCGGATATCGTAAGCCGACTGCATTTTATAACGCAGCATCTCTGCCTGTTCAGCTATGTCGCCACCTTTGCGCGGCAATCTTTCCAGTAAAGACATACACCTTGCTGTAATATCGCGTTGCACTTGCTTATTACGTTCTGCCGATAGCATTGCTTCGTAGTTATCCTTTATCTGTTGCAATTGTGCTTCATACCCGTTGATGGCAGTTTCTGCTGCTTGTTGTCTTTCGGTTTCGTTTTGTGCTATTTGCGCATCTACCATCTGCTTGCACTTTGCCACCATCTGTTCTATGTTCAGGCTTTCCAGTTCCTTGCGCGGAATGTTGAAGATGCGATACATGGCAGCACGCATAGTACCCGTAAACCTGCCCAGATAATTGCCCTCTATCAGTGGCTTCATTTGTTCTTCCAGCGTAGGGCGCAGATTGGTGGTAATATTTTCATTGATGGATGCTAACAGAGCTTCTGTATCAACGTTTGCATCAGCTTGTTGCTCATCTGCCACAACTGCTACATTTCCGGCCAGTGCGGCCAATAATTTGTTGGCTTGTTCTATTGAGATATTCATAGTGTGTGTTTTCGGTTATTTCGTTTTTAGCTTTCAGTCTGAATTTTGTGGTATCTCCGTAATACTTCTGGTACTTTCCTGCAGGGTAGAAGAACTCGCTACCGGGTTTGTCCGTGCCATCTTCGTTAAGCGCCACCAGCAATACATAACCTTCCGGTATCTGCATTTCCTGTTGGGTGGTTACAATTATCTGTTCTACACTTACAGGGGTTATGATGATGTCTTCAACTACGGGTTCGGGTATAGGTTTTTTCTTCGCCATTATGCTATCAATTCAAATTCGTGAGGATATTTATCTGCCAGCATTGCAGCTGCTTTGTAACCCATCAGTACTGTTCTGCCACTTCTCTTGTTGTACAGATTGATGCGCTTGGGCATATCTGCAGGGCTGATGGCTACAGGGGTTAGTGAAACAGCCTGCACACTTACAGGTTGCAGCAGTGTACTGTTCGTTTGCTCTACTTCTACACTATCTTCCAGCAATCGCCTGTATCCGCGTTGCGAAAGGCCCAGTGTCAGTAATTCATCAGGTGTTTTGCCTTCATTATCTTTTATAATACGGGCATCCTTAGGAGAGAATTTCTTTATGTTCATGGTGGGTGATTTTGGCTTTGTTGTACAAATGTACAAACTATTTTTAAATAACAAAAAATAATTTTAAAAAAGTTTTTTTGCTTATTTAAAACTGTTGATAAATATTGACTATTAGTAATACATGGCTGCAAACGAAGTATATTATTAACCTTGGGCAATAGTACTGATGTACCAACATTAATAATACCAATGACATTTATCATTAAGTCATCAGACCAAAGCAGCATTAAAATATCCGTCGTATATTTACAACATTATATATAGCTCTATCGTAACAAAATATCCTACCTATACCTTAGCCGGCAAAAACAAACAAGAAAGACCCGTTAATGAGCAAATTACTCCTTATGGTTATTATGGCTGTAGCTATAATAACTTTCAACATACAACAAACAGAGGCACAAACTAATACAGACAGCCTCAGAAAGGTTATTGCCACCCTCAAGGACAGCGATACCAACAAGGTATTACTTACCGCGCATCTTGCACAAAAGTACTACCACAGTTCGCCGGACTCTCAATACAATATTGCCCGCCGTGCTTTATCACTTGCATCTGGCAATAATTATTACAGAGGTGTTGCACTTGCGCTGACAGAGTTGGGCTCTTCCTTTTTCACCCGCGGCTTGTACGATAGTGCCATTGCTTCACAGAAACAGGCACTCATTATCATCAACGAGAACAAAATATATAAAGAAGCAAGCCCTGTTTATACAAACATAGCCAATGCTTTATTCCGAAAGGGGCTTTATAGTGAAGCATTGATAATGAATGACAGTGCATTAAACTATGCAGAGCGTTATAACCAAAACCTGCAAAGTGCCAAAGTACGCAGCAATATTGCCAACATCTACTATAAAATGGGTAACTATACCCAGG
Source organism: Chitinophagales bacterium (assembly GCA_017303395.1). Classification (GTDB taxonomy): domain Bacteria; phylum Bacteroidota; class Bacteroidia; order Chitinophagales; family Chitinophagaceae; genus Polluticoccus. The sequence goes on from JAFLBN010000005.1 coordinate 58,524, forward strand.
CTCTTGACTATTACCTGCAGGGCTTAAAAATACAGGAACGAGAAAAGGGAAATAAAGTTGACATAGCAACAGACCTTTCTAATATTGCAAATATATACGCTCGCCTTAGCGATTATAAAAATGCACTTAGCTACAACAGCAGGGCATTAGCAATCAACCGGGCAGCAGATGCCAAAAACCATATAATAGGCAATCTTACAACCAATGCCATAATATACAATGAACGTAAGCTATATGACTCTTCATTGATTGCACTGAACGAGGCATATACAATTGCCACACAAGTAAAAAATGAATACCTGCAAAACCTGCTAAAAGGCAATATGGCAGAAGCCTATATGAAGAAGGGCGACTTGACTAAAGCACTGGCACTTTATCAGGAATCATTGATCGTTTCTGAAAAACTGCAGGATGCAGAGGGTGTGGGTGTTTGCAAAGCAGGCATTGGCGAAGTGCTATTTAAACAAGGTAATACCACAAGCGCAATCGGCTATTTGAAAGATGCACTTGGCATCATGCAGCAAATAGGTGTTAAAGAACAGGCAAGGGATATCTCGGGTAAACTGGCCGATATATATGAGCACAGCGGCGATTTTGCCAATGCACTCACTTATTTCAAAATAAATCAATCGCTGCGCGACAGCCTCAGCAGCGATGAGGCTAAGAACAAGGCCGAACAAATGGTCTTCAACTACGAGATAGAAAAGAAACAGCGCGAAATTGAAATACTGGAAAAAGACAAGGCACTTGCAGTAGCAAAAGCCAATAATAAGAATATACTGTTGTTTGCCGCGTTTTTAGGCATTGTGCTGGCTGCCATCATCGCAATGATGTTCTTCCGCAATGCGCAGCGCGAACGCAGGCGTCAGGCAGAAATACTGGCGCAGAAAGAGGAAATAGAAACACAGGCTGATAGACTAAAAGAACTGAACGATTTTAAAGATGTTACATTCTCTGTACTCTCTCACGATTTGCGCAGCCCTGTAAATGCTTTGACCGGCACCATGATGATGCTGGACGAAAAGCTGATGACACCTGAGGAGTTCTCTATGCACAAAAATGAGCTCAATAATAAGTTACAGTCTGTAAGCTTGCTATTGGAAAACATGCTCTACTGGGCACAGAGCCGCATGAAGGGTGAACAAAAATTGGACATTGAAAAGCTGAGCATGAAACGTAAGGCTCTGAAAACAATTGCAGTATTGAAAGATGCAGCAATGCAAAAAAACATTACGCTCACTCATAATATACCTGAAGAATTGATTGCCTACGGTGATGCCAACCAAATAGATATAGTATTCAGAAACCTGGTATCTAATGCTATTAAGTTTACACCAGATGGGGGTACCATTACCATAAGCGGATATACTAGCGGAAATACCACACAAGTATCGTTTACAGATACAGGCGTCGGCATGACGGATGAGCAGCTTAGCAAACTATTCAGCGAGCTGACACTGAACAGTACACGTGGTACAGGCGGAGAAAAAGGCACAGGGCTAGGTCTTCAATTGTGCTACGAGTTCATTAAGAAAAATGGCGGTGATATTGTTGTCAGCAGCACTCCGGGCAAAGGCAGTACATTTACCATCACACTACCCAACAAAGCATAGTACAATTGGTCATACCCTTATGAAAATCCATAAGGGTACTATCTGCAGACCATTGCAGAATATAATATAAACACGAACGCAACTGTAGATTAGGCAAATGCACCTGCTGCTACAGCAACGCGCTTCAGTGCTTTCTTCAGTGCATTTGCGTCTTTTACCATCAGCGATTCACCATCAGAGAAGATGAACAATAAATTCATGCTATCTGTAGTAATAACACGCTTCGAGCGTTTGAAAAACTTAGTGTAATCTTTCTGTTCGTTATATGGCTCCCTTACAAGGATGTTAGCTTCGTGAACAGATGCAGCGACTTGAATGTCTGTAGTGTTTACGCCGGGAAATAATATCGCAACGGCATTCTTTAATGCGTTCATTTTTGTGTGTTTTTTATTGTTTTTGTTTTGAACCGTACTGTTAATACGGCTTGTGTTTTTTGTGCTTCGGGCTGTGCGAAAACAGCTTAAAGAACGAATATAATATGTGACTTATACGGTTTCCAAATATTAGCGCCTGCTTAACAGCTTATTTACAAAGCATTAGCATGCGGATAGTAAAAGCATCAGTCGATTGCGGTGCTATTAAGCTGCCTGCATGCCAAGCAGATGTTTTACTTTACTTAGCACACCTTTCAGGCTCACCACATCTTCTACCAACTGTGCGCTGCCATCAGCAAATACAAAAAGCAGATTCACATCTTCTTTATGAAAAATATGCCTTGATGGCTTGAAGTAGCGCTCATAATCGCGCTGCAGGCTATACACTTCTTCATTTACTACGTGTATATCGTATTTCTCAGAGGCTGTCGCAACTGCCGATTTTTCGGCTCCCGGTATCAATACCGCTACTGCGTTGTGTTGTGTTGCCATGATTTGGTGTGTTTTAATTCTTGTTTCTGTTTGTTTGTTTTTGTTTGCTACCTGCCTTACGGGGCGGGCTTGTTTATTTTGTTTGTGGCTGCCTTACGGGGCTGCGCTTTAGTTTGTTTGTTTGATGATGCAAATATGGGGGCATCGATGGCCACAAAAGAAATATTAAGGGCGGCTTAACAGCAGGTTTGTAATCGGTTAACAAGCAACTAACAAACTGACAAGACAATAATCTATTGATTTTCATGCGGATAATATCTGTAAACAGTGGCTTTAGAACATAGAATAATTCACTATATTGCTATTAAATTTCGACCAGATGAGAATACTGATACCTTTGGCTGCGCTGTTGATTTTTACGGCCAGTTGCAACAAAAACAAAGAATATTGCTGGAAGTGTAAAGTGCGCTACTATTATACCAGCGGACAAACTACCGACGATACAAAAACCATCTGTAACAAAACAGAAGACCAAATTAAAAAAATGCAAGGTCTGCGTTTCGAATCAGGTCCGGGTACCAATATGATGGAAGAATATAGCAACTGTATCAAAAATCAATAAATAATTAAGAGCGCCTTAGACAAGGCGCTCTTTTCACATTCTATGAAACAAAAAACAAACACCTAAACCTGAAACAGGCCCAATTCAACCACATCGTTTGGTGTATTCAAAAACCAATATTCTCCTTTATCTCTTATCAGTGCATCTATAGCGGCAGGTAGCTTCCTGCTATATTGCAATTCTGCATCGCTTACCACACCTGCATTTCGCATAGCAGTTATCTCATCTATACTCAATATACTCAGGCTATCCAGTTGTGTTATCAGCTGTGCTTTCTTCTTCATCAGTGCATCACCGCTGTATTGCTTATCCACAAAATCCAGCGCCATTCGCCTGCGGATGAACACAGGCATACCTGCCTGCTTACCAGTTGCATACTCATTCAGCAAATCGGCAGATGTCTTAATACGAAATTGTGTTGGTTTTAATACCCTGAACGGATATTCGACCGGATGTACTGTACCTGCTATAGCACCGGCATTACGATAGGCAATAATATCCCGCAGTGTATCAGTTATCACTTTATCAAATACATGATTACTGATATTGCTGATAAACTTGTATAACCTTTCCTGATCTATAGCCTTTGCAACCCCACTCTGCGCTTCTTCCGTTTTCTGCAAGTGCAGCGCTTCTATAATAAGGCTCATTACCTGTGCGCATACATCTCGGTGATGACTATTGATGCTTACATCAGGATTTACAATCTGTATAGGCGAACCATCTTTCAGTTTATCCTGCGGTACTATAATGTGCTGTCCGGGATTGCGGCTTATCTGTCCGCTTCCGTGACAGCTACCACAAGACACCAGTTCCACGCCGTTAGGGCAACTGTCACAATCCTGCTGCACCTGTCCAAGCCCACGGCAATCGGGGCAGTCTGTACTTGCCTCTACAATAAAAGGGTGAGATGCTTCTTTATCTACCAACTGTGCGGCACTGTATGCACTTATAAAATCATCGGCAGCGGCTTTTGCTTTACTATAATAGCTATCGTAATAGCCTTGTGTATTCCAGACGCCACCTGCGATGCTAATAGGCAAGCGGCCAAGCATGTGTGCATAGTAGCCGTGCGCATCTTCCTGCGAGAGATAATATTTCTTCTCTTCAGGTTTGTAACTGAATCGCCAGATGGTCTGCTTATCTACCCACCATGCATAGCCATTGCGAAGAAATACAAAGTCGTCCTGCGTCAGCAGTATGATATCTTTAGTATTTACAAACCATATATCTACCTGCAGTTTATCATCTGCCTGTGCATAGCTTGGCAATGCAGGTATGCGCAACAGTATCCCGTTCGGGTCTTCAACCATATTCCGAAAAGCTACATTGCAGAAATACCCTACTATATCGTGCCCACCGAAATGATTACCCCAGATATATTGTTCATCTTGTGCGTCTTGCAGGTTCAGGTCGTAGTTAGAATCCTGAAAGATGGCACCGGTTATTATTTCTGTTATCTGAGCAAAAGGAGCTTTCGTCAGCGGACGATATTGGCTAAAACGCCAGTTGCGGGTTGCATCGTTCTCTCTCGGGTGGCGGCTCAGCAAATGTTTATCAAACAAGCGTTGATACTCCGGGCCATAATAGCCCTGTGGGTATATAGTACCCCCACCCGACAAATCTCTGAATGCAGGGCAAGCACCTGTAGTATGCAGGCTGATGCCATAATATACATCGCGTTTCCGTTGCAGGGATTCTGTCATTTCACGGCTCAGTTTCACCGTTTTGTTCAGTATGGCTAATACTTCGTTTGGTTGCATGGTAGCTTATTAGGTTTGGTTATTTGTATCTGGTAAAACAAGCAGAGCAGGCACTTACGGGGCGCAGTAATATAGGTTCGGGTGCGATGCACCATAGCTGCCCGCAATAAATGCCTGCCCTTATGTTACTTGTTATAAAATGCCCGGGCAATCTGTCAGATAGAACACTTCATTGCCGGTTGTAAACTCGGGCTTGTTGAAATCAAGCGGATCGCCTTTGAATTCCAACTGGCCTTTTTTGATTTCGAGGATGTAAGAATTACCACCGCTGCCCTGCCTTTCGTAGCTCAGGAATACATCCAGGCCTGCAGCCATAGGTTTGCCATTCTCATCTTTAGGCACTACTACACTACCATCGCAGAAGACAAACATATAGCGCAGCATAGCGCGTTTGGTTTTCTTATCCTTCCAAAAGTCGTAGTCGAAGAACAAATTAGCAGGAACCGCTGTAGGTGTAGTAATAGCTGCTGTCTCAATGGCAATCCTATCCTGGAATGTAATGAGGCGGCTGGTAGCCATGCGTTCGCTCGGGCGGCAGTCTGCAATTTGCAGTTCTTCAAAATTCGGGTCCTGCACTTCAATATTAGCCAACGGGCTGCTGAATGTGAGGGTGTTGGCATCTATCAGTGCCTGCAAGCCTGCACAGGTAAATGGTGCCGGCAGGTCTACACTGCAGGGAAAGAAGCCGATACGGTCTATATTACGTTTGCGAACCTTCAGGTCGCAACCACCGGGCTGATTGGTGGTAATGGTGATGTTGGCACAATCTGCCGGACAAAAAGCCATTTGATTAAAAGTTTAAAGGTTAAAAACAAACTATCCTAATAAAGGCAGGATAAAACCTGAACGTATGTTTTGAATAGCATACCGGCTATGTGGCAGGAAAATTATAAAAACAAAATTACAACATAATAAACAATAAAACAAAATTAAAAACGATTACAACTTACATTGTAGTAAAAAATATTACCACAAGCATCCCGCAAATAACCAGTATACAGATACACTTCTGAATTCACATTATTATTGGGGTTCACCTTAAACACTAGTGTTGTCGCAGTAGTTGAAATGGTAGGACTGAAGAGCAATTCATCTGCCTTACCTGTATTTACAGCATTAGTTTGCTTGTAGTAAACCATCGGTGCTGTAGTAGGCGGCGTAGACTGTGTGACATTAAGCGTAATGTAAAATGTGTTGGTTGACACATTCTTTGTCATTACAGCATTCACCAACGTCATTCCTGTACATGGCTCTGTGGGTTTTGCTACATCTGATTCGTAGCACATTTTTATCTTATCGCTGCACATATCCGAATATACGCGTACCAGTACACCATTGTTATTCAGTAACGGAATCTTGAAGCTACCCGTAGAACCTGACAGCGATGCTACAGTATAGGTATTAGTAGTACTGTTTTGTGTGTACACAATACGCCAACCGCAAGGCGGGTCTGTATAGCCTGCGTTCTTTGTGTACTGAACAACGAGATTGTACACACTACCAACCTTTACCATTTGCGCGGTAAAGCTCACTTTAGCGCAATCATATTCGCCAGTAATGGTAAACGTCTTATAAACAGGCGGGCATTCCGTACCATCGGGTTTTACCAATACTATTTCAAGCTCGTATTGATTAGCACTCAATCCCGTCAGGGTAAAAGGGTTATTATTTCTGTTAGTATATCCGCTCCAGCTTCCGAAAGGCACTTGTCTGTAACGGACCTTAAAAAACTGCCCTGAAGTAAGCATGGGCTGTGGTATGGTGATAACTGCATTTGGCATGGGTTAAAGGTTTTAGGTATTAACATCAAGTAATAGTGGCGTACTCTCCAGTCCATCACAGCAATGGCGCACAATGCGCACATTGTAAGTAACACCCGGCAAAAGGTTGGTTATTTCAATATCGGGCAGGTAAAAGGGCGAGAGCGTTGTGTAATTTGTTTCTCCGCTCAGACGGTAGCCTACGGTGTAGTAAGAAGTACATATTCCTGATGTACTGTGATTGGTGATAGGTATGGTTACTTTTTTTGTCATGGTGAAATTGTATTAAATATTATAAACTAGGTTTTCCAAGTGGACGGTTGTACCGCTTTCATCAGCTGATGTTGGCGAACCCGAATAGCGTATCAATCCCTTATTATCAATACTCACATAAACGCCGATAGGTATTGTATCATTATTAGCATTTGTCAGAACAGCCATAATTGGCGGTCTTGCAGCAGCATCTACTATTCCAATTGTCTCATAATCCACAAGTACATCTTCGTCAGGTGCCTGTACTATTGTATTGGTAAATGAATGAATGGTAAGTGTTACCTGACTCTTAGACACAAACGCTTTACTTACGTCAGGCCATACTGTCCACACACCTGTAGAGCGAACCAAGACTTCAATAGCATCATCATTTTCAATATCAACAATACCATTTACAGGTGCACTACACTCAATATCTTCCTGTGTTATTATACCTGCAACAGGCACAACGCATAGTACAGGATTTACCAATTCATCTATACTATTCACAACCCTTCCATACACCCTGTTTCTGGCAATAGGTGCATCGTAGTAAAAAAATGATGGTAACACGCCTTCTGCAAACACACTGACAACATTATAGTAACCATCAAACTCATCCGTATCACTTACTGCTGTCACGCCATTTTGTGCACGCAAATAGTCTAGCAATGCAGAATAATCGTTTGCAACCAATTGCTTACCTTCTCCGTAGAATGCTCCTCCCGAATATAATGCAGGTATAGCATACATTTTAGCAGCACCGTTATAGCTTACCGCGTTGGTACAATCCCCGCAACCAAACACTTGCCTTTGTGTACAGTCTTGCAATGAGGTCTCGAGTTTAAACAATTCGGCGCATTTATGAATCTGCTTGAAGGCAGTACCGCCTGCATAATGGTACTCCTTATAGTTTACATAGTCATCTACCCATATATGGTTTGCATGCAGTTGGTTTTCTATTTCCGCCATCTTCCATGCGGGGAAGTATTCATATCCTTCCAGCAAATACTGTATAGTACTTTCAGACTGCTGCAGGCGGCAGTTGTAGCTTATCTCTCGTTTTATCTCTCTGGGTCTTCGCACTATTCTTCCCTTCATGCTGGTAATCTTCAGAAAAGGCACAAACGAACCAGTGAGTATATGTGTTGGCCGGCCATAATAATCTCCTGTAAATGCATCGTAACAATCAAACTGCGAAATCAACCGTATCATCGGCTCCCCACAATCATTCAACTTTGCCTTGCCCGCAGGCACTATGGTGCCAACACCTCCATCTGTCGGATTGGTTAATACCCCATCCTGAGAAACTATGACCCCTCTTGCAGTATCGCAACATTCGCTGATGCACCAACGCTCTGTCCAGTTGGCAAACAGATAGTTATTGGGCTCGCCGACATTGGTAACACCAACACGTATCAGGAAACATTTATGTGCACACATTGCGGGACTAAAGCTCTTGAGCCGGGCAGAGAAGTAATGTAGCTGGTTTACCGGATTGGTAAAGAAGTAATAATCGAAATAAGATGTTGCTACTTCATAGATGGTATTGCCATCCGTACTCCATACCTCGAAACCTATGTTATAGTTTCCTGTGCCTTTACCACCGGGTATGCTGCCTTGCAGCATCATATCACCGGGATAAATCAGCTCCTCGCAATAACAGGGCACACCGGGAGACTGATTGTAATACTGTAACTCTTTTTTATCGCTGAACCAAAGCATGGTTAATAGGGTTTACTGGTTTAGATATTTTATACTGTTCCTTTTAGCTGTATGTACTGGCCCAGATTGTCTGTGGGGTCGTAGCTTACTTCTATTTCTGTTATTACACCTTCTCCATAATATGGAATCGGTAGTTTTACCTTTTCGCTGAGTACTATTGCCGAGGCATCATCAAACACTTGTAGTTTTTTCAGATCATCGCAACACAAATCCATTTTCAGGCTCCAGTTCTGGTTTAGTACCGGTTTTCTCTTAGGGTCGTCTATCCAGTGAAACCAATCCCAAAGCGTGTCTTTATATCCTGGCTCAAAATACATTGGGTAGTTGACCAGCATTGCCGGCCTGTCTGCTACTTTAATATGAAATATATCCTGCACAAGATACCTGCCTACAGGATGCCCGCTGAATGTCAGAGAACTGCCTATTACAAATGTATTTGGCTTATGTTTCAGCAAATCGCTCCACGGCAATGGCACTCCGGTTATTGATGTATTGTATCTTGAATTTATATCAGGCTCGGCACCAAAATCGTGGTGGGCATACTTAGGCCTTACACACATTGCATTATCCACACCACTTGATGGATCCCATATCAGCACTTTGGGCAATGTGCAGGTTTCATCTCTGAGCAACAATGCATAGTCTGCATAATCTCTGATGGGAGGGTAGATTATATCTTTTGTAAATCCGAGCATGAAGCCCGTAAGCAGTTGGCTATTGAGCATTACCTGCAACGCATCAAAAATATAATCAGTACTCGCACCATCCAACCTGAACTTAGTAGCACCGAATGGCGCTATTTTATCCATCTTACCATCGAACGTAGGATTGGCAACCACATCGCCAAAGCTGGCATAACCATTCATCTGAGATCGCGCCTCATTACCACAACCATCTGCTGCATCAGAATTGTATATCCCTTCTACAAATGCAGGTGTTTTTCTTTCACTCCATTCATAACACACTCCGTCTATCAATTTATTGCGGTCTGCCGCACCTATACCAAAGTCGAATATGTAGCCCCCCTTATTTTCCACAAAGAAGTCCTTTCGCTGAAAGAACAGATATGGTTCTGTTACCCCATTCTTAGTAATAGTTTTTAGTTTCCACTCTGCATTGTACAACAACTTCAGCTCTTCCAGAAAACTGTCTAATGTGTGTAATGGTCTGTTATCTTGCAGATAGTAATCATCCATGTTCAATTCGGAGTAACCAAGAAGTACACCAATACCTAAATTCCTATAGCGTCTAATTCCTCTTTTAACAGGTGCATTCAGATAGCAAGCATTATAATGCGGATTTTCCTTCCACTCCAGGCTATCATCAGATGCGTGTACCAGCATCTTTTCTGCATAGAAAATAGGTGCTGTTTCTGCATCCACCTTTACACCACACTTTTCACAAACATTATCTATGTAAGAGCGTATGAGTGGTGCGGGGTGCATGCGACCGCAACCTGCAGCCTCCAGAAACATCTGTGCTATTGCATCTTTAATATCCGCCGGATCCATGAGTTTTAAATCAGGTCTTATATCAAAGCTCACATTCACCCCGGGTATTGAGTTCAATGCACTTTCAATCTTCCTTAGTATAAACAAAATACTATTAACAGTAGGTACTATGACTGTATTGTATATACCTATCAGTGGTATCAACAATGTAAGTAGCATCATAGTAGTGACTGCCATATTAAACCATTGCACCACCAAACTACCGTTTGGCCTTATTTCGTTGCAATAATTAAACCTGGGATGCTTTACTGATATCCCTGCACCATCTTCAAAACGGTGCATCCAGTTATCTGCTATTGCTGTGCTTCTGATGCAGTTGAGTATTTCATCTTTCTGCTTCAGTGTCACATCGAAAGTACAAACACTCCCCTCACACCATTGCAGGTCTGTACAATTGATAGTATATCCGTAGTAAGTACCACAACCTTCATGTTCTATTTTCACATCCACACTATTCAGCGGAGCACTTACATCATCTATCAGCCAGCGTTTCATATATTTGTAGGCCTCCCCTTCAAACTTCAGCGTACCACTGGCGCTTTTCTTTTGCTGGATAGTACCAGGCACTACACTACCATTCTTATCTCGCTCACTTGTCCATGTCAGTTTCAGCCTGTAAAGATCACCCGCATCTTCAGTTACATCAATATAGCTACCATAATTGGGCCATTGCCTTGCACTGGGTAACTGACCTGTGTACAGATTTAAAGATGATGGATTAGCTCCATGATAATATATTTGTATGCCCGATGTATTGAACGTGTCGGTTTGTTTTATATAGAGTTTAAGTTTCAAGGTATAAGGTTTTATTGTAAAAAAATATCGCTACATCCAGCGTTGCTTGGTTTTACGTACAGCTCGTTCAGTCATAATACCTACCCCATGTTCATTGAAGTAAATATTTTGTTTCATTCTATTGTCTTCAATTGCATTTATTACACCATCCAGTTTTGTTTCAACAGTTTTCAGGTCATAACGAGAAGCAAACCGCTGTACTGAAGAATCCGGGCTGGCAAATGCGGGCATGGTAAAAGCCAAGGCAGGATTCATAAACTGTAGTTTAGCGCCACTATTAATTGCCTCCAGCAACTGTCTGTTATTGCGGGTACCTTCTGCAGTAATAACACTTTCACCACTACTTATCCTTACCCAGTTTGCATCATCCCTTGGCCCGCCTTTACCTTTAAAATCTACCACACCGTCTGCATATGCATGTGCGTTGCTGAAAGCACCGGTCAAAGATGCAATACCTGCCACAAGTGCTGCAACTGCAGCAGCTACACGCAATGCAATGGTATAAGGATCGCCCTTTGCAGCGGCAGAAACAATGGCACCAATTGCCTCAGAAAGTGCAACTGCCTGGTTAGAGGCTTGTATCAACGCATTGAGTTGCAATTGTTGTTTAGCTTTCTTTTCACGTTCTGCTTGTGCCTTTTCGAGCTGCTCTTTCTCCATACGCAGTATTTCAGTATTGCCACGCTCTGCCAGCTCCTCTGCTTTAGACACACGCTCTTTGCGCATTTCTATTTCCTTATCAAGCATTTTCAACTGGGCTTCATAAACAGCATTGATGGCTTTAATAGCTTCGCTGGCAAAGTTTTTATAATCATCAATCATTTGCTGTGTATGTACTTTTCTTGCAACCAAAGCTTCCTCTTGCCTTTTCTTTTCCTCAGCTTCAAGTCTATCCTTTTCTTTTGCAGCAGCAGTGTCCGCTTTTAGCTTCCTGCTTTCCTCGGTTTCCACATCAAGATTACTCTTCTTTGTCGTGTTAAACTCGTCCGGTATATTTTCTTCGTCGGGATTGGTTGGAATAGGTATAGTAAGCTTTGGTCTAACTTCAGCACCACGCTTATCACTACTTGTATTTGCACTGCCGACGGATGCCAACTTAGGCTTAGGTAAATTCTTGTCATTGTCGCTGATATTTGCCAGAACAGATTTTATCTGATATAACAGCCCAGTCATTGTTATTAAATCACCTGACACTTTATTTGTATCCAGCTTGGGCGAGTTATCAACCGGTTGTAGAGGAACATTTCTTGAGGCTTGTCTTGGCTGATCAGTTGGTTGTACATAATTAGTCCCTAAAGAATTTTTGCTACCTGGTTCATATATATTGTAAACCGGCAAACCTGTTTTAGAATCTATAGTTTTGTGCAACTTGGTATTGGTCCTGTCTTCTTCTTTTCTAACACTATCTTCAAGCTCTGTATATCTAGAAACTAACGATTCCAGTTGGGCCTGATATACTTTATTCTTAGCAACAGCAATTATCGATTGACTAACCCTGTCATAAGCATCTGCAACTTTGCCCGCCATTATTTCTTCTTTGCTAAGATTCCCGAAATATTCAGGGTATAGCTGTTGCAAATCTTTCGCAGCCTGTAGCCTCTTATCGTAAGAGAGGGTAATATCTTCCACTTTTGATTTCAGAGAAATAAGTTTTGCAATTTCACTACCTGCAGCTTGCCCTAACTCTCTGCTAAACTTTGCAGACTCTTCCAAAGCGACATTCAGTTTTTCTGTTTTATCACCGGCACTCAGCATTTCTTCGCCAAAAGTCAACAACAGATTAACCCCCAAGCCTAGCAACCCTGTAGTAGATACCAAACTCTTTCCCAGATTCAGCAACGATGAAGCAGTTTTGCCTGCAGCACCGGCAGTAGCGGTAGATGTAGCAGACCACATACCAGAGATGCTCTTAGATGTTTCTGCGCTGGCCTTAGTAAGGCTTGAAAATTTACTTTTAACATCTTCTACATATTTAGCAACAGAGCCCTGCAATGTATCCTTTAGCCCCATCCCATCTTTAAATCCCTTAAATACAGAAGACAATACGCTCTGCGTTTTGCTTGCACTCGCAATTAGCTGACCATTAAGGACATCTACCTTTTTACCTAGCCTATCCATACCGTCAGACTGAGTTTGCATCAATGCATTGAATTGCTTCGTATAATCATTCAATTGCGCATTTAGTCGTGCAAGTTCATCAATCTGGCTACGTATAGCTTTGGCAGCATTTTGCAGGGATGCATCATTAACATCATAGTTAATACGGTGGGTAACTTCAATAATATCCGACATAGCGTGCGGGTAAATCTAAAAAAACATTATAGTGGTGCACTTGCAGGCGGCGCAGTTGCCTGATGACGTATTATAGAACGGCACGTCTGCCATTAAAAAAAGGACAATTTCACAACAAAAATACTATTTTATTAAAATTGACAAAATTTTTTTTCAGAAAAACATATAGTACATTTACGAAAACCGTTAGACGCATGAAAAAAGTATTTATAGGTATACTTATACTGGCAACAGCTTGTACCAATAATAATCAAGAAAAAAACACACCGAATACAGACAACGAAAAAAGTATTATTCTATGTCGCGATTCAGTATTTTCTCATAGCACTTCAAAAGGAAAAGTGAAACACCTCAGAGTAGAAATAATAGCTTATAATAGAACTAATAATTCATGGGGGCCTTTAGATGGTTGGGGCGACAAACCATTCAAAACCTCAGATCAATTTTACCACAACAACGGCCTGATAGATAGCGTATATGAATGGGAACTTTTATCCCCATATGAATCAAAATCAAAATCTAAAACACTGAAATACAGATATTTTGGAGACACCATGAGTGTTTCTGTAACCATTGCTCCCGATGGATCTCTTATAGACACCACTAAAATAATTAATAACAACACAGTTCTGCAGGTATCATACCTTGTAAATACAAAAAGAGATACTATGCTCACAGACAAGCTGATAACCATTTATAAAAACTGTAAAATGCATAGCATAATCAGAGAATTTTACAAAATGATGGATGGCACACCAACTCTTTCTTATAAAGACACCCTAAACAAAGAACAGATAGAAAAACTATTTGCAAGAGAAAAAGAAAATAATGAAATAAATACATCTTATGACGACAAAGGCAATATTTTACAGTCTTACACATTATCAGGTTACGAAAATGGTGATTCAACCAAAATCATAAATAATTATTTATACCACTATTATAATTAATTCACAAATACATAGTACGATTGAAAAATTTTTTCTGTATCACATTGTTGTTAACTGCCACTTATTGCCCGAAAATAGCAATGGCACAACCTGGTTTATATACCCATGCGACAGAACTTGGCATCGCAGGTAGCCCCAAAACTATCATTACCCAATCTTATGAGGCTCGGGTTGGCAAAGACAACAAGTACGAAAAAGCTGCACGGTATCCGTATGGCAAAGAGATAACCCGTTTCATGCCAAATGGCAACATTGCAAATAGCATCAGCTATTGGTTCGATAATATACACGCACCATATACAGACACGGTTGAAATGACAAGAACTGAGTACACTTACAATGGCAATAAGTGTACGGGGCTTATCATATATTCTAACGATGTGAAATACCTGAAAAGTAAACGAACCTGGCAAAACAACTTGCAATATACCGACAGCACCTATGTATATACTTCCCGCGCAGACTCAACAGGCAAGCTGATAGGCATTACAGAAACAACACTAAACAATACCTTCTACCCGGTTACAACCAAACGCACTGAGTTTTACAAAGTAATGCGCAGCTACGGCGAAGGAAGCAGCGCTAATGTAAACCTGCGCGAAAATCAACCACCGATAGTCATTACCGATACGGTAAAAGAAACAGCAGTATATACTACCAAAGACGACAAAGGCAACAAGCTGACAAGCATCTACGAAACTGGTTTTTCTGCCTACAAAGAATATATGATGGAAGAATATAGCTACGAATATTACTAAGCGCTCTTCTTTATATCCTGCATTTGCTCATTATGCCATTTAGCATAATGAGCTTTTTGTTTTATACGATAATAGAACATAAACACACTGGTATCCATCATGTGCTCCGCAGCCTGCAGGTCTCCATCGCAATACTTCATGGCAATATCCCAGAAGCCATCATACCATTCGTCAACCTGTGCATCTATGCTGCGGATTGTGGCATCAGGCCGTTGAGCAACTCCCTTCTTTGATTGAAATAATTCGTATCGGTCAAAATATCCAACTGTTCGCTCCATGCCGGTGTGTACGGTATTCCTATGCTCAAAAAAAAAGCATACAGAGAAGGGTCAGGCGCTATGCCTTGCGTAGCGTCACCTTTTGCCAGAGCTACTTTCTTATTGGTCCAGAAGTCTTCTGTAATATCAGGATTTTCACCTTCTACAAAAGTATAGATGGCACCCATGCGCAGCGCACAATCTTCATCTACAGGATAGCGAAGGCGATATTTGATGTTATTGGCTAGTGTGGCAATATCAGAGCGCAGTGTCTTCAGACTTTTTTCGTCATTGCATATCTCCAGCATCTTATCCATCATAGCACCGAGCAACTCTTTTGTGGCACCACCAGCAGCATATATATTTTGTGCGCCTGCGGCTACGTAACGACTCATATGGTAGCCATTAGCTACATCTTGTGGCATGTAAAAACGGAGATTGTGAACGATGGAATGGAATACTTCTTTGTACTGAGGGTTTTCAGAGAACATGATAATCAGGGTAGTTTAGTGACCACAAAATTACACAATATAACCAAAATAACAAACTAAATTATTTTCGTTGACTGTTCATTTGCTGAGACCTTAGCTCTCTTTCCATACGCACGGCATCGTTCACCTCTTCAGATGTTGCACTCACCATAACCATACGCAACCCTTCTTCTGTACGCACATAAGCAGGGTGCCTGCGTCTGCGTAGTATTATTTTATGTAGCAACTCTCTTTTTTCGCTAAGCGATACAGGTTCCATTTCAGCCTTCAGTGTACCGGACACCAACCCTTTGTAGAAATACAGTATTCCTGCATCTATCCTGTGCCTTATTTCGGGGTTTTCCATCATGTACTCTATTGCTGCTGGAATAAATTCGGGCACCATACGGGGAAAAGCAGCCCTAATTGCACGCTCTTTATTACCGTGCACTATCATCTCTCTTACAAATATGTCTTCCGTAGAAGAAGGTAGATTATTCATCGATTGCTACGCTGAACATAGCAAATATACACATTAAAGACCCATAAAAGCAAGTCGTAATATAAAGCAACAAAAAATTAATAATCCGAAGGGGCAACAGGGCTAATAGAGCACCATCAACAGACACAGCAGCAAGGCCACAACTATTATCAGAAGCGGCATGTATTTCTCCCACAAAGCCATCAGGTGGCTACGTTGTGTTTGCTTGTATATGGCCGTCAGCAGGATGTTATCTGCCGGCACCAGCAAGGCTACCCTATCGGCTATGGGCTGCAGGTATTGGTATTTCAGATGCCGGGTACTGTTAAGTATGGCTTGCACTATAGCCTGATTATCATTGGTGTCCTTTTTAAGCATGGCCATATGCCCGTCTTCCAGCAGCAGCATTATATAATCGTACAAAGCACTGTGGCTCATGCGGTAGGTATCTACGGTAGCCATGTGCTTTTGCAGTTTCAAAGCCTCTGCCAATATCCATGCGGAAGATATAATGACTTGTTCTTTGGCCCTGTTGGCCATACCATTCAGCCAGCGCTCTTCATCATACTTACGGCGCTTATGCTCATGGCTTAGTACACCATACGCCTCTTGTATCTCCAGAAAATGATTATGAGCAAAAACATCGTCAGGGTTTGTGTCAGGATGATATTTGAATGCCAACGCACGATATGCCTTCTTCACCTCTTCCAAAGTAGCAGAGGGCAATAGCTCCAGTGTTTTATAATAATCTTTCAATACCGTGGCAGGCATGTGGCAAATGTAGGGTGTAATATGCTTATTCGGAAACCATCAGTGTATTGTCATTTTTGAATACAATAAAATGAAATAACTATTAACAAATTTATCTTTATAATACCAAACCGATATTTATGAAAAAACTACTTACCCTACTAGCTATTTTCATTTCTGCAAGCTCAATAGCACAAAACACATTTCAGACATTCGATATTGTACCTGGCCAACAAGGATCTTCACCTTTATGTCTCACACCGTTTAACGGACGGCTATATTTTTATGCTACGGACGAAAATTATAACCAACAAATATGGAGTACTGATGGCAACAGTGCCCCTGTAAAGACAATGGCACTTGGTAAAACCAGCGGTTCTGCAAGACATATATACACTAACCCCAAAAGATGCATGGCCGTAATTGGCAATAAACTTTATTTTGCCGGGCGCGACGCTAAAGACACCGTCAATATATACTATACAGACGGCACAAATACATCAGGTATTAAATTAAATGCAACCTTCCCTAATCCACACCTGTTCACTATTTTTAAAAATCAATTGTATTTCGCTTACATATCAGCAACTGGCAGTGGTTGGGAAATATATCGCTTAAACCCTACTGACAATAACATAACAAGAGTAACAGGACTATCTCAAACAAACAACGTACGATTTAACGATATCGTCGAGTTGAATGGGAAACTGATGATAAGTGGATATGACAATAACGCATACAATTATAAGCTATGGGAATACAATCCTACAACCAATACTACTGTTGTAATAGATTCTACTTTTTCAGGCAGTTTTTGGACTACAAGTAACACTCTGGCAAAGCTTGTTGTAGAAAACAACACATTATACTACAGACTCGATCAGTACTTCAAATTATACACAGGCTCAGGTAATCCTCTAATGATTACACGTATGGATGTTACGCCCGAAGATGGAGCGTTTACGGTAGACAAGGGCACTATATTCTATACAGGCACAGCTGCTATTACCGGCAATAAAAGCCTCGCATGGAAAAACACGATAAACCAACTAAACAAACAATTAAAAGACATTAACGGCAGTAATATAGATGGCATAAAGATGTTCGGCAAGTATTTGGCAAGCACTGTATTTATCACAAACGACATTTACCTTTACAACAACACCAACATCTGGTTGCTGAATGGCACAGATACCCCATTAAGTCTGGCAAACAGCGCAGATATGAGCGTAAACACAACAGAGTTAGTAGAGTTTAATGGCAGTTTATATTTTATATCGAGTGATGCGCAAAACGGCGTAGAGCTGACAAGGTATACTAATACATCGCTCAACACAGAAAACCTAACCAATACTACAAAAGCTTCTTTTGCATATCCCAATCCTGCCAAAGACTATATAAATCTGGATTTTAACACAAAAGAGCCACAGGAAATTACTATATCAATAACAGATATGTCTGGACGTATTGTTTACACCATGCCAGCAGCTACTTACCATGCACCAAAACACACCATTCAAATCCCGATACAAAGTTTATCATCAGGGATATACAACTACGCCATCAACAATGGCAATGCAGTGCTGATGGCGAGTGGTCAATTTGTAAAAGAATAATATTTAATTACTGAACGAAAGATATCTCACATTGTTTTCTATCAACCATTGGCGAAATTTTTCTTCGTCTTTAGGTTCATGATGTACTATCTGACCATTCTTTAATGAGATGATGAATGTGCCGAATGTTACAGCAAATGCACTCAGATCTTCTGCTTTGTACGGGAAATTAGTGTTAGGCATAGATGATGTTTTGTATTGTTTGGTAAAAGGCGATGCGAAGCTAAATAAAACACCTGCAATTATCCATTGACCACAATCAATTTCTGCATCACTATATGGCATTTTAATTTGTTAATCGCTCGTTAACCGATTGCAAATCCCGTGTTAACCACGGGTAAATATTTCGCATAAGCTATTGTTACAGACCATCTTTGTATCATCAAACAGACAAACAAAACAAACCACACTACAAACCATATTCAAACCGAAAACAAAAGACCGGCTCCGTAAAGCAGGCAAACATAAAAGACCAACTCCGTAAGGCTGGCAAAAAAAGAAACAAAAGACCGGCTCCGTAAAGCAGGCAAACATAAAAGACCAACTCCGTAAGGCTGGCAAAAAAAGAAACAAAAGACCGGCTCCGTAAAGCAGGTACATACAAAAGACCAACCCCGTAAGGTTGGCAAACAAAAAAAGACCCGCCCCGTAAGGCAGGCAGCAACAAGAAAGGACATGGGCGGTACCGTAATACCACCATTTTAGCCGAGGATACAGCGCAGCCCCTGTAGGGTTGTGAAAAGAAGAGAAAACTCCCAAAGCATTGAAAACAGCCCTGTAAGGCTGAGAATGAATAAAAGCAACCCCGTAAGGTTGCTTTTATTTAACTAAAACAGACAAACACCAACAATATGCTGACTAGCTTTATTATCATATCATTTATCAGGAAGATAAAACAACTGATGCCGCCTGAACAACACAGCCGCAGGCACAGTTTATATCCGTAAACACACTTCTGCCATGCACCAACATTACCACAGCAACTGCTGTGGTTTTTTTATTTTCCATACTACTGCTGACAATCAAACAATTACGCTATAGTTAGTTAATACATCGTTAACCGGATGTAAAACGGGCGTTAACCCGCCCTGTTTTTAGTGTTAACCACTAATTGTAGTGATATTTTTGTATCACAAGCCAAAACAAACAACGAACTAAAACAAATGAAAAAGATAACCGCCATATTCATAACACTCATCTGCAGCGCTACTGCATTTGCACAAAACGCCGGTAGTTCAGCTTCGCAAACAACCAACCTACAGCTAACCAATGCTATAGAAATTAGCTTTGTAGCTACAGGAAACAATACAGGGTCTGTGGTAAACCTGGCATTTAATACCGTAAACGATTATGCGAATGGCGTACAAAGCGGCGATTATCAGATACGTATAAGAAGCAACAGGAAATTTGACGTAGAAATGGAAGCATCTGATGACTATTTCGATTATACAGGGACAACCTCTCCTGCCCCGCAGATGCGTGTAAAAGACGTACTGGACATGATGATATCATCAAACAACACAGGTGGTCAGATAAATGGCGGCTACCATCAATTCAAACACATAGAAGGCGATAACGACAAGCGTATCCTTAACGATTGTGATAACGGCGCCAACCAAACCTTTTCTGTAAAATACCGCGCAACACCCGGCTTTAGCTATCCCGCAGGCACATATACAACAACTATTACATATACAGCAACGCAAGACTAAGATTTTCATATAGCACTAATTAATGGGTAAACAAGGAGCGCTTTCGTTGCGCTCTTTTTTGTTTTTTTATCGTATTTTGTTAATGGCTCGTTAATGACTTGTAAACTGGTTGTTAACGACTGGTAAATAATTTGCTAATGGCCGGTATATGAATGCATATTTGTAGCACCAACACCACATTACATGAACAAAAACATCATCGCTTTATTTATCATCCTCACCGCTACCCTCCTGAAAACAACTACAATATTTGCCCAAACAGCCTCTGCAGGTGGTTCTCAAAAAGTATCGCTGGCATTGGCAAACGTGGTGCAGATATCGCAGTTCAACGGACAGGGAAGTAACGGAACGGTATCAATGCCAATGACAACGGCAGCGACAATGAACCAAGGTGTAGAGAGCCCGCTTTATACGGTATCCATCAATAGTACAGATGGGTTTGACGTAAAAGCACAAGCAGTGGACGAATATTTTACCTACAGTGGTACGGCCGCAACAACGCCTGCCATGAAGGTAGCAGATGTACTGGAGTTGAAAGTGGTACAGAACAATACTACAGGCAACATTGCCGGTGGACACACCCAATATCAGCCTGTACAGGGTACTAACCAATCTCCTATCATCCAAAATGGCAATCGCGGTGCAAACCAGACGTTTGCTGTGCAGTACAAAGCCACACCGGGCTACAACTATCCCGGAGGTTTATATACAGCAGCAATAATGTATACAGTGACACAGTTTTAAAATTCGTTACATATAGAGTAGAAGGATAAGGAGCGCTTTCGTGCGCTCTTTTGACATTTATATACTTTTGTAAAAACTACATTTTGTTGTATTTTTGCAAACAAGTATTTATCACCATGACCTACACTACCCTATATGACCGCCTGATGGCAGCAGACAAACGTTTCATTCTCAGTTATGGCGGCACAGCCAGTGGCAAAAGCTTCAGTGCCATACAAAAAGAAGTTTCCATTGCAGATACCCGCAAAGTAAAAACACTGGTAATACGAAAAGTAGCCAACACCTTGCGAGACAGTGTTATTCCCGGATTCCGTTCGCGTATTGAAGAAATGGGACTAACAGAAAAATTTTCAGAAAACAAGAGTGACCGTACACTGAAGCACGAAAATGGCTCTCAAATCATCTTCCGCGGGCTGGACGACCCCGATAAACTGAAAAGTTTTGAAGGACTGGAACGCATATTGGTTGAAGAAGCTGCCGAGCTGGAATTTGAAGACTTTCTGGAGCTGAACCGCCGCGCACGCGGCAGGGAAAACATACAAATAACTCTTGTCTTCAACCCAATGCACGAAGAGCATTGGCTGAAAAAACATTTTTTCGACCGTAAGGATATGGATGAAGACTGCATAAAAATCCACAGCACCTACAAAGACAATCCGCACCTTACAGATGCTGACCGTAAGCAGATAGAACTACTGAAACAATACAACGAAAACCAGTATCGCATCTACGCACTGGGCGAATGGGGCATACGAGAAAATAATGCCCCATGGCTGTTCGCATTCGATAAGCAACGCCATGTAAAGAAAGAGATAGACATTATGCCCTCGTTCCCCATCTACCTGTCTTTCGACTTTAACCGAAACCCGCTTACGTGCCTTGTTGCGCAAATGAGCCCTAACAAGGGGCAGGCAAACAGCTTTATTCATTTCATTGATGAATTCAGTGTAAAAGATCAACTACCTGAGCTATGCAGGCAGATACATGCTAAATACAAGGGCCATACCATATACATAACGGGCGATGCCAGCGGTAACCATGGCGATGTGGGCTTTGAAGGAAAGAACGACAGCTACTATACCATGATACGCAGTATGCTGAACCTAAACAGCAGGCAAGCCATCCTTAACAGCCGCAACCTGACACACAACGACAGCCGTGCGCTTATTAACACCTTATTGTTTCAGTACCCGAATATCTGTATATCAGAAACTAGCTGCCCATTGCTGATACGCGACTGCACCATGGCAATGGTAGATGAAGACAGCGAAGTGCCCGGGGCTTTAAAGAAAGACAGAAACATCTATAAGATGGACCTGTTCGACTGTTTCAGGTATTTCTTCCAGACGTTTTTCAAAGACTATGCAACCAGAATAACGCTAGGCAAGGCAGCATGATGTAACTATTTTTCATTCATCATCTTATTCAGTTCATCTTTATTTTGCCTGGAAACGGGTATTGCAACACCATTTGACATATGTAGTGTACCGGGATGTTCGTATCTCTTTACATGCTTCAGGTTTACAATAAACGAGCGATGCACCTGACAGAAAGAAAAGCCATCAAGCATTGGCCTGTATTTACCAATACTGTAAGAGCTCAGTAATTTGTCATCAGCTAGCACTACGCTTGTGTACCTGTTGATAGACTCGAGATACAAAATATCGTTAACATCAATATAGTCTACACCTTTTTGCGATGGTATGCCTATCTTATTATTATGAGTTGGCTGTATAGTAACGCCGGAAACTGCTGCCCTTTTATGATTAATGCGCTCAATAGCTTTATTGATTGTCTTGTATAGCAATGTATCATTAATGGGCTTCAACACATAACCTGTTGCACCAAAATTGAACGCGTCGATTGCATGTTCTGAATGTGCAGTAACAAATATCACTTCACTTTTCAGTTCTGGCACCAGTGCCAGTAAATCCATGCCGTTTTTTTGTGGCATAGATATATCCAGAAAGACGATGTCGTAATCCTGTGTTTTCATCGCCTGCAGTGCTGGCTTCCAGTTATTATATGATGCAACTACTTCAACATTACCGTATAGCTCTGTTATGCTATCCTGCAATAGTTCTACGGCTTTAGGCTCATCGTCTACAATTATGCATTTGTATGTGCTATTTATCATCTTTCACTTCTTTGATAGTGAGTACAACAGTAGTGCCGCTTAGGGGTGGTTGTTTATCTATGTACTCTATGGTTATATTTACAGGTTCGTATTTATTAAATGCTTCAATCAGCTCTCTTACCAGGTCGGTACCATAAGACTGTGTTTTATGTCTTGTTTCTGCATTAATAGCTTTCGATTTCTCTCTACCCACACCATCATCATCAATAATACAAATCAGGTCGCCACTTGCATTTTTTTCAAATCTCAACAAAAGACGCCCAGGTGTTGGTTTGTGAAACAGCCCGTGATTAATAGCATTCTCCACAAGTGGCTGCAGCAACAATGCCGGTATTTTTTCTATAAACACATTCACACCTTCTGCTATCTCCACATCAAATTCGTGCAGATTTTCGAACCTAGACTGCTGCAGGCTTACATAACGTTTCAGATTGTCAATCTCTTCATTCAGCACTATGTATTTATCTCTGGAAGACTTTATATAATTACGCAACAGTTCAGAAAATGCCGCGATGTGATCGTATGCATCTTCCATCTTGTTTTTCTTAATGAAGTAAAGCCCTGTACTGAGTGTATTGAATATAAAATGCGGATTTATCTGCGCATGTATAGACTTCAACTCCATAGATGTACGCAAGCTCTTCAATTCAGCTTCCAGGTTTTTGCGCGCATTCACCCTATTAATACGGCTGCGTGTAATGCGCATTACTCCGAATGCAACACCACCTATCAATACCAGCAAGCAAAGACCTATTATAACCTTACCAGACAATGTTTGCCACCAATAAGGACTAACATAAACATAAAATGCACGTGGAGTTGACACCCAACCTTCATCAAGTACTTTTATATATACTTTATTGTAGCTTTCCGGTTTCAAACCCAAAGCAAACCATTCAGCTCCGTTCAACTGCTGCCAAATATCAGACACTCCGGGTACATAATAATAAAACCTGGGAGTACCAACACCCATAGGGTTTATTATATCAAACAAATAAATGGGGTTCCGCTGGTCCATCAGCAGTGTATCACCTGCATTCAGTTGCCTCAATTGTCCATTGTATGTGACTGTCAGTTTGAATGCAGGGCTCGAAGTATTATACTTGAATAAACTATCATCAGGTATTGGGACGGACATAAGGCCATTGTCTGTATTAAATAGCACAGTACTGTCACCAACAAAAAAATCGCTACCATACAGATACTTATAATGACTGTACTTATAGTTAACAACATAATATGGCTTGGAGACCTCTCCTGTAGCAAATAGCTTATAAAAAACAAGACCATATGATGAATTAAGTACAAGATTATCATTGTACAGTTGCATATTACACTCTGTAGTATTCAGGCACAAGGGCAGCTTTTTCAGCCAAAACTTACGGGTATTAAATACAAACAAGCCCGTTTTAGCCAGTATGAATAAACTCGATGTCTTATTATCTACGGCCAGCATTGTAATACCATCTATACCAAGCTTCTTAAGTATTGAAGCGCTAACAGAATCGCGTCTTCCGGTAAATAAATTATCGGTCAAAAACCAATCAGGAAGCGATATATACATTATTTTACTAACGGAGTCAACAACGTTTATCTTGCCTACAATTCTGTTACCTGCAAATGCTTTGAAAGTATCGTTATGTTTATAATTTTTATACAACAAATTACCTGAACCACTGCGTGCATAAAGCGTATCCTTATACATGTACACGTCTTGTATTTGTAGTATACTCAGATAATGATACCTACCGTTTATTGGAACTGCATCTTTAAAATATTCAGGATTATAATACCATTTGAATTGATCCATGAATGATTTCATTTCTCCGGTATGCTCATCTATTTTGCTAAACTTATATTTAGAATACATAAAACTCCCCATTCCCGGAAATGACTTCACGCCTATAATATCAAATATATCTGCATGCACCTTTCTGTTCACCCATCCATTTTGATTTATGCAAATAAGTTCATGTGTAGCATTATTCCACCAAAAGCTGGTAGACGCATTAAGCGTCTTTCCCACATACTTTACCCCACTCATTCGTTCTATTGGAAGCTTCTTTCCGGGAAACTTCGTAAAATGCTGATACATACCCATATTGGCAGTGGTAGTAAAGCCACACCAAAACGCATTCTTTATGTGCCAAACAAAAGATGCCTCAGCAGTATCTTCAACAGGCATCATTTCATTGAGGTGATAAGTATATCGATGGTTCAATAATTCATCTAATACTATAGCCCTTTTGTTTGATACTAAATGAAAGAACTTATTACTTGGGTGTATTGCTAGCCAGCTTTCAGATGGATTTAGCTTATCATAATACGGCGTTACCAATCCTGTCTTAATTTCAATAAAGTAGAAACTGTTACGGGCAGGTACATACCTAATAAAATACTTGAATGAATTCCAATTTACACCTTGTGTTGTATCCAAAAAGTCGGTAGGAATACTGGTTTTGCACACTTTTTCGTTAACCACTTTTCCTTCTGCATTTACTCTTCGGGTAATAACACCATTTCTGAGTTCATACAAAGCACCTTCAGCGTCAAAAGTCAGATTACGACTAGGTATATCTTTTGAATCAATAACAAATTTTCTGACTTTCCCATTCTGTATCCTGTAGCCTACATCTACCCTTATTGATAATAACCTTGCTACTGAATCCGGGAAAAATGTGATTCCGTTATTAATTTTCTGCAACTGATGCGGATATACCGGTATTACAGAATTCTTAACTACCGGCACAAAGGTATTATTCTGTATATATCCAAAACTGTTAGTTATTGAACCTAACCATACTTTGTTGCTATCATCTTCTACCAAGCACCACACATCCTCTTTAGCCAACCCTTCTTCAAATCCAAATTTTTTGAAGGTATATCCATTGTACTTCAATACACCTTTGGTAGTAGCTATCCAAGCATATCCGAATGTATCTATTATTACCTGATATACATGATTGGATGGTATGCCATTATAGATATTGTAATTGTAATAGCCGCGCTGTATTTTTTGTGCAGCAGCACTCTGTGCCATAATACAGCACACTAGCATTATGATATACCTATAAAAAACGGCCCTCAAAACAGGTGATTATTCAGGCCCTCAAGATAATAAATGATGGGGGCATATAGCCCCCATCTGTATTTTCATTATACGAGTGGTAGGTTTCATCCTACGAATGGATACCGAACTACCATATAATCGCTTATTTCCTGATGCGGAAACGCAAATCGGCCTGCACGTTCGATACGCCATACTGATTGCGCACCTGCGGTAATGGCTCATCAGCCTCATAAGGCTCGACGTAGTAAGTGTATCGCACACCTGCATATATACGATTGGCGAAACGAGCACCTACGTGCACCTCGCCTGTTGTCTGGAACCTCGCCGCACCTCTGAACCTGCCCACTTCTATCGAAGGCACAACCCCACCACCAATGCACATATCCACCTTCTTACCCATCACAGGCATAAATGTGAAGCCAAGCCCTGTACCAAGCGATGCTGCAGTGATACTATAGGAACGGTAGTAATTGTACGGGTAGTAACCCGGATAAGTTGTCATAGGGTATATATTACCGTAAGGATAAGATTCATTGACGTGAAAATAATTAGTATGCAGCCTTACGGGTATAGAAGCGAAGAACCTGCGGCCGCCACGGTCGAAGTTAAAATCTGCTGTGAATGAAACTGCAGGCACATCGCTGTTAATTTCTGTAATAGTAGCTATGGAATTGGTAATACGCGCACCCGAAAGCCCCCAAAGCACACCAATATCTACACTATTTTTACGAGCTTCTGCAGTAAATACGCTACTGGCAAGCAGCAATGCAAGGGCTATTTTTTTCATAATCTACGGTATTGTGGTTGGTTTGTATTAAGAAAGTTAATGTACTGATAAATTTACTACCAACTAACGTGCCAAACTATAATTTTAGTATCTGACACTTGTTGGTTGCCGTTTTAAATACTTACGCCTAAAAACGCTATCAGGTTGATTCCTTTGTCAGAAACCCAATCTCTCGCCACAATATTCCTGTTCTTATCCATATATAACATGGTAGTTTGAGACACTCTATTGCCAGCAGCAGTTTTTCCATATTCTACACCTAAACGTAATATCCTCTTACCCATAAAACGAGGATTGATTCTGTAACTTAAGGAACCATAATACATGATATTGAATCCTACATTCCTCGACCCTGGCAAATTCAATGGATTCGCGTTGCTTCCATGCCCGGTAAACCTGAAGGTCGCTAATTGATTATAACCCGTTTTACTATCCTGCACATACAATCCTTCTTCTGTGTATTGCTTGTTGGCATTTACAGCTGCATCAAACATAAAGCCTGCAGAGATATCCAGATTGCTACTTGCAGATAATTTAATTGTATAAACAGGCGCTATTCTCAACGCCACAGAATGTACAACAAAATTTATAGCTGTATTTACATCTGTACCAAGACCAGATATGCTGTTGCTATATTGCAGATTGTACCGATGAGGCACATGTCTGTATTCCCATCCTACATTCAGCAACACGGGCACTTTCCGACGGGGGATTAACAACATTTCCAGCCCTGCTTTGTAGCCGGCAGTATTTTCTATCTTCAAAAAACCGGTAGCAGGCTGCACCTTATCTGCAGCATTCATGTTCATCAAAACACCACCGGTAGCAACAAAGTACAAACTTGTTTTTTTATTCTTTGCCTCGGGCAAGCTGAGCGGCTGCGACTGTGTTATGATTGGCAATACCGCTAAAAGAATTATTACGAAAATGCTGCGCATGGGTTGTCAGGGTTTGATGTTTATGGTTACTGTAGTATCGGCGAGTGCAGTGTACTTGTCTGTTATTAACACAATAGCAAAACGTTGTGCTGTGTTTGTATATGCTTTTGCCTTTATCCTGAAAGCAAAGCGCTGCACAATGTTATTGTAACTGTAAAAGCCTACAAAAGACGAGTTGATTGCATCTATTGCCGCCTGCTTGGTTCTTGCTGTGCTATCTACAAAGGCAATATATCTATCGTCAGTGACATGGGAATTTTCGGTGTCGTAATACGTACACACATCTGCAATATTATCACCTGCTTTATAGGTGTCACTAAAGTCATTCAGCGCTACCACTTTGATATCGGCAATCTTTTCAGCCAGCTTGGTTGTAGGTTCGGGTACCGAAGTAGCATACGCACTACTACCCCATTTAAAATTTGATGCCAATCTTGTAACCGGAATAATAGCCGTAAAAAAAACATCGTCTTGTTTGAATTTTGCGCCGTTTTGCACAGTGTAACCATTGGTAGTGTAAACTCTGGCTATTAACTTTTGGTAAATATAATTGTGCTCTTCGGGCTCACAGGCTACTAACAGGAAGAGAGATATAAGCGCAATGCGCAAAAGGTTTGTCGGCGATTTCATATTTTTTGATTAGCAAATATGTTGCCAAGTTTCAGCTTGTATTATATATGTGCGCCAGACATTTGTTTTATCTTTTCACGTAGCCAATGTGCAGTTGCTGCATCAGGCTTTACTTCTGAGCTTACAAAATAGGTATGCAGATTACTAAATGCATATCTTCCATAGGGGCCTTTCACATCTACTACAACATTACTATACCACATTTGTATGGAATAGTTTGTAACACCTTGTTTTCGCAGGCACTCGTTTATATCCCGCCTTATTCGGTAATGCCACCGTGTACGTTTCCACCAAACAGGGTGTGCAGTCGTCTTAAAAATAACCTGCTGCTCTACTCGCCTTATTGCAACAAGGTCTGTATTGATAAACTGCCTGTAAACATCGGCATCGCTTATTGGGGTGTCATTCTTCTTCCAATAGCATGTTTCTTTCCCGGCGGATAATCTACAATAATAGCTGTATTGCTCTCTGCGATAAGCAAGAACAGTGCCATCCGAAAACTCATACTCTACATGACCATATATAGGACTGCCGCAAACCAGTGTCGTTGGTTTAGAGGTATCTTTTGCCCAAGCCCAAATCATTATGCTACCCTCTTGCGGAGAAACGTCTATTCTTTGCATTACAGAGGAGCCATTATTGTAAAACTCTCGTGTACAATACTGCACACTATCTTTCATATTGTAGCGATACGTTGTTCTACAATCCTGTGCCATACAAACAGCACTCCACAGCATAAATATGAGGGCTAGGATCTTCATACGATAAAATTAAAACAAAAATGCCGGTAGAAACCGGCACTTCTAAACACATGGACAGTTTTTATCAATCCTTAATTATGCAGACCACGTGTTTACCCTTTTGCTTGTTAACTAACACCATCGTATAAGTTCCGCTTGAAAGCATACTTATATCAATTACTGTCTTAACGGCATCCAGCGAAAAACTCATCAGCACACGCCCGTCTATCGCCACTATGCTTGCATTTGAATAAGTACCTGCTGTTTCCTGCGCTATCGTCAGGGCGCCGCGGGACGGTATGGGATACACCGCTACCCCATCGCCCGCAGCTGTCATCGCCCCGATGCTTGTTTTGAATGCGTAAATATTTATTGTAGTGTCGTCAGTCTTGCCGGAACATGTATCTGTAACTGTCACTACCACCTTGCCCGTATCTTTTGCCGTCAGCAAACCTGTATTGCTGATGCTTGCTTTTGTTGTGTCGCTTACCTTCCAACGCAGGCCGTTGTTTGTGTTTGCACTTGGAGTGTAAGCAGTTTCCATTTGCAATGTGCTCGCCTTCAGCAGTTTTGTAACACCACCTTTACCATAGGCTGTTATGTTTTGCAGCAATGCGCCGGTGTCACCTGCCTTTATTGGTACGTCCATAGCATATTCCAGCGCGAAAGCTTTTACGGTAATGCCTTTGGTTGCTGCGGATGTATCTGCATTTACTAATATCCACCCATATTTATACCCACCTGTCACTTTCATTCTTACGCCAATGTACCTGTCCCCTAAACCTGCAAAGCCAAGCTCTGTACTGTCTGCCAAAGGCTTACCCATCATACTGATGATGCTCCATTCAGAAGCCGGGCCTATAAGTGAGTCTTTTACCATAGGCATAGCCAATGTATCACCAAACTGTGTACTGCCACTTCCTTGTACAACTGCATTGGTAGTGTCGTTGGAACTTACATACATTGTCCAACCGAAACCCGGGAACTGCAACCACATAAAAGAAAAATCAGGCTTACCGTCTCCGTTCATATCAATATCGGCACCTGTACCATACTGGCTGGTATCATCCATCCGCAGCACACTGTCTGGCACAATATCTTTAAACCTTATACAAGCATTTGCGCCATAATTAAACAACAACAAGAAAACAATGAATAATCCTTTTTTCATACCCGTGATTTTACGTTTAATAATTTAGTTTGATAACAAGCAACGGGTTAACATCTATACTAAACGCAACAGTTTGTAAGAGTGTTAGAAAAGAACAGTAAATTATTTTTTGCTACCGAAAGTATAGCCTAAAGAAAAACGGAAGTATGGCAATGCATACATTTTGCGCACATCAGGATTAGGTATATTACTGAGCGATGTGGCGTTTTGCTGCAGGCTAATACCTAGTTCTATATTATTGAGCGGACGATATTGTGCACCCAACATATAACCTGTACGGATGGTATTGTATGCGGGATTTTGATAATCGGCTGTATTATCAGACACGCAATTACATCTTTTATCAAACAAACCAACAGCAGCCTCTTCATCTATGAAATAATTGAAATCTCGCAGTGTATCTGTATACATCGGTGTGTATCGGGATGAAGTGGCATTGATTTTTGCAACGCTTCCGTATATGAACTTGATGCCTGCACTTAAAGAAAAGCGTTTACTGAGGTCGTATTGCACAAACACAGGAAGCTCAACATCAAAAAACTGTTTATCAACATCGTACCTGATAACAGTTGAATCTACTTTTTCTCTGTAGTTGTATGTGTATTGTCCTGCCCTTTTACCTTGTGTTATAATAACATAACGCTGATAATTATCGAACAATACTTGTTGTTGAGGCACATATATATCGGGCGTTGTGGCGTAGCGCAAATTAGCACCTGCACCTATATGCAGATTGTTGGCAATTTTGGTTTTCACCTGCACACCCAGCACACCCGCATTGTAGGTAGCTTTCGACAACCCACTTTCAAAACCGAGATGCACAGATACCTGTGCACGCCTGCGTGCCGATGCATTAGCATTATCAGAAGGTACAGGCAATGCAGGTAGTGCCGGTATATTATATTTTCTTTCAACTGCTGCCGAAGGATATTTTTTCTGAACAGATGCAAGCATCTGCTTATTCAGCGGCATCATAGTTTTCAGTAGCTCGTACCTGTACTGTGCACTGTTCATAACAGGTGCTACCGCAGGCAGGCTGTATAGTTTGGGGGTGATGGCTGCAGGTTGCTGCACTGCAAGTTGCTTATTGCCTGTTGCAGTAAGCTGCGTATCGGCCACAACCGGCAATGGTGCAGTTGGCACTTGTTTGGTACGGGTATTTATTATTGGAGATGCCTGCACCACTTCAGGCTTTTTCTCTGCACGGTACACCACACCATAATAACTGATGGCTGCAGCAGCAGAAAGAGCAGACATATACGGCAGCCATTTTACAATGCGCTTCAGCACAGAGGCTCCTGCTGTACTACCTCCCGCAATGCTTTTCTCAAAAAGCATACGGTCGTCGGCAGAGAGCGGTTCAAGATGGGCATCCATCTTGTCTCTGAAAAACTGGTCGATATGTTTGTCCTTGTTTCCCATTCTTCTTACATGCCTGCAGCCAGGATTTTCTCCTTCAGTCTGCGGCGGGCATCATTCAGATACCACCTACTGTTCATTTCAGTTAATGACAATAACGTGGCAATTTCTCTATGTGTTAGGTTTTCAAATACAAATAAATTAAAAACTGTGCGTTGTGTATCGGGGATGGTTTGTATAATGGCCAACAGCTCTTTATAGCCCAAACCCGCACCCGCATCTTCAGGTATAGATATATCCTTATCGGCAAAGTCGGTATTGTAGGTGGTGGCGAATTTCTGTGTCTTGCGCTTGTGGTCTATGATGGTATTAACAGCTATTCGCCTCAGCCAGCCTTCAAACGGGCCGGTTGGGGCATAGAGGTGCAGCTTTTCGAAGACTTTGCAAAAAATATCGTTCAGCAGGTCTTTAGCAAGTTCCGTATCATATATATAGCGCATGATGACGCCCTTTACTAACGGACCATATTGCTCAAAAAGGGCACGCTGCGCCTGTGCCTTACCATCCATGCACTGCTGTAGAAGCTGCATGAGTGGTGTGGCATCAGGTTTATCGGCTTTGTTTGCCTGCATGATTATTTCTGAGTTGCCCGCCAAGAACATTATGATATTTTGGTCTGTACTTAAGTAGATGTCCCTGCCATACGGCAGATATAACGGATAACGCAAGACGGGTGTGAGACCACTACACATAAAAATATAATTGTCATGTTTTGACAATTCCATTACAAACAAAAACCCCGCTCTTGACAGAGCGGGGGCAGGGATATACACGTATGTATGAGAAGATTCTTTCGGGGGAAATGCCTTATAGCACCTCCAGCTTCAGGTATTCGTTTTTGAACGGTGTTTTCAGCTTGATGGTGTATCTGCCCTGGCGAAGCTCTTTTGTAGAGATAGATTTTGAGCCTTTATCTACAGTTGTTTTTATTTCCTCGCCCAGCTTGCCGGTAATAATTACATCCAGCGGTTGTGCAGATTTGTTTTCTATCACCAGTGCATCGCCGGTAGATTGTACGCCCCATGTTTTTTCAGCTGTTACCACAGTTGTTGGTTTTGCTGCAAATGTATTTGTGTTGGTTGCCATAGCTGCTATCATCAGCAGTGTTGCGAATATTGCTTTCATAAATTATGTTTTTAGTAGTTGATTGATTTAGTTTTCAAATGCTGTTTTCTGAACCGGTTACATCTATTAGTCGTGCAACGGGAAAAAAGGTTACAGATTTTTTCGTGTTTTTATTTTCTTTAACAAATCAGCGTAATACCACGCTTGTGTGCTGCACACTACCACCCTGCTGCAAGCGCAGTATATAGCTGCCTTTCGCCAATTGGGCAACGGGTATTGCGGCATTGCCTGTACAAGTGGCTGTATAGACAACCGTCCCTGTGATGCTTACCAACTGTATGGTATAGCTATCGGTATTCACAGCACCTATATACAGTTTATCTGTTGCAGGATTAGGGTACACAGTCCATTGTTCTGTAGTAGCCACATTGTTTACAGACAGCCTTGCATTGGTAAGTGCGCGCCATGCATTCACCCTGCCATTGCCATAATACTTATCGAAACCTGCCACGTCTTTGCTTTCGCCTACCATATCTTCTGCATTGCTTTCCAGCAGATTTTTTATCTGTGCAGGTGTGCGTGTGCTGTCTTGTGCCAGCAGCAGAGCTGCCACACCCACCACACATGGTGTAGCCATAGATGTGCCTGACATCATAACATAGGCCGTATCGTACAGGTGAGAGAGGCTGTAGATTTGATGCCCCGGTGCACATACAGATATATGATTGCCGAATGTGCTGAACGATGCGCGCTTATCTTCCGCATCTGTAGCGCCTACAGCTATGACACCTGTGCAAGCCGCAGGATACATCTTCAGTTCTGAGCCTGTATTCATCATAGCGGCTACTATTGTTACTTTATGGCTCGTAGCATAGTCTATCGCATCCTGCAATATGCTGATAGTACTTGTACCCCCTGCAGATATATTAATAATACGCGCACCGTTATCTACCGCGTAGTAGATAGCTTCAATCATCCAGCTATAGGCTACAAAACCCGTCTTGTCAATACCTTTTAATATCATCAGCTTGCAGTGCTGATCTACCCCCGTCATACCGGTTACATTATTTACACTGGCACCTATTATACCTGCTACATGGCTGCCGTGCCCGTGGTCGTCTTCTATGTTATTGGTATCTGACGGCATGTTCCAGCCCAGAGTATCATCTATATAATCGTTGCCGTCATCGTCTATACCATTGCCAGGTATCTCCAGCCTGTTGTGCCATAGCCTGCCCTGTATATCGGGGTGATTGCTCTTGATGCCCGCATCTATCACGGCTACTACAATATTGCTATCCCCCGTTTCCACATCCCACGCACGCAGCAGGTCTATATCTGCACCTGTTTTTGCAGTGCCTCCGCTAAATGTGCCAGTATTGTGCAGCCCCCATTGCTGATAAAACAAAGTATCTGTAGGTGCAGCGGCAGTTGTTTTCCATTCACCTATGGTTGCGGCTGCATCTGCTTCGGCATATTTACACAGCCCTGTTGCCAGCATAGCGTTGGCTGCTTCCTTCATATTAGGATTGTCTGCCAGTGTCAGCACATATACCTTTCCTTTTTTGATGGCGTGTATCTTGGTGCAGCCAAACTGCTGTGCTACGGCATCTATGGCAGGCACGCCCAGTATATTGTTTTGCAAATTTGGCTTAGCCTCGCTGTGCAGGCTTATCAACAGGCGGTTGTTGCCTGCTGCCCAAGAGATGATGCTGCAAAGCAGCGCAATGATGGTGGTTACAAATTTTGTTTTCATAACTATTCGTTTTTTGTAATTGCTTAAATGATTTTTCTTTTGTTATTGCGTTTTAGTTTTCGTTCAGCAAGGGCATGAGAGGGGCTGTATGCCTTTCGGCAGTTACGTTTCGGGGTACAATATGTATCGGGATTGTTCTTTAGTCGGTCTCTTCCAGTTCGAAGATGTCTTCCACTTTTGCCTTAAAGAAGCGCGCAATCTTTAAAGACAAGACGGTTGACGGTACGAACCTGCCTGTTTCTATAGAGTGTATGGTTTGTTTGCTCACTCCCACCTGCTCTGCCAGTTCTGTCTGCGATATATTCAGCCTGGCTCTTTCTACTTTGATGGTATTTTTCATCCGCCGCTAAGATAAGAGTAATAGAATAAGTAACAGAATGGCCCAGGTAATGAGTTGGAATATGATGATAGGTTTTTTGTTTTTCTTCAGGTTTTGTACAAAGCTCAGTTTCTTATCGTCATAGTCCCACAAGAAATCGAAATACAAACCCATGTGAAATATTGCCAGATACATAGCCAGATAAATAAGCGGAAACAGCAACAGTATTGTAACATCAAACTCGCCCATATCTTGCGTGATGGCCGTGAGCGAGAATGCAACAAATGTAGCACTCATCAGCATCATTACCATTTGCAGGGCACGAGCGCGAATGGTTTGCACACGTTCGTCTTCTACTTTTTCCTGACTGAAGGCGGTGAGGTACATACCCACCAGCATAATCCACATACAGGCAGCAAGGTGCTTATCTGCATTCATCTTCGGGATAACCGTAAACGGGTGAATTTTGTAAACAATAGAAACAAGCACACCAACAGAGAGTACTACCAAGCCTATTATCTTGGTATTGTGCTTTGCAAGTTTTTGAAATCCTTTCATTGCGTATCAGTTTTATTAGTGAATTGATAGTTGTTCGTTATTCTAATACTATAAGCAGCACCAGTGCCAGCAGGAAAAAAGCGATGGCAAATACGGAGAGCCATTTATTTTTAAACCATGCATCCTTCAGGCTGATGTCGTCTGACTGGTAGTTCCAGTAATTATCGCGGTACAAGCCTATACGAAAGAATATGTGATATACTGTCAGGTTCATGATCAGGTTTAGTATAATCCACTTGTTTCCAATAGCAGAACTATCCGCAGGGCTCAGCAAATTCATGAATACAGTGGTAAGTTGGGTAATAACAAACATCAATACCGTAAACTGCATTGCCTGTGCGCGGATGGCTTTTACACGTTCGTCTTCTACTTTCTCTTTTGTAATGGCCAGTAGCATCATGCCATATATGGTAATGCAAAGGGCAAGGCCAATGTGTTGGTTTCTGGTATGGTTGGGCAATATGGTAAACGGGTGAATCTTTTCTGCAACCGCTATCACCAAGCCACCTGCTATCAGCCCCAATGCCAGTGGCTTGTTCTGATGCCCCATCATAGACCTGTAACCTTTCATAGTTATTGCGTTTTTAATTGTTTTTAGTGATTGTTGATAGTACGTCGGTTTTTACCCCATTCTATCAATTTGCTACACAAAGATAAAAGAATACTTTCCAAAAATACAAGTAAACTTTACTTTTTTACAAGTAAAATTTAATAAAAGTAAAGTCAACTGTATAATTTTAATTGACAATCAATGAGTTATAATACGGGTGATTTTTCGGGGGAATTCAAAAAAAAACCTCTTCCCCGCCACAGCAGAGATAGAAGAGAATTGCAATCTTGAAAAGTAGAACAGCTACAAACGTCCCAGCTCTATGCGCATTTCGGTAATAAGCCCCGATGTACCATAGCCCAGCGTCTGCGGACTGCGGTTATCGTAGTATTGCTTGTAGATACCGGGGCTGAGGAAGAATTTAACCCCAGTCGTAAATCGGTGATTGAAACGCATGCCTACGTGCGCCTCTCCGTAAGCACTGACTGTAGCGCCACCCGCATTGGTACTGATAATGCATATTGGCCCACCCTGTGCGCCTACTACTACGTCCATCCAAGTATTAACCAGTTTGGTACCACGCAATCCGCACAATGCGGCTATCTGCAGGTTTTGGCTCGGCGCCTCGTAAGGGTGCGGCATATAGCTGTGGTAGTGGGTTTTAATGTTTACATAACCCACACGCAAACCTGCTACATAGCCAGTAAGCCTACCGATTTTATTGAAGTGAACCTCGCCCCCAAGCTGCACCATACTGCTATTGCCCTGTTGCAATCCGAAAGACTGGCCGTAACGTACATAGGGGCTGATGCCACCGGCATCGGCCACGATACACCAACGCTTGTAGCGCAGGCGCGCATTGCTGCTGTCTGCATCTGCGGCACGCGCAGGCAGCATATTCAACATCATAAGGGTAGCTAACAGGTATCTCATAGCACTTGGGGTGTATGTTTATAACGTACAATTAATGTACCAAGTATAAATATAGACAGCTTTCTGCAATGAAAAGTTTGGAGAATGTAAAAATGTGGAGATGGTATATTATTCAATACGCACCTGCATGGCAAGCAACAGGCGATGTACATTGAAAGGATAAGGCCCATCGTAGGGGAAATAACTGCGGCAATACTTAGCACCAACAAATACTGCATTCCACATATACATGCCTGTTGTTAGTTCAGACATCAGATTGGAACGCACACCAACATACTCTGTATAGCCTTCAAACTGAACAGAAGGGCCTGCTGTTAATGACGTCCTGAAAGACAATTGTCTCTTTAATGGCAGTGCATATAGCGCACCACCCTGCAATACAAAACCAAGCAAGCTTTCGGTTGATTTATCTGCCATGAAACGAAAACCTCCGGTAAAACTTATACCCTGCTGCTTATGATGATACACTACATCCCCCATCAGCATACCTGAGTACTGTGGCTTTTCAGGTACACCTGTACCGGTTCTTATGCCACCTCCGAAAGAGGCACCTATTTCTGCGTGAGATTTACTACCGTCCCCCTGCGCAAGGCACACAACAGGGAGTAAAAACAAAAGGGCTATGAGGTATTTCATAAAGTCTATTAGGGTTGCAATATTATAGCATTGCCAAGAAACATGCCAGAGATTATCATGGCTGTGTAAAAGTACCAAGTGTCACCTTCTTGGCATTTTCACAATACCAGCATTTATTTCCAAATCCTTCCCTGCGCCCCAGCTGCGGTATATGGTGTTATCGCCCGTCTTCTCGGATAGGCGTATTTGAATGCTCGCTTTTTTCTTTGCCTTAAATGTAACACTAAATGATCCATTAGTGTCTGTATTAAACTTGTACGGCTGGTCATCAATAAAACCATTACCGGCACCAATTCTTGTAGTTGTGGTACTAACAACAATAAGAAATTCTTTATTGGCTATCGGCACGTTTACACTATCTACTATCTGCCCGTAGATGATTCTGTCTTTATCTTCAATCTTGGTGCAGCTGACTGCAAGAAAAAAGGTGCAAAGTATTATTGAGAAGTATTTCATAGGAGGTGATTTCTATAAAGTTATTAAAAACTCATGCTCTTTGCTGTTCAAGATGTTCTGCAAAGCATCTTGAATAAAAGATAAAGTGCCGTTTTGAGAATGGAGTAATATTTCAGTTTCCAAATGCCCTGCGGAACATTTGGAACAGCACAGAAAATTTAAGAATCAATTTACCGACGAATATTCCTGCGAATATTTAGTATGTCTAATAAATACCTTTCAACATCTATCCTTTGTTCTTGGGTCAATTTTCTATCAGGCAAGCTATTGCGACGAAAAACACGACTAATATATCTCTTCGCTATTTGCATGAGATTAAATTTCCAATCTGGAAATCTGGAATTAAGCGCAACATGATTAACAAATTCCTTTGTCAAAAAACGGTAGTCCCCATTTTTTATATAGTAGGAAAAATGACTGGGCCATATCCATTCACCATCGCTACGAATGTGGTATGCCCCTATACTTTTGTCTCCATCTCTTAGCCCCAAAGTCATTGATAATATAGAGTCCCCATTGTCAAGATATTTAACAAGCATATCCACTTCTTTTGCATCAGGAAATACTTCAGGAGGATTATGAGGCTCGCATAAATAATCCTTCAGAATTTTATCTCCATCATGCTCCTGCCAAAAACCTATGAGCTTCATATTTCATTTCACTCTGTTTAAACAATTTAAGGATAATTCGTCGATATCACCCCTTATATCATCACCATCTCTTTATTCTTCGTGCTCTTCATATCGGCGGGTATGTTATCGAGGATTTCCTGTTTCAGTGCGTCTATCAGTTTCTCTTTTACAAAGTGGCGGAAGGTGACGATGCTTATCTCGCGCACAGGTGCGGGAGATTTGAATTGCCTGACCCTGTCGCGCTGCGATGCATGCAGGTCGTTTAGTGCCAGCTCGGGCAGTATGGTAATGCCCTGATTCAGGTCAACAATTTTCTTCAGCGTTTCTATACTGCCAGATTCAAAGTCCAGCTGGTGCAGTTCTTTTTCTCTATGCTTCAGCTCGCAGAGGTTCATCACCTGGCTGCGCAGGCAGTGCCCTTCTTCCAGCAGCCACAGTCGGTTGATGTCTATATCCTGTGCCAACAGGTATTTCTTCTTCAATAGTTTTTCCTGTGCGCTGGCATATACCACAAACTGCTCGTAGAAAAGTGGCTGTTCTATCAACGCGGCATTGTTCAGCGGCGTAGCCATGATGCCCACATCCAGCGAGTATTGTTCCAGCTTTTCGGTGATGGCCTCTGTTGTCAGTTCGCTTATCTGCAGTTTCACATCGGGGTATTTTTTCAGAAAGCTATTGATGAACATGGGTATGATGTAGGGCGCCAGTGTGGGTATAATGCCCACCTTCAGTTCGCCACGTACCAGCCCGCGCTCTTCGTTCACTATCTCTTTGATGCGTGCAGTGTCTTGCAGGGCTTTCTTTGCCTGTGCTATTATCAGCTTGCCTATCTCTGTAGGTACTACGGGCTGCTTGCTGCGGTCAAAGATTTTCACCTCCAGTTCGTCTTCCAGTTTCTTTATCATCATGCTCAGTGTGGCCTGTGTTACAAAACACCTTTCGGCCGCCGTCACAAAATGGCGGTGCACATCTACCGCCACTATATACTCCAGTTGTTGCAGGTTCATTCCTTATAGATGAAATTGATACAAACATACAAACTATCAGTTTGATTTATAAGATTACAATGACCACATTTGTGCAGCAAACAAAAATTTAACGCTCCGGTATGATGCACATCATATCTTCTGCGTTGTTTTAGCAGTAATTTTAAAAGACACGACAACAAATACATAACTAATGGAAAACAACGAATCTCAAAGCAGTGGCAAATGCCCTTTCCCTCATGGTGCTGTTAACCCTGTAGCAGGCCGTGGCACACGCAATACAGACTGGTGGCCCAATCAGCTGAAGCTGAATATTCTGCGCCAGTATTCTTCATTGTCAAACCCGATGGAAGAAAGTTTTGACTATGCTAAAGAGTTTCAAAGCCTCGACCTGGATGCGGTGAAGAAAGACATTACAGATGTAATGACAGCATCGCAAGACTGGTGGCCTGCAGACTATGGTCATTATGGTCCGTTCTTTATACGTATGGCTTGGCACAGTGCGGGTACCTACCGTGTACAAGACGGTCGCGGCGGCGGCGGACAAGGCATGCAACGCTTTGCACCGTTGAACAGCTGGCCTGATAATGCCAACCTCGATAAGGCTCGCCTGTTGTTGTGGCCTATCAAAAAGAAATATGGCAAAAAGCTGTCTTGGGCAGATTTGATGATACTGGCAGGTAATGTGGCGCTGGAGTCTATGGGCTTCAAAACATTTGGCTTTGGCGGCGGACGTGAAGATGTATGGGAACCTGCAGAAGATGTGTATTGGGGTAATGAAAGAGAATGGCTGGGCGACAAACGCTACAGCGGCGACCGCGACCTTGAAAATCCGCTGGCTGCTGTGCAGATGGGTTTGATTTATGTAAACCCGGAAGGCCCTAACGGCAATCCTGACCCGATAGCTGCTGCGCGCGATATCCGCGAAACATTTGCCCGCATGGCAATGAACGATGAAGAAACCGTTGCGCTGATAGCAGGTGGCCATAGCTTTGGTAAAACACACGGTGCCGCAGACCCCGGTAAATATGTTGGCAAAGAACCTGCAGCAGCTACCATGGCAGAGCAAGGCATGGGTTGGAGCAACACCTACGAAAGTGGTGCAGGCGCACATACTATTACAAGTGGTTTGGAAGGTGCATGGACAACAACGCCTACCAAATGGAGCAATAACTTTTTCGAAAACCTCTTTGGCTACGAATGGGAACTGACAAAGAGCCCCGCAGGTGCACACCAGTGGAGGCCGAAGGATGGTGCAGGTGCAGGCCTGGTGCCAGATGCACATGACCCAAGCAAGCGCCATGCTCCTTTTATGCTGACGACAGACTTGTCATTGAGGTTCGATCCTGAATATGAAAAAATCTCTCGTCGCTTCCTCGAAAATCCTGACCAGTTTGCAGATGCATTTGCACGTGCTTGGTTCAAACTGACGCACCGTGATATGGGTCCGCGTGCTCGTTACCTGGGCAAGGAAGTACCTGCAGAAGAACTGATATGGCAAGACCCATTGCCTGCCGTTACACACAAACTGATTGATGAGAACGATGCAGAAGAACTGAAGAAAAAAATACTAGCGTCTGGCCTTAGCGTATCGCAATTGGTATCTACAGCATGGGCATCTGCGGCAAGCTTCCGCGGTAGCGATAAGCGTGGTGGTGCCAACGGCGCACGCGTACGCCTTGCTCCGCAAAAAGACTGGGCTGTAAACAATCCTGTACAACTGGCACGTGTGCTGAGTGTACTGGAAGGCATACAAACTGCATTCAACGCAACAGGCGGCGACAAACAAGTATCGCTGGCAGACCTTATAGTACTTGCAGGTAATGCAGGTGTTGAAGAAGCTGCACGCAATGCAGGGCACAATGTAAAAGTACCATTTGCAGCAGGACGTACAGATGCTACGCAAGAGCAGACAGATGTAGAATCGTTCGCAGTGATGGAACCACATGCTGATGGCTTCCGCAATTATGCAAAACATAAATTCGGCACCATAGCAGAAGAAATGCTGATAGACCGTGCGCAACTGCTGACACTGACTGCGCCTGAGCTGACCGTACTGGTAGGTGGTATGCGTGTACTGGGTACCAACTACGACCATTCTCAGCATGGTGTACTGACCAACCGTGTAGGCGCGCTTACAAACGATTTCTTTGTAAACCTGCTGGACTATGGTACTAAATGGACTGCCACATCAGAAACACAGGAAGTATTTGAAGGACGCGACCGCAAAACAGGCGCTATCAAATGGACAGGTACACGTGCCGATCTGGTATTCGGTTCTAACTCAGAACTGCGCGCACTAGCAGAAGTATATGCTTGCGATGATGCACAAGGCAAATTTGTAAACGACTTTGTAGCCGCATGGACAAAAGTGATGAACCTCGACAGGTTTGACCTGAAAAAATAATAAGAAGAGAGTGCATAGGGGTATGCATGTGGGTGTGAGTGAACAGCCCTGCCGATTGGCAGGGCTGTTGTTATGTACATTTGTCTGTCAATGTGTTTTGTAGTAATTTTAAAACTATATAATATCATTTCACCCTTATGAAGCAATTAATACTCAGTAGTTTGCTACTTGCCACATTCACGGCGAATGCACAAACACCTGTTTTCAAATCTGTAGATATTTATACCGGTGCTACGAATAGCGACCCGTGGATAAAAGGTCCGTTGAATGGGAAAATGGTGATGAGTGCAAAAACAGCCGCTACCGGCAACGAACTATACCTGTCTGACGGTACACAAGCAGGCACTGCATTGCTGAAAGAAATAACAGCAGGTGCATCAAGCACACAATATTTTAACAGAGGAGAAGGTTTCGCTAACGGAAAATTCTTTTTCTCTGCAAAATCCGCTATAGCAGGTTATGAATTATGGATTTCGGATGGTACGACTGCTGGGACAGATCTGCTGAAAGACATAAACCCCGGAGTAAATGACGGTCTGCCGGGAGTTGCAGATTTTACAGCTTTCAACAACAAAATATATTTTGTTGCTACAGACGGTGTGAAGGGTAACGAATTATGGGTATCGGACGGTACAACTGCAGGCACACAAATGCTCAAAGATATCAACCCGGGTGCAAACAACAGCTCCCCACATTATTTTCATGAATATAATGGCAAACTGTACTTCAAAGCCGACGATGGCACAAACGGAACTGAATTATGGTCAACAGATGGTACCAGCCCCGGCACACAAATGGTAAAAGACATTAATCCTGGTGCAGTAGGCTCTTTGGGCAACATAAGGCAATTTTTCAATTTTAATAACAAAATGTTTTTCGTTGCAGAAACAGCCACAGAGGGTTATGAAATGTGGTACACAGATGGCACTGCAAGCGGCACAAAAATGCTTAAAGACAACAACCTCGGAACAGCTAACGGCGCATGGGACGGTGCAGGATTTGTTGAGTTGAACAACATGCTATACTTCTATGGCATTGACGGTGCTACAGGGGCGGAGCTATTTGTAACGGATGGTACGGCAGCGGGCACTACTGTTGTATCAGATATCATTCCCGGAAGCGGAAGCAGCTCACCCACAAACCTAACGTTATTCAAGAATAAAGTAGCCTTTATAGCAAACAATACCACGAACGGAAGAGAAGTATGGATGAGTGACGGTACTGCAACAGGTACCTATATGCTGAAAGATATTTTTCCCGGTGCCACAACATCAGACCCCGGTTATTTTGCTACATACAAAGGCAAGCTTTACTTTGTAGCAGAGCAGGTAGCAAACGACAGACAACTATGGCAAACTGACGGCACGGAAGCAAATACAAAAATTGTAGGGCCGCCTGTATCTCCAAATGCCAATCCTCTGAACGACCCGATTGGCTATGGTTTGGTATATAATCCGGTAGATACAAGCATGTATTTTGC
Organism: Chitinophagales bacterium; assembly: GCA_017303395.1. Classification (GTDB taxonomy): domain Bacteria; phylum Bacteroidota; class Bacteroidia; order Chitinophagales; family Chitinophagaceae; genus Polluticoccus. The sequence continues at coordinate 102,071 of JAFLBN010000005.1, forward strand.
TGCAAATTATGATGCGACAGGCAACGAACTTTGGGTAATGACAGACACATCTGCACCAACGGGCATCAATAATGCTAATGCTATATCATTCAGCATCTACCCCAACCCTAGCGATGGTATCTTTACATTGCAACTGGAAAATACCAACTTTCAACATGGGAGCATAACAGTGTATGATGTAACAGGTAAACTGGTGTATATGCAAAAAGAAATACCACACTCAGCCACACACAAACTATACATAGATGCCCCAAAAGGAAACTACATATTGAAGCTGAGACTGGATGATGCTTTGATGACAAAGCAAATAGCAATAGAATAGATTATTAAAAATAACACCCCAATATTATATGAAACAGTTCTTTACATTACTATGTTGTTTGGCTGCTGCCTATATACAAGCACAGCCTGTACCTGTATTTACAGGCTACGACCTTAATACCGGACCCACACAAAGCTCTGGGCCTTCAAGCTTTGTCAAGCTTGGCAACAAGTTTGTCTTTTCAGCATTTACAGATGTTGCGGGCCGCGAATTATGGATAAGTGACGGCACAACAGCAGGCACTATGCAGTTAGCAGATGTGTGGCCGGGGAGCAACAGCTCTATACCTGTTCCATTCGCCGCATTGGGCACCAAAGTCATCTTTGCTGCAGAAACAGCAAATGGTATAGAGCCTTGGGTAACGGATGGCACAACCGCAGGTACACAAATACTCAAAGACATTAACCCCGGTGCGGGGTCTTCGCTCAACAGCTATAGTTTCGCGGTATTTAACGGCAAGATATATTTTACAGCTTCTGATGGTACTAATGGTGTAGAGCTATGGGCTACAGACGGCACTACTGCTGGTACGCAGATGGTAAAGGATATATTGCCGGGTGCAACAGGGTCTATGGCTGCATACCCTACTGTATGCAACGGCGCACTATTTTTTATTGCAGATGATGGCATCAACGGCAGTGAGCTTTGGGTAACAGACGGTACGCAATCTGGCACTACCATGGTAAAAAACATTGCCCCTGGCTCTGCAAGCAGCACACCGGTCAGCCTAACAGCTATTGGCAATACCCTATACTTCAGCGCAACCACTGCCGCTACCGGCTACGAGCTATGGACATCAGATGGCACAACTGCCGGCACACAAATGATAAAAGACATCATCCCCGGTGCAATAGGCAGCGTTAGTTATCCAATGTTTGCCCCATACAGTGGCAAAACATATTTTAGAGCCTCAGACGGTTTTAATGGTTTAGAACTTTGGACTACAGACGGGACGGAAGCAGGCACACAAATGGTAAAAGATATCAATGTAGGTGCAGGCAATAGCTATCCGGGGCCATATTGCGTATATAACAACAAACTGTATTTTCTTGCAAATGATGGCATAAACGGTTATGAACTGTGGGTAAGCGATGGCACGACTGCCGGCACACAAATATTCAAAGACCTGAACCCGGGTGCAAACGATGGTTTACCTGATGAAATGTTCGTTTACAAAAAGCACATGTATTTCACGGCTATACAAAATCCTTTAGGCAGGCAGTTCTGGATATCGGACGGTACAGCCACAGGCACCAAAATAATAGCTCCTCCAATAGCCCCCATCAGCCAACCGGCAAATGGTAGCGAATTCTTTCTGTTCGATCAAGATTCAGCATTATACGTATCAGCGTATTTTACATCTGCCGGACGTGAACTCTGGAGCATCAAAGACACTACAAGCTACCCCAATAGCATAAGCAGTATTACATCTCAAAATACCTTCACCATCTACCCCAACCCAAGCGAAGGCATCTTCACACTACAACTGCCAAATACCAACTTTCAGCATGGGAGCATAACAGTGTATGATGTAACAGGTAAACTGGTGTATATGCTAGAAGAAATACCTCAGACACCAATACACAAAGTAAAAGTTGATGCACCTAAAGGCATCTACCTGTTGAAACTGCAACTGGATGATGCGATACAGACCAAACAAATAGCAATCGAGTAATCAATCTAAAACAACATAAGCTAACAGCCCTGCCGATTGGCAGGGTTTTTGCTTAGAAAACATTAAGACATTTTCATATTTTACAATAAAACCAACTAATTTCTCATGAAAAACCTACTGATACTACCCTTATTGTTAATCTCCCTTCATGCTGCTGCACAAGCACCATACGTTATAGATTCTGTATACAGACCTGGAGATTCCGCAGCATTACCGCAGTATTTATGCAGCGCAAATGGCAAAGTATTCTTTAGCGGTGGCAATCACTATGGACGCAAACAGCTATTTGCTTCAGATGGCACCATTGCGGGTACTGCAAAGGTGAAAGATATTTACCCAAACAGCTACTGTCTCCCATCACTTCTTACAGAGCTGAATGGCAAAGTTTTATTCAGCGCCATAACTGACTCTCCATACAATTATGAACTTTGGATTACAGATGGAACCTCTGCCGGCACCAATATGGTAAAAGATATCGTTCCCGGCGCAAAAGGTTCATACCCAAAAGATTTAATAAAAGTTGGTAGTAAAATATATTTCACTGCTAACGACGGAATAAACGGGACGGAATTATGGATAACGGACGGAACGAATGCAGGTACCAAAATGGTGAAAGACATAACGCCGGGCGGCGCATCTACAACATTTTCAGGGTTTAAATCCTTTGGTGGCAAGCTGTACTTCTCTACAGGAGATTTTTGGGTAAGTGATGGTACAACTGCAGGAACACAGAAAATACGATCGAATTTCACATCGGTTACAAATCATGCTGAATATAAAGGCAAAATGTACTTTGTAGCTAATGACGGAACACATGGAAATGAACTATGGTGCAGCGATGGTACTACAGCCGGCACTACTATTGTAAAAGACATATTCCCGGACACTAATTTTGGGGCCAAACCTTGCGTACCTGTTGTTTTCAAGAATGAACTCTATTTTGCAGCAGATGATAGTGTACATGGCAGCGAAATGTGGAAAACCGATGGCACAGCAGCAGGTACTACAATGCTCAAAGACATAGTACCCGGCATAAATAGCGGAATATTGGTGCTTCCTAATACTGCTACATTACATATGACTGAAATAGCTGTGGTAAACAACAAACTGATATTTGCCTCACGAAACATTGCAAATAACTATGAATTATGGAGCAGCGATGGCACCACTGCAGGCACAAACCAGATAGTAACCATGAACCCTACAGGATATTTTTCGCCGAGAAATTTCTTTGTATATAAAAACAGGATGTTATTTCTTGGCAATGTAGGTGGCAATGTCGATGTCTACAGTACAGATGGTACGGCTCCAGGCACTTTTAAACTAAGCCCTCCGGGGCTGACCACGTTCCCTACCTTGGGCAACATGAACTTGTTTGGCGGATATGTTTTGCATTCTGACGGTGCCGTATATCTGAACGCATCGTTTACCTCTAATTATGATGAGCTATGGCGCATTAAAGACACATCAGCAGCACTTTCGGTAAACAAGACGGAAACTAATACTAACTCATCAACCATCTACCCCAACCCTAGCGATGGCATTTTTACATTGCAACTGGAAAATACCAATTTTCAGCATGGCTGTATTACAGTGTATGATGTAACAGGCAAGCTGGTATATCTGCAAAAAGAAATACCACAGACACCGATACACAACGTAAAAATTGACGCACCTAAAGGCATCTACCTGTTGAAACTGCAACTGGATGATACTATACAAACCAAACAGATAGTAATAGAATAATCCGTCTCATACAACATAAACTAACAGCCCTGCCGATTGGCAGGGCTGTTGTTATTTACGGTTTGCGATATAGCTTGTAGTAAGGCGGTGCACCGTTTATAGTCATAAACATAGTATCGAGTGCTGTAGTAGATATTGGTGTTGTGGTAGGCAGCGCATCTGTCAATTTGAATGAAGTAATTTTTGATGACGTGTACATATTACTCTTCATTTCTACAGAAAACGCAGGTGGGGCTGCAAGTGCAGGATAACTGAAGTCTGCGCTGTCCGGTGAGCCAGCACAAGTACCCGTAAACCGAATACCTCCATAAAACCGGGTAATAACTTTCTGATTTTTATCGGCTCCACTCAGTGTACTCCAAACAGAAGCTCCGGCTGCATTGTATGCATCAACAGCAACCCATTCGCGCGTATCTGTAAACCAACTACCCAATAGCCTTGTAACATAAGGACTAGTGTTAGGGTTTATTGTAATTACTATCTTCGAACCCGCATTGCCTGCAAAAGCCGTTCTATGGTAGGGATGATTATACCTTTCATACCAGTTGTTGATTGTATAGTCATCGCTATAATAGCCATAGCCGCATGTAAAATAACCCTGAAAACGAGACGTAGGAATCTTCACCGTATCATTTGGCGCTATTCTGATACTATCAATATATTTATAGCCCGGAGCTTTGCCTGTGTGCGATGTATCTACCCACCCGAAAGTGATATACTTATCTGTAGGATTAATGATATTCACGGCACTGTCTGCTATTACTTTGGCGGTAGATGTGCCTGATGTATTGTTGGCTATGTTTTGCACATCCTTGTCTTTGCGGCAAGCAGTCAATAAAAGAAATGCGAAAAAAGAAAGAGTGGTTAGCTTCTTCATAAGGTTAGGTTTTAATTCAATTCAAAACTATGTAAGTAAAAAATCTACCACAATAGTTGGAGAATAATATGACAGATATATGATGAAAGCCTACACTACTAAACAAGTCTGTGTTTATTCAGTACAACAAACACCTGTTCTTTATAAGTATTGCCGATAGAAATGTTGTGCTCTTTGATGCGGATGGTATTACCATCTACCTCTGTAATGCATGCTATATTTACGATGTACGATTTCTGTACACGCAAGAAATTGGTATAAGGTGCCAAGACTTCTTCCAGGCTCTTCATGGTGCAGTGTATCAGCTTCTTTCCCTCTGTGGTATAGAGCTGTATATAGTCTCGCAGGCTTTCGGCATATAGCAATTGGTTCAGGTCTATACGCACCAGTTTATTATCTGCTTTAATGAAGACGACATTATCTGCAGGCTGCACTGTTGGTACAGTTTGCTGCAAAGCATCGTTTGCTTTTTGTATGGCTTTCAGAAAGCGTTCAAAAGCTATGGGTTTCAGCAGATAGTCTATTGCATTCAGCTCATAGCTTTCAATGGCATATTCGGTATAGGCGGTAGTAAAAATAACAAGTGGCGGATGCTTGAGTGAGCGTACAAAATCTACGCCCAATACTTCGGGCATATTTATATCCAGCAGCAGCAAATCTACCGGCTGTTTATTGATGGCTGTAAAAGCCTCCAATGCATTGCGGCATTTGCCTACCAATTGCAAGCCGGGTATTCGCTTAATATACGTCTCCAGTATATCCTGTGCTATCGGCTCATCATCTACTATCAGTATGCGCATAGTTATCTGGTTTTCAGAGATTCACTTTTAGTTCTACTACAAATGCATCACCATCAGGCATAGCCGTAATGCTGTGTCTTGCAGGATACAGCAATTCCAGACGCTTGCGCAGATTGGCAAGCCCTATGCCCCCCTCTGCTGCACTATTGCCATTGGGTTTGTAATTATTGCGGGTATGTATAGTTAGCACACCATCTTTTATAGTAGCACTGTATGCTATAAAGTACTTGTCTGTAATAACACGGGTAGCATGTTTGAATACATTTTCCAACACAGGCAACCACAGCAGCGGCGGCACCATATATTCTCTGTCCGATTCTATTACAAAACGAAAATCATTACCGGCAGGCAGGCGCAGCAATTCCAGATTGATGTATGCCTGCATTATTTCCTTTTCCTTTTCAAAAGACACCTGCTCTGCATCAGACTCGTAGAGCATGTATCGAAGTATAGACGACAGGCGCAATATGGCATCGGGTGTGGTATCTGCTTTCTTCAGCGAAAGGCCGTAGAGATTATTCAGTGTATTGAAAAGAAAATGCGGATTGACCTGGCTTTTCAGAAAATGCAGTTCCGTTTCTACCTGCTTGCGCTGCGCAGCCTCCAATACTTTCTGCTGGCGGCTGTAGTCGTTCATGTACCATGCAGTGCTTATTAAAAACAACCATACCGTCAACCCCCAGAAGCAAGTGTTTATCTCATACAATATCTGCTCTGCAGTACGCGAAGTATCAACAACGGTAGAGAACACACTGATGTGATGAATACGCAACAAAGGATAGCGCATCAACAATACCTTCAGTGCAAAAATAAAAACTGCAGCGGTGATGAGTGTAAGCAATGCTGCACGCCATGTATATGCCTTGTATTTCTTCGGTCGCATATACAATGGCATCAGCCACAGATTATTGGTATAGGTGTAGGCTATCAGTATAAATGTGGTAATGGCAATGCCCATCATATATACATCCGAAGAATAGACCTTGTTCTGTGTGTCATTATTCCAGACAATATATACCATCGCAACCCAGAACAGGATATTTCTGACAAGGCGATTATTAATGACACTGAATATTTTTGCCGACAGTTTCATAGCTGCAAGTAATAAAGATAATACCTAACGGGCGCACCATTTAGACAAAACAGCTTTTTTCTTCGACAAAATGGTGGCTTCATTTTTTGTCGAAAATGTGGCGGTGTTTGTCTAATAGATTTGTTGAAGGCACGGGCAGTTTGTTGTTTTGCTTCATCAAAAAACCTGTTATTGTATGAAGAAACTGATACTGTCTCTCTCGCTTGCATGTTCGGCACTGGCATCGCAGGCACAAATACCACAGGCATTTGCCAACCACCTGCAGTACCTGCTGGATAGCGCATGTGCCAAAAACAAAGTAAAAGGCGTATCTGCAGCCGTACTGATTCCCGGCATGGGTGTATGGAAGGGCAGCTACGGTGTGTCTCACGGTACGGAAAAGATAACACCTGACACGTGGTTGCCTATAGGCAGCAATACCAAAACATTTACAGCAGCCATCTTACTACAACTGCAACAAGAAGGCAAGCTGGACCTTGATGACAGCATAGGTAAATGGATACAGAATGTACCGAATGTAAACGGGCAGATAACCATCCGCCAGATGCTGAATCACACAAGTGGCATATACAACTTCACCAACAACCCTGCTTTCTCCGCTGCGCTGAATGCAGACTATACCAAATTCTGGCAGCCGGAAGACGACCTTCCGTTCATCAGCACACCAAGCTTCTCTCCGGGTTCGGGATGGGAGTACAGCAATTCGGGCTACATATTGGCCGGCATGATCATCAGCAAAGTGCTGAACGAACCCTACCACGAAGCATTGAAGAAAAGAATACTTACACCTCGCAATTATCAGAAGACAGTGCTGTTTCCGCAGCAGGCATTGGGCGGTACAGTACCACACGGCTGGTCTGTAGCGGCATCGGGTGGCACAAAGCTGGAAGACATACAGGAAGAATATGCGTATGACATCACCGCATTTCAGAGTATGGCTCACTCTGCAGGTGCTATCATATCTACCGCAGAAGACAATGTACATTTCTGGGACGACCTGATGACGGGAAAAATCATCAACACCACATCGCTCAATGAGATGATGACAACTGTATCTATGGGTGGTGGTGCAAATACATACGGATTAGGCGTATTCAGATATGCCAACGTAAACGGACGCGTAGGTTATGCACACGGCGGTACATGTTTTGGCTACATCAACGAAAACCTGCGAGACTCCCTGAGCGGTATCTGCATCACACTGTTATCAAACCAAGACAGTATTGGCAACAACCTGCTTTTCCAACGCATACTGGTACCCTTGCACCGCTATGCAATCAAATTCCCTACTGCAGATGTAGCAGGCATTACAAATGCAGACGACGTAAAAATCTATCCAAATCCCGCAAAAGATATAGTGAACATATCCTTGAACAACCCATCCGGCAAAACAAACATTGCGGTGTATGATGTGACGGGCAGACTTGTATTGCATACAGCCGCTGTACGTGGCAACAATACAATCTCTGTCTCGTCTCTTTCACCGGGCATGTACACACTACGCATCACAGACAACAACCTTATAATGCTTAACTATAAACTTGAAGTAGCACCATAAAACTCAAGTATGAGAGTCGGTAAAAAAGCCCCTGCATCTGCGGGGGCTTTGTGTATTTATACGTCAACTATTTCTTTTTCGCGTCAGCACGCTCTGCTTCCTCCTGTATACGGTACTTCACTATTTTCTTTACCAGTGCGGCAGGTATCTTTTTATCCAGTGGAAACTGTATAGCGCCTTTGGATGTTTTGTATTTACGCAGCTCTTCTGCAAACACAACCATAGGCGATGCCGTAGGATAAAAGCCAACGTGTTTTGCATAAGCAGCGAAATATACCAATGCTTTACCATTCAGCTTGTAGGCAGGCATGTTGTAGCTGATTACCTCTTCAGCCTTTGGCACTGCAGCTTTTATAGCAGCCTGCAATTCATCAATGCGTTCTATTGTTTGCGCAGGTATATCCTGCAGGTATTCTGCAACGGTGGTATATTTTTTCACAGTTCGTACATTAGCATGTATAAATATACAAAACTTAGCTACCCGATAATTAGTAGTAATGAACTCTATAAAACGATAATAACTGTACCGTGTCCCAGCCTATAGCTTCATAAAACAAACGAAAAACAATTATTGAACGTCTTTTGATATACCGATGAACATAGATATAATTACGATAAACAATCAACAGCTTGCAGTGGCTGATACGAATGAAATTATTATTAAGAATATTGAAGATGGCACAGACTTGCTAGGCAATGTATTTTATCAAGGCATTGATAAAGTCATTATCAATAAACAATGTATCACTCCCGCATTTTTCGATTTGAAGACAGGCATTGCAGGCGAAGTGCTGCAGAAATTTGCTACCTACCGTGTACGTCTGGTAATATTCGGAGACTGGCATGCATACAATAGCAACAGTCTGCGAGATTTTATCTATGAAAGCAACAAGGGCAAACATGTAAACTTTGTAGCTACGAAAGAAGAAGCAATAGCAATCTTATCACAATAACTTTACAACATGAACATCCGCATAGAAACACCAAGACTGATAATACGCGAGCTACTGCCTGAAGATGCTACAGAAATGTTTGCAATGGACAGCGACCCTGAGGTGCATAAATATCTGGGCAATAAACCACTGACAGATATTGAAGAGGTGCACAAAGTAATTGCTTTTGTAAGACAGCAATATGCAGACAACGGCATAGGACGCTGGGCAGTAACGCTGAAAGACACAGGTGAGTTTATTGGCTGGACAGGTTTTAAACGCTTTACAGAGACTGTCAACAATCATATAAACCATCTTGACTTTGGCTATCGCCACATGCGCAAATTCTGGGGACAAGGCTATGCCTACGAGGCTGCAAAGGCATCCTTAGATTACGGCATTGACACACTTGGCTTTAAAGACATCTACGCCATGACAGATGTTGACAATCTGGGCTCTCGACACCTGCTTGAGAAGCTGGGCTTTGAATACAAAAAGACGTTCGCTTACGATGGCCCATCTGCAGAGTTTAATGGCCTGCCCGTAACATGGTACGAACTGACAGAAAGAAAATAACAGTAGCCAACCATTAATTGGCTACTGTATTAAAACCCTTTACGATTGCTCTTATACCCAATACAATCTCAAACAATCCACCGGGCAAAGAAAGTGCCACGCCAATGTGCTGCTGAAACAATTCTGCAATAGTGCCTGCAAAAAATATAATGTAGCCCACTATGCCCCATATGCTAAGCCATCGTGGTACTAATTTCGTTTTATATAATACGGAAGCCAGCAGCACACCACCCACTGCCCACATAGCCATACCCAGTTGATAACTTACGGCATTGCCCTGACGGCAAGCGGCAGCCAGTTGTTCCATGCAATCTTTATTGGCGGCAGATGCATACGCATCGCTCAGCGGCAGCAATTGCCACAGGAACACACCGCCTATCGTCAGCATAACCGTAGCCATGGTGGCAAACAGGAGATACCCGTATGCTTTTGCAGTGCTGTATTGCCTGACAATGCTAAACATAATGGCTGCCAACCCGATATTGCCCATACTATGTAGTACAGCCAACAAGATGATGCCGACCACTACTTGTACTTTGTTATTGGTTATTTGCATCAGTGCATCGGGCGATGCCGCCGGCTCATCTACCATGCCGCTACCTATGCCATAAAATAGAAATACGAGGATGAAGAGTACCCCGAAAACCCTTGCTTTTGTCCGCAGATTGTTCATAAACCCTGTTTTATGTTTTGCTGTAGCAAAGCTATAGGTAGATACTGCCAATCACCTTGACAATTGTTAAGAAGTGAAAACCACTACCCCATAAAAAACTAAAACCGGGACGAACCCGGTCTTGTCAGTTTAGCCTATCCCTTATACAAAATATATAGGCTATTGTATTGCTTACTCTTTTAAAGGGGCAATTCTAAAAAGAATCTCTCCGGCCCGATTCCTCCCTATCTGGAAAGATGAGGAGGTATATCGGCCAGCCCCTTAGAAATACATTTGTTTTGTTTGAGAATGTGTTTGTTTGATAAAAAGAATGAGACCTGCCTTGGGTGCTTGCGTTACCTATAGAGGATAGAAATACAACAGGGCGATTGCCAGCAGTACCAGTGCTACAACCATCCATGAAAGTTTTGAGTATTTATCCATTGCCCTCAGCATGTCTTACGTTTAAATTGTAATGCGAATATGCGACAGCCTTGCCCGTATAGCAAATTTTGGGCGTTACAACTACATTTCACAGCCGTTACAATTGCGTTACAATGGGCGTTACCCATCCGTACACATTGATTATCAATAAATTAAAAAGAAATGAAAATCAGATTGTATTTACCCAATCTTCCAGTTTTGTATCCTCGGGTAGGGATATTTTCTTCAGCAAACGGTGCTTGCTTACCCTTACAGCCTCCAGGCTTACACCCAACATGGCTGCCATTTCCTTATTATTGAGCCCCAGTTTGGTGAGCAGTATAGAACGTAGCTCGGCGGTAGTCAGGTCGGGGTACTTTTCTTTTACACGGTTGATGTACCCGGTGTGTACCTTATTAAACAGCGCTTGAAAATCGGCCCATTGCTCGTCGTTAAGTATTACAGAACGTTGTAATAAATGGAGTGAATTTTCCTTTTCAGCCTGTTCGTTGGCATTGGGTTGTTGGGTACGGTATTTCTCCAACTCGGCACTGAATTGCTCCAGCAAATCGTTCTTTTCCTGTATGCTGCGGGTAAAATCTGCCAATTGTAGCGATGCCAGTTCTTCCCTACGGCGGGCCTCAGCTATAGCCATATCCGTTTTTTGCTTATGCTTCAGCTTTTGGCGGTTGATGAGCAGCAAACTGATGATACCTGCCAATAATACCAACCCTATGGCTGAGTTGCGTTGTATTTTTTGGGTAACTATCTCTTTGTCTTTCAGCTTATTAAGATAATTGAGAGAATCTGTTTGCCTGCGTACATAAAACTGGGCCTCTATGCGGGCAAAGTCTTTTTCCTTCTCAGCATTGTACAATGTGTCTTTGAGGTCAGTATGTTTTTCGAGGTATTTATATGCTTTATCGTACTCCCCTTTCAGTTTGTACAGATTGGCAAAACTTTGTGCTACCTCTGAACTTCCGTCTACCAACTGCAAGCGCTTGCTCATTTCCTCAGCCAGTGTCAGGTATTGTAAAGATTTCTCCAGATTCAGCGGGTTGTTCTTCATACTGTCGGGCAATGGCACTATGCTCATGCCTTTTGCCGCCCGCAAATACACCTCTCCCAGATTGGCATAGGCATATGTCAGATGGCTATCGTGCCCCAATGCCTTCAGCATATTAGCTGCAAGGGTATAGCTCTCTAATGCCTGTGGCAATAACCCTTTGCGTATGTATACACCACCTATATTCAGGTAAATACTGGCCAGTTCACCTTTGGTTTCTTCCGTACCGTATTGCTTTTCGTTACGCAATGCCTCTTCGTAAGCGGCCTGCGCTTCGTCAAACTTGCTCTGGCGGATATACAGAAATCCGATGTTTATCATCAGATTGCTCATATATTTTATACCACCTGCTTCATTTACTTTCTTTGCCTGCAGGGCATAGTCCAGTGCCTTATCGTAATCGTTGTTGGATGCATATACGGCGCTGATAGAAGACAGCATCATGCCCTCGTAGCGCGCACTTTTAATTTTGCGTGCTATTACCAATGCATTCTGAAAATACTTCAGTGCCTCGGACAGGTTATTCTGCACAGCATTACATCGACCTACCAGATTGTTACCACGCAATATCCCCCTATCCCATTGCAGCTTTGTTGATAGCTCCAGCACCTGCTTACCATATTGCTTGCTTTTTTCAGGGTCTGTCTGAAAGTAAACAGCAGACAACTCATTAAGTATGTTTGCCTTATTGGTATCTTCCTTAGCTGTTTTCAGTACACGCAACAGGGAGTCTGCATTTGCCTGCGCAAACACGGGTATTTGTGCTGATAGCACTGTGATAAAAAGGAGGATGTACCTGAACACGACTTAAATATAAAGAAGCCTGCACCAAAAAGGCAAGTAATGTGGAGAAATTGAGTGTGTTGTTGTAGATTACAATGTTATAATGACAATTAATTATATGACTACATTGCCGTTGCAATTCAGTGAAATCAGCATTTCATTGCTAACTACGCCTGTAATAAGGATCAACAACGGTATAAGCTACTGCACATCTGTGAGCCTTAGTGACTTTTCATATGGCGAATTAATCATCTATCAGAATAACATACCTAAATTTTACTTTTCAGCATTTGAAAATAATGATGCAATTATATCAGAAGCAGAAAAGCAAAACATGAATATTAGTGAATATCTCGTTTACCTGCTGACACAAAATGGAATCAATAATGTTCATTCCAAAGAGTTCGGAATAACGTTATTAAGATTTCACAATAAAGCATGTACGAAAACCTACAAACTACTTTCAATTAAAATAGACACTGCATAAAAGCAAAACAGCAGCACGTCTCCGTGCTGCTGTTTGTTATATAATACGTTTCACCTTGATGGCGCTGAGGCCTTTGGGGGTCTTCTCTGTTTCGAAGCTTACTTTGTGACCTTCCTGTATATTTTCGGTCACCCTGTTTTTGTGTACAAAGATGCTTTCTTTGGTAATGGCATCGTCTATAAAGCCGTAGCCTTTTGTAATATCAAAGAAGCGAACTATGCCTGTGCGGGTTTTATCTTCGGGTGGCAGGTCTTCCTTCTTAGGCACGCCTACCTGTATCAGTTCGGGTGCTATTTCGCGCATCCTTCGGGGGTCTGGCGGAGTGGGAGAAAGATTACCGTTTTCATCCAGGTACATCATCATATCTTCCAGGCCCTTGCCCTTGTTATTGTTCTCCTTTCGGTTCAGCATCTTCTCTGCCTTGTCCTGTTTCTTTCTTTGTTTTTTCTTTTCACGGTCTTTCTTACCCATTGTTTCATTAGCCATAAATCCTGAAATGTTCGCTTGTTTTTAAACTTGTGATTAAATTATTGAAAAGAAAGAGCCATACCCTTTACGGCATGGCTCTTCTAAAAATGCAAATGGGGATATTTTATTAAAAAAGAGCCTGCATAGTGCGCTACTAGTAGCGGTTGCTATACTCTCTTTTTTTGTAACTATCGTTGTACCCGCCGCGACGTTCTTCCGTCCTCGGCCTTGCTTCGTTTACCACCATTACACTCTGATCCATAAAGCTGCTGTTCAGCTTATCGATAGCAGCGCTTGCTTCTGTGTTGTCCGGCATTTCTACAAAACCGAAACCACGAGACTGGTTAGAATACTTGTCAATGATTACTTTTACGGTGTCTACAGTACCGAATGCTGCAAATGCATCGCGCAATTGATTTTCTGTGGTCTGAATGTTCAGATTACCTACAAAAATGTTCATAAAAAACTAATTGAAATAAAATAAAAAATATGGCCGCGGGCGAAATGTAGACTGAAGAGAAGAATTTAACTAACGCAAATCAGAAACTGCAAAAAGACTCAAAAACCATTGTCTTAACCCAAAGATACATTAAATAAATCTAATCTGCCAAATTTATTTATTTTCTTATAATTTTTGAAAAGGACGAGTAATACAAAATTTATGATCAGCAAGAAGTACTTCAAATACATCAACACCCTTTTCGTTGTCTTCCCAATGACGCTTATTATGGCCTTCGTGGGGCTGATGCGCAACTACGGATTTGGCGAAGACTGGTTTCTGAAATTTCTGAAAGCATGGAGCGTGATGCTGCCAGTTGCCTATGTGGCGGCATTCATCATCATACCACGCGCACGCAAGCTGGCAGAGCGTGTGGCGGGGAGGGAGTAATCAACTTTATCCCCCAGAGCTAAAACACACATTAAAGAGAATCCTACTAATAATTAGGGGTACATTAATACGATACATATATCATCTTTGTTTTCGATAATAGTTTTTTTGTTTGTTTGATAACCACGTGCGTAGCTAACAGGTGGTGAAGTGTGTTTTTTAACACACTTTTTATTATGGTTAGGTTAATGGAACCCTTATCCCTGAAATGCTTCAATGATGCAATGCGTCATTGAAGCATTTTGATAGTCGAAGCAAATTGATTGTATATAAATTGTTATGAAACTAATGCCTATACTACTGATAGCAACCTTTGCTATACAGATGCTGTTGAGAATGTACTACCTCATTTACCTGCGCGTTGGTGAAAGCTATGGTAAACTGTTCCTCAACACCTTTCTTATAATAGATAAGGCTGTTATCAACAATATTTTTCACGATGGCATACAGTCGTACTACAGAAAATGTAACCTTATCAATAAAATCTTTTACTTCTTCCTTTTGTCAGAGCTATTAATACTGTTATTCTTAAATTCTATTTAGCTCCATACCTATTGGTAATCAACGGCATAAAATGCAAACAATGTTTGCATCCCTAATGGTAGGGATTAGAGAGAGAGACTAATACCAGACATTTGCCAAAGTTACATATATATGAATAAGGATTTGAAATACGTGGGTGTGATAGAGGACAATCCCCATCTTTTAAAAAACGTAGAAAGTTTTCTGAATGTCAGCAGCGAGTACTTTGTAGTATTTAGTGAATCTTCGATAGAAACACTGGACATAAAATCCATAGAAACTGAACCTGACTTTATTCTACTAGACATTTATCTGAACGGCACAAACAGCATCGTAAAAATAAGGGAGCTGAAAAAACGCTTCCCTGCTGCCATGATTATTATGATGACGGGCGACAAGGATGATGCCAATATACTGCGCGCCATTCAGCAAGGTGCAGTAGGCTATCTGCATAAGCCATTCTTGCTTACAGACCTCATTACGGTGCTAAAACAAACTGCAGAAAAACACAGCTATCTGGAAGGTGAAACCCTCATCAGGCTAATGAAAGTACTGAGTGGTGAAGACACCAAAAACAAGCTGCAAAGCAACTCACAGCTTACACAACGGGAAAGAGACATCATCAATTTGCTGGGCCTTGGCTATTCTTATAAAATGATAAGTGATGAGCTACGCCTTTCGTACCACACTGTCAACTTCCACATTAAAAACATTTACATCAAGCTCGATGTAAATTCCAAATCAGAACTAATTGCCAAACACCTTTTAAATACACAGAATTCCCTCAAATGAGTTTACACGAAGTATTAGTAGTAGATGATGAAGCAGTGAATAGGTTTGTATTATGCAAATATCTGGAGCAGTTTGAATTCTTACCCATAGAAGCCGCAAACGGAGAAGAAGCCATAAACACACTGAAAGAAAGGCCCATGTGCAATATCGTATTGCTTGACCTGAATATGCCTGTAATGGATGGCTACGAGTTTTTGCAAGAGCTGAATAACAACAACATATTACCCGACAGGGAAATAGTTATAATAATAAACAGCGCATCAGACGAGGAAACATTTCAGAAAATGTGCAGTACTCACAAGATAAACACACACAATGTGGTGGCTTATGTACAAAAACCGGTAAGCATGCCTTTTGTAATAGAAAAATTGAGAGCACAAACACAGAAAAGATTGCAGAATAACAATGCCTAACAGCATAGATAAGAACCTGCGACGCATACTGGATGCATTTGCTATTGGTGTATTGCTGGAAAACGGCAATAGAAAAGTGGCATATACCAACAAGCAATTCCTTTCAATATTCAATATGAATATAGAACCCGAAATGCTATTGGGGGCAGACTGTAATGAAATGGCAGAACAGGCAAAGTTTTTCTTTAAAGACCCTGAGAAATTCGAAAAGGACATTACCCGAATCCTGGCCCAGAAGGCAGAAAACAAAGAGGTTGTAGAAACGGCAGACGGCAGATATTTACAAAGACGGTATGTGCCGATAATGCAATCGGACGAAGTAGAATTTCACCTATGGACTTATGAAGACGTAACAGACATTGCCAGCCTGAAGCAAAAGTACGATAAACAAAGGCTGCTGTATGATAAGATACTGAATGAAATGCCGGCAGACATTGCCGTGTTTGATAACAAGCACAGGTATGTTTTCGTAAACAAATCAGGGATAAAAGATGAAACCATCCGCAAGTGGCTGATAGGTAAAGATGATTATGAATATGCCGACTACAAAGGATTGAGCCATGAAGCATTTCATACAAGGCGTGCATTATTCAACAAAGCACTGGAGACTAAAACCCCCGTCAACTGGACTGATGAATATACCCTGAAGGATGGGGTTAAAAAATATGTGCTGCGCATCTTCTACCCGGTTGTGGAAGACGACGGAACGATAGACCTGGTAATAGGCTATGGTGTAGATACCACAGAGCAGACATTGAGTGCATTAATGATTGAGAAACAACGCGAGCGATACTTTACACTGGTAAACTCTTTGAGAGACGGTGTGTTTCAGGTAAATGAGGACAGGAAAATTGTTTATTATAACCAATCATTTGCAGAACTCCTCAATGTTACACCTGAGGATATTGAGCAAGGCACTTTACTGACATCTAAAAATATGCACCCTGAAGACATTGAAACCATTCGCCCTATTGTGCAGCAAATGTTTCAGCAAGATGCACAGCCACACATGGGCACATTCAGGGTGTGTCATGGAGACGAAATAAAACACTTAGAATACCGGGTATGGCCTGTATTCTCTCCCGCAGATGGCTCATCTATGGTTGGGAGGTTTTCAGACATCACACCACAGGTAGAACGCGAACAAAACCTGCAGGCAATACTGTATAAAGAAAAAGAGTTGAGTGCCATGAAGTCAAACTTCATACACATCACATCTCACGAGCTGCGCACACCACTATCCGTAATACTTTCCTCGGCAGAAATTGTGGATTATATAGTTGATGCATGGAGTAAAGGACAGCAACCTGGGCTAGACCACAAATCATTTACAAGCAGCATCATAACAGAAGCACTGCATATAACAGACATATTAAATGACCTGCTGATAGTGGGCAGAATAGAAAACGGCAAGCTGAAATTTGAGCCGGAATACATTCACATCAACAACTACATACACAAACTGGCAGCAGAACAGTATTCGCCATTCAAAGACGGACGAATGCTGAAAATAACCTGCGACTGTGATATTGAAAGTACCCGAATGGACATATCACTAATGAGGCATGCACTTACCAATCTCATCAACAATGCATTCAAATATTCAGAATACAGGCAAGCACCTGAACTGTGCGTGTATAATGATGAGCACAATCTTTACTTCAGGGTAAAAGACTATGGCATAGGCATACCGGAGAATGAAATAAAAAACTTGTTCCAATCATTTTATCGGGCATCCAACGTAGGCAATATATCGGGCACAGGCATAGGGCTGATGGTGGTAGAGCATGTAGCAAAAGTGCATAACGGACACTTAGACGTAAGCAGCGAATTGAACAAAGGAAGCATTTTCACATTATCCATATCATTAAACAATGAGCCAGAGAACTAAGCTATTGGTGGTTGAAGACGATAAAGGCATCAGCAAGGTGATGCAAGCCATATTTCACATCAATGAAATAGATGCTACTTTCATCGACAATGGGAAGG
The DNA here is from genome assembly GCA_017303395.1 of Chitinophagales bacterium. Classification (GTDB taxonomy): domain Bacteria; phylum Bacteroidota; class Bacteroidia; order Chitinophagales; family Chitinophagaceae; genus Polluticoccus. The sequence goes on from JAFLBN010000005.1 coordinate 120,134, forward strand.
GGGCTATTGAGGCATTGCAAACACTTAGTCCAGACCTGATACTGTGCGACATAATGCTGCCCGATATTGAAGGTTATGAAATACTGAAAGCCGCAAAAAGCAATGTGCGTACCTACACTACCCCATTCATTTTTCTATCTGCCTTTGCAGACCCCAAGGATGTACGCAAAGGCATGGATCTGGGGGCAGACGATTATATCACAAAGCCTTTCAAATCTCACGAACTGGTAAATGCCATAAAAGCACGTGTACAAATAAAAAAAGAAAGAGACGAACTGAGCAATCAGCAAATAAACGAGAGCTGGCTGGAAGTAATATCAACCAACTTCAATCACGAATTCCTCACACCGCTCAACAACATACTCAATTCCATACAGCTGATATCTGCTACCAAACAAAACATCGATGCCCATCAGTTCGACCATATCATCAAAGACATATCGAATGCGGGAACCAGAATGATGAGAAACACCCGAAAACTGATATACTACTCTATCATAAAAACAAACGGACTGGCACTGAATACCAGCAAAACCGAAATGAGCCTTAGCAGCCTGATAAATGAAACGACTGCTACCATACAAATGCTAAACCCACACAACCTGATATCGGCCCAAATTGCAGACAATATTACCTGCACTACCAATTACGAACACCTGCGTTTCATCATCTGCGAATTGTCTGAAAATGCTGCATTGCACAGCAAAAAAGGTGGTGCAGTAAACATTAACCTGAAGAAAGAAGACAACTACACAATCTTTGACATAAGTAACGAACCGCAGCTTGTACCCAGGATAGATATGCATAACATTCAACCATTTCGTAAATACCACGAAGACAAATCGATGCGCGGGCTGGGGTTGGGGCTATATATCTGTTGCCAGCTAGCACAGAAAAACGGCTATGAAATAACCACCAAAAGCACAGATACAAGCATTACATTTTCTATGAAGATACCGTGTTGATTGCAGCATATCGCTAAACATCCTATCTTGCATTGAAACGGAAAGCGACCGACTATTTTTGCCGTTCATACTTTTGCTCACAATCTCGTCTAACGGCCCGGCATCAATAAAAAATAAGACATGGAAACATCGACAGGCATCAGAATACACACAAACGACCCAGACGTATTGCTAACAGTGCTGGAACTGCTACCCGACCCAGCTAGTCTGCGTTGGTTTATATTTGAGGTAGATGGCGTAAGCATAGACCATCCGGACCTTCCTACTATCACAGAAATGATATCGGAGGTAGAAAACACGAAGTATGGATATGAGCTATCTGCTTATCAATTAAATGAACTGCCTGGTTATTTTGCAGATATATGGTGGCTGACGATTATAGGCCAGAAGGAGCTAATAGTAAGCAAACACACAGATGAGCAAACTACCTATACACAGGCCGATGTTGTGATTGATATGTTTGACAGCACTTACTGGGATGTTTATAGCAAAGATCACGCATACATTGCCGCCCTCAAAGATGCGCTCGGGCAAGAATACAATATTTCTCAACTGCCACAAGCACATTAAAAAACAACCAATCCACTATCTTGCAGCCATGTACAGCAGGCATGAAGTAGCAAAGCTGAAGGAGACATTCTGGACTACATTTGGCAGGTATATGCAACCCGTAGTACCCGCCGATGGCGAGCGTGTGAATTGGGTGAACTATAAAACGGGTATTCAGGGCATCAACTTCCGCATGGATGCGGACAGTAAACAAGCGAGCATAGCCATTGTGCTATCGCACAAAGATGCGGGCATGCGTGCACAACACTATGCACAACTGCTGCAATTGCAAACCCTGCTGCATAACGAACTGGGCGAGACATGGACGTGGGAAGAAAACACCACCGATGAATTTGGCAAGCCCATCAGCCTTGCAGGCACTACAATAAGCGGCATCAACATACTAAAACAGGAAGACTGGCCTGCACTGATATCTTTCCTGAAACCGCGCATCATAGCACTGGATGCTTTCTGGAGCAACGTGAAATACGGGTTCGAACTATAGATGACAGCTCGCCGTAGCCAATTGGTTGGTACACCCGAATGGGGGATTTTTAAATGAACGAAGCATCCTACATTCGGTACATAAAACCCAATTGATGATAAAATACGTATTCGCCACATTGCTTGCGGTTACCATAGCACATACTGCCAATGCGCAAAACATTATAGTACGCGATAGTAACGGAACGATAGTGAACGGTGATACAATTGAGGTATCTCCCACACTGACACAGAAACCGCCATATACCAACATACAAACCAAACTATATGCACAAAACAATACAGGCAGCACTATAGATTTAGGCGCGAAAAAAGCAGAGATAACGCCCGACCCTGATGCAGACCACGGCATTTGCTTTTACCAATACTGCTACCCTACCAGTGTGTATGTGGCGCCTGATGTGGTGCAACTATTTCCCGCTGCTATAGACAGCAGCTTTAAAGGTACATACCTATATCTGGAGAGCAACCACACAGCGGGTAAATATCTGGTAGCCTACACCTTCTTCAACAACAGCAATCCTGCAGACAGTGCTATTGTGTATGTATTGTACAACACCAATCCATTAGCAACAGGCATTGCGGCTACTACACTGCAAAACAACATCAGCATCTACCCCAACCCTGCAAATGATGTAATACACTTATCTGCTGCAACTGACATAAACGGTACACTGACCATCACCAATAGCACAGGCGTGGCGGTATACAAACAAACACTTGCTAACAAACGCACTGCATCAATAGCCATCAGCAATTGGGCTGCGGGTGTGTATCATTACAATCTGGAAAGCAAGGGCGAACGTGTAGCAGGCAGCTTTACAAAACTATAGGGGGCATATACAACAGAAAACATCATTGCGTATAAAAACATTTTATATTGCAGTGATGTTTTTGGTATTTATAGTGCTAGCTAAACTTTGATGCAACCAATTACTTTTCCTCTGCCTTCAGTAGTTTTTTGATGATGACTATCTGCCCCATGTGGTAGTGGGTATGTTCTATCAACCCGTGCAGATTGCGGTAGTAGATACCATATTTTTCCTGTGTAAAATATTCTTCCAGTTTTTCATCAGGCAATTGCTCTATGGCAACGACCAGTGCCTGCCAGTTGTCGCTGATAGTATTGCACATGGCTTGCCAGTCGGCCTCGCTATTGATGGGCGGATGATTGAAGCTGAGTTCGTCTTTAGAATCCAGCGGATTGCCGCGCAGCACATTCAGTATAGCAGCTACATAATACCCCATGTGAAAGGTAATTACGGCTATCGTATTCATGTCCTGCACTTTGGTGGTAGCCTGTTGCCACGTTACATCTTTCAGTGTATCGTGCAGGTTTACCCATGTCCAGTTGCCACCATTATATACTTCGTTCAGGTGTTTGGCTATTTGCTTGGTGTATTGCATTCCGGCAGTGTTTTTTTTCTATACCGAATATACTTATTCTTCAGGTTTGAAATCTTCCAGAACATCGTAGAGCGATTTTTCTGAAACTGGTTTTACAATATAGTTCGCCACATCTCCATAGGCCTTGGCACGTTCTACATCTTCGGGGTTTATGGACGATGTAACGATGTAGATGGTAATCTTGTGCGGTGGTTGTATCTGTGTAAACTCATCCAGAAACTGCCAGCCATCCATCACGGGCATGTTCAGATCCAGCAATATCACCTCGGGCATTTTAGAGCCCTCCAGCACAATGGCACTGAGGCTTTCCAATGCTTCCTTCCCGTTTTTGAAAACGAGAAACGATTCGCAGAAGCCTGCCATACGCATCACCTTCTTGGTGGCGAATACATATATCGGGTCATCATCCACGATACAAGCAATATCAATCTTTTTGCGCATGCCTCAGATATACTTTAAAACTCGTTCCTTTATTTTCTTCGCTTTCTACATCTATCCTGCCACCCATAGCCTCTACCTGGTTTTTTGTGATGAACAAACCTATACCACGCGCATCGCTATTGCCATGGAAAGTTTTGTACATACCAAACAGCTTGTGCTTGATGCGCTTCAGATCCATGCCGATACCATTGTCTGCAAACTCCAGTTCTGCGTAGCCATCTTTCACTACTGCCTGTACGTGCACATAGGCATCGCGTTCTGCAGATTTATACTTTATACCATTAGTCAGGAAATTGAGCACAATGCTATCCATATATGCATCTACGCCCTCTACGTACAAAGCTGCATCTACATAGTTTTCTATGCGTACATTTTTATCATGTGCGATGGCTCTTACATTTTGTATAGCTGCATCTACCACACTGCGCAGGTGTATGGGCTTCAGGTTTTCGCCAACGGTATTGTTCATCACTACAACCTCATTCAGATGCACAATGGTATCGCGCAGGTTATTGGCCGATTGCAGCAGATTTTTCAGCAATTCATCTTCTGCCTTTTCTTCGTTTTCTTGCAGGAACAGGTCTAAGAGTATAGATATATTGCCTGAATGTGAACGCAGATTGTGCGACACGATGTGGGCAAAATTGCGCAGCCTTTCATTCTGTGCATTCGTTACATCCAGCAGCGATTTTATTTCACGTTCCACACGTTTTATCTCGCTGATGTCTGCGGCTATACCCAGATAGCCCACTATCTCATCTTTTTCTCGCACGGCAGTAACAGTAAGCTGCACCGGAAACTGTGTGCCGTCTTTGCGCACATAGGTCCATTCGCGGGTTTCGTATTGCTGCACTTTTGCCAGTTCTGTAAACACATCAAAGTGCTGCACGGTTTTGCCCAGCTTTTCCGACAACTCCTTGCCACGCGCCTCCATTTCTTCGGCAAGGTGTATTATTTGCGGTGTTTTCAGATGCACCATTTCCTCTCTGCTATAGCCAAGCAGATTTTCTGCACCTACGTTGAAGCTGGTTATCACTCCCTTAGCATCTGTGCTGATGATACTCACCTGTGTGCTTGCGTTCAATATGCCTTCCAGCCTGTCGAGCGTTTGTGCCAGTTTGTTTTGGGTGATGCGTTGTGTATTAATATCCGTTATCTGCGATACAAAATGTTTCGGGTTGCCCTCCGCATCGCGCACAAGCGATACAGATAGTATTGCCCAGATGTATTCACCGTTTTTGTGCAGGTAGCGTTTTTCCAGTTGGTAGTGCTTGCGCTTGCCTTCCAGCAATTCATTTACCAAAGCAACATCGGGGGCAACATCATCAGGATGGGTTATATCCTGAAACGTAAGCCGTAACAATTCTTCCTCTGTATAGCCAAGTATATTGCTGATGGCAGCATTCACCGTCACCCATTTACCCGCCAGTGATACAATGGCAATACCCGTAGGCGATGCCTCGAACGCACCACGAAACTGCGATTCGCTCAGCACCAATTGTTGCGCTGTTTTCTTGCGTGCGGTAATATCTTCTGTGTACATGATGATACCACCTACCTGCCCTTCTGATGCATACCAGGGGCGCACATCCCACGCCAGCCACTGCTCGCTGCCATCTTCGCGCAGAAAATAAGCATCGTCGTTTTTGTTGATGGCACCTGCCAGACATTCGCGGTGTATCTGTTTCCAGTCTTCACCTATTTCAGGAAAAATATCGTAGTGAGATTTACCAATGATATCCATACCCTGCAGCCCGTAGTCGCTAATCCATTTTTGCGATGCAGCAACATAACACATATTCGCATCGAACATGGCAATGGCAGTAGGCGCTTCATTTACAAATATCTGATTGCGCACATTGCTCTTCTTCAGTTCGCGCGTGCGTATCTCTACTTCTTCTTCCAGCATGGCATTCAGGTTGCGCAATTCTATCTCTGCTTTCTTTCTTTTTGCATCAATGGCATTCAACCTGTTGGCAGTATTGCGTATCAACAAGAGGCTTGCCAAAATGAATGAGAGCCCGTAAAGGGCTATCCCCATTTCTACTGTCTGTAAATGATGCCTGTACAGGTAAAACCATATACCACCTAATACAACAACCATGGCAAACATGATGGGGAACAGGCGCTTTGCCATCAGGCTGCCGATGCTATTTCCATGAAACAGACGGGCATAACCAACATCGGGCAGCAATGCGGCAGACACCACAGATAATACCAACAACATCAACGCCGTGTTGATGGCCATACCTGTAATGAAAGTCATGGTATAAAAACCCGGCACACGGAAAATATGGCCAAACAATGCAAAAGCCGCAACAATGGTAATGGCATGAAACAAACCCTGCGATACGCGTTTTACATTTCGGCTGTCGGACAATACCCCCATATGCCCTACATTAAGCAGTATAATGGAGATGGTGGTGATAATAGCCATGCGCCCCGGGAAGGGTGTCAGCTCGTTTACCTCATCTTTAAAAAGCAATTCATCTATCCCGAAACCGGCATTAAACACATGCTCCAGCATAGTGAGCGATGCGATGAGTAAGGATATAATTACAGCAACACTATATACCTTTTTGCCTTGTTCCTGATGCCTGTTATAATAGAAAATCCCTCCCGCACTCAACAACAAACAAATAGCAGTATTCACCTTCATGCTGATGCCGTTGGGTATCACACTTTTCAGCACTGCGATATCGCCTACCCAACCCAATAATACCAGCACTACGACTGCTATCACAAACAAAGACAATACCTGTACAAATTTTCGCTCTATCTGCATCAATGCGAATATACTACACAATATTGCCTGACATATAGCGTACAGTCAAATAATAAAGTGCACACACTATTATCTTAAAAAACGCGACAACTTATCTGTGCAATGCTTTCTTTATCCTAGCCAGCTGCCTGAAGTGATGTTTGATGTGCATCTCTGCACTATGCAGCCATTGCAATGCATTAAACCAGCCACCCGCCCAGTGTGCAATGCGTATATTTTTATCAGCACTATCAACCCGTGCTATAGCAGCTTCCATCTGCGCCTGTGCCGCCAGCAGATTGGCGATGGCAGTTTCTTTGCTTACGGCTGTTGGTGTATATATATTACCTGTGTTGGGTGGTATGTTTTTTATACGCAACCTTACCGGTGGGAATGCCCCCATAAAACTGAACACTGCCGCACCAAAACCCGAACGCCCGCGTTCGCCCTTGCCATCACAACATAGCATAGCATTTTCCACACATTTAAAAGTTGTATGATGTATATGGTCGGCCACTTGCGCCACACTCCACTCTCCGGGTACCGATTTAGCAAATGCATCGTCGGGGAAACGCTCCAGTTCCTGCACCCAGCGTGCTGTATGTTGTTTGTATTTATCTAATATATCTGTGGCTTTCACTTGCTGATTGTTTGCTGCAAAATTATGACATGTACTATTGCAGGCATTGTAAATTTTAGACATCAGGCAAAGCCAAAAAAATCGTCTATTGTGTCTTTTGCAGTGAATTGTTTCGTAGGTGTGATGCCCGAAAAATAACTGAAGTCTTTGATGAAATGAGCCTGGTCATAATAACCACAATTGTGCAGCACCTGCATCCAGTTGGCTTTTTGCAGCGCACGTACTTGTGCAAATGCGCTGTAGAATCTATGTACTCGTGCAAAAGCTTTGGGAGATATGCCCACATGTTTGGCAAACAGCCTTTCTAATTGCTTGTAAGACACCGCAACCTGCAGTGCAACATCCTCTACCACCACATCTCCTTTTGCTGCCATTATAATGTGCGTAGCCTGCAATGCTTTTTCTGCACCGGCATCTGTACGCAATAGTGCCAGGAGCAATGCTTCTGTATATTTTATTTTATCAGCATCGTTTGTTGTAGTGGATAATGCTTGCAACGCGTCAGCTATATTGCCATTAATATCGGTCAGTGACACAAAGCTGTTTACCAAGTCCGAAGCCTTCATCCCGCTGAATAGATATTCGCTACCCGGCACAATCCTGATGCCTATCATACGCACCACACCGGGTTGTTGCAACAGCAATGGCTTTGTTCGCTGCCCGAACATAACACTGTCTTCTACCAATTGTGTATTGCCATCGTGCCAAACAAGATGGTATGGCTCGCCGAGGTTTATCATGATATCACTAAACCCATCGGGCAGCATTTTTGTATTGTACGGTATAGCATCTGCATCTATAAACCAATAGCAGACAACCAACCCTTGTAACAATGTGTGTGAAGGCTTGTGAAACATGGCGGAAAAATATCTATTTCTGCCACAACCGACAAACGACACATAAAAAACGGGCATCCGCAACCTGGAAAGGACGCAGTGCCCGTTCTTACTACATCGTAAGAAGAATCTGATAGTAAAACACCATATCCTGCAAAAACCCCTACGCCAAAAAATATATTTTTTTCCTGTGGGGGATGCATGGCGTACTTGTGTTTTGTGCATGTATATCGTTTCAATATGAAAGCACTACACACCTTTTGTCTGATACTTGCCGGCACTGCAGCACATGCACAATCTGCAGACAGTACTGTGGCAAAAAACGCGAGGCAACTGAGAGAAGTAACCGTTAAAAGCCATACCGGAAAAATGGTGATAGAAAGCATGCAAATGGGCAAAACAGAACTGCCCGTAAATATGCTGCTGAAAGCACCTGCCATAGGCGGCGAGGCCGATGTGGTAAAAGCACTGCAACTGACACCGGGTGTAAAAAGTGGCAGCGAAGGTACCATAGGTATGTATGTTCGCGGTGGTGGCGGTGATGAAAACCTGATACTGCTGGACGGTGCACCACTTTACAATGCAGGCCACCTGCTGGGTTTCTTTTCGGTATTCAACAATGCTACGCTGAAGGATGTACAGCTTTATAAATCGGGCTGGGCAGCCAAGTATGGCGGCAGGCTTTCTTCTGTAATGGATGTACGCACCAAAGATGCAAACCTCAGCCAAATGAAGGCCGACTTGAGCCTCGGCACCATATCATCATCGGCATGTGTGGAAACACCGATTGTAAAAGACAAAGTATCGCTGATGGTGGCAGGCAGGCGCACGTATATAGATAAGGTGATGAAAAATGTGCCTTACCATTTTCATGACATGAACATGAAACTGATGTACAAAGCCGATAGCCGCAACCGCCTGTACCTGAGTGCATATACGGGCAGAGATATACTGAAGGCAAGCAACAATCAACAAAAAGAAGCCCAACAGGATGATATACAAAGCGGCATGAAGATGGGCAACAACACCGCATCGCTACGCTGGAATCATCTGCACAAAAACAATAAACTTTCGGGCGATGTTACTGCGTACTATTCGGGCTTCAGCTACAATATAGATGGCAGGCTGAACAGCAACAGCATCAGCATGCAATCGGCCATCAGAGATATGGGCATGAACACAGACCTGCGCCTTAACTATTTTGCAGGACATAAACTAACGGCAGGTTTCAGTTTTGTAAACCACTACTTCCACCCCAATGTATTGCATACCGAAGGGCCGATGGTAGAACGCTTTGGCAACAGCAAAGGGCAAAAGATATATAACAACGAAGCCGCCATATATGTAAACGACGAAGTGCGTATAAACAGCAACTGGCAGGTAGCTGCGGGTGTGCGCATCAGCAGTACCATCACTACAGGCAAAACATACATCAACCCCGAACCAAGACTGGGGCTGCGCTACAAGCTGAACGAACACAGCTCGCTGAAAGCATCGTACACACGCATGGCGCAGTACATGCACATGGTAACGGGCTCTTCGCTGATGCTGCCGACAGATATGTGGTATCCTGCAACACAGCGCATCAAACCTGCAACATCAGACCAAGTAAGCGCAGGCTATTATTACAACATAGCAGATGCAGACATCTCCATCAGTGCAGAGGCATATTACAAATGGATGCGCAACCTGTGCGAGTATAAAGAAGGCGCACAGATGCTGATGAACGACAAATATGAAGACGAACTGGTGCAGGGTAAAGGACGTGCTTACGGACTGGAAATCTTCGCATCGAAAACAAGCGGCAAGCTGACGGGTTGGTTTGGCTACACACTCGCATTCGCACATCGCAGTTTCGATTCGCTGAACAAGGGCAAAGAATACTATGCCCGCTACGACCGCCGTCATCAACTGTCTGTAGTAGCCATGTACGACATCAACAAAAACTGGAGCATCAGCGCAACAACCGTATATGCAACAGGCGCACCTTTTACAGGGCAAACAAGTCAGTACATTGTACCCAAGCCCGGCTTCACAGGTTTTGAGGCCATGCCTGCCTACACAGGTCGCAACGAGCTGCGCATGTCTGCAGCCTTCCGTACCGATGCCGATTTGCAATACAAATTCAACATCAGCAAACGTGTGAAGGCCGATGCACACCTGAGTGTGTACAACATCTTCAACCGTACACAGCCGCACAGCATACAGCGCGTGTTCGATAAAGAAAGTAATAGTTATAAATATCAGCAGCACGGCCTGTTTGGCACCATCACCGCTGCATCACTCAACATACATCTGTAAACAATAATCTTTATGAATAAGAAAATAGTATTGCTGCTTTTAACTACCGCTGCACTGTATAGCTGCCGCAAACCAAAACCGCTGACCATAGACATACCACAGCGCAAAGACGAACCCGTGATAGCATCTACCATGCCCGATGACCGCACACTACTGGTATCGGCAGGCTATTCGCTGGATGCGATTACGAATATTGATGACAGCACCAGCAATTCCAGAATACCTAAAAGCATGCTGATAGACAGCGGCATGGTAAGCATTAGCGAAGCAGGCGGCACAGCACGCAACCTGACCAAAGTATCGGCAGGCATGTATGCCACTACAGGGCTGCAACTGAAAGAAGGCAGTACCTATACACTGCAAGTAGCAGACTACAGAAAAGGCGTAACCGCTACTGCCACCACTACCTATATGCCGCAACCAACACGCGGGCAGGTAGTGCCTACTTATATGGGCGATAAAAGCGGCGATACCCTCTTTAAACTAAACGTAACAATACCTGATGCACAAAAAGGTGCACACTATTTTATGGGCTATACCACCACAAGGCAGTTGCGGGAGAATGTCAAACTCTTCACACAATCGCCATCGCAAAACACGGCTGCCATTGCAGGCTTTGAACCCAAGCAGATAGAAATGATACAGAGCAATGTAACGGGCGAACTGACACAACAATACACCCTGAAGCTATCGCCGAGAGATACGCTGATAGTACAGGTGGCGCGTATAGACGAGGGCTATTTTAAATACCTGCAAACATACAAGCGCACAGGCTACCTCATCAACCAACTGACGGGCGAACCCATCAACCTGCCAACGAACATACAAACAGGCTATGGCTACTTTGCCATCTACAAACCACACCGCTATGTATTTGCGCTGCAAAAACACCTGCAGTAGTCAACCACATCTCATTGCACATACACATACAACAAACGCCCCTCTGCACGGAGGGGCGTTGCGTATTACTCATGTTTTTGAACTAAGCTTGTTGTTGTTGCTCGTTGTAGCTAACCATCCACGATACGCCAAACTTATCTGTACACATACCGAAGTAATCTCCCCAGAAGGTCATAGCCATTGGCATAGTAGCGTGCCCGCCTGCAGAAATGCCTGCAAACAATTTGTCTGCTTCGTCCTTGCTCGATGCTAATACGTAGATAGAAAAATTATTGCCTGCTTTAAAGCTCGATGCCCATTCGCCACCCGTATCGCTACCCATCAGCGATGTCTCTTTGCTGATAGGCAGCCCTACGTGCATGATGCGATTAGCATGCTCTGCAGGCATCTGATTACCTTCTGTAGGTGGCATATCGCTGAAGCGTCCTATATATGAGAACTCTCCGCCGAAAACCGACTTATAAAAATTGAATGCTTCTTCGCAATTACCATCAAAATTGAGGTAAACATTTACTGCTGCCATTGTGTACGGTGTTTTTAGAGTGAGGGCTAAAGGTAAGGAGAAAGCATACACTGCATTTTAAATTTTAAACATTTTTAAGTTTTTGCATTCACCTTAAAAAGAGGAATTAACCCAAAGCTAAAAACTATCCCTTTCTGTAAACCACCAAGCGGATAGAACCCTCGATGAATGGTTGTGTACGCAGGTGTCCGTACTTGCGGTCCCACTCGCCACTGCCAAGGTCGTCTGCCAGGTGCTGCACATGTTGCTTTATGGTATCGGCATCTACAAAGCCCCATGCAGATTGTGCATTGCGCACATTCTCATCCAGAAAAGCCTCTGGCCTGCCATAGAAAGCTTCCTGAAAACCATCTACACAATCGAGCGGTATAGGCACTTCAATCACCTCACAATTATCAGCACCCAGACATTCGGTTATAAAACTTATTTCAGGATAGCGTTTTCTTTCTGCTGCTACTACTGCGGGGAAATAATAATCGTTCCACATCTTGTTCAGTGCCGATGGGTCGAACGTAAGTACTACTACGGTGTCTTTGGCCACACGGCGCATTTCGCGAAGCCCTGCTGCAATATCGGGCCAGTGGTGGATGGTAGCCATTGCCATACAGGCATCAAAGCTATTGTCGTCAAAAGGCAGCTTGTCTGCATAGCCTATCACGGCGGGCACTTTGCCCTGCTGCATGCGCTGCGCACGCATTACGGCTGATGGTTCTACAGCTACTACATAGCGGTCATCAGGCTCGTAAGACCCTGCGCCTGCACCAATATTAAGAACGGATTGCGCACTACCGAGTGCGTTGTGTACCTGCGCTGCTATGCGCGGATCTGTTTGCCTGTGGCGGGCATACTGCCTGCCATGTGCATCATAGTCATAAGTTTTTTCAATTTTCATACCCACTGCAATACAAAAACCAAACCAAAACAAACGCTATTGCAGAGAATTAATAAAGCTTTAGGAGAGATTAACTACGGGCTTTCGACTACTATACTTTGTCTGAATAATAACGTGCAAACCACTCAGGGACCTGATCTTCATCAATATCATCCCATTTCTTTTTGCCCGACACTAATTTGAAATGCGCGAACATAGGCACATCCGTTTTCCCGTCTTCCGAGTTATCGAAATAAAATGCCTGATACGCAAGCTGGCTGGCATCATACAACAAATCGAGCGAGCGCTGATACCTGCCTCTTATTTTATCTTCAGGTACATCGTGCCCACCTTTTTGCTTTCTTGCCGAAACCCTGTACACATTGATATCTGCAGATTCTGTAGAAACGAAATACAAATACACTTTGTACCCTGCTGCTACAGCTTCTTTCATAATATCCAACTTGCTATGATGAGAAAAAACTGTTTCGAAAGAAAATTTCTTACCTGCCAGCAACAAGGTTTTGCGTAGAAAATCTGCAATTATTTGTGCAAGCCTCTCCTTCGCATCGGCATGTAGCAAATGAATACGATTTGCCCTGAAGCGAAAAGACGCTCCAAACGCTTCTTCATTGAAATCATCGCCAACTAAACCCGATGCCAATGCAATATCTGTAAATTGCTGACGTGTTACTTCAATATTGTAATCATTGAAAGAGAATGTATCATCTGTCAGACAAACGGCAATATCGTCTGCATTGATGTATATGCCAAAATCTATTGGCTGATTATTTACCCGTAATGCTTTCAGATATTTAATAACTGTACTTTTACCGGAACCATTAGGACCAGCAAACACCCGCATACGGAGCGTCTCAGACATTAGTCCAGGTTAATTTTGCGTCGCTTGCCTGATACTACGATTTCAGATATTCTTTCTATCACATTACCATTCTCATCTATCTTCACCACCCAGCCATCTTTTGCAACTACATTATAGCCTATTACCTGCATGGTTTCCTGTGCTGCTATCTCAAAACCTTTCTGAGCTGCACTTGCAGTTAATCGTTTTGTGAGGTATGCCATTCTGTTCGATCTACCGCCTCCGTTTCTTTTCTTCTTAGTGATAATACCCATAGTATAAAGTTACTAAAAAATCTGTTTTATGCCATTCAACATATTGTTAAATGAACACATCTATTCACTTACACCTTCAGCACACCACGAAAGCCGCGGGCTGCGTAGTAAGACTCGGCACCGTTGTGGTAGAGGAATACGGTATCGTAGCGGCGATCGCAAAAGACTGCACCACCCAGCTTGCGGATGGCTTCGGGTGTTTGTATCCAGCTCGATGTCTTGAGGTCGAACACGCCGAGGGTTTGCAGCATGCGGTATTGTTCTTCGTCCAGCAACTCAATACCCATTTCGGCAGCCATATTAACGGCACTGTTGGCAGGCTTGTGCTCTTTGCGGCTCTCGAGCGCCTCGTGGTCGTAACAAATACTGCGACGTCCTTTAGGGCTTTCGGCAGCACAGTCAAAGAACAGGTATTCGCCCGTCTTTTTATCCTGCCCTACAACATCGGGTTCGCCACCTGTCATCTCCATTTCGTTGAGCGACCATAGTTTGTCTGCATGTTTCTGCAACTTGCTTTCAACATCGGCCCAAGCAATGCCTTTGTGGCGTTTTGCATTTTTCTCAAAACGTGCTTTCAATATATCCAGCAGTTCTTTGCTTTGCGATGCGGTGAGTTTGTTTTTTGACATAGTATTGAAGTTAATTAAAATTCAGTTTTCTATCAGCAGGGCGAAAGTACCATGATGCTACCGTCAGCAGCAGTAATAGCAAGGATGGAAAGACATCGCCCATACCGTGATGCATGATGATGTGAGAGATAGCAGCGCCGCTCATGGCAAAGAAAAAACCTGCATAGGCCCACTCCTTTACCAGCGGAAAGCGCGGCAATAATACTGCCACCACACCCAGCAGCTTCCACACACCTATAATGGTGAGGATGTACACAGGATAGCCCAGTTGCTTTGTTATCATCTCTACCTCTGCAGTGTTCTTCATCAGTTGCACAACGGCGGTAGATACCATGCCGAGCGATAGCCACAGCGTGGCCACCCAGTAGATTATTTTATTACGCTTTGTCATGTGGTATTATCTAAGTTCGTCAACAATTTCCTGCAGCCTGTTGTGTGCCATGTTGATGCCGAATGCAAATGGCATCTGCAACATCTTATCCCTCCACTCGCCGCTTTTGTAAACAATGTGCATGGTCAGCTTGCTATTGTCTGCATCTATGCTTTCAAACTCCAGAAACTCGAGCTGCACAGGGAATGGTGTGCCCTCCATCTGGAAAGTGCGGGTTATTTTTTCATTGGGTACTATCTCGTGTATCACACCGTTGAAGCGATGTATATTGCCCTTCGGGTCGGTGGTTTCAAACTGGTAACCGCCGTGTGCTTTGTTTTCCAGCTTCAGCACTTTGGTGCCCATCCACTCTGCCACAATCGCGGCATCTGTATATGCCTGAAAGAGCAAATCTACCGGCAGCTCGAATATGCGGGTGACGGTGAGTTCCTGCCTGCCGTCTTCGGCATGTATTTTTGTTTTCTGTTCCATATGGCTATGCGTTTTTCGATTTACGTTGTTTCATGATGCTCTCCAGCTTGTTGAACCTGTCGTCCCACATCTTGCGGAAGGGCTCAATAAAATCTGCTACTTCCTTCATCTTCTTTGCATTGATGTAATAGTATATCTCGCGCCCTGTCTGTTCTTGTCGCAACAGTTCGCACTCTGTGAGTATCTGTATGTGTTTGGATATTGTCTGACGGCTGGAGTCGAAGTTTTCGGCAATGGCAGTGGGCGTCATAGCCTGTAGTGCTACCAGCGTAAGGATGGCGCGGCGTGTAGGATCGGCAATGGCCTGAAATACATCTCGTCTGAGTTCCATATATGCAGCTATTTGACTGCAAATATATACGCAATCATTTGACTGCGCAAAATTTATTTTGTGAATGGTGGGAATTAATGTTGAGGATTGTTCCGCTTCGCCTCATACCGCCCGCGGTAGATGTAGAGGAGCAGGTCGAGTTTCCATGCTTCAATATCAAGTGATGAAATCAGGTAGTCTGTATTGCCATATTCCGTTTCGAATCTGAAATGGTCAGGACCATAACCGGAAGACTCAGGCTGAAAACCATACACATATCTCCATGTACCTGTCATAGTTACCCGTGCATTCCATATTTTATCCCAAGGCAATAGCTTACCATCCATATCTTCAATGCCATCGTCGCAAAGAGTAAACAACACTTCGTGCGATGACTTAAAAAATGTAGCTCTGCTGACATCTGTTCTTGATGGAATAGAAGAATCATCTACAAACACCTGTTCTTCATCAAATCGTTGCAGCAACTCCCCTAACTGATACAATGCCTTTGCCCCCATGATACCACCTGTTCTTGTTGCTGTATTTCGTTTTAGCAATCCGTTAATCTCTGCGCTACGTTGCAATTGGTGGATATCTGCCACACGGCTGTACGCCCATATACGCCAATGCGGTGTAGCCAGTGCACTGTATAAAAACACAAAAACAATAGCAATAGGAATAGCAAGAAAAGTTAACAATACAGATCCTTTGGCAAATAAATATATTGCTAAGGGTATAGACAAAGCTACTATCAACATGGCAGGTGTTGCCAAAACGGTCTCTCCTCTACGGATAGCTTGCTGTATGGTTACCGTTCCTTTGTGCATACAAGAGATTAAAACGAGATTAAGACAGGATTAAAGCGGGGTTAAAATTTTTAGTTTACAATGATACGACAATCCTGCATCATGAAATAAGCGCTTGCGAAATGCCGCAACCATCAAGCATTTCAGCGTGCACACACCGCTGCAGTGGCATGATTACCAAGTGTTTAGTCATGCTGAGATTAAAACATTTTAATCTCTATAATTAACTTAAAACTACACTTGTTGTTACTTTTAAATCATGCCTTATGTTCTACTCATATTATTTTTACTATCAGCTACGTGTACGGTACGAGCTACAGAGCTAGACTCTCTTGCAATGGCGCTGGAGGCTATCCCCAAAGACTCTCTGATAACGGAAGAAGGTGCAGAACGCACTACCTTATCCGTGCCTTACAAATTTGACAAAAACAAAACACTGCATATAGACCTGCAAAAACAAACTGTAAAAATCTTTAACGAACATCAACAGCTTGTTGCCGAAGGTGCTTGCAGGCATGTGAATGGCAATACAAAAAAAATACTCCTCACCGGCCACTGGCGTTACTACCATACAAACGGCCAAGTGAAAAAAGAAGGCAGATACATTATTGTGCCTTATACATGGGTAGATAGCACTACTGTTACAGACCCTGCAACAGGTAAACAAATTACCAAAGTGCAAAAGACAATCCGCAAAAAATCATTACGAGACGGCATCTGGCGATACTACAACAAAGATGGCATTCTGGAACAAGAAAAGCACTACTACTAAACAACTACCAACGCTAACCACTGGCAATAGCCAATGTATCACTGATGGCACCATCTTACTGTGCCTCTCCGGTCGTCATATTCAAGGCCTTTAGCAATGTAAAGGTGCTCCATCTTTTACCAATAATGTGCGGGTAAAGATAAACAAACGCGCCAACCGCACTACCCTGCATGGCTATGTCTGCACAATATCGTTACTTTGCAACCTTCTTATGGCACTGTACACAGCATCCATCAATTCGGGCAGCAATGGCAACTGCTACTACATCGGCAACGGGCAGGACGCCCTGTTGGTAGATGCAGGCCTCTCTTGCCGCGAAACGGAGATACGGATGAATAAGATGGGACTGAACATCAACAAAGTGCGCGCCATATTTATAACGCACGAGCATACAGACCATATAAAAGGTGCGCAACTGCTATCCAGCAGATACAAAATACCTGTGTACCTGAACCACAAGACACATTATAGCAGCCACCTGAAGTTTAAGCCCGAACTATACCGCCGTATAGAACATGGCGAGGTGGTGGATGTAAACGGCATCCGTGTTACGGGCTTCAGCAAGCTGCACGATGCGGTAGATCCGTTTAGCTTCATTGCTACGTACAATGATATAACCGTTGGTGTGTTTACCGATATAGGTGCGGTGTGCGATAACCTGACGCAGCACATGCGTGTGTGCCATGCGGCATATCTGGAATCGAACTACGATGAGGAGATGCTGGAGAACGGTCGCTACCCGCAACACCTGAAAGACCGCATACGCAGCGGCTACGGACACTTATCTAACAAGCAGGCGCTCGACTTCTTTCTGGCACACAAGCCGCAGTATATGACGCACCTGTTCCTCGCCCACCTGAGCCGCGATAACAACAACCCCGAACTGGCGCTCAACCTCTTCCGCCAACATGCGGGCGATGTGCAGGTACACGTAGCATCCCGCTACGCCCACAGCGATATATTTCATATCACTACCGATGCTGCTGCTCCCACTCCGCTTAAGGCGAAGCAGGGGGTGTTGTGGTAGAGGGTGTGTTATAGTTTTAGAAAATAGGTATTTTTATATACCTAATCTTAACTGCCTGTGAGGAACATCATTCTGTTTATAATATTTCTATTGCTGGTTTCTTTTACCGCAAATTATGAACCACGAAACAGCACAGCAGAAGTAGAACAAGTACAAGGCTGCTATATTTTCATTGACAGCAGGCCTGTTAAAGAATACAAGTATTTAGGTACATGCAAATATACTATTGCATGGGTTGGTAGTGGTCAATACCAAGACGTTCGGAATAGATTAATCAAACGTATTAAGAAAGAATACCCCGAAGCTGATGGCATTATCTTTCACTTTCATGATGGTGGTGAAGATAGAGCTGATGCAATTAAGTTTAATTGATAACACTATATGGAAACAACAAAACTGAAAGACGGCGATTATTGCAAAGTGATAGCCGGTACACACAAAGGCAAGGCAGGCTATGTGCAGGATATTAATACCAGCAAAACAGGCGCCATCACCATTACCATACTGCAAAAGAACGGCGTGCGCTTTAAGACACTTGCCAAGAGTATGGAGGTGGCGAAGGTGGAGCTAAAGCAAAGGCTGTCAATGCACCACGAATTATTAATTTAGGGTAACCGAAAGCTAGTCGGCTAAAACTCTGTAATGTTATTACCTACATAAACAGTTTATTTTGGATAAACTATGCTACTTTTGTAGAAATTTCGCATAAAACATCATGTTGATAGAATTTAAAGTATCAAACTATCGCTCTATTGGGGAAGAACAGGTAATAAGCCTATTACCCAATACAAGTCAAGATGAATACAAAGAGAACATCTTAGAAAGTGGTAGCTATAAAGCATTAAATGTCAATGCTATATATGGTAGTAATGGCAGTGGGAAAAGCAATGTTTTGGCTGCTATGGCAATGCTAGATAAAATGGTATATTTATCTGCAAGAACCTCCTCAACGACCAGCCTACCTTATGACCCCTTCCTACTAAAAGAAGGATACGAAGAAAAACCGACAAAGTTTGAAATTACATTTGTAATAGACGACACACGATACAGATACGGAATCGAGTTTTTTCAAAAAAAAATATCCAGAGAATGGCTATATAAAAAGCGTAAAAGTAGAGAGCTATTACTTTTTGGCAGAGAAGAAGACACTATCGAGACCACGAGTAGTTTAAAGGGCAATAAAACTATTCTAGACGCGGCTATCGAAGCTACACGTTCAAATGGCTTGTTTTTATCTACATGTGACATGTTAAATCTAGACGAGGCTAAAACTATCATGAAGTGGTTTGGAAAGTTTCATAATCTTAACGGTATTGATACTGAAATGCAAGAAGTACGTATCGTAGAAATGTGGAATGATCCCGAAATGCAATCTGCAATAAATAATTATATAACAAAACTAAATCTCGGAATAATTGGATTAGAGATTTCAAAAAAGAAGTTTGACGAAAATGACTTACCTGAAGGTATTGAAGAAAAGCAGAAGAGAGATTTAATTAACAGGTTAAAAGACAAAGAAGGTTATGTTGTTGCGGCAACACATCAATTATATGATTCATCAGGAAATAAAACAACATCAACATTATCATGGAAGCTAGACGACAGAGAATCCGAGGGAACAATAAAATCATTTCACCTTAGTGGCCCCATTATTGCTGCATTGAAAACAGGCGGAATACTTGTTATAGACGAAATAGAAGCTAAAATGCATCCAATTATCACATTAAATATTATAAACCTATTCTTGAATAAAACAAGCAACCCAAATAATGCCCAGTTGATATTTGCCACACATGATACAAATCTTTTAACTTACTCCAAGCTTAGGAGAGATCAGATATTATTTACTGAAAAAAACAAATGGGAATCCACTGAAATCTACTCCTTATCAGATATTAAGTATCCAGAAAACAACCAAAAGGAGCGACTCGATACAAACAAAGAGAAAAGATATTTAGAAGGGCGATATGGAGCAATCCCATATTTAGGAGAACTAACCACCATAATAAACGCAATATCTAATGGCAAGGAAGGGAACCACAGGTAGCTTTAATAGAGATATTGTAGCTTCAGAAACTCGTATTGAGAAATGGCGAAAATATCAATACTTCATACTTATTGTATGTGAAGATCAAAATACAGAACCTACATACATATCAACCTTTAAAAACCAATTTCCAGAACACACATTATTTCTTGAAGTTGCAGGTTCAGGTTTAGATCCGCTTGGAGTTGTAAATGCTGCAATACGTGAACGTGAAAAATTAGCAGGTTTAACCAATCGTGAAATTGATGAGATCTGGGTTGTGTTTGACAAAGACGATGCGGACAAAAATCAAACGAGAATTGATCGATTTAATAATGCGTTTTCAACAGCAGATGATAACAACTTTAAAATTGCCTGGAGTAACGAGGTATTTGAGTTATGGTTCTTGTTGCATTTTGAAGATATCGCATTTACCCCACTAACTAGAGCTCAAATATATGATAGGTTACGTGACAGTATTAACCAAATAGTTGGATCTCAGGTAATTGATAATGGACATAGCAATATAAAAATAATACCCTATTTATCTTCACATGGAAATGAAACAAATGCGACTGAACGAGCAGAACAGTTAATAATGCATCATAACGGCAAGCCCCCTATTAACAGCAACCCTGCGACAATGATGCACGCTTTAGTAAAATCATTAAGGGAGTGGATTATTTACTATAATTATACTCCATAATTATTTTCATTTTCCGACATAATAAGCAAAACTCCCCCAACGCTGGGGAGTTTAATTTTATACAGTTATCTCAAACTTCTTAGGGGGCATGTCCTAGTCTATTTTGCATTTTACGAGCAGTCACTCTTTTATCTCGCTCATAGCCCTCTCCCCCATTTACCCCAAATCATTATCTTGCAAGCCTATTTCTACCTATGGCTGTTAATATATTGCACCCTACAGGCTCGCGTATCGGTTCGGGCTTTTTTACTATCGGTAAAGCATGGGCGTTGGCCTTGTGCCTTGCGCTCGGCTGTTCTACCACACATGCACAGCAACTGGCCATCAGCAATGATGACAAGGAGTTTACCGAAATGATTGGCAAACTCTATACTGCCAGCAACGAGGAATTGCTGGAGGCACTACAGCAGGAAACGGATGATAAAAAACTGCTGCGCTACTACAAGGAAAACTACAAATACATCTTTGCCAGCATCAACAAACAGATACAGAACGGCAGCGTCTTCAACATACCCGTAGTGGTAAGCGCGCTGAAGCAAACCCTTGCAAACATTGGCAACCAACACCCCGATGCACCCAAAGGCCTGCAGGTGCTGTTGCTGCGCAGCGATATGCCCAATGCACTTACCGTTGGCGATAAGTTTGTGTACGTAAACATAGGGCTGTATGCACACATGGATAATGATGCGCAGATAGCTGCCGTGCTATGCCACGAGGTAGCCCACCTGATGCTGCGCCACACGATGCAGGTATTTCAGTACCACTACAAAAAGAATCAGGACCAGAAAGAGGCCGCCAAACAACTGAGGGAGGTAAGCACAGGCCGGTCTGACCGTGCATTTGAGCTGGTACGCGGCTACATATACCAGGGGCTGAAGCTATCGCGCACACACGAACTGGAGGCCGACTCTGCGGGTTATATACTGTATCGCAAGCTTGGCTACCCGCCCGCAGAATATACACGCGTGCTGGCAATGCTGGAAAAGTTTGAAGATACTAAACCCGACGGGCTGAAGACCGAATCGTACAAGCGTTTCTTTAACCTGCCGCTACAGCCGTTTAACGACAAATGGCTGCAGGGCGAAGACTTCTCGGCCTACAACTACAATGCCTACAAGCCACGGCTCGATAAAGACTCTGTCGAGTCTCACCCCAAAAGCAAAGAGCGCACTGCCTACATCAACAAGCTATTCCCCGAAACTGCAGATGCAAAAACGGCTACACCTACCGCAGCATTTACCAATATGAAGACACTGGCACAAAACCATTGGCTGCCCAATCTGTACATCAACGAGTATTATGGTTTGTTTGTGTACTACCTGCTGGTACAGCTGCAGGCATCGCCCGATAATAAACAATACAAAGAATGGCTGGGCAAGGGTTTTGAAAAAATATACGAAGCCCGCAAAGCCTATCAGCTAAACAAGTATGTAGATGTAATAGCACCCAAAGACCAGACTAAAAGCTATATGGAATTCCTGAACTTTATCTGGAACCTGAAGCCCGAAGAGCTGGAGAAAATAAAAAACTATTACAACGCCAAAGGATAGTTTAGTAATTCAGCCTTTCAAGCCTTATCTGGTTGTAGCGTGCTTCTTTGTTATACTCCTGCAGCATAATATAGCCCTGCTTTGCCACATACGGGAAGATGATATAGTTCTTCGGCGATGATATGGGTATCACCTGCTGATTGAACTTGCCATCTATCAGCGTGTTGATAAATAGGTTCCAGTTTTTTTCTCTGGTTACAGCATCCTTCTGCAAATCGCGGTAGAAGAAGACCACATCTTTACCATCATTCAGGTATTGCGAAAACAGGTAGTCGCTGTTTTGCCAGTGCGATTTTTGTTTCTCCAGCAGGCGTGCACCCTGTACTTTAAAATCCTTATCGGTGTATGCATACACCATATCGGTAGTCTTTTGCCTGCTATAGCCATCAGAAGGTTTATACTTTTCGAACAGTATGCTGATGCTGCCATCTTTCATAAAAAAGATATCGCGCGGGTCTAGTATATAGTTGCTTTCTACACGGCCGTGTTTGTTTATATCAGGTATATACGGCGAAAAATCATCGTCGTAAGTGATGGTTTTATAATCTACATCGAAAGTGTTTTTATCTATCAGCAATCTGCAAAAACCAGTAAACCTGTCTAATGGTTTACCTGTTCTGCCCAGCATCACAATCTTATCATCAAATATTTTGCTGTTATCCAGCGTGCCGTAGCCGTATGTGTAGAAAGACTGTATCCATATCAACACTTTTGATGGCGCGTTTATCAATTTTTTATGTAGCTCTTTGCCGGTTTTCATATCCAGTACTACAAGGTAAAACCTGCTGCTGTCAACAGATTGTGTAAAGTGTCTTAACAATGCAAAGATGTATTGCTCGTTCTTGTCAAGCAGTGTAAGGTGTTCCCAATCTCTATCAGTGTTGTTTTTGCCATACTCGTAGCTCCACATTTGTTTTTTAGCAGTATCGTAGCGCATCACGCGGCAATTCTTGTAGTATTCTTCCTGCTGATAATAATCATAATCGCGAACCAGATAGCCACCTTCTTTTATTTCAGACACGCTGGCATCGTATATAAATCCGTTTTTCCTTTTCTCTTCTTTTACCTCCTTGCGGTTTTGCGTCCAGGTATCGTGTTGCAACATTTCTTTGAAAGTGCCGTGGTCGAACTCGTAAAAAACTTTTCTGCGGATGGTATTTGTTTTCAAATCTATCTCCATAGCAGATGGCGTGTAGAGCTTTTCTTTCGGCAGCAGTGTAGCATCTATACGTGTAGGGCGCAGCACTATCTTACCATTAAAGCTGATGTAGCCCGAATAATCGGCAGCAGTAATATCGCCGTCAAAAGTATTGTTGGCAAAGGGGTTGAGGTTTTTATCCATCACCACGTATTCAAACTTCTTCGTCTTTTCGCCCGACTTGCCGTAGCTATAGAGCGAGATGTAACCAAAGATGTCGCTCTTTTCATCAAACAGCGCATTCATGCCCAGAAAATCGCCCTGCGCAAGTGAAAATAGGTCTCTGGACTGTGCAAAAGAATGGGTAATAAACAGGCTTGCAAAAAGTGTTAATAGGTATTTCATTCAAAGAATATTTCTACGCCCGAAAATAATACGAATTAGCGAAATGAGGAAAGAGGGGGCTGAGTGCTTTCTTTGAAGGAGGATATATTTTATATTCGTGTACCAGATTCATAACACCGAAAACTTTACTTATGAAACGGTTTATCTCCTTAATATTCTTTGCTATATCTGTTTTAACTTCCGTTGCACAGGTAAAGTCTGACGCATCAAAACACCTTTCATTTAAAGGAGTACCTATTGATGGTACACTTGCCAGTTATGTTTCTAAGATGAAGGCTGTGGGTTTTACTCATAAACTCACAAAAGGCGGCATGGCATTGCTGGATGGAGAATTTGCATCATATAAGAATTGTCACATCGGAGTTTCTACACTCAAGGCAAAAGATATAGTGTATAAAATAGCTGTTATATTTCCTGAGCGTGAAACTTGGTCCGAGCTTTCAACAAACTACTATAACCTACAAGAATTATTGACAGAAAAATATGGTCGCCCTTCAGAAACTGTAGAGGATTTCCAATCTACTGTTCAACCCAAAGACGATAGCGATAGAATGTATGAAGTGAAATTTGACAGGTGTAACTATTTCACAACTTACGAAACAGAGAAAGGCACTATTCAATTATCAATCGGGCACGATGGAGTGATTCGTTGTTATGTCAAATTACTTTATGTTGACAAGATAAATGGAGAAACGGTTAAGAAACAGGCTTTGGATGACTTATAGGATAAATTAAGCAACCAAAATTCTATAGTAGATTGATTTTAGAATACTGCTACAATAATTCACCTAATTGGATGAATTATTCGAAGTTCATTTCTATTTGCTCTGACAATTTTTTAGCGTGCTTACTTATTACTAAATCAGTGAAATATTCTGATTTATCAGCTTGTAACTTTTTAAACTTTGGCAATTGGTTATGCTCTATAAGCTCATACAACTCACGCATATTTTTATTAGTACCAGCATAATTTTCTGTGATTAAAAAGTACTGATTACCATTGCTATTTAAGCCTAAGTCTTCTGCTTTTTCGTTTAATCTATCTATTACACTTTCGTACTCGCTTAATATTTTCTCAATAGGATCTGTTGTGCTGTATTTATTGAAATCTACCGCTCTAGCAGCATAAATTGAACCATTCGCTCCAATTGCATCGAATGTAAAATTAAAAAACAAAGAAGGTAAAATATTCTTCTTGATTGTATAATCTATATCAATTTTATCGCGTAATGGTTGACATATCTTAAGCTCAATTTGTTTCCTGAGAGTATTAATCTTTTTATCCTTATTATCTATTTCTACTTTACTACTGATTAACCTTTCAAAATATGATTCAAAAATATTATCATCAAACACTACCTTAATAAACGATGGCTTAGAAAACTGCAATATTCCATTATTATATGCATGAAGTCTTTCAAGAAACTGAATGTCAACACTTTTAGAAAAACTAAACAATCTATCATCAGAGCACCTATCTATTTCTAAATAATTGCTAAACTGTTTTAAAGAGAAATCAACTAACCTATTTGCTTTAGGATTGAGCTTTTTGCATATACCTATTTTCCTTTCGGACAATTGAAAGAAAACCTTACCGTTACTAATAGCAACTAATCCTATAGCAATATTTTCATCGCTTAGGGAGTTATTTACGTATTTTAGTATGCTATAATAACTACTCATCTTATATACTCGAGATAAATCTTTGCAATTCTATTAATTCTTTCATTATCAGACAATACCTCTATTATTTTAGCCTTATCTTTCTTATTCAGACCCCACTCTAACGGGATTTGGGTAAAAATGTCTTGCAAACTATTTGCGGCAAGTTTCATGCCATCTACAACTTCTTGCTCAAAGTTAGCTCTATTATCATCTATAAGTCCAAAATTAGCTATAGATTTAATTAAAGGTATAGTTAATATTCTAAATCTATTTTCTAAAAAAAGAAAGAGGTCATTTATATTAATGTATCTATCACAATGGGCAAAAGCTGCAGTATGATCAATTGGACAAAACTCCAGTTCTCTATCGTTACCTGATATTAAAATATTGGGATTTTCGGGCTTTCTATCTTTATTACCTACCCATAAATCAAATAACCCTATTTTAATAATGTCTAAAGGCGCCCTAAATAAGTCAAAATGCTTTTTGGAAAAATTCTGTTTAGAATTATACTCTTCTAAATTATTTGACAAACCTATCTTTCTAGATGCAAAAAAAGGGACTTTAATTGTACTTTCAGTATATCTATCTGATAGCTTTCCTTTTTCAGCCACATAAGCATCTACTACATCAGTATCAACACGTGCAATTGCAAATTCAGGTACGCTTAGCCCCCAACATTTAAGCATGTAGCCACACATTAACTCGTTAATTAACTCAACATATGGCAGTGGGGGCTTTGTGGTTTTAATGTAATAGTCATATCCATCATCGCATAAAACATATAGTGGTGCACTACCTATTGTAGGAATCTCTTCAATAATCTGAACTACATTTAAATGCTTTATTGGTGATATCATTTATATGAGACTATACACCAAACATACAAACATTAACACATAATGTCAATTGTTTTTCAATTTAAGAACTATGAAAACAAATATACAACTAAATAACAAATTAAAAAAATAAATCCCCGCCACACAGACAGGGACTTACTACTTTATACTATCTACTTTCTTCTTCAATTATACCGTTATCTCAAACTTCTTGGGTGGTGGCATGTCCCAGTCTATTTTGCGTTTTACGAGCCATAGCTCTTTTATCTCGCTCATAGGCAGGGTAAACTGCGGGTAGAATTCTTCATTATCGCTGATGCACACATAGGTGCGGTCGTCTTTGCGGAAGAGGCGCTTCACCATAATGCGGTCTTCTGTTACCACCACATATATATAAAACTGTGCCGTGCTGTTCCAGAATTCAGGCTCTACCCTTTCGCATACCATCAGGAATCCTTCCTTCAGTGTTGGCTCCATACTATCGCCGCTCACCTCAAACGCGCGATACCTGTCGCCACGGTATGGCAGGTTGGGCAGGTGCATCTGCTGCAGCTCTGTAGCATAGGTAGGGTCCAGATAATGCTTGCTGTAGCCTGCCTGTGCCATGATGGGTACTACAGGAATGCCTTCGGGTATGCTACCGTCGCCAAAGGCTTTCATTCGCCGCAGTGCATCGCCGGTTATACGGTTTGCCGCGGGGTTGTACACGCCGCCAAAAAGCCTGTCGGGGTCTATACCCAGTACGTTGGCTGCTTTTTCTTTCAGCTCGTCGTCCAGCTTTTCCTTTTTAAAATTGTAATAGAGCGTGCTGCGTGGTACTTCCATCGCATCTGCCAGGCCATGTACACCCAGCTTGCTCATACGGGCCGCATTCTGCAATGCCTCGCCTTCGTGTAATTGTATCATAGAACGTGGGTTGTTTTTTTTTTAATTAGCTGATTTGATGATTAGCATATTAGCTGATTGCATACACTTTATTACCTGCCTTCCGTCTTTACTTCATCTGCTAATCGGCCTATTCGCTAATCAGCCAATCCTCAAAAAAAATTCTTTAAAAAATATTTGGACAATTGTTCAATATCTGTACATTTGTACAAATGAAACTACATTGTTGCTACACTGTTGCACAAATGTATAAAAACTTTTAAAACAAATAACCATGCTAACCGAAAAATTTTCTATCACCGAGCGCGCGCAGTTGCGTGCTACACTGGAGGCCTACGGCGCTATCAAGGATTGTGCAGAGAAAACAGGCATCCACCGTTGCACCATCAGCCGCGTACTGAAAACAGGCGAAGCCACCACACCCGTCATCAGCAAACTACGCATCTACCTGCAGGCAATAAACATGCACGTGTATGTAGAGGCCGCATAAAGCAGCAACGCGTATATACAAACGACTAAAAAATTTATTAAACCATGCGACACATCATACAAAAGCAAATGTTTCACTCTCCGCAGCAAGGCGGTATGGCAGATGCAGTAAGCAGCATTATCGGCGAGGCACTGGCAGCGCAGCGTATGTATTGCGCCCCATCGTGGCAGTATGGTGTGTTAGCAGCAGATATCCCTGAAAAGAAAAATGCCCGGAGTAGAAACTGCGGGCCTTTCAAAACAAAAAATAAAAAACACGAAGCGAAGATAATAAACTATTTAGAATTTGAAACAATATGTATCACAAACGCGCACATATTGATAGAGTGGACACTGCCGCAGATGGAAGAGAATGAAACACTGCGCATCAGCAGGGCAGCTTTTGAACAATGGTTGTACAAAACCTGCCGGCTGGATTGGTGCCTGACCGAACTGATAAGCGGCGAACACCAGACACAACCCACCTACGAATGGATATATGCCCCGCACGGCATCAGCACTACAGAGCTGAAGACTTATATCGTAGAGTGTAGGTTGATTGGTTGATCTGTTGACTGGTTCACTTGTTGATTAGAACGAGTGAACAAAGCAACTAATAAAGGAATCAACAAGTCAACTAATAAACAAACGAGTAAACAATAAAACACAGATATATGCAAGAGAACATCTTTTACAACCGTGTCAGCAGCTGGATTCGTAGTTATCGCAATCCTGAGGCGCTTGATTGGGTACGTCGCTTTGTAGACAACAGCAACGAGCCTGTCAATATCAAAGAACAACTCTATCGCGAGATAGATTATAAAGAAACGCGCCTGCGTCAGATGCCCGGCTTCACCGTATGTGGCAGCAATACCTACCTGGCCGATGAGAAAGGTGCACCACGTGTATATGCTACACGCTTTGGCGCGGTGTGCAAACTGGCAGAGCTGGCACTGAAAGGCTATGATGTAGAGCTGGAGCAGGATGGCACCACGTTCCGCATCACACTTACGCAGCCGGCCCCTGTAAACGGTATGGAAGCTGCAGCGTAATGCACAGCCGCACACAATCGTACCATGCCTTATCGATGAAAACAACCTGCCACCGGCAGGTAAGCAAACAAAACTAACTAAGGCAAAAATATAAAGCTGTATAGAGCGGGGCGCAACAATACAAGGTTTGTTGATTATTTGGCTATCGTGATTTAACTGCTAAACAAACCACCCGCCGCAACACACCCGTTGCGCCTCGTCCTATATAGCAAAAAAGAAAAACTAAAAAAGAAAAAACACATCCTAAAGCCCGATAGCACCGTCATGTGTGCAGCATAAGTGCATCAAGGCACACAGTCCGGCAGTACAGTAGCAATGCTGCTATATCGGAGAGGCAACCGGGCATTAGGCAGTCTTTAATGCCCGGCGGCTTTCTTTGTTACTTTCTTTTCCGCAAAAGAAAGTAAACACTCGTGATGGGTAAGCATACAAAAGACTGCGTCATAAACAACAAATAAACTATAAAACAACAATCACATGAATAATTGTATCAACGTACAATCTGTACAGACGAATGATGAAAGCTTTGCACGTGCACTCAGCATCACAGAGCAGCGAGAAACGGAGATAGACCAACTGATGGACAAGTGCCATGCAGAAACCAGCACCTACCCCGATGCCATTGCAGCCATATCTGCCACACTAACCAATGCCAACGAACTGGCCTATGCCTGCTTCCACCTAGGCGCATTTGCAGAAAGCCAACGCAGCAAACACAAACTGCTCTATAAGCTACTGGGGGAATAAAACAATAAGCTCTCCTCCTATTATTAGGAACTTAGCGAAGCGATTTCATGAGTACCTATAAAACAGACAATCAGAAACGAATAGCAGTACCCGAACGATAGTGAGGGGGAGGTGGTAAATACTTGCGATAGGCAACACTGCGCGAGCCTACCACCCCTATTGATGAAAGCCTGCTACGCAGCTTTCATCAATATCCCCTCCTAAAAACAGGAGGGGAGCTTTTATTATTGAAGAACCAAGAACCATAGACGAAACAAAAGACACAGCACATGAAACAAGAACAAAACATATCAACCCATCAACAAACAGATATCATATCCACCCTCTTTATACATGGCGACATCAGCAGGTTATCGCCGGTGCAGAAGGTTGACTACTACCGCCAGGTGTGCGACAAGCTGGGGCTCGACCCATTGTCACAACCGTTCCGTATACTACGTCTGCACGGGCGCGAGATTATGTATTGCGACCGTGGTGGTGCACAGCAACTGAATAAACTGCACCGTGTGAGCCACGAGATACGCAGCCGCGAAACCGTAAACGGATGCTATGTAGTAACCGCGCAGGCATCTACCCCCGATGGCCGTAAGACAGAAAGCCTCGGTTCCGTACCCATCATCAACCTGAAGGGTGAAACCCTATGCAATGCCATGATGAAGGCAGAGACAAAAGCCAAGCGCCGTGCCACGCTCGATTTGCTGGGGCTAGGCATACTCGACGAAACAGAAATACCCCCTAACCCCCTGAAGGGGGAAGAAGACAACGCGATAGATTGGCAACTATTAGAAGGTGCAGTTCCCCCTACAGGGGGCGGAGGAGGTTGGATACCTACTTCGATGTTCCTCGGCATGAAAGGGCTGACAAAAGCTGTTGGCAGCTGTACCACTGAAGAAGAACTACTGCAACTATACAACGAAAATAAAGAACGCATAGACAATGCACCTGAACTAAAGCAACTCTTTACCACAAGAAAGATTCAGTTACGAAAGACAGCAGCGTGATGGCGATTATTGGCTTACATATCCTCAAAACCAGCCATCCAAAAAAAGCTGGTGAAATAATAAAAGAAGATAACAAGGGAATACCCCATTTCGTACTTCGTAATATAGTTCACCCGATTTATGATGACCGACAAACAAAGTGAATTGACGAGATAGCAGATAGCACCGAGAAGAACAGGTGGGGGAGAGTAATTGCATGTGATAAAAACACCACACAGAGGGAATATAAAAGCGAAAACCTTGACAATGCGACGATATTTTATTGGTATTGAGAATGGCAGGATTGCCTTGTATTTATGGTACACTACAGCAATGATGAATGGAAGTAACAATACAGAAACACAGGTCAAGATGATTAATAACCCTTGTAATAAATCCAGATCCATGTAAAAACAATAATTGACTATAGAACGCTGCCTATGAATGTTTATTGTATTAACGATGCCGCCATACGATAGTGATGGACTGTTTTAGTCAGCCTATACATCCAGGTAACCCGTCAGCCATGCAAGGTTCGTGACATAATAAAAAAGGATAACGACTGTGTACCCAATTTTGTCACTCGTAATAGTTTGCACCCTATGTACGATAATTGATAAACACAATGCATTTGCCAGATAGCCAATAGTATTGAGCACTACAGGGGGTTGGGGATAATTGCTTGCGATACACCAACCACACAAAGGCAGTACAAATGCGGCAATCTTGATAATGCGACGATATTCAACCGGTATAGAAAATGGAATAACAGCCCTGTATTTATGATATGCAACAGCAATGATGAATGGAAGCAACAGCGATGTAAAAATAAGCGACAGCCATAGCAACCCTTGTAACAAATCTAATAACATGAAAACACAACGCTATATGAGAATGTTTATTGCGCACATTAAAAGAGAATAGGCCCGATAGTACCGTCATGTGCGCATCATAAATACATCAAGGCATACAGCCTGGCAGCATAGTAGCACTGAAGCACATCGGAGAGACAACTACTCGTGAAGAGCAGACAACGAATTCCGTGAGATTGCCACGCTAACGCTCGCAATGACGCGGATTGTGAATAGAATCAAAAATGATTGAGCGATAACTCGATTATTACATCATCATATACCCGAAAGGCAAAAGCAAAATCATGAGCAGCAATTCTATATACACACTCTCCCTGCGGGTAAACTGCATAGCAAAAAGCATCACCTCTACCACAAAAGTAAGCACGGTGAGCAGTATATATGCCAGTGCCAGTTCTTGCCTGTATGGCAGCTTCAGCAGTGTAAAGAGAATTACAGGCAGCGCCATGGAAAGCAATAAGATGCGGTATGGCGTCAGGTATTTGCGGTATTGGCTCAGCGGCAGGTATCTGCGTTCTTGCACAAATGCTACGGCCTGCAAAACATACGCACGGTATGTAGCGGGGTGTAGCAGGCGCATGGGCCTTGTCATACCATCATATATACGTTGGGCAATGGACACAATGATGAGTGGTGTTTTTGGTTAACATAGCTAAAATAGCCCCACTGCCACCGTACAACAAAATATTCATCAACCTATAACATCAGAATAACAATTAATAAGAACACAACCGAACCAAAACCTGAAAACTATGAGTAAGAAATTCACGCCCTGGTTTCCGCACGAAACCAACCCACGCAGCAACAGAAAACTGAAAGCACTCTTCAACACATACGGCGGTGCGGGCTATGGCTATTGGTGGATATTGCAGGAGATACTGTGCAGTCAGCCAGAATACAAACTGGATATAACAGACGAATTTGCCTATACAGAACTGGCAGACGATATGCGCTGCGAGTACGACTTTCTGGAAAGATTCATCAACGATTGTATCAATAAATTTCACCTGTTGCAGTGCGATGATACCCATTTGTGGTGCCCTGCATTGATAGATGTAATGCAACCACTTGAAGAAAAAAGAGCATCGCTGAGTGAACGTGGAAAGAAAGGTGCTGCTGTAAAACATGGCAAAACTGTAGCCGAGCCAACAGATACGGATGCAACAGCTATAGCCCAGCCAACCAAAATTGTAGCAGAGAAGAAAAGAGAAGAAAACAGAACAGAAGAAAAGAGTAGAGAAGAAGTAGTATTACATAACACGAGTAATACTGCTACTCCTGCTGCAACGCTCCATAACGCTATCGCTACGGAGCAGCATGTAAACAACAACACACCCCTACCCTTTGCATCGCTCGACGACCTGAAAGAACGCGCACTGGCAGACACTGTACACTTCGTACCCATCCACCTGCGCCCCGGCAGGATACAAACCGAAGCACACCTGCCCCTGTGGCTCGATGCCTTCAACAAATGGCTGCGCTATGGTGGCGAGCATGTAAAGAGCGAACGCGATTATCGTTTCCACTTCAACAACTGGATACAAAGGCAGGATATGTCTAAGAACCCCGAGCACTACAATCCGCTAACCGACAATACACCACAACGCGGCAAGTACAAAGGCAGGCAGCTACCATCTGCCCCTGTAGGCATTAGCGCCAAAGAAGCCCTGCGCCGCCACAAAGAAGAAATGGAACGCAGCCGCATCATAGACGAACAACTGGCCATAGCCCGCGGCAAAATAAAACCCGAGGATCTGGTGAAGAAGAGTGGTTAGTTGGTTGGTATTTGATTAGTTGATTCGAGATTAGTAAATAAACTCAGTAGCACTATTGAAAATATATCTATAGATAACAGAGATGAAACAAGTACAACAGCCAGATAGCACCGTCATGTGCGGTAGCACTGACCACGCACGATGCTTATTCCGCGTAACCACAGCGTAGAGCTAACCCTAAAACATGCGGAGCATTGGTTTTAGGGGGTCCTTTTCTTTCTCTCTTTCTTTTGGACAAGCAAAAAGAAAGAGAAAGATGAGAACAGTACTAAAGCATTAAAAGAAAGCAAACACTCTTGTAGGGTAATTTAAAGAAAGAGAGAAAACACTATGTCCTCCAAACACCGGAAAACATGACAAAGAAAAACACAGCAACCATATTAATGCAAAGCAATAGCACCGTCAGCAGTATACCCGCTATCCACGGCATGCGCCTGCCCCATGCAGTGTATTCTATACATACCATACTTGTAAACACTGCCACCAGCGATGCACTACTCAGCATAGCATCCTGCAAAGGGAAGGCCAATGCAACAGGATATGCCACCGCGCATACAGCACAAAGTACACGCACCACGCGATACACAGCACTATCATCAGCACCCGTACGCAGCAGCACCCAATGCAGCAGGCGGGTAATGCCCAGCACCACCAGCATATACAGTATCAGCCACAGCAGCCATTGTTCATTGCCCATAGCACAATATTACAGAAAGAAAATAATTAGTGAGATGCATCAATGTATCATCCACAAGTTATTGAAACCCGAAAGCATCATAATGAAAGCAATGCTTTGTACTATCAGAAAAGATATAGTCCACCCAATTTTTCTGCCTTTCGAAAAAGCAGGATGAAACATGGCATATTCCAGATTAGACACATTGGCTATCAGCATCAGCAAAGAAGCTATAGCATGCAAGGTATCGCTACCAATAAACAGCGAAACAAAAAACACAAACGTGAACAACAACGCCACGATACCGCTCCGTTCGTGAAACCTGCCTCTGAACAAGCCGAAACGCACCAGCATATTATGATAAAACACAGCAGCCAATATGGCGCCACCGCATACGGCAAGAAAAGGGAATACAAAGTAGAAGAACATACTACAATATTACAGCAATCAGATGCATCAGCCCGCCACTATGATGGTGAAGAAAAACGTAGCCATAAAATGCTCTGCCACAAACAGCAGTGCATACAAACTGCGCACGATGCGCGGGTATTTGGGATGCCACAGAAAATGCTCCACATTCACCACGGCAGCCAGCATTACCCCCAGCGACAGGTATTGTATCACCCCCTCTACACGCACAAAAGCGGGCAGCACCAGATACAGCGCTGCATACAGCAGGCACACAATGCGCAGCACCGTGTACCAGTTGCGCCATTTGAGGCCATGCCTTGCCGTAAGCCAATGCAGCCAATATACCGCAGTTGCCAGCAGCAGCAAGTACCCGAAAATCAATATCGCCAGTTGCGTAGTAAGCATCCCACAAGATGGAAATAAAAAAGTAAAAAGAAAAAAAGTAAAAAGAAAAAGTCATCAGAGAATGAAAAAGAAAAACTAAAAAAGCAAAAGCCATCAATATGAATGATAAACCAACTACCACTGCCCCATAGCACCGTCATGTGCGATAGCACTGACCACGCTCAATGCGTATTCCGCGTAACAACAGCGTAGAGCTAACCCTAAAACATGCGGAGCATTGGTTTTAGGGGGTCCTTTTTCTTTCTCTCTTTCTTTTTGGACAAGCAAAAAGAAAGAGAAAGATGAGAACAGCACTAAAGCCTGAAAAAAGTGAACACTTACGAAATATAGACAACACGACACCAGATTGCTTCGTCGTTACCTCCTCGCAATGACGATTAAAAAAAACAATAAAAACTAAACACACCATGACCACACCCGGCATCAAACCATACCTCCACTACAACCCCGATATAGAACGCGGCGTGCTCGGCATCTGCATCCTGCACCCGCACAGCTTCAGCACCGTGTACCATTTGCTGAGCGAAGGCTGTTTTCACGAACCCGCGCACCTGGCAGTGTACAAAGCCATGCACCACAACTGGCAGCAGGGCAACGAGGTAGATGCACTCAGCATCACCGCGCAGCTATATACACAAGGCGTGCTGACGCTGGACGGTGTACCCACCGCCATGTATGTTACCGAACTGGCAGAGGAAAAACACCTGGCAAGCCACCTGCCCAACTGGTGCACCCTGCTGCGCGACCTTGCCGCACGCCGCATGATGCTGCAACTGACCGCCACACCCTACAACGGCACAGACGATATCAGCACCACCGCACAGCAACTGCAGGAGGGCATCCGCGAGGCACTGAGCATACGCAATGTAAACACATGGATAAACGCAGGCACCGCCGCGCAACGGCTGGAGGAGCAGGTACAGGCCGCCGCCAACGGAAAGCAACATGGCATTTCTACAACAATACGTATGATAGATGACCTGAACGGCGGGCTGCAACCCGGCCACCTGATAGTACTGGGCGCACGCCCCGCTGTGGGCAAGAGCGCACTGGCAGCCACCATAGCCCTGCAGGCAGCCAAGCAGGGACACCACACAGCGCTGGTGTCTATGGAGATGACATCGGCAGAGGTGTATGCACGCATGCTGGCACAGGAGAAAAACATCAGCTATGGTGTGATTATGAAATCGCCACACAACGCAGACCTGCTGGCACACCTGCCCATCTTCTTTGCCGACGACCCGCAACTGACCGTACACGACATACGCAGCCGCGCCGAGCAATTGCAACAGAGCCACGGCCTGCACCTGCTGATTGTTGACTACCTGCAACTGATACAGGAACACGCCGACAGCAAACGCCCCAGAGAGCAGCAGATAGCCGCCATCAGCCGTGCGCTGAAGATAACCGCCATGACGCTGAACATCCCTGTACTGGCCCTCAGCCAGCTAAACCGCGAGAGCGAACACCGCCACAACAAACGCCCTACCCTTGCCGACCTGCGCGAGAGTGGCGCCATAGAGCAGGATGCCGATGCCGTGATGCTCCTCCACCGCGACTGGCAGGCAGGCATACGCACCACAGAAGACGGGCGCAGCACCGAAGACCAGGCACTGCTGATGGTATGCAAATGGCGCAACGGCCAGACGATGGATATCCCCCTCCGCTTCACCGGGCACACCATGCGCTTTGAAGATGCCGAACCCGATTGTTTTTGAACCATGCAGCCACCACCTGTACTACTATCGTGCGACAAAGGCGTTGGCACCGTTCAGCGTCCGCAAGCCTACTCATTCACGTCATTACCACCCGTCATTGCGAGGGAGTATTTGCGAAGGCAAATATGCACGAAGCAATCTCAAGACAACATGAGCTGCCTAACCACTCATTTCGTTAGATTATTTTTCATTAGTATTAACTCTAAAAACAGAAATGGTACAGTATTGCTACTATTTAGCAACTGCGAACAAATATTGAATCATTTTCAATAACACAAAATAACAGAAAAATATTTTTTTTGTTATAAATAGATAATTATTGTACTTTTGTCCAATATATTGCAACAACAACAGTTGACAATAACAAAAACACGATGTATATTAAGGTTTTGATTATCAATTGAATCTATCCTTAAACAACGCATCCATTGAAAAGCAATAAAATCATCCAATATCGCCGCCATCAACTAGCTAGGCAGCGCTACCAGTTAAAGAGATCTAGAAAAAGGTATCAGCAAACCAGACAGAAAAGAATTTTTAGGTGGCTGACTAAATCTGATGTTAAAGAGATAAAAAAGAAAGACAAAACAAAAACAAAAAATCATGTTGCTCCAAAGAATTTTAGCCTAATTAACAATACAGAAAAAATGCTCTCATACCTGCATGAGAGTAGAAAAATTATAAAAGATAGAAAGCCTATAAACTTAGACATTTCAAGAATAACTAAAATGACTCCAGATAGTATCGCATTAGTTATTTCAACTATAACAAATCCTCTTTGGAACCATAAAACTATCGTAAAAGGGAATGCCCCTAAGGACATTAGATTAAGAAAGGAGTTTGTTGAATCTGGATTTTACAATTACGTTAAAAGCAAGATTCCAGTCAGGTCTTATGAAAATAGCCTCATGCATAAAGA
This sequence comes from Chitinophagales bacterium, assembly GCA_017303395.1. Taxonomy (GTDB): domain Bacteria; phylum Bacteroidota; class Bacteroidia; order Chitinophagales; family Chitinophagaceae; genus Polluticoccus. Next base: position 157,615 of record JAFLBN010000005.1, read on the forward strand.
GACTAGCAAAATTGTTAAACCTGACATTGCTGGTTCTGCAATTGATATTATATTAAACAAACAACAATTAAATGACGATGAAATTGACGCAGTGTACACAATATTTATTGAGCTTATGTCAAACACTCTTCATCACGCAGATATGGAAAAGTTTGCCGTGTCAAATTGGTGGTTATATGTTAGTAATGAAAACGGAAAAACATGTGTAACATTTGTTGACTTAGGAGTTGGAATATTTAAGAGTATACATGTTAGAAACTATTTTAAAGCTATAGGAAAGTCTCTAAAACTAATAAAGAATGTTGACTATGTTGAAGAACTTTTATCCGGCAAGATTGGATCAAGAATCGAGAAAGATAACTCTATAAGAGGCAAAGGAATACCTCAAATAGTCAAATCGTCTAAACTAGACTGTTTTAAAAAATTCTTTATTATCTCAAACGATGTTAAAATAGACCTAAAAAACAACATTTATGAAGGTTTAGAAAATAAATTTCGCGGTACATTTTTTTATTTTGAACTTTGTCAAACTTGTAATAACACCACAAATGGAAATTAGAGATAACATTAATATTGCTCAAGACTTCACTAAAAGACCTGGAGCTAGATACGTCTATGAAGGTGATTATTCTGGTGAATTATTCTTGGACACCCTATTGAGACCAAAATTCGAGAGTGCGGTTAATAACCAATATATTCTATCAATAGAACTTGATGGTGTGACTGGTTATCCATCATCGTTTATTTCAGGCTCTTTCGGTGTTCTTTCTATGGAGAAAACAGCAGCCTTAGTATTAAGACATATTAACTTCATATCAAGTAGTCCTACCAAAATTGAGAAATTTGAAGAGGAGATTAAAAACCCAAAAAGCAGACCCAAGAAACCATGAACCCAGCCCGTATTCTTGGCTTAATAGCTATTATTATATTCTCAGCATTGATGGGATTTTCCATAGATAATTTTCCATTTATTGACTGGAAAAAAGAAGTTACGATAGCTGAGGTAGCTAATATCGCATTAACGATTGGTCTTGCAGTATGGATTCCATATGCAATAAATAGTAAATTAGATAAACATAAAGACCAAAAAAATGAAGTAGTTGATGACTGTAAAAACACATTATCATCAATCAGGCAAATAAAGGAAAAACTATCGGCTTGCTATAGCGCTGGTGTTATCTCGCCACTGGACAAAGACGCAGTCAACCTACTATTCGAAGATGCTGATAACAAACTCTACAACTTAGATGTATACTTAGAACAATTATTCGGCAGCAACCATGGGTTATATTATAATGAAATACAGAATTGCTATAATAACTACTGGAATTTTGTTACGGATAGTCCTCTGATGGGCAGCAACTACACTCAAATAGATTTAGATTTCAACATGAAGCAAATTCAACTGTTCAACAATTTAGAACAGGCTTTTAGAAAGGCAATAATGAGAATCCATGCAAGCTAATTCACTCAGCCTCCCCCACCGGGAGGCTTTTTTATTTACTCCACATCCAGCAATTCACTCATAGATACCTCCAGTGCCTGGGCTATGCTGTATATTGTTCTTAGGCGCGTACCTCACCCACATACTCCATCAACCGCTTAGGTACTACAGGCGTGCTGGCTATCATCATGAAGATGAAAAACAACGCTATAGCAGTGCTTATCGCAAAGCCTTGCGCATTGGGTTTTGCCCTATCTTCAAAAGGTTGGTAGCGCGGGCACAGTACGGCTATTCTTTCATCAGGCATTTTATACTCGTGGGGTATCAGGCTCAGGAATCTTCTGCGCAGGCTGTTGTCGGGCGGGTTTTCGTAATACACAGGATTGCCTATATCCTCGTTGGCATTGGCAATACGCCGCTCGCTATTGGCCGCAAATGCGTTAAACACCTGTTCTTGCACATAGCCGCTATTGGTAGTACCCAGTCGCTCTTTATAATAGAGTCCTAACCATACCTGGTTTGTGTACACACTATCGGGGTGTGCCACAGGCAGCAGTGCGTGGCATACATATACCAGCGCTTTCGTAGAAGAGCCCCTGCCACCACCTTCAATATAATCGTCGTATCCAATCAATGGCACAGCCACATCTACCTGCATGGTATCTATAGCATAGTACCTCGACAGGCGTTTATGATTTTTTATTTCATTTGCAGATTTCACATGCACCAATCCATAGCACGCAGCACCAACATAGTTCAGTGCAAAGTTTACAGGCACTACAATAGAGGGCACTATGAAAATATAATAGTAGTAACGACCGTGTTTAACCGGCTTGCCATACTTGCCTGTGAAACGAAATATCTTCATGCGCTTGTTCAGCACTATTACAGATAGCACTATCGCCAACAGGGCAGTTATCTCGATGTCAAACTTCAGGTTATTGAGCAATAGTATTCTCTCCTTTATTTCTATATACCATTTGGCACCAACCATCAGCGCCAGTATCGTTGCAAATACAAGCAGGTACGGCAGGAATATGATTCTAAGTTTTTCGCGCATGTAGGACATAGGACGGGTAAATATACCACAGAACAACCTTATTAACCAAAAGCAATCATTTTGGTTTTCTTGTATATGTTGGTTAATTTGGTATTAACCTAAATCTAAATGAAAAAACTCCTTGCAATAGCAGCGTCGGTACTCTTGTTGGGTGCTTGCCGCAAAGACCCAGAAGTAACTCCCCCTGTGGCAAACGGCACAGCAAGTGCCACCATTAACGGCAAAACATGGGTAGGTAACCAATCAGCCTACTCCATAGACTACAAATACAGCAACAGGGTTTCTTTATCTATTAATATTATAGAAGGCGGCTTAAGTAGGCAACAACTCAATATAGAACGCATTAATTCACAGTTAAAATCGCAACCGATATATGCACGTTTCGAAAATACATGGGGCACCAACTATAAAGACCGCACTGGCGATAGTTGTTTGGCGATCTTTCATCTGACAGATGATGATATTTTAGAGAACTCTTACAATGTATTGGACGGCGATAGCAGAAACATGCTATACGTAGATAGCCATGATGAAACAGCCAAGCGACTGAAAGGCAGATTTTCGTTGGTACTCTACAGAATGAATATCAAGTCTCCACAAACACAGGGCTTCGGCGATACTTTAATCATCAAAGACGGTGTTTTCGATTTGCCTTATAAAAATAACAAGCCTTAGTTTTTTCAAAAAAGCCTCCCCCACCGGGAGGCTTTTTTCATCCCCTTATTAACCAAAAGCAATCATTTTGGTTTTCTTGTATATGTTGGTTAATTTGGTATTAACTACATCTGCTATGAGAAAACTAATCCTCACTACCCTTGCCCTAGCAGCCCTTAGTACGGGCGCTATGGCGCAGTACAACAGCCGTGTACAATTAGAGCTTGGCAACTTCGGTAGTCCGCAGGCGCGGGGCGGCTTGCAGCTTTTCAATACGGCATACAATTCCGTTGGTTTTTCATTCAGCCACCGTATATATAAAAACATAGGCTTCAAGCTGTCGCACACCCGTTGGGAGACGTTTGGCGAGCTGACAAACGGTGTTGGCTTCCCCGGTCGCCGTGGTGTAGAAAACGATGTAGATATGGACACCGCACCAATGGGCACAATCGTATCCAGAAATTGGTATCATATGGTAGAGCTATCGCCTACCTACAGCCAGCGCTTTGGCAGGCACGAGGTGTATGGCGCTATAGGCGCATCTTTTGCGCGCGGCTCGGCAGATGTACTCATTAATCGTCCGTCGGGAGACTGGGATTGTTTTCCCAATACACAAGACTACACCCTCATGAATCTGGGCGCAGTAGCAGAGGCGGGTTACAACATCCACTATCTGCGTTGCATGAGCACGGGGCTATCTGCCACTGCAAGGTATTACAACAAGCAGTTCAGCACCTATGCACTGCAACTGAATATCGGTTACAATTTCAACAGCTTTAAATAACAGTATTATGAAACAACTCCTCACTACCCTTGCACTGGCTGCTATATGCACAAGTGCTATGGCGCAGTACAATACACGTGTACAATTGCAGGCAGGCAATTTCGGCGCACCCAATGCACTGTATGATAAATATATTGCTCCAATGCCCTTAAACAATCTGGGTGCATCTGTGCAGCATAGTATCTATAAAAACATCGGCATCAAAATAAACTATCAACGCTGGATAGACCTTTCAGGAATTGGCAGCTATTCATCTACAGAATTGCAAGGCAAACTGGGCTATGCGGTAGATTATGGGCTGATGAACCCTGTATCTTTCCGCATCAACTACAATATGATTGATGCAGCACCTACATACACGCTGCACGCAGGCAAGCATCATGACTTCTTTGGCAGCATCGGCCCATCTGTTGCGTGGGGCTTGATAGGTGATTATGAGATTGACTACAGCACGTTTACCGGTATAGACGGGTGTGGCTGGATAGAACCAGTAAAAAAGCGCAGCATAGAAATGGGTGCAGTAGCAGAGGCAGGCTACAACTATCGCTTGGGGCGCATCAGCACAGGGCTATCGGGTGCATATAGGTTTTATGGCAATGACTTTACCACCATCAATCTGCAGGTAAATATCGGCTACAATTTCAACAGCTTTAAATAACCATACTTTATGAAACGCATCCTCACAACCCTGCTACTGGCTACCACATTTGTTGCCTGCAAAAAACAAAACAATGAAATTAAGCCTGTGCCAACAGACATCATAAAATACTTTGCCTACTACCACGACAACAGTAGCTGGCAGTATATAGATACGCTCAACAAAACAGCGAACACTATTACAATACATACCGCGCGCGTAGGCGAAATGGTTGATTCCCGAGAACAGACATTCCGTGCAGAAGGCACAGGGCTTGTAGATGAAAAAGGCTTTGTGTACAACATCGGCCCAAATACAGTTGACTTACACTCGGCAGATGCAATCACCGAAAGCTACATGCTACTACGATATAACAATGGCATCTTCTATTCTGATGATGGATCTACAAAGATTGAGATAATACCCGAGATGCAAGTGTACATGCACAAATACACAAACGTGCTACACTACCACAACCCTTTACGTGCCATCCCCGACATGTGGTTTGCACCCTACAAGGGGTTGATACAGTATAGGAAAGCAAACAAAACCTATATGGTGAAATCTATAAATGCTATGTAAATAAAAAACGAAAGCCTCCGCACACGGGGGCTTTTATATTTACACGCCACCGTGTATCTTCGCCGCCATTATCAGCATACTAACAAATGAAACACTACCTATTAACACTGCTGCTGGCAGCAACTAGCCTGCATGCCACTGCACAGATAGACGACCCTAAGAAGCCACGCCTGCGCAGGCACCATCCCGGCATAGATTTTATATACATGCCCCAATACTCATTAGGCAACAATGGTGGCAAAAGAACACTGCAATACAACAGAACTGGCGGCAGCATCAGCTATCGTTTCTGCCTGTTGCCCTTATTGCGTGTAGGCATATTCTACGAAAACACTGCCCCCACCAAGATTGATAATACGGTGTACGACATCAACGACATCTACGGCTTCTCGCTCGATTTCCCGATATGGATACAAAACAAAGTGGCCATAGAACCGGGCATATCCAGCAATATACGTGTACCCACCAGCAACAAGGGGATTAATAACATCGGCTCGCCCATTACCGGCAGCCTGTATATGAATATTATGGTACGGATGACGAAATCTGTAGCACTGAGTGCAGAGGTAGCCTCCAGGAAAATGCCCGTATATGGTTATCGGCAATACCCCATGCGCATAGGCATGAAGATACTGTTGTAGAAAAAGAAAGCCACCATTTTCGGTGGCTTCGTCATTATAAAAATTAATTAGATGTAAGATGAACCTTGACATTTGAAGAACGGGGAAACACCATCTCTGCCCCCATAGTGTACGAGCCCGGGCTACCGGGATGCAGGTTTATAATCATAACACCACCGTCATCATCAAAGTCGTAAGTAGCTTTAATCTGTCTTGCGTCGTATGTCTTCGATGTACCGTCTATTTCACAGTTAAAGTGAATGGTCCAATAATCATCTTCATCCCTCTCTGTAATAAACAAAACCACATCTGATGCTTGCCATGGTTTTATTGTAACATTATTCATTACGGTTTCCGGTACACGATCTCCACAAACGTGACCAATACTTATATTAATAGTCGGTGGAGTGTCAAATCCTAAACCCACATTGTTTACCACCATTAATCTGCCTCCGAAACTTGGATTCATATTCGCTAATATTTTTAGTTAGAAATTGAAGTGAAATTGTGATGAATATTTAGTTGACCGCCTCTATGGTATCGGTAACATTTTCCGAAAGGGGGAATACCATCTCTACATCATACTTGCCTGAACTATCTCCCTGCCTTATGTTTACACATATTACTGCGCCTGAATCTTCATACGTATAATTGGCTTTTATTTCCCCTTCAAAAGTCCGAAACCTGCCTGTACCCTGTGGTATCAGTTTGAATGTCCAATAGTCATCCTCACCCTTCTGAGATGTAAATGTGCCAACTGTAGATGCCTTGTTTATCTCTACTACTTCGTCCAGCACCACCACGGGAGACCTGCCTGCAAATTGATGGCTCAGTTGTATCAGATAATTTTGACCACTATCAGTCCCAACATTCGTGTTGTTTACGATGAGTATTTTACCTCCGTAAATGGGTTCGCTCATAATTTATTGATTTATAATGATGAATATATATAAAACGCACAACAAACAAAAACAACATTTACACTATCTCACATTGCAGGTGCAATATCTTAAACAAAAGAGTGTTGGCGAATACAGTGCAAGTACACAACGAAACACACAGGATAAAAAACAAAATTATTTTTTGCAATAAAGATACTATTTACGTATTTTTGCTATCAATAAAAACACACACAAACCATGAATCCTACACACGAAACCATCAGCACGCTGCTGCGCTATCATGTACTGCTCAACCAATACCGCCGCAGGTTTATCGATTATTTTATGGATGTTCCGCAAGAGCTGGAAGACATCAACCTGGATGATGTAATACTGGACCTCATAGGCTACCCGGCAGATAATACAACACAGTTCTGCAAGCATACCAACGACGATACTACACATATACGTACCGATATAGAAAACCTCTTTTGCCGCGACCAGTGGTACACCCTCGGTTACGATGCTACGGAAGAAAACATTCCCCACATCACCCGCCGCCTGCTTAGCGACTACTATACGCTACGGGTGCAGCGCCCCAACCTTTTTGAAGCTGCGTAGGTAGTTAATACAAATCAAAAAAAAACATTTAAATAAAATATATAAATAACTGGTTTTTATATACCTATTTTATAGAAAACAAAAAAAATGACATTTATTTCTTGCATTCAGATAATTGCCGCTATACATTTAACAAACGATAAATTAATACATATAAAAAAATGACATTCGTTTGTTAACTATACATTAGCACCGTTTAGAGATATATCAACGTAGCTTTGTTGAAAATTCTGGTGTTTTCACTGGCAAAAATGACAATTCTAGAATTTATACTTGCAAATTAATATGGCAAAAGCAAGTAAACCAGTAAAAAAGAAGCAAGTCGCTAAACCATCAGATACAGGCAATAATAGCGACTCATGGTACGTTAAGGTCTTTATTGTAATTGGGGATAGATTCGGTCTACATGGAATAATAACATTCTTTATAATGTTTATATTTCTAAAATTTGGAACGGATGTACAGAAAAAAGAATTTGTTGATAGATTCATATTACTTAAGTATGAAAATGGCATACAACCTTATCCTTATTTTATAGTTATAATAGTATGTATATTTTACATTATGACCCTTAGCTACTATTGGAGAAAGCTCAAGATTAAGCAGCAAAGAATAGTTGACTTAGAGAAAATAATTAATGATATTTTAAATAAAAACGATTAAAACATATACTTATGTTACTTACAATAGTTTATTATGTAGTACCTATATTAGTTTTAATAGGTGTTTATAATCGATACCGTGTTAGCAACCTTACCCTATCGTCTGCATATCGTATTCAGGAATTGGAGATGAGGTTACTATATTTAAAAAAGAACAACCCTAACATAATAAATAATGAAGGATATAATTTCTTAATTGAATTAATGCCAAAAGTACGAGAGTCTTTAAGTGATGTGTCATTGTTACAAATCTTATACTTAAAACGAAAATACAAAGGCAAAGACCCAGAAATAATATCAATGGAAGCGAACCTAAAGAAAGACGAACATCTCAGTAATATATATTCGCGACTAATCAGCGTGGTTGTGCCATTCATTCTTGACAAGTCATTAATTCTACATACTACAAAAAAAACATACTTATTTTGCAAGTGGGTTGCATGTCTATTTCATAAATCAAATGATAGAAATAATCTTCAAAAAATAAAAAGTGACATAAAAGACACTTTAATTCATATGGAAATGCCGACTTTTAGATACGCATCCTAATTGCTAACTATATTTTTCTTCTAACAACAAAGCCCCATACGTCTGCATGGGGCTTTTGATATTTTATACGAGTATCATTGTCGTTACTCTATCGCTATCTGTTTGGTTAGCACCGCATCGCCTGTTTGCAGCTTTACGGTATAGATGCCTGCAGGTTGCTGCATACGGATGGTTTCCTTTCTGCTGTTTACTTGTTGCTCATATACTTTTCTGCCCACAGCATCGTACACCTGTAGTGTGCCTTTTGTAAAATTGGCATCATCCAATTGCAGGGTAAATGTACCGTTGTTGGGGTTGGGGTATAGCGCAAATGATGCTTCAGCTATTGTTGCAATACCTACAGACTGGCCTGTTGTATCCTTCAGCTTCCATAGCTCTATACCGCCGGATGTATAATTGGCTGCAAAGTACAAAGACGAATCCTGATCGAACATAAAAAACTCGGAAGTCTGTCCTGTAGGAGCGGTAACCGAAGCAACTGCAGGAGCTATCACCTTAGTACCCGCAGCAGTACCATCGCTTATCCACAGCTGATAATCTGCTCCTGTTTGTATAGCGGTGAAGTACAAGTGCTTTTTATATACAGTTAAATATCTGGCAATTGACGACCCTCCGCTATTCAGCTTTTTAAACACTTGCGTACCAGCAGCCGTACCGTCTGTTACCCATAGCTCCGTTGTTCCGCTATTGTCTCTTGCCTGAAAATATAGTTTGTTATTGTAAGAACAAAAATGATCGGGGAAAGATGTATTATTGCCGCTGTAGATGTCTTTCAGCATTTGCGTGCCCGCACTTGTACCATCTGTAATCCAAAGCTCAGCGCCATTGGTGCCATCAGTAGCTTTGAAATAAACCTTACCGTTATTTTCAACAAAAGTAACTAAGCCCGAAGCGCCACTTGCAGCGCCCGGGGTGATGTCTTTCAGCAACTTTGTACCTGTTGCGGTACCGTCAGATGTCCATACTTCAAAACCTTCGGTATTAGTAGATGCGGTAAAGTAAAGTGTATTGCCGATAGCAGTGAGATTTGCAGGGACACTACCCTGACCACCCGTTTGTATATCCTTTACCATAGTAGTACCTGCAACAGTACCGTCACTTACCCACAGTTCATCACCATTAGTACCATTGTTTGCCGTAAAGAAAAATTTGCTGTTGCACACAACAAAATTTTTGGCACCACTGCTCATACCACCGGGACTTATTTCTAAAAACAGTTTCGTACCTGCAGGAGTACCGTCGGTTTCCCACACTTCTATTCCAAAGCTGTTATCACCGGCTCCCATATAAATTTTACCATTCAATACCGCCATGGAATTGAGAATGATACTACCGGCACCTGTGTTGATATCTTTGAGCATTTGCGTACCTGCTTCGGTACCGTCTGTCACCCAGCACTCACTACCGTTGGTACCGTCATCTGCAACAAAAACAACATTGTTGCCCAATGGCGTTAACCTAATTGGGAAAGAACTACCAATACCGGGTTTTATATCCTTCAGCATTTTTGTGCCTGCAACAGTACCGTCACTTATCCACAGCTCTGTACCATTGGCATCCGTAAAAGCACTGAAAACAAATTTGCTTCCCAGCTTTGCAAAATTTTTGGGTGTAGAATTGATTGTGGCCCCCAAGTTCAGATTGAACCCGGTAAACACAGGTATTGGCTGTGCTTGTGTACATACTGCAGACAGACACAAAGCCAGGGTAAGGAATCGTTTCATAACTAAGAGAGTTTTTTTATACTACTGAAGTTAGGACTTCTGTATATCTATACATCTTAAAATGTTTTAATCTGCAATTGCAGCAAAAAGGTATTTCAAATACCATAAGCGTTTATTATATTGTGTATGGGAGTTTTGTTTATCGTTTATTCATCCTCACAACCTCAAAAAAATATGAAACTACCCTCTGCGCTAACTATAACACTGCTATACGTGGCACTGGGTTTGCTATGGATACACTTCAGCGATGCATGGGTAAGCAACCTTGCCGCCGGCGATACCGAACTGGAACATAAGCTACAGGAATACAAAGGCTATTTTTATGTACTGACCACCGGGCTGCTGCTACTGATACTGGTACGCAGCCACGATGCTGTGCAGGAAAAACAACTAAAGGCACTGGGCCGAAGTGAGCAACAGTATCGTGCATTGTTTGAAGCAAGCCCTATGCCTGTGTTTATATACGATGCCGATACCGGCAATATTGTACAAGCCAACGATGCTGCCGTGCAGCTATACCAATACAGCACACAAGAACTAGTGGGCATGAGCATCTGGCAGATAGTAGGCCCGGAAGGCATGGTATCTGTAGATGAACGACTGGACATACAACCCGGACAAGACGAGCATGTACGTGGCATACGCCGCCATACACGCAAAGACGGCGAGGTGCTCTACGCATTTACCCAAGACATACCTTTTGATGTAGATGCCATGCACACCCGCGTGCTGATAGCCAACGACATCACCCGGCAAATGCTGTATATAGAGGCCATAGAAAAGCAGAACGAAAAACTGAACCGCATATCTTTTGCACAGAGCCACAAAGTACGCTCGCCGCTAGCCAGCATCATGGGGCTTACCAACCTGCTGAACGAGACTGCCATCAACGCTGAAGAGTACCGTACCATACTGGCACAGCTTACAGAAGCATGTACCAAGCTGGACGATGTGATACGCGAGATAGACAGCGATGCCCGCCCGCAAGCGGTGTAGGCATTTGCATTACCGCACCCGTACAGTATCTATTATCTGCATGCCGGTATCTGCATAGCTTACCACAACGTTTGCCTTCAGTGTCTTACTGCCGGCTGTTATTATGAAGTAAGAATAAATATTACCCACAGGCAGTGCATCAAACATTACCTTGCCATCTGCTCCTGTAGACTTCGAAGCATAGTGTCCGTTGCAGCTATCGTTTGCCAGCACACTGCTGGTAAAGAGGCATACCGTGCAATCTTTTATTATACCACCCAATGTATCTCTTACAACAAACTGCAAGCCTTTGGCTTTGGTAGGTTTTGCAGGCAATGCTATGGTACGTACTTTTACCCCCAACGCTGCAAGCCCTGTAAGTGTATCTGTTTTTTCATACACTACGCCATTTATCTCTGCCCTGCAAAATGCGAGATAGCTACCTGTTGGCAGGGCCATAAACTTAGCCTTGCCATAGTTGTTTGTCTGTTTTGAACTGAAGCTTCCTGTACAGTTTGCATTAGCCGCCGATGCATTGTTGAAGATACAGATGCGGCAATCTTTTATTGCACCTCCGTCTGCATCAGTTACATTGTATATAATACCATTTTGTTTGTCTTGTGCAGGTGTCAGCTCCAGCTTCACATCTGTCATGGTTTCTGATACTTCTATTTCTTTATCAACGCTGTACACTACCGTATCAGATGTATAGTAGGCTGTAAGCCTGTATTTTTTCTTTTGCACTATGCCATTATTACTGAGGCTGCTCCCCAGATAGTCGAAGAAAAAATAACCCGCAGCATCTGTAGTGTCTGAAGTATAGGTGTACCATTTCGAGCCATCTTCTACTGCCAGTTCTATCCTTACGTTGCCTATAGGTTCAGGCACACCATTATTCATAGCATTTACAAAAAACAATCTGCCGGATATATATTTATCGCCTGCCACATCATTCCTTTTATTCTTGTTGCATGCCAATGAAAAAAGCATCATCAGCAATACCAGTATGTGTATTTTTTTCATAGCAATTAATTGAAGACGTTAAAGAATTTTACAAACAATGCAGGATCTACCGTTACACCCATGAAATAGTTACACTTCAAGCTTGGGTGTATACCCAATACCTGATTATTATTGATTTCATAACGCGTGTATTTGTACAAGTGTGCCCCGGCAGTCAGCTTCAGTCCTGTATAAAAATCCAGCGATGGCCCTACGTAAAAATGCTCAAGTGCTTTGCCATTTACAATGCCCAAACCAGCAAATAAGGAGTAGCGATACCTGAAACCGCCACCACCTTTTTCTGCTTTGCAAAAAGTTTTAAATACCCCTCGACCATCTAGCGAATAATATTTTGAAGGATATACATTAAGCCCTACTATTGCCATGATGCGAGGATTTAGCGCATCCACACTCGCTACTATATTATTGCTGCCTTTATTTACCACATTATTGGTGTATTGAGGAAAGATGTAGGCGACGCCTGCACTTGGCATAAACCTATATAGCCCGCCCACTTTATAACTGCTTTTGTATAATGTAGTTTTCAGCACAGTGTCTTTATCGTTTATTTTCTTTGTTTGCTTCAAGGTAACATTATAGGCTATTTTGCTTCTTGCTTTTACAGGCATTTCATAAATACGTGTACTGTATTGCGGCACAGCATCTTCCGGCACATCTTCACTAACCAGCCCTGTTGGTGGCAAAGAGCGTTCATTTATCTGCAACATCATTGCCAGGTAAAATATTTGTGTATCAAGCCTTATCAGTTCTGCTTTAATTGAATCATTACATATATTCATTTTTTCAACATAATCATTCAGCCTTTTAAAGAATGAATCAACAGAGGTTTGCAATATTGATTGAGAATTGAAATCGAGAATAATACTTTTCTTATTTCTAAGTTCTAGTGCCCAGAAGCTTTTCATCAACTCTTCCGTAAGTGGCGATTCAGGATTGTAATGTCTGTACACTTCAACCAGTGCTTTTTTATTTTGTTCATCTAGTTTTATTTGATTATTCGTACCCCAATGTAATTTCACTGCTATCCCTTCAACAAATGCTATTGTATCGGTAGATTTTACCTTTACCTTACCAAGCTGCTTACCTTCCATCATATATGCAACCTCCCTATTACTTTTCTGCTCATATTCATTAGAACTACCATCAGGCATCCAAGCGTCTCCAGACCCCATAGAAACACGTATTTCAGGCATAATCATACTTCTTCCTGTACCAGTAAAGCTGTTAACTAAATTTTTCAGGCCTGCACTAATCAACACTGCTCTGAATGAATTGTAAACTGTATCTAACGCATAAGACATTCCATCTGTAAATGGCCCTTTGTCACTTATTGCAGTAGTATCAAAAGTCACTACCAATTCTTGCCCTGCTTTTACATTATGCACACACAGCGTCATCTCGTCATCTTCTGTCAGCAGTTTTTCTTTGTTGCTTAGTTTATCATCTTCAATGCCCGCATTAGTCATCAGCATATGCCATAGCTCTCTGCGTTTTCTTTTTTCATTTACAGCAAATGGCAATTCTACACGGTTATACAATTGTTGGTTCACCAGCAGTTGCTGTCCTTTCAACCTATATTTTGCTACCAGTTCGCGCATCTGCGGTATCATGGCAACAAATGGTTTATTAGTCGGGTACTCTCTATCCGGCTTTACGATGTACAGCGGATTTGCACTCAATACACCCTCATTGTACCACAACCACTTCAAATAGAAATTAGAATGCTTGCTGAAGTGCAAGATAGCAGCGTTTGTTCCCTTCAGCTTTATTATCTCTTCTCTCGATTTTTTCGAGCTATTAATTATCTTATCACATTCTTCCTTTTCTTTTTGTACTGCTATTAGTTCCGACTTAGCCTTAGTTAGTTGTTTATATGCATCCTCAAGTTCCTCCCAACCTTTTATGTAGTTAACTATATAGTTAGAACTATCCAAGTCTTTAGCGAATTGCGTATAGCTGGTATCATACATCTGCAGTATCCATTGTTTATACACATCGTTTTTTACAACATCTGCTATGTGCTTATTGTTACCTTTAGATTTCTTTGCAGTATCAGCATACTTTTTCATCCCAAGTAATGCATCTATCTCAGTTCCTGCCGGTACATAAGTAGTAGTCCAGCCTTTGCCATTTGATGCCAGCCAGAAGTACAGGTCTTGCTGTTCTTTTATATACTTAGCTACAGTTACAGTATCCCAGAGCCATTCATAAAACTGTTTCAGCTTCAACGAATCGTCTTCTATATTTATAATAGCACGACCTACTATATTTTTCAATGTATCTTTCAGTGCTTTCTTATCTTTTGTGGTAAGGCCGTTACTACTGCTGGTAGTAGTCCAGTTTGTATCACCTTTAATATTCAATGGCGGAAATGCATCCAGCATGCCATATTTAAATTGTAAGGTAAACTGCGCAGGTACTTTCTCTTTAGGCTTTGTACTACTATCAGCATTATTCTGTGGCATATTTTGCTGATTACCATCTTTAAATTTTAAGGTATCCTGCGCAAGTACTACCTGTGTGCAAAACAACAAGAGCATGGTGATATATAGTATCCTCATAACTAAGACATTTATCATTCAAATATATATAAGGCGCTCGCCTTAAACAATGTGAAAAACACCGGTATTTATACGTACTAATACGGATACCCACCGTTTGTTAATCGCTCGTTAACGAGGGGTTAATCGGTGGTTAACCACTACCCTATTTTTGGGTGGTGCAGCTTGTGCGTAATACATTCGTAATCAAGCAAAATAGTGTCAATCATGAGTTACTACAGGGTAGTTTTCAGACAAGACGAGGTGCTATCTTGCTTTCCCACCACACAGCAGATGTATGTAAACGAAAGCAATGTGGTGTACGAAAACGAATTAGCACAACTCACTTTTGCGTTGGTAAAAGCTGCCAACGACCGTGATGCAATAGACATTGCAAAACGAATGGTGAATGAACAACGCAACCAACAACACTAATTACCACAGCTGCGGCGGGTAGTCCCCAGCCCCTGCCGCACTGCTATGATATGCCCCATCGGGCGCCTGACAATTACTTACATAAAGAGAGAAATTTCAGGGAGAGCCTCCCCCTTCGTTACTAAGGAAGGGGGATTTTTTTATGCGTCACAGCATCGACACACCTTTATAACTATCTGAAAATCAACCACATGAAACTGTGACGTTTTTGTGTCGCTCCAAAGTCTTCTTTCCGTTTCTGCAAGCGTAGGTTTGGACAGTATAAATGTCTAAGCTCAATAAATACAACCTGTGGATAAGCATCATCTTTTTGATGGGTATGGTATCTGCCATCGTCACCTGGTTGTCTTTCGGCTGACGCCAAAAGCAAATACATAGAACAAAAAACACATAACACAAATCCCATACATCTTACCCGGCAGAAACAAACAAAACGTTAGTAATAAAACCTCTATATGTACAAATCTACTCTTCTAAAAACAGCCCTTGCTGTGCTGTGCGTCTTTGTGATGCAGTACACGGGATATGCGCAAACATGGCTCAACTCGGTAAAAGTGGCACCGCCTACTTATGGCACAACAGGTGCACTTGTAGGCAAAAACACTAAAATGGCTGTTGTCAACGGCAACCCCGCTTTGGCGTATTATGATCAGTCCATTAGTTCAGCAGTCTGCCTGATATATGTGCGGGCTACCGACGCAAACGGAACTACATGGGGTACTCCCATCAGGCTTGACAATGCCGATGCAGGCTATAACCTTGCATTGACAGTTGTAAACGGTAATCCTGCAATAGTTTATAATAAGGCAGGGGTGGGCATCAGGTATATACGTGCTACAGATGCAAGCGGCACTACCTGGGGCTCGCCTGTTACCATCAGTGCCAACCTGGCTTTTGATGTTATGACTATGGTCATAGTAAATGGCAACCCCGCCATTTGTTACAGAAACCAAAGCACCGGCAATCTGGAATATCTACGCGCTACCGATGTAAACGGTGCTACCTGGGGCAGTGTGGTAACAGTAGCATCCGGTAATATTGGTGCAAGGTCGCACATGACTGTTGTAAATGGCAACCCTGCCATTGTATGCTACGACAATGCCAACAATTCGGTAAAATACATACGTGCCACCGATGCCAATGGTACCACTTGGGGCAGTGCCGTAACGCTGAATAGCGGCGGTGCTATTGTTGGCCAGTTCAGCCTGGCAGTAGTAAACGGCAACCCTGCTGTAGGTTTTGTAGGTAATGTAAGTGGTAATGGCACGTTGATGTATATACGTGCTACCGATGCCAGTGGCACCACATGGGGCAGTGCAGTATCGTTAGAGACTGCATCCAACGGATATGACATCAGCCTTGCAGTAGTAAATGGCAATCCGGCTATGGCATATCGTAACAGCAGCTTTGTTATCAGATACAGGCGTGCTACAGATGTAAACGGCGCTACATGGGGCAGTGCCATTACTCCGGGTATGAACAGTGTTAATACATCATTAGAACCCGTTACACTTACAATTGTAAATGGCAACCCTGCCATTGCCACGTTCGAGGGCTTTAATAACAATAACAATGCGCAATATATACGCGCCAGCAATGCAGATGGTAGTGCATGGAACACAGTAGTATCTATAGACGGAGGCCTTGGCGGTAATGCGCAAACAACGATGGCCTATATTGGTGGCAACCCTGCCATGGCATATTACAGCAAAGGATTGGGAGACCTGCTCTATGCACGTGCCAACGATGCTAACGGCGGTAGTTGGGGTACAGAAGTAAGTGTTGCCACTACCAATGATGTGGGCCAAAACCCAAGCCTGGCACAAGTAAACGGCAACCCTGCCATATCTTACTATGATGTTACCAACCAAGACCTGTATTATGTGCGCGCTACCAATGCTACAGGCAGCACATGGGGCACACCCGTAGCCATTGCCACAGGCACATCGGCAGGCAGAGTATCTAAACTGCTGGTGGTAAGCGGCAACCCTGCCATCGCATACACCGAAGGCGGCAGCATAAAATATATACGCGCCACAAATGCAAGCGGCACAAGCTGGGGCTCACCAATCACTATCGCTACAGCAGGCACAACCTACGATATTGACTTTGCAATTGTGAACGGCAACCCTGCTGTAACCTATGCATCGGGCAGCACAGCTTATTACTGCCGTGGGGCAGATGCTACAGGCAGTTCTTTCAATACACCTGTTACCATTGCAACACTTTCATTTACGGACATCTTCACCCCTTCATTGGCAGTAATAAATGGCAACCCGGCTGTAGCATACGGCGATAATTCAAACATGCTTTATTTCATGAGCGAGCTAAGGTATGTACGCGCCACAGATGCCAGCGGTACTACATGGGGCAGCACGGTTTTGGTAGAGGGTAGCAATAAAATGTTGTCTCCATCGCTCACTACTGTCAATGGCAATCCTGCTATTGCATGGTCTTACAACTTCCACCTGTTATACTATAACAGGGCTACCAATACTACGGGTAGTACATGGGGCACATCTGTATCACTTACTACCATTCGTCACGATAACCTCAATGATATATCGCCTACTATGATAAGCAATGGCAATAATGTATTTATTGGCTACTACACAGATACCGACAATTCAGCTTTCTTCAAACAAGGAACGTTTGACAAAGTATGGACAGGCGGCGCAAGTACTACCAACTGGGCTACTACCACCAACTGGAGCGATGGTGCTGTACCAACAAGCACCAGCGATATACTAATACCTTCGGGCTATTCCTTTTACCCTGTAATAACTACAGGCACACAAAACTGCAAAAACCTGACGGTAAATGCAGGCGGTACACTTACCATCAGCGGCGGCACACTGCAGGTAGCAGGCAACATCAGCAACAGCGGTACATTCAATGGTACAGGCGGTACTGTAGAACTGAATGGTTCATCTGCACAAAGCATTGCAGCAGGCACACTGAACATCAGCAATCTAACATTAAATAACAGTACAGGTGCTACCATCACAAGCGGCACATTGAATATATTGGGCACTTACACACCTACAAGCGGTGTGCTGACCACAGGTGGTTTCCTTACGCTGAAATCTACCGCTACAGGTACAGGACGCATTGCTGCAGGCAGTACAATTGGTGGCTACATCAGCGGTATAGTGAATACAGAGCGTTATATACCGGGACGTCGTGCTTTCCGTTTCTTATCGCATCCGTTCTATACTTCGCAAAACATGAGCGACCTGACGGATGATATAGACATTACAGGTAGTGGTGGTTCTCCTTTTACAACTACAGGCACTAACAGTCCTTCTGCTTTCTACTTTGATGTAACAACCGGCGATAACAGCACTACAGGCAACAACCCCGGCTGGACGGATTTCACTGCATCTTCTACATGGGATCCGCTTCAGGTAATGCGTGTACTGATACGCGGTGCCAAAGGCGAAGGCTTAGGTTTGGGCAGCTACACACCAAGCAACAATACGCTTGATATGAGCGGCTATCTTAATCAGGGTAGTATGAGCGTAAGCCTTACTAAAGGCAGTGGTACAGACTTTGTATTGGTAGGCAATCCTTTTCCTAGTCAGGTAAATATGGATGCGGTAAGTGGTAATAATATTGGCAGCAGTTTCTATATCTGGGATGCTAATCAGGGTTCGCGTGGTGCTTATACTTCTTATACTTTCGGTTCTTCTTCTTTCAACCTGCCTTTTGGTGGTGCGTTTGTTACTACCCTTTCAGCAGACGGCGATATTGTGTTTGACGAAGCAGACAAAACAAACAACACTGCAGGCGCTATGTTCAAAACGACAGGCATTGCCAATCAGGTAGAACTGAAACTGGAAGATAGCACGATATTCTGGGACAGGCTGTTGTTGAATTTTGATGACAATGCAATGGCGACTGTAGATTATCCCGATGCTGCGAAACTCTACAATCCTGACATGACTTTCTACACATTGAGCAAAGATGACTCAATGCTGTCTATAGATACTCGTCCGTATGTAGCAAGTGAAGCCATCAAGCTTGGTTTGTATGCGGGTATCAAAAAGAATTTCAAATTCACTGCACCGAATGTAAACATGCCTGCAGGTACTAAACTCTATTTTACAGATAAGCTACTTAGCAAAACAATTGAAGTAACACCTGCGTTTGAATACTGGTTTACGGTAGATACAAGCAGCGCATCTTGGGGTAACAATCGCTTTGAACTAAATACACAGGGCGAACCTACAAGCATCAAAAATGTAAATGCAAGCAAGCTGAAAGTGAAATTAGTTCCCAACCCTGCTACCGATAATGTAACACTCTATTACGAAGGTGCAGGCAAAGAACTGAACATCATTGTAACAAATATGCTGGGTGTAAAAGTGTCAACGGCTACTGCAACTAATATCAATGGTAACATAACAATACCTACTGCGCAACTTGCCAACGGCATCTACAACGTAACCATCTGCAACGGCAGCGAAGTGATGACACAGAAACTGATAAAACAATAATCCCTTCACTAGCTAAAAGATTCTCTATATGAAACATATCAAATTCCTAATATTCGCAATTGTATTCTTCTTTGCAGGTATGGCTACCACGCTGGCACAAGGCCCCGGCTTTGACGACGATGTGGTGGACGAAGTACCCCTGGATGGTGGCGTCAGCGCACTGGTAATAGCCGGTGCAGCCTACGGTGCCAAAAAGTTGAAGGACATGAAGAAGAAATAGAATACATATAACCAACTGATAAACACCCCGTTATAAAAACGGGGTGTTTTTTATGTATGCTAAGACCGAAATAATATATACAGACATGCTCTGTATGGCATTTTTAAACAATCATTATTCTTTATCAACAATATTGAATATAACGTCTGTTTTATATTATTTTGTGGCCATTCGTAATACCCCATTGTTTATCAACAAAACATACCTGCTTGTCAGCCATCAGGATACATACTGCTAAAAAGTGCATAAACGCCTTTCGATATAAAGCATTTATATACATAACGGTGCTATTTACAGCTGCACTGGCTGCATATGGCACAAAAGCACAGCCGGCAAAAAACAAAGAAAAAATCAACCTGCTGCGTATCTCATTGCTCCACTTTCCGGATAGCGCTTATATAGATGAACTGGTCATCCGCTACGACACGGTAGATGGCATAAAGCCTGTAGCCGTAGAGACAGGAAACACACATAAGCCGCATACCATTGCAACCATGCAAAACGGCAAGCTGCTGAATGTGGCTACCTACCGAAAAGCAAGGCTCAACGACACCATACCGCTGGTCATAAAAGCAGACAAAAAAGATATTTTCTTCATCAGGCTGCAAGACTATACCAACATCAAAAGGCATATATATATAAAAGACTTCGGAGCCACACCATTGTTACAGGATTTTAAAGCCAATACACATTATGTGTGTCATTATTATCCTGCCGATACACTGCCTGCAGAAAAAAGGTTTGTAATCGTTCTTTCAGATACACTGATTATCAAACGCTTCGACAAATCATCAGGCCATCTTGAACCCGGCGCGCTACACAGTGTACACTACGACCGCAAAAGCGATGAGATACATGTAAAGATGGGCATTGGCAAATTTCATGTAACCATATCAGACCAGATGGGAAACCGTGTATTTGACGGTCCGGTGATATCAAAAAAAGGATTAGTGAAAATCGGGACGGCTGAAATCAAAAACGGATTATACTCGATAAAAATGGTCGATGTGTATGGCAATTACGAAACAGGAAAATTTATTAAACATTAAGCAACAAACATCTCACATATATGTCTATTAAAAAAACCATGTTACCATTACTGATGCTGCTGCTATCAGTAAATGTTTACAGCCAAACAACACTCGCATTAGGAGACATTGCCTTTACAGGATACAATAGCGACCCTGCTGCAAACAGTGATGAATTTTCTTTTGTGATACTAAAATCAACAGGTATTACAAGTGGTACAACCATCTACTTTACAGACCGTGGGTGGAAAAGCGGCAGCTGCGGTACAGATAATTTTTGTACAACTGCCGACAATGCTTCTTTCCCGGAATCGGGCAGTGAGTTTGTGTGGACATCCGGTTCTTCTCTCGGCTATGGTACGCATGTAAAAATAAGCGGTGCAGGCAGCGCAGGTACATTTACCTGTAGCAATGGCAGTGCATCGGGCGCGGTACTCAATCTGTCTACTGGTGGCGACCAGATATTTGCTTTACAAAATGGCTCAGGTAGTACAACAAGTTCAAATGGACCGTCCGGCACTATGCTGGCTGCCATACATGCCAATAAAGCATCAGCAGCAGGCTGCTCTTTCAGCACTACAAACTGGGATGATTGTACATTAAACATTTCTGTAGACATCTGCCAAAGCGCCAGTAATTCAAACAAGCCTGCCTGCCTTACCAATGGTACAAACGCACTTGTATTGCTGGATGGCAGCAGCCTTGAAGTAGATAATGGGGTTTATAATTGTACAGGCCAATACAGCTCTACAGCAGCAGCAGCTATTACAGCTACCAGAACGGCTGTTAATACTACGAGTAACTGGACAACAAATGATGCATCTACTGTAACAATTCCTCCTGCAGGTTGCAATCCGTTCAACGGCTCTTTTATAACCAATACTACATGGAACGGCAGTACGTGGAACAACGGTGCGCCAACATCTTCGCTCGACGCAGTTATTTCAAGCAACACCACACCGGGCAACTTCACTTGCAAAGCGCTTACCATCAGTAGCGGTGCGGCACTTACCATGGCTGCAGGCACTACTGCCAATATCAATGGCAACATCACCAACAGTGGCAATGGCTTCAGCGGTACGGGTACTTTCAATATCGCATCAAGCGGCAGCATCAGTGGCAATGCTATTTCATGTGCAGGTACTGTTACTGTAGCATCGGGCGCTACACTTACCACAAACGGTTTACTTACACTAACGTCAGACGCTACCAATACAGGTCGCATAGGCAACAGCGCAGGCAGTATCAGCGGCAATGTACAGGTGCAGCGTTACATACCCGGTAGCCGTCGTGCATATCGCTTCTTCTCTCATCCGTTTACAGCTGCACAAGGCCTTTCATCACTTACAGACGATATAGACATCACAGGCAGTGGTGGCAGTACAAACGGTTTTACCACAACAGGCAGCAACAATCCTTCTGCATACTGGTACGATGTTTCAGCAGCAAACGGTTCTTCATCAAACGATATCGGCTGGACAGCATTTACAAGTACCAATGGTACAGGTGCCAATTCATGGGACCAATATGAAGGCATCCGCGTACTGGTACGTGGCGCCATAGGCGAAGGACTGACAAGCGGCACATACACACCAAGTGCCGTAACCCTGGATATGACAGGCGCTGTAAACCAAGGCAGCCAGGCCATCAGCGTTACCAAGGGCAGCGGCACTACCTACGCATTGGTGGGCAATCCTTTCCCAAGCCCTGTAAGCATGGATGGTGCAAGCAAAACTGCCGGCATTGGCAGCAACTTCTATGTATGGAGCGCACAACAAGGCACCAAAGGTGGTTACACTACATATACTTACGGTTCTTCATCTTTCAACCTGCCGGTATATGGGGCTTTTGTAACACAGATAAGCAGCAACGGTACCATCACTTTCGACGAGGCCGATAAGACAAGCAGCACAAGTACGATGTTCAAAACAACAGGTTTCCCTAACAGGGTAACGCTGAACATTGAAGACAGCTCTATATTCTGGGATAGGTTACAACTGCACTTTGATGCAAACGCACTGGCCATCAACGAAAATACAGATGCGTTGAAATTTCCAAACCCCGAAGTCAGCTTCAACACCTACAGCACAGACGACAGCCTGCTGGCTATAGATAATCGCCCGTATGCGGAAAATGAAACCATTCCATTGGGCTTCACCACACCATACAAGAAAAACTATAAAATAGTAGCTGCAGACTTTGATGTACCTGCAGGCACAAAACTATTCCTGAAAGACAACTACACAGGCAAGAACGAAGAGATAAGCGCAGGTTATGAGTATTGGTTTACGGTAGATACCAACGCAGCATCGCAAGGCAAAGGCAGATTTGAACTGAATACACAGGGCAAGCCTACAACCGGCATTGCAGGCAATACTGACAACGCAATGAAAGTAAAGCTGGCACCTAACCCTGCCGGTAATGATGTAACGATATACTATGAAGGTGCTACCGGCAAAACACTGCATGTAACGATTGTAAACATGGCAGGCACAGTGGTGGCAAAAGCAAAACAAGCTACATACAATGCAGGCAGCATGAAGGTATCGCTGAATGATGTACCCGCAGGTGTGTATATCGTAAACATCAGGGACGAAAACCGGGTGTATTCGGAAAAACTCATCAAACAATAAACAACGCCATATCATCAACACCGCTTCAATCAATATCTCTTATGTACAATAAAACAATAATTACCGTATATACTTTTTTACTCCTGATACTGGTATCAGGCACAGCACTGGCACAAGGCCCCGGCTTTGATGATGATGTGGTGGACGAAGTGCCTATTGACGGTGGCGTAAGCGCACTGGTAATAGCCGGTGCAGCCTATGGTGCCAAGAAGCTGAAGGACATGAAAAAGAAATAAATACCGACTAACATACTGACTATCAGGCCCCGCTACACATGCAGCGGGGCTTTTGCATACCTGTCATATCCGCATTACTTGCAATACTTAGAAACAATCATTATTTTTCGAACAAGCTAAGAACAAACACCCCAAAACAAACTAAGCATTGAAACGAATTCTATTCGTGTTGCTGATTGGTATTACCTCCCCGCAAACCATCAGCGCACAGCAAAACCGCAAGCCGGACTCTATGCTTGCTGCCTGCAAAGTAGCGCCCGACGATACCAACAAGGTATTGCTACTCGCAGAGATATCTTTGGAATACAGCAAAACAAACCTCGATAGCAGCCGCACATTTGCCACACAGGCACTGGCACTTGCCGAAAAACTGCAATACACATATGGCCAACTGAAGGCCAACAACCTGATAGGCCGCAGCTACGCACTGCAAAACAACTTACCGCAGGCACTACGCTATTACAATACAGCACTCTCTATAGCACGCAGCCAAAACAACCCTGCACGCATAGCCGCCATGGCAGTAGCCATTGGCGCCATCTACACCCAAAATGCAGACTGGGATAAAGCAAGAGAATATCTTACTATTGCCAAAGAAGCTTTTGAAAAAGCAGGCATGCCCTACCCCAACAGCCTGTGCATCAACATGGGTTACTATTACAGCGCACGCAAACAGTACACCGAGGCTATAGCGTGGTATAAAAAAGCTGCAGACAACGAAGAAAAGAAACCCGCCCCCACGCCCGATCTGGCACAGCTATACGGCAACATTGGCGGAGAAATGATTCGCACCATACAATTGGGCGAGGCGCTCAACTACCTGTACAAAGCCCTTGCCATCAACACTGCTATGGGCAATGAGAAAAGCATCGCCTTCAACCTCAGCGGCATTGGTGCGGTATATGCCAGTGCATACGTTAACCGAAACACCCTGCCCGATAGCTTGCAAGACGGCAGCAAGCTGCTGACAAAAGCAGAATACTATCTGCAGCAGGCACTGCAACTGAACAACCGACTGGGCATACAGGACAATAAAGTAGATATATATAACTGGCTGAGCGTTGTTGCCGAAAAAAAGCAAGACTATAAAAACGCCTATCTGTATTACGTAGCCTACGAGCGGCTGAAGGATAGCATAGCAGGTGTGGATGTACAGAAAGAAATAGCCCGCACCGAGGCCGAATTTCGGGTGCAGAAAACAACCGACTCGCTGCAATATGCCGCTGCATTGATGGACAGAGAAGTATCTGTACACAAACTGCAGCGCAATGGTGCCATAGCACTGGTACTGATGGCGGGCATTACGGGTGTGCTGTTTGTAAACCGCCAGAAACTGAAACACCGAAGCAAGCTGATGGCGGCAGAAAACAAAAGAGCACTTGCCGAAGAAATGGCACGCAAGCAGCTTGAAGATTTTGCCCGCAGCATGCAGGAGAAAAACAAATTGATAGAAGAATTTACCACAGAGATAAAAAAATACCGCCCTGCTACACCTGCATCTGCTACCGTAGAAAGCTATGTAGATACCCTTAAACAATCTGTACTGCTTACAGATGCGCAATGGTCTGAATTCCAGGTATTGTTTGATAAAGTGCACCCGGGCTATATATCGCGCGTGCGCGAAAGGTTTGGAGACATCACTGCAGCAGAGATGCGTTTTATACTGCTTACCAAATTGGGCCTCAGCAGCCGCGACATGGCCAATATGCTGGGCGTAACACCCGATGCCGTACGCGTAAGCAAATACCGTCTGCTGAAGAAAATACAACTGCCCGACGGCACCAATCCCGAAGAATACTTCAGCACACTATAATCAATGTATACAGCAGCATGTCTGAAAATACAATAAACAGCATGATTGTATAAGTAGTATATTACATTATAATACAACTTATAACACCTGTTTTAGTTTATGAAAAAGCACTCCCTTATCCTGGCATTCGCTGCCATTGCAATCATTTTTGCATCTGCATGTAAAAAGAACAATAACGATACCGATCCCGCAAATACACCACCATCTGCCGAAGCATATGCCAAGCTGCTGAACGATGGTTTTAAAAGCCTGCTGCAAACCGCCACCTTCGATGCATCAAATAATGCCTACACCTACACATCGCCCAAGGGCACTAAAGTAACGATAGATGGTACCTGCCTGCGCAAAAACGGAGCAGCAGTTACCGGACAGGTAACGCTTGAATTTCTTGAAGTATATAAGCGCACAGATATGCTGATAGCCAACGTACACACCGTAGGAGGCCCCGCAAAATATACCGGCGATGATGTGTTGCTGCAATCGGGCGGCATATTTTATCTGTGCATTAAGCAAGATGGCATCGTACTTACCACTACCTGCAAGGTGCAGATTGTAGCATCTCTAATGAACAGCGACAAAAATTTTGTGCCAAATGCAGTTGGTTTTGATGGTATAATAACCGCCGACGGGCTAAGGTGGCAATTGGCAGGAAGATGGGATGTGACATCCGACCAAAGAATTGGTGTATACAAACTCAAGGTTCCTGGCTGTGGCTGGTTTAATATTGCTTCGTTTTACAACTTTGAAAAACCCTTGACCAGCATTGCAGCATATGTACCAACAAACTACGGCAATGTATCTGACGTTTATGTATTACCAAAATTCTTACCCCGATCCTTAGGGATAGCCTATGGCAAATGGCCTATCGGGATAGAATGCTATTTCGTATTTGTAACAGAGAAAGACGGAAAATATAGTTGGATTATCAGAGAGACTACATTGAAAGAGAATCATACCGAGTATTTTAATAATATATCCGATGCAAAAACCGGTAGCAGAGAGGAGTTTTTAGACCAACTGGATAAACTATTGTAATAACCAGGTAAGCTCCTGCCCTTTCCGGGCGACTGGCATAACGAACGCAGCAAGCCATCTTGCTGCGTTTTTTGTTGGCATACGGCGTCACAATACGCCACAGAAAACCTACTAACTAATTGATTATCATAGCGTAACAGTCCGTTACAACTGATTGTGACGTTTTTGTGTTGCCCGAAATTTGCATCGGGCGGCGGTGGTGTGCATATTTACATTACTATTTTTTGATACAACAAAGTCATTATGCAGATACATAAAGAAAAACACAACCTGATGGTAGCGGCAGTGGTAGCCGCGGCACTGGTTGCATGCATTATGGTCTGCACATATTACACGGTATAGCCATACCGACCCCGGCCCTGTGAAAACTGCATTTACCCCATGAAGGCAGTAAAAAAAGAGTCCCCAAACACCACATTGCCCCACAAACCATACTTCCCCCACCAGGAACGAAAGCCTTCCCCCCGCCCGTCGGGGGGATTGTTTTTATATTAATCTCTGCAACATGCGTCTGTGCTCAAAAAACTCAAACGGCTGATTATCATACCGTAACAGTTTGTTACGCAAAATTGTAACACCAATTGTTACGCCGAAAATTTGCAAAGCCTGCACGGGCAACGCATATTTACCAAAGAAAACAAAAAAGCATATAGCTATGCAGATACAGAGAGATAAGTTTGATATGATGCAGGCAATCATAGTAGCCGGCACAGTGGTAACCTGCATACTTGTATGGACCTATTTTACCATATAGACCCCGGCACCGTGCAAATTATTTTGACCGCCCATACTCAAAACACATAAAAAAATCAGATACCCTCGTATCTGTTATTTGCCCCGAAAAAGTGTTTCCCCACTTGAAACGAAAGATACCCCCGCGACAGGGGGTATTTTTTTATATCTGAGCCTAAAAGTCCAGTGTTTTCCACATATTTTTTTTGAAAAGAAAGACAGAAATTAGCTGCCGCAAACAAAAACAGACCTCCCCGATACCTGAGAGAACCGGGAGAACAAACAAAAAATCAGCTTTATGCTCTACAACGCCATCGAATTCCTGATAACCAACAAAGATTGGGTACTGCTATTTGCCAGCGCCATACTTGGCGGCGCCATCGTAGAATATGTAAGATATATGAAACGGAGACGGAGTGTGTGACACCCCCGCTACTCAACCACATAATATATACAACTCCCTTTGCTAAGGCATGGGGAGTTTTTTAATGGTTAATTTTAGAATACTTAATAAACAGCTATGGAAGAGAAAGTCAATCGTTATAAGTCACAAATACCCTATTCACATTTTATAAATATATGGAGAGGATTACATAGAAATAATCCGAATTATTCACATTACTACAACACACAAAACGATGTAGTTAAAATTACTAATACCCAGATACTTGGAGAGGCAATACATGTTCATAATGAGAATTTACCACAACTAACACTAGTATCTTGTGAAATTGATTATCTCATTATTTCATCAAGCAATGTAAAAGGCGTCATTCTGCAAGACACAATAATTCACCAGAAAATATTAGTCAAACAAAACTCACGAGTAAATGAAATAGCTATCTCAAATAATTCAAACATACATGGCATACAAATTGATTCCTCAGAATTATGCTTTTTAAGTACCAGTAACGCAACTGTCAATCAAATCAACAATGTCAATAAATCTAAAATCGAACATTTGACTCTTGATAACAGCCAAATTAAGTATCTGACAAGTGGGCAAAAATCAATCTTTGTAAAAATTCACATTACTTTATCGACTATATCTCATTTATCACTAATCAATTCTTACATAGATAGTTTACAAATCTGGCAAAAATCAAAAATAGATACTCTTAACTTATCAGATAGAATGACAATAAATACTGTATTAATTGACAGACAAATTGATATAGTAAATTTCACAATTTATAGTTCTAGCATTTATGATTTAAAGTTATCTAACAGCAGCTTTGAATCTATACATTTTTCAGGAGTCAAACTATTCAATGTTAAACTAGAAAATCTAATAAAACTGAATAGTTTAATATGCTCTGATTCATCATATATAGAACACCTTAGTATCTCTACACAAAAGTTAAGTAGCGCGATATTTAGACAGGCTACATTTTACATCCTTGATATTATTGACTGTCAACTATCAAAAGACTCCTTTTTAAGTATAAGCAACTCACAACTAAATAAACTTAAAATTTCTAACAGTTTGTTTGGTGGTACTTTTATGCTTAATGCTGTTTCCTCAATAACTGAACTAAATAGATTTATTGAATATCCTCAAGGTCCATTTGCAACGGAATTCAAGGAATTTGAATTTCGCAAAGAAAGTGAAGAATCACTGCTAAGAATAGCTGAATCTGATTTAGGTAAAGCACAGTTTATTGGGTGCAATTTTAGTAAGTTCAACAAATTCGAATACAAGAATTCAAAAATGCTTGAAGTTTTCGTGGCGGATACTGAATTTCCATCAAGACAAAACATCCACCACCCTGACAAAAACGCAACACCTGTTCAGGTACTCGAACAACAACGCCTCGCATTAAGCCAATTCAAAAAGATATACGAAAACAGAGGGGATAACATCAGAGCTACACAAGCACTGGCTGAGGAAGTTGAAACATATAGAGCACAATTAAAACTCGAAAAGCCATCTACACAAAAGGAACGATGGAATAACAGAACAGAACGATTTAATTTATGGCTCAACAGGATATCAAACTATCATGGTAACAATTGGTTCAGAGCTGCAACCGTAACAGTATTAATTAACTGGCTATTTTTTTATCTATACTCTTTGAGCCTGGGCTTTACATTAGGCGACGATTGGAATATGTTTGGCAAACTATTGGCAAGCTCTTTTGATTTTTTGAACCCTGTACATAAAACCGACTTTTTAGTAGATAGATTCGATTTTACTTTGAAAATAGGAGGGATGGCAATATTTGTTGATAACCTCAGTCGCATCGTCATTGCCTACTTTGTGTATCAAACAATAGCAGCCTTTAGGAAGTTCGGTAAGAAGTCGGGATAACCCCCTCACATTCCACAAAATTATATACTCCACCCCGCTAACGTTTGGGGAAAACATTGCGTCATAGTTAATATCGGGGCGGCATAATTTGTGCTACCTTTTGCTTTCTGAAAGACAGTGTGACCGACCGCAATACAAACATCTCGGTTAATGGCAGCCAACCGCTGCATGCCTCCGGCGAACTACAGGCGCTGGTTAGGGATTGTATTGCAGGCAACCGTCAGGCGCAAAAGCAGCTATACGATACCTATGCACCCGTGGTTTATGGCGTTATCCGCAGGTACCTCTACAATCCATCCGCCGCAGAAGAGGTACTGAACGATACTTTTTACCGCGTATTCACCAAGCTGTCGCAATACAGTTTTACAGGCCCTATAGAGGGCTGGATGCGCCGCATAGCCATCAACCTGATAACAGACCACCTGCGCAAGCATACCAAGTTTGAACAGGAGGTGCACCCCGAGCATATACAGGAAACGGCAGTTGACGAAGATTGGCAGGTAGGCAGGCTCGCATACAAGGAACTTTTAGCGTTAATACACCAGCTGCCCGCTACGCAGCGCATGGTCTTCAACCTATATGTGTTTGAAGATATGCAGCACAAAGAGATAGCGCAGCATTTGCAGATATCAGAAAATAACAGCCGCTGGCACCTGAACGATGCCCGCAGGCGATTGAAAGAAAAAATAAACAACCATATGTAGCAGGCATTATGGAAGAACGTAAACAACATATCGACGACCTGTTTCGCGACGAGCTGGGAGGCTACCGGGAGGTACCCGACCCGCGCGTATGGTCGGCCCTGGAGCAGCGGCTCGACGGGGGGAGAAACAAAAAACGCATCATCATCTGGTGGATTTCGGGGCTGGCATTGCTATTGGCAATAGCCGGCAGCCTTATTACAGGCAATGTATTGCCGGGCTTTAAAACACCGGCAACCGTTGCAGGCGTAAAACCAACTGCACCGTCAGCGGGCATTACCGATGCACCCGAAGCACAACCTGTACCAACTGCACACAGCACCGCACCAACACCTGCTGCCACACCTGCTACGGTGGCGGCTACTGTTGCCACGCCTGTGCCTGCAACTACCGTGCTGCCAAAAGGCAAAACACAAGAAAAACAAACACGCACCCTGCAAAACAACCGCACACTGGCTGCCAAGCCGCAACAACCTGCTACTGTTGCCGCTACGCCAGCTACTGCAGTTGCTATTGCACCGCAACCAATTGCTACCAACAATATACCTGCACTGCAGCCTGCCAATAGTGCACCTGCACAGCAAAACATAAGTGTACCGAAACCAACTATCGCAGATGCCACACCGGCGGCAATAACCCCTGCACAACGTACAGCCCCTGTACCCGCATCTGCAAACAGGCTGACGCGCGAAATGGTTGACGAAATGCCACTGCCACTGGCAGGCGCACCAAAGGCAAAACCAATGGTACCGCAGGCAGACATCAGCCGCTACGAGCCACTGATAACACGCAGCAAAAACAACGGTAGCAATATGATAGCTGCCGCAGGCAAACAGATAGCCGCACCTGTTGCCAATGCTGCACAACATGCCGAAACCCTTGCCGCACCTGCACCACAGGCTACCGCACCAAACAGCAACGATGCAGTAAACACACCTGCAAATACTACAGCTGCTACATCTGCAGCATCTGCTACACCTGCAGATACCACTGCCGAAATTATTAAGCCGCGCAACCCGATAAAATGGAGCTATGGCCTGAAGACTGGCTACGACTTTAGTATGAACAAATACAGTGCGGGCAATGCACTGCTGGGTGCATACCTGCAGGCACACATCAGCAAGCGCATATCTGTAATACTGCAGCCCACAGTGAAGTACACCAACATGAAGCGCACCACACTGGATGGCACTGCTTCTTACTACGATGTGAAGAACAGCAGTGTAACAGCCTTGCACATCATCACCCCGGAAGGTGCCGATGCACAGGGCAACCCTGTGTACAACATCATCCGCCGCTATTTCTATGCACAGCAATACGATAGTGTGGTGGTAACCAGAACCATCAGGCCAAAACAGTATGCCGAATTTGAACTGCCACTGCTGTTGCAATACAGGCTTACCAAAGCACTGAGTGTAACGGGCGGTGTGTCTGCCAACTTCAGCAGGCTGGTACAGGCCGAGCGCGAAGAGAGCCGTTTTAAAGGCATGATGCGCTACGACACTGCCGTGTTTGCCAAAGTAAACGAAAGCAGTCCCGCACCTGCTATACCAGCTATAGAAACACGCATCAAGTATAACTACAGCCCATACGCCGATTATCTGGCGCAGCAAAAAGCAGACCCGGTAAACAACCTGCGCTTCAACTATATGCTGGGCATTAACTATGCCTTGCGCAACGGCCTGTCTTTCGACCTGCTGATGCTGTCTTTATTGGGAAATGCCAATTATATAAACGACAACGATATAAAGAAAATATACAAGACCCCATACATTCGTATAGGTGTTACGTACAAACTGAGTAAATAAACGCATGTGTATCTAACAAAGAAAAAAGTGCAGTATGAATAAGTTTTTGTTATTAATCTTTTTACTGATGGCAGGCAGCTTTGCCCATGCACAGTACACCGTCACCGGTACGGTGCTCAATACATCCGGCACACCAATATCCAACAAACAGGTATTTGTGCGTGCCGATAGTACAGTGAACCCCAAATGGCTGCCCAGCTTCTACTTGCAAGACTCTACAGATGTGAATGGCGTATATACCATCACCCTGCCAAGCACTGTAGTAACAGGCATGCAGATAGTGGTGAGCACGGTAAACTGCAACAATGTATTGCTGACCAAAACCTATGCATACAATGGCAGCAACATTACATCAAACTATAGTATATGTACCGGCCTTACGCACACCATCAGCGGGCAGGTATCTATGGGCAACATCAACCAGCGTGCACCCAATGCAAAGCTGCAACTATATGCCAAAACTGTAGATTCTGTAATAGGTGGCACCACCTACTATAAGCTGCAGGCAATAGACAGTGTAGTAGCCAGCAGCAATGGCAATTTTGCATTCAGCTACCCAATGGGCACTTCCGCAGAACTGCTGTTGCGTGCTTCGTTCCAATCATTCTCAGGCCACTACACCCAATATGCACCTACCTATGCATACAGTGTACTGAACTGGCCATCTGCACCTGCGCTGCTCAAAGACACCTCTTCGGCTACCAACATACTGATGAAACCAGTTGTAAACACAGGCGGGCCCGGCAGTGTAAGCGGTTTTGTAGTAGAAGGTGCAGGCAAGCCTACCGGTGTGGGAGACCCTGTGCCTAACAGGCTGATACTGCTGACCACCCTTACGGATAGTGTTATAGCCTTTACCCTTTCAGACAATACAGGC
This sequence comes from Chitinophagales bacterium, assembly GCA_017303395.1. GTDB lineage: Bacteria > Bacteroidota > Bacteroidia > Chitinophagales > Chitinophagaceae > Polluticoccus. The sequence continues at coordinate 190,699 of JAFLBN010000005.1, forward strand.
ACTTTCTATATGCCAAACATCCCTTACGGAGCCTACAAAATATTTGGCGATGTACCGGGAAAAACAAGCCAGCCGCTCATATTTGCCCTCAATGCACAATTCCCAAATGCAACCTTCATAACATTCGACGATAAGAGACGTACATTCAACCCGCGCATGCCACCAATGTCTGTAGCTCAGGCATATATACCGGCCATCAGCATTGCGCCCAACCCTGCCAGAGACAGGCTCACTATCAATAGTGTGGGCATGGATTGCAGTGCTGCTATCTATGACATGACAGGCCGCCGGGTGATGAGCAACATACAACTGCGTGCCGGCTACATCAACGAGGTAAACATCAGCCAATTGCCACAGGGCAATTATATACTGCAAGTAGCCACTGATAAAGGACACGAACCTTATAAGTTTATCAAAGAATAAACCCCTCAATACTCCTTTAATATTAACCCCCGGACAATAAAACCGGGGGTATTTTTTTTCAGCCGGCTACTACTACATGAATAACAGGCTTTTTTCATAAAAAACTTTTATTGCTACTAACAAAACAAACATGTGCAGCGTCATGTTAATAGAAGGCCTCAAACATTTAACCTTTAAAATTTAAAACCACAATTTATATGAGAAAGAACTTACTTTTCATTATGGCTATGATGCTCTCTGTGGTGTCGTACGCTCAATACACATTCAGCGGCACGGTGCTTACATCGGGCGGCGCACCAGTTGCTGGGCAAACAGTATATGTTGTGACAGATAGCAGCATAGCTTGGAATCCCGGCACACACGGACCATTCTTCTGGCGTTCAGCTGTTACTGACGCATTTGGTGCATACACGGTAACATTGCCTTCTACTACCAATTCAGGCCACCCTATCTGGGCATATACCAACAACTGCAGTACAGGTACACCGGCCGTGTTATCAAACTATCATACTTACGCAGGTGTAAACATTACTTCCAACTTTACAAAATGCGTTCCGGCACCACCACTGACAGATACTATACATGGTACAGTAACATTGGGTACAGGCAGCACACTTGCTGTAGGTGCTAAAGTATATCTGATTAAAAAACATCCTGATTCTATACAAATAGGTACATCTTGGTTCTTTACATGGAACCTGTCAGTTGTGGACAGCGTGAACACATTCAGTGCAGGTTCTTACCATTTTGTAGTATCCCGCACACGTTACGACTCGCTATTGGTTAAAGCATTCTTGCCAGTAGGACACAGCAGCTATAGCAGCTACCTGCCAACGTACCATACATCTTCACTATTGTGGAGCGGCGCTACGGCTATTCCTCCTGTAACATCATCATTTATTACTGCAAACATTGCCCTGATAGGTGGCACAAACCCGGGCGGCCCTGGTTTCATTTCGGGCAGCGTATTGCTGGGCGCAAACAAAACTACTGCAGTGGGCGACCCTGTGCCTAACCGCCTGATCATCCTGACAGATGCTGCAAACAAACCTGTTGCTTACACATACTCAGACAATGCAGGCAAATTCAATTTTGCAGGTGTTCCTTATGGCACTTACAAAATATTCGGTGATGTAATGGGCAAAACAAGTACCCCGCTTGGCTTCACTATCAACACATCGGCTCCTTCTGTCACAACAATCGTTTTCGAAGAAAAAGCACTGACATTCAATGCTACAATGCCAACAGGCGTATCAAGCGTTATTGGTCAGCAACACGGCATCTACCCGAACCCTGCTAAAGATGCAATCACCATCACAGGCCTTACAGCTGATGCTACTGTTACCATCTACGACATGACAGGACGCACGCTGGTACAGCAAGCAGTAAGTGCTGGCAACAACACTGTAAACATTGCGACACTGGCAACTGGCAACTATGTAGTGAAACTGGCAACAGCACAGGAAACAACTACCATCAAACTGACTAAAGAATAATTGAAAGAAGCGGTTTAGTTTTTCATAGGTAACAAAGAAGAAGCCCCTCGCAATTGCGGGGGGCTTTGTTTTTAGGCAAAATTTTAACATCCGAAAGCCAACGTGTTTCGTTAATTTCATAGTCTGACGAATAAAAAGGACATTCAACCATTATGATAAAGAGACTCATGCTGGCAATACCGCTGATGATGGCAGTACACAGCTATGCCGGCGATAAAAAAACAACATCAACAGGCATACAGTTTCAGGAACTGAGCCTGAAGGATGCCATGGCAAAAGCCAAGAAAGAACACAAACTGATATTTGTGGATGTATATACCACCTGGTGCGGTCCGTGCAAGCTGCTGAAAAAAAACACCTTCCCCGATAAAACATTGGGTGAATACTATAACAAAAACTTCATCAGCATAGCGGCAGATGCAGAAAAAGGCGAATGGATAAAATTTGCCGAAGACCATCGCGTGCAGGGATATCCTACCATGATGATACTGGATGCAGAAGGCAAAGAAGTAGGACGCACTGTTGGCTACATGCCTGCCGACCCGTTACTGAAGTTTGGCGCAGATACAAAAGCCAAAGCCAAATAAAGACTTTACAATTTTGAGATGTTTTAATGAGAGCCCCGCTAGTGCGGGGCTTTTGTTATATTTGAAGGCATAAAATTCACAATGTGAAGAAACCTTTATTATCTGCCCTGTTTACTTGCATTCTTAGTTCTGCATTCGCACAGTATTCATTCATCAACTTCGATATAAATCCATCCGGGAACTCCAATCCACACGATTTGGTAAACTTTAACGGAAGGCTGTATTTTGCTGCCACTACAGACTCGACGGGCGATGAGCTTTGGGTAAGCGACGGTACTGCTGCAGGCACAAAGCTGGTAGCAGATATTGATACCGGGGCCGGATCTTCAACACCACACCGTTTTACAGAACTAAATGGCAAGCTACTATTTTTTGCCAATCCATATAAATTATACAGCACAGATGGCACAACGGCAGGAACAGTATTACTTGCCAATACGTTAGGCTATACCTACATTTCGGGATATCCCCCTACTATAGCAAGGCTTGGTAATAAACTATACTTTGCTGCAGGTGTTGCTTCAAATGAGCTATGGGTAACAGATGGTACAGTAAGCGGCACATATAAAATTACCACCTTCGCTGCACATAGTACGCCTTCCAGCATCAGTTCTATCAGCGTATGCTATGGCAAGCTATATATCGGCGCTCCAACATCTCATTACGACAGGGGCCTTTGGATATCTGACGGTACAGCAAGCGGTACAGTATTGCTCAAAGACATGAATGGCGACAATATCATTGACCCCAGCATGTTTACAGAATACAAGAACAAGGTATATTTTATCGCATATTCCATAGCCGGTGGATACGATCTATGGGCAGCAGACAGTACAGGTGCAGGACCAAAACAAATTACACACATAGCCAGCAGGACCAGGGGCTTAGCTCCTGCCTATCATCCCGTCAAAATATATAATAATGAAATGTACTTCAACGGGTGGTGTGGTATGTGCGTAACAGTTGACAACCCACCTGGTCTGTACAAATCAGACGGCACGGATACAGGCACCGTAGTGGTGCATCAGTTATATAACAATTATATAGACAATAAAAACCTGATTACAACCAATATCGAGTACAATAACAAACTCTACTTTACCGTACAAAACTTTGACAGCTCCGGCCTATGGTACACAAATGGTACTGAAGACGCCACAGTTGACATAACATCAAACATTTGGCCCAAGAGCATCCCACACAGGCTCTCTAAATACAACAACAAGCTTTTCTTTTCTGCATATGCAGCACCTTGGGAATATGAACTCTTTTGCTCTGATGGCACAACGGCCGGTACAAAAGTATTACATCCCCCGGGCGCAAAGAAAAACGCACTGCAGGACGCTTCAGTATTTTATGGTGCTGTTGAATCGAACGGCTTACTATTTTTTATGGCAGAATATACCAATACTGGCTTTGAGCTATGGGCACTGAAAGACAGCAGTCTATCTATTGGCAACAATGCACAACCATTACCGGCAGCCATCACCCTCTACCCCAACCCGGCAAACCACAATTTTACAATAAAAACAACAACAGTATTTAAAACAGGTAGTGTTACACTGACAGATGTAACAGGCCATGTAGTGAAAACTGAAAAGCTATATAGCAACGAACAGACTATATCGCTGCAAGGCATATCCTCGGGCATGTATATAGCAGATGTATGGCTGGATGGTAAACGGAGTACGCAAAAACTCATAATAAAATAAATTACAATGCCCCACACAGTGCGGGGCATTTGTTATATTTGAACTACCAAACTATTTTATCTGTGAAGAAACCTATACTCTTTTCAGTACTACTACTACTACTATCTGCTGCTGCTATTGCACAACCTGTATTGAAGCGATTTGACCTGCAACCGGGCAAACACTCAAATCCGGTATTTCTGACACCTGTTGGCGGCAAGCTGTTTTTCGAGGCATCCAACGGGCCGTATGAATCAGAATTGTATGTAAGTGATGGTACGGACACAGGAACGCACAAAGTACCCAATACAATAGTTGGCTACGCACCACGTGCCATTTGCGACTATAACGGCAAAGCTATATTCTCTTATCTGGATAGTGTTCATGGCAATGAGCTCTGGATAAGTGATGGTACATCTTCAGGCACGTACATGATAAAAGACATTAACCCGGGCAAAGCCTCAGGCTTCAGCAGTTCTTTTTCTATAACATACAACGGCAAGGTGTACTTTGGCGGAAATGATGGCATCTACGGCACTTCGCTATGGTGTACAGATGGCACTGCAGCAGGCACACAAATGGTAGCAGACCTGATACCGGGTGCGGCTGATGCAGAAATAAAAGAGTTTGTAATAAGTGGTGGTAAATTATACTTCAATGCCAGCGATAGTTTTCAGGGACACATGAAGCTGTGGGTAACAGATGGCACCACAGCAGGTACACAATGCCTGCGCAGCACTTGTGGCAGCTTCCCATGCTATAGTATGGATTCACCTACACCATGGCTAACTGCTTATAACAATAAAGTATATTTCTCGGCACAGTCTCTTACATACGGCACGGAAATATGGACATCGGACGGCACCAATGCGGGTACACATATCCTCAAAGATATTAACCCCGGAAGTGGTTCGGGCTTTAGTACAGGCATATGGACAAAGCAGCCACAAGTATTTAATAATAAACTTTACTTTGAAGGTACCAATGGCACAAATGGGATAGATATATGGGAAACCGACGGTACTACAACAGGCACTAGCATTGCAATAGACCTGGCACCTTTTATCGGCGCTAACGGACCTACTTTTTACCATACAGTTGCCAGCAACAGGCTCTTCTTTTTTGTATACAATCAAACGGCAACAAACGCCCAAATGATCTGCACTGACGGTACACAGTCAGGCACAAGAAGCATTACGTTTCCAGATAGTATGCGCGGTATAACATCTCCCCCTGTGGCCTACCGCAACAGGCTGTATGTACCGGCGGCGGCTAATGGCAAAATGGCATTACTCAGTTTTGTAGATACCAGTACCGTTCCGCAATATGCAAGCCACACCTACCCGATAATGGCACCGGGAAGCACACCTTATATGACGATCATGTGGCCTACAGTGTGCGATAGTTCGCTATTCTTTACAGCCCCACTCGATACTGCCGGCACAGAACTATGGATGCTTCGCGATACGGTATATAAACCAGTAGTCAATCCCATAACAATCAATAAGATTTTGCACACAAACAACATCACCCTCTACCCCAACCCGGCACACCACAATTTTACAATAAAAACAACAACAACATTTAAAACAGGTAGTGTTACACTGACAGATGTAACAGGCCGTGTAGTGAAAACTGAAAAGCTATATAGCAACGAACAGACTATATCGCTGCAAGGCATAGCACCCGGCATGTATATAGCAGATGTATGGCTGGATGGTAAACGGAGTACGCAAAAACTGACAATAAAATAACACGAAAAGCCCCACACAGTGAGGGGCTTTTTTTATATTTGCTATAACCACAAGCATTAGCCAATGAAAAAGCTGCTTACAACCCTTCTTATATTCACTGCACCGCTGTTTCTTCATGCACAAACGCTGTCATTTAACGGAATAGATATAAACCCCGGCAAGAACCATTCCAGTCCATCAGCCATTGTTATAGCAAATGGCAACATGTTTTTTGCAGCAACTACAGCTACACACGGAAGGGAACTCTGGATGAGCGATGGTACCGCTACAGGCACAAAAGAAGTGCTGGACATATATGCAGATACTACTAGCAGCAATCCGCAAACACTAGTTGAATATAACAATAAAGTGTACTTTTTTGCAAAAGACAACACACATGGCTACGAGCTATGGGTATCTGACGGTACTGCTACCGGCACACAACTGGTAAAAGACATAAACCAGGGATCTGGCGATGGAAAAGGCTGTGCATTCTCTCCGAAAATGATTGTATTTAATGGTAAGCTGCTGCTGGAAGCAAATGATGGTGTAAACGGATGTGAACTATGGATAAGTGACGGCACTACTGCCGGTACGCAACTCTTAAAAGACATTAACCCGGGCATTAATAAGTCTGACATCGAAGAGATGACTATTGCGAGTGGAAAACTATACTTCACCGCAAATGATGGCTTGCACGGTAAGGAGCTATGGGCAACAGATGGTACTACTACAGGCACGCAAATAGTAAAAGACATCAACATTGGTGGCGCAGCCTTCCCATCTTACTTAATGGCAGTAAACGGGAAGCTCTGCTTTATTGCAAATGATGGCACATATGGCTGGGAGCTATGGGTATCCGACGGATCGCCCACAGGCACAGTGATGGTCAAAGATATAAATCCAGGCCCAAATCAAGGTGGATATAAAGTACTGGCTACTGCGGGCAATACCATATACTTGCTTGCAGATGATGGCCAACACGGAAAAGAGTTGTGGACAAGCGATGGCACTGCAGCAGGCACCAATATGCTGATTGATATAAACCCGACGGGCGGCGCTTCCATCGAAAACCTGTTACCATTCAACGGCAAACTTTACTTCGATGCTTATGATGGTAGCACACATGGCTCCGAACCATGGATATCTGATGGCACTGCAGCAGGTACGCGTATGCTCAAAGATATAGTTCCCGGCTATTATCCATCGGAACCACAAAAATTTTATAGCTATAAAAACAATGTGTACTTCATAGCATTTACTAATTCCTTCGCCATGTATCAACTATATATAACAGATGGCACAGAAGCGGGCACCATATTGGTATCGCCAGTATCTCCACCACAGCAGTCTGCGCTGGGCATTGCTACTGGCAATGGTTTTATCACATATAATTCATCGATGTATTTCACCGCATGGTTTGACGACAAAGGCGTAGAATTATGGTCTATTACAGACAACAGCCCTTTTCCAAATACCATTACTAAACAAAACACCAATCAACCAGCCATCACCCTCTACCCCAACCCGGCAAACCACAATTTTACAATAAAAACAACAACAGCATTTAAAACAGGTAGTGTTACACTGACAGATGTAACAGGCCGTGTAGTGAAAAATGAAAAGCTATATAACAACGAGCAGACCATCTACCTGCAGGGCATATCCCCGGGCATATATATAGCAGATGTGTGGCTGGATGATAAACGAAGCACACAAAAACTTGTGATAGAATAAATTACAAAGCCCCGCAGATTGCGGGGCTTTTGTTATATTTATATAATAAAACCCCTATTTATGAAGAAACCAATACTCTCTATTCTATTCAGTTTCGCGCTCAGCTCTGCATTCGCACAGTATTCATTCATCAACTTTGATATAAACCCATCAGGAGACTCTGACCCTCACGATTTAGTCAGCTACAACGGGAAGCTCTATTTCGCAGCCTCTACCCCAGCTACCGGTGATGAACTATGGGTAAGTGATGGCACACCTACGGGCACAAAGCTTGTGGCAGATATTGCTGCAGGCACATCATCTTCAAGCCCCAACAGCTTTACAGAGCTCAATGGCAAGCTGATGTTTTTTGCCAATCCGTATTCATTGTACAGCACAGATGGTACAACTGCAGGCACACAGCTTATTGCAACAATGACAGGTGCTCCAACATCATCATACGGTCAGGTAATAGCCAAACTTGGTAACAAAATGTATTTTGCTGCGGGTACAGATGTAAATGAATTATGGGAAACAGATGGCACACCGACGGGCACTAATAAGATTGCAGTTTTTGCGGTAAGTGCTAGTGCTCCTTCTGCCATAAGCACAATACGTGCATGCTATGGCCAGCTATATATCAGTGCAACAACATCTGCTACAGAGAAAGAACTTTGGATATCTGATGGCACAACAGCAGGTACTGTTTTACTTAAAGATATCAACCCAGGGCCTGTTGGCTCTGACCCAAGGCTGTTTACCGAGTTTAAGAATAAAGTATATTTTGCAGCACATAGCAACGGCAGTGGTAGAGAGCTATGGGAAACAGATGGCACCCCGTCAGGCACGAAACAGGTTACAGATCTGGTTGGTAGCTCTTCAGGATTAACAGATGGCTATTTTTTCTTGAGAGTATACAATAATGAATTGTATTTCAATGGCTACAATAGCAATAACCTCCTTAGTCTTTTTAAAACAGATGGTACCACTGCAGGTACAACAATGGTACACCAGCTTTACAACACACCATTAGGCAATAACCTTATTGTATCATCTACCGAATATAAAGGCAAGCTATATTTTGCAGCACAGGGATTTGACAGCTCGGGGATTTGGTGTACAGATGGCACTACTGCAGGAACCACAAACATCACTACCAATCTTCTGAAAGACAATCTTGCCGACAGGCTAATTATATACAACAGTAAATTATACTTCAGTGCATTCAACACAACTTCAGATTACATGCTCTATCATACAGATGGCACAGTTGCGGGTACGAAAATGCTCAACTCCCCTGGCGCACTTCCAAACCCACTTACGCCACAATCAACATTCAGTAATTTCACAATAGCCAACGGTTATTTATTCTTCGGAGCTTCATTTACTTCTACAGGCAATGAGCTATGGGCACTGAAAGACAGCAGTCTTACTATTGGCAACAATGCACAACCATTACCGGCATCTACCACCCTCTACCCCAACCCTGCACACCACAATTTTACAATAAAAACAACAACAGTATTTAAAACAGGTAGTGTTACACTGACAGATGTAACAGGCCGCGTAGTTAAAACAGAAAAGCTATACAACAACGAACAGACCATATCGCTGCAAGGCATTTCCCCGGGCATGTATATAGCAGATGTGTGGCTGGATGGCAAACGGAGTACACAAAAGCTTGTAGTGGAATAAATTACAAAGCCCCGCAGTGTGTGGGGCTTTTTTAATGTGTTTTTCATACCTGCAACCGCAAACATAAACTATCTTTATATACCAGCATTTTAAACGAACCTACGTATGCGTTGCTTCATTACCACTACCCTTTTTATACTGTTTGCACTAATAGCAGATGCACAGTATGTTTTTCATACGCTCGATATGCGCAAGAAAATCCCTTCAACTTTTTTTCGAACCTTTGACTACCAATTACTGAACGGTAATTTTTATATGGTTGCAAACCCCAATGGCGGAACACATCCATGGATATCTGATGGCAGTACCCTCGGCACCAGCCAATTGGCAAACGCCGGTTCAAGCTATCAAGTAATGATAAGTGACGATAAGCCAATTATAAAAAACAGTACCGGCACAGAGCTAACACTGTTTGAATATTACTATGCAACAAGCAGTATTGCTCAGTATCAGATATGGATAACTGACGGTACTACAACAGGAACCAAACGACTGACGACTACCACCAATTTCAAATACCAAACGCATAAACTGGCATTTAAAAACAAATTCTATTTCACAGCCACAGACACTACCTATGGCGAAGAACTATGGGAAAGCGATGGCACAACTGCCGGCACAAAACTATTTGCCGACCTTGTACCGGGGAAAGCTAGCTCTGGCGCAGCACCTGTATATGCAGACGGCACGCGCATGTTTCTGTACGTATTTACACCAACAACCGGTGGCGAACTATGGTGTACAGACGGCACCATAGCCGGCACATACATGGTAAAAGACATCAACCCGGGCAGTGCGGGGATAAATAACACATTCGGGGGAACAGGATATATCCTTAAACTCCATAACATTTACTATTTCTGGGCAAACAATGGTACAAACGGATGGGAGCTATGGAGAACAGACGCTACCCCTTCTGGTACATATATGGTCAAAGACATTGTACCGGGCAGTGGATCATGCAGATTTCAGACGGGGTATGCTGTAGCCAACAACTTACTTTTCTTTGGTGTAGACGACGGTGTGCATGGTACGGAGTTGTGGGCAACAGACGGTACCGTAGCAGGCACACGTATGATAAAAGAAATTAACACTGCAAAGGCACTTGCAAGAACAAACGCCAGTCCCAACTATTTCACTGTTTACAACGGCGAAGTATACTTCAGCGCAGACGATAGCATACACGGTGCAGAACTATGGAAAACAAACGGAGAGGCATCTGGCACGGTAATGGTGAAAGATATCTGCGCAAACGGCAGTAGCACACCCAAATATTTGCATGTTTACAAGAAGCATCTGTTCTTTACCGCAGACAACCCGTGCGGTGCCAACGGAGAGGGCAAAACACGCGAAATATATTATACCGATGGCACAGCTGCTGGCACGGTAATGATAAAACCACTGACCGCCACAATAGCGGGTGGCGCAGTTAACACCTCAGGGTTTTTCGAATATCAGGGAAGATTATTTTTTAACGCTGCATACGCAGGTGGCAAAGATGACCTCTGGTATATTGGAGACACCATTCTACCTGCTATTACAAATATCGAGCAGATTGCAATAGAGGAAACAACCCTCTACCCCAACCCTGCACACCACAATTTTACAATAAAAACAACAACAGCATTTAAAACAGGTAGCGTAACGCTTACCGACATAACAGGCCGTGTAGTGAAAACTGAAAAGCTATATAACAACGAACAGACCATATCGCTGCAAGGCATCGCCCCCGGCATATACATCGCCGATGTATGGCTGGATGATAAACGGAGTACACAAAAGCTTGTAGTAGAATAACTTATAAAGCCCCACAGTTGCGGGGCTTTTTTATTCACCATGCACCAAAAGCAATCTCAACGATAAAAAGCTAAAACATTCTACCAGCAAAGGATTCCACCTACCCAACCTTCAGTAGCCAGGTGTCATCAACCAAAAAAACAATCAATATTTATAGCCTTTTGGATATTTTATGAATAATATTACATACCGACTCTAATTATTAACATCTTAAAAAGCAGATGCGTTATGAAAAAAATACTACCCTTTCTATTAATGAGCATATCATTAAGTGCAGCAGCACAGTTGCCCGTTTTTAAAGAGTATGACCTGAATGCAGGCACAGACAATTCCTTTCCGGCCAATTTTGATACCGTTGCAGGCAATATGATATTCTCTGCGCAAAACATCACCAATGGCTTTGAACTATGGATAAGTGACGGCACAACATCCGGCACTAATATGCTTGCAGATATTGCTGCCGGACCTGCAAACGGCTTCCCTATGCGCTACGGGCATATATACCTGAATGGTAAAGTCCTTTTCAGCGCTACCGGCAATACCGATGGCGAAGAGCTCTGGATTACAGATGGTACGGCAATTGGCACACAGCAACTGGTTGATATCTTTCCCGGTGGCGGCAGTGGCATTACCACTACTATGTTTATGACCAAAGTTGGCAGCAATGTGTACTTCCTTGCTACTACACCTACCACAGGCATAGAGCTCTGGAAAACAGATGGCACCGCCGCAGGTACTGCAATAGTAAAAGACATCAACCCCGGCCTCATATCTGGCAATGCATCTTTGCTTACAGCATGCAATGGCAAACTTTTCTTTATTGCCGATAATGGGGTGAATGGTGCGGAACTATGGATAAGTGATGGCACCAATGCAGGCACACAAATGGTGAAAGACATACGCACAGGTGGCAGCTCTTCACCGGAAATGCTGACGGTATTGAACAACAAAGTGTACTTCAGTGCAAGAACCACTGCAGAAGGGCGTGAACTATGGGTGAGCGATGGCACTGCAGCAGGTACTACTATGGTAAAAGATATATGGACAGGTGCAAACGACGGGTTCATCAATAGCCTGATGGTGATGAACAACAAACTATACTTCAATGCAACAGACGGCACCAATGGCGAAGAGCTATGGGTGAGTGATGGCACGGCTGCTGGCACCACTATGGTAAAAGATATATGGACAGGTGCTGCAGGCTCTTACCCTACCAATCTGGCAGTACACAACAACAAACTATACTTCCGCGCCTCAGATGGCACCAATGGCTACGAACCATGGATAAGCGATGGTACGGCAGCAGGTACTGTTATGCTCAAAGATATCAATACAGGCAGCGGCAGTTCTCTACCACTCACATTTGTATCGTACAAAAAATACATGTACTTCATTGCCACGCCTGCAAGCGGGCCACAATCTATATATCAGACAAACGGCACTGCCGCAGGCACTATATCTGTAGCACCAGCATCTTTTACAGGTGCGTTGCCATTAGACCTCACAGGCAACTTCTATATGTACGACAGCACGCTTTACTTTAGCGCGGCATATAACAGCGCAGCAGGACAAGAACTGTGGAGTATGGAAGACACAACCACATACGGGCCACCTCCGGGTAGCGTAGCAACTATCAACAAGGCAGATATAGCCCTGTACCCAAATCCGACACATCACAACTTTACAATAAAAACAACAACACCTTTCAAAGCTGGCAGTATAACGCTGACTGATGTAACAGGGCGTGTAGTAAAAACAGAAAAGCTATACAACAACATGCAAACTATATCGCTGCAAGGCATAGCCCCCGGCATATATATGGCAGATGTATGGCTGGATGACAAACGGAGCACACAAAAGCTTATTGTTCAATAACTTAAATAAAAGCCTCGCAACTGCGGGGCTTTTTTAATGCAGTTTTCATCCTATACTGCATACACACAAATGCCTTTTGCTTATCTTAGTTAAGTAATTTCATCCAAATGAAACCCTTATTTTTTATTCTTACGGCACTACTGCTTTCTAATTTTGCCAAAGCACAGTTCGTTTTCACAAAACTGAATTTGCCGACGCTATCTACACCAAATAATACCCTTTATACCAAAAACCGTTGGGCGGTATTGAATAACAAAATCTACCTTACCTGTACTACCAACGATTATGGCACAGAGATATGGGAAACAGACGGCACACCGGCAGGCACCAAAATATTAAAAGACATCTATCACGACTTTTGGAATGGAGTAACGGCTATTTCACCACCGCCACCGCAATATCAGGAAGCTCCTGACTTGCGCGTATTTAATGGTAAAATGTTTTTCTCTGCAAACGACAGCACACATGGCACAGAACTATGGTATTCTGATGGCTCTACAGCCGGCACACAAATGCTGATAGACCTGATGCCGGGCCGCTTCAGAGGATGCTACTTTAAATATAGTACCGAATACAATGGCAGGCTATACTTCACCGCAGACTCTAACCAGTATCAGGGCAAGGAACCTTGGGTAACAGATGGTACCGCACAAGGCACCTACCTGCTAAAAGACATCAACCCCAGCATTTTGCAACTAACCAACAGTTCTGAACCACGAGATTATCACCAAAACTTCGGCTTGTTATTTTTCATAGCAAACACTACCAGTGCCACCACAGCGCTTTATCAGACAAATGGCACCACTATAGGTACTGTAGCTGTAGTAACAGACACTATGCCGCCCAATATTCAATACAGTGGTGCACCTGTTTTAAAGAACAAAACATTCTATACCAGCAATGGTAATATATGGACGTATGACGGCACATTCCCCGGCATGCAACCATTCAAACCAACAGGCATGCAATCGGCCGATCTGAAGAACTCCATTGAGTATAACGGCAAACTATACTTCTCTGCCACCGATGCTACAAATGGCAATGAGCTATGGGTATCGGACGGTACAGAAAACGGCACTTCGATAGTAAAAGACATCAACCCCGGCAGTGATGGTAGCGGGTGTAGCAATTTCGTTGTACACAAAGGACTGCTTTATTTCACGGCAAAAGATACAGGCAGCACCCAGTTATGGACAACAGACGGCACTGCAGCCGGCACTCGCAAAGTGACAAGTAATATTCAGGGCACTATGAGTGTCTTTACATCTGCAGGAGACAGACTATACTTTATGTGCAAGCTTAGCAAAACGCAAACACACATGTACTATTCAGATGGTACAGACACCGGCACGCACATGCTTACACCATCGTGGATGCCCCCAAACGACACACTCTATACAGTTTGGGTTGCCAGCTATGCCGTACTCGGCAAGGCATTGTACATCTATGGCAGATATGACAGTACGTGGTTTAATCTTTGGAAGATAGAAGATACAACCACCACAGATACCGGCACAAGTATTCGTCCTGCAAGTATCATGGAAGATTTGCAGGTAAATATATACCCCAACCCTGCACGTACTTATCTATCTGTAAAAACCAATGCTGCTTTCAAACATGGCAGGATTATCATTACAGACATGGCAGGGCGCATCATACAAGCAGCAACTATGCAGCAAGGCACAGAAACACAAATAACACTCAACGATATAGCACCCGGCATGTACATGGCAGATGTATGGCTGGATGAACGGCGAAAAACACAAAAGCTTATTGTTCAATAACTTAAATAAAAGCCTCGCAACTGCGGGGCTTTTTTAATGCCGTTTTCATGCTGCAGTGCATACACACAAATGCCTTTTGCTTATCTTAGTTAAGCAATTTCATCCAAATGAAACCCTTATTATTTATCCTTACAGCTCTACTGCTTTCTAATATTGTCAAAGCACAGTTCGTTTTCACAAAACTGAATTTGCCGACACTCAGTTTTTCAAACTTTGAGTACACCACAAACCGCTGGGTGGTAAAAAATGGCAAAGTCTATTTTACTTGCACTACCAATCAATATGGCGCAGAGCTGTGGGAAACAGACGGCACACCGGCAGGCACAAAAATTGTAAAAGATATTTACCACAACTCTTGGAGCGGGGTTACCACACCAAATTCCACATTTCAAGATGTTGCTGATTTGAGGGAGTTTGATGGCAAAATGTACTTTTCTGCCAACGATAGTACACATGGTGCAGAGCTATGGTATTCAAACGGTACTGCTGCTGGTACACAAATGCTGATAGACCTTATGCCCGGCAGATTCAGAGGTTGTTATTTCGGACAAAACACCATTTACAATGGCAGGCTTTATTTTGCAGGAGACTCTAATCAGTATCAGGGCAAAGAACCCTGGGTAACAGATGGTACCGCACAAGGCACCTACCTGCTAAAAGACATCAACCCCGGCATTCTGCAACTAACCAACAGTTCTAACCCACGTGATTATCATCAGAACTTCGGCTTGTTATTTTTCATAGCAAACACTACAAATACAACAACTGCACTCTACCAAACAAACGGCACTACCATTGGCACCGTACCCGTACTTACAGACACCATGCCATCTAATATTGAATACAGCAAAGCACCTGTCTTTAAAAACAATACATACTACATCAGCAAAGGGCAGCTATGGACGTATGATGGCTCTTTTGCAGGTATGCAACTGCTATATGACTATAGCAAACCTTCAGGCTTCAAAGGCATTACAACAATGGATGGCGCCATTGAATACAAAGGCAAGCTATACTTCAGCGCCAGCGATAGCACAAACGGATTTGAACTATGGACAACCGATGGCACAACAGCAGGGACAACCATGCTAAAAGATATATACCCCGGCATTAACAGCAGCTATTGCAGCAACTTCTGCATACACGATAGCCTGCTCTACTTTGCAGCTACAGACACACTGGGCACCGAACTATGGGTAACAGACGGCACATCGTCAGGCACACACATGGTAGCAGATATTCTGGGTGGTAAAAAAGGTTCAGAGCCGCATACATTTACATCTGGACACAACAGACTATACTTTATTGCACTTAATAATTTTGGCTACAAATTTCTGTACTATACAGACGGCACTGCTGCAGGCACCCACAGACTTGAGCAACCGTCGGCTGTTAATGATTCGCTGCATGCATTGGGACCTAAAAGACCTGTCAGCTATATACCTATCCATGCCGGCTATTTGATTGCAGATAAGTCTATCTATGTATATGCAAGGTACGATACTACGTGGTTTAATCTTTGGAAGATAGAAGATACCACCGGCAAAGGCCCAGATACATCTGCAAGCATACGCACAGCAAACATTACAGAACAGCTATCTGTAGATATATACCCCAACCCTGCACGTACTTATCTATCTGTAAAAACCAATGCGGCCTTCAAACACGGTAGGGTTATCATTACAGACATGGCAGGGCGCACCATACAAACAGCAACTATGCAGCAAGGCACAGAAACACAAATAACACTCAACGATATAGCACCCGGCATGTACATGGCAGATGTATGGCTGGATGATAAACGAAGTACACAAAAACTTATTGTGCAATAAATACTACAATAATTAATATAGGGCAGCGTTATGTGTTTTGTCTGTTATTGCAGACATAACACATAAAACTGTTCATATGAAAATCAACTTATTCACCTACCTGCTCATTTGCAGCACAGCAGCCAATGCTCAATCGCCCTTTGTTTTTAAAAAAATAGACGGCTTTCAGCAGCCAAGACAAATACAGACAACCAATAAACTGCTATTCTTTACCTCTTACGATACAGCACACCATATCTGTGCTTCTGAAGGCAGTACTGCAACTACAACTGCCATCATCACACCAAACGGACAACCAGTATTATTACAAGCAATGGATATCAGTAGCACAACACTGGTATCATTCTTTATTGCCAATAGCAATACCGCAAGCCTGTGGCAAACTAATGGAACAAAAGCAGGCACACAAAAAATTGCAGATTTAGGAATAAATGACGCAGTGACTTATAATGGTAAAATTTATTTCAGCGGCATAGACAATAATACCAAAAACGATTTGTGGGCCACAGATGGAACAGTAGCAGGAACCGTAATGATAAAAGACTTTAACATAGCCCCTACTACGGCATACATGTACAACATGCATATCCACAACGGGAAACTCTTCTTTACAATAACAGGATTGGGCACGGGGGCAGAACTATGGATAAGTGACGGTACTACAGCCGGCACTCTACAAGTTGGCATCAATACGCAGTCGGGTAATCCGCCAAAACATATCAACTCATTAACATCCTTTGGCAACAATCTGCTTTTTGTGCTGGAAGACGACACCTATGGTGCAGAACTATGGATAAGTGACGGCACAACTGCCGGCACCCAAAGACTGACAGACATTAATCCAGGCATCGGCAGTAGCATACAGTCTGGTTTAACAGTAATGAACGGGTATATATATTTTACGGCATATAGCACAGCAACCGGTGTAGAATTGTGGAAGACAGACGGTACTATTGCAGGTACCAAAATGGTAAAAGATATAGACCCGAGCAACAATGGAGGTGTTATAGGAATCTTTGCGGTACATGATAACCATCTGTATTTTTCCGCAGACGATAACGTGCATGGGCAAGAACTGTGGAGAACTGATGGCACAGACGCAGGCACCGTGATGGTTTCAGACATAGTAGCGGGCACGGATGATAGCAACCCATCAGATTTCATTTCCTACAATGGCAACCTATATTTCGGTGCAGAATATGCAGGCAAGGGCACGCAGTTGTACGTGGCAATGAAAGACAACTCTGTAAAACCGATTTATCCTGCAAGCTTGGTCAATTCACCGCTATTGGGCTTCGATAAGTTTAAGCCATTCATTAAAGACGGTTACGTTTATTTTGCTGCCAGGTACAGTACGGGTACAGACAGCCTATGGGCGGTTAAAGACACAACAGGTGCTGCTTCAGTTGCAGCAACAGACAAGGCTGTTGACCTCTTGATCTACCCCAACCCTGCAAACCACAATTTCACAATAAAAACAAGTACACCATTCAAAACAGGCAGCGTTACGCTTACAGATGCAACCGGCAGTGTGGTAAAGACAGAAATACTATATAACAACGAGCAGACTATCTCGCTGCAAGGCATAGCCCCAGGTATGTACATGGCAGATATTTGGCTGGATGAACGGCGAAAAACACAAAAGCTTCTTATACAATAACATATAAAGCCCTGCTGATTGCAGGGCTTTTGTTTTAATAGCATTTTAAGGATGTTGCTCAAAACAGTGTAGTATTTTCATACAAAACATCAACCCTTGAAAAAGCTACTTATACCCTTATTGCTGTTAGCAGCATCTGCACAGGCGCAAGACTCGTTCAAAGTTTTCAATACGTCTCCTATCAATGCAGGTATAGAGCCTTCAAAATTCGATACCGTTAACAACAAACTGATATTCGTCGGCAAGCATCACCTATATAGCTACGAGCCCTTTGTATCAGACGGAACTGATACCGGCACACACATACTAAAAGACATTGCTACGGGTACACAAACAAGCAATGTCAGTAAATACTGTGTGCTGGGCAACAAGGCATACTTTGCAGCTACCGATCAGGCGAATGACAGAAGACTATGGACTACCGACGGTACAAGTGCCGGCACATACCTGCTGAAAGATATTTTCCCAGGAGGCAACGACAATGTAAATAACCTGATGCTGTATAACGGTAAGATTTATTTCAGTGCATTGTCATTGCAGCACGGTAGAGAACTGTGGGTAACAGACGGCACTGCTGCAGGCACAGACAGTGTAAAAGATATTTACCCCGGCACTACAAGCTCGCAAGTGCTGCCTATAGGGGTGGCAAATGGTAAGCTGCTGCTAAGTGCAAACTACCCCGGCACGGGCATAGAGCTATGGGTGAGCGATGGCACAAAAGCAGGCACTGTATTACTGAAAGACATACGCCCCGGCAGTGGCAGCAGCAACCCGCAGACAGGTGTTACAATGAATAACATACTATACTTCGTTGCAGACGATAGCATACATGGCCCTGAGCTATGGGCTACAGACGGCACTCCTTCTGGCACCTATCTTGTAAAAGATATATACCCCGGCACCACAGGCTGCAACGCATCAGGATTGTATGCCTATATGGGCAAACTTTGGTTCTCTGCACAAACACCAGCCTACGGTGCAGAACTATATACTACAGACGGCACTGCCGCCAATACCATTATGGTAAAAGACATTCAGCCCGGCGCAGCACCATCTACACCTACATACATGTACGGGTTTAACAACAGGGTATATTTTGCGGCCACCACCACTACATACGGTAGCGAGTGCTGGTCTTCAGACGGCACCGATGCAGGCACCGTAATGCTTACAGATTTTTACCCCGGAGCATTCCATTCCACGCCATCTTCTTTCATAGCATTTCAAAACAAACTATACTTCACCGCACGCAACGATACAAACTATTCGCTGGTACGTACAGATGGCACTGACACAGGCACACACTTTATAAACCCTGCATGGAAAACCAAGGGCTTTGCCATGAATATAAAATACGACATGGCTGTATATGACGGTGCATTGTATTTCGGCGCCTATTTCGATAGCACAGGCTATGAGCTGTGGTATCTTGCAGACACACTAAAAAGAATACCGACACCTATATATTACACGCATATCAACAACAGATGCAGTCATATACCCCAACCCTACAAACCACAATTTCACAATAAAAACAAGTACACCATTCAAAACAGGCAGCATTACGCTTACAGATGCAACTGGCAGTGTGGTAAAGACAGAAATACTATATAACAACGAACAGACTATCTCGCTGCAAGGCATAACCCCCGGTATATACATGGCAGATGTATGGCTGGATGATAAACGAAGTACACAAAAACTGATTGTTCAATAAACAAAAGCCCTGCAAAACTGCAGGGCTTTCTTATGTTGTCTTTGGCTTGAGAAACTATTCTACTATTCCGTTCTTCACGGCATATACCACAAGGCCTGCGGTATTGCGTACACCTATCTTTTCCAACAGGGTGCTGCGTATGCCTTCTACAGTGCGCTGGCTCAGAAATACTTTTTCGGCAATCTCTGCATTGGTATGTTCCAAGCATATCAGGCGAAGGATTTCTTTTTCCTTGTCATTCAACTGCACATTTTCTTTGGTGCGTTGTTCTATCTGTTTCTTCTTTACAATGGTTTTCAGCATCAGCTTGCTCACCATGTCGTTGAAGTAATAATCGTTTTCGTTGACAGTATGTATGGCTTTGATGATTTCTTCAGGGTCGGCATTTTTGGTCAGGTATCCGTTTACGCCCACATCCAGCATGTGCAGCACAAAGTTTTCGTCATCATACATCGTCAGCATTATGATTTTTACATTCGGATGCTTTGCCTTTACCGCTTTTGTGGCTTCCATACCATCCATTTCGGGCATCTTCATATCCATCAGTATCACATCGGGCTGTATGCTGTCCAGCAACTGCAGCAGTTGCGCACCGTTCTCTGCCTCTCCTATACACTTCAGTTGGGCATCGCTGTTCAGGGTATAGTTGAGCCCCTGACGGAAGACCTTATGATCGTCTGCAATGATGTACGTAATAATAGCCATGTTTACATTGGTATATGGATGATGGTGTGGTACCAGTTTTCTTCTTTGTCAAAACTAAGGCTGCCGTTGAATACTTTCAAGCGGTTCATGATATTTTTAAGCCCCGTGGCATCTTTCTTATATATATACTCCTGAAAACGCTCCTGCGTAATACCCTGCTTCCCGTTGTGGCTGAAGCGCAATTGCATATCGTTGCCTACTCTTTCGGCATGCACCTCTGCACGGTCTGCACCTGCGTGTTTCAGTGTGTTATTTACCAGCTCTTGCATAATGCGGTACAATGCCAGCGACTTGTTCTCGTCCAGCATAGGCAGTTCTGCACCCGAGAAATCTATCTGTATCACACCGCTTTTGTTAAACACATCAAAGAAAGATTGCAGCGCCATCTGCAGGCCCAGCTTTTGCAGCATGGCAGGCTGCAGGCGGTGGCTCAGGCTACGTACTTTATTGATCGATTCGTCTATCAGTTGCTGAGATTGTGTAAAAGCCTCGCTGCGCGCACCTTCCTTGTCGGCCATGCGCAGGTACAGGCGTACCGATGCCAGTGTAGCACCCACATCATCGTGCAGTTCTGCGGCAATGCGCATACGTTCGTCTTCTTCGGCTCGTATGGCTGCTTCTGTCAGTTCTTTTTCTTTTTGCCTGTTCAGCTTGTTCAATTGTTCCTGGTGCGCTATCACCTTGCGCTGATAAAACACCACAAACAGGACAATCGCTATGGCAAGCGACAGCATACCGGCAATGCCTAGCAGCATAATCTTATATGGTCCGCCTACTTGCAACAATTGCATAGTGCAAAGAAACTGCTATCAGCAGATTTTTTATAATATTTAGTGGCAAAAAGAAATAAATCCACAAATTGCCAAACAATCTGAGGTCTGCTTTAGCAATCAAATCTTTGAAAAGCAATAAAAATAATGCACCTGATGCATAGAGCAGGAATGCAACACCTGAAAGAAACAAAGGAGAACGCTCCAGCCTCACTTCATCTACCTTTTGCATTACACGAAACAGGCTCAATAAAGAGAAGATAATATAGGTGATATAAAACAGGGATGCACCATAATAATTATATGCAATATCTGATGGGCTATCATAATTTACCATACCTGCAATGGTATGATAAACATAAAAACTACCTACTAATATTAAAGGAATCAGCACAGTCATTTTTTTTCTATATGACAACACCGAAATAAAGTAGCTGCTGACAATAATAAATTCTGTAAAGAAGAAAAGGTTGCTAACAATAATATGATCCTTGTCAAGCTGTTTAAAAACAAGACTCGATACATCTGCAGTGATACAAACTAATGCATAATACCATAATACACCTCTGTATCGCCTGCCTGCTATGATTGCAGGCAGTGGCGACACGTTGGATAATATCATGATTAAGTAAGGAATAAATCCCATAAGGGGTAGCTGTTTTAGCAGTGACGCTATTGGTACTTTGGAGGCCAATCATTGCTCAAATCCGCACAATGAACCACAGTGCCATTTTTCACAATTTCAAATACGATGTCTTTTTTATTATTTTCTTTTACACCATTATAGAACTTAAACTCAGTAGGGTCGTATTGATGCAACAACCCTTTGAAAAGTTGTATTTGATAATACACCTCTACCAGTTCATTATCCGGTTTTTGGCGTACCTGAAACTTTATCTCGCTATTAGATGTAATAGATGCCGAAGAATCTATACAACAAAACACGAAATCGTTACAATTAAGTGATTCTATTGCCCCACGTATATAATCGGCAGATACTGTTTTTGGCGGCATCTTATTGCCATTTGCATCTTTAATGGCCATAGAATCGAGCCTGCCCTGAGAAATGGTATGTGCTATCACATACTCTTCCCAACATGCAGGGTCGTCACAGTCTGAACAGTGAGCCGTGTCTGCCGTTACTGCTTTCTTTTCTTCTTGTTTTTCAGGTGCCTGCTGTTCGCTGCCACCGTCTTTGCAGGCATACATGCCGCAAGAAAGGGCTATAAGAGCCCCATAGAGTAGTTGCTTCTTCATTGTAGTTTGTTTAGCTATAAAGATAGCAGAACAAAAACAGCATCTGCAATAGCCCATGCCATTTACCGTAGCTATCTGTGGCAAAATGCGTATTTCTACGCAAAGCAAAATGGGTATTTATCACTACAACTAAAGGAACTTTACTCTATGGAATTTATATATACACAGAAAGTATTTCTATCTAAGATAGAATGCAGAATTTCAAGTTTTCACCATCTGAATAACAGATAAGTGCATAATAAACAAAAGCCCCACAGAAAGTAGGGCTTTTGTTTAAAAACAACTAAGAAATTAATAGTCGCTGCTCAAATCGTAGTATTTTGTTGTGTTATCTTCGGCAATAGCCTTGAAAATAACTGTATATAAATCATCTCCATCTATTGCCTTATAAAATTCAAATGTCACAGCATCAATATCCAACTTAATGCCTTTAAACAATGCAATAGAATAGTATGTGATACCGGCGCTGTATGGTGGCGGAGTTCCACCGGTTAGAGTCTGAAAGCCAAACGCTATGTCATTATTAGCTGTATCATTTTCGTCGAATTCCAGTTTCCAGCATTGTGTAGCACAGTCTTTACCGGTCATTTCAGCATCCAGTTCCATCCAGGTTTTGGTAACGGGTGTTACACTTCCTGCAGATGCTCCCCAAAAATTTGAAAGATACGTGTTAAAGGTAGTTTGGCTCACTTCATGATTGCTCGCATAGGCCAGTTGGTCGCTTGGCTCATTGCAATTGTAGGTTGTGCTCATTGTATGATAAGTTTTTGGTTTAGATATAAATATAGCACATGTACGCAATACTGTAATTGTAAACAAATAAACTTAACCCTGTTTTAACACAGGGAACTCATAAGGTAGGCAATACTGTTACGGCAAATACACTTATAAAAAAAGCCGCCCGCGATTGTCAATAAGCATTGAGCTGCACGGGCGACTTTACACATCCTATACCATGTAGCAATCAGCTATTGCTCTAATGGCGGATATGTTCCGCTAAGGTCTCCGAAATAAATAATATTATCATTGGCATCTAGCACTTCAAACACAATGTCTTTCCTGCTTTTTTGATAATCGTATGCGTTGTAAAAGTAGAACTTTGCAGGATTCATCCTCATCAATGCCTTGAAAAGAAAAATTGTGTAGTAAACCTGTACTACGCCTTCTGCTTCTTGTCCTTCGGCCATTTTTTCATCTATTCGCAATTCTATATTGCTATTTGATGTAATTGGGCTGACATCATCTCTGCAAACCAACACATCATTAGCACAATCAGCTTGGGCAATCAAACTTTGTATTTGCTGACCTGTATAAATTTTAGGTGAATAACGGATTCCACCCGCAGTTTTCAACAGCATACTATCCAGCTTCAGCGAATCTATGAGATGATACGCAGCGTGCTCATCCAGACAGTCGTTACTGTTGCAATCCTGACATAGCTCGTTGTTTTTAGCTGCTGCAGATGACGATGTGTTGTGTGTATTAGCTTCGCAGGAACCATCTTTGTTGTTGCTGAGCTTATTGCAACTAAAAATCGTTAATACACTAAGGCAAATGCCAATTGATAGAGTAAGTTTTTTCATTGTGGTAAGTTTTTATGAATATAGCCAAACTCCACAACTTGGCAAAATGCGTATTTCTACGCAACAGAAATCGGGTATTTATAACCTTGTTGGGCAAAGTTGCTTTATTCAATTTTACATCACGATACAGCCCCAAAGCTTTACACTATGCTACCCGCATAACCCCATACACTATTGGTTTTTCATTTTCCCCATAAGGATATGTTTTTATATCCACCCACGCACCCCTAGTGGAACCCCTGCCCCTCAAAAGGCAGGGCTTTTTATTTACTGAATACATATGAACCTGCTTTTCCTGTGTAAACTTTTATACTGCTTAAATATTAACTTTACCGCTATTCAACAAACAACTACATGTTACGGCTTATTACCCTTTCGCTGGCTCTTATTACAGCTTATACCACATCAGCACAACTATCATTTCAAAGAATATCTATTGCTCCTGGCAATACAAGCGGATGGCCGGGAGAAATGAAAAGCATTAATGACACACTCTACTTTCAGGGTTTTACAACTGATAATGGCCATGAGCTATGGATATCAGATGGCACACAAAACGGCACCAAGCTCGTAAAAGATATCAATCAGGGTTCATCGGGCTCCAAGCCACATGGATTTACAAGCTTTGGCAATAAAGTATATTTTCTTGCAGAAAGTGTTTCGGGGCTGGGTGACGACCTTTGGCAAACCGACGGTACTGAAGCTGGCACAAAGCCAGTAATACTATCCGGTGCTAATGGCACAACTATAAAAAGCCAATTATACATACTGAACGGCAAAATATATTTCGTTGCCAACACAACGGCAGAGGGTTATGAATTGTGGGAGTCTGACGGGACATATGCAGGCACAAAAATATTGAAAGACATAAAGCCCGGCATAGCAAGTAGTATGCCTCACAACTTTGTGTATTACAACAACAAACTCTACTTTTCGGCAGAAACAGATGCCGAAGGTCATGAACTTTGGGCAACTGACGGCACGGCTACAGGCACAGTTTTGGTTAGCGATATTTACGCAGGTGGTTACGGTTCTTATATTGGCAAACCAATGGTATTGAATAATACGCTATACTTCACAGCATCAAATTCTTCAGGGCGATGGTTGTATAAATCTGCTGGCACGGCTGCGGGTACAGTACCTGTTATACAACTCCACACAGATTCAAACCCACCTAACTACACAGAGAACACACTTGTTACAGGCAATAAGATGTATTTCACTTTCCAGACTTATAATGACGGTATGGAGCTATGGGTATCTGATGGAACAGATACAGGTACATCTTTAGTTAAAGATATCGTACCGGGCTATCGCGATAGCTACCCTGACAATCTTATAGCATTCAATAACAAAGTATATTTTGCCGCTGGCAACCCCTACCGCGAGTTATACAGTACTGATGGCACAACTGCTGGCACTAAACAAATCACCAGACTAGCAGATACAACCCCTGCAAAATACATGTACGACCTCACTGTTTATAACGACTACCTGTACTTCGCATTCCGGTCAGACTATTACTTTCAGGGCAATCTTTACGCTATCAGCAAAAACGACGGGCCTTTGTTAAACATAAGGCCTGTCGGAAGCACAACAAATATCCCAATCATAGCATCAGGCAGTTTGTATGCACACAACCAAACACTATACGCCGCAGCATGGTACGATGATGATAATGGGGACGAGTTATGGCTTTTGAAAGGCATACCTTCTGGGATTGAGAAAACAGCCAATGGCAAAAGAACATTCACCCTCTACCCAAACCCCGCAAGCAACATGCTCTGCATAACAACAGATGCTGCTTACAAGCAAGTAAGAGTAACACTTACCAATACAGTTGGACAAATAATCCTCACAGAAAATACAAGCAGCAAAAACACCATCTCTCTGCAAGGCGTTGCTCCCGGCATCTACACTGCAACCATAGATGCCGATGGCATACGCGAAACACAACAACTAACAATTCAATAGTACACACCTACTTCTTACAATAAAAAGCCCCTCATTGTGCGGGGCTTTTTCTTTGCCATTCACCCAAAAATGGCAATAAACCGCACACCAAAAACCTCTAAAAACAAGCCCCTACGAGGCATTTATGCAAATAAAAGACAATAATAAACCCAAAAATGAGGCCAAATAGAAACGCGCAAAAGGGGTGATTTTTTACTTTTACAGGTGTGATAATCCCTCTAAGCAGGAACAACCATATTTTTTGTTTGTTTTGTTTGGAAGGGGCGGTTCTCCGCCCTTTATTTAAAACAAAACAATCAGTGCAAAAATCTTTTTACCCCATGCATTAGTGCATAAAATAAAAATCCCTGTGGTGCAATACCCCGTTGCCCCGGGGATTTTTTATTTCATCAATCTTGTACGCTTCAGCAGCAATGCATCAAAGCGTATGCGCATATACACTGCATAGGCAATCTCCAGCTTAGCCTCTCCGAAGTTGTAATAAGGTTCTGCACGCGCATCCAGATACAGGTTGCTGCCAAACTGCTTGTTGTATATCACGTTCATAAACAATAACGTTCTGAAATCTTCATTCAGCGTATCGTGTACCTGCGATGCCGAACTGTATAGCGGAAAACCTCTGGGGCCTATAAACATTGCCCCTGTCCAGTAGCGCAGGTCTATATCTA
Source organism: Chitinophagales bacterium (assembly GCA_017303395.1). Taxonomy (GTDB): domain Bacteria; phylum Bacteroidota; class Bacteroidia; order Chitinophagales; family Chitinophagaceae; genus Polluticoccus. The sequence continues at coordinate 217,662 of JAFLBN010000005.1, forward strand.
CATTGTATTTTGTATGTGCGGTAAATGAAGCAAAATACCCGTCTCCGCTTATGTAGGGTTGCACATTCCTGTCATAAGTCAGGTTTTTATAGTACACGTAATAATGTGCTGTACGCAGCCATGGCACAAGCGTACTGTTGGTTGTATAATTGAATGAGACACCAACTGCCGTATTCAGCAAAGACTCTATAGGTATGCCACATGTATCTATCTGCCCGCCGCGATGCGCCACCATCAGTTGCAGCGGCACTTCTACCCGCAGCTTTTTATCGGGCATTGGCTTTAGCCTGGCAGAGATGCCGCTGGTAAACTGTTCGGGGTAGTTATCGTACCAGCGTATGGCTTTCTCCCAGTCTATATACGCATCTGCCCACAGGTGTCGTTTATCGGCAGTTATCTGCAGCCCCTGCTCTACCCTGTCTGTCAGTGTAGCCTCAGGTGTCACTATAGGCTCAATATAGCTGTGGTTGGCAGCACCATGCAGGTTGCCAACACGCACCGTATATCCTTTCTGTCTGTACGTAACATTGTAATACGGTGCCGCTACAACATATCCTTCTCTGCCAAATTCTCTTTGCAAAAATGCACCGCCTTGCAATGTCAGTTTATCTGTAAGCCTGTATTGCAATATTGGCTGCAACTGGTAGCCAAACAAAGTATAGCCCCATTCTACATGCCCGAAATATTCGTTATTGCGGAAGTAGTTAAAATTATCTACCCGAAGCGATAAGCCACGCACAGGTGGCTGTACCGTACTGCTGTCTTTAAAGATGGAATACTCTGTTTGTGCATGTGCGGTTGCGCCACACAACAACAAACAACAAAGAAATGGGGTGTATTTCATTTGCGTTACAAATAGTGTATCCACACAAATTACAATAGCACATAATCCTGTAATATGACCTGCGTCAGCATACACGGATATGTTGCACATATTTGATGCACAGGTGTTTTATTATCTTTGCACAATGGATAAGCAACAGGAAACTGAGATTCATAAACAACTGATAGATATCAGCATCAAATCGCACATACAATCGTTGGTAACGGAAGGACAAATAGACGAAAGTGATTTTTACCTGAATGCCGACGGAGACAAGATGATAAACATAACCGACGATGCGGGAGATGTAATTGTTTTCAACTACACACAGGGCAAGCTGCACAGTTATGCGGGCCGCCTGAGGGACTGATGTCGCTACAACAATACACGTTTTAACAGTAATTAACGCAGGCAAACCCCTTTAGCATTGCCTGCTACCACTATCACCATAATTTATTCTACAAAGGTTTAACAGTACTATTGGCTGTCTCGGCGATGCGCTTCATAGCTTTGCACAAACGCATTCAACAACACGAAAAATCGACAGCAATGAAAAAATTGAAAATGTTACTCCTCGCATCTGCATGTATGTTTGCCATATCATCTTGTGGTGATGACCACACAACTGCAGAAGAAGCAGGTGCTGCAATAGATGCAAAAGTAGACAGCGCAGAAGCCGGTATGGATGCGACTGCAGAAAATGCACAACAGCATATGGATACTGCTGCACAGAAAGTAGAAACTGCTGCAGACAATGCCGCACAAAAAGTAGAAGACGCAGCAGCCAAAGCAGCAGAAAAGGTTGAAGAAGCAGCTAAGAAAACGAAAGAAGAGCTGAAAAAATAATTGCCCCTTTCACAAGAGAACAAAAAGAATGGCGCACTATGCAGTGCGCCATCTTCTTTTATATCCTTATTATACAGAGCTATATTACAGTTGAGTAGCAGTATAAACTACATCTACAGTATAAGTACCTGCAGGGTATGCAAAACCCGGAGTTGCATTGTACTGAATGCTGAATGTTTGGTTGCCACCGTTGTTTGCGTTAGTTATCAGGTTTGCAGCTGTGTTAGACAAACCATTGTAAGCTGTAGCGCTGAACGGAGAAGCGATAGTACCACCTGTAGCATTTGCAGGAACACGCAGTGCAAGAACACCAGATACAGGCATTACAGGAGCAGGCGTTGTTGTACCTGTGTATGAGAAGTTAGCGTTGTTAGTCCTTACGGTTACGCCAAATTTTTTGTTTGAACGTACCCTCAATTCCTGGTTTGCAGATGCTACACCGTTTGCGTAGTCGTTAACTGTATTGAAAGCCAGATTAACAGCAGCACCGGTAGCTGTAGTAGATCCTGTAAAAGTCAATTCGATTGCGTTGCTCAGGTTCAGGTTTACTGTTTGTGTAGCTGTAGAAGCAACTTGTGCTTTAGAAGCGAAACCAGCGATAGCAAGAACGGCAATTGAAAGTAATTTTTTCATTTTGATTTTGTTTGATTTGTTTTGGTTAATGTTTGTTTTGTTTGTTTGATGATGCAAAGATGCAACGCGAAATGCCCATTTGACGAAAAAACGAGCCTCCTTAACCCTGCCTTAGCAAGCGGTTAACGGACGATTAACATCTGCCACACCCTGAAAACCACAAAACATTGATTATCAATAAATTAATACCTTCCTCACCAACTATACCTCATATTAACAATTACCCTCTTTTACTGTCATTTCTCGCCAAAACTATAGCTGAGTAGCAGTATATATAACATCTGTAGTGTACGTGCCTGCCGGAAATGTGAAGCCCGGCGTTGCTCTGTACACAATGGTAAAGTTCTGGTCTCCCCCGTTTACCCCATAGTACAGAAAGGTCCAGTCTATGTGGTCTATATAGTCATAGCGGTTGTTCACCCAGCTCCATCCACCGGTATTGTTTTGTGTCATTTTAAAGTACAATACACTACCTACATACATTTGTGGCGCAGGCGATGTTGTGCCTGTATAAGTAAAATAAGGATTGTTTGATTTTACAGACAGGTTGAACATTTTGTTCGACCTCACCCTCATTTGTATCGGTGCACTTTCCAAACCGTTTGCATAGTCATTCACCGTATTGAAAGCGAAATTGACAGCGGCGCCCGTTGCACTATTGTTCGCAACAAAAGTCAGTTCAATGGCATCTGTCAGATTCAGATTGGTAGTTTGCGTTGCAGTGGATGATGGATTTTGGGCCCTTACAGCCGCCGCAAGCAGTACCAGAACTGCAGTGAACAGTAAGATTTTTTTCATTGTGTGTTTTTGTTTGTTTTGAAAAGCCCTTGATTTTGTATGAAAGAAGGGCGCTTTCTACAGCACCCTTCTTTTTATTAAAGCGAAGAGAGAGACTACAGTTGTGTAGCAGTGTAAACTACATCTACAGTATATGTACCTGCAGGATATGTAAAGCCCGGAGTAGCTTCATACATTACGCTGAATGTTTGGTTACCACCGTTCAAACCATTGCTTATCAGGTTGGCTGCTGTAGCAGACAATGTATTGTATGCAGTAGCACTGAATGGAGTAGCAATAGTACCACCTGTACCGTTAGCGCTTACTTTCAGACCCAGAACACCACTAACAGGCATTGTAGGTGCAGGAGTTGTAGAACCTGTGTAAGAGAAGTTTGCTGCACTTGTTTTTACTGATACACCAAATTTTTTGTTAGAACGTACTTTCAGTTGTTGTGCTGCAGATTCTACACCGTTTGCATAGTCGTTAACAGTGTTGAAAGCAAGGTTTACTGCTGCACCTGTTGCAGAGTTGTTACCTGTGAAAGTCAATTCGATAGCGTTGCTCAGGTTTAGATTTACTGTCTGAGTAGCTGTTGAAGATGTCTGTGCGTTTGCTGCGAAACCAGAGATTGCGAGTGCTGCGATTGCGATTACTTTTTTCATTGTGTTGTTTTGTTTTTTGTTTTGTTAATTGATGAATTGTTTGTGTTTATTTATTTTTTTGCTTTGCTTGGTTTGCGGCCTTACGGGGCTGCTGTGTGTTTTTTTTTGTTTGTTTTGATAATGCAAACATACATCTGCAAATGCCCCTGTCACATCACTAACATTAGTAGTTATTATCACTATATGCTTGGTTAACAAGCTGTTTACAAATCATTACATAAGCATAAAAAAGCGCCGCATTGCGACGCTCTTTATGTCATTCTTACTCTTATCAATATTAGAGTTGAGTAGCAGTGTAAACTACATCTACAGTATATGTACCTGCAGGGTATGTAAAGCCCGGAGTAGCTTCATACATTACGCTGAATGTTTGGTTGCCACCGTTCAAACCATT
>JAFLBN010000006.1 GCA_017303395.1 Chitinophagales bacterium
ACATACCTAAATACCAGTGGACCAGAAACGGAACGAATATTACAGGAGCCATCAGCAATGTATGGGGTGCAAGTACACTGAGCAACAACGACCAGATATGCGTGGATATGACGAGTGGTTACCTGTGCCCGAATCCGAAGACAGCGAAGAGCAACTGTATCAAAGTGAGCATAGAGAGTACAGGCGGAACGAACATCACCGGCATCTGGACAGGCAAAGAACCGAGCATCTACCCGAACCCCGCAACAGAGAAGCTGATAATAGAAGGGATAGATAAAGGAACAAAAATACAATTAACAGATGTACTGGGCAGAGTATTGATAAAAGCGACAGCTGCTAGCGAAACTATGGAGTTGACCATGAGCCATCTGGCATCTGGCAGCTACATGCTGACGCTTAGCAAAGACAATGGCGATAGGATGAGTGTGAAAGTGGTGAAGGAGTAGATGGAATAATAGTTTTTTTATTGTATATTTGTAATATACTTGTCCTCTCTTAGTATTAAGAGAGGACAAGTAATTTTAAGCAACACTGAAACAAAAAATAAAATGCAGAAATCTGCAACAAACTGCAACAAAACATAAAAAGTTTAATTGGTTTAATTGCAGTTATAGTATTACAGAATAAACCGTAACCATTCGTAACCGTTTTGTACAACAGGTACAAGGTCAATTCCGCTAAATCGGTGTATCTTGCAGCACTTAGGAAATAGTATATTTATTTATAATTTTTAATATGTATCGTAGTCATACTTGTGGCGAATTAAGATTGGATAATCAAGGGGCTGAAGTAACCCTTGCAGGATGGGTACAAACCGTCCGCAAATTTGGTAGCATCACTTTCGTAGATCTGCGAGACCGTTATGGCATTACGCAGTTGTTGTTCAACGAAGCACTGAATCCACGTCTTGATGAAACACCATTGGGCCGCGAGTTTGTACTACAGGTAAAAGGTACGGTTGCAGAACGCAGTAATAAAAACCCTAAACTGGCTACAGGCGATGTTGAGATATTGGTGAATGATTTTGCCATCATGAATAGTGCTGCGACACCGCCGTTTACAATAGAAGAAGAAACGGATGGTGGCGATGAGTTGAGGATGAAGTATCGTTATCTGGATTTGCGGCGCCCGGCGTTAAAACGCAATCTGGAACTGCGATATAAAGTGAATCGTAGTGTGCGAAATTACCTTGATACATTGGGCTTCTGGGATATAGAGACTCCATTCCTGATAAAGAGTACACCTGAAGGTGCGCGCGACTTCATTGTGCCTAGCCGTATGAACGAAGGTCAGTTTTATGCCCTGCCACAAAGCCCACAGACATTCAAGCAATTGCTGATGGTGAGCGGTTATGACAGGTACTATCAAATAGTAAAATGCTTCCGCGATGAGGATTTGCGTGCAGATAGGCAACCTGAATTTACACAGGTAGACTGTGAAATGAGCTTTGTAGAACAGGAAGATATCCTGAACACATTTGAAGGCCTGTTTAAACATGTTTTCAAAGATGTGAAAGGGGTAGAGATAGACTACAACTTCCCGCGCATGACGTGGGAAGATGCTATGTGGAACTACGGTAACGATAAGCCCGATATACGTTTTGAAATGAAGATTCAGAACCTGAAAACTGAGAACAAAGTATATGCTGAGGTGCTGAATGGGGTAGATTTCAAAGTGTTCAGCGAGGCCGAAACAATATTGGCAATAGCAGTTCCCGGTGCAAGCGAATATACACGTAAGCAACTGGACGAACTGACTGAATGGGTGAAGCGTCCGCAGATTGGCATGAGTGGGGTAGTAAATGTGAAATGCAATGCTGATGGTACTTTCAAAAGCAGCGTAGATAAGTTCTTCAGTGAAGATAAGCTCAAAGAGGTAGCTCAGTTCTGTGGTGCAAATGCCGGAGACCTGATACTGATACTGGCAGGTCCTGAAACTCGTACTCGCAAAGCAATGAGCGAGCTGCGCCTTGAAATGGGTAACAAACTGGGCCTGCGCAATCCTGACGATTATAAACCTTTATGGGTTATAGACTTCCCATTGTTTGAATATGCGGAAGAAGAGAATCGTTGGGTGGCGCGTCACCATCCGTTTACATCGCCAAAACCGGAACAGATAGAGTTGATGAATAATCCTGCCCGTTTTGGTGAAATCAAGGCTAATGCCTACGACATCGTGCTGAATGGTACGGAAATAGGTGGTGGTTCTATACGCATCTACCAGAAAGATCTGCAGGAGAAGATGTTTGCAGCTTTGGGGATGGATAAGGAAGAAGCGCATGAAAAATTTGGTTTCCTTTTAGGTGCATTTGAATACGGTGCTCCACCGCATGGTGGTATTGCATTTGGCTTCGACAGGCTTTGTGCATTGCTCGGTGGTCAGGAAAGCATTCGCGACTTCATAGCCTTCCCTAAAAATAATGCTGGCAGGGATGTGATGCTGGATGCGCCAAGTGCGGTAGATAAGGCTCAATTGGACGAATTGGGGCTACAGCACAAAAACTCATAACATGTTGTGAAAAACAGCTATTTTGAAATTATAATCTGATTGTTATCTTTATACTTTGTAATTATACAGTATGAAAAAACTTCTTATAGGTTCTCTTTTAACGTTGGGCGTTGCAACTGCTATGACATCGTGCAATAATGGTGAGTATGATGCAAACCCTAAGGTGGACCAAAGCGGTGTTCTGAACCCATTAGACACGTCTATTCCAGGTATTGTGTACATTGGTACTATGAAGGGGTATATAGATGGAGGACTGGTATTGTTTTCGCCTGCCTACTATACTATAAACGCAGATAACAATACACGTACTATATACGGTATGGCTAAAAATGATACTGTGTTCTGGCGTACAATATCGCTTACAGTTAGTAACGACAATTTTGGTGCTACTAAAGACGATACTCTTACGAGCGCAGTGTTCACTTATTCTGTGTACGATACTGTTCGTAAAGTGCACAAAAAATACATTGCTAACCCAACTGATAAAAAGATATTTAAAGCTGTTATCAGAGCAAATGAGAATAATACAGTAAGAGGTGTATTTGATGGCAGGCTGAATAATATTGAGCCAATCCTTCCTGTACCAGACCCTAATGATACTGTTACATTCAAAGCAATGAACTTCTACGTAGAAAAGAAATAATTGTATAGAGTTATTATAAAATAAAAAGGATGCTATCAGCATCCTTTTTATTTTAATGAAATATTTTGGTGAAATGTCTTAATTAGAATTATAGCTATCTACCTGTTAGAACCCGGTGGGCATATCAGACCTCTTCTGTACTTGTTTTCTCCTCCTCGCAGAAACCTTGGAACAAATCTTCTGAGTCCGCTGTTGGGGTCACTATAGCCGTTGTCATAAGTACGTGATCGTACTACTTTTTCACGTTTGGTAATTTTGAATGCAAGCCCTGAGTAGACGTCAATATTACTAATGTTTTGTCCCGCAACTGCTGATATCAGTGTATTAGACCCAAGGAACAATGGCCCCAGATACATAACTGCACCCATATTCAGCGAACGGTAACGCATCATTGTAATAGGTATTCCAAACTTAAAGAACTTAAGGTCTATTCGTGGTGTTACGTTGAGGTAACCAACATATCCCGGGCGGAATACGCTGCTGTTACTGCCTTTCATATTCAATAGGGTATTTACGGATATAAACAGCCCTCCGCCTGCATTGTAATCAAGGTTTGCCCTTAATGCAGTTGGCAATCCTATCCTGAACTTCTCACCGTCTTCCTGCACTTTAATACGTCCTGCAGTTGCCTGTCTGTTAAGAAATGAGCCAAACTCCTGTTGGTCTGCATCTGCAAATTCCAACTGGTCAAAGTCTGTCTTTCCTGCATTAACATTGTATGCTGCACTACCTCTGTCGCCCACATAGCCTACACTGCCTATATCTGTAATTGAAATGCCGATTTTATATAAATAAATGTCTTTCTTGTCAAGTTCTACATAAGGATGGTAGGAGTACTGTATTCCTATATCTAAGCCCAAACCACCACGGCCTGCGCGTTGTGCAAGGTCGCCGTTTTGCCCAGGTACTGTGTTATAGGTATATAATGCAGTGAGGTCGCCATTGGCATATACTGCTGAATCGCCCAAGCGTTGGTAGGTAAGATCTCCTGCAAAGGCATTAATAGCTGCATAGCCTATCAGGTACTTTATTGTTACCCCACCGCTCAACTTGTAATATTCATCTTCCCTGAGCATTTTGCCAAGTGTTACGCCTACTTCACCAAATGCATGTGCTGAAGCCCCTGCTTTTTTGAAGTTGAATGTGTGGTTGTAATACTGCGGGTCGTTTTCGTTGGTGTATACGTTGAATTGCTCTGCACTTACATTACCTGCATTAACTATAGCACGTGCGCGTGTATATATACCTACCTGATATTGCTTTTTGATACTGAAAGAAGCTGCAGGCCCCATCACATCTACATTGGCCCATGCACGCTTTCTTTGGTTGTTGTTCATTTTGGTGTATTCATAACCTTCGCGTGCTTCTTTTTCAAAATCACCTTTTATGAGCCAGCCACCATTTACCTGATATGCATTGTTGCCTGCCAACACATTGGCCGATATAACATTAACCTCTGCTCCTGTAAGTGCGTTATTGACCAATGCCGGATTTAATGGTAACTGCATGATGGCAGGGTAGTAATTGGTAGTAAGCCCAATAAACTGCTGCGCCCCCGAATGGTAGGCCATCAATAGTAAACACCCTGATATTATTCGTTTAATCATTTAGTCTTAATTCCTTGATTTGTATTGAAATACGTAGCTAAGGGGTTCGGCAAGATACTTATTATTGCTAAGTATTGACATACAACACTATAACGTAATTGTAAAATGTTTAGTGAGTAATAAGCTCAATATGTTTAATATTTACAATTTAAAGACATGTTTTGTTGATTACTTACTATAAATAAAATAGCCACTTATTAAGTGGCTATTTATTATTGAAATTGGTTTATTGCTTATTAGTTTGCACTAACTGCTTGCTGTACAAGTGCTGCAGCCTCGCTCAGCAGTATAGCTGATTGTACTTTCAGACCACTGTTCTCAATCAGTTCTTTCGCTACTTCGGCATTGGTACCTTGCAGGCGAACGATGATTGGAATATTGATATTGCCCAGGTTTTTGTAAGCCTCGATAACACCGGCAGCAACCCTGTCGCAACGAACGATACCACCAAAGATATTGATAAGGATAGCCTTAACGTTAGGGTCTTTCATGATGATACGGAAACCTGCTTCTACAGTTTGTGCGTTTGCAGTACCACCTACGTCCAGGAAGTTTGCCGGCTCACCACCTGCAAGCTTAATCATATCCATTGTAGCCATTGCAAGGCCTGCACCGTTTACCATACAACCTACGTTACCGTCCAGTTTTACATAGTTCAGGTTGAATTCGCCTGCTTCTACTTCCGTAGGATCTTCTTCGCTCTTATCGCGCATGTCTGCGATGTCTGCATGACGCATCAGTGCGTTGTCATCCAGGCTCATTTTGCAGTCAACAGCAAATATTTTATCATCTGCAGATTTGAACAGTGGGTTGATTTCCAACATCGCACAGTCAAGACCTACATATGCATTATATAGGTTAGTTACAAACTTCACCATGTTTTTGTGAGCTTCACCGCTCAGACCCAGGTTGAAGGCAATTTTACGAGCCTGAAAACCTTGCAGCGGCATGTTTGGAGCTACCCACTCTTTGTATATTTTCTCAGGTGTGTGGTGTGCTACTTCTTCAATGTCCATACCACCTTCGGTACTGTACATGATTACATTTTGTTTCTTAGCACGATCCAACAGGATAGAGATGTAGAATTCTTTACGTTCGCTAGGGCCATCGTAATACATGTCCTGCGCTATCAGAATCTTGTTTACTTTTTTACCTGCAGGACCTGTCTGGATGGTAACCAGTGTATTGCCCAGTATGTTTTTAGCTACTGTAGCAACGTCTTCTGCACTTTTGATAACTTTTACACCGTTTTGCTCAGGTACTTCTACCATAGTACCCTTACCACGGCCACCGGCATGAATCTGCGCTTTAACAACGGCAAATTTTGTACCCGATTCTGTAGATATCTGGTTGTATGCTTTTACTGCGTCGTCAACAGTTTCTACAGCTACACCGTTTTGTGTAGGTACGTTGTAACGCTTCAATAATTCTTTGGCTTGATATTCATGCAAATTCATGACTGCAAACGATTTTTAAAATACGGGGCGAAGATAATCTTAATTGCTTAATAACTCAACCTCGAATTTGGTCAATTTATATAGATATGTGTAAAACTTGTCTATATATGAAGAATTAGAATAATGTTCCCTCATTATACAGCCGTGGTGGTGTAAGGGTAGTGCCGCAATGCTTGTTCAGTTGCTCTATCAGGTACTTGATAAGTTCTGGGCTGTGCAGCTCTTCGTGCTGGTGCATAAAGAAGTAGCATTTTTCAAGCCCTTGCTCCATCCATACTTTTATCCGTTGCACCCAGTCATCGATACGGGTGTAATCGCTGGTATGCAGGGAATTGCCCACAAAACGTATGAAACATTCGGGTGTGCTCAGATGCATGTGTACGTAGTTGCGTTTGCCTGCGGCATCTGTGATGATAGTACCACGACTATTTGCCTGCAGATAATTGTAGATGTCTTTGTTATATCCATCGGCATATACATCATCGTGCCTCAGTTCCAGAAACAACGGAACATCTTGCGGAAAGTCGTCTATGAATGCACGTATCGTATCAAAATGTTTTACACCCATTTGCGGGTGAGGCATCAGGAAGATGGGGCCGAGGCTATCGCCAAATTCTGTAATGGCTTCCAGGAAAGCACCAGTTTCTACACCTGTATTCTTCAGGCGTTTCAGGTGTGTGATGGTTTGCGGAAATTTTGGGAAAAACTTGAAGCCTTTGGGTACTTTGCTCTTCCAGCGCAATACATCGGCAGGAGCGGGCGATTTGTAGAACGTGGCATTCATCTCTATACAATTGAAGAGACGTGCATAATGCTCCAGGAAGTCTTTGTCTTTAGTACCTAGCGGGTATAGCTTGCCTACCCAATCTTTGCGTCCCCATTTAGCACAGCCTATCCAGAATTGTGTATTGCCCTTGCCTGTTTTCAGTACTTCTGTAGTAACTGTAGGGTCGGGTGGAAGTGTAAAATTGATACTGTCAAGTTCCTGTTCAGATACTCTGCCAAATTCCATAAGGTGAAGTTAATGCAAGAGCGGGTAAAAATTACTTGCCTACAAACTCTACAAAATACAGCCAACCTAACACTACGGCTGCCGCAGCCAGAAACTTGGCAAAGCGGATAATGATATGCGCTTCTTTCTTTTCGGTTTGTGGTGGGGTGTCGAAAACGGTGCGATAGCCCGAATAGCGCAGCAGGTTTACAGCCAGTGGAACGTCTTGTTCTTTTACCTGTAGTTTAATGCCACCCAATGCATTAGAGAGTACAGGATTTACCTGTACAGTATGCTCGTCTTGTATGTAGCACTCAATGCCATCGGCCTCCAATCTTCCCTTCAATAGCTGCGCGTGGAAGGCCACTGCAAATACGGCTATTGTTATCAGTCGTGTACTCATGTTACATGCAAGTTAGGCCATAGGTCTTATGCGGCAGTATTGGTATCTGTGATGTGTGTATAAAGTTTATTGCTTCTTTTTCTTGCTCGATTTTGCCTTGCTGTTAAAGTCGAGACAAAGATTAACCCAATACTGTAAGTCCGATTCCTTTTTGATGTAATCAAAGTCTACATACACATAGCCTTTCATCGGTTTGCCTTTCATATCCATCGGGCGAACGCCCTGTTTCTCAAGTGATACTTCATATACATCAGGGTCTATGCGGCAGAGGATTTCTTTGTCGTTCACACAGATGCACATCTTATCATTGACCATAAAACACATGCCGCTGAACATGGTTTTTTCTTCTAGTTGTTCTATATGTGCTAATGCCTCGCGGATGCGATTGGCTACAGTTTCATTAACAGGCATGTCTGTGATGTGTTTATGCGTTCTTTACAAATTTAGTCTTTGCAATGAAACTACCCGTTATCAGCCCCAGTACTATACCACCCGCCAGTATTAGCGATAGGTTGACGATGAAACCCAATAGCGGTTGCTTAATGTATTCCATAGATGAGTTGATAGCTGTGACTGTAAGTGCAGCACACACCCAGCCGATGAGGCTGAGAGGTATCCAATTGATAGCTTTGGGTGAATAGGGTTTCAGCAACAGGTATTGCATAATACCAACAGACAGCCCTCCAACACTAACGCTATACAATAAGTAACGTTCACCGAAATCTACATGGCCGTATATTTTTACAAGATCGAAAATGAGGAAGGGGAGGCCTGCACCTAATGCAGTGTACCATACCCATTTGATGCCGATGCTGCTATACTTGCGGAGGCGCAACCATTGTGTAAGCCCCACACCGAGCCCCACACTAATGCCGAGATAAAACTGATAACCTTCTATACCCAGCCCATCAAATATGCCCGATAGGATGAGTATAAATACAACACTCAACAACCAACCAAGAAAAGTGGAGAGTGTCCATTTTTTGAGAGATATGCTATTCATAGCGTTTATTTTAAGCGCACAATATGAATATCTTAGACCAAATAAACAAAGAGATAAATCAGTTACGGCTTAATTTTATAATGGCTTTAACTTGAGATTACTTTACGTAAAATGCATAACTGCCTGCGTTATTAAATGCATCTTCAGACCTTTTTTGGTAGAATTCGTCTACTGAATTTTTTAAAAATGGATAGTTGCAATTTCCCTGATTACTGTTATAGAATGTAAAGGCATAGTATTCATGCTTGCATTGTGTCACACCAGTTATGCTCCCGGTTCCGTTACTTCGTGTAGTGGCAAATTCCAGCATATACAAGCCAGCTTGTTGGGTAATAAATGCTGCTTTGTATTTATAGGTGTTATTCTCATATTTGTAGGAGATGTCAGTAGAGCTTTCGCCACTCTTTGACCCCTCGTACACAATAATTTTAGGATTAGTAATCGCGATGCTACCCACCTTATTTAAGTCAATAAGACTGAACCCAGCGTTGAAGTCAAAGTTATTAAGCGTATAGTATTTGCCATTTTGTGAATTCTTTAGGCTATTGCTAAATTCTTGTTCTATCCATATAGTATCACCGATATTAAATGTGTCTTTTACAGGAGATGTTTTTACAGGTAGTGTAAAGTATAAGTTTATCTGATTGCTGATTCCGTTACATTCTTTGTTCTTACCACAACTGATAAGAAAAAGGACACTTGGTAACCAACCAAGAAAGGTGGACAGCATCCATTTTTTGAGAGAGATGGCATTCATAGCATATGTGTAAGATACGGAATGTTAGGAAATCGGGAGATTAGATGGTGGTGCGACGTAGTCAGAGACTACGCTAAGCGGGGGGATTAAAGGTTTATTTCTCTCAGTTTATTTAATAGGATTATCAACCCATTGTAGCAATATTCAACATCATCATTGACATTCTTGAAATTAATGTCTTTTTTATGATAGATATTGATGCTGTTATATGGTGAGTTCCAATAAACTCTATAATTTGATAGAGAAGCCTTTATGTCCTCTAAATGTTTTTCTCGAAGTAGTTTAGAGTTTTTGTTCTGAAATTCTAAAGTGACAAAACCATAATCAGTACTTAGAGTCATACCTTTATATATATCGTTACCCGAGAAAATAGAAGTATCTACTTTTGTGATATCACTTTTGGGAAATTCTTTTTTTAGTCGTTTGTACCAATGATTTAAAAAATCGCTAAAATCATATTCTTCGACTACAATAGCTTGTTGCGATTGTACTATTTGAACTTTCTTTTCACTTTTTAATATCGAATTATCAAGAATAAAGTTCACATTACTTAAGCAGCTATTATAGTTGTCATAGTCGTTTGTTAAGTCAAATAATACCCCCATTTCATCATTGTTAACTTCTGAAAATGAATGAAGATTCATAGAGCATATTAAGGCATGTCTGTCATTTGCATAGCACTTAGCATGTAAATTTTCTCTGTAAAATATTCTGCAATTTAGTGCTGATAATAAGTTGTACTGTTCGGTATTCAGTTCAGTTTTTCCATATATAATTACTATATCTACCCCTCTTCTAGAGGCTTGTTGTAATTGAGAGTAAATATTCTTTTCGAGTTTGATGTATGGGGTAACTATATAAAGCGTTTTTTGGGCATCCTTAATTATGTTTTCAATATTATGTCCTATTCCCCGTGTAGTAAGAAATTGTGCCATGAATTTATAAGTTAGGGCTAAAATAATAAAAAAGCCCGCCAATTGGCGGGCTTTGAATATCAATTTGTATAGAGATTAGTTCTTTATAGCTGCTATGCCCGGCAGTTGCTTTCCTTCAAAGAATTCGAGCATGGCACCACCACCTGTAGATACATAGCTGACATCGTTTGTATAGCCGAATTTGTTTACGGCTGCAACGCTGTCGCCACCACCTACCAGGCTGAACGCACCATTTGCAGTAGCAGCTTTTACAGCGTCTGCTATGGTCTTGGTACCGTGCTGGAATTTCTCCATTTCAAACACACCCATAGGGCCGTTCCACAGTATGGTTTTGCTTTCGCGGATTACTTTGCTGAAAGTCTGGCAAGCCATGTTTCCTATGTCAAGACCCATCCAGCCATCAGGTATTTCTGTATTAACACCGGATGAAGTGTTGGCATCTGCTGCAAACTTGTCTGCAAAAATGCTGTCCTGCGGCAGGTGTATCTGTACGCCTTTCGCTTCTGCTTTTGCCAGCAGTTCTCTGGCAGTTTCCAGACGGTCATCTTCACACAGTGAGTTGCCAATCTGTCCGCCCATAGCTTTGAAGAAAGTATATGCCATACCACCACCAATGATGATGTCTGTAGCTTTCTCCAGCAGGTTTTCTATAATCAGTATTTTGTCTGAAACCTTTGCACCGCCAATGATGGCAACAAATGGTTTCTGTGCTTCGTTCATTACTTTTTCGGCAGCAGCTACTTCGCCTTCCATCAGGAGGCCAAACATTTTTTTGCCCGCAGCAAAGCTATCAGCTATCACAGCAGTAGATGCGTGCGCACGGTGTGCTGTACCGAATGCGTCGTTTACATACACATCGCCATAGGTAGCCAGCTTGTCTGCAAACTCTTTATCGCCTTTTTCTTCCTGCTTGTAGTAGCGCAGGTTTTCCAGCAGCAGTACTTGGCCCGGTTGCAGTGCAGCAGCTTTAGCAGCAGCATCTTCGCCAATGCAATCTTCTGCAAACTGTACCTCTGTACCCAGCAGGGTAGCCAGGTGTGCAGCTACAGGCTTCAGTGTAAAATCGGCCAGTGTAAGGTGTGGTTTCTTTTCAATGTCTTTCAGCGGACGGCCCCAGTGGCTCATCAGCACTACAGCACCACCGTCTGCCAATACTTTTTTGATAGTAGGCAGGGCAGCACGTATGCGCGTATCATCTGTAATGTTACCGTCTTTGATAGGTACGTTGAAGTCTACACGTATCAGGGCTTTTTGTCCTGAGAAATTATGATTGTTGAATGTGCTCATAGTAACCTGTTTTAAAAAAGAGAAACGCCGCCCATAGAGGACAGCGTTTCTTATAGTTAGTGAGATTATTTAGAAATCAGACCGGCGAAGTACTTAACAGTACGAACCAGTTGAGAAACATAGCTCATTTCGTTATCGTACCAGCTAACAGTTTTAACCAGTTGCTGATCGCCAACAGTCATTACTTTAGTTTGTGTAGCATCGAACAGAGAACCGAAAGATGTACCGATGATATCGCTAGATACGATTTCATCTTCTGTGTAACCGAAGCTTTCGTTTGATGCTGCTTTCATAGCTGCATTGATTTCTTCAGCAGTTACTTTTTTGCTCAGTACAGAAACCAGTTCAGTCAATGAACCTGTGATTGTAGGAACACGTTGTGCGCTACCATCCAGTTTGCCTTTCAGTTCAGGCAGTACAAGGCCAATAGCCTTTGCAGCACCTGTAGAGTTAGGAACGATGTTTGAAGCAGCAGCACGAGCACGGCGCAGGTCACCTTTCGGGTGCGGAGCATCCAGAGTGTTCTGGTCGTTTGTATAAGCGTGGATGGTAGTCATGATACCCGTTACGATGCCGTATTGGTCGTTCATGACTTTTGCCATTGGTGCCAGACAGTTTGTAGTACAAGAAGCGCAACTGATAACAGTTTCGCTACCGTCCAGTATGTTGTGGTTTACGTTGTAAACTACAGTTTTCAATTCGCCTGTAGCTGGAGCAGAGATAACTACACGCTTAGCGCCTGCAGTGATGTGAGCTTTTGCTTTATCAGCATCTGTAAAGAAACCTGTACATTCCAACACAACGTCTACATCGTGCTGACCCCAAGGAATCTGAGCAGGATCTTTCTGAGCGTATATTTTGATAGTGTTGCCATTAACAACGATAGCATCGTCAGTATGTTTTACTTCAACATCGAAACGGCCTTGTGCAGTATCGTATTTCAACAGGTGAGCCAGCACGTTAGGCTGTGTCAAATCGTTGATAGCTACTACATCGATACCTTCCATGTTGTAGATCTGGCGGAAAGCCAGGCGGCCGATACGGCCAAAACCATTGATGGCAACTTTTACTTTACTCATTTTATGGAGTGTTTTATAAACAGATTAATTAAAATTCGGGTGCAAAGGTACGTTCAATACTGGATATAGTGAAATGAAAATATATAAACATAAATAATAATTAAATGTGTATTAAATTCATAGGCATTTGATGAATACGCAATAAACTTGCATTATGTCTGAAACACACCATAAACGCCGCCAGCGCACCATACATGTTTCTCCATCCTTCAGGTGGATAGAGAATGCCCATATACTTCTATGGCTCATCAAAGACTTTTGCTGGGCTATGGAATGGAAGACGGGTGGGGTTATCATGATATTCCCTACAGTAAGCGTGGCTTTTTACCTGCTCTGGAAATCGAGAAAGGTAAAAGCAGAGGCATATCATAACATTGCCGTTTGCTTCTGGATACTGGCAAACAGTACGTGGATGTTGGGAGAATTTAACGATATAGATCTGCGTACGTTTGCAGCAGGCTTGTTTGGCTGTGGTTTGCTCGTGCTGGGCGTGTATTATGCAGTGTACTTCAAAAAAGACAGGCAGGCGTACAATATGGAGTAGGGGGTTAGTGTATTCCCCTGGCATCTAGCGCTTGTTGATATGCTCTTGCATTCTTTAGATGCTCGCTGAGTGTTGCTGCAAAGTTGCTGTAACCACTAAAATCTTCTCTTGCACAGAAGTAGATAAACTTAGTGTCAGGAGCGTTCAGCACGGCATCTATGGTCTTTTTAGACGGTGTGCAGATAGGTCCGGGAGGCAAGCCTGTATTCTTGTAGGTGTTATAGGGCGATACAATTGTAATGTGATTGCCTGTGATGCGTTTGATACTGAAATCGCCAATGGCAAATTTTACGGTTGGGTCTGCCTGTAGTGGCATACCAATCTTCAGCCTGTTGATATATACGCTGGCAATATTGCCTTTGTCGCCTTCCATATTGGTTTCTTCCTCTACAATGGCTGCCATCGTTATCACTTCGTTGGGTGATAGGTTCTTCGAATTAGCTTTTTGCACGCGATTATCGTTCCAGAATTTCTTGTAGTTGGCTGCTATCTTCCTCAGTACTTTGGTGGCCGTCGTATTCCAATAAAACTCGTAGGTGTCGGGTATTATCAGACACATAGCTGTATTGGTATCAACATTGTGTGCTTTGGTAAATGCAGTATCGTTTAGCAGGTATAAAATACTATCGGCTTTTACCTCCAGATTGGCAGCTACAAAATTGGCAAAGTCTTGCTTGGTACGCAGCTTATTGATAACAAGCTTTACAGGCGATTGGCTGCCTGAGCGAAGCATGCGTACAATGCGGTAAGAGCTCATGCCCTGCGTTATTTTGTATCGCCCGGGTTTTACTTTTTCAGGATAGCCGGCAATCTTTGCCAGTTGCTCAAAACTCCAATTATTGTTAAGTATATGTTCGCGATGCAGAATAGCAGTAACTGTATCGTAATTAGCCCCCGTGGGTATGTAGAGGTACTGTTCTTGCTTGCTGCTGTTGTTGCCAAAGAAGATATAGGTCGCAACCAAGCCAAGCACAGCTACAATAGCCCCGATAGTAATGAGTAGTTTTCTGCCCTGCATAAATAAAAATACCTGCTCAATATTACAGAGCAGGTACGGTATAGTAAAATATTTTTAGCTTAATTATTTGCCAACACCGCCGGCAGGAGCCTGAGCCGGAGCTTGTTGCTGTGCAGGAGCGCCGCTTTTTTGCTTTTGCAGTTCTTTTACTTCTTTAGGTGTAGTATAGAACGTAACAGCAACCAGACAAAGTGCAGCAATGATAGCCATAGAACCCCACGTGCCTTTTTCCATAACGTCTGTAGATTGCTTAACGCCCATTACCTGATTGCCCAGGCTACCGAAGCTACCTGCAAGGCCGCCACCCTTAGGGTTTTGGATAAGAACGAAGAAAGCCAGTACTACACAAGCCAGTATAATAAGTATGGTTACGAATGATATCATGATTGTTTTTCTTTTAAGAGAACCTCAATTTTCCGGGCAAAATAAGCCTTTTTTTGCGGATTGCGCAAACTTAATTTGCGATACATTTCTATCGCTTTGTCAAATTTGCCTTGTTTTGAATAGATTTCAGCAAGGCTTTCGCTTACCAGGTCGTCTTCTTTGGTAATGGAATTAACTGCCATTTCAAAGACTTTTTCAGGGATTTCCTCGTTTTCTTCTTCCAGCGCGGCAGCCAGTTTTTCCTTCTGCCACATGGTTTTTACTGCTTTCTGGCCTTCCACTTCTTCCTGTTCCTGCTCTTTACGTTTTTTGAAATAAAGCAGCCATTCAGAGAAGCTCATAACCACCATCAGCGATTTTGCCTCATCGGCAGGAGAAACGTCTTTGCCGGGAAGGTCTTCCGGTATTTTATTAGATACCTGCATGCCCTGATGCAGGAAATAATCTTCTGTATAAACAGGAAGTATAAAAGATTCGTCTGTTTCTGGCTGATAATCATCTTCCGATGCAACAGGTTTCTTTTGCGTATAGAGCGGCTCAGGCGTTGCAATAACAGGTTCAGGTGCTACAAATGCCTCTTCTGCTTGTATAATATTTACTTCTTCCTGTTCAGGTATTTCTATTGCTTCAACTATTGTTACAGCTTCTTCAACAACAATATCTTCTTCTGCAACTGTTATAGTAGGTTCTTCAACTGTTATTACTTCTTCTTCCGCCACCACAGGAGTTTCAGCTACTGCTTCTGCTGCCTGTGCAGGTGCTTGTTGTGGTGCAGCAGGTGCAGGTACTGCTATATCTGCACCATTCATAGCTGTTTGCAGAAACTGGCAATACATCAGCCAATTGCTCATATACAACTGCATAACCGACATCATCGGGTTGTTGTAAGGCTCTTTCTTATGTTTGTTGGCTGCATCCATATACCTTGCGGGTACAAAATACGGATAAGTTTCTATCAAAGCCGCAATGCTTTCAGCGTCTGTATCTGAAATGTTTTGAGGCTCTGCCAGTACCTGCGATATATATTGTATGGAAGAAGATGTAATCATGTTTCAGCGTAAAACTACTACCAATTTACAAATGCTTTATTAAAAATATCGTCTGCTAACTGATTTCCTATCGTTTCCATCAAAGAAGATTCTACCGCCTCTACCGTTTGAGATGCAGGGAAGTCTGCAAAACGGCTGAAAGTCTGCGTGAAATCTGCTTTCTCGTTAAGCTTGTTTTTGAATACTACAGATAGTGTAATGGTAAGCCTGTTTTGGGTAGCTTGTTGTGTATTCGCAACACCCGATACGGTAACCTCGTAACCTGTGATGGTTCCTGTGATATCATAATCGGCCTCGCCAACTGCAACAGGTGTAAGGCCTGTTTGGGTAAGTATGCGGGCACGGATTTTTGAAGTAAGATTGGGGCTGAGGCTTGGCACTACGTTACGGGCACGGTTATCGAACGTATGTATATTAATCGACTTGCCTTCGATACTTGCACCTGTGAAGCTGTAAACACCACAACCGCTGCATAGTAACAGGACAGGAAGTATTAGAACTAATAGTCTGCGCATGATAACCACCCTGTAAAATTAATCTTTGATGTCGTATTCTTTAATCTTTCTGTATAGCGTACGTTCCGAAATGCCTAATTCGTTGGCTGCATCGCGGCGGCGTCCTTTGTGCTTTTTCAGCGATTTTATGATGAATTCTTTCTCTCTGTCTGCCAGCATCAGCGATTCTTCTACATCCTCGTGATGGTCTACCGTACCTGCACCGTTGCTTGACGGATGCAATACTATCGGAGCATTAACAGGTGTAACTATTGGCTCCATAGGAGAAGAAACATCGTATGCAGGTACTATAGATGTAGCAGCATCGGGCATTGTAACAGGCGAAAACCCTGCGCCCTGATGCCCCATATTATATAACATCTGCTTTATCTCGGTCATGTCTTTCTTTAACTCGAAAAACAGCTTGTATAGTATATCGCGCTCTGTAGAGTTGAAGTCTGATGATGAAGATGCCGCATTGGGGCTTGGTATAGGTACGCCTGCAGGTTGCACTAATGCAAGGCCTCTGTTGCCGGTGTTTTGTGGCAGGAAGCGTTGCAGTGCATCGGCAGTCAGCATTTTTTCTGTGCTGAGTACAGAAATCTGTTCGGCTATATTTTTCAATTCGCGCACGTTACCGGGCCAGGGGTAGTTCATCAGCATTTGCTGTGCATTGGCATCGAGCTGAACGGACTGTGTTTTATAACGCTCTGCAAAGTCTGATGTGAATTTGCGGAAGAGCAGGGGAATGTCTTCTTTTCTGTCCCTCAAAGCAGGTACACGTATAGGTACTGTGCTGAGGCGATAATACAGGTCTTCGCGAAACTTGCCGTTTTGTGCCTGTTCCAGCAAATCGCGGTTGGTAGCGGCTATCACGCGTACATCTGTCTTCTGCACTTTGGAAGAACCAACGCGAATGAATTCGCCTGACTCCAGTACGCGCAACAAACGCGCCTGTGTGCCAAGTGGCATTTCACCTATTTCATCTAAGAATATAGTACCGCCATTCACGGTTTCGAAATAACCCTTACGGGCATCTACCGCGCCTGTAAACGAACCTTTTTCGTGGCCGAAGAGTTCACTATCAATAGTGCCTTCGGGTATAGCGCCGCAGTTTACAGCTATAAAGGGATTGTGCTTGCGTGATGATAGTGCATGTATGATATTGGAAAAAGCTTCTTTACCCACACCGCTTTCGCCGGCTATCAGTACCGATAGGTCTGTAGCGGCTACCTGCACTGCCGTATCCAATGCATGGTTCAGCGCAGGCGTATTGCCTATGATACCGAACCTGTTTTTTATGCTTTGATTCTCCATTGTTTTCAGTCGAAAGTCATGAATAGGAAGTATGGAATACTCTTGTCATGACTGTTTTTATTAATCAACTATTTCGCCAATCAACGTAGCGGATGTTGCCGTATTGACTTTCACATTTACATAGTCGCCTTTTTGCAATTGATAGTTTCCTTTAGGGAATACCATCATTTTGTTTTGCGAGTTGCGCCCGCACCAATCCATATCGCTGCGCTTGCTATCGCCCTCTATCAATACTTTGAAAGTTTTGCCGATATCGTTTTGATAGCTTTCGCGAGAGTGCTTGTTTTGAAGATTGATAATTTCTTCCAGCCTGCGTTTCTTCACATCTTCGGGTACATCGTCTTCGTATCGGCGTGCTGCCAGTGTGCCCGGGCGCTCGCTGTAAGAGAACATATATGCCATATCGAAACGGACGATTTCCATCAGGCTGATTGTGTCCTGATGTTCTTCTTCCGTCTCACTACAGAAACCACTGATAACGTCGGTGCTCAAACCACAGTCCGGCATTATTTCTCGGATGCGTTTCACTTTTGCCAGATACCACTCGCGCGTGTATGTGCGGTTCATGTGTTGCAGTATGCGGGTATTACCGCTTTGCACAGGCAGGTGTATATATTCGCAGATGTTTTCGTATTTGGCCATGGTATGCAGTACATCATCCGTAATGTCTTTGGGGTGAGATGTACTGAAACGGATACGTAACAATGGTGACACCAGCGCTACCATTTCCAGCAATTTTCCGAAAGTGATTTCTGTGCCATCTGCCGTGGTATAATAATAGCTGTCAACATTCTGGCCAAGCAAGGTAACCTCGCGGAAACCACGGTTGAATAAATCCTGACATTCTGCAACAATGCTCTCTGCATCTCGGCTGCGTTCGCGGCCACGTGTGAAAGGTACTACGCAGAATGTGCACATGTTATTGCAACCACGCATGATGCTGACAAATGCCGTAACGCCATTGCTATCCAGACGAACAGGGGAGATGTCTGCATATGTTTCCTCGCGGCTCAGCAGTACGTTTACGGTTTTTTGTCCGCCTTCAGCTTCGGTAATCAAACCCGGCAGGCTACGGTAAGCATCGGGGCCTACTACGATATCTACCAGTTTTTCTTCTTCCAGAAACTTAGCTTTCAGGCGCTCTGCCATACAGCCCAATACACCAATCAGCATGCCAGGCTGGTCGTCTTTCAGCTTTTTGAAAGCTTGCAGGCGATTGCGCACTGTCTGCTCTGCCTTTTCGCGGATAGAGCAAGTATTGATAAATATCAGGTTTGCCTCTTCCAGATTGCGCGTAGCACCAAAGCCTTCTTCATGAAGGATAGACGCCACGATTTCGCTATCGCTGAAGTTCATCTGGCAACCATAGCTTTCTATATAAAATTTCTTACTGTATGCATTCGGGTCTTCGGCAAATGGGGCATAAGCCTCACCTTGCCTGTTTTCTTCAATTACCTTTTGCAGAATCTCTGCCATATTTTCAGTTTCGGTTTGTGCAAAGGTAATATAAAGGCAGTTAAGGCTATCTAAAAACTAGGGTTAAAAATGCTGATAGGCTTATAATAGGCACAAAAAAACCACCTCGTATTGAGGTGGTTTTGTATTTGAAATTAATCTAATGATTAATTGAACTCGCTGTCAGGTATGTTTTTGTTGATTTCAACAGTTTCTACAACAGCAGGTATTGATTGGCCTCCTACAGATTGTTTAATACTGTAGGGTATTTTATAACCATTAGCACCTGCAACTTCTTTATAGTCGCTATATTCTGTAACGATAGTCATAGACTGACCTTGTGCTTCTTCAGTAGCTACGCTTTTAACTAGCAAACCTGTTTTAGCATCATAGTATTCTGTAGATTTTTTGCCTTTTGCATCAACGTTTTCTACTGCATATACATCATTGCCATTTACATTTTCCATGCCTTTCAGCGTACGCTTATTAGCATATTTTTCAGGGTGTAGTTCGGCAGTGATGTCTGCTTCTTGTTTAGCTTCTGCTATAGCATCTGCATCCATATCCTGTTTCTGACCTTGTGCTTCTTCATAGCCCTTAGAACCATCAAATACTTTCTTCTGGAAAGTCATACCCATAGCTTCAACAGTAGATTTCAGCTTACCATTCTTCTTCATTTCGGTAATAGTAAGTGTCATTTGTTGTCCACCAGCATCCATTTTAGCTTTGCTTACAGTCTTGATGTCTTTGATGCTTGTTAGCGCTTTTTCACCACCAATAGCTGCAACGTATTTTTTCATAATCGCATCTACGGTAATACCTGCAGGTGCTGCTTTAGCTTCTGTGTTTTTCAGGATGTTGCCATAATTATCATAATAGTCGATTTTACCATCGCTATCAAAACGAACCAGTGATTTATCTACATCACCTTTTGCACCTACAACTACGATGTTTGCTTTATCTGCATTTACATATTTGCGTGCAATCATCTGAATGTCGTCAGCAGTTACTGCGTTCAGGTTTTTCAGATAGTTTTGGTAGTAGTCTTTCGGCATTTTGTAACGCTCGATGTTGATAGCATACTGCGCGATAGTTTGTGCATTTTCCAGACCTATAGCAAAGCTACCAGACAGATAGCTAAGGTGGTTTTGCAGTTCTTCAGCACCTACTTTTTCATTTTGCAGGCGTTTCATTTCTGCAATGATTTCGTTAACAGAGCTATCGCTAACTGCGTTACGGCATTTTGCATATGCAGTGAAATTACCTTTCAGTTCGTCCTGATTGATAGAAGAGTAAGAACCATAAGTCCAAGCGTGTTTTTCACGCAGGTTCAGGAACAGACGGCCGTTAGAACCACCACCCAGAATAGAGTTTGCAACACGAGCTTTGATAACATCTGGTGTACCCGGCAGCAGGTCTATCGGGTAAGTAACGTTGATAACGCTTTGTACAGCACCTTCGCGCGGAACAAATGCTACGTTAGCTTTAGACGGAGCTGTCGGGTTGCTATAGTTTGCAGATGGTACTTCAGCTTTTTCCCAGTTTTTGAAGTATTTCTCAATCAGGCCTTTTGCTTCGCCTACTGTGATATCGCCTATCACCGCCATGTACGCAACATTAGGGCGGAAGTATGTGCTGTAGTATTTTTTACAGTCTTCCAGTGTTATGTTGTTTACAGTAGCATCTGTAGTAACCTCGCCATAAGGGTGTTGTGTACCAAAGTTTACAACAGCGCTTACGTTGTTCAACATATCATCAGGCTCGTTTTTGCTAGCTTCAAGACCAGAGAGGGTACGCTTTTTGATTTTATCCAGTTCATCCTGTTTGAAGTCTGAATTGATAGTGATATCAGACATCAGTTCCAGCATTTTGCCTACGTGCTTTTTCAGGCCCGATGCATAAACACTTTCGTTGGTAGCGCTGATATTGGCACCCATGTAGTCTATTTCCTTAGCCAGTTGTTCGCTGCTACGTGTTTTAGTACCACTTGTCAGCAATTCAGACATCATCTGACGGTAGCCTGTTTTGTTGCCTTCCAGCGCTGGTTTAATATCAAGCTGGATGCTGATGCTTACTACAGGCAGTTTGTGTTTTTCAACAACGAAAACTTTCAGTCCGTTTGGCAGGGTGAAGCTTTGAGGCTCGCCCAGTTTCACTTCAGGAGCAGGACCCGGTTTCGGGCGGATGCTGCGGTCCAGTTTTTGTGCAGATGCACTGAGTGCTACTGCTACGTATAATATAGATAGTGTTAACTTTTTCATTTTATAATACAGTTGAAGCTTGTTTAGAAAAATGGATTATCCTTTCTTTTGTTGCGATTTTGGTAAATAATAAACTACCAGCCTGTTTTCTTTTGTGAGGTATTTGTTCGCAACACGCTTCAGGTCTTCTTTAGTTATTTTAGTGTATTTCTCCAGCTCTGTATTGATCAGGTTGGCATTGCCGAAGAAAGTATAGTAGGTAGCCAGGTTTTCTGCAATACCCGATACACGTTGGTTTTGAGAAACGAAATCGTTTTCTGCCTGATTCATCAGCTTCTGATATTCTTCGTCAGAGATTACAGCAGTTTTTACTTTTTCTACTTCTTCCAGCATAGATTTTTCCAGTTCTTCAGGCTTAACACCTGCGTTGGTGATACCGTACATGAAAGCAACACCCGGATCTTCGTTAGGAATCATGAATGCACCAACAGCAAGGCCTTTTTGTTGTTTCTCTACGATTTCTTTATTGAAACGAGAGCTTTTGCCCTGAGACAGCAGTTGAGACAACAGTTGCATAGCATACCAGTCATCTGTACCCATTTTTGGTGTGTGGTAAGCAACGATAGTGGCAGGTAGCTGTACGTTGTCAAAGAATTCAACGCGTTTTTCTGCAGTTTGTTTAGGTTCTACTTCTGTAGGACGAGGAATAGCTTTTGTGCCTTTAGGAATTTCACCAAAATATTTAGTGATCATTTCTTTGGTCTTAGCAACATCCAGATCGCCTGCAATAGAAAGTACCGCGTTGTTTGGTACATAGAAGGTTTTATAGAAATCCATAAACTCTTCCAGTTTTGCCTGATCGATGTATTGCTCTTTACCGATAGGGCTCCAACGGTAAGGGTGGATAGTGTATGCATTTTCATACACACAGTTCAGCAACTGGCCGTAAGGTGTATTATCGTAGCGTTGTTTCTTTTCTTCTTTTACAACTTTGCGTTGTGTTTCAACACCTACCATGTCTATTTTAGCCTGGAACATACGTTCAGATTCCATCCACAGTGCCAGTTCCAATTGGTTTGACGGCACAGTTTCGAAATAGTAAGTACGGTCCTGAGAGGTGTTGGCGTTCAGCTGGCCACCTGCTGCCTGTACCATTTTCATGTATTCGCCGCGGCCTATGTTTGCACTACCTTCAAACAACAGGTGCTCGAAGAAGTGTGCGAAACCTGTACGCTGCGGGTCTTCGTTTTTAGAACCTACGTGGTACATTACAGATACACATACAATTGGTGTGGCGTGGTCCTCATGCAAAATAACATGCAGGCCGTTTGGCAGGTCGAACTCAGTAAACTTGATGTTACCTTCTGCTTTTGCTGTGTTAGCCAGCATAGACGCTCCTAACATCAAGGAGAAGAAAGCTTTGCGCTTCATAGATTATTAATTTGAGGCAAAAATAACCGATTGGCCTGTATAGATGAATGTTAATTAATCTTAATTGGAATAATTTCCCCCAAAATTTCCCCCGACTAGTGGATATTTGCAACCCCAACAGGACTTATTTATGATAAACACGGTGATATTTGATATGGATGGCCTATTGTTTGACACTGAACCGCTATGGGGCATCAGTATGCTGCAAGTGGCACAAAAGCATGGCATCCCCATCACCCGCGAGCGCTTTAAGGATACACGTGGTTTTCATATATATGAGGTTACGGAGTTCTGGTCGGTAAAATATCCGTGGCAGGGAAAATCATCGCAAGATGTAGCTGAGGAAATACTGGACGATATTATTGCACTGACCATAAAGCAAGGTGCCATGATGCCGGGAGTGCAACAAGCATTGGATATGCTGAAGGCAAATGGTTTTAAAACAGGGCTTGCATCATCTTCGCCCATCAGAATGATAAATGCACTGGTAGAGCATTTTGGTATTAAAGATTATTTTGATTGCATATCATCAGCTGATGAGGTAGAGCTGGGCAAGCCACACCCTGCGGTGTTTTTGCATTGTGCAAAACAGTTAGGGGCTACAGCATTTCAGTCATTAGTACTGGAAGACTCGATAAACGGGATAGTAGCAGGCAAGGCTGCGCGCATGAAGGTGATAGCGATACCCGAAGCAGCACATTATGAAGACCCACGCTTTTCGTTGGCAGATGCCAAACTGCAAAGCCTTGAGCAGTTTGATATGGAACTGATACAGTCGCTGTGATATTGATAAAATAATTATCGGTTGTCCTGCAAATCTTGAATTCTTTTTTTGCTGCTCAGCCAGCGTTCTGCCAATATCATTAATAACACAATGTTGATACCCAGTAAGTATAGGCTGAAGTGTTGAGGTAGTTTATTTGTGTATTCAGGTAATGAACCTGCGGCAGTAAACACTACAAATATTGATATTAGTATACACAGGATAAGCACTGCTGCAATACCTTTTACTACTAACGGATTTACATATCGCTTACTGACAGGTGCAACTTCCATACCCTCAATGGCATCCATTACGTTTTTGGAAAAACGCATAGAGGGCTGCTCCGGTTCCAGTGCATCCATTACGTTTTTGTATGCCTTATCTTCCTGTGTCATGTTCTTCTTATTAAAGTTACATCAATTGCGATATAATAAAGTCTTTTCCTTGCCGTAGGAGCGCTCTACAATATCTTTTAACTTTTGTCTTGCACGGTGCAGTTTTACTTTGGCTGTATTTGGTTCCATCCGCATAATAACGCCTATTTCTTCTATAGATTGCTCTGCCATATAAAACAGGGTTATGATTTCGGCATCGTCGGGTGGCAGTAGTTTGATGCATGTGTTGACAGCACTTCGCAGCGAGTTGTGTTGTGGTTGATGAAATGCAGTACGGTTATCAGTAATAGCTGCCATGGTGTTTTCGTCTGCAAATACTACGTTGGGGCCAGACTTGCGCAGGTGCGATATGGCAGTGGTATGAGCAATAGTATATAGCCATGTGCTAAACTTACTGGTACCCTTGAAGCCTGCAAGTGAGAGGTAAGCTTTTACAAATACTTCCTGCGATACATCTTCGGCTTCTTCCCGCATTGGTATCAGCCTGCCAACTATTGTGAATACATAAGATTGATAACGCTCTACCAATACTGCAAAGGCAGCTTTATTGCCTTGCAATACAGATTGAATGATATCAACATCTTGTGCCTGCTGCATAGTTTGGATATAAGACGCAAAATACCAGCTACAGGTTACAGAAAATTATTTTTCCCTGTTTTGTAACCGAATAGCATCTGCCTGCGTCATAGATTCATCAACAAATTAATAACTTTAAAAACAGATATATGGAAGCAACGAAAGCAATGATACCGATTGTATTGTTTATATGTATGGCAGCAACAATATTCGGCCTGTACTACATGCGCAACAAAGAAAACATGGCGCTGATTGAAAGGGGGATTAACCCGAGAGAAAGCTACAGAAAGTTTAGCTCACTTACCTACCTGAAATATGGCATGTTGTTTATAGGTGTTGGCTTGGGGCTGTTGCTGGCATATATCATAGATGAGAGCATGCCACACAAAGGATTTCAAGTAGGGCCTGACAGAGTTGCGCTCTATTTCTCGCTGATAGGTATTTGTGGTGGACTTGGTTTAGTTATCTCCTATTTCATAGAAAGAAAGGAGATGCAGAAGCAACAGCATAAAGATTAGGAAACATATCCCTCGCTACGGCGGGGGATTTTGTTTTTGTGTTATTCATTTCCGTTTGCATGACGTATAAATCTGTTTCGTTGAAATGATTTTGTGAGCCTGAGTTATTGAAAATATGTTTGCTAAAAACTGATGCGTTTACTATTTACCATATTGATGTCTGTAGCTGTAACGACAGCCATATATGCACAACAATCATCTGATAAGATACTTGGACGTTATATTAATGAAGAGAATACCCGAAAAATAGAGGTGTATAAAGAGGGCGAATACTATTGGGGAAAGCTTGTGTGGATAAATGAAGCCAACGCCAAAGTGAAAGCAGGTACTGTTGTGCTGAAGAAGATAAAATATACAGGTAAGGATTGGGAAGGATACATATACTTGCCAGCAAAGAATAAAACGCTGGATGGTGTTTTCAGTATTGATAAGAATAACAACCTGCAGATAACTGCCGATGCGGGCATGATAAGCAAGACAAAAATATGGAAGAGAACCAGTTAGGAATACTTTGGTCGGTTTTATAGAATAAAAGCCTCCGTATATCTTTAAAAAGATAGGGAGGCTTTATTTATGCAGGACGTTCAGCTTATTTCTTCAGCCATTCGTCGGTAAAATGGCGTGTGCCTTTCTCTTCACTGAATTTCTTGTTGTTGTATTCGTTCGATTTATTGCGAGGAATGGATAAACTATTCCAGCCATCGTTTTTGAACATCTTGGCAATGTAAACTATTTGCCCAACGTGGTAAGAATAGTGTGCTATCTGCCTGTTGGTGGCTTCGAGTATGGTATGTCCTTCGTTGCGGATGTAAATAATCTTTTCAAGGTCGTCGTCTGTGATGCTACCCAATGCGTTGAACAGACATTGCCAGCCTTCTTCCCATTTTTGCATTAGTGCTTCGCGGGTGTTGATGTCGTTCTCGAACTCTGCATCGCGCTGTCGCCATTCTTTCTCGCCGTCTGTTGTCAGGAAATCCGTCCAGCGGCTGAGCATATTGCCCCACAAGTGTTTTACAATGATGGCAACACTATTGCTTTCTTCATTCGGCATAATGAACAGTTGCTCATCTGTCATTTGAGCCATAGCGCCTTCGCCCAGTTTCTTATACATCTGAAACTGCCTGTCTGCGCTTTTAAGATATTGAATAGCCATAGCAAGTATGTTTAATTACAAGGATTAGTGATGTCTCCATATATGGCAGGGCGTGTTATCTCCATCAGCCTTTCGGGTACCGCAGGTGCTTTAAAGCCAAACTGTTCATACAGCCCGTGTGCATCCAGTGTAGCCAACGATATGCGGCGAAGTTTCTTTACCCAATCAAGATTCATGAGTATCTCCATCATTTTTTTGCTAAGCCCTATACCACGGTGTGCTTCTTCTACATACACATCTGCCAGGTAGGCAAATACGGAATAGTCTGTTACAAAACGTGCGTAGCCTACCTGTTTGCCGTCTTTCAATATGCCTATGCAGTAAGAATGGTCGAATGCTGTTTTTACAACATCAAACGGAATCTTCTTGCACCAATAGGCCTCTGTAGATAGCCATTGATGTATGTCTTCTACACGCATCAATGTTTTATCTGTTGTTATGGTATAGCCTTTATAGTCTGTAGTTACGGGTTGCATGCTTTGTTATATTATATAGTTCCAGTTGTGTGTGTCTGTAGCCATACCTTTGCGTACATTGTACAGTGCTTTTTGCAGTTTGTACATTGTAGCATCTTCGCCTGTGTAGCAATTATATTCTTTACCACCCATAGCAATGGTTTCTATCGGGGCAATAACTGCTGCAGTGCCTGCACCAAATGCTTCTACGCGCTTACCTGCTTCCAGTGCTGCTTGTATTTCTTTATGTGCTATCGGGCGTACATCTGTAGCTATCCCCATTTCTTTAGCCAGTGTCAGCAAAGAGTCGCGGGTAATGCCATCCAGTATAGTGCCTGATAGCGGCGGTGTGAGTAATGTATTGTCTATGAAGAACATCAGGTTCATGGTGCCTGACTCCTCAATCATTTCATGCGTTTTGCTATCTGTCCATATTACCTGGTCGTAGCCCTGTTCTTTTGCCAGCTTGGTAGGGTAGTAGGCACCACCGTAGTTACCACCACATTTAGCAAAGCCTGTACCACCATCTGCAGCACGTGCATATTTATCTTCCACTTTTACTTTCAGTGGTTTTGCATAGTACTGATACGCAGGCGTACACACAATCATAAACAGGTATTCGTCTGATATCTTCACACCCAGCCTGTCTTCTGATGCTATCATAAACGGGCGCACGTAGAGCGAGCCATGCTCGTCATTCGGTATCCAGTTGCTATCCAGTTGTATCAGTTGGTGCATGGCTTCGGTAAACAAACCTTTTGG
Source organism: Chitinophagales bacterium (assembly GCA_017303395.1). GTDB lineage: Bacteria > Bacteroidota > Bacteroidia > Chitinophagales > Chitinophagaceae > Polluticoccus. The sequence continues at coordinate 27,186 of JAFLBN010000006.1, forward strand.
TACCTGTGGCATACACATACGTTCCAGCGATTTTGAAAAACGGTCGTAGTGTTTATCCATGCGGAATATATTGACACGGCCATCATTCATCAGAAATGCCTTCATGCCTTCAAACACCGTTTGTCCGTAGTGCAAACATAGTGCAAAGGGACTCATGCTAAGGTTGGTAAATGGTACGATACGGCTGTTGTGCCACTCACCGTCTTTGTATTCGGCAATGAACATGTGTTCTGTAGGCTGCTGCCCGAAAGGTATAGATGTGGTGTCCTTTACCTGGCGCTCTGCCTGTGGCGTGATTGTGATTGCGTATTCCATATAATACACTTTTTTATTCCGCTTCGGGAATGGTTAATAATGCGGCTTTTTCAGCCTCTGTCTGTTTATGCTTACGGCGATAGCCGTAGTTTACTATATAGACACCGCCTGCAATGGTTGCAAATGCCAGTGCTGTGTACCATGTCAGTTGTTCGTTCAGCACAAAATAGCCAAGCACTACTGCCACCAGTGGATTGACATAGGCATAGAGTGTTGTAATGCCAACAGGCAATTCCTTCAGCGCATACATATATAATGTATATGCCAGTACAGAACCAAAGATGACCAGATAGGCAAGGTTCCAGATGACTTTTGGCTGGAAGAAATTGAGGTTCTCGTAGCTATCGGCAAAAAGGCTGAGGATGAACAAACCTATACAACCAAATATTAGCTGCATACCCGAATTGAATATGGGGTTGACATCGGACACATGCTTTTTATTGATGACACTGCCGAATGACCAGCAAGACGTAGCAATGAATGTAGCTATGATGCCAAACAGATAACTGCTGTTGGTAAGGTCTGCAAGATTGTCTTTGAATATCAGCGCAATGCCTGCAAAACCCGTAAGCATACCTGCTATTATAATGCCGTTGATGCGCTCTTTGGTGAGTATAATATTTATAACAACAGCGTTCAGTGGCATCAGCCCGCATATCAGTGCCGCTACACCACTTGGTATAAAACGCATGCCCCACATTACAAGCCCGTTGCCCATGGTTATAAGCAGGAAGCCCACTTTTGCCTGATGCAGGATGTTTGCTTTGGTAAGGTCTGCTTTTTTGTTGATGAATAATGCAATGGCAATGATGATGATACCCGATATTACCTGCCTGAGTGCTGCGAATAAAAATGATGGAAATACCTGCACTACAATACGCCCCGACAAGTACGTGGTACCCCAGATGATGCAGATGTAGAATAGTGCTAATAGTGCTTTAGTGTGCCTTGACATAGCGTGCCTTAGTTAGAGATAATAGAATATCTACATGGCAAAAGTCTATAGATTATTTGAAACAAAACAGATACAATTTTCGTATTTTCGACCAGAACAGTTTTTTTAACAAACTTCCTGTATGAAGAAAGAAATAAAAGGAAAGGACGGCCATATATATCTGCATATAGCAGACGGTATAGAGCAACAGATAATGGACAGGGTGCTGAATATTGGCGATAAACTGCCGTCTGTAAGGGGATTGAGCGAACAGCAGGAAGTGAGTATGAGTACTGTTTTGCAGGCGTATTACCATCTGGAAGGGAAGGGGCTCATAGAGTCTCGTCCGCAGAGTGGGTATTATGTAAAGTATAATCCGTCTAAGTTTTTATTGTCTTTAGAAAAAAGCAATCCTTCATTAACTACGAAGAATAAAAACGTAGAAGCCATTATATCTGAAGTGTATGATGATTTTGTGATGCCGGGTATTATGAAGTTTTCGCTGAGTGTACCTGCGCCTGAATTGCTGCCACTGCCCAAGCTGAACAAAGCGATGGCACAGGCATTGAGAGACCTGCCCGATAACGGAACATCGTACGAGTCGATACAAGGTAATGCGCTGCTGCGCACGCAGATAGCAAGGTGGACACGCCAGTGGGATAGCGGACTGAAGGCTGACGACCTGGTAACAACTGCCGGCTGCATGAATGCTATATCTTATTGCCTGATGGCCATTACAAAGCCGGGTGATACGATAGCGGTTGAAAGCCCTGTATACTTTGGTACGCTGCGCTTTGCACAAAGCATAGGGCTGAAGGTGGTAGAGCTGCCTACACATCCCGATACGGGTGTTGACCCCGATGATGTGAAACAGGCACTACAGAAGCATAATATAAAAGCATGTTTTTTTGTTACGAACTTCAGCAACCCGCTGGGCTATACCATGCCCGATGAGCAGAAAGAAGCCCTCGTAAAACTACTGAGCAAACATGGCGTGCCGCTGATAGAGGACGACCTGTATGGCGATGTATATTTTGGCAAAAACCGACCACGCTCTTGTAAGAGTTTTGATAAAGAAGGCAACGTACTGTGGTGCAGCTCTGTATCTAAAACACTGGCACCGGGGTATAGAGTAGGGTGGGTGGCACCCGGCAAATACCTGGAGAAAGTGAAACGCCTGAAGCTATACCACAGCATAACCAGTGCTACGGTGCAGCAGGCGGCTATTGCCAATTTTCTGGTAACGGGCAGGTACGAACACCACCTGCGCAAGCTGCGGCAAACACTGCACAGCAACAGCCTGCAATACTCTCGTGCTATAGGCGAGTACTTTCCCGAAGGGACGAAGATGAGCAGCCCCAAAGGTGGCTTTATACAATGGCTGGAACTGGATAAGCGAATAGATACCTACGAACTGTATCGCGAAGCCATACAACATAAAATAAGCATAGCACCGGGCAGTATGTTTACCCTGCAAGACCGCTACCGCAATTGTATGCGCCTCAGCTACGGTATGCAATGGACACCACAGGTAGAACGCTCGCTAAAGAAACTAGGTAGCCTGGTGAATCAGCTGATGCGATAGTTTATTGATGTTGCCTATAAATACGTATTACTCTTTTTGGAAGTATAACTATATTATTAGTATATTATTTTATATATTTCGGTATGTCTCATGCCGGAAATAAAACGAATGTTTGCCCTAACTGTGGTTTTCATACATCGCACAATTACTGTGCAGAATGCGGGCAGCAAACACATCTGCATAAAGAGACATTCTGGGGTTTGGTGCTTCATTTTGCAGAGCATTATTTCCATTACGATTCAAAGTTCAGGCAGACACTGAAAACGCTTATTGTGCAGCCGGGTATGCTTACTATTGCTTATTGGAATAATCAGAGAGCCCGATATATTTCGCCTATCTCGTTATATATTTTCATCAGCACCATATATTTCATTATTACTTTTTGGGTGCTACCGAATACTGCTCCATTTCAGGCTATTGAAGAAAACAGAGTTAAGGCCGAGCAGTTGGCTTATGCATCAGCCGGTGCTGAAAATACTGCCAATATACCACACCCTGCATCGCAGTATGCAACACTTTCTTTTAAACAAAAATTTAAGTTGATGATGCGCGATGGTGTTGCAATCAGTGATTTTATGGAGAAAGTGAAGCATTATGTATCGAAGGTCTTTTTCTTCACCTTACCGTTTCTCGGTTTTTTCTTACAGTTGTTGTTTTACAGACGGAAAGACTTGCTGTTTGTAGATCATGCAGTTTTCTCGCTGCACCTGCATTGCATGTATTTTGTTGTGATGCTGACGCAGCAATTGGCGATGCTTACATACGAGGTAGTAGCAAACATATATACAGGCATATCAACCATAGGGCTGATATTTTATGCAGCACTGGCATTCCGTAATGTTTATCATGTCTCTTTGGGCAGAGGGATTTTGTATGTGTTTATAGTGATGCTTGTATATATACTAACGATATTGGCTATAGCTCTGTTGAGCCTGTATGTATATCTACAGTATTATTATCATCCGCATTAGCCGGTTCATTCCATTCCATGGAATGGAATGCGCTATTCCTGAAAATGCAGTTTTTGTTCCGTTCCGCGGAACGGAACACGCTTTATTTTAAAACGCACTAATTGATAGTTAAAAGTTTATACTTCATTCCATTCCATGGAATGGAATGCGCTTTATTTTAAAATGTGATTTTCCACCTTCTCTTATTTATATTGTGATGGTATATTAAATACGCACATACAAATGAAGGCACTAAAAATAAGCCTGAGGATAATAGGTATGATACTACTATTAATAGGTTTTGATTTTGTTGTACAGCATTATCCAAACTCCTTGTGGTATTTTAGTGCAGGGTGGCTTGCTGTATTAATCAGCTTCTTTATCAAAACTTCAGAATGAAGCGGCTAAACATTATTAGTGCAATACTCTTAATCTTATTGATTGTAGTAGTTATGCTGTTTTCAACATCTGTATTGTTTGATGTTGAACGTGTTAATAAAGCTACACTACAATACAGGAATGGTATAATTACAGCAGATTATGTGGCTGGTAATGCAACCATGCAAGATGTATTACAGATAAGATTAAAGAGTGGAGATATAGATACAGTGCTGGCTAATTATGAACAATATAATTCTGTAAAGTCTATACAACTATTCAATGATAGCCTTCTGGAGATAGTGATGGGGGATAGTATCAATTCTTATTCAATAAAAACTGATACAGTAGTGGTACCAATAAAGTACAAGTGATTTCAAAATAACACGTTTTTAAAAATAAACGTGTTCCGTTCCGCGGAACGGAACAGAGATGGTATTAACTATTAATTAGTGCAGTTTAAAAACATAGCCATTCCATTCCATGGAATGGAATGAGCTGTGCGTTATTTCTTCTTTTTGCCCTGTGGCTGTTCTTTCTTTTTCACTACCACCCATTCGTCTATACTTACGTTAAATGGCATTTGTCCTATCTGTACAATGGCTTTTTTGCCGCGCAGTTCTGTAAGCTTGCCCACCTGGTGGTTGTCTTTGTTGCGTACCATATCGCCCAGCTTGGGTGTGCCGCCTACCACATCGTAGTTCTTATCGGCCTTCTTGGCTACGGCTACATTGGCGGCTATCTGCTTACGTTTAAAGAGTACATTCTCTGCTGCCGCTATTACCTCGCCTTTATTTTCGGCCTTCTTCCAGTCTGTTATTATCTGTTTAAACTTGCGCTCCATATCGCGCAGATAATCCAGCTCTTCTTTCTTTATCTTGTTCTGCAGGCGCAGTGTATTGTATTGCTGTTCTTTCTTTTCCTTATCTATCAGTTCGCTGAATTCTTTTTCCAGCTCTTTATTCTTCTTCAGCAGTTTATCTATCTCTTTTTCTTTGTTGGCAAGCTTCTGGCTTTGCTGCTCTGTCTGGTGCAGCATCTTATCCAGCTTAAAGTGTCCGCGCTCTGTCAGTTGTCTAGCACGGTCTATAATAGCAGGAGGTAGTCCGCTGCGCTGTGCTATAGCAAATGTGTAAGAGCTACCCGGTTTGCCCACAGTCAGTTGGTATAGTGGTTCCAGTTTTTCTTCGTCAAAAGCCATCGCACCGTTAAAGATGCCCTGCACCTTTCCTGCCATTACTTTCAGGTTCAGGTAGTGTGTAGTGATGATGCCCATAGCATGGCGCTTGGCAAGTTCTTCCACAATAGCCTCTGCAAATGCACCACCCAGGTTAGGGTCTGAACCGCTACCCAGTTCATCTATAAAGAACAGTGTTTTACCATTGGCAAAATCCATGAAGTACTTCATATCGCGCAGGTGTGCGCTATAGGTACTCAGCTCGTGTTCTATGCTCTGTGTATCGCCAATGTGTATCATCATCTGCTTGAAGATCCCCACCTCGCTATCGGGGCTGGCAGGTATCAGCAGTCCCGCTTGTGTCATCAGTTGCAGCAGCCCTACGGTCTTCATAGATACCGTTTTGCCACCTGCATTGGGTCCACTTATTATAAGTACACGTTTATCTCTGTTCAGCGATATATATAATGGTATGGTGGGCTTGCCCTCGCGGTTGTTGTGCAGTAGCAGCAATGGGTGGGTAGATTTTATCAGGTCTACATGTGGGTGCGGACTCAGGCGAGGCATCTCAGCATTCATATCCATCGCCAGCAATGCCTTTGCACGTATAAAATCGTAGAGGCCACATAGGTGATAATAGCTATCCAATTGCGGGTGCCAGCCCGAAAGGGTAGCGGTGGTTTGTGCCAGTATGCGCTGTATCTCGCGCATCTCTGCACGCTCCAGCGATGCTACTTCGTTATTCAGTTCAATGGTCTCTTCAGGCTCTATAAACACAGTACGTTGTGTGTCGCTTTCGCCATGATGAATACCTTTTACAATGCGTTTATGCTCTGCAAACACCGCCACTACACGCCTGCCATTCAGAAAGCCCTCGGCAATATCTGCTAGGTAGCCCTGTTTGTTCAGCTTGCGTAGCACACCTTCAAACATCTTGCGGAGGTCTTGGCGGCGGCTTGCCAGTTCGGCACGTATGCTCATCAGCTCGCGCGATGCGTTGTCGCGCACATTGCCCATCTCATCTATTACAGCGCTGATGGTTTCATTGATTTGTTTTTCGTACTGTATTTTATCTGCCAATGCGCGCAGGTTCACAAACAGCCCTTCGTGGTTTTTAAACCAGTTCAGTATATCGCGTATGTTCAGTGCCAGTTGCTGAAAAGCCAATAACTGGTCTGCAGCCAATACAGCACCGGGTAGTGATACCAGCTTCAGTTCTTTTTCAATATTGCGGGTAAAGTCGTTTGGGAAATAATCACCACTCATCAGTATCGACTTGTACTCGCGTGTTTGCACCAGTGCCTTCTCCACATATTCTATACGGGTATGAAAACGTAAGGATTCCACCCGTTCGCGGGCGGCATCGGTACGGCATTTCAATTTCAACAATTGGGCTACCTTACTAAACTCCAGAGCATCTGCGGCGTGCGCAGGGTATAAAAGCATCATATATTCTTCTTCCTAAAAGGTATGCAAAGGTATGGATACGGTTGATTTTTAGGATTTATGAAACATTTATTTCCGTTATATTGCATGTAGCGAAACTTATGAGCAATTACGAGGAGTTAATATCGAGATTAGACGCGTTCATCAGGAAGTATTATGCCAACCAACTGTTGCGCGGTTCGCTTATATTATTTATTTGCCTGCTTGCCTATATCCTTACCGTATCCGTGGGCGAGTATTATCTGTACCTGCCTGTGTGGGCAAAAATCAGCATTGTATCGTTATTTATGGTTGCGGGGCTTGCAGCATTGGTTATCTGGGTGGCTATGCCCCTCAGCAAGATGGCAAAGCTGGGCAAACAGATAAGCCACGAGCAGGCAGCCGTTATTGTGGGTAAGCATTTCCCCGAAGTAAGTGATAAGCTGCTGAACATACTGCAACTGCGCCATCATGCCGATAGCCATGAAAGTCGCGAGCTGGCATTGGCAAGTATCGACCAGAAGGCAGCACAACTATCTGTAGTGCCATTTGCCAGTGCGGTAGATTTGGGTAAGAACAAAAAATATCTGCCATACCTATTGCCGCTTGTATTGGTAATGGCCATGATACTGGTAGCCGCACCCGATGTTTTCTCTGATGCATCGGAACGATTGCTGCAACCAACCAAGGCTTTTGAGAAACCAGCACCGTTTCGTTTCATAGTAAAGAATAAAAACCTGCAAGCCATTCGTGGGGCAGATTATGTACTGCAAGTAACAGTAGAAGGCAATGCACTACCTGCTGATATGTATATAGACCTAGGCAGTGATAGGTTGTCTATGCTGTCTACGGGCAAGAACGAGTTTCAGTATACGTTCCGCAATGTAACAGAGCAGTTCAGCTTCCGCTTGTTTGCTGCAGGGTTCAATTCGCAGCCATATATTATAAGTGTGGCGCAAAAGCCTGTGCTTAAATCATTCAATGTAAAGATTGACTATCCCGATTATACAGGCCGTAAAGACGAGCTGCGCAGCAGCATGGGAGATGTTACCGTACCTGTTGGTACTTATATCAGTTGGGCATTTATAGCAGAGTACACAGACGATGCATTCATTCGCTTTGGAGAAGGGCAGCCAATAGCACTGACGCATCAGGCAAGTTTGTTTGGTTCGCAGTTCAGGTTTATGAACGATACGAGTTATGTATTATCGCTGCGCAATAATACTACCAATATAACCGATAGCTTCAGGTACACTGTACGTGTAATACCCGACGAACATCCTGTAATACAAATGCAAGAGTTCAGAGACAGTGTTTCTGGCAAGCAGATATTACTAACAGGTACTGCGGGCGATGATTATGGTATCAGCAAAGTATTATTTCACTACGACCTGACAAGCCCCAAGAATCAACCCATAGCCAGCAAGAGCATACCGCTGCCGCTGAATGGTGGTTCGCTTACCTCATTCCAGTATTATTTTGATGTAGAACCGCTGAACCTGCAACCGGGGCAAAAACTACAGTATTACATAGAGGCTTGGGATAATGATGGTGTGCATGGTGCAAAATCTACCCGTAGCGAGGTCAGGTCTTATAATATGTTCAACCCTGAACAGCTTGACTCTGCCATGAATGCCAATGCAGAACAAATCAACTCTGGCCTCAACAACAGTTCTGAACAAACAAAAGATATACAGAACGAGTATAAAGACCTGCAAAGCAAGATGCTGGAAAGTAGTGATATGGGTTTTGAACAGAAACAAAATCTGCAGCAGCTATCCAACATGCAACAGCAACTGAAAAACCAGATGGAAGCTGTAAAGAAACGTCTGGATGAACAAGTGCAGCAAAGTCAGCACAAAGAGTATAGCGAAGATGTAAAGGAGAAACAACAGGAGTTGCAAAAGCAGATGGATAACCTGCTGAACAAGGAACTGAAAGAGCAGATGAAAAAGCTGCAAGAACTAATGCAACGCCTGAACAAGGAGAAGGCTTTTGAAACCATGAAGCAACTGGAGCAGGAGAATAAACTCTTCAACATGGATCTGCAACGTATGCAGGAACTGATGAAGAAGCTGGAGATGCAAATGCGCATGGAAGACCTTGCCAACAAAATGGATAAGCTGGCAGAGAAGCAACTGGACCTGAAGGCAGAAACTGATAAAGGCAAAAAGGATAATCAGCAACTGTCTAAAGAACAGGAAGCTTTGAAGAAAGAACTGGAGCAGGCCATGAGCGAAGAGATGAAGCAGATGGAAGAGCTGAACAAGGAAATGAAGCAAGAGCAGGATGTAGCGAAAGAAAAAGACAAAGCCAACGATGCGAAGCAGGATATGCAGGATAGCAAGCAACAGTTGGAGCAGGGGCAGAAAAGCCAATCGAGCAAGTCGCAGAGCCAGGCAGCAGAAAATCTGAAGTCTATGGCGCAGAGCCTGAAGTCGGGCGCAGGTGGTATGAATGCCATGCAGTTGAAAAAGGATATCCGTGCAGTAAGGCAGATACTCACCAATCTGGTACGCTTGTCTTTCGATCAGGAGCAACTGATAAAGAAAGTACAAAACACGCCCGCTACATCGCAAGGCTATATTGCTAATCAACAAGAGCAGAAGCGCCTGCATGCCAATAGCCGCATGATACGTGATAGTTTGTTTGCACTCAGTAAAGAACTGTTTAAGCTTGCGCCAACTATCAACAAAGAAACAACAGAGCTGGAAAATAATATTGCAGCAGCCATCAAAATGATGGAAAACCGTCGCCGAGAAGATGTGATGGCGAAACAACAGTATGCCATGATGCACACCAATAATCTGGCACTGATGCTTAATGAAGTGTTATCGAACCTGATGCAACAACAAAGTCAGCAAAACAACTCTGCAGGGCAGCAAGGACAGTGTAATAATCCTGGAGGTAAAACACCGAAGCCGGGTGTTGGCAAACAGTTGAGCGATATCATTACCCAACAACAACAACTGGGCAATGCTATGCAGCAAATGGAAAATGCCAAGCAACAGCGAGAAGGGCAGCAAGGCCAGGAATCGAAAGACGGCAAGCCACAGAATAAAGAAGGTAAGGAGGGTAAAGAAGGCAGCGAGGGTGAATATGGCAATGCACAAAAGCTGGCACAGATGGCACAGCAACAAGCAGCTATCCGACGCCAGTTGCAGCAACTAAATAGCCTGCTGAACAGCAAAGGCATGGGTAATGCAAAAGAGCTGAAAGAGATACAGGAGAAGATGGATAGAATTGAGACAGACCTTGTAAACAAACGTATGAGTGCAGAGATGATGATGCGCCAGAAAGAAATACTGACAAGGCTTTTGCAGGCAGAGAAATCTCTTCGTGAGCAAGAGCAGGATGATAAGCGTTCATCAAAAAGTGCAGATGAAATAAGCAAGCAGATACCTGCGGAATTGCAACGTTATATCAACGAAAACAAACAGCTTTCAGAGCAATACAAAACCACACCTGCACAACTGAAACCATACTATCGTAATATGGTGCAACAGTATTATCAATCGATAGGTACTAAGTAAAATATAAGGATTTTTATTTGTTTTTACAAAACTGATTAACAGCTGTTTTTACATAATTGTGAATAACATAAATGGAACAATCATTTCTTTGTAATTAATTGATTATCAATAATTTGTATTATTAATTTGGCATAATTTTTGAACACATTAAAAAAGAAGCACAAATTTTAATCTGAGCCACATTGTAAGGCGTAGATATTGTGCTTAACTTTCAAGTAAACAAGTTCTTTTTAACCAAAAATTAGTGCCTATGATATTCTCACGTACGTACCGGTACCAATCCTCAATGCGTCCGGATGACATTAAAGTCCGTTTACTCGGTAAGCATGTAAAAGTGCACAATCTTGATTTCGAAGTGTCTGAAAAAGACAGGGTTATCAGGGTGATACCACATGCAGAGCAGGAAAACGAAATCAGGACTTTACCAATAACACATGTTGAGCTGAGTAATAAGGGGGACAAAACTCAGATTGTGATTAGTTCTAAAATGCGCAAAATAGACTCCGGGGGGCCGTTGTTGATTATGATATTTTGCATGTTTCTGTTTATAGCTACTATAGTAACGATGACAGTAGGTGAGGGGCTTATGATTTATACCTACACATTTGGTGCTATAGGTGTGCTTATATTTTCAGTCTTCTGGCTAAGGATGGAGAGGGGATATTTTGATTATGTCCGCAAAATCCGAGATTATATCAAAAAACAAAGTGTGGCATAAGCCACACTTTGTTTTTATTGTAGATATGGTTTCAGCGAATCTATCGGCGTATCGCTGATAAATGTCTTGATGAGTTTCTTGTCTTTATTGTAAATGTTTATTTGCGGTAATGCGCTATATGTAAAAGTATTCTTGATAAAGCCACTTTGATCCAGCAGCATTTTAAGTTCCGGTGTGTCAAACACTTTTGTTGTATTGTTGAAGAAGTCTATGTACTCTTTCATAACAGTATCTGCAAGTAACAATACTTCTGTGTTTTTGAAAGCGTCCAGATTCTTTTTAAACATTATTGTTTCTTCCTGGCAGTGCCCGCAAGTTGGGTTATACATCATTACCAGCACATTCTTTTTAGCCGGAATATCTTTTGTAGTGTAGATTTCTGCTCCTGCATTTTTGCCCAATAAATGCATAGCTCTCAGAGGTGGCATAGGGGCGCCTATTTCCTTGTAGTTGGTGCTGGTATCAGCCTTTGTAGTAGTAGTTACTTCCTTATTGTTCTTTTTCTTCTTTTGGGCAAATGTTATCAAAACACTTCCCATCAGGCAAAGAATGATTAGTAATTTGCGTTGCATAGAGCGAATTTAGTGAAATCCCTATTAATGAATTGCTAATAATATGACAGACAATATTCAGGCACCGTTGGCAGAACGTATGCGCCCCAGAACACTGGCTAATTATATAGGTCAGCAGCATCTGGTGGGCAAGGGCAAGGTGTTGGAGCAGATGATACAAAACCGCAAAGCACATTCCATCATATTCTGGGGGCCTCCGGGTGTGGGCAAGACAACGCTTGCGCAAATCATTGCACACTCGCTGGAGATGCAGATTTTTTCGCTCAGTGCCATAGATAGTGGGGTAAAGGAAGTGCGCAGTGTGATAGATGCTGCGAAAAAGTTGGGACATGCTTTGTTGTTTATAGACGAGATTCACCGCTTTAACAAAGCACAACAAGATAGCCTGCTGGGTGCCGTAGAGAAGGGTATAGTAACACTGATTGGCGCTACAACAGAAAACCCGTCTTTTGAAGTAATAGGTGCATTACTCAGTCGCTGCCAGGTATATGTACTGCAACCACTTACGGAAGACGAACTGAAAGAAATGGTGAATCAGGCATTGGAACAAGATGAATGGCTGAAAGGGAAACATGTAAAAGTACAGGAGTGGGAGGCACTGCTACGCCTTAGTGGTGGGGACGGGCGCAGGTTGTTGAACCTACTGGAGTTGATAGTAACATCGCTGACAGGAGAAGAGAAGCTGATAACAGATGCTGCAGTTCAGGATATTGTACAGCGCAAAATGGCACTGTACGATAAGACAGGCGAGCAGCATTATGATATCATATCTGCATTCATCAAGTCTATACGCGGTAGCGACCCTAATGCTGCTGTATATTACCTGGCACGTATGATAGCAGGTGGCGAAGACCCTAAATTCATAGCCCGCCGTATGGTGATACTTGCCAGTGAGGATATAGGCAATGCCAATCCCAATGCGCTGTTGCTGGCTACAACTACGTTTCAGGCAGTAGAGATGATTGGTTATCCGGAATGCAGAATTATTTTGTCTCAATGTGCTACTTATCTGGCATCATCTGCCAAGAGCAACGCCTCCTACATGGCCATCAACTATGCGCAAGACCTTGTTGCTAAAACAGGAGACCTGCCTGTACCGCTACAAATACGCAATGCACCAACCAAGTTGATGAAGAACCTAGATTATGGCAAGGGATATGAGTATGCTCATAGCCACGAGGGTAATTTTGTGAATATGGAGTTCTTACCTGATGGCATATCGGGTGTTAAGCTCTACGACCCGGGCGATAACGCTGCAGAAGCACGCATCAGGGAGTACTTGCGCAATTGCTGGAAGGAGAAGTACGGGTATTAATCAAGCTTATCCTTTTAAAATTAGCTGCAGATCATAATGCATTTATTTACAATGAATTGTGCCCGTCTTTATAGCCTGTGTTTAAATACAGGTACATTTACGAGGCGTCCATTCCCGCCTGCGTTTCAGGGAAATATTCAGAAATTTTAAAAATTTCTTTAAAATATTTTGTCTGAATAGATTTAACGCATTACCTTTGCAGTCCCAAATTTTACGGGTTAGAAGTTATTTATAAGTATGTCACAGCGTATCAGAATAAAACTGAAATCTTACGACCACAGCTTGGTTGATAAGTCTGCAGAGAAAATCGTTAAGACTGTGCGCAATACAGGAGCAGTGGTTACAGGCCCTATTCCTTTGCCAACAGAGAAGAAGATCTTTACAGTGTTGCGTTCGCCGCACGTTAACAAGAAAGCACGTGAGCAGTTCCAGCTTTGCACGCACAAGCGTTTGTTGGATATCTACACGTCTTCTTCACGCACAGTAGATGCGCTTTCGAAGCTTGATTTGCCAAGCGGCGTAGAAGTAGAAATTAAAGCTTGATAGAAGCTTTATAGTTCTTTAAAAAATTAGAAAAACAGCTTATCCCGGTCCACACATAGGCAACCGGGCGCTAGGCTAAAATATAAGAAAATGAAAGGTATTATTGGTAAGAAAATCGGCATGACCAGTGTGTTCGAGCCGAACGGTAAGCAAACCGCTTGCACCATCATAGAGGCCGGCCCTTGTGTGGTTACTCAAAAGAAAACCGTAGATACCGACGGTTATGATGCGTTGCAAATCGCATTCGGAGAAGCTAAAGAGAAAAACACTCCAAAAGCGCTCCTCAATCACTTCGCCAAAGCAAGCACATCTCCAAAGGCGATAGTAAAGGAAATTCGTAATTGTTCCATTGATAAACAAGTTGGTGAATCACTGACATGCGAAATCTTCGCAGAAGGTGAGAAAGTAAGTGTAATCGGTACCACTAAAGGTAAAGGTTTCCAGGGTGTTGTTAAACGTCACGGATTCAGTGGTGTTGGTGAAGCATCGCATGGTCAGCACGATCGTCAACGCGCTCCGGGTTCTATCGGTGGTTCATCATACCCAAGCCGCGTATTTAAAGGTATGCGCATGGCTGGCCGTATGGGTGGCGATCAGGTAAAGATCAAAGCACTGCGTGTTGTTAAAGTGTTCCCAGAACAAAACTACATCCTTGTTAGTGGTTCTGTACCGGGTCACAATGGTTCAATCGTTTTAATCCAGAATTAATTAAGTCATGCAAGTTGACGTTTATAATAGCAAAGGTGAGAAAACCGGTCGTAGCGTGGAGCTGCCGGAAGATATATTCAATATCGAGCCAAACGATCATTGTATATACCTCGCAGTGAAGCAATATCTTGCTGCACAACGCCAGGGTACGCACAAAACTAAAACTCGTGCCGAAGTACATGGTGCTTCTAAGAAGCTGCACCGTCAAAAAGGTACCGGTGGTTCTCGTAAAGGTAACATCCGCAACCCTTTATATAAAGGTGGTGGTGCTGTTAACGGTCCTCTTCCTCACGGTTACGATTTCAAAGTAAACCGTAAGGTGAAAGACTTGGCTAAGATGTCTGCATTGTCTCACAAAGCACGTGCAAACAAAATAGTTGTAGTTGAAGATCTGAATATCGAGACTCCGAAAACTAAAGATTTCGCTACAATGCTGGGCAAAATCAACGGTACTCAAAAATCACTGTTCATTATGCCTGAATATGATGCGAAACTGTACATGAGTGCTCGCAACATCGACAGGAACAAAACAGTAGTACTGAGCGATATGAATACTTACGACCTTGTAAATGCACAAGTACTGGTATTCACAGAGACTGCAGCAAAAATGTTTAACGAAGCTCCTGTTGAAGCTTAATTAGGAAAAGAATTTTCGTAACACGAAATAATTAAATAAAATGAAACTCACTAACGTATTGGTAAGGCCGGTGATTACTGAGAAAGTAAACACCCAAATGGAGAAATCCGGCCGCTATACCTTTGTAGTGGATAAGAAGGCTAATAAGCTGGAAATCAAAAAAGCTGTAGAGGAATTTTACGGTGTTAAAGTATCAGATGTAAACACAATCGTGGTTCCTGGTAAAGTTAAAAACCGTTTCACTAAAGCTGGTTTTATCAGCGGTATGAAATCTTCTTATAAAAAAGCAACAGTAACTCTTGCAGAGGGTGATTCTATCGATTTGTTCTCGTAAGATTTGATAAAGAATTAGAAAATGGCATTACGTAAATATAAACCGGTAACAGCCGGTACACGTTGGAGAATAGGTAACGCTTACGCAGAGGTTACCACTAATGAGCCGGAAAAAAGCTTGCTGGAGCCTCAAAAGTCTACAGCTGGCCGTAACGCTCAGGGTCGCCGTTCTATGCGCTACATGGGTGGTGGCAACAAGAAAATGTACCGTATCGTAGATTTCAAACGCGATAAAAAGGACATTCCTGCAACCGTTAAAACTATCGAATACGATCCTAACCGTTCAGCATTCATCGCATTGCTTAGTTATGCAGATGGTGAAAAACGCTACATCATCGCCCCTCAGGGCCTTGAAGTTGGAGCTACTGTAGTAAGTGGTGACAGCGTAGCACCTGAAGTTGGTAACGCACTGCTGCTGAAAAACATGCCTTTGGGTACTGTTATTCACAACATTGAAATGCAACCTGGTAAAGGTGGTTCAATGGCACGCTCTGCTGGTACTTACGCTCAGCTGAATGCGAAAGAAGAAAAATATTGCGTACTGAAAATGCCAAGTGGTGAGTTGCGTAAAGTGCTGAGCACTTGTATGGCAACTGTTGGTACAGTTTCTAACAGCGACCACGCTCTGCAATCAATGGGTAAAGCAGGCCGCAACCGTTGGAAAGGTATTAAACCACGCAACCGTGGTGTTGCAATGAACCCTGTAGATCACCCGATGGGTGGTGGTGAAGGCCGTTCTTCTGGTGGTCACCCACGTAGCCGCACTGGTAAATACGCGAAAGGTGAAAGCACACGTAGCACTACAAAAGGTAGCAACAAGCTGATCATCCAACGCCGTAACGGTAAAAAACTTTCAGGTAAATACAAAAAATAACCAGGGACTCCCTGATAAAATATAACGAATAATGGCTCGTTCAATTAAAAAAGGACCTTATGTTGATGCAAAGCTGGACAAGAAAGTCTTAGCTATGAACGACGGCAAAACTAAGAAAGGTGTTATCAAAACGTGGAGCCGTCGCTCTACAATCACACCGGACTTCGTTGGTCAAACATTTGCAGTACACAACGGTAACAAATTCATACCTGTTTATGTAACTGAATTTATGGTTGGCCATAAGCTGGGCGAATTTGCACCTACACGCAACTTTAAAGGCCATAGTGGTAGTAAATAATTAATTAAATAAAATTTGGTGCCATCTTCTGGCGGCATCGCTTAAGTAATAAATAATAAAATGGAAGCTGTAGCTCGTTTACGTAACTATCCTACATCGCCGCGCAAAATGCGCCTGTTGGCAGATTTGATTCGTGGTATGCATGTAGAAAATGCGCTGAATACATTGAAATTCAGTACTAAGCATCCTTCTGTTCCTTTGGAAAAACTGTTGTTGAGTGCCATTGCAAACTGGAGGGTTAAAAATGAAGGTGTTGACGTAGCAGGCGCAAACCTGTATGTAAAAACCATCTTCGTAGATGGTGGACGTACATTAAAGCGCATGAACCCTGCTCCGCAAGGCCGTGCCTACAGGTTGCGCAAACGTAGCAACCACGTAACTCTTATTGTGGACAGCAAAACTGCCGTAGCAGCTAACGCATAATTTTTAAACATTCAACTTAATAATATAACGAATGGGTCAAAAAACTAATCCTATAGGTAACAGGTTGGGTATCGTTCGCGGATGGGACTCAATGTGGTTTGGCGAGAAAAAGGATTTCGGTCAGAAACTGGTAGAGGATCACAAAATCCGTACTTACCTGAATGCACGTATCAATAAAGGCGGTATTTCTCGCATCGTTATTGAGCGTACTCTGGGTAAACTGATCATCACAATCCACACTTCTAAGCCTGGTATCATTATAGGTAAGGGCGGTTCTGAAGTTGATCGCATTAAAGAAGAGTTGAAAAAACTCACCGGTAAAGAAGACGTTCAGATCAACATTATGGAGATCCGTCGTCCTGAACTGGATGCGAACATCGTGGGCGAAACTATCGCTCGTCAGTTGGAAAGCCGTGTTAGCTACAAACGTGCTGTGAAAATGGCAATCTCTACCGCTATGCGCATGGGTGCAGAAGGTATCAAGATAAAAGTAGGTGGCCGTCTGGGTGGTGCTGAAATCGCTCGTTCTGAAGAGTTCAAGCAAGGTCGCACTCCACTGCATACATACCGTATGGATATCGACTATGCATCAGTATTTGCACTGACTGTATATGGTAAAATCGGTATCAAAGTATGGATATGTAAAGGTGAAGTACTGGGCAAACGTGATTTGAACCCTAACTTCTCTGCAGGTTCAGACAACCGTGGCAATGCTGCAGGTGGTGGCCGTCCGGAAGGTGGTCAGCGTGGCGAAGGTCGTGGTGGTGAACGTCGCGGTGGCGGTGAGCGCCGTGGTGGTGGCGAACGTCGCGGTGGTGGCAAAGGCCGTTAATTGTAAAATAATTAGAGCAACTATTTAAATATTGTAACAATGTTACAACCAAAAAAGACGAAACATCGTAAAGCGCACAAGGGCAGAATCAAAGGTAACGCACAACGCGGTACAATGGTTGCTGCAGGTTCTTTCGGACTGAAAGCGCTTGAACCAAAGTGGATAAACAACCGCCAGATTGAAGCTGCGCGTCAGGCTCTTACCCGCCACATGAAACGTGAGGGTAATGTTTGGATACGCATTTTCCCTGACAAACCAATAACTCGCAAACCTGCTGAGGTAAGGATGGGTAAAGGTAAGGGTAGTCTGGAATTCTGGGCAGCTGTAGTACACCCGGGTCGCATCATGTTCGAAATTGATGGTGTACCTATGCAAGTGGCTAAAGAAGCACTGGAACTGGCAGCTCAGAAACTGCCTATCAAAACCAAATTCGTAGTACGTAGAGACTACGTTGAGGCATAATCAAAAGTAAAATTAGGTTTGCGGCTTTCAATCGTTGCAAATCATAATAAATAACAAATAGAAATTAAAATGGCAAAAGCAAAAAAAGCGAAAGTTGACGATTATCGTTCGCTGGATATCGATGCGCTGAATAATAAAATCGGCGACGAAGAGCTGCGTTTGAAGAAAATGAAGTTCAGCCATGCGGTAAACCCAATTGAAAATCCGCTTACTATTCGCCAATTGCGCCGTACCATCGCGCGTATGAAGACGGAACAACGCAAAAGAGCATTAGGTTTCTAAGTAAATTTTTTATAGATGTCAACAACGACTGAAAGAAAAAGCAGAAAAACCCGTATCGGGATTGTGAGCAGCAGCAAAATGGAAAAAACCATTACTGTAGCTGTAGAGCGTAAGGTAAAACACCCGATTTACGGAAAGTTCGTTAAAAAAACGACTAAATTCCATGCACACGACGAAAGCAGTACTGCCGGTGTAGGCGATACAGTTCGTATTATGGAAACACGCCCGTTGAGCAAAACAAAACGCTGGCGCCTGGTAGAAATTATTGAAAAAGCTAAGTAATCTTATTAAGAGATGATACAACAAGAATCAAGGCTCAATGTAGCAGACAATAGCGGTGCAAAGGAAGTACTTTGTATCCGTGTATTGGGTAACTCGGGCCAGGACTATGCCGGTATCGGAGATAAAATAGTGGTAACCGTGAAAGACGCGTTACCGGGTGGTGGTATCAAAAAAGGTACTGTATCTAAAGCTGTTATCGTTCGTACCAAAAAGAAATTGCGCCGTAAAGATGGTTCGTACATCAATTTTGATGACAATGCAGTAGTACTGCTGAACAACTCTGACGAACCACGCGGTACTCGTATCTTCGGGCCGGTAGCTCGTGAGCTGCGCGATAAAGGTTATATGAAAATAGTTTCATTGGCACCTGAAGTATTGTAAAATTTGTTGTACCTTTGCCGCCCGTTTGGGTAGTGAAGGCCTCAACGTTAAAAAAATAACATTGTGAAACAAAGATTTCAACCAAAATTCAACATCAAAAAAGGTGATAACGTGGTAGTAATTGCCGGCGATGATAAAGACCGTAGCAACCCACGCAAGGTGTTGGCTGTTTACCCTCAGAAGAGCCGTGTGCTTATAGAAGGCGTAAACATGGTAACGAAACATCTGAAACCAAACGCGCAGAATCCTCAGGGCGGTATCGTTAAAGAAGAAGCTACTATTCATATCTCTAACGTTATGCTGTGGGATGCTAAACAAAAAGCGCCGGTTCGCATCAAACGCGAACGCACTGAAGGTGGTTTTAAACGTATATCTAAAAAATCAGGGGAGGAAATTAAATAATGGCAACGACTACATATACACCTCGCTTACAGAAGAAGTATAAAGACGAAGTAGTACCTGCTTTAATGAAAAAGTTTGGTTACTCTACAGTTATGCAGTGCCCTCGTTTGGTTAAGATATGCCTGAACCAAGGTGTTAAAGGTTCTGTTTCTGATAAAAAACTGATAGATGACGCGGTAACTGAAATGACTAACATCTCTGGTCAGAAAGCAGTACCTACATTGTCTAAAAAAGATATCTCGAACTTCAAGCTGCGTAAGGCTATGCCAATTGGCTGCCGCGTAACGCTTCGTCATACAAATATGTTCGAATTCCTGGATCGTTTTGTTGCTGTTACCCTGCCACGTGTACGTGACTTTAAAGGTATCAACGATAAATCATTTGATGGTCGTGGTAACTACACAATGGGTGTTACTGAGCAAATCATCTTCCCGGAAATCAACATTGATAAGGTAACTCGCATCAGCGGTATGGATATCACTTTCGTTACTACAGCACGTACTAACGAAGAGGCATACGAACTGCTGAAAGAACTGGGCCTGCCTTTCAAAAACATTAAAAAAGATAACAACTAATAATAAATGGCTAGAGAATCAGTAAAAGCCCGCCAACGCAAACGCGAAGCTATGGTAGCAAAATTCGCTGAAAAGCGTGCTGCCCTGAAAGCTGCAGGTGATTATGCTGCTTTGGATAAACTTCCAAAGAATTCATCAGCAGTTCGCTTGAAAAACCGTTGCCAGCTTACCGGACGTCCTAAAGGATATATGCGTCATTTCGGTATCTGCCGTAACATTTTCCGCGATATGGCATTGGATGGCAAAATACCAGGTGTACGTAAAGCAAGCTGGTAATTTATAACGTATCAAGGTCGGGTAGAGTAATACTCAAAGCCGAAACCGGACACAATTAAAAACTTTACAAAACTCAACAAAAGAAATGGTAACAGATCCTATAGCAGATTTTCTTACTCGTATCCGTAACGCGCAAATGGCTCGTCACCGCATCGTAGAAATCCCTGCTTCGAATGTTAAAAAGCGTATCACGGAAATCCTTTACGATAAAGGTTATATCCTGAAATACAAATTTGAAGATGACAACAAACAAGGCATCATCAAAATAGCTTTGAAATACAATCCTCAAACAAAGGAACCTGCAATCAAAGCTTTGGAACGCGTTAGCCGTCCGGGTTTGCGCCAGTACGCTAAGCCAACAGAAATTAAACGTGTAATGAGCGGTCTGGGTATCGCTATCGTTTCTACATCTAAAGGTGTAATGACTGATAAAGAAGCACGTGCAAACAACGTTGGTGGTGAAGTAATGTGCCACATTTATTAATAGATTTTAACACTGGTACCCCTGATACATTAAGCCGGTTCCTATACAGGCTGATCGATCAGGGTTACTGCAATAAATAAAATAGTAGACAATGTCTCGTATAGGTAAGAAACCAATTACAATTGCAAAAGGCGTAACTGTTACTGTTACTCCTGCTAACGAAGTCATCTTCAAAGGTCCTAAAGGTGAACTGAAACAAGCTATCGACCGCGATATCAAAGTTGAAGTTGAAGGTGAAACTTTGAATGTTACTCGTCCTACAGACCAAATACGTCACCGCGCACTGCACGGCTTATACCGCGCACTGTTGTCGAACATGATGCTTGGTGTAACTGAAGGTTTTAAAACTGAACTTGAACTGGTGGGTGTGGGTTATCGTGCCGCTGTTACTGGTCAGCAATTGGATATGGCTTTAGGTTTTTCTCACAACATCATCTTTGATCTTCCAAAAGAAATCAAAGCTGCTGCAACTGCAGAAAAAGGTCAGAATCCTAAAATTATTCTGGAATCTATCGATAAACAACTGCTGGGTGCAGTAGCTGCAAAAATCCGTAGCCTGCGTAAACCAGAACCGTACAAAGGTAAAGGTGTTCGCTTTGTTGGTGAGGTTGTTCGTCGTAAAGCTGGTAAATCTGCTGGTAAATAATAAAGGTTATCATCCGCCAAAGCGGGTGATATCTGTATTTATAAATTTTGTAAACATTTCGGTAGCCACAAAGCCACAAGCAGCGTGAGCCCGTAAAAAAATAGATAAAAAATGTCATTAGATCCAAAAGTACTCCGCCGTCAGAAATTGCGTTGGCGCATTCGTGCCAAAGTTGTTGGCACAGCTCAAAAACCACGCCTTTCTGTATTCCGTAGCAACAAGGATATCTACGTTCAACTGATAGATGACGCAACAGGCACAACACTGGCTGCTGCAAACTCTCGTCAGAAAGATATCGCTGCGCAAAAAGGTACAAAATCTGAAAAGTCTGCAATGGTTGGTAAAGCAATCGCTCAGAAAGCAATCGCGCTGGGTATCGAAGCTTGCACCTTTGACCGTGGTGGTTATTTGTATCATGGCCGTGTTAAGTCTGTAGCAGACGGCGCACGTGAAGGTGGTTTGAAATTCTAATTATAACATTGTTTAACTTTTTCTTTTAGAAATATAATGGCGAAGACACAATTAAATCGCGTAAAAGCCGGAGACCTTGAACTGCATGAAAAGGTAGTGGCTATCAACCGTGTGGTAAAAACCACTAAAGGTGGCCGTGCATTCAGCTTTTCTGCATTGGTGGTTGTAGGTAATGGTCAAGGTGTGGTAGGCCACGGTCTGGGCAAGGCAAAAGAAGTACAGGAAGCTATCACTAAAGGTATAGATGACGCTAAGAAAAACCTGATAAAAGTACCTGTAATGAATGGTACTATCCCTCACGAGCAATTTGCTAAAGAAGGTGCTGCTAAAGTTTTGATTAAACCAGCTGCACACGGTACCGGCGTTATCGCAGGTGGTAGCATGCGCGCTGTGTTGGAAGCTGCAGGTGTTACTGACGTACTGTCTAAGTCTTTAGGTTCTGCTAACCCTCACAACGTGGTTAAAGCTACTTTCGTTGCACTGGGTATGCTGCGCGAGCCTGTTACTGTTGCAAGACAACGTAACGTAAGCCTGAAAAAAGTATTCAACGGTTAATAACTGTTGTTTGATAATCGAATTTTAACTCTTGAATTATAATAGCGTCATGGCTAAAATTAAAATTACACAGACGAAGAGCGGAATTGACCGTCCTGAACGCCAAAAGCGTACGCTTGTAGCGCTGGGCCTGCGTAAAATGCACGCTTCTGTAGAAGTGGAAGCTACGCCTCAGATACTGGGTATGGTTCGTACCGTTAATCACCTGGTGAAAGTAGAAGAAGTAAAAGCTTAATTCATTAACTGATTTGCGAGCGGTTTTACATTCCGCGCAAGTTCAAAAATTGTAAACTATGCAATTGCACAATCTTAAACCTGCAGAAGGTTCAGTACACAAAGTAAAACGTATCGGTCGTGGTGAAGGTAGTGGCCATGGTGGCACATCTACACGTGGTAACAAAGGTGCTCAGTCTAACACTGGTTACAGCCGCAAAGTAGGTCACGAAGGTGGTCAGATGCCAATCCAACGCCGTATGCCTAAACGTGGTTTCAAAAATATGAACCGCGTTGAATATAAAGTTTTCAATCTGGGTCAATTAGATTTCCTGATCGAGCGTTATGCTATTCAGGAGTTCTCTCTTGACAATCTTTATATCAATGGCCTCATCAGCCGCACAGATCTGGTTAAGATCCTCGGTGCAGGCGAAATGAAGACTAAAATGGTATTCAAAGTTAACGCTATCAGCGAAAAAGCTAAACAAGCTATCGAAGCTGCAGGCGGCTCAGTAGAACTGGTTTAAGCTAATTCTATTTCTAAAAGACGCATTTGGTAAAATGCGTCTTTTATCGTTTATTCGCATTTCATTTTTGATTAACTACAGTTCCAAGTGAAGAAACTAATTGAAACGCTTAAGAATATCTGGAGTATAGAAGAACTCCGCAAGCGAATCCTGTTTACGCTATTGCTGGTATTAGTATACCGTGTAGGTTGCTATATTACACTTCCCGGCATCAACCCTAATATGCTTGCTCTTGACGGAGGACAAGACGGTCTGTTGGGCTTGTTCAACATGTTTGCAGGTGGCGCATTCAGCCGTGCATCTATTTTTGCATTAGGTGTTATGCCTTATATCTCTGCATCTATCTTCATGCAGCTTGCAGGTATTGTTATCCCTCAGTTTGCCAAAATGCAACGCGAAGATAGTGGCCGTAAGAAAATTAATCAATACACCCGTTACCTGACAGTACTGGTTACTGCATTCCAGGCAAGTGCTTATGTTGCTTATTTGCGTACACAAACTGCTGGTGCTATTGTTCCCGAATTCAGTGCTTTCATGTTCTGGTTATCTACAGTAGTGGTATTAACAGCAGGTACACTGTTTGTAATGTGGATGGGTGAAAAAATAACTGATAAAGGTATTGGTAACGGTACATCTCTTATCATCATGGTAGGTATCCTTGCTCGTCTGCCACACTCTATAGTACAAGAGTTCGATGCTAAAAACATCGGTGGTGGTGGTGGTCTGCTGATATTCCTGATTGAGATTGCTGTATTTATCGCAGTTATCGTTGGTCTGATATTGCTGACACAAGGTACACGTAAAATACCTCTGAACTACGCACGCCGCATCATCGGCAGCAATAACGCTGCTAAAGAAGTTTCTGGCGCACGCGATTTCATTCCTTTGAAAGTAAACTCTTCAGGTGTAATGCCTATCATCTTTGCGCAAGCTATCCTTTTCATACCAGCAACTGTTACAGGTTTTGCATTCGGTGAAAATGAAACTGCACAAGGTTTTATCAAGGCATTATCTAATCCTCAGTCTATGTGGTATAATATCATGTATGCTGTATTGGTAATAGCATTTACATATTTCTATACAGCGTTGATATTCAACCCGACTGAAATGGCTGATAACCTAAAACGTAATAATAGTTTTATCCCGGGTGTAAAACCAGGCGAACCAACAGCTGATTATATCGCTACTATCATGGATCGTATCACATTGCCGGGTGCAATATTCCTTGCACTTGCTGGTATCCTTCCGGGTGTTGCTGGTTTGCTGGGTGTAACAAGCGGTTTTGCTTCTTTCTTCGGTGGTACTTCAATGCTGATTGGCGTTGGTGTTATCCTCGATACATTGCAACAAATTGAAAGCCATCTGCTGATGCGCCAATACGATGGCCTGATGAAAACAGGACGCATCACCGGTCGCCAGAGTGCAGGAGCTACAGTATAATATTTTTGATAAGCGTACATGATACATATTAGAACTAAAGACGAAGTTGAACTAATACGCAAAAGCGCTTTAACAGTCACTGCCACCTTAACACAGGTGGCAAACTTTTTAAGGCCAGGTATTACCACTGCATCTATTGATAAGATGGCAGAGGAGTTTATACGCGATAACGGTGGTATTCCTTCTTTTAAAGGTTATGGCCCGTCATATTCTCCGTTTCCGGCTTCGCTTTGTATTTCTGTGAACGAAGTTGTTGTTCATGGTTTTCCTAGCAATTATGAATTGAAAGATGGTGATATCATTTCTGTAGATTGTGGTGTTTACATGAATGGTTATCATGGCGATCATGCTTATACATTTGCTATAGGTAATGTGAAGCCTGAATTGTTGAAACTGATGCGTGTTACCAAAGAATCGCTTGCAAGAGCTGTAGCCGAGGCGCACGAGGGTAACAGGATTGGCGATATATCTTTTGCAGTAGAGAACTATACAAACCGTGAGCATGGCTATGGTGTAGTGCGCGAACTGGTAGGGCATGGCGTAGGCAAAAAGCTACACGAAGATCCGCAGGTACCCAACTATGGCCGTCGTGGTGATGGTAAGCGCTTGAAAGAGAATACAGTACTAGCTATAGAACCAATGATAAACCTCGGTACACGCGATGTACTGACATTGGAAGATGGGTGGACAATCGTAACTGCAGATGGTAAACCATCTGTGCATTATGAGCACACCACACGCGTAGGTAAGAATAAAGGTGAGGCACTCTCCAGCTTCGTACCTATAGAAGCCGCAGAAAGGGCTAATAAGGAGCTAAATACAGGTCATTTGGATCCTGTTGATACTCCTGCATCATAATATTGAAAAAGCCCCGAATTCGGGGCTTTTTTCTTATACGTTAGATGTTGCTTTCTTTCGGTTGAATACTAACAGTAAAATACCTGCAATTATCAGTAGCGTAGATATTATCTCTGCTTGTGTGGGGTGGATGAAGCCTAGGTCATATTTAGTATTTACACGAATCTTTTCTACCAAAAAACGTTCAGCGCCGTTGAATATGAGGTAGATGCCAAACATCTGCCAAGGCACAGTTATCTTTCTTCGGATTGCCCATAGGAAGCCAAATATACCAATACAAACCACAGCCTCGTATAGCGGAGTAGGGAAGACACCCACAGGTAATACAGCACAGAAGTTGCCCGTACAGTTAGCTATTGCAACACCCTCGCTGTTTACGTTATGTGCGTAGTTCATTGCATACAACCAATCGGGCAGCCACGATGGTGCCGGTGCGTAGATGTGTGGTACTGTTCCAGGGAAATTGTTGGCAAAATAGCCTTTGGCCATATCCAGCATTTGTTCATATTGTCCTGCTGCTGCAAGATGCAATGATCCGTCGGGGTAGGTAATGTAAGCACTGTTGAAGATACCCCAGTCGCCGTCTCCTGAAAAATGACAACCCAGTCGGCCAACACCATAACCCAGTATCAATGCAGGTGCGGCGGCATCGCACAAGTGCTTAAAGCCTATTTTGTATTTGCGTGCATAGTAAACCAGTACAACTGTAGCACATATCAAGCCACCATAAAAGGTAAGCCCTGAACGTGAGAAAAGATTGCCTATCGGGTCTTGTATAAAATCACT
This sequence comes from Chitinophagales bacterium, assembly GCA_017303395.1. Classification (GTDB taxonomy): domain Bacteria; phylum Bacteroidota; class Bacteroidia; order Chitinophagales; family Chitinophagaceae; genus Polluticoccus. The sequence continues at coordinate 53,376 of JAFLBN010000006.1, forward strand.
CCATGTTTCCAGTGCATTGAAAATCTTTGCACCTGCAAGACCCGCAACAGCACAAATGATAACTATTTCAGAAACACGTTGGTGAGGATATATCCATACCTGTTTTGTTTCGCCCGTTTTCTTGTCTTTTTCATTTCCGAGAACGGGTTGTAGCAAGCCCAGTTGTTCTTTGCGTTTCAGTTCAGATGTGAGTGCCCATGCTGCAGCTATGAAAGCGAATGCAACAAACAGGCCGAATACCTGAAAGATGCTCAGGAAGCCCGGCACATCAGCACCTGTCAATTGCTCAAGTGCAAATTCGAAATTAGGATACATGCGGGTAAAATTAGTTGATTTGTTTTATTGCTGCATGTACAGCCTGTTAAATGTTTCTGCGACTACAGAATAGCTTCAAGCGTATAACCAATCATATTATCAATAGCATGCTGCATATTGCCAGAAAAAGTTTTGGTTGCTCTGTTATTGATGACTGTGCTTACAGACAAGCAATGGTGCTGAAACACTTTACCAAGCCCGTATAGTGCCGATGTCTCCATTTCAAAATTCAGTACGCGCATATTGCGGCTGTTGAAACTCGCCAATGCATCCATCATGTTGGGTTGGCTGATGGGTACACGCATGGCCCTGGCTTGCGGGCCATAGAAGCCGGGTGTAGTAACCGTGATGCCGTGCAAAAACTGATTGCCGAAATATTTGCGTAGTTGAATGGACGCCTCTGCTATGTATGGATTTATATTACTGTTTTGTAGCCTTGTATGCAAAGCAAATTCATGCAGTATATATTGCTCGTCAGTATTGTTTTCAAGCCTGTAGTAATGCATCAGATTATCTATGCCTATTGCATAAGAAGATACTATCATGCTGTCCACAGGAGTATCTGCCTGCAGTGCGCCGCAAGTGCCCAGCCTTATGATGTTCAGGCTTTTTGTTTGTGGTTTGATGCTGCGTGTTTTGAAATCAATATTCACCAAGGCATCCAATTCGTTCATGACAATATCTATGTTATCTGTACCAATACCTGTACTGATAACGGAGATTCTCTTATTGCCTATATATCCCGTGTGCGTAATGAATTCTCTGTGCTGAGTTTTGTGTTCTATCTTATCAAATCTTTTTGATACTTCTGCAACACGCGCAGGGTCTCCAACCAGCAATATAGTATCTGCAAGTTGTTCTGGTTTTAGATTGAGATGATAAATAGCGCCGCGTTCAGTAAGTATTAATTCAGATGCTCCGAAAGATTTTTGCGGCAAACTCATTTTTTTATTTTTAGCTCTTGTAAAGAAACGATTTTTTACTACATTTGCAATCCGCTCGTGGTCCTGTGGCCGAGCGGCTAGGCAGAGCTCTGCAAAAGCTCGTACAGCGGTTCGAATCCGCTCGGGACCTCAAGAAAAAGCCTCACATTTGTGAGGCTTTTTTTATTTAACGTTCTTTCTGTTGTAATAGTTATTCATGTGTTGGCTTAATACCTGAGCATAAGGTGTGTATGATATATCAAACAGCTTTGATTTGTATGTTGTGTACCACCATTTTCTCATGTTTCGAAATTGTAGATATCTATCGTCATAATTAGTACCGTTCGGTACCGGATCAGGTATACGATTTTGTTGGTAGTTAAGTAATACTAAACGGTCAGACTGAGTACCGGCATAGTAAGTATTTTCTTTGCCTTTTTTAGGATTGTCAGGGTTGCCAAATTCAGTAACATAACTGCCATAATACGCTATTTGGTAGGTAGTGTCTCCTTCTTTTATAGGAGATGTTGTCACTGGCTTCATGTCTTTATCATAAAGATTGCCTGCAAGCTGTCCATTATTAACAGCATCTTGTACAGTATCGTAGAAGAAGTAATACTCGCAAAAGTTGAAATTTGCGTTGAAATCACGTATTAATTCGCGCTGCATGTTAGCTGCATCTTCTTTTATCTGTTTTGCATACTTGTAGTTTTTTGCATTTTCATAAATGGCGAAACGCTTATTGTATGTCGGCAATTTCACAAGTATTACAGAAGGCTTCGGATATTCGCGATAGGTAGCGAACATTTGTGCGTTAGCTGTATGCTGAATAATTAACAATATCAGTACGAGCAAAAGGGTAAAATATCTACGGTTGTTATTCATACACCAAAATTAAAAAATCCCCCTGCCAATCGGAGGGGGATTTGTAATCTATTTGTAATTACTCAATTATTGTTGTATCTGCGGAGCCTGTGCCTGCATATCCAACTTTTGAGCTGCACGTTGGCTTATCATGTCAATTTTTTTGCCCAATTCATCTGCTGTAGCCATATCTCCGTTATTTCTAGCAACGTTCGATAGGATATTGATGATAGTTGCATCGCGTTGCACATCATTTTTCAGGTTGTTGGCACGTACATCATCCAGCGACAGGATATAATTGATATCATCTTCGCAGTTTTTAACAATGCGCATAGTCATTTCCTTGCCTGTTTTCTTATCTCCGCAGTTGTAGTATGCCATAGCAACATAGTATGCAGTAGCATCGTAGAAGTAAGAGCGTTCTGAAATATTATTCTTCACTTTGTTCAGTACTTCTATGGCTTCGTTTTTCTTGCCTTTAGCCATCAGCTCACTTGCTATACGTCCTACGTTCATGCGGTATGCCGCAAACATCAGCCTGTTTTTCTCATCAAAGTACACATCGTTGCGCTCTGCATTACCCCATATGTATTTGTTCTTAAACAGGTCGTAGCTCTTTTCTACATCTACAGAACCCATGTCTTGCTGCGTAGCTCTCAATGAGTCTGTAAGGCGGTATGGCAACAATCTGTACACAACACCTTCCATACGCAGGTAGTCATCCAACCCCTGATAGTTTTCGCTTGGCAGGAAGCCACCGAAATAGATAGGGCGTTTCCAACCATCCTGTGCTATCGATGCAATGATATTCAGCGTAGCAAGATCATCTTTGTAAGCAACATTCTTAGGGAATTTGAATGCCATTTCGTTGATGATATTGTTAGTGTCTGCTGCTGCAACCAAACCATTTTTCACAAGGTCTGCCTTGCTCATACTTGGTACAAACAGGTTCTGAGTAGGGAAGTAGTTTTCCATTGTTCCGCCCATAGACTGTATTTTAGCCTCTGGTGCATCGCTGGTCATAAACTTACATACCTCTGCCAGATTGATAAACTTATCTTTAGGTATTTGAGGGCTTGCATAGTATTGTATATAGTTGCCCTTATCGCCTGTGTAGTCTTTCTTCTTCCACAGCATAGGTACTGCATCAGCATCGTTGACTTTGTAATTCAACTGATCAATATACCAGTCTATACCCAGCAAGCTCAGGTTGATAACGCGTACGTCTTTGCGTATACCCTCAATCTCTTGCAGGTACCATAGCGGGTAAGTATCATTATCGCCAAACGTGAACAGGATAGCGTTCGGAGCACAAGACTCCAGTACATTGTATGCAGTAGCGCGAGCCAGTGTTTTCTTAGAGCGGTCGTGGTCGTCCCACTCTTCTTTCGCCATCAATGCCGGTACAGCCAGCAAGCATATTGCTATGGTGGCATAAGCACCACCCGCACCTTTAATTGCTCGTTGGAACCAATCATTTACCATCAGTACGCCTAGGCCTATCCATATAGCAAATGCGTAAGTAGAACCTGCAAACGCATAGTCACGTTCACGTGGTTGCAGTGGTGGCATGTTCAGGTATATGGCAATTGCTATACCTGTAAAGAAGAACAGGGTAGCAGCGGTTATACCGTCGCGTTTGTTTCTGTTGAATTGGTATATCATGCCCAACACACCCAGTATGAACGGCAGCATATACAGCTTGTTGTTAGCTGCGCTGTATTTATTGTTCTTAGGGTCGTTTACATAGCCATCAGCCATTTTGCTTTGGTCGCCAAGTCCCAGTATGCTTTTGTCTATAAATGATATACCTGTTATCCAGTTACCATTTTTAGCATTACCGTTGCTCATACCTTGTAAGTCGTTCTGGCGACCACTGTAGTTCCACATAAAATAGCGCCACCACATCCAGTTCATGTGATATCCGAAGAAGAATTTAAAGTTATCACCGGCAGTAGGTGCTTCACCTTCTTCCAGGCCCAGGTAATCTTTATAGTACTGAATGTGTCCCGGATCGTTATAATCCCAGATACGAGGGAAGAAACGCTTGTCCGCAGCATCAAATTCAGGCTCCAGTTTTTTACCTACCTCTTCATAATAGTCTTTACCATCTTTCTGAGAACGAGAGTATTGTATGCCTTTGTCTTTGTATTCAATAGGACGTTTGTCAAAGTCTGGGCCAAATAACAATGGTTGCTGACCGAATTGCTCACGCTGGATGTATGATGTCAAGCTGATAGCATTATCAGGGTTCGTCATGTCGATAGGTACATCTGCACGAGAACGGATGATTGGAGCAAGATAGCTTGAGAAACCTATTACAATGAAGATGATACACAGCACACCTGTGTGCACCAGATACCAGTTCTTCTTCTTGGCATACATCAGGCCTGCTACCATTGCAGCTATTATCAATACTATAGAGAACAGTGCACCTGAATCGAATGGCAGCCCGAAGCTGTTAACAAACAGCAAATCAAGTTTCGATGCCAGGATAGGTACACCTTGCAGCACACCAAACTGTACAAATGCCAGCAATACGCAACCTACTATAAAGGCAATAATGCTGCCCGATGTTGTTGGTGTATAACGCTTATAGTAGTACACCATTGCAACTGCAGGTATAGCCAGCAAGTTCAACAAGTGGATACCTACAGAAAGCCCCATCATGTATGCGATGAATACAAGCCACCTGTCGGCATACTTCTGGTCTGCTATATGCTCCCATTTAAGGATAGCCCAGAATACCAGTGCGGTAAAGAATGATGAAGTTGCATATACCTCGGCTTCTACGGCAGAGAACCAGAAGGTATCAGAGAATGTGTATGCCAAAGCACCTACAAGGCCCGAACCCATTATCAGGGTAGTTTGCAGCCCTGTTGGTTCTACATCGGCATTGCTTGGTACCATCAGTTTTTTGGCAAAGTGGGTGATGGTCCAGAAAAGGAACAGAATGGTTAAACCACTGGCTATTGCAGACCATGCGTTTATCATCATTGCGGCTTTGCTTACATCGCCACCGGCAAACAAGCCAAAGAAGCGTTGGATAAGCATAAAGAGTGGCGCACCCGGTGAGTGGCCTACCTCTACTTTGTATGCGCAAGACAAAAATTCACCACAGTCCCAGAAGCTTACGGTGGGTTCCATAGTCATCAGGTACACTATTGTGGCAATAGCACCCGTAATCCAACCAGTCAGGTTGTTGATTTTCCGAAAATTCATGCAGATATATTTGACAGGCAACAAAAATAGAAAAATACGGCTATGCACCTAATCCCAAGTTCGGAATTAACATATTTATATGTGTTCTTGTCTGTATGTGTAGCTCTTGGTTAAAAGCCACATTTGTTATACCAACAGGTGGTAAGAGTTCTTCAATCTGTCAGGATCTATGATTTGTGCCAGTTGCACATCGGGCAGGTTGCGAAGCAGTTGTATCATTTCCTGCGCTTTTTCTTCATAGTCGGCACATTCTATCATCCACAGGTAGTCCAGTTGCTTTACTTCGGGTAGCAGTACTTCATTATCGCTCTTCAGCCTGTACATGGCATACCTGCCGCCATTCAGTGGCAGGCAGTATTCATAGAAATGGAAAAAATGTTCTTCCTTTTTAGAGCTGATAATTCTGGGGTCGCTTTCCTGCCTGCGCACAAAGTCCATATCCAACAGTCGGTTGATGGTGCCGCAGAAACGATGCGATGGCAAGGGGCAAACAATTCCGATGAGGGCGGCTTCGGAAAAAAAGTTTTCCGTCATCTCATCCATATCCAGTACCAGCTTCGCCATTTACAGATTTTATTCTTCGGTCAAATTTCGCTCATATTCGTATATTTCACAACAAATCTCAATATCTATGTATGCCCTTATTACTTTAGGCGTTCTCCTGCTTATTTTATTTATGTGTCTGGTAACTGTACAACAGGGTACAGTAGCGGTTATTACCGTTTTCGGTAAATATAGGCGTGTATTGCGCCCTGGCCTCAATTTCAGAGTACCAGTGATAGAGCAGATATTCAAGCGCATATCTTATCAGAACCGTTCTATTGAGCTTAAGTTTCAGGCTATCACACAGGATCAGGCCAATGTAAACTTCTCGGCTATGTTGCTCTACTCTGTGCTGAATGAGGAAAACGAAACCATACAAAGTGTTGCCTTCAAGTTTGTGGACGAACGCAGCTTTATGCAGGCGCTCATCCGCTCTGTAGAAGGTGCTGTTAGGGCTTATGTAGCCACCAAGAAACAATCTGAAATACTGCAACTGCGTACAGAAATCATTTTCAACGTAAAGGAACAATTGGATAAACAACTGGAAGGCTGGGGCTACCACTTGCTAGACCTCCAACTGAACGACATTGCTTTCGATGAAGCTATCATGCGCTCTATGGCGCAGGTGGTGGCGTCTAACAATCTGAAGGCTGCCGCAGAGAACGAAGGTCAGGCCTTGCTGATAACCAAAACCAAAGCTGCAGAGGCAGAGGGTAATGCCATCAAAATATCGGCTGAGGCAGAAAGGCAGGCAGCACAGTTGCGTGGTCAGGGTGTGGCGCTGTTTCGCGAAGAGGTGGCACGCGGTATGGCTGTGGCAGCCAAAGAAATGCAGCATGCTAATCTGGATGCTTCATTTATCCTATTCTCTATGTGGACGGATGCAATCAAGCATTTTGCAGAAAACGGGCAGGGCAATACTATTTTCCTTGATGGTTCTAATGACAATCTTCAACGTACCATGCAGCAAATGATGTCTTTAACGCAGCAATCGACTATTGTAAAAAATAACGGAGATAAATAAAAAAACTATACAGTATTTTTGCATCAGGTAGCTGTAGCAGCTGCCTTTTTTTCATTTTTTATAATCTCGGGTTTGTTTATTCAACTTATCCGGTAATTTTGGGCGCGAAATTTTTTTTATGGTTGACGTTTTGCTTGGTTTGCAGTGGGGTGATGAGGGTAAGGGTAAAATTGTAGATTACCTTGCCGCAAATTATGATATCATAGCCCGTTTTCAGGGTGGCCCCAATGCCGGGCATACATTATATGTAAATGGCAATAAGGTGGTATTACATACCATACCATCTGGTGTGTTTCAGTCACACTGCCTCAATCTGATAGGTAATGGTGTAGTAATAGACCCTGTTACGTTGCAGAAAGAAATCAATACTATCGTTGCATTGCAACCGGATGTATTGTCTCGTTTATTCGTGTCACACCGCGCACACCTGATAGTGCCTACACACCGAGCACTGGATGCTGCATCAGAAGCATCAAAAGGCAGCGAAAAGATAGGTTCTACATTGAAAGGTATAGGCCCTGCTTATATGGATAAAACAGGCCGTAATGGTCTGCGTGTTGGCGATGTGCTGAGCAAAGACTTCAACGAAAAATATAACCGCATAAAAGAAAAACACCTGCAGATACTTTCTCATTACGAGCATCAGGTTGACTGGCAGGAGTGGGAAAACCAATTCTTTGCAGCGGTTGAATTCCTGCGCACATTGCAGATAGTAAATGGTGAATATTGGTTGGACAATCACCTGAAAGCAGGTAAGAAAGTATTGGCAGAAGGTGCACAGGGCAGTATGCTGGATATAGACTTTGGTACATATCCGTTTGTTACATCATCAAACACCATCACGGCAGGTGTATGCAGTGGTTTGGGTGTTGCCCCTTCAAAAGTGGGCGAGGTATATGGTATCACAAAAGCTTACTGCACACGCGTAGGCGGTGGCCCGTTCCCTACAGAGCTGGAAGATGAAACAGGCGAAGCACTGCGCAAAGCTGGTAACGAATTTGGTGCTACTACAGGCCGCCCGCGCCGTTGTGGCTGGATAGACCTGGTTGCATTGCGTTATGCAGTAATGCTGAGTGGTGTTACAAAGCTTATCGTAACCAAAGCTGATGTTATGGATAGCTTCGACCCTGTGAAGCTGGCAGTAGCGTATAAGGTTGACGGTGTTGAAACACAGGAGCTTCCGTACGATCTGTGCAGTGTACAGGTAGAGCCAGTATTCAAAACTTTCCCGGGTTGGGAAAAGCCAATAGGCGAGTGCAAAAACTACGAAGAAACACCTGCAGTATTTAAAGAGTATTGCAACTTTGTAGAGCAGTATCTTGGTACAAAAGTTGCGTATGTTTCTAACGGTACAGGACGCGACCAGTTATTGCATATTCCTTAGTAAAAAAATTATGTATTTAATACCCAAAAAAAATTTGGGAATTTCGAGAAACTATTAAAATTTTACGTCATCAACGGATAAGTGCTATGAAATCAGGTTCAAGCAAAAAAGAAACAGCAAGCAAAAAAAGCGCACCCGCTAAGTCTGCTACTAAGAAAGCATCTTCTAAACCCGCTAAGCAGGAAGAGGAAGATGATGAAGATGATTTAGACGAAGAAGAAACGCCAAAGAAAAAAACTGCGGCTAAGAAGACTACTGCCGGCAAGTCGAAGAGCAAGGATGATGATGACGATGATGATGACGACGATATCGATGACGATGATGACATGGATGATGATGATTTTGCTGACGAAGATGAAGACTTCGATCTGGATAAAGATTTTGAAGAATTCGAACTGCCAAAGTCTAAGTCTGCAAAGGGTGGTAAGAAATCTACCAAAGATGATGACTTTGATGTAGATGACGACTTCAAAGACCTGGGCTTCTTCAGCGAAGACAGTGGTGGCTTTGATGACGACGATGATGATTTCTAATCATTAAATGCAATCATTTGCAAAGACAAATTGCGACATTCGATATTGCCGAAGGGCGGTATGAAATATTGAAAAAAGAAATGCTGAACTGGGCACAACAGTTCAGCATTTTTCTTTTTCTTGATAGCAATAGCTATACAGATAAGTATAGCCGCTACGAATGTATGCTGGCAATAGGTGCGCACGAGCACATAGCTTTCAAAACACTGGAAGAAGTGCAGCAATGGCACGCCGACCACAAAGACTGGCTTTTTGGTCATATTGCCTACGATTACAAAAATCAACTGGAGCACAAACTCTCTTCCCGTCACGAAGAGCAGTCAGGTTTCGATCCGTTCTATTTCTTCCATCCGGAAATAGTATGCACGGTTAATACTGAAAAGACAAAACTAACCATTGCTTCGCTCGGCATTACCCCCTTAGAGGTTTATAAGTCTTTCCTCTTTGCAATGCCCGATGATGGTATTGAATTACCCAAGCTGCAATTCACTCAGCGGATAACTAAAGAGCCATACCTGCAAACAATCGATGCTCTCCGCAGGCATATTGAGGACGGTGATTGTTACGAAATAAACTTCTGCAACGAAGGCTATTGCAATGATGCTGAGATAGAACCGCTGCATGTTTTCAACGCACTCAATAAAATATCACCCGCACCCTTTGCTGCATTTTATCGCAATGATGAGTCTTACATGATGTGTGCCAGCCCCGAGCGCTATTTGCGCAAAGAGGGTAGTGTGGTCATGTCTCAGCCCATTAAAGGCACTGCAAAGCGCGGCGAAGATCCAATACAGGATGCTTTGCAGAAACAAAACCTGCAAAACAGTATTAAAGACCGTGCAGAGAATGTAATGATTGTAGATCTGGTGCGCAACGACCTTGCCCGTAGCAGCGAAACAGGTGCAGTACAGGTAGATGAATTGTTTGGCATCTACACTTTCCCGCAGGTGCATCAGATGATATCTACAGTTAGTAGCACTATGCGTGCCGATGTGCCGTTTACAGATGCTATACGATATAGTTTCCCTATGGGTAGCATGACGGGGGCACCAAAGATAAAAGTGATGCAACTGATAGATCAATATGAGCATGCTGCCCGTGGCTTATTCTCGGGTACGGTTGGTTATATAACACCGGATGCCGATTTCGATTTCAACGTAATTATCCGCAGCCTGTTCTATAATGCAGAGAGCCGCTATCTTTCTTACCAAACTGGAGGTGCCATAACATTTGACAGCACACCGGAACAGGAGTGGGAAGAAATGCGTCTGAAAGCATGGGCATTAGAGCGTATCTTTAGTTAGAACCTGTAGCCAAACGACAGTGAGAACTTGCCCAGTGCAGCGTATTTACTTTTGTCTGCATCTGCAAGGTCTGCATAGTTAACACCACCGCCACCTGCCAGTGATACAAATAGTTTTTGCGTCAGTTGAAAGTTTACACCTACTTCTGCAAGGAAACCAAGAAACATAGTCTCTTCTCTTGAATTGTACGATTTTTCGTAACCATATTTATCTACACTGTCTTTGTAAATAAATCTCTCTCCATACCCCGCTATTAATGTTGGTGCAACAAAGAAGCTGGCAATTCGCTGCCCTAATGGATAGATGCGAAGAGATGGGATGAAGTATGCACCTTTGTAGTCGAGTGTGCCGTAAACAGGTAAGTGTATGCCCAGTGTGCCACTTTTGTTGATGTGTTCGTAAGCGATACCACCACCAAAGCCATTTACAACAACGGCTATAGGGCTTACCGAAACCATATTTCGTCCATATGCTTTACGGCTGCTACGGCGAATTGGGCTGGCGGCTCTATCTGCTTCTATTTCTTTTTCCCATGCCCGCTCATTCAACCACAATACCTTGCCGCCTGCCAGCACCACCTTTGCTATATCTCTGCGAGCTGCAATATATGATGGGCCTTGTTGATAGTCCCATGTTTTGTATTTGATTTTTCCGGGGTTTACTTCTTCAAGTTTTATTAGGATTGGAGCATCTTTTACATAGTAAAGCGTGTCTTGTGCATAGATACTATGCGATGCTAACAAGCATAAAAGGGATAAAAGGTATTTCATACAATAGTTGGTTGTAGTTTTCTGAAACCAAATACTGTGCCGTTTTTCAAGAAGAATAAAGCGCCTGTTTCTGACAGGCGCTTTAAATAACTTATTCTATATGGCATCCGGAAAAACCGTCTGCGGTGCCGGGAGGATTGTTGAATGCAGTACACTTATTCTCAGCTTTAGATTTTGATGAGCTACTTACAGTCAGCGTGACTTTGCCGCCGGTTAAACCACCGTAGCATATACAGTTATAGTCTTTTTTTGAGCATGAGGATAGTGCGATGGCTACTATTCCGAAGGTAATAATGCTTAGTTTTTTCATATCGAGGTGTATGTAGTTTTTCCTATAACGTTCTGGCATATTCTTTGTTATGTTAAAGTAAAATTATTTTGTGAAATACCTGTCCGTATTACTCTTTGGCGCTGCATTATTAATTGGTAGTTGCAAGAAAGTATCTTCTGATGATTTGAAGGATACCGTACCATACTACCAGTCTTATAGTGTGTATTATGACAAGGAAGCAGGCAAGACAGATGCCTCTGTGGTGTACCGTGTGCGCGATGCAAATGGCACTAAAGTGCAGTTGGATAATGGTGCGAATGTTACAGCCAATGGTATTGCGGCATCTGCCAATTTCTTTACGCCATCAGATTATTACTGGAATATAACAGGGCTTAAAGATGTAGATTTTGTATTGACTAAAAACTCCGGTTCAGTTATTACAAACAAGGTAAAACTCTCCGACATCAGCAACATCGCATTCGCAAGTACATTCCCTGCTGCTGCATCAAAATCGGGTTTTAGTTTTGGTTGGGTGGGAGATCCGTTGACCGGTAACGAAAGCATGGTGATTACCATCAGTACATCAGATTCCGCAGGTACGGCTTCTCGTAGTGTCAATGCTGCCAATAGTGCAACAACAGTCAGCTTTTCTGCTACAGACATGCAGTATATGAAGGCGGGCAACTACCTGACGGTAGAAATGACGCGCTACAAATCTATACCACTGCAAATGAACGATGGTACAGCTACGGGCAGCATAGCACTTAGATACAGAACAACCAAAACGATTCAGTTGAATCCGTAAAAGAAATAGATACAAGAACTAAAAAAGGCAGACTGTAAAGTCTGCCTTCTTACTATGGTATTACTATCGTTGTCTTTCCGCTTTGCTTGCTCACATGGCAGCAATCAGCGCTTATTACAAATGGTTCGTTCACCACTTTTATACCATTCTTTATACCTATGAAGTAAAAGGTCTCTGTACTGTTATACATTTTAGGTAAATACCCGTCATCAATAACTACATAGCTGCTGTCCCATGCTGCAGACTGTTGTTCTGGGCGGTATATGTCGTTGTTTTTTTCTCGCATCACATACACATCATCCAGTTTTACATAGCGTCCGTTTGCATCTGTCACTTTGGTGTTTATCATAGTAAACATGGCAGTACACATCACATCTGCACAGTTGCCGTCATTCTTCTTTTTGCACGAAGTAGAACTTGTTGTCAGGAATACAATGCCGCCAAGGGCTGTCACAATAAGTTTCCGCATGTGGGTATGTTTTTTGAAATATATAAGCAAATCTAATGCCATGTATCAATGTAAGAAATAAGCTTCAACATCTTTCCGGTATTGAGCTGGTATTTGCTGTACGATACCTTTACCTGTCGATTTTATTGTTTTTTTAGTCTTACCATTCTCGGAAAATACAGCGCATAAAGAATCTTTACCGTTTTCCGATAATGGGTATATGTGTATAAGACGAAGTTCCTTGATGGTGTCTTTGTTAATCACGTATTTTCCGGCTAAAAAATTACCTGCATGGGCATAAACGCTTGAAATCATATTGTTGGAATCTACTTCCGGGTTGTATATGTTTTCAAAGCCTCTTACGTTTACTATCTGTCTGCCGCTATCAATGCTTAAATACAGGCGAAACCGTTCTGTATAATTCGTAGGGTAGGTATTGCTGACGCTGATGTCTTTTATACCATCTCCATTCCAGTCTTTATAGTATGGTACAGGGTGCTCATCAATCCCTATTTCAAGTGTAGTGTCTTCATATATTTTATTCCATTCTCCCTTGTCTTTTAAGAAAACAAATATGCCATTATTTAAAGAATCGCTAAAGCGAATTACAGCATGTGTTTTGTTTATACACAGCAAATGCCCTGCTTCTACAGTATTCGGGCGATAGCTATATCCCCAGTACCTGTTGTAGGTGTCGTCTGTTGTGTCAAATGCATCTTCATGTTTATGCCTTTCGAAATAATCGAAAAGCCTTTGCCTAAGCACATAAATATCCGGTTCCTGCAAGCTGTCGGTTGCCATCGCAGACTGATTGCTTTTGTCCTTTATAGCTGTGTTGCAGGCAATAAAAGATGTTGCAAACAGCAGGCTTATTATAACGTTGCGCATATGAAACTGGTATTGCAATATAACGTTTTTAGAGATGGTTTATTTTACGTATATTTGTTATAGTAAAGTTCTTTGTTTACCGCCCAGTAATTTCCATCCGGCCAATCAACGTTTTCTTTGTTTTTCATTTGTCATCTGTTCTGTATTTGTTGCAAAAGAAGAAAAGCCTGAAAACTGCAACAAATTGCAACAATTTTATTGTATTTATTTGAAAACCATTGTCTTACGAATTTTGAATCTGTCTGGTTACAAATCAATTGTTCCTAAAAAATGTAACCGTTTGCCTGCCTGTCCGGTAGGCAGGTAACCATATTGGCTATTTGTTTCATGTATCTGCCCAATCCACCTGCTGTGGATAACTGCAAAGGGTTACCCCCGTCCTTTTTCGTTACTTTGTAAGACGCTGTTTGGCTACGTGATACTATGAAGTTTTCCCATTTACACAATCATACGCAGTTCTCTCTATTGGATGGTGCATCATCTATCAGCCGCCTGTACGAAAAGGCCATGAAAGATGAAATGCCTGCAATGGCCATTACCGACCACGGCAACATGTTTGGTGTGTTCGACTTTGTGTCGCAGGCATGGAAGAATACCAAAGTAGTGGGTAAGCGCGATGACGGGAAAGACATTCTGGAGCCCGTAGTAAAGCCTGTGATAGGTTGCGAATTCTATCTGGTAGAAGACCGTACCAAGCGCCAGTTCAGCCGTGAAGAAAGAGATGTTCGTTACCACCAGTTGTTTCTGGCAAAGGACGAGACAGGCTATCGTAATCTGGTAAAGCTATGCTCCTTGGGCTATATGGAAGGCCTCTATGGCAAGTATCCGCGTATAGATAAAGAGCTGGTAGAGAAGTATCACGAAGGGTTGATAGCAACTACCTGTTGTCTGGGTGCACAAGTACCGCGTACCATCCTGCGCCACGGCGAGGAAGCAGGTGAAAAAGTGTTTCAGTGGTGGCATAACCTGTTTGGCGATGACTACTATGTTGAGCTACAACGCCACGATATACCGGAGCAGATAAAAGTGAACGAAGCGCTGGTTAAGTTTGCCCGCAAGTACAATGTGCCTATCATAGCATCAAACGACTCTCACTATGTAGAGCAGGAGGATGCCAATGCACACGACATCCTGCTTTGTATCAACACAGGCGAAAAACAAAGCACACCAAGCAACAAAGAGTTTTCGGACGATGATGAAACAAAGCCAAAGAACACACGCTTTGCTTTCTATAACGACCAGTTCTACTTCAAGAACACAGGAGAGATGTCAAAACTCTTCAGTGATTTGCCCGAGGCTATCGACAATACCAATATGATTGTCGATAAGATAAAGCCCATGAAGCTGGAGCGGGAGATATTGCTGCCGCACTTTAAAGTGCCGCAGGAATTCAATGACGATCAGGACAGGTTTCTGGAACACCTGACATGGGAAGGTGCCAAAGAACGCTATAAAGAGTTGACGCCTGAAATCGAAGAGCGCCTGAAGTTTGAACTCTTCACCATACGTACGATGGGTTTTGCGGGTTACTTCCTTATTGTGAGTGACTTCATCAAAGCAGGTCGGGATTTGGGTGTATTCGTTGGTCCGGGCCGTGGTAGTGCAGCGGGTAGTGCAGTTGCCTATTGCATAGGTATTACCAATATAGACCCGATAAAGTATAACCTGCTGTTCGAGCGTTTCCTGAATCCGGAGCGTAAGAGCATGCCCGATATAGATACTGACTTTGATGACGTAGGCCGCCAGAAGGTGATAGACTACGTGGTCGATAAGTATGGTCGTAATCAGGTGGCGCATATTGTTACCTATGGTACAATGGCTGCCAAAATGAGTATAAAAGACGTAGCCCGCGCACTCGATTTGCCATTGCCCGATAGTAACGCATTGGCAAAGCTGGTGCCTGAAAAACCGGGTATCTCATTGAAGCGTGTGCTGCATGCACCGCTGAAAGGGGAGAAGAGTCTGGAAGAAAAAGAAGGGCTTGGTGCGGAAGATTTTGAAGGCGTTAATAAGCTGCGCGAAATATATAACGACGGTAGCCTGCTGCAAAGCAAGGTGCTGCACGAGGCGGAAAAGCTGGAAGGCTCAGTTCGTAATACGGGTATCCACGCGGCGGGTATCATCATTGCCCCGAAAGATCTTACAGAGCTGATACCGGTATCTACAACCAAAGATGTAGACCTGTTGATTACTCAGTTTGAAGGTAATATCATCGAGAACGCCGGTGTAATAAAGATGGACTTTTTGGGATTGAAAACCCTTACCATCATCAAAGATGCGTTGGCACTCATCAAGCGCAACTATGGTATAGACATTGATATGGATGCCATACCGCTGGATGATGTGAAAACATACGAACTGTATCAGCGTGGCGAAACCAATGCGACGTTCCAGTTTGAAAGTCCGGGTATGCAGAAGTATCTGCGAGAGCTGAAGCCCGATAAGTTTGATGACCTTATCGCGATGAACGCCCTGTACCGTCCGGGTCCGTTGGAATATATTCCCAACTTCATCAAGCGTAAGCACGGCGAGGAAGAGATTGTATATGACCTTGACGATATGAAGGAATACCTGGAGGAGACTTATGGTATTACCGTGTATCAGGAACAGGTGATGTTGCTGTCGCAGAAACTGGCTGGCTTTAGTAAGGGCGATGCCGACGTACTGCGTAAAGCAATGGGTAAAAAGCAGATTGCTGTACTAAACAAAATGAAAGCGCAGTTTGTGGAAGGTGCCACAAAAAAGGGGCACCCTGCAGACAAGCTTGAAAAAATATGGACCGACTGGGAAGCATTTGCTCAGTACGCGTTCAATAAATCGCACTCTACTTGTTATGCATTCGTTGCATACCAGACAGCATATTTGAAGGCACACTACCCGTCAGAGTTTATGGCTGCGGTGCTGAACAACCAGGGCAATATCGATAAGATAAAGTTCTACATGGAAGAGTGTCAGCGCATGGGCTTGCAGGTATTGGGGCCTGATGTGAATGAAAGTTTAAAGGGCTTCTCTGTAAGCAAAGAAAGCGTCATCCGTTTTGGTATGAATGCCATCAAAGGGGTGGGCGAGGCTGCGGTAGAAGACATCATTGCAGAGCGTGAAGCGAACGGGCCATATGCTACGGTATATGATTTTATAACACGTGTCAATCAGCGTACAGTAAATAAAAAGTCGCTGGAGAGCCTGATACTGGCGGGTGCTATGGATTCATTTAAAGAATTGCATAGAGCACAGTATTTCTACATGCCGCCAACAGACCCTGTTTCAGGGCTTGAAAGGTTGGTACGCTTTGGTAATCAGGTGCAGGCAAGTACTTCAATGGCAAGCAATAGTTTGTTTGGCGAAGAAGTAATGCCTGACATTAAACCACCTACAATACCTGAGTGTGAACCATGGGGATTGCCAGAATTGCTGGATAGAGAGAAGGAAGTAGTGGGTATCTACCTGAGTGCGCACCCGATGGATGGTTATAAGTTTGAAGTGGACCACTATGGCTTTACCCCTATCAGCGAGATAGAGAAGATGAAGGGGCGTACTATCCGCATAGCGGGCTATGTTACTGATGCAGCCCACATGACTACCAAGAAGGGCAGTAAGTTTGGTAAGATGGTGCTGAATGACTATACCGGCAATCAGGAGATAGTATTCTGGGAGGCCAACTATGTGCAGTATAGCAACTACATAGACAATGGGCAAAAGCTGATTATAACAGGTGTATATCAGGAGCACAGGTTCCGCCCCGGTGTTATGGAGTTTCAGATACAAGGCATCAGCCTGTTGGATCAGGTACGCAAGACCATGACCAAACGCTTGCACATACACATGCCATTGGATAAGGTAGATGAGTTGGTATCACAATTCCTGTACGAGAACATCAAACAATACCCTGGTAATGCAGAAGTGTTGCTGGCAGTAACTGACCCCGAAAGCGGATTGTCTGTAAAGCTGCGCCCCGGAGGAAGCTCTAAAGTAGAGTTGAATGATGCACTGATACAGTTCATTACTCAATCTGATTTTGTAGAGTATAAAGTGGAGCTAAATACATAGTGGATAAGCTGTGAATACTTATTTGCATATAAGCGTTGCCTATGTGGCAGGCTCAGAAAATGAGTTTAAGTTTACAGCCTTTCTAAAACTAAATTCTTTCACAAAATGGCAGCAGTATATACAGATGCAAACTTTCAGCAGGAAGTGCTGAATTCTGATAAACTAACCGTAGTAGACTTTTGGGCGCAATGGTGCGGCCCTTGTCTGGCACTTGGCCCAACCATAGATGCACTGGCAAAAGATTATGAGGGAAAGGTAAATGTAGGTAAGCTGAACGCTGATGAAAACCCTAATGTGTGTATAGACTATGGTGTAACGGGTATGCCCGCGGTTTTGTTCTTCAAAAACGGGCAATTGGTTGATAAACAATTAGGTCTGGCTGCTCGAGGAGTGTTTGAAAAGAAGATTCAGCAGCATATGTAAGCTTGGCTTATATATGTATTTCGGCACTCTATACTACTAAACCGAAAATAGATAGTAAATTTGTACTTCATTTTTATTTCAATTAATAATTAAACAACTAGAAAATGGCAGCAGTATATACGGATGCAAACTTTGATGCAGAAGTACTGAAAGCAGACAAACTGAGTGTAATTGATTTCTGGGCTCCATGGTGTGGTCCTTGTCTGGCGTTAGGCCCGACAATCGAAGCACTGGCTACAGAATATGATGGTAAAGTAAACGTGGGTAAAGTAAACGTGGATGAGAACCCTAATCTGTCTATCAACTACGGTATTACAAGTATCCCTGCTGTACTGTTCATCAAGAACGGCCAGGTTGTAGACAAACAAGTAGGTGCAGCACCAAAAGGTGTATTCGAAAAGAAAATACAAGCACACCTGTAATCTGATTGCAAGTGTACAGATAAATTAAAAGCCCCGCATTGCGGGGCTTTTAATTTATAACTGTAAGTGATTTATAGTTTTATCCATGCTATTTGCGACATTTTATCGCCTTTGGCATTATCGACCATTAGGAGTGCAAGGGTATTGAGCCCTTTATGGTAGTGCAGATTAAAGAACTTAGAAAACTTTGCTGAGCGTTTTTCTTTAGGTATGCCATACAGATAAGACTTTTGAATTTTACCATCTTGTAGCTTACAAAGAATTGTATTTGCATCGCTGATTGTACTCATTCTGTGAGGCTTTTCTTTAGGCTCTTTCTCAAGATTTTCCGGTAGGTCATTCATCAATATATAGTTGCCACTAGGGGTGCTGAAGTAGTATTTACGATATACTCCTCCTTTTGTTCCTGCAGTATATATATTACCAGCAATTTCAGGGATGTTCATAACATATGCTTCCTGTTCTCTGCCATTTTTATCCAGTATCGTAATACCTATCTGGTCATTAATTTCATGTCCGTTAATACTCTTCCCTTCTTCTGATATCATAGCAGTTGTATTATCATGGTTGATTACCATGTATGGCAACCCGCCATCGTAGCCTTCTTTATCTCCGAGTACTTTTTTTGCATATACATCGGCTAAGTCGTTACTGTATTGTTTGGTCGATATTAGTTGAAGTGTTTCACCGTCAATAAAAGATATCGTTACACCATAAACATAGTTTGTTGTAGACCTTCCGCTTAGGCTGTTCTTTGTGTCTTTACTAATCTCTGTGAGCGTGATTAGCTGCATCATGTTATTCCCAGGATTAAACTTAAGCGTAGTATTGCTAGTATTTCTATAAGGGAAGATGTCTACCTTTTTACTTACCATTTCGTTAGCATCGTGGCGTAGCACAGAAACATAAAACGGTGTTCTCATACTTGTTGATTTCGGGTCATAGTCGTTTGTGCAAACATATACGTCGTCGTTGTGCATATACATTGCAGCAAACTGTGTGAAGCGAGCCTTGTTGATTTCTTTTCCAGCTACAGCGGTTTTGACAAGCTTGTGTGTTTTGTCGTATAGTGTTACTTTTATTTTATCGTCATAGTCATCTGTGTAGCCTTCGTATGCCAGAATCGCATAGTTTTTTGATTTCTCATCTACTGCAACATAATAGTCGTTCAAACGCATAGACTCATTGGTCATGTTACCATAGTTTCTTCGTGTAGGTATTTCTCCTAACTTTTCAGCAGCAATCAATTTGCCAGTTTCTGAAGATATAATTAACCTATGCATGAATTGCATATTACCTCTGTTCAATTGACTTATAAAGATGACAATATCGCCATTGATATCATAGATACCTTTCATGGAAGCTGCGCTTAATTTACGCTGTGTCCATTTGTCATTTTCTGTTTTAGCATGTGCAAGTATTTTATGGTCTGTTCCATATATGGTAACATCTACACCATCATCTTCAGAAATTGAAATAAGGGCAGTTTTCCCATTGTCCATAATTATCAAATCATCCATCCATGTGCCACGTATTTCTTCAAATTGCGGGCTATAGGATATTTCCTGTGCAAATGCTGATAGGGACATAATGAACAGTACTGTGGTAACAAAGCTTCTCATTTAATAAAATTGGTTTTTGGTTATGTTGTAAAAATAACTGTAAAACTTAATCTTATTAAATCAAATAATTTTATCCTTCTTTCCACCGCCATGCTTTGGTAATGATTACAAACAGGCAAATGGTTTCTATACTTGCTAAGATGATGTAGTGAGGGGCAGTATCACCACCGCCAATTATATAAACTATTGTCAGTATAGCTGCTATGATGTTTACAATTCTGTTAGCACGGTATTGTAGTGTTTTTGAGAAGTAAATCATCAGTATAGGTATGTTGGTAACAATAGCTGCTATAGTCATTGTTATGGTAGCATCACCTATTATGTTGATGCGGCTTTTGTCTGTTAGTGCCAGCATAATAGACAGTACGTCTGCAAATATCAGGTTCAGCATAACAACTATCCAGAGTGCAGATATGTGTTGTTTTACATCTGTATTTTTCATAGTCAAGTAATTGATTAAAAGTTGATACCGAAGTTAAAGTGAGGTTCGAACAGAAAATAGTTTGGCCAACCTTCTTCTTTTTGAGTGAATGCAGGAGGAAAGTTGGTATTAACAGGCCAGTAGTTGAAAGATATCGCAGGGTCGAAATAGACTTTGCCTTTAAAGAAATTGAATCTATAACCAACTTTCGCCTGCAGGAAAAGCTGAAAGCCACTTTGCATTTTCCCTTTACCGGTACCATGAAAGTTTTGAATAAAACCGGTGGTATAAGCAGCCGCAAATAAACGCCTGTATATAAAACGCTGATAGCCTGCACCCAAACCCCATGCACGTACATAGCCGGGGTATTTTACAGAATCGTTACCCAAATCGGGAGAGCCGAATGGTATGCCGAGTGGTGCATCATATTTCCACGTAATGGCTCTTGCTACCAGAAACTCTTTTTTTGACAGACGATGTCCGTAGTCCAATTCATAAAAGTCACCGCCATTGGGAAAGAAGTTGCGCAACGACCAGAGAGAAGTGCCTGCGTAGTGGTTGTATCGTACAGTGTCGCGGATGCCTGTTTGCGCAAATGTTACGGTTGTGGTCAGTGCAAGTGCTGCCGATAAAATGATGTTTCTGAATTGCATATAACTGTCTTATTTACAGCATGCAAAGCTATCTGTGGTATATGCCTTAGTTATTGATGTTTGTCAAGAATGGAGTTAATTGTTCTTAGTAAGCCTTTTTCGCAATCTGCTTAGCGACTCAGGTTTGATGCCCAGATAACTTGCCAGTTGGTAGAGAGGTACACGCTGCAGCAGGGTAGGCCTGTGTTCCATAATATACAGGTAGCGTTCTTCAGGTTTGCGGGTTTTATAGTCTGTAAACGATTCCTGTAGTTGCGCCATCATTACTTCGCCCATCACTCTACAGATAGATTCAAATTCAGGGTACTTAGCAAACATCTCTTGTTCGTATTCAGGATTGTTGATGATGAGTGTACAGTCTTCAAGACATTCCAGAAAGTGAGTAGAAGGTATTCTTTTTCCATAGGTAAGTGGTATTATGGCTTGTTCTTCCGGGTAAAACTCTATAGTTGTTTCTTGTTCGTTATCATTTATTGCATAGCTACGGACAATTCCTTTCAGTACAAAATAGCTTTCATTAGCAATGTTACCTTGACGCAGCAGTATTGTCCCCTTCGTGTAGCTTTTTACAATGGTGCATTTTTCAATAAGCTCTTTCTGCCTGGGCGATAGCTTAATGTGTTTTGACAGGTAGCTGATAACTTCGTTTCCCATAATAGTCTCTACCTGATTAATGAATGCAGCCGATGTATATTTTACTCTTCATTGTAAAAGCTTTTGGTGCATTGGGTTTTACAATCCTAAGAACAGAATCAGCAGCCTGCTGTGTTTCGTATATACCTGCAAGTATGCACATAGTTCCTTCGCGCGCTTGTATGGTATAGCTGTCCAGATATTCAATACTAAAGTTTGCATGGGGGAAACGCACCGATATGTATTCACCCGCATAAGCTTCGTCAGCGTCATCTTCGCGTAGCACTATCTTTTTCTTCTTTGCATTGTAATACCTGTTGAGCGTATCGATATCCATGTGCGATTGCTTTGCCAGCCTGTACATGGCAGCATCCATTGTGTAATAGTCAGTACCCGTATCTGCAACTACCAGATAGTAATTTGCATAGTCGTCTGATGTTGTGTTTGGGTCGTTAAGTACAGAATCCTTAACAGCCAAAGTGTCGGTTGTTGGTACTGTTACTGCGTTGTTTTTAGCACTGTTATTATTTTTTGTGCTGTTACCACAGCTACATAAGACTGCAGCCAATATTATGGGTATGTATCTCATTGGTTGTTATCAATCTTTTTGTTCATCACGCTGAACCATAATGGCGGTATCATCGCCAGTATCATACTGCCGGGGTAGCCTGTTGGCAGTTGTGGAGATTTATCGTGGTAGCGCAGCAACTGATACTTGCGGCTTGCCAGATAATGATGGTCGCTGTGGCGGCTCAGTTCGAAGAGCATAATGCGCCCCAGCACATGGTCGCTATTCCAGCTGTGTTCGGGCATAGCACGTTCATATTTACCTTCGCCCAGCGGTTTCCTGAAGAGTCCGTAATGCTCTATGTAGTTCACTGTTTCTAACAACAGAATACCAATTATGGCAGCAATAATAAAGTAGCCAAGTACTTGCAGTCCCCATACATAACCTATTGCAGTTAGGAAGGCGATTTGTATCAGTTGATAATGCAGCATTTCATTTTGCAGGAAAGATTTGCCTTTCTTTTGTTGCTCTTCGCTTGCAATCTTCCATGCATTGCGATACACGCCCGATATGCTTCTGAACCAGAATAGGTATAAAGATTCGTTGCGTCTTGCAGTGCTCGGGTCTGCTTCGGTACCTACATGCTTATGGTGTCCGCGATTATGCTCTATAAAGAAGTGCATGTATAGCGATGTAAGCAGCAACATGCGCGCCATTGTTTGCTCAGTAGTGTTAACACGATGGCCCAGCTCATGCCCTACATTAATGCCCATTACGCCGCACATCAATCCCATGGTCATGATGCGCCCTATTGTATCAGCTGTGGTAAGTCCGGGGTCTGTAATATGTGTCAGGAACTGATAAAGGACCGTATATTGAATAGGTACAATGCAATACAGAATCCAATCATAGATTCGGTCATCTTTTGCCATGGCTTCTTCGTGGGCATCAAGATTGCTATGGTCGGGTTTTACAAACAGTTCAAACAAGGGTATTATCACAAAGCCAAAGACCACTGGCGCCCATGTCACAAAACCTGTGTAGTGAAAGCTGCGCCACGCACCGATATTGAAAAGCAGTGGTATGGAATATTTAATAATCCTTATGTTCATTGCTATGTCTAATGTACATAAAAAAAGCCCCTTTTGGAAAGGGGCTTTTTTGGCGTGCAGGTATAACCTATATTAAATGTCGCACTCTGTTACATAGCTTATAGTGAAACCCATATAGCTGCCTGATGCTGAATTCTCGTTTGCACTGCATTTAGATTCAGCATCTTTCTTTTTAGCTTTTTTGATGTCAATAGTAAACGAACTATCTACAGTACCAAAGCCGGGGATGGTTGCAGTACTGGTACACTTACATACATAGTCTTTTTTACAAGATGCAATTAAAGCACCTGCAAGCAAAATAAGGGCGATTTTTTTCATAAAAAAGGGATTAAATATGATACAATATTAATACAATACATATTTACCCGCAAACATGTGGTTATGAAAAAAGCCGTGCATATGGCACGGCTGACATATGATGTTGTAAGGAACTAATTATTTTATTTCGCAATAGTGTTGAACTACAGCTTTTTGTGTCAGATAATCTTCTTCAGTTTCATAGTATTTACATTGGTTTTGTGCCTCTTCTTTTTTCACTGTTCTGATGACGTTGCTGGTAGTAGTCATGTTTTGCACTTTACCATTAACAACATAGTTGATCTTGCACTGGCAGGTAAATTCTTTTTTGCAAGAGCTAAATGCTACCAGAGCTATCAGGATTAAAGAAAGGCTGTATATCTTTTTCACAAGCTGAAGTTTAAGATTTTAGTAAAAATATCATTCACTATTCAAAAAAACAAGCCAAGCGTCATTAATTACGGCTATTAATGGCGGCAAGCATTCTACGGTGTCGTTTTTCAGCCCGTCGGTTGTGCAGGTCTGAAACTGCCCAAATTGCTGCCGGCAACCAACCTATAAGGGTAATTTGCAGCAAGAGACATATAATTCCCCTCAATATTCTGCCCCGCAGAAAGAATGACAGCCAAGGAACCAGTACGGCTAATAGTATCATACAATAAAGGTAAGGGAATCGGGTTATTTACATTTCGCCGTATGGCTGTTTTCTTTAACTTTGCAATCCTTTCAGAAGATACAGGACTATGTTTGAAAATCTCAGTGAACGCCTCGAAGGTGCCTTTAAGCAATTAAAGGGCGAGGGACGTATATCGGAAATAAATGTTGCGACCACTATAAAAGAAATACGCCGTGCATTGGTAGATGCCGACGTAAACTTTAAGATAGCTAAGGAATTTACCGATAGGGTAAAGGACAAAGCAATGGGCGAGAAGGTATTGACATCAGTATCTCCTGGCCAGTTGATGGTGAAGATTGTGAAGGATGAGCTGGCGGATTTGATGGGTGGTGAAGAAGCTGAAATAGACCTGAATGGAAAGCCGACTGTTATACTGATAGCAGGTTTGCAGGGGTCGGGTAAAACAACCTTCAGTGGTAAGCTTGCCAACTTCTTGAAGAGCAAAAAAGGCCGAAACCCTTTGTTGGTAGCTGCAGACATCTACCGCCCTGCGGCGATGGATCAGTTGAAAGTATTGGGTGAGCAGATTAAAGTACCTGTATATAGCGAGCCTGAAAATAAAAATGCTGTCGCGATAGCGCAAAACGCCATTGCAGAAGCAAAAAAGAATGGTAACAGCGTAGTTATTATAGATACTGCGGGCCGTTTGGCTGTAGACGAGGCTATGATGACAGAGGTTGCCAACATCAAAGCTGCTGTGCAGCCGCACGAAATCTTGTTCGTTGTCGATTCAATGACAGGTCAGGATGCGGTGAATACTGCCAAAGCATTCAACGACAGGCTGGACTTTACCGGTGTGGTACTGACCAAACTGGATGGTGACACACGTGGTGGTGCGGCTTTGACCATCAAATACACAGTAGATAAGCCTATCAAGTTTGTGAGCATGGGCGAAAAGCTGGATACGCTGGATGTATTCTATCCGGAGCGTATGGCACAGCGTATACTGGGTATGGGTGATATAACAACCCTCGTAGAGCGTGCTCAGGCGCAGTTTGACGAAGCACAGGCTAAAAAGCTGGAAAAGAAAATCCGTGCCAATAAATTTGACTTTGAAGATTTTAAAGAACAACTCAACCAGATTAAGAAAATGGGTAATATTAAAGACCTGTTGGCTATGATACCCGGTGTTGGTAAGGCTATAAAAGATATTGATATTTCGGATGATGCGTTTAAGGGCATAGAGGCTATTATCAACTCCATGACACCGTATGAGCGTAATAATCCGGATGTGATAGACGGAAGCCGCCGTAAGCGCATAGCCAAGGGCTGTGGTAAGGATATAGCAGAGGTAAATGCCTTTATGAAACAGTTTGAGCAAATGCGCCAAATGATGGGGCAAATGAACAAAATGAAAGGTATGATGCCGGGTGGTATGGGCATGGGAATGCCACCATTTGGCAGGCGCTAAATCATAAATTATTGAAAAAACAGGGGTTAACTGATTATTAATCTGAATTTAATTTTAGAATTCAGGAGTTTTTAGTTAACTTCGCAATCCTTAAAATTATTGTTAACACAAATAATTTCTATTATTTATGTCAGTTAAGATTCGTCTTCAACGCCACGGGTCAAAAAAGCGCCCGTTCTATTTCATCGTAGCTGCAAACAGCGTAGCACCTCGCGATGGTAAATTCATTGAAAAAATCGGTACTTACAATCCGCTTACAGTTCCTGCTACAGTACGTCTGAGCCGCGAACGTGCATTGTACTGGATGCAACAAGGTGCGCAACCAACAAATACTTGCCGCCGTATCCTGTCTTTCAAAGGTGTATTGTACCTGAAACACCTTATGCGTGGTGTTAGCCTCGGCTTATTTGACGAAAAAACTGCATGGGAGAAATTTGAAAGTTGGAATGCTGATCATGAGCAACTGGTAGCTAAACGCGAAGAGTCTCATCGTCAACACAAAGCAGACAAACGTCATGCAGCAATGAGCGAGTCTGTACGCAAAGTGGAAGAAAAGTATGCTGCTAAAGCTGCTGCACAAGTTGCAGAAGCAGAGGCTGATGCTGCTGAAGCTGATGCTGCTGAAGGTGAAGCACCTGCAACAGAAAATCAAGAAGGTTAATAATTTATATTATACCGAAAAGATTAGCGCCCCGGAAGAAATTCCGGGGCGTATTTTTTTGCAATCAAAGGCTTTGCTGTAGTGGTTTTTCACTGCTTTAATTTATATTTACCGACAATAGACTTTAGTATCGATATCTCTATTTATGAATGCAGGAACAGAGGGTGTAGCCCTATCGTTGGTCATACCGTGCTACAATGAATCGGACAGGATAAGTCTGTTGTATAAAGGGTTGGAATCGTTTGCAAAAGAATGGAAAGGAACATTCGATGTAGTGATAGTGAACGATGGCAGCAAAGACGATACCTATACCAAACTTCAGGAGCATAGTTTTTATAAGGCAAATACAGATAAAATAACGCTTGTAAATCAGCAGAATACTGGTAAGGGTGGGGCATTAAAGAATGGCGTTTTGCATGCATCTAATGCCTTTGTACTGACACTTGATGCTGATATGGCTACCAGTCCTAACGAAATTATAAATTGGCTGAAAGCCGAAAACGGAGTATTGGATACAAATACCATTTACATAGGCTCCAGAGAGCATCATCAATCTACTATCATCAGCGAAACATTTAAGCGCAAACTGGCGGGTAATGTTTTCAATATCATCGTACGAGTACTTACACCGCTAAAGGTTAAAGACTCTCAGTGTGGCTTTAAATTGTATGGTAAAGCAACTGCAAAGAAATTGTTTGGAGCGTTGCAAACCAATGGATGGGCGCATGATGTGGAAATACTGACAAGGGCGCATTATTATGGTATCCGAATAAAAGAAATGCCTATTACGTGGCAGGCTATAGAAGGTAGTAAGATACAATTGATAAGAGACTCGATAGCCATGTTCAAAGAAATACTTAAGGTAAAAAGCATCATAAAGAATAGTAAATAATACAGCTTTCATGGACTTTCTCAATAAAATTAATGCTAAGAAACTGACACTCATTACTTGGGCTGTAATGTGCATCATTATGCTTTGGGTGAGTAAAGATTTTGGTATCAGTGGTGATGAGTACACACAGAACACCTATGGCGAGCATGTATATAATTACTTTGCTACAGGTGGAGCCGATAAAGGTGCATTGACGTTTAAGAACGTGTACTACTATGGTGGCTTATTTGATTTGCTGTGTGTGACGGTGAACAAAATATTGCCGACCGATGAGTATAATACACGCCACTTTATTACTGCGATATTCGGTTTCCTGACGATAGTGTATGCATCTCTGTTAGCTAAGAGGTATAAAGGATGGGGGGCAGCTTTTCTTACATCTGTATTGCTGTTTTTATCGCCAAGGTTCTTTGGAGAGTCTATGTACAATCCGAAGGATATACCATTTGCGTTGGGTATGACGATGGGTGTGTATTACATTTGCAGGTTTGTAGCAGCATTCCCTAAGCCTACATGGAAGGATGCATTATGGCTTGCTTTGTCCATTGGCTTGGCAATAGGTGTACGTGTGGGTGGTTTGTTGCTGATACCATTCCTGTTCGTGGCTATTGGTATAGAATACTTCTTTATATGGAGGAAAAACTATGCAATGTTTGGCACAGAGATGAAGCGCACAATAGTATATGCTGTAGCAACAGGTATTGTAGGCTATTTTGCTGGGTTGATATTCTGGCCATATGCATTGGAAGCTCCATTGAGCAATCCATTTAGCGCATTGTCTGAAATGTCTAACTTCTCTATGGGAATACGTATGCTGTTTGATGACAGGCATATTATGAGTCAGGGTGTTCCGGCCAACTACATACCACTGTGGATATTTATCACTACACCAATTATTATACTTGTTGGTATTGTGCTATCACCTTTGTTGTTCTACTTCAAGCAACAAAAAATGCCGGCATTGCTGTTCCTGTTCTTTGTGGCATTGTTCCCTTGGGTGTATATCGTTTATAAACATTCTCCACTGTACGATGGATGGAGGCACTTACTGTTTATCTATCCGTTGCTGATAGTATTGGCAGCGCTTACATTCAGTGGAATATACGATCACTTCAAAGATGTGAAAGTAAAGTATGCAGTTATTGCAGTATTGGTAATCGGTTTATTCCTGCCTGTTAAATGGGTAGCGGCTAACCATCCTAACCAAATAGTATACTTCAATGAGTTTACAGGTGGTATTGATGGTGCTTACGGTCATTATGAGACCGACTATTATATGAACAGCATCAAGCAGGCATTCTTTAAGCTGGCTAAAGAAAAAGACCTGTACAATACCAAAGACTCTGTACTGATATTGACCAACTGTATAGAGCCTATGTGGCACTATCAGAAGGCATTGAACAACCCGCGAGTGGCTGTAGACTATGTACGCTACAGAGAGCGCAGCAGCAGGAAATATACTTACGGTATATTCTTCTCTCGCTTTATAGATAAAGAACTGCTGCAGGGTGGCTACTTCCCACCATCAAATACCATCATGGTGGTAAAAGCAGATAATACACCCTTAGTAGCAATTACAAAACCGGATACATCGTACTATGGTTTTAAGGCTACGCAGTTTATGAATGCCAAAGACTATGCAAATGCTGCATACTATTACCAGCTGGCAGTGCAGAAAGAGCCTAAAGACGAAACACTTTATCAAAACTTTGCGATTGCACTGGCGAGCATAGGTAAGATGGATAATGCTATAGCAGTAATGAATGAATACCTGAAAATGGCATCGCGCGATGCAAACGGGTATCAGCTATTAGCGCAGCTTTATCAGGCAAAAGGCGATATGCAAGGAGCACAAAATGCTATGTCAACCGCACAATCTATATCAATGGAAGATCAGGAAGGTATAGAAGAGACCGCAGAATAATGCAAACGAAAGAAGTTATACAAAATCATACAACAAGGCATCATTTTCACACATTTGATGCCTTGCGTTTTTTTGCATGCTTCAAAGTGTTTCTGCATCATTTGCCCATAGTAGCCTTCCCGTGGTTTGATGCATTGCGGAAAGGCGGAGGTATAGGAGTACAATTCTTTTTTGTGCTGAGTGGCTTTTTGATTACCTACATTATTTATGAAGAGAAGGAAAGAACTGGTACGCTGAACCTAAAACACTTTTTCGCTAGGCGCGTGTTGCGTATCTGGCCATTGTTTTATCTGGCTATTTTTATCGCGTTCATTACACCGTATTTACTAAATATCATTCACCTCAATAGCTCTGCTGTGGGGTACGAACCCAATTGGTTGGTGTCTGCATTGTTTCTGGAGAACTATAAGATGATACTAACGCACGATGTCCCAAATGCATCGCCGCTTGGTGTTATGTGGTCATTGTGTATAGAGGAGCATTTTTATATAGTGTGGGGGTTGTTACTATACTTTATCAATATCAAATCTTTGCCAAAGCTGATAGCATCATGTCTTATACTGTCTGTTGTTGCGAGGGGGTATTTTGTAAACCATGGATTATCTACCAGCGAATTGCTGACTAATATTGACTTGTTTGCATATGGTGCTATACCTGCGTACTTGTTATTGAACCATAAAGAACGTCTGTTGAATGCTGTAAACAAAATATCCATTACCACAAAGCGCTTGTACGCAGCTGCAGTGTTGATAGCAGTGGTGCTGTTTTCTCAATTGCAGGGGGACGCACCATTTGTATGGGCTACTTGTATATTAGGAGCAATATTTGCCTTACTCATCATTTTTACATTGCCGTCAGATACCAAATTCAGGATTGGTGATGGAAATGTACTGAGTAAGTTGGGGCTTTATACGTATGGCTTTTATATTTATCACACGCTTGTTATCAATCTGCTGAAACGTGTGTTTGAAAAGCTGCATTGGGATATTGATACTGCACTATGGGCAGTAGTATTTGCACTTGTTTCATTTGTCTTGTCAATAGGCATCAGCATGCTTTCTTACCACCTGTTTGAGAAGCAGTTTCTTAAATTGAAGCGCTACTTCAGATAGCTATTGCCTTACAAATCGGATGGTTTTGTTCTCCTGTTGGTTGCTCAGTCTTATGTAGTAAGTTCCTGCCTGCAGTTGTTGGGTATTGATGCTGTTTGAGCCTTTAGTGATGTTATATGTCGCGATTATTTGGCCTGCGATATTATGCAATGATGCTGTGTAATCAATGGGGGCATTGATGTTGATAATATCATTAGCAGGATTGGGGTATAGGCTTATGTTACTATTGTTGATAGTGCTTATACTACTTGTTGGTGTACAGAATATATCTTTCAGTTTACTCCATAACTCGTTGTCGAAACCGGATACTGCAAGTGCAGGGAAACCGGCATCGTTGCCCATGCGTATTACAACCATATTAGTAGACGGGATGACGTATATCTTCTGGTCGTTTTTGCCTAGTGCGCAAAACATATCTGCAGGTGCGTTAGGTACCAGTGATGCAGGGAATACCAACTGCGATTGAGGAATCATGTAGCTGCTCTTGCCATTTAGCCATGTAAGGTAGCCGTAGGATAAATTGAGGCTTTGCGATTGGGTTGTCATTTGTCGCAAATAAGCGGTATCGTGTAGTAGTGTATCTGTGTTCCAGATGCCTTTGTTTAGTAACAACAGCCCAAAGCGAGCCATGCCACGTGGTGTGCTATAATATACGATATTGAAGGTGTCGCTGCCTGCACTTTTCAGCCATATACCACCCATTCCTATTTTGTTGCGCAGCTTTGTGTTAAAAAACAAAGTAAAATTGCCGGTTGCATTATCAAGCACTTTGTGCATTAGTGTAAACGGCGCATTGTGATATGCC
Source organism: Chitinophagales bacterium (assembly GCA_017303395.1). Classification (GTDB taxonomy): domain Bacteria; phylum Bacteroidota; class Bacteroidia; order Chitinophagales; family Chitinophagaceae; genus Polluticoccus. The sequence goes on from JAFLBN010000006.1 coordinate 84,289, forward strand.
CATCGTGTGCCGGGAGCTGCTTTGTATTGCAGGCATGCAGGATCTGTGCAATCGCTGTTACTAACACCATCATCTAGTCCTGTAGTCATTGTAAGCTGGTGACGTATGGTAATGGCTTTTTCCTGTGCGGGAGATAGTGACGTCCACCCATTGCCCAGGTATTTGCTTGTAGTATCACTAATCTTAAGGTAGCCTTGTTCCTGCGCCATGCCTGTTGAAAAGCCTATCAGTGTTTTGCCTGCAGATGCCCAATACCAAACGCTGTCTTTAGTGAAAGTACCATAGTATTTTTCCAATGCTATCTTGCCGTCTTTCAGTATAATGAAAGCTTTAGTGTTTTTCTGACCAAGGTAATTGTAAACGGAATTGAGGCTATCAAGACACCAGCCAAGTGAAGTAGGGGCAACCGTGTCCCACGTGTTTCCTGATATTGGCGGAAAATATGTTTGCGCTTCTGTTTTGTAGAAGGTAAGAATCAGAAAAAGCAGGTAAACCAATTTTTTCATATGCCTGATGTTATTCTATTCAGACAATGAAAATAGGCAATAGTTTATTGTGGCTATATTATTTGTGCAAGACTATGAAGATGCCAATTACTATATACACACAAACCAATGCTACTGTCATCCATTTAGACTTTGGGGTAGTCTGTTTCAAGGGCATTTTGTAAGACATAAGTAAGCTTTTAACCGATAATCAATTTATTGTGTCAGCACAATATTTTAACATAACGTTTAGCGTTCTTCGATATTGTGTTGAGTTACAATATTTTTTATTCTTCTATCAGTAATAAAACAATTACCGAGCCAAAATTGGGCGAGTGGGATAGAGGTAGGAAGAATGACAATACTATGGCTTTGCCAACCAGTCTTCAATAGCTCCCTGGCTCATGGTTACATAGTCGGTTTGTGCTTCTACCCATCCGTCTTTTACCAGATAGATAACAGGCCAGCTGAAGCCTACCAGATTGGTAAAATCTTCACCTTTCAGTTTTGTGTAAGGAATGTTTTCAGCTTTTGTCTTTTTGAAGAATTCGGCTTTATTTTCATCCTTTCCCGCAATTACCATTTGGAATGGCAGTGAAGGATTATTGGCTTTCATGATGTGCATTTTGTAAGCAGCAATCTGGCAATGCGGGCATTTTAGGCTGAAGAAGGCAATGACATGCTTTCCTTTGCGTAGGTCAACAGTTGGTGTATCTGTTTTGCCGGGTTCGTATAGCTTTGTCATGTCTAGTTGAAACCTGCCTTTTTGTAACCATTGCGGATGTGTATCGGGAAGAGGGTAGAGTATAAACGGAACAATAGAACATGCAATAGCTATGGCTGCGCCCGTCCATGCAAGTTTAGCGTTTCTGAAGCCATTGTGGTAGCGTGTAATAATCTGTAAGGCAATTAGCAAACCTGCATTTTTGATGAGCGATGCAGAAGGAGACATCCAGATAGCATCGCCAAAGCAGCCACAGTTTATATCATCACCTGCATATATCCACAGGTATACTAGGTATATGCTGAATATAATTGTAAGAATAGCCGCAGCCTTTGGTGCCCATTTGTTTTTGCCCCAAAGGTGGGTGATGAGTAGTATGCCCAGTCCCATTTCAACACCAATCAGGTATCTTCCACCAATAGCTGCTACCAGCCATGGTAGTTTTACATATTCTACTATGCTATATTGAAAGCTCTCGAAGCTTTGTATGGTATATAGCTTGGTATATGCTGAATAGATGAATAATGCGCCAACTGCCACCGATAGGATGGTTAACAGAACAGAAACCAGTTTTTTCATTTCTGAATGGTACTTGAATTGATGGGTAAATATAAAAAGCCCGGATATAAAATATCCGGGCTCTAAAATAGTTTAAAAGAACTGAATTATGCCAGTGCGTTCAGTTTATTAACGATACCTGATTTCAGGTTGCTAGCTTTGTTCTTATGTATAACGTTACGTTTAGCCAGTTTATCTATCATAGAGATAACTTTTGGCAGTTGAGCCGCAGCTTCAGTTTTATCTGTAATGGCTAAAAGCGTACGGATTGCGTTACGGGTAGTTTTACCATAGTAACGGTTACGATCACGGCGTTTTTCACTCTGACGTACGTCTTTTTTGGTTGCTTTATGATTTGCCATTTATTATACTTATTTATTTTAAGGACTGCAAAGGTAAGGTAAAATTATATAACGCAAAAATATTTTCCTGATTTTTTACATGTTCTGCGCACTGAATACTTGTTTTGACTTGCGCTGCAGGTATTCTTTCTGGTTCAGGAAGCTTTCCAGCTTGTCTTTTGGTAGCCTCAGGCTATATGTTTCTTCAGGGTAAATATTGTATTCATACATGTCGTAGTCCTCATTCCATTTCTCCATCAGCTTTTTGTCAAGCCCCAGTTCATGTATCAGCAAATCCATGCTCATGGGTTCTGTTAGCTTTACGATGGCCATCATTTTAAGCTCTTCGGGCGTAAAACGTGGTTTTGGTGGAGCAACTGCAGCAGCAGGATTAGCAAGATCTGCTACACTACCTTCTCCAGGCTTCATGAATTTGCCCATGTTTTCGAATATAGTAGCTGTAGCTATGAATGCAAGTACGTGCCCTTGTGTTTCTTTTGGCAGATATTTTCTAATGTCCCAAAAATTGCTGCTGCCTGTTTTGGCAATGGCGCGTTTTATGGGTGTAGGGCCACTGTTGTAAGCCGCTACTACCAACAACCAGTCGTTGAGGTCTTCATAAAGTGTAACCAGATATTTGGCTGCTGCATTGGTCGATTTGTACCAGTCGGTACGGTCATCGCGTCCTTTGCCCACTTTCAGCCCCATTAGTCGGGCAGTAGGTGCCATTAATTGCCATGGGCCTACTGCACCTGCATGAGAAACAGCTTTGTTATTTAATGCAGATTCGATAACCGCCAAATACTTCAGTTCTTTTGGAATTTCGTGCTTTTGCAACACGTTTTCCATCAATGGGAATTGTGTGTTGCTGCGGCCGTGAACTACATTAATGGTTTGATTGTGTGTGCGAGAATATTTAGTCACAAACTCATTTACAAAGCCGCTCATAGAACCGTAGTACTCTTTTTCGTGAGCCAACGGAACAGGCTTGTAAACCTTAGGCTTTGGTTGTACTGCCTTAGGCATAGCTATGGCTATAGGCAGTGCTATGGTACCTTTAGAATTGAGTGCGGGCTTGCGGACAACAATCGTATCTGCCTTAGCTGCCCGTTTAGAGGCAGGAGCAGAAGATGACTGTCCGTAAGAAGCTGTTGAAAACAGCACGAAAACAGACCCAAACACAAATGTTTTAAGCATTTATATTGTTTCGGTTTTAGTGGTTAAACAATGCACTCCTCTTATCGGGGAAGTGTTTGAAATCTAAATTGCGGGGATAAACCAACCGATAGCTTATTCAGCTTTCTTCTCTTTCATACCTGCTTCAATCTCGCTCTTAACGCCTTCTTTGGCGTCGTTGAACTCGCGGATGCCTTTACCAATACCGCGTGCGAGCTCAGGTATTTTCTTACCACCAAAGAAGATGATGACTACTAGCAATATAATGATCCACTCACCACCACTTGGCATAGACCACAATAACTGTGGATTAATCGCTGATAAAAACATAATCAGTTGTTTTGTAAAAATTAACTATCAATACAAAAGTAGGTTAAATCATAATTAACTGTTGTTAAATTCTGCCTTACCGTTGCTTTGATGTTGTCAAATTAAGAAATTCAGCCGTAAAAAACGACTTATATTGAATTGTTTTAATTTATTTGTCAATTGTTCCCGTCAAGGCTGTTCTTTAGCTGTCTGGTCATGCCCGATGTGTAAGTATCCCATCGTTCAATTACCTGCTTCATTTCATCCGGCAGTTCTGAGTTGAACTGAACCCATTCGCCAGTTGTAGGGTGCTTGAACCCCAGTTCTTTAGCATGCAATGCGTGGCGAGGCAGTATTTTGAAACAGTTTTCTACAAACTGTTTGTATTTAGTAAATACTGTTCCTTTTACAATATAGTTGCCACCATAGGTCTGGTCGTTGAAAAGCGGATGACCGATAGACTTCATGTGCACACGTATCTGGTGCGTACGTCCTGTTTCCAGACGCAGCTCTATCAGCGTTACATAGTTGAAGCGCTGCAATACTTTATAGTGGGTGATGGCTTCTTTCCCATAATCGCCATCCGGGAAGGTGTCCATTATTTTGCGGAAGCGCAGGTTGCGGCCCACGTTTACGTTTATGGTGCCTTCGTCTTCCTCCAGATTGCCCCATACAAGTGCTATATAGCGCCTGTGTACGGTATGCTTTTTGAACTGCAGGCCAAGATTGCTCATGGCAGCATCAGTTTTGGCAATAACCAGCAATCCGCTTGTGTCTTTATCTATACGGTGTACTAATCCCACGCGTGGCAGTGCACTGTTTTCAATATCTTCTACATGCAGGTACCATGCAAGACCGTTTACCAATGTGCCTGTGTAGTTGCCACAACCGGGGTGTACCACCATACCATCGGGTTTGTTGATGATCATCAGGTCGTCATCTTCATACACAATGTTCAATGGCATTTCCTCCGGAATCACTTCTTCTGATACTTCACCACGGCTGTCGAAGACGATGATTTCATCATTGGTACGTATCTTATAGTTAGATTTTGTAGGCTGTCCGTTTACCGTTATCAGCCCGTCTTCTATTGCCTGTTGTATTTTATTGCGCGTAGCACCTTCAATACGTATCATCAGGTATTTGTCGATACGCATGCTTTCCTGCCCGCGGCTGATAACAAGGCGAGTACGCTCTACGGGCACTATTTCACCTTCCTGCTCACTCAGTTCAGGATCATCATCGTCCCACACTTCTTCCAGCTCGTTATTGTCGATGTCTATATTGTCTATACTCATTAGTAGTGCTTGGTGTATTTATGCAAAGTTACTGCCTTAACCAGTCTTTGATATCAGAAGGGTCTAATTGCAGGTAAGTACTTTCTTTTTCTATGGTGCCATTGTTTACCCAATAGATGGCAGGTACAGAGTCTCCCGCCATTTCCTGAAACGCTGCAATGTCTTTAAACAGCAAGAAGGGCAAGTCTTCTGCATGAGATTCTTTGAAGAATGCCTCTTTGTTATCCGGGTGTCCGCTAAGTACCAGATACACGGGAATTCCCGGATTTTGCTTTTTGAGTACATGCAGCAAGTAGGCAGCTTTTCTGCAATGCGGGCATGTAAGGCTCATATAAGCTATGATGTGTTTGCCTGTGCGCAACTCAGCTGCAGGTTTGTTAGCTGCATCTTTATAAAGCAGTTCCAGGTTGATAGGCCTGTTAACTACCGTAGGTGTATTGCTGATGTTTAGTGGTGAAATAATAAACGTAGTAACGATGGCTGCCATACCAAGTACTGCGGCTATCCATTCCTGTCCTTTATATGGTTTAACAGGGTAGATGCGCATTAATACAAAACATGCAGCTATCATGGCAAGGTTTTTCCAGATAGCCTGCAGCGGGTTCATATATATCCAATTGCCAAAGCAGCCACAGTTACCTGTATTGCCCTGTTGAATGATTAATACAACCAGATAAATAGTAAGGATAGCCAGAAAGCCGATTGTAACAGGATAGGTAACTTCTTTAAGGTAAATGTGTGCCAGCAGAAATACACCAATCAGCAACTCGAACCCGATAAACAAGTGGGCAATAACAGAAGCCCATAACATATTGCCTATGCCAAAGCCTACGAATGTCCATTGGAATGGCTCAATATCTGTCAGTTTGCTGATAGCAGATATAAAAAAAACTGCTGCCATTGCTAGCAGCAGTAATAAGCCTGTAATGCGTTTTATATAAAAAATAGCGTTGTTGCTGTTTGTCTGTGCCATATTACTGATGGCAAAAATAACGAATTCTGATTAGTAGAGTTCGCAGGTTTCTACTGCTTTGATGCCGTCACGGTCGAAAGTAGCAGAGTTTTCTTCACATTTAGCTTTTGCCTTTTTCTTGGTATTGCTGATAGCATACTCTTGCACAGCAGTATCGGGCAGGCCTGCCTGTCCAGAATACGTGATGGTACATTGGCATATATATTCGCGAGTGCAAGAACTTAATCCCAGAGTAACTAATATAGCTAAAGCCAGTAGAGTACCGGTGCGAAATTTCATGAAAAAGTCATTTTAACGGTTGAAGATAAAAGTAATAATTTAATTGTACAACTCATAGCCTGCTTAAAGCATTAGATTTTTTAGCAAAGATTTATTTTATAAGGCTCTATCTTCAGCTTAACTTTAGGCTATTGCCTTGATTTTAAGATGAATATTACACAACATACCCTTGCCGATAGTCTGGAACTGATAGCCAGACAAGTGGTAGAGGGGTTTATTATAGGACTGCACAAGAGCCCGTTTCATGGTTTTTCGGTAGAGTTTGCAGAGCATAGGCTGTATAATCAGGGGGATGCCCTGCGGCATATAGACTGGAAAGTGTATGGCAGAACGGATAAGCTGTTTGTAAAGAAGTATGAGGAGGAAACCAACCTACGCTGTTGTTTGGTGGTAGATACTTCTGCATCCATGCATTTTGCTACAAAGGACGGAAGTATGCGCAAAATAGACTTTGCCTGCCTAGCTGCTGCGGGGTTGATACAATTGCTGAAGCGACAATTAGATGCTTCGGCACTGGCCTTGTTTGACAGTGAATTAAAATACTTGTCTGAATGCCGCAGCTCGCATACACACTACCGCATGCTGACGCATGAATTGGAAAAACAACTAAAAGCTGAACCGAAACAAACAGCTACAAATGCTGCCAAAGCCCTGCACGAAGTAGCTGAGCAGATGCACCGCAGGTCGTTAATTGTAGTATTCAGTGATATGATGGATGATGCAGAACATGCAGATGAGCTTTTTGCTGCATTGCAACACCTGAAGTATAATAAACACGAGGTTATTTTGTTTCATATAATGGAAGGGAGCAGGGAAGTGACTTTTGATTTTGACAACAGGCCATATGAGTTTGTGGATATGGAAACGGGCGAGCGCCTGAAACTGCAACCCAACCAGGTGAAAGATGTATATATAAATAAGATGGAAGCCTTCCGCAAGGAAATTGAAAATAAATGTCACCAGTACCATATAGATATGGTACCTGTAGATTTGAGCCAGCCTGTAGAACAGGTGTTATATTCCTTTTTATTGAAAAGAAATAAAATGCTGTAAAAATCAATAATTTTGCTACCTTTGCACCCCATTGAAGTTTTTTGACAGGGTGTTGGTACGGGTGTTGTTGCAGATGGTTGATTTTGAGTGTTTTGTGAATATTAGAAATATAATATTTGTACTAGCAGGGTGGTAGTTTCGTAAAACAGGTCAGAGCGAAGATGAAACATAATCGTGAATATGAGATTGCATGGCAAGGGTTAAAGCTTGGCGTTCATACGTTTCAGTACGAGCTTAATGATCGTTTTGTAGAAGAAAAAGGCAAGGAAGATGCCGATTTTAAAGATCTGGATGCACTGGTAACATTGCGTTTCGATAAAAAAAACAATTTCTTCCTTTGTCATTTCGATATAGACGGCAGTATTACGGTAGCTTGCGACAGGTGCGGAGACGATTTTAAGATGAGGCTTTGGGACGAGTTTGATCTTGTGATAAAGCTGACAGGAACTGAAGAAGCGGAAGAAATAGATGAAGATTCAGACGTAGTTTTCATCCCCCGTAGCGAAACGGTATTGGACATCAGTAACTGGATATATGAATTCTTATTGCTGAGCGTGCCATTGCAACGAGTACACCCCGAAAAAGCAGACGGTACTACCGAATGCAACCCTGAGGCGCTGAAACTGCTGGATAAGCTGACAGAGCCTGAAGAAAAACCTAAAAATGATATTTGGAAAGGCCTTGAGGCTTTGAAAGATAAATCAAACAATAATCGTAAAACGAAGTAAAATTTAAATACAATGCCAAATCCTAAAAGACGTCACTCTCAGCAACGTAGTGCAAAGCGTCGTACACACTACAAAGCGACTGCAGAAACTTGGAGTGTAGATTCAGCAACAGGCGAAACTCACCTGCGTCACCGCGCACATTGGGTAGAAGGTAAATTGTTCTATCGTGGTCGTGTTGTGATAGACAAAGCACCTGCAACTGCAGCTGAAGGCGAACAAAATCAATAATATAACTCCATTCTTTGAATGAAGATAGGGTTTGATATCATGGGGGGAGACTATGCCCCCGAGGAAGCCATTAAAGGCGTTCAACTTTACTTTCAGCAAATCTTAGATTCGTCTGTGCATTTGTTGCTGATAGGTGATGCAAAAGTTGCATCGCCTTATCTTGCAATGTTGGAGCCCTACAAAGAGCGTTATACATTCATTGATACGCCCGAAGTGATAGGCATGCACGAGCATCCTACCAAAGCACTGAAAGAAAAGCCAAACTCCAGCATAGCTGTAGGTTTTGGTTTGCTGCAGATGCAAAAAGCCGATGGCTTTTGCAGCGCAGGTAACACAGGTGCAATGATGGTGGGGGCTATGTACAGTGTCAAAACCATTGAGGGTATATTGAGGCCAACTATCGCGTCTCCGATTCCGAGATCTGACGGTAAGTTTAACTTGTTGCTGGACGTTGGTATCAATGCGGATTGCAAACCTGAAAATCTGGTGCAGTTTGCTGAGATGGGTTCGCTGTATGTTAACAAGGTCTTCAATGTAGAGAACCCGAAAGTAGGTTTGCTGAACCTGGGCGAAGAAGAAGGTAAAGGTAATATACTGGCACAAGCAACATTCCCATTGCTGAAAGAGCACAAGGGCGTTAACTTCCATGGCAACATAGAAGGTCGTGATGTGTTTATGAACAAAGCAGACGTAATTGTTTGTGAAGGCTTTGTGGGTAATGTAGTACTGAAAACTGCAGAGAGTATCTATACCATCTTCAAAGAAGAAAGAAAGGTAGAAGATTCTTTACTTGACAACTACAATTTTGAAATATACGGTGGTACACCAATATTGGGTGTTAATAGCCCTGTAGTAATAGGCCATGGTATTTCTCATGCACTTGCTTTCAAAAACATGATAGATGTAACACGTAAGATAATTGCATCTGACTTGGTTGGTGCGTTCAAATCGCATTTTGCACCTACAGTAGCATAATAAGCATGCATCATAATATTTAATGCCTCGCAATTTGCGGGGCATTTTTATTTGTTGTCTATCCTTAACTTTAGGATGGCACAGCGGTTATGAAAAAAATATATTGCCTTAGCGGATTGGGAGCAGATGACAGGATATTTGCCAACCTTAAAATTGATGATGCACAGCTTGTGCATCTGCCTTGGCCAGAATATGATGAGCATGATGAACTGCCTTGCTATGCACAGAAAATGTCTGCATTGATAAAAGACGAAAACCCTATACTGCTGGGCGTGTCGTTTGGTGGTATGCTGGCGGTAGAGATTGCTAAAATGAGAGCGGTAAAAAAAGTAATCATCGTATCGAGCGCAAAGACAAGAGAAGAGATACCGCACTTCGGGAAGTTCATGAAGTTTATCATAACAAAACAGGTTGTACCTGCTGTATTCTTTACGTGGCCCAATAAGATTGTGATGAAACTGTTTGGTGCGAATACCGATAGCGAGAAAGAAATGTTGAGTGGTGTATTCCGTGATACGGATGGTTATTTGGTTCGATGGGCAATGAAGGCAATACAACTATGGCAAAACGAAGCATACCCGCAGCCTGTAGTACATATACATGGCGATGCAGATAAAATCATAACACCTGAATATATACACCCAAACTATTGGATAAAAGGTGGTTCGCACATCATGATATATAACCGTGCCGAAGAAATAAGTGCTATCATCAATAAAGAATTAAGCAATGCCAATCGTTTATAAATACTTTGATACACCACTGGGCAAAATGATGGGAGCAGCCACAGATGATGGCGTGTGCCTGTTTGAATTTGAATACCGACGCAGTCTTTCAAAAATACAGCAACGCATAAAAGATGCTTTGCAGATGGAATATGAATCAGGTGAGCATCCGTTACTTGACCAATTGGAAAGAGAAGCGAAGGAATATTTTGCAGGGCAAAGAATGGCTTTTGATGTGCCATTGAATATGATTGGTACAGACTTTCAGAAACGCGTATGGAAAGGCTTGCTGGATATACCTTTTGGAGAAACGCGTTCTTACAAAAAGCAGTCAATATACCTAGGTGATGTGAAGGCGATACGTGCCGTTGCAACTGCCAACGGACAAAACGGAATTGCCATTATTGTGCCATGCCATAGAGTGATAGGCGATAACGGAAGCCTTGTTGGTTATGGTGGCGGATTGCCTAAAAAGAAATGGTTACTAGAGCATGAAGCAAAGTACAGTGGCAAGGATTTGCAGATGGGTTTGTTTGAATAGAATTGTTAAAAACCGATGACTGATGCTTGCAAACTGGCAGGCAAATTGTATTAAACTTGCATGATGAATTGTAAACGACTACTCGTAACGGTAATATGTATTTGTTGGGCGGCAATCTCTTTTTCTCAAAACAATACGATAGAGTTTTATACTGATAAGTCTCCGCGTCTGCGTGGTATGATGGTGCCTACTTTTCTGGATGAAGCAGGCGTGCGAGAGTTGGGTCGTTGGGGCGCAAACCATATACGCTGGCAGCTTACGTGGGGCGGGTTCCCGCACTCGGCTGCAGATAGGGCCAATAAAGAAGAGTTCCGTAATTGGCTGAATGGAGCATTGGCACACGTAGATAAAATGCTGCCCGTATGCCAAGAGCTTGGTATTAAGGTATTGATAGACCTGCATACACTACCCGGTGGGCGAATGGAAGACTATAACCACCGCATGTTTACAGACAAAACATGGCAGGACGAGTTTATAAGCATCTGGAAAGAAATAGCAACGAAGTATAAAGATAATCCTACCGTATGGGGCTATGATATAGCCAACGAACCACAAGACGGCAAGGTAGAAAATGGTGCATTAAACTGGCCCACATTGGCATCCGTTGTAGCACATGACATACGAGATATTGACGCCAACCATCCTATAATTGTAGAAGCACGGGGTGGTGATGTAGGTACTCTTGCCCGCTTTCAAATAATAGATGTGCCGGGGTTGGTATATAGCTTTCATATGTATGTACCACATAGCTTTACTCACCAAAACATCAGCGGCAAGAAAAAGACGTTTCGCTATCCGGGCTATGTGGGGCTTAAGCGTTGGAATAAAGATGCTGTAAGAAAAGTGCTGGATGAGATAAAAGACTGGCAGGCAAAAAACAATGCACAGATATATGTGGGTGAGTTCAGCGCCATCCGCTGGGCACCGGGAGAAGATGCCTACAACTACTTGAAAGACTGCATTGATATTTTTGAAGAGTATAACTGGAGCTGGGCATACCATGCCTTCCGCGAATATCATGGATGGAGTGTAGAACACGGCGGTGTGAAAGAAGACGAAACACAGGCTAAAGAACCTACATCAAGGCAACAGTTGTTTATGGATGCGTTTAAGAAAAACACAAGACAGTAGGTGGTTTAATAGGTAGTTAAAATTGGGAAATCTTCGCCCAAACACATTCCTTTTTTCGTTAATTTTGTAAGTAACTACAAGCCGGGTTATCGCTTCTGCGCAGGCAGGGGAGGAAAGTCCGGACAGTATAGAGCAGCGCACCACCTAACGGGTGGGGTCTTGCGAAAGCGGGACACAGAAAGTGCCACAGAAAATGACCGCCTTTAGCAATAGAGGTAAGGGTGAAAACGTAGGGTAAGAGCCTACGCGTTGTGTTGGTAACAATATGATGGGGTAAACCTTGCGCACTGAAATGCCAAATAGGCGTACGTTTGAGGGCTGCTCGCCCGATGTGCGTGGGTTGGCAGCTACAGGTGATGCGTGAGCAGCATCGCAGATAAATGATAACCGTCCCGGGACCATACGGGATTACAGAATCCGGCTTACAGGTTTGTAGTTGTTTTGGTTAAATGCAGAGTGCCGAGTTTTTTCAAAACCCGACGCTCTGTTTTTTTATATATTTCAGGTGCATTAATATCTACTGGTTCTGCATGCAGAGCGGGATAAGATATTATCTTTGCACTCTTATTTTTTAGAATCAGTACATGGAACTCAGTAAGAATTTTCAGCATCAGGACGCAGAAAAACATTGGTACGAACATTGGAACAATGCAGGCTACTTTAACTCTAAACCCGACGGACGTGAGGCATACACAATAGTCATGCCGCCGCCGAATGTAACGGGTGTGTTGCACATGGGCCATGCTTTGAACAATACCGTACAGGATGTTTTGATACGCCGTGCCAAAATGCTGGGCTATAATACTACGTGGGTACCGGGTACAGACCACGCAAGTATAGCTACTGAAGCTAAGGTAGTAGGCATGCTGCGCGAGCAGGGTATTGACAAAAACAAACTGAGCCGCGACGAGTTTTTGAAATATGCATGGGAGTGGAAAGAAAAGTATGGTGGCATCATCCTGACACAGCTGAAAAAACTTGGCTGTTCACTCGACTGGAACCGTACTGCATTTACCATGGACGATAACTACTACGCTGCAGTAATGCGTGTGTTTGTAGAACTGTATAACAAAGGCTACATCTACCGTGGTGTAAAGATGATTAACTGGGACCCTAAGGCTAAAACAGCACTTAGCGATGAAGAGGTAATCTTTAAGCAGACCAATTCAAAACTGTATCACGTACGCTACAAGCTGGATACAGAAGGTGAAGAATATATAACGATAGCAACCGTTCGTCCTGAAACAATACTGGGCGATACTGCAATATGTGTACACCCTGAAGACCCGCGTTATGCGCATCTGAAAGGGAAGTTTGCATTTGTGCCACTTATCAATCGCAGAATACCAATCATATTCGATGACTACATTGATATGGAATTTGGTACAGGTGCATTGAAAGTAACGCCTGCGCACGATTTGAATGACTATAACCTGGGACAGAAACACAGACTACAGGTTGTAGATACGCTGAATGAAGACGGCACACTGAGCGAAGCTGCGCAACTGTATGTTGGCGAAGACCGTTTTGCTGTGCGTAAAAAGATAGTTGAAGACCTGAAGGTATCTGGCAATTTTGTAAAAGAGGAAGAGTATAGCAATCAGGTAGGGTATAGTGAGCGTACGGATGTTGTAATAGAACCACGCCTGAGTATGCAGTGGTGGTGCAATATGCAGGAGCTTGCAAAGCCTGCGTTGGAAAACGTACTGAACGACAATATAGAGTTCCACCCGGCTAAGTTTAAGAATCTGTACCGCCACTGGATGGAGAACATCAAAGACTGGTGCATCAGCCGCCAGCTGTGGTGGGGGCAGCGTATACCTGCGTGGTACGATGTTGAAGGTAATATTTATGTTGCCGAAACGGAAGCGGGAGCATACGAACAATACAAGGAAAAGAATCCTGCACTCGCAGCAAGTAACCCTACGCTGAAGCAGGAGGAAGATGTATTAGATACATGGTTCAGCAGCTGGTTGTGGCCAATGGAAGTCTTTGATTGGAATAAGAACCCGAACAACGAAGAGCTTAAATATTATTACCCGACCAACACATTAGTTACTGCACCTGAAATCATATTCTTCTGGGTAGCAAGGATGATAATGGCTGGTTATGAATTTTTGGGAGATAAACCTTTCGACAAAGTTTACTTCACGGGTATCGTACGTGATAAGCAGGGCAGAAAGATGAGTAAGTCCTTGGGCAACTCGCCTGACCTGTTGCAACTGATTGAAGACAATGGTGCCGATGCGGTACGCTTCAGTGTAATGATATCATCTCCTGCAGGTAATGACCTGTTGTTTGATGAATCTCAACTGGAACAGGGGCGTAACTTCTGCAATAAAATGTGGAATGCCCTGAAGCTGATAAAAACATGGGAAAGCCGCACAGCTGATAATGTAAGTGATACAGAAGTACGCTTTGCAATAGACTGGATGGAAAACCGCCTGGCGCAGGTAGCACAGGAAGTTGCGGAGCTGATGAAAGACTTCCGACTGAGCGAAGGATTGAAAACTATCTATTCGCTGATATGGAATGATTTCTGTTCATGGTATCTGGAGTGGGTGAAGTCTGGTTTTGAGCAGCCAATTTCGCAACATGTGTATGAACGTACAATTGCTATTTACGAACAACTTATTCAGTTGTTGCATCCATATATGCCGTTCATTACAGAAGAAATTTATCATCAATTGCGTAACAGGCAAGGTGGTAATGACCTGATAGTAAAAGAACTGCCTGCTTATGATAGCATAGATGCCAATGTGCTGAAACAAGGTGCTATGCTGCAGGAGTTGATTACTGCCATACGTGATACACGTAACAAGAATCAACTGAAACCGAAAGATACCATTAAGCTGTGGGTAGATACACAGCACCATGCTTTGTACGAACTGACACAGGATATATTGCGTAAGCAAGTGAATGCTGAAGAAATAGGCTATACACAAGAAGCTAAACAAGGTAGTATATCTATCGTAGTACAGACAGATAAGCTGTATATAGAAACCGCTGCTGCAAACGTAAATACTGATGCACAACGTGAGCAAATGCAGAAAGAACTGGAATACCTGCAGGGCTTTTTGCAAAGTGTAGAAAAGAAACTGAGCAACGAACGCTTTGTACAAAATGCAAAAGCAGAAGTTGTAGATGCTGAGAAGAAAAAGCAAAGTGATGCGATGGCTAAAATAAAAGCTATTGAAGAAAGCCTCAGTTTGTTGTAACTTTAGTAACTATGAAGCTGAAATCGAAACTGATACTTACGGCATTGTGTATGGCTACTGCTTATAGTTTGGTAGCGCAGTCTCAGAACAAAGACGAGAAGGCTAAGAAACCTAAGCCAAAGCCAATACCTACTTACTTGGGTAAAAGTGATAAAAGTGGAGGCCCGATTTCGGAGTCATTGTTTGACAAGCTTGTGTTGGAAGGACTGACGGCAAAAGACTCTGCGGGTAAAGAGTTTAAGGTTACAGCTTTTGTTATAAATTACGGGGAGCGTAATTTGTATGAAGACTCTGTAGGTAACATGATGATAATGACAGATTATCTGGCAGAGGCTTGCAACGGAGATACATTGAGTACTTTTTTGAAAGCAAACATAACTGAACGCTCCAAACCCGGCGATACAGTGTACTTCGATCAGGTGATGGTAAAAGCCCCTGAAGGTTTTGCCGCATTTGGGAAAAGCATGAAATTTGTAATAACGAAATAAAGAAAGGCGGTTTTCAAAACCGCCTTTCTTTTTATAAATCATATCAAATACTTAGTTCACCAATAGCAGGTTCACGCTACGTTGCAGTATGTTGAAGGCTATTTCTGCCATCAGGTTTTCTTTGTCAAGTGTTGGGTTTACTTCCGTTACCTCAAAGCAGCAGATTTTATGATTCTGCATAAAAGATGCCATCAAATCTTCCGCTTCACGTTCTTTAAGCCCATTGCTGACAGGTGTGCCTGTACCGCGAGATATAGAGCTGTCAAGGCTGTCAACATCGAAGGAAACATAGATATCATCACAAGCACTCAGGTGAAGCAGTGTTTGCCTTACTACATTCTCTACGCCCTTACGGCGTACTTCCTGTACAGGTATTACTTTTATGCCATGCTTCTTGATAAGATATTCTTCTTCTTTTTCAAAGTCACGAAGGGCTATGTAAACTATATCCTCAGGATTGATTTTCGGAGAAATCTTACCTATGTTCTTCAACTTGTTCCAAATGTCTATTGTAGGTGCATCAGGTTGGTGTACCTGGCTTTCTGTGTTGTCAAAAGCTAGTGCAGTTGCCAAAGGCATGCCATGCATATTGCCACTTGGTGTGGTATATGGTGTATGGATATCGGCATGTGCATCTATCCATATTACACCCAATCTGTTTTTAGGCTTTGCCATCTTAATGCCGGCAATAGTGCCACCCGCAGTGCTGTGGTCTCCTGCCAATACCAATGGGAACAGGCCCGATTTCAACGTTTCTGATACAGACTTTGCAACACGTTCATACATAGTATAAACGCCCTGTATTCTTTTGGCATACGGAGATGCGACGGGTTCGTATAAAAGCTTATTCTCAGTTTCTATCTGCTCTGTGGGGAAGTTCACAAAAAAGCTGCTCATAAAGTCGAGCGCAGCTATCTTGATGGCATCTATACCAAGGCTTGCCCCTCTTGTGCCTGCACCAATTTCTGAACGTACTTCAATTATCTTGATGTTTCGCATATGCTCAAAGGTATTAAAAGCCCTCGGGATGCCCAAAAAGGGCTTAGAAAGGATAGCCTATAGCGAAGTTGAATACCCAGTCATTTCGCCTTATCTGGTCCCATAGCAGGTTGATGTCTTTTATCTTCCAACTGCCTGAACCATCTGCATAGTTAGGTTGCTTCAGTGGTGTGGCAAAATCGAAACGTGCTACGAGGAAACCTGCATCTAAACGAATACCTAAGCCCGCATCTACAGCAAGGTCATCCCCCAATTTGTTGAACTTAAACTCACCGCCTTCAAAGCCATCAGATTTTCTTGCCAACCAGATATTACCTGCATCTGCAAATACGGCTCCATTCAGCTTCATGGCACCGGCAAATAGCTTTACAATATCAAATCGGTATTCTGTGGTAAATTCAATTTTGATATCGCCTGTACGATCTATAACAGTTGGCACTGCACCGGCTGTGTCCTTGAATTTATAACTACCCGGTCCGAGTGTACGTATTCTGAAACCACGAAGGCTATACGCACCACCGACAAAGTATTGCTTTATGTAGGGTAGTGCAGTAGATTTATCATAAGGAATACCAACACCTATCTGCAGTCTTGATGCTAATGTAGCGTGTCTTCTAGTCAAGAATTTTTGTCCGTCTATATCAAACTTTACATACTGTGCGTAGGTACCCAAAGAGTCTATAATGCTGTTCAGCCCCCGCATGATGCCACCTGCTTCTTCACCACTTATTTTCAGGAAGTTGTAGTTAATGCCTCTTTTCTTTTCTTTATCGCTGAAGGTAAAAGTCACGTTTTCGCCCTCTATAAATGTAGGCTTATATGTTTTGGTAAGGTATTCATTGCCCTCCAAACGGCGTTTAAAAGAGTCTGTCAGCGTAGGTATGACTTTGTTGATGAAAGCAGGTGAAATTTCCCAATACTTAGTACTTGTTTCCCTCCACTTGTAAGTAAAGTTGGAAGAGATATTAACCATCGTAAAATAGTCTATACGCTCTACAAGGCCTATACCCACACCAATGGAAGTACGTGGCGTATTGTGACTGCTGATTTTACTTTGTTTGATAGGGAAAAGAAACTTAGGGAAATCTACACTTGTATTAAAACCTATGCTTCGAGACAGTAAATCTATTCTTTGCTTCAGCGTATCATTAAAGCTTTCAATACCCCCGGTGAGTGACATACTTAGCAAGTTGGCACCACGTGCAAGGTTCTTGTTGCGAAGACTTAGCGTAAGGTTGGTCCCAGCCAGATAGGTAGTACCGTTTGACAGCTCCCAACTGGTGTTGTAATCGTATTTGTCTGCAGGTGTCATAATGATGGCACAGTTCAACCAATAGCCATTGTATGCTGCATTTACCGTGTCTTCTCTGAATGAAATACGTACTGTTTGGAATACGCCGAGCTCATTCAGTTTATTGATGGTTTCATCATATTCTTGTTGAGAATAGTATCTGCCTGGTAGTATTACCAAGTGGTTCTTGATCACTTTTTCACGGATATACTTGTTGTGATACCTGAACTGTACACCATCGAAATTGGATTGTATCATGGTGATACTATCGCGGAAGTCGCTATTGTCTCTGAAATCGGGAAATACACGGACACGTCTTATACCATAGCGCCTGAATGATTCACGACGTTCATCTTCCGAACGAAGTATGACACGAATATCAAGTGTTGGTTTTTTGTTATTCTTCTGCAGGGCTATGAAGTTTACTGCACTTTCAAAAGGATTATCTGCATCCTTCAGAAACTGTTTGTTCATCGTATCCAACTCGAAGCTGATGTTCTCCTGCGTGAACTTATAGAAACCAAGATTGCGCAATATGCCCGTGATGCGGCTTTTCTCGGCTTCAAGCATATCGTAATTAAAATCTTGTCCTTGCTTCAGTAAAGTATTGTGTTGTTCGGCTTTTACTATTGCCAATGCAGCACTGTCGTCAATGTCGAGGTTTACCTTGTTGATAAGGTAGTTGGTGCCTGTTTCTACTTTGTAGGTAACATATGCCTTCCTGCCTTTGTACACAGTAGTGTCCGATACTTTGGCATAGAAGTAACCTTTATTAAAAAGATAGGTGCGTATGTTGGTTGCAGATTTCTTTTTCAGCGTACTGTCGTATATAACAGGAGGCTCAACAGATTTTGTTTTGAGTTGGTAGTTTTTCGGGTCTTTCTCGTATTTGTCGTAGCGGAGATTGTACCTATATAGCTTGAAGGGCATATTGCCAATCATGGTGTAGGTATTGGGCTTTTGTGCTACCAGCTTGCTCAGGTTTTCTTTCAGCTCGCCTTTTTGCGTAACGGGTACGGTAGTTTTCAGCTTTATTTCATTGCTGCGCAGCAGGTATTTGCCCTTAGGTACATGCCTTGTAGCATCGCACCCAACCATGAAGACGGTAATAATACATACCCCTATCGCCAAAATGGTGTTTACAAATCTTCTGCAATGCATATATCAGGTTGGGACAATTAATTAGTTTTGCCGGGTATGTTATCCAAGGCACAAAATAAATATATTCGGTCATTATCGCAGCAAAAATATAGGACAGAGCATGGGGTTTTTGTGGTAGAAGGCGATAAAATAGCCCGTGAATGGCTTGCTGAAAGCCACAGGATACAGTATATAGTGGCTACAGAACAGTGGCTGCAAGACAATGTTAAACTTACGGGTAAGCATAAAGATGCCATCATAGCATCGGTTTCTGAACAGGAATTGCAAGCTGTTTCGCAATTGCAAAAGGCTAATGAGGTATTGCTGGTGGTGTATAGAGATAATGATAATGCGACACTGCCTGCAGGAGAATGGTGTATAGCACTGGATACATTGCAAGACCCCGGCAATATGGGTACCATAATACGCATTGCAGACTGGTTTGGTATAGGTCATGTGGTAGCAACGCCTGATAGTGTGGATTTCTATAATCCCAAAGTAATACAGGCAGCTATGGGCGGACACTTGCGTGTGCAGCTACATAGTGCAGATATATTGGAGTTTATTTTGCAGTCTGATGTGCCGGTATATGCCGCAGCATTGGATGGTGATAATATTTATGAGCTGAAAGATGTTAAACCCGGTGTTATTGTAATAGGCAATGAATCGAAAGGAATATCTGCTGCAGTAATGCAACAAGCAACAAAGAAAATAACCATACCGCGTATAGGCGGGGCAGAGTCGCTGAACGCAGCAGTGAGTGCAGGTATTATCTGCGCCTTGTTAATAAAGCCTTAAATTGATTTTCAATAGCGTATAATCCATAGTTTTGGCATAGCTGTTGGATTGGCAGTTATATCAATCTAATCAATCTATTTATGAAGAAAGTATTATTTACATTAATCCTCGTTGCAGTAACGGTAGCCAACCTGATGGCACAGCCAAGGCGCAGTATCGTAAAAGTAAGAATGAGCGATAACAGCCGTATTGCAGTATCTATCGATGACAGGTATTATGACAAACAAGGTACATCTATTACTATAGGTGATTTGCCTGCAGGCAGACATTACATTAAAATATACAGGTACACACCATACGCAACAGGCAGGGGGGGTAAAGCACGTGTAGTGTACAGCGGTGGTATTCGCTTATCTGCAGGTACTATTACTGAAATGACATATGATGTGCGCAGGAACGATATTTATGCAACAACAGAGTTTATAGATGACAGCTACGATAATCGCAATGACCGTTGGGATGACCGTAGGGACGACAGACGTGATGACCGCAGAGACGATCGTTGGGACGACCGCAGGGATGACCGTGATGATGTGTATGGTAACAATGGTAGATATAACCGTGTATGGACACAACAGGACATGAGCGACCTGAAAAGGCGTGTTGATGATCGTATTGGCGATAGTGATAAGCAAAAACTGGTAGAAGGTGTACTGAAAGACAGGCGCTATACCACAGAGCAAATGCGCAGTATACTCTCATGGTTCAGCTTTGAAAGTACAAAAGTAGCAGTAGCGAAATGGGGATATGATAATGTGAGCGACAAGCAAAACTACTGGAAGCTGGAAAGTGAGTTTACATTCACCAGCAGCAAGGAAGAATTCAATAGCTACATTAATGGACGGAGGTAACAACCTCCGTTTCTTTTTTGTACAAACCGTAAACCTTGTTGAAAACCTTGCCCGTAAGTATGCCCGCAAATACGCCAAGTATACCACCACATAATACATCCAACGGAAAGTGTACCCCTACATATACCTGTGCGTAGGCAACACTTGCTGCCCATAGCAATGAGGCAGGCCATATCCATTTACCATGACGCTGCCAGGTAATAGAACCAAATACTGCCAATGCAAAGTGATTGGCTGAGTGTGATGATGGAAAACTATAGCCGCTGCCACATGGTACTAACAGATGTACATATTGCTGCAGATACGGATTGTTGCAAGGACGCAGACGGTGCACATATGGCTTAATGAGTGATGCGCTCAACTGGTCTGCAATGGCAAATGTGAGCAGAAAGAATACACACCACATCAATCCTTTTTTGCCAAAGTTGATGGTCATAAATAAGAGCAGGAAGAGATAGAGCGGTGCCCATGTCCACTGATTGCGCAGGTAGGGAACAATGGCATCGAGCACGTCGTTTTGCCACACGGTATTGAGGTAGTACCATGCTGCATAATCCCATGTTATCAGTGTCTCTATCAGTTTTTGCAAAGCCTGTTTATTTCTTGAATACCATTATTAAACGTGGCGATTCCGAAGCACTAAATGCCTGCAGGTTATAGTCGCCGAAAGTTGCTGTTAAAGATAAGCCTGCTGTTTCAAACATCTTTACAAAGTCTGCCAGTTCAAATGCTGCAACACTCTCTGTATAGTGGCGGGGTTTATTATCTCCATCCAGAAAGCGGATGTCTTTTATAAAATGCTTGCGTTCCAGCCTGCGGTTGATGTTGAAGGTATAACTGCCACGTACAATGGTATCTTCAGGTACCAGTGTGTTGGCAATCTTAATGGCATTCATATAATCTATCACCAACGTACCACCTTTTTTCAGTGCACGTGCAAAGGATTTTGCTGCAAGCAGATGGTCTCTGTCGTGCGCAAAATAACCGAAGCTGGTAAAGAAATTGAAAGCGTAATCGAAGTAGTTGATAAACGCAGGCATACGCATATCGTGTACAAAGAAGTGCAGGTTATCTGCCTCAAATTCCTTTGCTATTTCTATACTGTGCAACGATAAGTCGAAACCACTGACCTCGAAGCCATGCCCTGCCAACTGGCGGGAATATCTGCCATCGCCACAGGCAATATCCAGCATTTTACTGCCCTTTGCAGGTTGCAGATAAGTAAGCAGCTTTTCTATAAAAGCCTGTGCCTCGGGTTCGTCCCGATGCTTGTATAGTATTTTATAGTAAGGTGAGCCAAACCAGGTTTCGAACCAGTCTTTCTTTTCCATAGATATGTGCGCAGATGCAAATGTAGTTGATAAACCTGCAATTGAGTATGATGGAATATGCTGTATTTTTGCACCGCTTTTTTAATTCAATATATAAGACTTGTATAATATGGTGAGCATTACGGGCAACAAATGGAAAAAGCTGATAATAGTGGGCGATAGGGTGCTGATAAAACCCAACAAACCCGAAGAACGCACAGGCAGCGGTTTGTACCTGCCACCCGGTGTACAGGAAAAGGAAAAAGTGCAGCAAGGGTATATTATAAAAACAGGCCCGGGCTTTCCTATCCCTGCCGTGCAGGAAGATACCGAAACATGGAAGGAACCACAGGAAAAGGTGAAATACATACCACTGCAGGCGCAGGAAGGCGACCTAGCCATCTTCCTGATAAGCGGTAGTACAGAGGTGGTGTACGAAGGGGAGAAGTACTACATAGTACCACAGCACTGCATCCTGATGCTGGAAAGGGAAGAGGAACTATAATATTTACCGAAATTGCTGCACAGGAACGATTATCTTTGCAGCCTCTTATTAATAACAAATGAAAAGTACGTTACGTCATTTATTAGTTAAAAACCGCCTGTTGCTGGCTGTATTGCTCATAGGCTTGGGTATATGGTTGGGTGTTTCCGTAACATGGTGGATAGGCTGGATTCCTTTCCTGATAGCAATACTGGTGGTTACAGCTCACTTCCTGATAGGGCCAATGACACTGATACAGAAATATGTAGAGGACGGTGATATGGAAGGTGCACAGAAACTGCTGGATGGTGTAAAATATCCTAACCTGCTGTACAAGCCGGTACGCTCTTCTTACTACATGCTGCGTGCCAACTTCAGCACCATGGGCGATGACCTAGACAAAGCAGAAGCAGACCTGAAAAAAGGACTTGCAGCGGGTATGCCTGAGAAAGAATATGAGGGCACTGCTTACCTGCAACTGGGTAGCATTGCTTACAAAAAAGGCAATAAGAAAGAAGCAATGGAAAACATGCGCAAAGCTATTAAAGTAGGTTTGCCAGATGAGGATAGCAAAGCAACGGCCTACCTGCAACTGAGCAGCCTGTTGTTAGAGCGTCGCGACTTTAAGAGTGCCAAGATGTACTTTGCTAAAGCAAAAGCATGCAAGGCTACTAACGAGCAGATTGTAAGCCAGGTAAAAGAAATGGCTAAATACATGGCCCGCATACCGGGATAATATTTTACTGAACATAAAACAAAAGCCACCCTTGCAGGTGGCTTTGTTATTTACTTATGTTTCTTCTCTATCTCGCAGTGGTGGCTTAGTTTTTTCAGATTGTCCAGTATGTCTTTGTATAGGTCTTTGTTATCATCCGCACTTATTATCAGTGTGCCGTTGGTAAGCTTTGCACCCAGTATATCGGTTTCTTTGATGCCGTCTGTAATGGCAGAAAGATTGATGCTCGTAATGGCCGTGAATATAGTGCTGTCTGTTACGGTTATGTTTTCCTGTTCTGTTTTCAGTTCCAGTGCTTCGTCAACCGTTATCTTTATAGGGATGGTCAGCGCATCTTTAGTAATTGTTCCTTGCAGTTGCAGTGCCGGGTTGCTGCCGTTCTTTTCCAGTTCTATCTTCAGTTCTATCTCGCTATACGTGCCGTTTGGTATGGTGTAGTTGCCAAAGCCTGCTGCCAGCAGTGCCATCAAATCTACCTGTGTGTTGATGGTAGTCTTGTATTCTGTTTCTACACCGTCTTTCTTCGATTCAAATTTTACCAGTACAGGATTGGCAGTACCGCCTGTCCAGTTGATGCTCATACCTGCGGTAGATTTCTGTGCTACACTTGCGCTGCGATTTACTGTAATAAGCTGATAACCCATTTGAGACTCTTTGGAAGCCGTATTGCCACCGCCATTGTTGTTGCCATTACCGCCGCTATTGTTAGTGCCGCTGGTATTGTTGGTGTTAGTACCCGTTGTAGTGGTAGTAGCACCTGCGGGAACCACATCATTGCTCTTGCTGCAAGAAGCCAGTGTTGCAGTAATAATTGCCGAAGCGAGGAGAACTTTTTTCATAACAAAACTATTTAAAAAGTGAATTGCTGATGTAAAAGTGTAACTCCTTATTAATAATAAGAAACGATATATGCCCTACACGACAAACGGGCATGTGAAAACGGAAATAGTAAAGATGAAACGGATATAAGGCTACCGAAACGGATGATTTTCAATGAGTAGTGTAGGGTAGTGAGTTTGCTCAAGCTTGCCCAAGTTGGTCAAATACTTAATAAGTTGGGCAAATGGGCAAAATGGGCATGAGGAATATTCACGCTCATTCACGGCGTTCACGTTTAGAAATCGTGAATAAAATGAATAGCGTGAATGGAATGAATGGATATTGTTGTGCGTTAGTGTTCGAGGTGTTCGCAGTGTTCGAGGGTGTAAACAAAACGAACAGCGCGAACACAGGAAACATTCGTCATTGCGAGGAACGAAGCAATCTCACGTTATGGGGTATTTTCATTCATTCGTATAATGAAAATGTTACCACTGTATTCTGGTAAATCAACTTTGAAGCCATCAATAATATTTACGTTTTTAGAACCAGGTTTCACTTTAGTGTTTGATATTATTGTTATTGGGTCTAATTTTTTAGGGTTTATATAAAAGCCGAACCCATGAGTTTCTCTATTCATAAACTCAACTTTATTAATGTTATTCAATACATAATTGTTGTAGTACAATTGTTTATCAAATGATTCTATGTCTCTGTACAAACTAATTTTCATTGTGCTGCCATTTGTGTATTTGGGTATAATTAGCTTAGTAAATACATTCAAAACTACACTGTCTAATTCTCCTAAAAATTGATTTACTAAAAAACCAATTGATGTAGGCTCTCTAAAATTGTCATAATATCTAAACTTATATATTATGCTCAATTCTTTTAGAAAAGTATTGTCGATGTGATTGAAAATTTCTCTATACTCTGTGTTGTCTAATCTTGCTTTTAATTCTGATAATCTATCTAGATGTACTTTGGGTGGTTGATTTGGAAATAGTGCTTGTAAAAGTGCTTTAAAGTATTTTTCTACTGATGTACAAGCAAGTATTGCACCCTGTAGCACATAATTATTGTTTATTAAAAAACGTGCTGCAATATAGTCGTCATAAGCCATTATCATAAAGGCTAAGGATTTTTTGTGATTGTTCATGCTTGTAATTTTTTAAAGCTGCGTTTTCTCAAATCTACTCATTTCGTGAGATTGCTTCGTTCCTCGCAATGACGTGAGAGGGTGTTCGCACTGTTCGTTCTGTTTACACCCTCGAACACCTCGAACAACCGTGAACACGTTCACGATATTCACGCCGTTCACGATTTCAAAACGTGAATACCGTGAATGAGCGTGAATGAAATACTACTTTGCCCATTTGCCCAAGTTATCAGGATATTGAGCATTTGGGCAGGTTGGGCATACTTGGGCACATAAACAAGAAAGCCACCCCGAAGGATGGCTTTTTATATGGTGGTTAATTACTGTTGTTTGTTCTCGCCCAACTTGCGGAATTTTTCGCGGTTCTCTTCCTCGCGCTGTTCTTCTGCCATCTGCTCTTTGTCGTAAGCACGGATGATGTGTTTTACCAAGCGGTGGCGCACTACGTCGGCCTCGTCCAGTTCTATATGCGCTATGCCCTCTATGCCTTGTAATATGCGTTTTGCCTTCATAAGGCCGCTCTTCTGGTTTTTAGGAAGATCCACCTGCGATAAGTCGCCCGTGATGATAGCTTTTGCACTAGGTCCTATACGCGTCAGGAACATCTTTAGCTGCAGGTCTGTCGTATTCTGTGCCTCATCCAGAATGATGAAAGAATTATCCAGCGTACGGCCACGCATGTATGCCAGTGGTGCTATCTCTATTATACGGTTGGCCATATAGTAGTTCAGCTTATCGGCAGGTATCATATCGTCCAGCGCATCGTACAGTGGGCGCAGATACGGGTCTATCTTCTCCTTCAAATCGCCTGGCAGGAAGCCCAGGTTTTCACCAGCCTCTACCGCAGGGCGTGTCAGGATGATTTTACGAACAGCTTTGTTTTTCAGCGCACGTACTGCCAGTGCTACCGCCGTGTAGGTTTTACCCGTACCGGCAGGGCCCATCGCAAATATGATGTCGTTCTTCTCGCTCACCTGTGCCATCAGCTTCTGGTTGGCAGTCTTGGCACGTATCACTTTGCCGTTAGGGCCAAAAACAAGGATATCGTTATTAGCTTCGTTTTCTACACTCACTGCAGGGCCTTCGCCGTTTTCGTCATCGCCAAGTATCTCTGCAAAATAGTTTTCAGAAAGATGTCCGTTTCGCTCCAGGTACTTTACCAGTTGCCCAATACGTGCCTGTGCGTTCGATACTTCGGATGCCTGCCCAGAGAGCTTTATCTGCGAGCCGCGGGAAAGAATCTTCAGCAGAGGAAACTTACGTTTTAGAATATCGAATTTGCTATTGTTAACGCCGAAAAATTCAATGGGGTTAACTGTGTCCAGATTAATAATCGCTTCAGTCAATGTGTTGTGGGTTTAAATCTATTAACGCCTGTAAGTTTACGCATACCGCACGAATGCGGCTGTTAAGTAATTGTCAAATCCGGTAATCATCGTTCTTAAATGCTACTGAGCGCTCAGCAATATTTTGCATCGCCGAAGGCTCAGCTACGCGCCGCCTGTAGAGCCGCGTTGATAGCATTTACCTTGCTTACTACCCACGTACCTGCCGGTAGGCCGCAGGCATTGGTACACATTCATACAACATACAAGTGCATTGTCATAGCCTGTAGTACTTGTCGTGAAAATATGTATTACTAACGGATAAAACAGATTTTCCGTGTCATGTGTTTATCAACCTTTGTGCATATCTTTTTTATTTACATTCCTGTGTTTTAGGTATCATATAAATACCTTGCCACTAAGCGTTAACTTTACGACGTTCAACAAAGTATATGTATTCACTGAAAGATAAAGTAGTAGCCATTACAGGTGCCTCGTCTGGCATTGGTAAGGCATTGGCAACAGATGCGCTGAGCCGTGGTGCAAAAATTGCCGTTTGTGCCAGAAATGAAGCCAAACTGAAGGAGGCTATAGGCATAGATAATCCGAATGTGTTGTATGTAGCTGCAGATGTAAGTAAAGAGGCTGACTGTCAGCGATTTATAGAGGCTACTTTACAAAAATGGGGCAGGGTAGATGTGCTGGTGAATAATGCGGGCATCAGTATGCGTGCATTGTTTGAGCATGCCGACCTGCAGGTGATACGCGAGCTGATGGATATCAACTTCTGGGGAACGGTCTATTGCAGCAAGTTTGCCGTAAAGTCTATCAGGGAAAATAAGGGTGCAATAGTTGGGGTATCATCCATAGCGGGCTTCCGTGGTTTGCCTGCCCGTACAGGGTATTCGGCATCCAAATTTGCCATGCAGGGCTTTCTGGAGGCACTGCGAACAGAGCTGTTGCACACAGGGGCACATGTTATGTGGGTATCTCCTGGCTTCACAGCCAGCAACATACGCAACGTGGCACGTAGTGCCGATGGCAGTGCACAGGGAGAAACGCCACTGGATGAGGGCAAGCTGATGTCTGCAGAGCAATGTGCAGCCATTATACTGGATGGGGTAGAGAAGCGTAAACGTACAATTGTGATGACAGGACAGGGTAAACTGACGGTATGGTTGAACAAACTATTCCCCGGGTTGGCTGATAAGCTTGTTTTTAATCACTTTTTAACTGAACCGAACTCACCATTAAAAGGTTATTAACTGTCTGTATAAGCAACCAATGTTACACGTTTTGTGTAGATATTTGTCTTAAATTTATAGAACAGAATTTAATATAATTTCATCTTATGAGAAATATCCTGAAATCAACCCTTATTCTTTTTTCTGCAATTGCTACCACTGGCAGTGCATATGCACAAGAGTATTTACCGTATGGAAACCCGCCTAAAGTAGAGGCCTATGGCAGAGATTTGCAATATGCATGGGGTGGTGGGTTTAATAATCCGCATCCGAATATCGCCGATGTTAACGGAGATGACATTAACGACCTTGTCATATTTGACAGGAGCAGCCGTTATGGTACAGTACGTGTTTTTATTAATGAAAGTGCTATTGTAGGCAATCCGAAATACGTTTACAATGGCAGCTACGAGAAGAATTTTCCACCCAACTTATTTGAATATGTAAAGCTGGAAGATTATAACAGAGATGGTGTAAAAGATTTGTTTCACTTTGGTAATGATGGTATAAGCATCTACAAAGGATATTATAAAGGTTCCGGTTCTCAGAAGGCATTAGCCTTTCAATATTACAGAGAGCTCAGGTACAATTCTAAATTCAGTGGTTCTGTAAATGTGTATGTTGGCAGGGGCGATTTACCATCTATTGTGGATGTAGATAAGGACGGAGACCTGGACTTTGTTGCTTATGATTTTGACGGACGCTTTATAAGCTATTACAAAAATTGTCAGGTAGAAAATGGGTTGCCAAAAGATAGTATTCGCGTTTGCTATGCAGACCAGTGCTGGGGCAGAAGCCAACAAGAATATGAGCGTACATTGAAACTGGGCTTGAAAAACTGCCTTAAAGACCAGGTTACCTGTGCAAAGTCAACAGGTGCTGAAAAGGTAACTCACTCCGGCAACACAGTATGTCTGCTGGATTATGATGGTGATGGTGATTTGGATATGCTGAATGGCAATATTTCTTTCTCAGATATACAATTCCTGAAAAACGGTAAGTCTGACTACGGTTTGGCTGCAGACTCATTTATAACGCAGGATACTGTATGGGGTAGCAATGGTAAAGATTTGTACATGCCAGTAATGCCTGCTGCTTTTTGGATAGACATCAATAATGATGGCAATAATGATCTGGTATTCAGCCCTATGATGCTGGGTACAGAAAACTATAAATGCTTTGTATATTATAAAAATCTGGGCACGAATGCAGTACCAAACTATTCTTATCAGACCGATACTTTTTTTGTGGGAGATATGATAGATGCAGGGCAGTCTTCTGTACCAACAGTTTATGACTATAACAAAGACGGTAAGCTTGATTTATTTGTATTCTCGCAAGGATATTATCAGGCATCTACCGGTAAACTCAGAGCAAGGATATTGTATTATGAAAATACATCAACGGGCTCTGTGAACTCTTTCAAACTGGTAAATGATGACTTTTTAGGGTATTGGGCTAATAATACTGTAGGTGGTAAGCTTGCATTCGGAGACCTGAATGGTGATGGTCTGGACGACTTATTGATTGGGCAAAACGATGGCAAAATAGCATTTTACAAAAACACTGCTACATCTGCAAACGTAGCACCGGTATATAATACATCTTCAGTTTTGCTGAATGACCAAACAAGTACTTTGGATGTAGGAGACTTTGCTACCCCTACTATTTATGATATAGATGGTGATGGTAAAAATGATATAGTAAGTGGTAATCAGATAGGCAATATCGTGTATTACAAAAACACAGGTGGTACACCCGTGCCACAACTTATGAAAATTACAGATAGCCTTGGCGGCATACATATTTCAGAAGAAGGTGGTAACATTCAAACAACATATACTACACCATTTATTGGCAAAACAGATAATACAGGCAAGCCATACCTGCTGATAGGCTCTACCACGGGTATCATTTTCAGGTACGATGGAATAGGCACAGGCATTACCGGATATAAACGTCTGGATTCTATGTATTGCAAAATAAATGTAAAAGATAAGGCCGCACCTGTAGTAGCAGATATAGATGGTGATGGAAGAATGGAAATGCTGGTAGGCAATGGCGGCGGTGGTATATTGTTATACAAACAGTACTTCAATACAGAGATACAGAATGTATTAGGCGGTAACAGCAATATATCTGTATATCCTAATCCTGCTAATAGTTCTGTTACCATTACATGGGAGAATGGTTATGCTGCAAACGGGTTGCAAATTTCTCTGGTATCTGTTACTGGGCAAACTGTAATAACAAAGCAAGTAAATGCAGGTGCTGAAAATACACAGTTAGATGTTTCGGGCCTTGCACAAGGTATGTATTACTGTATAGTAAAAGGTGCAGCCGGACAGTCTGTAGCTCCTGTTAGCATCGTTAAATAGATATAACATAGTTAAATAGAAAATGCCCTGAGAAATCAGGGCATTTTTATTTTTAGTGTATATCGTTATCAGTATCTGGTTTCAAGTATAGTTCTTATTATCAGCATAGAAATTTCTCTTTGATAAGCAGGGTCTTTAGCCATTTTTACATCTTGCAGGTTGGTAGCATATCCGTAATATACCATTACAGATGGTATAGTATTGCGCTTGAGTATGATTGCTTCACTGTCTTCTTTTTTCGATTTATTGCCATTAATGCGCTCCAGCCCCGAACTTATTCTGTCTGCCAGTTTCACACTGACGCCTGAGTTTACAGCTTTCGTATTGTAGTACAGTTTATTCCCTCTTGTAGAGGCGTTTTTATCCTTATCCATATGCAGCGATATGTAGTAGGCTTTATATCCTGCTTCCGGTTTGTAGCCGCTACGTTGTTCGTGCGTTAATGTCTGATCTTTTTTGGTACGTGTCATTACAGTTTCAATGTTATTCTCCTGTGCTATCTTCTGCAATGTTTCAGCCATCATCAAAGTCAAGTCACTCTCTTTATCTCCTGCTTTGCTCTTGGCCCCCGGGTCTTTACCTCCATGCCCTGCATCAATTATCAGTTTTATCTTCTGGCTATATGCGTTGCCCGATAATAGTAGGATGCTTAATACTGCGGTAATCAGCTTTTTCATAATCTCTAACTGTTATGTATTGTAATATAAAAATACAGGTTCTTATTATAACAAAAGAAGCTGCCCATTACAGACAGCTTTAATTATACTTTCAGTTGGAATATCTATTGCTTTATATCATTTACTATCAGCATAGCCATTTCCTGTTGTATTCCTTTATCTTTCAGCTTGCGCAAGTCTTGCTCATTACTTACATAGCCGGGCTCAATAAGTATGGCAGGTATCTCACTGTTTTTTATGACCATGGCTTTGCAGTTTTCATTTATAACCGTACCAATATCATTCAGTCTGTTGAAGCTAGACTGTAATTTTTCTGCTACAAGCTTTGCTGCGGCAGCATCTTTAGCTTTGCTATTGTATTGAACAACCGCGCCTCTTGCGGTTTTAGAGCTTTCTGTATTCATATGAAATGATATATACAGAGATTTTACACCCGCTTCAGGTTTGAAGTTGTTGCGCTCACTCAGTGTTTTATATTCGTCTGTAGTACGCACCATAACTACTTCTATATCGTTTTTGGCAGCTTCATCTTTCAATGCGTTTGCAAACTGCAGGCACAACTCACTTTCCTTATCTCCATTAGCAGATTTTGCACCCGCATCTGTACCTCCATGTGCGGCATCAATTATTAGTTTTATTTTTTCTGCTTTTGCATTTACAGATAGGGCCAAGATAGCCGCAAATATGAGTGCTGTTTTCTTCATAAAAGGCTGATTATATTGTAATATAACGAAAATTAACGTGATTGCGTTAGCGTTTTTTCTTACCAAATTCTATAGTAGTGCTACTACCTTGTATTTTACCACCGTTGTCGTAATTGATGGTGTTGGTTGCTTTTGTACCGCCACCAAGATTATATTGTTGCGATTGTTGATTAAGCCTGCCTCCTTCGCCATATTGTGTTGCAGATGGATTCGTGACAATACCATTAGCCTTTAGCGAAGCATTATTGATAGAATCGTTTTGTGTTTGAACTGGTTGTTGAGACTCCTTCAACAATTGCGCATTACTTTTCTTAGGAGCTATAACAGGTTTACCGGGGTCACGGCTGAGATCTACTTGTGCAGTAGCGCCTGTTGCACATAACAGTAGCAGACATAGTATTTCGTGCTTCATACTAGCGATGTTGTTTTCATAAAATTAAGCAATCAATTGTTTAGAAAATTTTAAGATTTGAGTACTTGTTTTCTCTGAGTAATTGTATTTACTTTGTATTTCAAAGTGCTTTATTTATGCAGCAGGATAAAGTTGAGTCTTTACAAACCCTGAAAGATATACATGGTATCATGGAGCGTTCCAGCCGCTTTTTATCTCTTAGTGGGTGGAGTGGTGTATGGGCAGGTGGCACTGCATTGGCAGGTGCGGCTATTGCCAGAGTGTGGCTTGCTGATATTCCCGGTTATTATCGCCGTGTGTATAATGATACGGAGCCTTATGAGCAAATGGATGCGGATTACCAATCTATATTGGTGAAGTTTGTAGCGTTGGCATTAGGGGTATTGGCTGTTGCACTGGTCGGTGGGTATTACTTTACACACAGAAAAGCAAAGAAAGATGGCGTGAGTGTTTGGAATAGTAGCTCTAAAAGAATGTTTGTTGAGTTGGCCATACCGCTGGCTACAGGTGGGGTTTTTGCCTTTGCCTTTTTGTGGAATGGGTTGGAACTGTATATTGCTCCTATATGCCTGACATTTTATGGACTTTCTTTGATTAATGGCAGTAAATACACACATTCAGACATCAAGTATCTGGGCATGGCAGAGGTGTTGCTTGGTTGCATCTGTTTATTTGTAAAAGGCTATGGATTACTTTTATGGACAGTAGGATTTGGCGTGTTGCATATACTATATGGCAGCATCATGTGGAAGAAATATGATAGTAAGTAAATATTACAGGTGTGATTGAGCAACTAAACAAATTATTTGACAGCCGCATACGCATTGGAATCATGAGTGCGTTGATGGTGAATGAGACCGTTAATTTCAACGAGCTGAAAAGCCTGCTGGATGTTACGGACGGTAATCTTGCGACACACCTTAAGACATTGGAAGAGAATAACTATATAAAAGTGCAGAAGGGCTTTATAGGTAAGAAGACAAATACAACGTACACAATTACCAAAGTGGGAGAAACTGCTTTTAAAAACCATTTGAAGGCACTGGAAAAAATCATCAACGATCTGGGTTGATATTTTTTTGCCCTATTAGCTTTGAAATAAAAAGTACTTTTTAAAAATCAACACAATATGGACACAATTATCGAAAAAACACCCGGATTTTATGACAGAAACAAAAACCTGATTAAGGGTTTTCTGATAGGCTTTCTGATATTACTGATGCTGATACCTGCTGCATTGGTATCTAATCTTGTAGATGAAAGGCAAGGACGACAACAACAAGTAGTAGAAGAGGTGAGCAGTAAGTGGGCAAATGAACAGACCATTACAGGGCCTGTATTAGTTGTGCCATACAAAAGATATATAGTACAGGACGGAAAGACAGTATTACAGACATCCAGCTTTTACTTATTACCAGAGACACTAAGCATAAATGGTAAAGCTATACCTGAAGAAAGACACAGGAGCTTGTACACTGTCATGCTGTACAGGTCTGATTTAATGTTGGATGGTAGTTTCAACTATGTAGATGTACAGAAACTAAACATTGCACCTGAAAACATTATGTGGAATGATGCAAAACTGATGGTAGGTATTGGTGATGCAAGAGGCCTGGAAGATGAAGTAGCGCTACAATGGGATGATGTAAGCAAACAAATGGAAGCAGGTATAGTGAATACGCGGTTGTTTAAAACAGGACTGAATACGCCAGTGAGCCTTGACCCTCAGGTAAACAATAAATTCAGTATTCACCTGAAACTAAAAGGTTCATCAAGGCTATTCTTTACTCCAGTAGGTAAAACAACAGAAGTGGCACTACAGTCTGCATGGAAGTCTCCGGCATTCGACGGTCAATATTTGCCCGATAAACAAGCAAGTATATCAGGTGCAGGTTTTAATGCGCATTGGAAGGTATTACAGGTATCAAGAAGCTATCCTCAATGTTGGATAGATGACAGTGACTATGAGATAGAAAAGTCTTCATTTGGCGTAAAGCTGATACAACCTGCAGATGGCTATGCAAAGACACAACGAAGTGTTAAGTATGCTATTCTGTTCATTGCGCTCACATTTACAGTATTCTTTTTCATAGAGATACTGCAAAAGAAACAAGTGCACCCGTTGCAATACCTATTGGTAGGATTTGCGCTATGTATCTTCTACACGTTGCTGCTTTCTATATCAGAATATGCAGGGTTTAATAATGCCTATATTATAGCTACTATTGCTACTGTGGGCCTGATAGGCTCTTATATATGGGGTATCTTCAAAAATATGAAGACTGCTACGGGCTTCACTTTCGCACTTACAGCATTATATTCTTACATCTTTATACTGATACAACTGGAAGACTATGCACTGATATTTGGCAGTATCGGCCTGTTTGTTATCCTGGCTGTTATCATGTACTATTCTCGCAAGATAGACTGGTACAACACCAGTAAAAAACAATAATAAGATCATGTTAACCGTAAAAAAGTAATTTATGCACAATCAATCTAATATTAGGATTAAAAGATTTGTAGGTATACTAATTGCTGCAAGTGTATTATTGTTGGTGCCATTTGTATCTATGCAATTTACTGATGAGGTAAAGTGGAGTAGTTTTGACTTTTTAGTAATGGGCGTATTATTATTTGGTGCAGGTATAATTTGTGAATTGGTATTGAGGAGAATAAAGGATTCACGATATCGCTTTGCTTTATGTGCTATAGTTTTAATCTTGTTCTTCCTTATTTGGGCAGAGCTAGCAGTGGGTATATTCGGAATGCCGTTTGCAGGTAGCTGATATTCCATTCCTGATGACAGACTTCATAAATGTCAATTATTTTAAATAACTAAAGCCGCTCTACTGAGCGGCTTTGACAAATATGGTTATAAGTACTAAGGCTATAAGACTTAGTCTATAGAGGCTGCTTATTTAGCAAGGAAATCTTTTACTTTATCCTTGTGCATCATTTGTTCTTTAAAGGTATACGCACCTGTTTTAGGGCTGCGTACAGCTTTAATAACTTTTGTATAGTTTTTAGCTTCCGCTGCCAGTTTCGGGTCTTTCTTTATCGCGGTTTTAGCTGCTTTTGCCATAACTCAAAATATTTTTAACTAAGATTATTTAATTTCTTTGTGAACAGTCACTTTCTTCAGTATATCGTTGTATTTCTTCAACTCTATACGCTCAGGAGTGTTCTTTTTATTTTTGCTGGTAATATAACGGCTTGTGCCGGGCATACCGCTATTTTTATGCTCTGTGCATTCTAATATTACCTGAACGCGGTTTCCTTTTTTAGCCATTGCTTATGCGTTTATTACTTTACTTACTGTTAATTAGATTTTCTGACCTTGTGCGCGCAGTTCTTTAACAACAGTCAACAGACCGTTTTTGTTAATAGTGCGGATAGCATCTGTAGTCAATTTTAATGTAACCCAACGGTCTTCTTCTGCAAGGAAGAAACGCTTAGTCTGCAAATTAGGCAGGAAGCGGCGCTTTGCCTTTTTGTTAGAGAAAGATATCTTATGACCTGTTACGGGTTTTCTGCCTGTTACCTGACAAACGCGTGCCATTCTTTTTAAATTTAGGACTGCAAAGGTAATAAAAATCAAAACTAAAAAGACAAAATCGAAAAAATAATTTCAAAAAAATCTTCTTTTCACCCTGAATACACTGTCATTAAGCCAATTGAGGCAATAAAAGGTCATCAAGATTGTCAATTCCGGGCAGGTTTTCGCAAATAAACCCTTCACCGTATTTAACTCCGATACGCTTGCCCAGCAATAGAGAACGGGCTTCTATTGCATCTAGAAAGCCGCCTTGTGCAATATATGTGAGCGGTTCATCCGAATCCGGGTTGTGAAACTGGCTCTTGTATGCCTTGATTGCTTCCATCTTAATCTCATGTGTATCTGTCACATCTACTATGAATGTAGGCTCAATAAACCTGTCTTGTATCATATGATACACCCTTTTAGGGCGCCAAGCAGCCTGTATAGCACCGTCCAGCGTTGTTTCAATCTTCCGGAGGCCTGCCAGAAAACATGCATCTGCTATCAGTTTACCCGATTTTCCGTGGTCTGGGTGGCGGTCTTCCAATGCATTTGCTATTACTATATCAGGCTGGTATTTACGGATATATTTAATCAGTTCCAGTTGGTGTGCCTCGTCATTTACCAGAAAACAATCGCGCATGCCCAGGTTTTCTCGTACAGCCAACCCCATAATTGCAGCAGCATCGGCAGCTTCCTGCAGCCTTAGCTCAGGTGTGCCTCGCGTGCCCAATTCGCCTTTTGTAAGGTCTACAACGCCTACTGCCTGTCCCATTTTGGCATGTTTGGCTAATGTGCCGCCTGCCCCAAGTTCCAAATCGTCGGGGTGTACTGCTATGGCTAAAATATGGAGTTTCAAATGCGTATTGTTTTTACGGTTGCAAAGGTATCAATATGCCCGTAATTAAAGCTATTATGACAATTTATGTGCCTATCAGGTTTTGCGTCTGCTTTGTTGTATCAGTGCATTCTGGCGTTGATATTTGTATTTATAATAGTAGTTGGCCTCCAGTTCTACTACAATATTCTCTATCTCTTTATCTCTGTCATAAGGGTCATATTCCCTTTTCAGGCTGTTGTTGAATAAGAGAGCAACAGATTGCCACACTATAGCTGAAAAACCACCTTTCAGCTCTTTGATAATACCATAGCAGTTTTTGCCTGTTTGCCTGTTGATGAGTTTTACCAACAATTGCCCCTGAGAGATGGTCATGTTCTCCAATTCACCTTTAAAGCGTTTGTTCAGCTCTTTTTCAACAGATTTCAGGTATTCCTTGCGCTTCTTCCTGTCATCTTCATACTTGGCAAGGTTCACATCTACGTCTTTCAGTACTTCTGCAGCAATTATTGCATATGGATAAACCTTGTAGATATTGTACCTAAGCCTGTTGTATGCCTCTCTTTGTTTAGCAAGATGTCTTGGTAGTTTACCTGTGAGGTAAAAATCTTCCAGAAAAACCATGGCAAAAGTGTCTTTGTCAACTACAATACCGCCCAGCAGAATAGTATCATTGCCTCTTGGCTGTGCATAGCTGTAGTCTGCTTTAGCCAACAGGGTTAGTAGTACCAGTATGTAGGTAATAATCTTTCGCATGGGTTCTATGTAAATTTCCGCAATTCAGAGGTTATTTGCTACAGTAAATCCTTAAATATTTGAAAAAATGTGAACCATAGATTACTTATTGTCATTTTATCATTTTGTTAGTGGTAACTTTGCACCGTTCTTAAGTTCACAAGATGAAAAAAGTTGTTTGGGCTGTTGGGTTATTATCTGCTATTAGTTTTTCTGCTTGTCAGGAAAAGCAAAAAACATTAACAACCAAGGAAATTAAGGCTAAAGCAGATTCTATATTTGCTACAAGGGTAGAATACCTGAATAAACAAGCTGCTGAAGATTTGGACCGCAGGTCGGCTATAGAGGTTAAAGCAAAAGCAGATTCTATTGTTGAGGCCTACAAGGCAGCTCATCCTGAACAAAATACAATGCCTCCGCCACCTGCTGAACCCACAGAACCTCCTGCACAACAATAATGAAACACGGGTATCCGATATTGTATTTTGATGGTGTTTGCAATCTTTGCAATGCTGCAGTACAGTGGGTGATAAAAAGAGATAAGCAAGAACAGTTCAGGTTTGCATCCCTGCAATCAGAGGCAGGGCAGTCAATGCTAATGTCTTACTTCCCTGAAAAATCAATGATTCCCGACAGTGTATTGTTAGAAATAGACGGCAGGCTATATGCAAAGTCTTCAGCGGCAATCAAGCTTTTACAGATGTTGGGGGGCGTTTATAAACTGTCAGTTATTGCTTGGGCTGTACCCCGATTTATCAGAGATGCAGTATATGATTTCATTGCACGAAACAGGTATAAATGGTATGGTAAAAGAGATAGCTGCATGCTGCTGACTCCTGAATTAAAGTCGCGTTTTCTTGACTAATTTTTAACCGAGTTTTATCATTAATACCTGCTACATTTGGTGTTATGAAAACCTTGAAGATAATGTTGGCTTATGTGCTGACATGCTTATCATTATACAGTGTACATGCACAGGAAGTTTATTATACTCCGTACGAAAACTATGACTGGCGTAATGGCGACTATGCAGTAGCAGGCAAGATAAACGAGTTGCAATACATATACCGCAGTAATAACAACGGCTATTATCTGGATGCATATGATGACAATATGCAGAAAGTAGCAACCGTAGTGCTAGACTTCTTTTCAGGAAAGGTATATGATACACGTTTTATAATAACCGACAATCGGATGATTGTTTTCTACCAGTCTGTAGAATCGGGCAAGATAACACAGTATGCAGCATTGCTGGATGATAAAGGTATTCTGCAAAAACGTCCTATAGTAATTGATGCTTCAAAGCAACCATTCTTTGGCAGCTCCAGAAACTATTTTAAAACAATAGTATCGGATGATAAGAAGAAAATAATGGTGTATGAAACTACTGTAAAAGGTTCGGCTATTAATATTGATGCTACCTGGCTGGATAATCAACTAACAGTTTTAAGCAAATGCCATACCTCCTATACATTGGACAATGATGCAGAAGTAGGAGAGGGCCTATTACATAACGATGGTACTTTTTATCTGCCAGCATATACGCCTACAGGAGGCCGTAATTATGCCGATCAGTTGATGTTATTAGTGTTACCTCAGGCAGAAAGAAAGTTTACTGCCAAAGAACTCCCTTTGAGCCTGAAGTATGCAGCAGGCACGTATATGAAGCTGGATGTTAATAATGACAAAATATATATAGCAGGGTTTTATGCTGATAAAAAGAACAGCTTGTACGAAGGTGTATTATATTCTTATTATAACATCAAAACAGGTAGTTATGAACCATTGAAGCTGATGCCATTCGGAGATAATGTGCAGGAAGAGGCAAAGAAAAAGAAAGCATACAGCGATTTTATGGTGCGCAACCTGATAGTGAAAAATGATGGTGGTTTTGTGCTGATAGCAGAAGACTATTTTGTCAGTACCAGAAACAGCTATTCTCCGGGTATGGGTTATTATTCATTCTATTATCCTACCATGGGTGCGTCAGTGCGTGAATATAACTATAGGGATATAATGGTGATGTCTTATGATGGGGAAGGCAACAGGCAATGGCGCTCATTTATACGTAAAGACCAGTATTCTCAGGAAGACGGAGGCATGTTCTCTTCTTTTGCAATGGTAAATACAGGTGGGGCTTTGGGTTTTCTTTTCAATGACTTCAATTCTTCGCGCTCTCGTGTACAGCTGGCAAGTGTAGAAGACGATGGTAAAATACTGATGCAGGCACTAACAACCAATCAGGGCAATGATGATGCTGACTGGATGCCGAGACAAGCCAAACAGGTATCTGCCAGAGAAATAATTATCCCTTGTTTAAGGAAAAGGCAAATCTGCTTCGCCAAAGTTGTATTTTAGCCCAAAATAAGCTGAGTGCTATCATTAGTTCGCAATAACAGCCCGTACACTGTTATTATATTATTGATTATTACATTACTGGTTAAGTTGCAGGCATTGGGGCATCCAGTAGCTCCGTTTGTGCCTGAACACCATATATTTTTTCAAACCATTGTAGATATATTCAATGTAGTGCTCCGGGGCAATGCCTTTGCCTTCACCCTGCTGGCAGCGGTAATGATATTTGCACAGTCATTGTATCTGAACAGCATATTTGTAAACAGAAGACTAGCAGGAAAGCCTACTTATACTACTGCGTTTATTTACATTGTTCTTACTTCCATATTGCCTGAGTTTACTTATTTCAGCGAGATATTGTTGCTGAACTGGTGTATAATAGGAGGCATAGATGCGCTACTGGGTTTTCATCAAACCAACAAACCCAGAATGCATGTATTCAATACAGGATTCATATTCAGTATTGCTGCATTGTTACATTTTCAAAGTGTAGGGTATTTTCTGTTGATATTTATAGCGCTATTGCTGTTAAGGACGTTTAATCCCGGAGAATGGGCAGTAGCTATTATTGGCTACCTGACGCCTATTTACCTGTTTACAGGCACACTTTTTCTGTTCGATAAGCTGGATGTTATTCAATATCTGCCACAGATAGGCTTGTCATTGCCTCGTCAAATAAAAGACCCACTCTATGTATTTGGTACCATAACGGGTATTTTAGTACTGTTTGTAATGGGAATTTACGGACTGCAAGACTGGATACATAAGGGTGGCGTATATACCCGCCGGATGTGGACGACAATAGCTTTTGCCTTTTTTATATCAATACTGGTAGCTATAGGTACAGATATATCAGAAAAAAGCATATGGCTGGTGGTGATGCCTGCAATAAGTGTTATTGTTACCCCGGCTCTTATGGTTGAAAAAACTAAATGGTTTAGTAATTTTGCTTTTTATTTTTCCCTGCTGCTATTGGTGTTTTGCCAACTGGCCGTCAACTAACTAAAATATTAACTACAAATAATGAAATTCGGAATTGTTGTTTTCCCGGGCTCTA
Organism: Chitinophagales bacterium; assembly: GCA_017303395.1. GTDB lineage: Bacteria > Bacteroidota > Bacteroidia > Chitinophagales > Chitinophagaceae > Polluticoccus. The sequence goes on from JAFLBN010000006.1 coordinate 124,372, forward strand.
ACTGCGACAGGGATATGATGCACGCTTTGCAAGATGATTTGAAACAGGAAGTTGTTATGCTGTGGCATAAGGATAACGACCTGAGTGCATTCACGACAGAAGACTGTATCGTATTACCTGGCGGCTTCTCTTATGGCGACTATCTGCGTTGTGGTGCATTGGCACGCTTCAGCCCTTTGATGGAAGAGGTAATTAAGTTTGCAAATAAGGGTGGTAAGGTGTTGGGTGTATGTAACGGTTTCCAGATTCTTTGCGAATCGGGCCTGTTACCGGGCGGTTTGCTGTTGAACGACCATCAGAAGTTTACATGCAAAAACGTTTACATCAAGTCTGAAGGTGATGCAACTTTTGTAGGTAAGAATGCTGGTACGAAAGCATTGAAAATACCTGTAGCACATGGTGAGGGACGTTACGTTGCTGATGCTGCTACAATAGAAAAACTGACTGCAAACAACCAGATAGTTTTCCGCTATTGCAACGAAAACGGTGAAGTACACATGGATTCAAATCCTAATGGTACTACAAATAATATTGCAGGTATCTGTAATGAAGGTCGCAATGTTTTTGGTATGATGCCACACCCTGAACGTGCATGCAGCGATGCATTACACAATATTGACGGCAGGGCTATTCTAGAGGCTTTTGCCAAAATGAATTAACATAAAGTTTCCTTAATGTAACAAATGTTACCAAACGAAATTGGCTAACTGAGTTTCTTTATTGGTAAAGCACTGATTGAGCATGATGATGAAATGGAAGAGTGCACTGTTATTACTACTTGTGTTTTTAACAACGTCGCCTGTGTTTGCACAAATACAGGATCCGACAGTGTGGACTTATGAAGTAAAGAATAAAGGCAATCACCAATATGAATTGATATTCCATCTGACAATAAATAAGGAGTGGCATATCTGGTCTATGGTGCCCGGTGGAGACGGTTTTTTGATACCGCCGAGTTATAAGTTTGATAAGAATACGAATGTGCAACTGGTAGGTGGGGTAACAGAGTATGGTACAAAAGTGACTACAGAGATGGAAGGGATAGATGGTAAAGTAACTTATCTATCGGGTAATGTAGACTATGTGCAGATTGTAAATGTAAAAGGTGCTTGTAAAATAACAGGTAAACATGAGTATCAGGTTTGTAATGATAATACATGCTTGCCTCCCAAAACAATACCATTCAGTTTCGAAATAAAAGAATAGTATAAAACTAAGTACACTAATGACTAGGCTACTCCGCTTTATTACAGTATTTATATTACTGGCTAATACAACTATCAGTCATGCACAAATGCTGAAAGACCCAACTGTCTGGACGGTGAGTGCTAAAAAGAAAAGCGGACATCAGTATGAATTAATCTTTCATCTTGAAGTAACTGATAAAGACTGGCATGTGTATGCTTTTAATACAAGTACACCACTTGATGAAAGCTTGTTGCCCCCAAGTTTTACACCTGCCAAATCAACAAGATACAGAGTAAGCGGTAAACCTTTTGAGCGTGGTAAGCGTATCGATGAAGAGGTAGATGGTATAGGAACATTGCACTATTATCAAAAGGCAGACTACATAGTTCCAATTACAGTAGATACAAATGGTGAGGTAAAAGGTAAGTTCAAATACCAGACATGTAACCATGAAACTTGTCTTTCGCCTAAGACACTGCCATTCAGCGTAACTATTAATGATCCTGAATTACCAAATGCAATTGCCGGTGCCGAAACAGCTGCTACAACAGATAGTAGTAGAACAGCCGTTTCAGATAGTCCGAAAACAACACAGTCTGCAACACCATCTGAGGTAGCGTCTGTTGATAAGAAAGTTGAAACAGCAACACCTGCTGAAGAGAAGTCTTTACTTTGGCTGTTCTTTGCTGCATTAGGTGGTGGCTTGTTGGCAGTACTTACGCCGTGTGTGTATTCTATGATACCTATTACGGTAAGCTTCTTTACAAAAAGAAGCAAGAGCCGCGCAGAGGGTATACGCAATGCTATTTATTACTCTTTATCTATCATTATCATCTTCACGTTGCTTGGTGTTATTATATCAGCAACATTTGGTGCTAATGCATTGAATAACCTTTCTACTAACTGGATAGCAAACTTATTCTTCTTTGCCATCTTTGTAATATTCGGTATTTCATTCCTAGGTGCATTTGAAATCACGCTGCCATCTTCATGGACTAGCAAGACAGACTCTAAAGCCGGTATGAGCAGTTTTGGAGGTATCTTCTTCATGGCATTGACGCTTGTAATTGTTTCTTTTTCTTGTACAGGCCCTATTGTTGGTCCTTTGTTGGTACTTACCAGTAAGGGTGGTTTAGTTGGTCCGGCAATAGGTATGTTTGGCTTCTCGGTAGGTCTGGCTTTACCATTTGCATTATTTGCCATCTTCCCGGGTATGCTCAATAAAATGGCAACAGGTGGTGGTTGGATGAATCAGGTGAAAGTAACACTTGGTTTCATTGAGCTGATGCTGGCAATGAAGTTCTTATCTAACGCAGACCTTGCACAAGGATGGCGCTTGTTGGATAGGGAAATATTCATCGCTATCTGGATAGTGCTTTCAATCATGTTGGGTGTATATCTGCTAGGTAAACTAAAATTATCGCACGATGATGCACCTCCTAAAAATCTTTACGGACAAGAGTATGTAGGGCTTGTGAGGCTATTCCTTGCAATGACAATGTTCTCATTTGCAGTATATCTAGTGCCCGGTATGTGGGGGGCTCCTTTGAACGGTATGAGCCAGTTTATACCGCCTATGGGTACGCAAGATTTTGTGTTGAGTGCGGGTGGCTCAGGAAACAATCACAGTGTCGGAGAAAGTGCTGCTAATAGTGAAGTAGCTCCAAAGAAATATGTAGAGGAAATGCGTATTTATGAACCACCAGTTGTTAAAAACCTTGGTTTGGTTACTTACTTTGAATATGAAGAGGCGCTTGAAGCAGCTAAGAAATTGAAGAAGCCTATCATGCTCGATTTTACAGGTATTAACTGTGTAAATTGTCGTAAGATGGAAGCGCAGGTTTGGAGCAAGCCGGAAGTTGCAAAAATCCTGAAAGAAGACTTTATAGTTGCATCTCTGTATTGCGACTACGATAAAACAGAACTGCCTAAAGACAAGCAATACTATTCAAAAATACTGGGCTCAGATGTAGTAACAGTTGGTGATAGGAATGAAGATTTGCAGGCATCACAGTTTGGTGCAAACTCTCAGCCGTTCTATTTTTATATAGACGAGAATGGTAACAAACTGGCAGATGAAGGTTATGGGTATGATCCTAACGTACAGAAGTTTATAAATCATCTGGAAAAAGTAAAAGAGAAATACAAAAACAATACTAAATAGTGAAACGAAGGGATGCTTACACATCCCTTCGTCTTTTAAGCTTTTAGGATAAAAACCTAACGCGTATGATAAAACAAATTTCCGTTTCGGTATTACCGCACGAAGCAGCAGAAGGTAGTATTAATCGTTATATAATGGAAGAAGCTGGTGTTGACAAACAGTCAATAACAGGCTACCACATCATCAAAAAATCAATAGACGCAAGGGGAAAACAACCACGTGTGATTCTGCAATTGCAGGTATTTATCAATGAGGCTGTTCAGCCATTACCTGCGTTCAATCCTGAATTACAAAACATTTCTGATAAGCCACATATTGTAATTGTTGGAGCAGGCCCTGCAGGGTTGTTTGCCGCTATCAGAGCTATTAATCTGGGGTACAAGCCTATCGTAATAGAAAGGGGTAAGGACGTGCGTAGCAGGCGCAGAGACCTTGCTGCAATGAATAAAGAAGGTATTGTAAATCCTGAATCAAACTATTGTTTTGGTGAGGGTGGAGCAGGTACCTATAGCGACGGAAAGCTGTATACAAGAAGCACCAAACGTGGCAATGTGCAAAGGATACTGCAACTCTTTCATCATTTTGGTGCAGATGATAACATACTGTACGAAGCACATCCGCACATAGGTACCAACAAGTTACCACATATCATAACAGCAATGCGAGAGGCTATTGTTGAGTGTGGGGGAGAAGTGCTTTTTGGTCAAAAACTAACAGATATTGTTCTTGACAGAGATTGCATAAGAGCTGTAAAAACCGCTGATGGTACAGTAATTTATACAAAGGTTATAATACTCGCTACAGGTCACTCTGCACGCGATATATTTACATTGCTTCATAATAAAGGAATAGAAGTAGAAGCAAAGCCTTTTGCATTGGGTGTTCGTATAGAGCATCCGCAGTTGATAATAGATCAGGCTCAATACCATTGTAAAGTACGAGATGAATATTTGCCACCTGCCAGCTACAGTGTAGTAGCACAGGAATATGGGCGGGGGGTGTTTTCGTTCTGTATGTGTCCGGGAGGTATCATAGCCCCAGCTGCAACAGACCATAGAGAGGTAGTGGTAAATGGATGGTCGCCTTCAAAGCGAAACAATCCTTACGCCAATTCCGGTACTGTTGTAGCAGTAGATGAAAAGGACTATGCCAAGTATGGTTTTACAGGTCCGTTGGCAGGTATGTATTATCAGCAAATGGTAGAGCGCAGGGCGTATGAAATTGGTGGAGGCAAGCTGGTAGCCCCGGCTCAACGTATGGGCGATTTTACGGACAATAAACTTTCTTCTACGTTGCCTGCTTGTTCTTACCTGCCTGGCGTCCATAGCGCAGCAATCAAAGACGTATTGCCCAAAGACGTAAATGAAGCTTTAAGAAAAGCAGTTGTTGATTTTGGTAAGAAAATGCGAGGCTATTTTACGAACGAAGCAGTACTTGTAGCTACTGAGTCAAGAACAAGCTCTCCGGTAAGAATACCACGCGATAAGGAGACTTTGCAACACACACAGATTAAAGGGCTGTTTCCTTGTGCTGAAGGGGCTGGATATGCAGGCGGCATAGTTAGTGCTGCTATAGATGGCGAACGCTGTGTTGAGTCTGCAATTGCACTGTATGCCAATGCTTTGTAGAATAATTTCTTTTCAATCCCGTCTGTAGTATTAATTCGTTGGGTGTAGTGATATGAATATATAGATTGCACCCGATTGCAGTTACTACTGTATTTTATGAGGATTGATGAATAAACAAACAAGCCCCGATTCTTCGGGGCTTTTGCTTTTATAAGATAAGTCGAAGTTAATGTTGTGCAGGAGTACTTTGGGGTACCAGTTGTATCGTCATACCAGGTGTCAGGCCAATGCAGATATCTATATTACTGAATTTGAATGAGCCAAGTTTTAGTTTGTCTCTGTATTCATCTGTTGTTACCAGCATCTTAACAATAGTGCCAAGCAGTGCCTTGTCTTTATGTGTTTCAAGTATTTCCTTTCTGCGTTCCGGCGATACGTCTTCCGATTTCATGAAGTGAAAAGTAATATCCGGTGGCAAACCCATCGTCACTGATATACCTGTAGTTTTAAAACCAATCTCTTCAATGATAGGAGTAAGTCCTATCAGTTCATTTGCGGTATTGATAGTTTTCTCTTTAGCACCTTCACTGATGCTGCCCAGTTTTTCTGTCAGTTTATCAAGGCTCAGACTGTCTGCAACTGCATCTTTTGCTTCGTTTACCTTCTCTGTAAGGTTATTCAAGAAGTCTTTCATTAGGTTAATGTTTGCTTATGGCAAATTACAAAAAAATAAAGCTACCCAATCGGGTAGCTTTATTATCAAAAGAAGAATATAGAATTAAGCTATTTCAACTTCAGCACCAGCTTCTGCCAGTTTAGCTTTCAGATCTTCAGCTTCTGCTTTGCTAACGCCTTCTTTAACAGCTTTAGGAGCACCGTCTACCAGTTCTTTAGCTTCTTTCAGGCCCAGACCAGTCAGGTCTTTAACAGCTTTAACAACGTTCAGTTTGTTAGCACCTGCAGATTTCAGGATAACATCGAAAGATGTTTTCTCTGCTGCTGCTGCGCCACCACCGTCGCCACCTGCTGCAACTACTACTGCTGCTGCTGCTGGTTCGATACCGTAATCCGCTTTCAATACGTCAGCCAGTTCCTGTACTTCTTTAACTGTCAGGTTTACTAATGATTCGGCTAATGCTTTAACGTCTGCCATTTTATTATCTTTTTAAATTGTTTTTAAAAATTGTTGTTTTATAATATAGCTTGGAAGCCAATGTTGTTGCGCCGTTTTATACCCGGCGAGGTAATTATTCTGCAGCTGGTGCGTCTGTTGCAGGAGCATCCGCAGCTGGTGCCTCAGGAGCTTCTGCCGCTGGAGCTTCAGGTGCAGCTTCTGCTGTTGGTGTGGAACCACCTTTTTCAGCATTGTGCAACAAAGCAGCGATAACGCGTTTTGCAGGAGATTGCAGCAAGCCGATAACTTCGCCGATAAGCTCGTTCTTCGTCTTGATGTTTGTCAGCGCAGTCAGTTGGTTGTCGCCAACGAAGATGTCACCGTTGATGAATGCTGCTTTCAATAGTGGTTTTTCACCATTGTTAGCTTTGCGGAAAGAGCTGATAATCAGCGCCGGTTCTTTCGGACTTTCGCTGAACAGCAGGGCAGTTACGTTGTGCAGAGAATCGATGATACCTGCATATTTTTCACTGTCCAGGCTTTCCAGAGCCTTGCGGATGAGGGTATTTTTAGCTACCGTCATTTCTACTTGCTTGTCAAAGCAATGCCTGCGCAGCGTGCTCGTTTGGCTGGCATTCAGGCTTTCTGTATCTGTTATATAGAAGTTGTTGTACTGAGAGAATTTCTCTTTCAATACTTCAATTACTTCTTGTTTTTGAGCTGGTGTCATTTCAAATGTTTTTTTAAGGATAAAAATTACCTTTTTCGTTCACGCTTAATTATGATACGCTTTTAGTATCTATTGCGATACCAGGACTCATTGTTGCAGCCATGCTGATGCCTTTCAGGTAAGTACCTTTTGCAGTAGCAGGTTTCATACGCACCAATGTGTTAATCAGTTCCTGAGCGTTTTCGGCTATCTTTTTAGGTTCAAAAGATACACGGCCGATGGAAGCATGTATGATACCGGCTTTGTCTATCTTAAAAGCTATTTTACCACCTTTAACGTCATTTACAGCTGCAGCTACATCGTTAGTAACTGTACCTGTTTTAGGGTTTGGCATCAGGTTACGAGGACCTAGTACTTTACCCAGTTTACCTATTTTAGGCATCACTGAAGGAGTAGCGATGATTACATCGATATCTGTCCAACCACCTTCAATTTTTTGTACGAATTCGTCCAGGCCTACAAAGTCAGCACCTGCACCTTTAGCTTCAGCTTCTTTGTCAGGCGTACACAGTACCAATACGCGTTTTGTTTTACCTGTACCGTGTGGCAGGCTTACAGTACCGCGGATAGCCTGGTCTGCTTTCTTAGGGTCAACACCCAGACGGATGTGAACGTCTACCGAGCTGTCGAATTTTGTTGTGTTGATATCTTTTACCAACGCAGCTGCTTCGTTCAGCGAGTATTCTTTATTTGTATCTACTTTAGCTTCTACAGCTTTTCTTTTTTTAGTAATTTTTGCCATTGTTGCAATGATTTAAGTAAGGTGAAGCAATGGATTAATTTGCCCAAGGAGCAGTGCCTTCAACATTCAGGCCCATGCTACGTGCTGTACCGGCAACCATTTTCATAGCGCTTTCAAGCGTGAAGCAGTTAAGATCAGCCATTTTGTCTTTAGCGATTTCTTCTACTTGTGCCCAGGTTACTTTACCTACTTTGTTACGGTTAGATTCTTTAGAACCTTTCTGAATCTTAGCCGCTTCCATCAATTGAACGGCAGCAGGAGGAGTTTTGATTACAAACTCAAAAGACTTGTCAGCAAAAACTGTCAGGAGAACAGGTAATACTTTACCCATTTTGTCTTGTGTGCGAGCATTGAACTGCTTGCAGAATTCCATAATGTTGACACCTTTAGAACCCAACGCAGGGCCGATTGGTGGTGCCGGATTGGCTTGGCCGCCTTTACATTGCAGCTTTACATAGCCAGTGATTTCTTTAGCCATTTACCTTTCTTTTTTGGTTTTAACGAATTACCGCCTTTTTCAGCGGCCTATTCTCCCAAATACCGTCATTATAAGAGCAATATCGAGAATTGGAGTGCAAAGGTAAGGTTACGGTTCGAAAATTCAAAAATAAAAATACATTTTCTTTCATGTGAGCCTCTGGTACTACTTCAGCGTGTAGCGCACCCCCACAAATCCCCTTATGCCCTGTAGTGAGGCGTAGTTATAACTTGGGTCGAAGGTATAGCCCTGTGGATTGTCTACAGGGTCGTTTACTTTTTTGTCAAATGGGTCGTGAGAGCGCAGAATAGGGTATTTGGGCACAAAATTAAACAGGTTCTTTACGCCACCATATACCTCTACTGTTTTCCAAATCTTTTTGGTCAGCTGAATATTTGCTATACAAAACCAAGGGGAGTATTCCGGGCGGAAGTCGTTGTGCAACAGTGGCAAGCGCATTGGCCCGTTCCATTTTCCAGTTAAGTCTATTGTATAACCGTGTGGTAGTGTATAGGTAAAGGCAAAATTGCCACTCCACTGCGGTGCCTGTATCTGGGTGGTTTTAAAAAGTCCAGTACCTGTATCTTCCATCTGGTAGACATTCATATAGGTAATGCCTGCCATGATTCGCAACGGGAAGCTGAAGTTGCCTTCCAGATTTAATGAAATGCCGCGTGATATAGCATGCCCTTTCAGATTGTCGTAAATAATCTTATTAGGGTCGGTATCAAAATCCCCGTTTATCTTATTAGTGAAGTAAGAATAAAATGCGGTAACATCTACATTAGTAAAGTCCTTACCAATAACAATTTTAGTATTGTAGTTCAGGTTGGTATTGTAAGAGCGTTCAGGGTTTAATGTCTCTTTTATCACTACTTGTCGTGCACCTGTTAGTGCAGCATGGTCTTCAGTGAATAGATTTACAACCCGGTAGCCTGTGCCCAAACTGGTGCGTATGGTATTGTTGCTATTGGGAGCCCATTTGTACGCAATACGTGGAGAGTGTATACTACCGTGGTTTTTATCATAGTCGTAGCGGTAACCAAACAGTATTTTGTTTTTGGGTGTTACAGTCCATTCGTCCTGAATAAAGATGCCGGGCAGGGGAGTAATGGCAGGCATATTTGTTTTGCCGTCTGCAGACAGTGTTGCAGGCGTATTATCATCATACACTGTATATCTGTAAGATGCACCTAGCAATAAGCTGTGTTTATCATTTACACGTTTGTCCCAATAGGCTTGTATAAATGCTACCTGTTGGTTGGCGTTGTAGGGTGTAGTACCATAGTAGCTATCCTGATAATGATAGTTGTACGAGTACTGCGTCATTATTTTTTCTCGAAATGGTAGTTGATACATACCAATCAGCTCTATCCGCTTGGTTGTTATGCTTTCGCCATATATACTATCTGTACCTCGCCATACAGGTGTCCAGTTCATCTGTCCTCCCCAACGGTCTTCATAAACATATCTTGCAGCCAGCGATGCTGTTTTATAATCTTTACGTATCAGGTTCCATTTATTGAATACAGATACACGGTTTTGAAGGGTAACGTCGGTAAAACCATCTTTATTATTATCGATGGGATTGCTATAGTTGAAATAGCTCACACCCAACATATTGTTTAGCTTTCCCAGTTTGAATTTGGTAGATATATCGGCATTATATTCCTGCCAATTGGTAGCAAATACATCTGCACTTAACAGCGGTGCATTATTCGGGTTTCGGGTTATGACATTAATAATGCCACCCATAGCCTCAGAGCCATATAACGATGATGCAGGCCCTTTTACAACCTCAATACGGTCTACCATGCTATTGGGTATTCCATTTAGTCCGTAAACTGTAGAAAGCGCACTGATGATAGGCATACCGTCTATCAGTATCATCGTATATGGGCCTTCCATGCCGTTGATATGTATATCTCCCGTATTGCAAATATTGCAGTTTAGCTGTGGTTGTACACCATTCAGCATGCCTACAGCTTCAAAAAGACTTGGTGTCGGATTTTTCTTGAAAAACTTTGCTGTTACTATTTCTACAGGTATAGGGCTGTCCTTGCGGCTCATTTCCTTCATAGTCCCTGTAACAACAACATCACTCAATGTGTCTTTGCTGCTCTGAGCTATGCCTTGTGTGCCTATTGTTAGTGATAATATCAGTATCTGCCATTTCATTAGGTGCAAATGTATAAATATTTTAGACTAATCTAAATTAATTTATCTGTCAATCGAATTATTCTTTATTTTAATCGTCAGGCTTTGTTAATCAATGGTTAACCAGTTGCAAAAGGGCGGTTAAGGGAGCATTATTTTTTGAATACGTATTTAATGTCAGGGTACTTTCGTGTCGTATCAAAGGAAAAGATCAATTTCTCAAAACAAAACACAGTATGAAAAAGCAATTTTTATTCATCATGGTGCTGCTGAGTTACGCATTTGCTGCAAATGCGCAAAACTTCAACACACCTATAATAGTAGATGACAACGGAGACGTTGGTCAGGCTACGCAGTTAAATATAGTAAATGGCAATCCTGCAATGTCCTATTACGATGTTACCAATCAGGATTTGATGTACGTGCGTGCTAATGACGTTAACGGTATATCATGGGGAACACCTGTAAGGGTTGTTTCTACCAATAGTGTTGCTGCTTGGAACTTCCTTGCAGTTGTTAATGGTTATCCAGCAATATGCTTTTATGACGCTACTGATAAAGACCTGAAGTATGTTAGGGCTACAAATGCCAATGGTACTGCATGGGGTACAGTTCAAACATTAGTGTCTTCGGGTGATGTTGGCAGGAACTGTTTTATGATGATTGTAAACAGCTATCCGGCAATATGCTATTACGACCTTTCAAACGGTGACCTAGAGTATATACGTGCCAACGATGTTAATGGATCTTCATGGGGTAGCCCGGTTGTTGTGTCTTCTACCGGTGACGTTGGTAAATGGGGGGTAATTGCAATAGTAAATGGTAACCCTGCTATATCGTTTTATGACCTTACAAACGGAGACTTGAAATATGTTCGTGCCAACGATGCTTCGGGTTCTACATGGGGTAGTGCTTTAACTGTTCAGTCTACAGGTGATGTTGGTCAATACTCTAACCTGATAGTTACAAACGGTATGCCTGCAATGTCTTATTACGATGTTACTAATGGCGATTTGAAATTTGTTCGTGCTACAAATGCTAATGGTAGCACTTGGGGGACACCTGTTACTGTTACATCTAATGGTGATGTAGGTAAATATAGCTCTATGCCGCTACTGTTCGGTTATCCTACTATCGTGTATTACGATGCCACCAACCAAAAAGTAGGCTTTGTTCGTGCTTCAGATGTGAATGGTGCAACATGGTCTGCTCCCTTACTGCCTGATATGAATACCAATAATGGCATATATGTACCTAATATATGTGGTGTAAATGGTTATCCGGCAATATCATACTACGATGCTACAAATACTTGCCTGAAATACATGCAGCTTTGTAATACATGGACAGGCGGTACAAGTACTGATTGGGCAACCTCATCAAACTGGGCTTTTGGCAGTACTCCAACTACAATTGAGCCTATTCTTATACCCAATGTAACCAATGATCCTATTGTGTCTTCAAGTGTTACGGTTGGTAATATGATTATGCAATCTGGCTCTTTAGTTTCGTTGAACAGTACTGGTACTTCAGTAACATTCACTGCTTCTGGTACCGTAACAAATAACGGCATATTTTCTATAGGTTCTGGTACATTAGCATTGGGTGGTGCTGTTAGTGGCACAGGTACAATAAGCGCTACAAGCAGTTCTAAACTCAACATCAATGCGGCAGTTGGTACATTATATTTTACAAGTGGTGCAAACACCTTAGGTGCAGTTACACTTAGTAGTAGTGGTTCAGCAACTTTAGGTAATGCCATGAACATAGATGCTACAGGTGTATTAACAGTAAATAGCGGTGGCGTACTTACATCAAACGGTAACCTAACACTGAAATCTACTGCGTCAGGTACAGCTCGTGTAGCCCAAGGTTCTAGTTCAGGTAACTATATCATTGGTAACGTAAATACAGAGACATATATCCCTGGTGGACGCAGAGCATTCCGTTTTGTATGCCATCCTTTTTCAAGCTCAATAGGTCTTAATCAATTGACTGATGATATCGATATTACAGGTAATGGCGGTGGCCTTAATGGCTTTGATTACCAACCAGGTAACCCTGCATCTGCATTCTGGTATAATCCGCTAACGGGTAATGGCTCTACTGTCAATGATATTGGCTGGACACCATTTACTCATACTAATGGTACGGGTACTAATGCATGGAATCAATGCGAAGCTGCGCGCATATTGATACGCGGTTCTAAAGGACAAGGCTTGTATACAGGGGCATATACTCCTAATGCAGTTACGCTTGACATGACTGGTCCATTGAATCAGGGTAATGTAACTATTAACTTAACTAAAGGTTCTAACACACCATTTGTATTGGTTGGCAATCCGTTTATGAGTCCGATAAATGTATTGTTGACAACGCGTACAAGTGTTGGAGCAAACATCATTGTATGGGATGCTAATCAGGGTACACGTGGTGCTTATAACAGTATTCCTTTGCTTAGCAGCATTATAGTGCCCGCAGGTGCATCATTTGTTACTACAGTACTTACCAATGGTACCATGACATTCCCTGAATCGTGTAAGACATCTGCCACTGCCCTTGGTTTGCTGAAGACTACTGAGGCTAAGCCAATACAAGTAGAATTGAAGATGATGGATAGCACTATATTCTGGGATAGGTTGCTGGTTTTATTTAATGATACTACTAAGTCGAAATACGACTTCAGAGATTGTCTCAAAATGGCAAACCCTGATATCAGTATGTACACATTCAGCGATGAAGACTCTGTATTGTCTATAGATTGTCGTAAACATGTTGATAGCCAGATAATACGCATGGGTATGTATGTGCCTGTAGCTAAAAAATACAGGTTGGTATTAGGTGAATATAATATGGTACTTGGTACAAGGATTTATCTGCGCGATAAATACCTGAATGTAAAAGAAGAAATAACTCCGGGTTTTGAATATTGGTTTGATATAACAAGCGATCCTGCGACACAAGGCGACAACCGTTTTGAACTTGTTATGGAAGGTAAACCAACTAAAACCGGTAACCCTACAACAAACGTAAATACTATTGCCAACAATAAAGCTACAGAACAGACAAAAGGCTTCGAAGTATTGATAGTGCCAAATCCTGCACAGTCTGTTGCTAAGCTGAAATACAAAGGTGATAATGCAAAAGAATTGCACATTACTATTACCAATATGATGGGTGCAGTAGTAGCAACTTTCGATGCTAAAGGAACAGAGATAAGCTTGCCAATACAAAACCTGCAAACAGGCATGTATATGGTTGAAGTAAATAATGGTAAAGAAACAGCTGTTGAAAAGCTTATCAGACAATAATAATACAGGGTAGGGTAAAATGTATTGCCCTATCCTGTTAATGCTTTAATAAACAGATGTGAAGGACTGGTTAACGAGGGCTTGAATTTAGGTTGAAGAACTCCTCCAATAATACCTTTACAATATTGAAACGAGTATTAAAAAAATAAGTATGAAAAAGATATTATCAATATTTGCGTTGACAGTGTGTATGACAATGATAGGTATAGATGCCTCAGCATTCGGTCCGGGTTTCGATCCGGATGTTCCCCCATATGCTGCGCCAATAGATGAAGGTCTGGGAATATTGGCTGTAATAGGCCTTGCATATGGTGCATGGGCTTATAAAAAACGCGAAGCAACGGCATAGTCGCTACTTAAGTAAAAGGAAATTAATAATGCCCCTGCTCTAAGAAGAGTAGGGGATTTTTTTTTCAGATTGTGCCTTTAGCTGAGAGTAATGGTTGGATTAATGGTGCATGTTCGGTAGATGAGCTACAATATCAATACTAATTTGTGTATAAAAAATTACTCAATAGTAGTAAACAAGAAAAGCCGTCCTGGAAAGGACGGCTTTGTTGGTATAGTAAGTGTCTTAAATTATACTTTAAAGTGGCTGAATGCTTTGTTAGCTTCTGCCATACGGTGCGTATCTTCTTTCTTTTTGAAAGCACCACCTTCACCTTTAGCTGCTGCAACGATTTCGTTAGCCAGTTTATCAGCTATCGTTTTACCGTTACGTTCGCGGCTGAAACGGATAAGCCATTTCATGCTCAGCGATATTTTACGATCCGGACGAACCTCTGTAGGTATCTGGAAAGTAGCACCACCAATACGGCGGCTACGTACTTCAACTGCAGGAGTTACGTTAGTCAATGCGCGTTTCCACACTTCGTAACCGTCTTCACTTGTCATTTGGCTAACTTTATCCAATGCATTGTAGAATGCATTCAGAACGACAGTTTTGTTACCACCCCACATAAGGCAGTTTACAAAACGTGTAACGTTTTTGTCGTTGAATTTTGGATCCGGTGCTAAAGGGAGCTTTTTCGCTTGTGCCTTCCTCATCGTTTATGATTGGCTTTAATTATATTAAATATTATTTTTTAGCTTTTTCTTTCTTAGTACCGTATTTAGAGCGGCTTTGTTTACGGTCTTTTACACCCGCAGTATCAAGCGCGCCACGTACTATATGGTAACGTACACCCGGAAGATCCTTAACACGACCACCGCGAATCAGCACGATAGAGTGCTCTTGCAGGTTGTGACCTTCACCCGGAATGTATGCGATAACCTCTACTTTGTTTGTTAAGCGAACTTTCGCTACTTTACGCAATGCAGAGTTTGGTTTCTTTGGAGTGGTTGTGTACACACGAGTACAAACACCGCGACGCTGTGGACAAGCATCCAAAGCGCGAGACTTTGATTTTGTACGGATTTGTGTACGACCTTTACGAACTAATTGTTGAATAGTAGGCATTATCTATACCGTTAATATTATTTTTTAAGGACTGCAAAGGTAATATATTTTAGAATACCAACAAAAAAACTAAGAATTATTTATTCATCTATTTTGCTGGCTCTTTACGACCTTGTTTATTATATATAACATACCATATGGCAATGGGCTGGTGAAGAACAATCGAAGGCGGCTTATCTGGTCAAGAAATCCTATCCCGAATACGCTTGTTTTCCATTGTATCAGTCCAACTACCATTATTATTACTAAAACTGCAGCATAAGCTACAAACCATAGCTTTTGTATCCAAGAGACACCGTAGGCCTTCCAGCCCAGATAACCTACCGGGGTAATAACTGCTAAAATACCTAAATGGCCTATTTGCCTTTTGATAGGGGATAATTGCTGAGCGTGACCCTCTGTAAAGTACTGATAATCGAGCCAGCATAACGCTGTTACTGCGATGAATATCAGCCAGAATATAGCCTTGCTACGCATGCTTTACAGATGGCTTTTTGGTGTACAAAACCCAGCCGTAGAATACGACTGCATATATTACCAACTTGAAAGCATAGTGGTGTGCAAAGTCTGTAAGATCGTTATGATTGATATACATAACAGCCAATACTGCACAGCGGATGACGTTTAATATATAGATAGCCAGAAAACCAACAATGCTATATATCAGTATCTTTTTAAAGTTAGACGGGAAACATAGCAAAAAGCCAATGTACAGTGCGGCTAATTCCAAACCATTACATTGGTGGCCTATGCTGACAGAAGCTACGCCATCTATATATACTACAGTACCATATTGTGTAATGTTGGGATAGAACCAGGATAGCATTTCTGCTGTTCCGATCTGTACCAATTTACTCAACTGGTTATCAGGTATCCCCGATGGCCCTAAAACAAATTTGTATAACAGCGTCCACCCCAATATCAACAATGCACCACGTATAATAATGGGCCTGATATTGGCTGGCAATATCTTATTGATTGTTTTAGGGGTGTTGCTTTCTGTCATTTTCTCTTTTCCTCGTATATGAATGTCGCTATTTGTCTTTTTTGTTATCCCTGAACCTCTTAACACCAAGGCCTGCGGCACCAGCTATCAGCATGATGGCAGCACCTTCCAAAGGTACAGCATAACCACCACCACCACAGTTGCATCCCCAACCGTACTTCGAATAGCACCATGTTGTGTGAGCAAAAGAGCTTAGTGGAAGCGTTACCATAGCAGTAACCAATGTTACTTTTACTATGCTTGCAAATCTTTTCATACAGAGTAGTTTTTTATTTTTCGAAAAAATAGGCTGCAAATATCTGTCTTTTTAGAATGTTTGACAACTTTTTTCATCGAACAGGTTGATGAAACGAGGATATGAAATAGTTAATTTTCAGCGTTTTTCTGTTTGTTTTTTCTGTAGCGTCTGATGCCATAGCCTACACCTGCAATCGCCAGATAACTTAAGCCACCATCAAGAGGAGCGCAATATGGATTATAACCACAGTTGCAACCTCCACCACAACGACTGTTGCACCAATTACTATGTGCACTGGCTGCGATAGGCAATACCAACATAGCACCTACCAACAATAGTTTTGAAGAAAATAGGAGTTTTTTCATATTGTGTTTATTATTTTTTGCAACACAAATATGAATAACAAGTATCGGTTAAACAAACACAATGGCATGTTTAACCGTAGTGGTTATACTCAGATAACAACTTATTAATAAAAAAATAGGTTATAAATTACTGGTAAATGGACTTATTCCAGACAGAAATCTGCACTTTGTCAATCTTCACTATATCTACTACTGTATTGATGAAACGCTTGATTTTGCTCATTTTTTGTTTTGTTTATCGTTCTTCCTGCAAATATGCTATTGCCCGTGGTGGTGTAAGAAATTTATCAGAGTGATTAACAGTGCGATTGCAATTCGTTAACCAATGATTAACAAGAGGATTTTGTCATGTTTTAGCTCTTATTGAACACTTTATGAAAAAATCTAAAAAAATGTGCCCCGTAAGGGATTTATGTGTTTTTATTATCTATCTTTGCCCTCCCAAAAATTTCACTTAAAAGGAGGAACAAAAATTGGAAGAAAATCAATTAATTAACCAAACCGGTGCTCTGGCGGACACACAGGGCGGCGCTCACGACGATTTCGATTGGAGCGTTGACAAACGTAACGTAGCTTCTTACAACGAAGCAAAACGTGTTGAAATGGACAAATTGTACGACAGTACTTTCAAGTCTATCGATGAATCTCAACTGTTGCAAGGTACTATCGTAGGCCTTACTAAAACAGATGTAATCATCAACATCGGTTTCAAATCTGATGGTCTGGTATCACTCAACGAATTCCGCGACATGCAGGATATCAAAATCGGTGATGATATCGAAGTGATGGTTGTTGAAAAAGAAGACAAAAACGGTCATTTGCACCTGAGCCGTAAAATGGCACGTGCTAGCCGCGCTTGGCAAAAAATCGTTGATTTCTACAAAACTGGCGAAATCGTTACAGGTACTATCACAAGCAAAACTAAAGGTGGCTTGATAGTAGATGTATATGGTCTGGAAACATTCTTGCCTGGTTCTCAAATCGACGTTAAACCTGTAACTGACTACGATCAGTATGTAGGTAAAACAATGGACTTCAAAGTTGTTAAAATCAACGAAGCTATACGCAACGCTGTAGTATCTCACAAAGCGCTGATTGAAAGCGATATTGAACAACAACGTACTGTTATTATATCTCAACTGGAAAAAGGTCAGGTACTGGAAGGTACTGTTAAGAATGTTACCGACTTCGGTGCGTTCATCGATCTTGGTGGTGTTGATGGTCTGCTGTACATCACAGACATTAGCTGGGGCCGCGTAACGCATCCTAGCGAAGTACTGGAAAATGGCCAGAAACTGAATGTCGTTGTTCTTGACTTTGATGATGAGAAAAAACGCATCAGCCTGGGTCTGAAACAACTGACTGCTCACCCTTGGGATAGCATGGTAGAAGGTATCAGCGAAGGTGCTAAAGTAAAAGGTAAAGTAGTAAACATCGAAGATTATGGTGCTTTCCTTGAAATTATGCCTGGTGTAGAAGGTCTGGTACACGTTTCAGAAATCACATGGTCTTCTCAGCCTATCAATGCGAAGGAATTCTTCAAAATGGGTGATGAGTATGAAGCTGTAGTTGTAACACTTGATAAAGAAGAGCGCAAAATGAGCCTTTCTATCAAACAACTGACAGAAGATCCATGGGAAACTATCGAAAATAAATTCCCTGTAGATAGCCGCCACACTGGTGTTGTTAAAAACATCACTCCTTATGGTGTGTTCGTTGAACTGGAAACAGGTATTGGCGGTATGATCCACATCAGCGACCTGAGCTGGATCAAACGTTACAACCACCCAAGTGAGTTCACTAAAGTTGGCGAAAAAATTGACGTTGCTATCCTTAGCATCGACAAAGAAAACCGCAAATTGGCGCTGGGTCACAAACAAATGGAAGAAGATCCATGGAATACATTTGAAACAGTATTCCCAATTGGTAGCGTTCACGAAGGTAGCGTAACTAAGAAAGATGATAAAGGTGCAACAGTACAACTGCAATACGGTCTGGAAGCTTATGCTCCTGCACGCCATCTGAAAAAAGAAGATGGTAGCACTGTAGAAGCAGATGCTATACTGCCATTCGTTATCATCGAGTTCGATCGCAATGATAAGCGCATCATGGTCTCTCACACTCGTGTATGGGAACAAGGTGTAGCTGAAGAAAAAGAAGCTGCTAAGAAAGAAGCTGCTGCTGAAGGCGAAAAAACTAAGAAAGCAGTGAAAAATATTCAGAGCAAAGTAGAGAAACCAACACTTGGTGATCTTGGCGCTCTGGCTGCACTGAAAGACAAACTGAAGAAAGCTGAAGATGGTAACGAAGGTTAATCCATCTGAAGTAATCGGATAATACTTATAAGCCCCGCATTTGCGGGGCTTATTTATTGCGTGTATGTCTCGTCGTTTATTCGTTTATTGTAGCACTCAGATACAGTCAGCTTGGGAGATTTGAATTGCAGACTGGCATAGAAAAGAACAGGGCAATGAATATTCATTGCCCTGTGTATACGTTCGTCTTGTATGGTTTATTGTTTGATAAAGCGTTGGGTAATCTTACCGTTTGTAGTTTGTACCTCAGCAATATAAACACCTGCAGGTAAGTTGCTGATATCTAGAGCATTAACCTGTGTTTGAATGTTTTTAACCTCTAAGCCAACTGTATTTAGTATTGATATACTTTGTATTGGTGCTTTAGATTTGATATACAAGGTCTCATTTGCAGGATTAGGATAGATGTTAATACCGCTTTCATTCTCTACTTCTGATACTGAAACTGTATATATAGGTAACCTTACTAATGCACCACCTGAAGGGCGCGCATAGTACAGATGCAGTTTTGGCCCCTTGCTGTTTTTGGTACTGTCAGCAAAGCCACTGGCAACTAGTGTCAGCGCTTCTCCCTGACTAGGGAAGTTGGTAAGGAAGGAGCCATAACTGCCTGATGTGCCAGCCAAGCCTAAAACCGTTGATGCGCTTGCAGCAACAGATTGGTAACCCGCAAAATTATCGAATGCTATATTACTGAACCATGCCCCGGAAGGTGCATTAACTGTAAGGTTTGTAGCATCAGTGCTGCCATTACAAAAAAGCACGTCGTGGTCGCTGCTGTTTGCTGGTATTTCTCTGGCATTATTGTACTTAGTGAGCCTGAATGAGGTAAGAGGTGTATAACCGGCTGCACTCTTAATGCCGTTTGCAACAACAACATGTGTGCCTAAAGAGTCGAAAGTAATATTTTGAGTATATGATGCATCTGCAGAAGAACTGCTGTTTTTAGGGGCTATACCAAATGTAATTGGTGTATTACCATAAAACTCTACAAATGGAGTAGAATTACGGAATACAAAGTCGTTAATTGCTCTCTCACTACCCGCGTACACATCCACAGTATCTCCAGTAGTATCCGCGCAGTTATGAATGAATTGCACACGAGCAATCGGTTCAGGAGATGTAGCTTTCAATTCAATAAGATTGCCACCGTCTGCGCTTGCCATCCATAACCCCATGCTTGCACCATTACTATTTGCAGAAGGATTTAAAAAGCCGGAAGTAAGAATAATGCCTGCTTTATTTAGTAAAGAAGGGTCGTCAAAAGGAGTTTCGTAAGTACCATATCTTACATTACCATTATCATTTGTAGTTCTTACTTTACCTATTACCGGACTAAAGGTTGTATATCCCGTACTGAAAGATCCATAACTCAGGTTATTGCCCACCGTTTGTATTCCCGACCTGAAGTCATATGCTGGCGCGTCTGTTGCCATATTTGCAAACATCACATCCACATTGCCTGCAGAAATAGTCTTTGCATTGCTGAAAATATCTATACTTATTGGTTTTAGAGGCGTATAGCCCGATGAAGACTTTATTCCGTTCAGTATAATTATGTACTCGTTGGTAGGAGATAAAGTAATAGTCCTGCTTCTGAATGTATCCGTAATATTTGTACTGAGAGATGGTGCTATGCCAATGGTAAATGGAGATGATGTAGAGTAATTGGTAAACATTGTAGCAGTTCTGAATGGCATATCGGGGTTTACTTTAGCGCCATTTATCCATATGTCTACCATAGGAACAGAAACATCAGCAATATTATTTATGATTTGCACTTTTGTAATCTGAGAATAGCATTGTGCAGATGCAAAAAGAGTTAATAAGATGGAAAGATGTAGTTTTTTTAGCATCAGGTCAATTTTTTGTTTAAAGATTTATTCTGTAATCAGTATATAAATATAAGAAAAAACATGTTACAGTCATTTTAGTTACCAGATAGAATATCTATAATATCAATGGCTTTTATGCTGTAAATTGTAGATAGTTATCGTAGCATTGATAGAATGGAAAGGAACAAAAAGGTAGTATTTCTTTTATTGTTAACAACATTAATATGTTTGTTTTTGCAAACAGTTGTTGCTCAGTCTGTTGCCACAAAGTTCGGAACAATACGTTTATCAGAGAATGCTCAACGGTGGTATGATAGTGTATTAAATACAACTGCTGAAGGTGATTACTTGGTTTTATTGCATTTCAGACATTTACCTGCGCAACGCGAACGTGCTCAACTTTTGGCATACGGGGTGGAAATTGGTGATTATTTAGGCGGATTCACTTACGATGGTATAATAAGTGTTAAAAAGGAAATTAGAGCCATAGCCCCTGAAATATTATACGGAATCAGCCCCTTTAATGATACATGGAAGGTCGAACAAGCATTACTTGCAAGGCTTAATAAACCTGATAAAGAGCCTCTAAAGTTGCTAACATCAGCAACTATCACAAACTATAATGATATTGAAACATTTATTTCATCAATTGGGGGTACTATTGATGATGCCAATTTGAAATCTATAGGAATATTCCGGATTACTATACCTAAAAGCTCTTTTAATAAGCTAAAGGCGCATCATGCTATCAAGCGATTATCGTTGGTGCAGGAACCACAAATACTAAACTATGAGTCGAAAGCTGTGTCTAAAGCCAACTTAGCCAACCTATCAGCTATTTATGGTGGATATGGACTGAAGGGGAATGGCATTATGATAGGTATAGGTGACAATAGTGCTGCAAATTATCATATAGATTTAAAAGATAGGGGAATTAATTACAACCCCCAACCATATGCAAACCATGGCGTACACATCAGCGGTATAGTTAGTGGTGCTGGTATAGCTAATGTGAAAGGTGAGGGTGTGGCTCCTGAAGCAAGATTTATTAATCATTTATTTAGTGGTATTTGGGAGCAGACGGGTGTTTTTCATGATCAGTATAATATGACAATTACTAACAACTCTTATGCTGCAGTTATAAGGGATTGTGACTATGCCGGTACCTATAATACTTATTCTGAAGCTATAGATAAGTTGTCATTACAATACAAAGATGTACTGCATGTATTTGCTGCCGGCAATGATGGGCTGATAACTTGCAATCCATACCCGGCAGGATATGCAACTGTTGTGGGGGCTTATCAGGCTGCCAAAAACTGTTTGGTTGTTACCAGTACGGATAAAAATTACATAAATGCTAAAGATGGCGGCAGAGGTCCAATTAAAGATGGAAGACTAAAACCTGAAATAACAGCAGTTGGGGTAGATGTTATGTCTACAACTAAAGTAGACTCTTATTTGGTGTCTGGTGGTACCAGTATGGCATGCCCGGGTGTAGCAGGAGGACTGGCACTTTTGTCTGAAAGGTATAAGCAAATAAACGGTAATGTAAATGCACCTGCGAATATCTTAAAGGCCTTGATACTGAATACATCTACAGATATTGGTAATCCTGGGCCCGACTATACATTTGGTTTTGGTTTTATGAATGTTGCCAAAGCCATAAATGCATTGAATAATAATCAGTACATATCAGGTTCAGTAAACAATGGGGGGCAAATAACATACAATGTAAATGTACCACCCAATACAGCGCAACTAAAGGTGATGTTATTGTGGTTTGACGAACCTGCAAGTACAGCATCAACCAAACAGTTGGTAAACGACTTGGACGTAATAGTAACCACACCTGCCTCAGTCATTCACAAACCTCTTATTTTAGATGCAACACCTGCTAATATTCTGAAAAATGCTGTAGAAGGAGATGATAGGCTAAATAATACGGAACAGATAGTCATCAACAATCCGCAGGCAGGTAACTATGTGGTTACCATAAAAGGGTTCAACGTACCATCGGCAAGTCAGGATTTTATCCTTACTTATGATTTTATTGAGCAAGGGGTTAAATTAACATATCCTACTGCAGGTGCACAAGTTGCGGCAGGCGACAGTCTCCGGATTTATTGGGATGCATCTGAAAGTACTAATACACAGCGCATAGAGTATTCCACTGACGGTGGCAGCAACTGGCAGCAAATTGTTAATAATATTGATGCCTCACAAAGGTATTACACTTGGTTTGTACCTGTTGGTATTAGCAGTGGTAGGTGCATAATGAGAGTAGTAAGAAATGTGACGAATGAACAAAGTAGTAGCGGCTTGTTTGTAATTAATCCGATGCCTGTAGTATCACTCGCGGCTATACAATGCCCTGAGTATATAAATATACAATGGCAAGCAATTCCTAATGCATCGGCCTATGAGGTAATGCGGAAAATAGGCACTGCAATGGTTGTTACAGATACGGTAACTACAACAGAGTATGTTTACGGAGGGTTAGCACCTGATAGTATTTACTATGTTGCAGTAAGGCCTATAATAGATGGGATGAGTGGATATCGCAGCCTTGCTGCAAAACGTATGCCCAATGACGGAGATTGTACCGGGAGTATTTCCGACGGAGATATTTCTGTAAGAAAAATTGATAACCCTGTATCAGGCAGGCTATTGACGAGTAACGCACTTACCAATAAAGAAGAATTGACTATAGCATTGCGCAATCTGGATGACATGCCGGTAGCTTCTTTCAGAGTCGGGTATAGTATTAACGGCGGTGCATGGAAATCAAAAGACTTTAATATTACATTGCCCGCAAACAACATTACACCTGTGAAAGTAGATACCGTTGATTTGTCTGCAGCCGGGCAGTATAAGCTTGTATTGGCTATTCAAAATTTATCTGTAACTGACCCTCGGAGTATTAATGATACCATTACAACTATTGTTCGTCAATTGAATAACCCTGCGGTTAATCTCAATACTGTTGTTGAAGAAAACTTTGAAAGCTGGCCAATTATTGACACACAACTACCAATATTTGGTGTTAGCCCCGACGAACGTTGGGACTACAGTAATGCAAATGATACTTGCCGAATGAGGAGTTTTGTGAAAAAAGACATCACAATATCAGGCAACAGATCTGTTAGTTTAGACGCGTCTATACATTCATTGAATAATCACAGAAATACGTTGACAGGCACGTACAATCTAGCTAATCACAATGCCAACAATGATGAAGTTCGGTATGAGTTTGATTATATATTGCACGGCTATACACCTGACGATGATAGCAATGCTGTGTATGTAAGAGGGGATGATACTAAATCATGGGTTCGTCTAATGTCATACGACGTTAAACTGGCAGGAACAGGTAAAACCGGTAAATCAGGCTCGTTATCTGTTACAGATGCATTGCTTGGTGCTAGCCAAAATTTTAGCACCAGCAGTCAGGTGATGTTTATGCAGAATGATCTGTCGCTTATCAGTAAACAAAACTTTGGAAGAGGTGTCACAATAGATAACGTGAAAATTTATACTGTACAGAATGATATACAGTTGATAGCTGTTGTATCTCCAATAGTATCTGAATGTGGATTAACAGGCCCGCAATCGTTGACTGTGAAAATAAGAAACGGAGTGAACCAACAACTTAATAATGTACAGCTATATTATTCACTAGATAACGGAACAGTAGTAAATGAAACATTGACTTCCATAAATGGTAAACAAACAATGAACTACACGTTTAGTAACAAGATAGATTTGACTAAAAATGGCAGGCATGTGTTGGATATATGGTTGTCTGTTGATGGAGATACATATTTGCTTAATGACAGTTTACTGAAGTACGAATTCTATAATCAGCCATTAATTAAGACATATCCTTATATAGATGACTTTGAGGCTTCAAATGGTGGTTGGTATGCAAATGGTATAGACAATTCATGGAGCTATGGAGTAATAGCATCACCTAAAATAAATAAGGCAGCTAGTGGCATAAATGGTTGGAAAACCAATCTTACAGGTATTTATAACGACTATGAGCAGTCATATTTGTATTCACCTTGCTTTGATTTATCTGCATTACAAAATCCGACTTTCAGGTTCAAGCGAGCTGTTGATATAGAAAACTGTGGTGCTGTATTTTGCGATGGTGCATTTATGGAATATAGTATAAATGGAACTGAATGGCAAAAACTTGGTACATGGAGTGAGGGTAGTAACTGGTACAATGATACCCTCTATAATATGTGGTCTATAGAGAACAGCGTAAAGTGGCAGACATCATCTATCCCTTTGCCCAAAAAGGAATCAACATTGCGCCTGAGGTACCATTTCACATCAGACATGGGGGCCGAGCGTGAGGGTATAGCTGTAGATGATGTAGAGGTTTTTGATGATCTACCTAAAGTAGTTGAAAACAATTTGTTGAATGTAGTACCTAATCCTACCAAGGATGGTAAAGTAACAATAGACTGGACAGCACACGGAGGTACTGTAATGGAATTGACGATATTCAATATTGTTGGTAATAAAGTATATGAAGCTAAAGCTACCGCCAAAGAGGGGCGTAACTATACTACTTTGCAAACACCGAATTTTCAACCTGGTGTTTACCTCTATCACATCATGGTAGGCGATAAAAAGTACACCAGAAAGATTGTGTATTTGTAAGTTATCTGTTGAATAATATATTCAGATAGAATGACGGCTTACGAAGCTTATCTCGCAGATCCATATCTGTAAACATACAACTGATGGTATCACTGAGCGATTTGCTCTTATTGGCTTTGTTAACTACAAAGTTGAACAGCCACGGGAAGCGACACAGACGTTGCAGGGTAGAGCTGATTTTCAGTTCATCGCCAAGACGTTTGTATAGTACATCATCGTATTCTGTTTTCAGGAAGCTACGGTTATACTTACCGTCTTTCAGTGCTTTCTCAGCGGCATAGGCTGCCAGCATTCCACTATACAGTGCATTGCCTATACCTTCTCCACTAAAAGGATCTACAAGGCTTGCGGCATCGCCCGTAAGCATAAAGTTATCTCCTGATACAGGAAGTTGTTCCATGCCCATTGGTAGCCCCCAACCTTGTATTTTATCAACCAACGCAGCATTAGCAAAGCGTGGGCTGATGTCAGGATTGGTTTTGATGGCATGCAACATTTGCTCGCGTAGATTTATTTTTTTCTTTCGGATAACATCTGACAATATACCTACACCAACATTTGCCATGCCATTCGGCATAGGGAATATCCATAGATAACCCGGGAGCATTTCGGGTAAGAAATGCAACTCTATAAAATTCTCTTTATTAAGACCTGTTATGCCTGTATAATATGCTCTTAGTCCAACAGCGTATGCTTTAGCAGATGAGTGTTCTGTAAGCAGTGTTTTGCGGGTAATGCCTTTGTCTCCGTCTGCGCCGATAATCAGTGGAGCAGTTACTTCTACTGTTTCGTTATCTTTTACAAATACTACAGTAATAGTATTGTTGTTGTTTCTTTTAATCTCTTTGATATCCGAACCCTGATAGATAGTATTGTATTGCGACGGCAGTTTCTCGAACAGGAAGTTGTCGAAAACCATACGTGGGGTAGTAAAACCGGGAGCTTGTTCGTCAGGTTTACGATTGGGATTGTAAGGTATATTCAGCGACTTGCCATTTGGTGCAACGAATATTATGCCGTGACTTGGCGTAAACTTATCGGCCTGTTTGAATACTTCCTCCAACCATTGCGGGTTTGCTTTGCGCATTACAAATGCAGTCTTACCACTACATGCATCACCGCACACCTTGTCTCTGGGAAAAACTGCCTTGTCTATAATAATGTGTGGGATGCCAGCCTGTGTAAGGTATATAGAAGTGCCTGCACCTGCTGGTCCTGCACCTATTATTATTACTTTGGTTTCCAGTTTAGTAGTCATTAGCTATATCAAGATGGGCAAATTTAGTGTTTAAAAAGCAGGAGTTTTGGAAAATAAAAACAACATGCCTAAATTTGTTATGTATATGCCTAATTAAATTAGGTGTGATTTCAAGATGGAACAAAATCAGGTAGTAAAGGGCAGTCTTACAACAATTATAATGAAGCTATTAGAAGACAATGGCAGGATGTATGGTTATGAGATGACCAAAGCCGTAAAGGAAATAACTGCTAACAAAATGAATATCACCGAGGCCGCGTTGTACCCGGCACTGCACAAGTTGGTAGCAGATGATATACTGACTACTACTACAGAGATGGTAGATGGTAGAATGCGTAAGTACTATACCCTTACGAAAAAAGGAAAGAAAGAAACAGCTAATAAAATAAGCGCATTACAGGAAGCGCTCGATTCTGTTCAATTAATTCTAAACCCGAAGATTGCAAATGGATAAAATGAAATTATCACAGGAACAATTAAAAGAGCTCAGGTACTTCATCTACAAACGTGGCTTCAGAGAGCCAGAAGTAATGATGGAAATACTGGATCACTTTGCTTGCAAAGTAGAAGATAAGCTAAGTGCAAAGCCCGGAATGAGCCTTGAAGAAGCGATGAAGGAAGCACACAATGAATTTGGCTATAACGGCTTTTATAGCATCAAAGCATCGCTTGATGTATTTACCAGAAAGAGATACAAAAATGTGTACTGGGCACAGGTAAAAGCTGTTCTGAAAAATATACCTGTTATGTTGTTATTAGCGGCTCTAGGATATGGAATATACACTGCTTCTGTGTGGGCGTTTGTAAACAAGAAAACTGATTGGATGTTTGATGAGAATGTCGTCGGTATCAGCTTTTGGTTAATAATGCTTATTGCGGAGTTGTATAAGTTACAGCGTATCAACAAGAATTTGAAAAAAAGCTACCACATACATATAGCTAAGATGGCAGTTGTTTTTGCACCCTATGCACTTTGGTTGTTTTTACCAACACGTATGACAGATTCTCCTAAACGAATTCTTTTCAGTTCGCTGGTTATAGCATTGATAGCTGTGTGGTATATAATACATTACATCGCTTCTTGGAAGCTGCTAAAAACAGCACAAAAAGACTACGAAGAATTCAAGTCATTTCATCCAAACGAAAATCCCCTCGCATAGCAAGGGGATTTTTTTATTTCAAAAGTATTGCGTGGGCTACTTAGCCATGTACATCACTTCTTTTACCAGTTTGACAGTGCGCGCTACATCCGGTAGATATGCAGCTACCAGATTTGGTGCATAGTGCATATTTGTATCTGCAGATGTGATGCGGCGAATAGGAGCATCCAGATAATCGAATGCTTCTTTTTGTACACGATAGCTTATTTCCGAAGATACAGAAGCAAACGGCCATTGTTCTTCAACAATTACAAGCCTGTTTGTTTTCTTAACAGATTCTACGATAGTATGCCAGTCCAGTGGGCGGATAGTACGTAGGTCTATCACCTCTGCACTGATGCCTTCTTTAGCAAGTTCTTCTGCAGCACCAAGCGCTACTTTCATCATTTTGTTGAAAGAAACGATTGTAACATCTGTACCCGCACGTTTGATGTCTGCTTTACCTATTGGTATCAGGTATTCTTCTTCAGGTACTTCACCTTCATCACCATACATTACTTCGCTTTCCATGAAGACAACAGGGTCTTCATCACGGATTGCAGATTTCAGCAAGCCTTTTGCATCGTATGGGTTAGAAACAGAAATTACTTTCAAGCCGGGGATATTAGCATACCAGCTCTCAAATGCCTGAGAGTGCTGAGCACCCAACTGACCTGCAGAACCGTTAGGGCCACGGAAAACGATAGGACAGCTAAATTGACCGCCGCTCATTGATACCATTTTAGCAGCGTGGTTCAGTATCTGATCCAACGCCAATACAGCAAAGTTCCATGTCATGAACTCTACGATAGGGCGTGTGCCGTTTGTAGATGCACCCACAGCTATGGCTGCAAAACCAAGCTCTGCAATAGGTGTATCTAAAATGCGGCGCGGACCAAATTCATCCAACATACCCTGACTCACTTTATATGCGCCATTGTATTGTGCTACTTCTTCACCCATCAGAAAAATGCTGTCGTCACGACGCATTTCTTCCTGCATTGCTTCCCTTAGTGCCTGCCTGAATGAGATTATGCGGCTCATAAATATCTTACTTGGTTTAATTTGTTCTAGTTCAAAAATGGTTGGTAAAGATAGTGATTCAGGGGTTATTTCTTGCTTGCAGGTTTAAAAGAAACGGTGCTTGTACCACCATTGTCCGTAAACTTCAGTTTCAATGCTTCTTTGGTAAGCTCTAAAACCTCCATTTTAATGGCTGTAGCTGCTTCGGACTTTTTGGACTCCTCCAGTGTCAGGTATTTACCTTCTTTGTCAATCGACCATTTAACGGTATCAACCTGACCGCTGAAGTCCATTATTGCAGTGCCCTTTTTATCGAAGTTGAATATGGTATTTTCAACAGAGTGTTGTTGCATAGACTTGTAGTCTTTCAACTGTGCCTTTAATGATTCTCGGGCACTATCTACATTGCTGAAACCATATATTGCAATATTGGCTTCTGCATCACCTGCTTTGCCAAACGTATCCAAAAACCTTTCCTGTTCTGCAAAAAAAGAATCCTGCTGTGGGTTGTCAACTTTCACAGCCTGCCATTTGCCCGCAATCATATCTTCTTTGCTTTGGCTGCATGCAGCTAAAGCAATAGGTAATGCAATGAGTAATATGCTCTTTTTCATGTTCTGTTATTATGGAAGGATAAGCCTGAAATAGCCTTTCCATTCTTGTGTTGTTAATAAGCTTTCCAGCGCAGGAAACTTTGCCTGATCTGTAACCCGCGAGTATACTTTCTTCAGGAAAGTATAACGCTCAGGATCATTTTTAAGTGTACGTGCCAGTATGCGTGCCTGGTTGGTAGTGAAGCAATTGTCTTCTGTTTTATCAAGCAGGTATTTCAGGCGATTATTATCAGATTTGTCATTGGCTTTTTTCTGAATGGCTTCAAACAAATCTAAATCAATAGCTTTAGGACAATCGCTGTTAGGTATGGCAACTTGTCCTTTATATTGGTCGTTAGTTCTTACAGTGGCCGTATTGGTGGCTTTCTGGTTATTATCTATTTCAAAATCTACAAACTCAGGCCCGTTCACCTGCTTAGTATTTACAACAGGCGGACTGTTTTCAAGATTGTTAGTCTGTTCGGTGTAGGATGTATTGGTAGTATTATTGCCTGTTTGTTCTACTTGTTCTTCACCTTCCACAGCTTTCAATTGGGCTATATTGGTTACTTTTTGTTCCGGTTGAGGGTAGGCTGGTTTGTATTCTTTTACAGGTTTTATTCCCTGTACTTTATCGTCTTCTATACTGTTGCCAGAAGGCAGGTAAAACTGTTCCTGCAGATCATAAAGAGAAAATTCATCGTTTTTTCTGGTAAGCAGAAAACCTCTGCAACCATTTTCAGGTACCTGTATGGTAAATGTTTGCGCAGGATATATGTTTTGCTGAAAAAGTATTTGAACTTTTACTGGGCCGGGCGCTAGTTGAGAAATGATACAATAGTTTTTGCCGTAGCGGGGCATCATTTCATCTTCAAACTTTACATAAAAAGGCGTTTGTTTATCGCCCTGTATGTAAACATAAGAGAAACTATTGGCAAAGGTGTTGCCAGCCAACAGTAGCAATAGGAGCGATATGTATGTATAGAGGTGTCTCAATGTGTTTTTTATTCCAGTTCTATTAGTATGGTACCTTTTTCTACAGCGGTACGTTCGTTTATTTTGATAGCTTTTACGGTAGCAGTGCCTGTTGCTTTCAATACGTTTTCCATCTTCATGGCTTCCAATATCAGCAGGCCATCGCCTTTATTTATCTGTTGCCCCGGTTCTACCAATACTTTTAATATCATACCAGGCATTGGTGCTTTTACAGGCTCTATTTTTTGCATAGCCTTAAGGTCAAGACCCATGCTGCTCAGTAATTGGTCAATTGGTTCTTTGATGGCTACTGTATATGGCTGACCATCAATTTTCAACACCAGTTCCTTTGCTTTCGTATCTACTTTTTCAACAGTTGCAGTGTAGCTTTTATTGTCGAGCAACACGCTTATCAAGCCATTGGGCTGAACTTGAATATCCAAAGCAGCAGGTGAGTCATTTATCATCCATAGGCCATCTACCTGCTCAACTGTGAAGTTGCTTTTATTATTGATAGTTGTCTGTAGCATATCGAGTCGCAAAAATAATCAATAAACGTTGGCTAACTGCATTTTCTGAATATAAATAAGCTGCTATTTTACCCTGTTTGGGGGGTAATAAGACAGCTTTTAAACACTATTTTAGCGTGTAATTAACGTTTTTAATGAAATTTTATTCTAATATATCGCTTTGTGCATGCTTATTAATTGCATTTATGGTAAGCTCTTGCAGCAGCAAAAAAGTTATCAAACAGAAAGTTACACTTAATGAAATAAGTGTTAGTGCGAAGAACAACCCGTATAGTATATACAGAGCTACAACTTCTAAAGAATGGGAGATAATACATACACATGTTTCTCTCAACTTCGACTGGAAAGGTAAAACTGCAGACGGTGAGGCAAGACTGCAATTGATGCCGTATTTCTATGCAACAGATTCGTTGGTATTGGATGCTAAAAGTATGCGTATAGATGCAGTGGAATGGAACAGCGGTAGCTGGAACAGTATTGCGTCTCACAACTATACAAATGACAAATTAACGCTCAGATTCAGAAAGCCTGTAACCAGAGATAGTCAGATACATATTTATATCAAATACAAAGCAATGCCATATGCAACTGCAGGTGGTGGCAGCAAAGCTATAAACGATGATAGGGGATTGTATTTTATAAATACAGATTATGCAATTGAAGGAAAGCCTGCGCAGATATGGACGCAAGGAGAAACGGAATCGAACAGCCATTGGGTGCCAACTATAGATAAACCCAACCAGCGAACTGCTACGCGGATTGAACTTACTGTGCCTGATAGTTTCACCACACTTAGTAATGGTGTATTACTAAAACAGGAACCACT
Source organism: Chitinophagales bacterium (assembly GCA_017303395.1). Lineage (GTDB taxonomy): Bacteria > Bacteroidota > Bacteroidia > Chitinophagales > Chitinophagaceae > Polluticoccus. Next base: position 156,063 of record JAFLBN010000006.1, read on the forward strand.
TGCGGGTGGTATGCGAAAAGATATATGGAGTATGCACAGTCCGATACAGGTGTATGCTATGACATTTGCCATTGGTAAGTATGAGGTAATAAAAGATAGGGAAACAAAATCGGGCAGGGAAGTAAGTTATTATGTGGAACCCAAATTTGCACCCTATGCAAAAGATATCTTCAGGAACACGCCTGATATGATAGATTATTTTTCGCAGGTAACTGGCGTGGCATATCCTTGGAATAAGTATAGCCAAGTCGTAGTGAGGGATTATATCTCCGGTGCAATGGAAAATACCAGTGCCAGTACGTTTGGTGAGTTTATGAACAAGAACCATAGGGAAATTGCAGACGCAGATAATGATGATATCGTTGCACATGAGTTATTCCACCAATGGTTTGGAGACTATGTAACAGCCGAATCGTGGTCTAACCTTACCCTGAATGAGTCTTTTGCAACCTATGGAGAGCAGTTGTGGCGCAGGTATAGATATGGTAAAGCTTCTGTTGACAAAACAATCAGAGATGACCTGAATGCATATTTGGGTAGTAACAGTACAGAACCACTGGTTCGCTTTCATTATCGTGATAAAGAGGACATGTTTGATAGGGTGTCCTATCAAAAAGGAAGTGTCATCCTACACTATCTGCATCAGCTAATAGGCGACGAAGCCTTCTCAAGAGCCATGATGATATATCTGACTCGTAATGCTCTAAAGCCTGCGGAAGCTACACAATGGAGATTGGCTGTAGAAGAAGCAACAGGAAAAGACTGGAACTGGTTCTTCAATCAATGGTACTATAGAGGAGGGCATCCTCAACTGGATATTAAATACACTTATGATGATGAACAAAAGCAGCTGAAAGTAGAACTTACTCAGAAGCAAAAAGAGGGTGTATTCATTCTGCCATTCAAAACGGATATTGTATACGGTAGTGAAAGAATTACTGAGGATTGGCTGATAGAAACGAAAAGTAAGGTGTTTACATACCCCTACAAAAATGGGGTGAAGCCAATGATAATACCTGATGTATATCATTGGGTAGTAGGTACTATTGATGAAAATAAAACATCTGGGGAATGGCTAAATACATATAAGGCAAGCGGAGATGACATTGTAAGCCGGTTGAAGAGTATTGAACAGATAGGGAAGGATATAGATGACACAAATAATCAAGAGATAATTAATGCGGCACTGAAAGATAAGGATGCTTATGTGAGAGAAGTGGTAGTAAGTTTGCTAGCCCCGATAACCAACACTAAGCTGCAAGACAAGTGGAAAACAGATGTACGATACATAGCCACCAACGACCCCAATAACCAGACAAGAGCAAGGGCTATATACACACTGGGATATTGGAAGGATAATAATTCAAAAAATCTGATGCTGGAATCTGTATCAGATAGTTCTTATGCAGTAGCTGGTGCATCTTTAAGTGCGCTCAATCGTATGGATAAAGACACAGCCTATTCGCTGGCTAAAAAATACTACTATACACAACCTGCAGGTGAGTTGGAAAATATTATTTGGGAAGTGATTGGTGAGCGTGGTAAAGATGATGATATCAAACTTTTTGAAGAAAAAGCCAATTACTATTATGGAAGAGACAGGATAAGCTTTGCTAACGCGCTTTCTATGTATATAGACAGGGTACGCAATGATGATGCTTTTGAAAGAGGGATGGGGCTGTTTACTGTAGTAGTAAAAGATGAAGCTATAAAAAGCTATAGGCAGTCAGAAGGATTGTATCTGATAATGGTAGCAAATGCTTACAAACAACAGTTGAAGGACAATACTACCAATGCAATAGATAGAGAAAGAGCAACAGTAAGACTACAACGCCTTAAAAAAGCTATAGAACTGATGCAGAAAGAGGAAAAAGATGAGGAGATAAGGAATGTGTATGAAACATACACAAACAGAATCTTCAATTAAACTGCATTAGCTTTTTGAAGAAAAATCTGGTGTAGCTCTAACACTTGTGGTATGATGGCGTGTGAGCCATAGTTGTTGATGACAAAATCACAACGGCTCATTTTTTCATCTTCGGCCATTTGGTTTGCCATTCGCTGCAAAATCTTTTCTTCTGTAGCGCCATCACGTTGCAGCGCACGCTGCAGACGAATGTCTTTTGGTGCATATACACCCACCATAATATCCATTTGTGCATAGCTGCCACTTTCAAAGAAGATTGCAGCTTCTTTTATGGTGTAAGGTGCAGATTGTTTATTAATCCATTCATTACCATATGTCAGCACTGCAGGGTGTATAATCTGGTTGAGTTGTTGTAACAATGCAGGCTTACCGAATACGAATGATGCTATCTGCTGTCGGTCAGGATGATTGTTTTTATATACTTCGTTCCCGAATAGCTGCTTTACGGCAGTGATAACAGTTTCGTCATGTTCCATAATGTATTTGGCTGCTGCGTCAGCGTCAAATACAGGTATGCCGAGTGTTTCAAACACCCGGCATACTACAGATTTTCCGGAGCCAATGCCCCCTGTTATACCTACTTTCAGCATAGGTAATAAATAAATTATTTAGTTGCTGTGCCTTCTGTTTTTTTACGGAATGCAGCAGTCATTTCCATAGAAACTGCAGAGCGGTCGATAGTCATGAAAGAACCACGGCTAACCTCAATTTGCAGTGTTCCGTCTTCATTTACACGGTTTATTACAGCATGTATGCCTGCAGTAGTTATGATTTTTTCACCTGCTGCAATAGCTTCCTGAAATTTCTTTTGTTCTTTAGCACGTTTAGCCTGCGGGCGAATCATAAAGAAATACATCACGGCAATCATACCTACCATGAAAATCAGTGAAAAATAAGGACTTCCCTGTGGAGTCTGTAAAAGGATCGTCATCAGATTTACGAACATTGTATTTGTGTTTATTGAGATTAATATTGTTTATGTGTTTCTGTATTCAGTGTAGTAGAGATTACGTTAGGGTCAGCTTTGCCAGGGGTTACATCTGCTTTGATATACAGCATATGTGTTCCTTTTGCAGAGTTGGTAACGATGGTAACTGATTTTTCCTGATGGTTAGGTTTGCCTGCAGAGTTGAACTTTACAGTTATTTTTCCTGTTTCTCCCGGTTTTACCGGGTCGTGTGGGAAGTCTGGTGCAGTGCAACCACAAGAGCCTTTTGCACTGCTGATGATAAGAGGTGTTTTACCATTGTTTTTAAAATCAAAGTCATAAGTAACGACCTCGCCTTCCTGCATGTTGCCAAAGTTGTGCAAGGTATCTGTAAAATCCATTGTCGGTAGCTCGCTTAGCGTTGCCTGATCTACACCTTCTGCACTGGCAGGGTTGTTTACCAAATCGGCACTAAGCTTGCCTGAACCATGTTGTTTTACATCTTCTTTACAAGCAGTAAAAGCTAATGTTGATGCTGTAATTACGAACAATAGTTTTTTCATAATAAGCAAATTTAAGACTTACGGTTACGTTCTTGTTTGCGTATCAGGTTTTCTCTTTCCAGATCTTTCAGAATATTATCCAGAACGCCATTTACAAACTGTCCGCTTTGCGGTGTGCTGTATTGTTTGGCTATCTCTATATATTCGTTAATAGTAACTTTTGTAGGTATAGTAGGGAAGTAGAGCATTTCGCAAACACCCATACGTAGCAGCAACAGGTCTATTAGTGCAACGCGTTCGGCATCCCAGTTTATCAGTTTAGGCTGAATCAACTCCATACAATAATCTTCTTTTTCCAGAACGGTATACATCAGATTGTGTGCATAGTCGCGCTTTTCGAGAGATATCAGATTCAGAAAGTTGATTTTGTTACTGCTTTTGAAAAAGTTCTCCATCAGCATGGCGGCCATATCTTTGTCATCTTCCCAACCAGGCAGTTCTTCCATAAAGTGTTCCTGAAGGGCTTCATTTTCCCAAATCAGCTTCTCCCAAATCAATTGAAGAATGGCTTTTTCACGGGCTGTTTCGCGCTCTTTGGCAGTAGTATATTTTATGTATTCAGGTTGCTGTACCAGTTGCAGATATAATTTTTTAATCCATTCTTCATCTATGTACTGATCCAGTTTGGCTTCTTTCACCTTTTCAGAGAAAGTCTGGTTTTGCAGTACATCCCACATGTATTCATTGCCTGCAATCTTAGTATTAACGTTCAAGTCTTCAGCAGTCGGCAGATATTTAGATGCTCTTTGCATGGCATCTGTTTCAACATATTGTGCTGTACGGAAAGTATATAGTATAGATACTACAAATAAATCCAGAGAACGGTTGAGTTTGTCATTCAGTAGGGTAGTGCCTGTCTTTTTCTGTTGTTCCAATGCTATGGTATCCATGCTGGCCAACGTATACAACGTCTGCATCACTTTTACCCGTATATTTCTGCGGCTGATCATATGATATTAAGAACCTGTTTGACGCGCAAAGGTAAGAAAATACTTTGTTTTAAGCCGAATTGTAACGGAAAACCCTATATCCGGCTATTGACCTAGCGCTGCAATGCATTTCTCCCTAATCGTCCATATTTCGTCGAGTGTATAGGGTAGTTGAGCCGTTTTTAACCATTCTGACAAAAACTGCTTGTGGTAAGACACTTTATAATCTGTTATCTGTTCGGGCTCGATAATGGATTCTTCCAGCAAATCAGATTGAAAGTTTAATGTTTTAGTAGTAGTACAATCAATTACGGAGCCATTGTATTTGAGGTAGTTATGCGCTTCGGGTATGTATGTTAAGCCATATTCAGATAGTACTTTCTTTGTTTGTGGGGTATTTTGGGCATTCATTCGGAAAATGCCCATTACCAGCTCTATACCTGGTTGGCCATTTTCATCTGCAAGGCGTTTCAGTAGTGCATGCTTGGTGCTACAAGTGCCTATATTGTCATTGAGCACACAATAAATATCCAGTTTGTCTGTGTTTCTTCCATATGGTAAGGACTTCACATAGTTACATGCCTCCCCGAAGGTTGATATGCCTCTTTGTAAGAACTGATTACTGATTTCTCTTCCGTATTGTATGCTGAAGTTTACCATGCATACAAATATAAGCTATGCTGTTTTCGACTCAGGTACTTCTTCTGTAATAGCATTGTCGCCACTTACAATTTTTGAATACTTGACTTTAGCTGTAATAAACCATTTTTCAAAGTATTCGTAAGAAAGAGAGGCTATAACTACTGTAACTGTAATGGCTACTGCGTAATACAAAACATTGCCCCAAACAGAATTGAGCGTAATGCCTTCATAGAGCAGGAATTTCAGGCAAGCAGCCAATACTATATTGTGGTACATGTACAAACCATAAGATATCTTGCCAAGATAATTGAGTGGCTTGTATTCGAGGTTTAATACAGATTTCGGGTTTGATGCAAGATTGAGTATTAATACTACAAATATCAATGAGTATAATTGATACGTAAAGTATGGTATAGCAAAGCCTTTGATTGTAATAACAAACACAATAAGATACAGTGCTATCTGCAGATATTTATTGTACAGTACCTTCAGTACCTTCTCTTTTTTGTAGAAAAGCAGATACGCCCCAATACCACCTATTGCCATACAGTCAATACTGAAGTTTTGCCAGAACTGGTAAAAATCATTGATGGCTATATTATGCTCGTATCTATTGTTCAGTATTATAGAGGCTATCTTGATGGCGGTGTAAAATCCTATTACACCTATCAGCATGCCCAACGTTTTCTTTTGGCGCACTACAAGTGCTATCAGCAATGGCCATATTACATAAAACTGTTCTTCTACACCCACAGACCATGCCTGCTCTGCATAGGGTACGTGTTTGTACATTGCATAGGCCACATCAGGTATAAAAGACAGGAACATCAGTGTTTTAGCAAGAAAATGATTGTGTATTTCTTCTGTGTATCCCGGTATAGCCATCGCTTTAATGTGTGGCAATATGAAGAGGCCGAGTATAACGATGAAATAATAAAGCGGCCAGATTCTCAATATCCTGCGAATGTAAAAGTTCTTGATTGATATAGTATATGTAGCTTGTTGTTCTGCCAGCAGTAGATATGTAATAAGAAAGCCGCTAAGTACAAAAAACAGGATTATACCCAATTGACCAAACACACCACCAACAAAAGATGTAGTGTATATATTGGGCTGGCCAAACCAATACTTGGTCAGCTCTATATGGTGAATCATTACAGCCAGAGCTGCAACGAAGCGTATACTGTTGAGGTTGGGGAAGTATACCCTTATATTAGACATTTGCAATACTTAATCAGCAAACATAATAAGTGATTGATGTACATACACTATAAGATGTAGTGATTTACATATTATTAACAGTGTTAATTAGAAAAGTTATAGGGTATCAACTGATCTTAGCCCAGTTGTTGGTGGCTTTTTCCTGTAGCAGGATGCTTCGGATGGCAGCGTGTTGGGGGTGAGTCAGGTTCGGGTCGGCAGTAATAATGTGTTGTGCGGCTATACGAGTCTGCTCTAATATGGCACTATCATCAACAATATCAGCCAGTTTGAATTTTAGGATACCACTCTGCCGTGTACCGGAAAGATCTCCGGGACCGCGCATAGCCAGGTCTTTTTCTGCTATGATGAAACCATTTGACGTAGAGGTCATGATTTTCATGCGCTCTGCACTTTCGTTCGATAGCTTATTGCCCGTTAGCAGTATGCAATAAGACTGCTCTGCACCACGGCCTACACGGCCACGTAGCTGGTGTAGCTGAGAAAGCCCGAAACGCTCAGCACTTTCTATCAGCATCACACTTGCATTTGGTACGTTTACGCCCACTTCTATCACAGTAGTAGCAACCAGTATGTGTGCGTGCCCTGCTACAAAACGCTGCATGTTGCGTTCTCGTTCTTGTGCATCTTGTTTGCCATGTACCATGGCAATATTATACTTATGTTCGGGGAAGAAGACTTTAACCTGTTCAAAGCCTGCCATCAGGCTTTCGTAATCCATTTTTTCAGACTCTTCTATGAGCGGATATACGATGTATGCCTGCCTGCCTTTATCTATTTCTGTTCTGATAAAGTCCATTACATTAGCACGGCGCATTTCATTTCGGTGTACAGTTTTTATTTCCTGTCTGCCGGGTGGTAGTTCGTCTATTACAGATACATCAAGGTCACCATACAGTGTCATAGCCAACGTACGTGGTATAGGCGTTGCTGTCATTACAAGCACATGGGGTGGAGTGGTGTTTTTTTGCCACAGACGAGAACGCTGTGCAACACCAAATCTATGCTGCTCATCTATTATGGCCATGCCAAGATTGTGAAACTGTACGGTGTCCTCCAACAGTGCATGCGTTCCTACAACTATGGGTATGGTGCCATCTTTCAATCCTTGCAATGTTTCTTTTCTTTCCTTGCCTTTAGTAGTACCGGTTAGTACTGCAACCGGAACGCCCATTTCATCCAGCAGCTTTTTTGTGCCTTGAAAATGTTGCTGTGCAAGTATTTCCGTAGGTGCCATCAAACATGCTTGGAAACCATTGTCCATAGCAAGCAGCATAGCCATAACAGCTACCATTGTTTTGCCGCTACCAACATCGCCTTGCAGCAGGCGGTTCATTTGCTTGCCGGTTGCTGTATCTATTCTTATTTCTTTCAGTACACGTTTCTGTGCACCCGTAAGCTGAAAGGGTAGGTGATTATTATAGAAGTTGTTGAAATTGTCGCCAACTTTATCAAATCGCCAACCAGGTTGAATAGTATGTTGCAAACGTAGTTTCGCAATCTTCAATTGAGATGCCAGCAGTTCCTCCCACTTCAGCCTGTACCGCGCAGCCTGCATATGTTCCTCAGTATCGGGGAAGTGAATCCATTTAATGGCATTATAGCGGCTGCAAAGATGGTATTGGCTAATGATATTAGGAGGGAGTATCTCGGGTATATCTCCCTGTTTTACTTTCTCAAAAAGGCTTTGGGTAATCTTGGCAAAAGAACGGTTACTGATACCTCTTGCACGTAGTTTTTCCGTTGTAGGATAAACAGGCTGCATGCCGGGTATAGCCGTTTCACTATTTAATGGCTCTATTTCGGGATGGGCAATGTTCGGTATACCATTAAAGAACGAAACCTTACCGAACAGGATATATCGCCCGTGATCTACCAACGATTTCTTCATCCACTGTGCACCCTGAAACCATATCAGTTCTATCTGTCCTGTTTCATCGTAAAATGTAGCAACCAATCTTTTCTTTCTGCCTTCTCCTTCTTCAAATATGTTGACGATGGTACCTAGCAATTGCACATATTCTGTAGTGCCATTAATTGCCGATACTTTGTCAACCCTCGTTCTGTCGAAGTAGCGGTATGGGTAGTGGTACAGCAAATCGCCAAACGTGGCTATCTCCAGTTCCTTACGCAGCATTTCTCCCCGTTGCGGGCCTACGCCTTTCAGGTATTCTATGGGAGATTCTAATATGGAAGCGAAATTGCTGATGGCAAAGTATTTAAGGCAAATATAAAGCAGACAAGTTATTGCTGTTATTTACCTTCTTTATCAACAGCCAGAACAGTCTTTAGGTTGAGTGATTTGGCAGCTTTCATTACAGTAACAATGCTTTCTGCCTGTGCCTGTTTATCGGCATTGATAACAACTGTTGGCTCAGCATCTTGTGATTTTACAACAATAGCATTGATAGCACTTGCAAGCGAATCGGCAGATGTAGCCTGTGTGCCTACAAAAAATTGTTGCTCGGGTGTGATAGATACCACCACAGTTTGCTTGGCTTTAGTATCGCTTTTGGCACTTGGTATAGAAAGCTTTATCACATTGGGGTTTGCCAATGTAGATATGATAAGAAAGAACAACAGCAGAATGAACAGAATGTCATTCAGTGCAGATGCATGCGATTCAGGCTTTTCCCTGAGATGTTTCCGAAGATTCATAACAAGGACTATTTAGCAGGTTCGTGAAGAATATCCAGAAACTCAACCGCAGCACTTTCCATACGGTTTACATTCTTGTTTATTTGTGCATTCAGGTAGTTGTATGCTACGTAGGCCAGCAAACCAATTATCAAACCTACAGCAGATGTCACCATTTTGGTATAGATACCGCTTGCAATACCTTCTATAGAAAAGCCCTGGTGTTGAATGTTGAAGAACAGGATAATCATACCTGCAATAGTACCAAGGAAGCCAAACATGGGCGCTATACCTGCAATGGTAGAAAGCATTGATACATTCTTTTCCAGTTGGTATACTTCCAGTTTGCCGGCGTTCTCCATAGATTTTTCAATATGGTCTATCGGCTTTCCTATACGGCTGAGGCCTTTGTCTATCATGCGTGCTATTGGCCCCTGTGTGTTTTTAGCAAGCGATTTCGCCGCCTGCAGATTACCGTCCGTTACATGTTCTCGTATGCGCGACATGAAAGTTGGGTCGAATGAAGAAGCACGTTTTATAGCCATCAAACGTTCTGCAAATACATATACCAACAGTACAGAGCATATCAGTAAAGGTATCATCAGGACACCACCTTGCATCAACAAGTACCAAAGCGAAATTTCTTCCTTTTTAGCTACAGCATCTGCTGCCGTAGCAACTGTATCTATCTGTAATAGTATGGAGAGTAAAGACATAATGAATAATAGACTAACTGTAATAATAATAAATTTTTGCGGCTATACTGATGGCATTTTGTTAAAATGAAAAAGCCGGCATATAGCCGGCTTGCATATAAGCTTGATTAATTATTAACCGATAGATACCAGTTCCAGTTCAAAAATCAGGTCTTTACCAGCCAATGGGTGGTTTGCATCCAGTACTACAACTTCTTCCAGTACTTCTGCAATCACTACAGGAAATACGTTGCCGATGTTGTCGCTCATGTGCAGTTCCATACCTACGGCAGGTTGCATATCAGCAGGAAAATCGCTCTTAGGATATTCCATCATCATGTCATCCCTGCGTTCGCCATAAGCATTCTCAACAGGAATATTAACAGTTTTTTTATCGCCTACTTTCATATCCAGCAGCGCATCGTCAAAGCCCTTAATCACTTGTCCGCTGCCAACGGTAAACTGTAGTGGATCGCGGCCTTCAGAGCTGTCAAAAGTTGAGCCATCTGTAAGTTTTCCGTGATAATGTACACTTACAGTATCACCATTTTTAACTTGTTGCATGTAATTTGTTTTAATAAATACTAATAATGATGCAAGTTAAGGCTTAATATCGGAAACGCAGGATTATCTTTATGCCAAAATCAGAAATTTTAATGCTGAAGCGTATATCATATATGCTATGCCTGATGCTGTTTGCAGTTGCTGTAAAAGCTCAAAAACAGGCAGAGCCAAAATACAAACCACTGCGAGGTGGTAGCGAGGTTGTAGTTGCTGCCGAAAGGATGGATGCATACCTGCCTTTGCTCAAAAATAAACGCGTAGCACTCATTATAAATCAGGCATCTGTAGTAGGAGGTGAGCGCAGCCTTTTAGATACCTTACTATCCGTAGGTGTGAAAGTGGTGAAAGTGTTTGTACCCGAACATGGTTTTCGTGGAGAGGCACAGGCGGGGGAGCATGTCAATAACAGCATAGACAGTGCAACACAATTGCCAATTGTATCGCTGTATGGAGATAACAAAAAGCCAAAGCCTGAGTTTCTGAAAGATGTAGATGTTGTATTATATGATTTGCAGGATGTAGGTGTACGCTTTTATACCTACATATCTACGATGCAATATGCAATGGAAGCATGTGCGGAAAACGGTAAGGAATTTATTATTCTGGACAGGCCCAATCCTAACGGATACTATGTAGATGGCCCTGTTTTGAAGAAAGAATATAGATCTTTTGTGGGGATGCAGCCGATACCTATTGTATATGGTATGACTGCTGGCGAGTACGCCAAGATGTTGGTGGGTGAAAAATGGGCCAAAGGGTTGGAAAAATTGAATCTGAAAGTAATTACTTGTAGAGATTACGATCATGCAGTATTGTATTCCTTGCCTGTTCGCCCGTCTCCGAATTTGAAGACAATGGCAGCTGTAATGGCATATCCTTCAATGTGTTTGTTTGAAGGTACAGTAGTAAGTGTTGGCCGTGGTACACCTACACCATTTCAGGTTTGGGGCCACCCGTCTTTTAAGTCTAAAACGATGTACAGCTTTAAGCCAATACCGGTATGGGGCAAGCCAGAGCCAATGTATGCATTTCAAGATTGCTTTGGCCAACTATCTGTAATGAATATAGACGAGGCAAAGACAATCATAAACAGAAGGGTACGTCTGGTTTGGTTGATTAAAGCTTATAGTTGGTATGAGGATAAACCTAAGTTCTTTAATTCGTTTTTTGAGAAACTGGCTGGTACAGCTGAATTGAGAAAGCAGATAGAAATCGGTATGTCAGAAGATGCCATACGTGCTACATGGAAGAAAGATATAGATGCTTTCAAGAAGATAAGAAAGAAGTATTTGTTATACCCCGATTTTGAATAAGCGTTTTCGTCCCCTTACGTAAACTACCCATGCAGGTAATATTTGTAACACTATATAATTTCTTTGCCCGCAACAAAAAGCTATACTGGACTATATTCATAGGTAGCTTTCTGTTATTAGGTTTTCTTGCCAGCCGTGTAAAGCTGAAAGAAGACATTACCAGTATGTTGCCAGATAGCAAGGCTATCAAGGCAATGAATAATGTTATTAGTAATACACAGGCTGGCGAGCAGGTGGTGTTTCTGATGTCTTTTACAGACAGTACAAAAACAGACCCAGATAGCCTGATAAGTGCAGCCGGTTATTATCAGGTAGCATTGCAGAAGGAATGTGCCGAATGGGTAGATACTGTAATGCTGCAACCCGGTGGTGGATACGAAGAAGCATTAGTAAACATCATACAGAACAACCTGCCATTGTTCCTGAACGATAATGATTACAAAACAATGGATACGTTGCTGCAAACGGAGCGTATTCAACAAACACTGGAACGTAACAGGAAATTACTCCTTTCGCCGGCAGGTGCATTCTATAAAACATTGGTAGCACAAGACCCTGTAGGTATCTCGGGCTTGGTTTGGGCGAAGCTAAAAACATTGCAGATAGACCCGAACTACGAAACCTATGAGGGCTACCTGTTTAATAACAATCAACGCAATCTTACATTCTTCCTGAAGTCTAAATACAAAGCGTCTGAAACTGGGAATAATGCCAAGCTATTCAGCAAAGTAGATGAACTTACTGAAGAATGGCAGGTAAAACATCCCGGTATACATATAGCCTATTTTGGTGGTCCGGCTGTAGCAGCAGGTAATGCCTCACAGTTACAAACGGATACAATTGTAACATTATCAGTTACGATTGTGTTGCTGCTGGCACTTACTTATTATTTCTTCAGGAAGAAAAGGACACCGTTATTGTTATTGGTTCCTGTAGTCTATGGGGCAGCTAGTGGCCTAGCGGTTATGTACATAGTGCAGGGTTCCATCGCAGTTATAGCACTTGGTGCGGGCGCTATTATACTTGGTATTGCTATAGATTTCTCCATACACTTTCTGGCACACACAAGGCATTCCAGCAATATTAAGGATGCTGTAAGTGAAATGGCTAATCCATTGACGATAGGTAGTTTTACTACTATTGCTGCATTCCTGTCTTTGAGGTTTGTGTCAACGCCTATTCTGCAAGACTTGGGGTTGTTTGCTGCTATCAGCCTTGCAGGTGCGGCATTGTGTACCTTGATATTCTTACCACATCTGCCAATAGGCGCTGCCAACTATGCACACCAGAATACAATATTTGATAAAATAGGGAAGTGGCAACCGGAAAAGAATAAGTGGCTAGTGTTGTGTATTATTCTGCTAACGCCTATCATGTATAAGTGCATTGACGGTGTATCTTTCGATAGCAACCTGATGCACCTCAACTACCTCTCTCCAAAGATGGAGGAAGCACAGGAAGAGGTGAGCAGGTACAATGCAGTAGCACTAAGCAGTGTATTTGTAGTGGCTAATGAAACTAACCAAGAAAGGGCATTACAAAAGCTGGAAGCAGCCACTGCAAAGATTGATGAGCTTACTGCTAAGGACTGGGTACGTAGTGCATCTAACCCGGTTACTTTAATTCCGTCATTGGCAGAGCAGGAGAGACGGATAGGACAATGGAAAAACTACTGGACATCTGATAAACAAGCAGCAGTATTAAGGGACGTTAATAGCGCAGCATCTGTAAACGGCTTCAGCAAAGATGCTTTTGCAGGGTTTGGCAATGTTATTAATCAGGCATATCAGCCTTTTAATAGTGAAACTGTTGCGGTATTGAAATCACTTTTCCCGGGAAGTTTCTCATCTGATAGTAGCAACCACTATGCTATAGCTTCTCTGAAAGTATCACAGGAACACAGGCAGCAGGTATTTGACTATCTGAATGGCATTGAGAATGTAACTGTTACAGACCGTCAACAAGGCGCTACACAATTAGTAGGCATCTTGAATAAAGACTTTACTAGTATTGCAGTCTATTCTTCGCTCATTGTTTTCTTTGCATTGCTGATAGGTTATGGGCGCATTGAGCTTGCCATAATCGCATTCTTGCCAATGGCAATATCGTGGATATGGATATTGGGCTTGATGTCATTACTTGGTTTGCAATTCAATATTGTAAATATCATTATCTCATCCCTCATATTTGGTTTGGGCGACGACTATACCATCTTCACCATGGATGGGCTGATAGAAAAATACAGGACAGGTAGAAACAAGCTGGAGTCTACCCGTGCTGCAGTGTATGTATCTGTATTGACGGTCATCATAGGCTTGGGTGTATTGCTGTTAGCTAAGCATCCCGCACTACGTTCAATTGCATTTATATCTGTTACAGGCTTGGTGTGTGTATTGTTTGTGTCGCAGGTTTTGCAGCCGTTCCTGTTCAATTGGTTCATACAAAACAGGGCAGATAAACAGTTCCTTCCGTTTACATTGCGCAGCTTCTTTATATCTGTCTTTGCTTTTGCGTACTTCTTTACGGGCTCTATGGTGCTTACCATTTTGGGTGTTATACTTACAAAGCTTTGGCCGTTTAACAGAGAGAAAGCAAAGTATTGGTTTCATGCATGGGTAAGCCGATATACATGGAGTATGATGTATGTAATGGGTAATGTAAAGAAGCGGGTGTTCAATCCATTCAAGGAAGATTTCCAGAAGCCTGCCGTATACATTGCCAACCATTCATCTTTCTTAGATATACTGGTAACAACTATGCTGCACCCGAAGCTGGTGTTGCTAACTAATAAATGGGTATGGCGTAGCCCTGTCTTTGGTGCAGTGGTGCGTATGGCAGAATACTATCCTGTAGCAGAAGGGGCTGAAGACAGTCTTGAACCATTACAAGACCTTGTAAACAGAGGGTATTCAATAGTTGTTTTCCCAGAGGGTACGCGTAGCTACGATGATACTATTAAGCGTTTCCACAAAGGGGCTTTTTACATTGCAGAAAAACTGAAGCTGGATATTGTACCGCTTGTGTTGCACGGGGTAGGCTATACTATGCAAAAAGGTGACTGGTTGCTGAAAGATGGTACATGTTCTGTTTATATACGTGAACGCATAACACCTGAAAATACAAGCTATGGCACTACTTATTCTGAACGCGCCAAGCAGATGGGCAGATGGATGCGCAAAGAACTGGATGTTCTTAAAGAACAAGACCAGACACCAAAGTACTTCAAAGAACAACTGATACGCAGCTATACTTTCAAAGGCCCTGTTACGGAATGGTATTGCCGCATTAAGACCAAGCTGGAAGATTATTACGAACCATTCCATAAACTACTACCAAGAGAAGGTGTGTTTTATGATTTGGGCTGTGGTTATGGTTTCATGACCTATATGCTGCATTGGGCAGCACCTGGCAGGAACTTTACAGGTGTAGATTACGATGACGAAAAAATAGAAACAGCACAAGGGAATTTCCTCAGAGATGAGCGTGTAAATTTTATGCAGGGCGATGTGACTAAACTGCATCTGCATGCGTGCGATGGTATCATCATCAGTGATGTGCTGCACTATCTGTTGCCTGAACAACAAAATACATTGCTTGAACAATGTGCTGCTGTGCTTAATAGTAAAGGCACATTGATAATAAGGGATGGTGTAGCTGAATTGCAGGACCGCATTAAGGGTACCAAACTTACAGAGCTATTCAGTACACAGATATTCGGCTTCAATAAAACACAAAATGATCTACACTATATAAGTCGTGCATTTATAGAGCAGTTTGCAGAAAAGCATGACATGAGTATAGAGGTGCTTGACAATGCTAAGTTTACCGCCAATCTGATATTTGTACTCAGGAAAAAGAACTAGGCAATTGCCTCTACAGGTTTATTAATATGATTATATAACAGCTTATAACCAATAGCTGCTATAAAACATATGCCGCCAATAAGCCACCACAATGCGGTAAAGCCCCATTGCTCGGCAATATAAGCACCCGAAGATGGTCCTAATACTTGTGCTGTGCTCCAGCAAATAGTGTACAGTCCTGCATATTGGCCTCTATTAGCTGCGGTAGATCTGCTAATCCAGAAAGTGTTCATGAATGGCATGGCCAATACTTCGCCTACCGTGCAGATGAACATCGAAGAGAGAGCGAGTATCTCTGCCCCGGGAAATACATTGAACATGGCAAAGGATATACCCGTCAATGCAACACCCCACATAATGTATTGTAATACATGCCTTCTGCCCTCCAGATTGTGAACGATTACCATTTCAAACAGAGCTATCAATATACCATTGAATGCCATGATAAGCCCTATGTAAAACTCTGTCAGGTGCAGCTCCTTTCGGTAAAATACAGGCATGGTTGTAAACAACTGAAAGAAGCTGTAAGAAAAGACAATGGTGAGTGCAATGAAAGCAAGGTATGGTTTGTCTTTGTAGGCAGACTTAGTAACAGTACCTTCCTGCTTTACAGGTTTGCTTGCAGTAGCTTTATTCTTGGACGGTGCCAGCAACAACCATAGCAGTGTTGCAGCTACAATATTTGTAAGGCCATCTATCCAAAACAATAGCTCATAATTCTTAGATGCTATGAAGCCGCCTAATGCACCGCCTGCTGCCCATCCCAGATTGATCGCAAGCCGATTGAGCGAGTAGGAGCGTGTGCGGTTTTCTTCCTTGCTATAATGCGCAATTGCTGCAGCATTTGCAGGGCGGAAGGATTCGTTGACAAGGCTTAGAAAAAAGGTAGTAACACAGATGCTGGATAAACTAGTCATTTGCCCTAAGGCAATAAACAGTATACCACCACCAAGCAATGCAAATAGCTGTAAGTAATAGAACCCGAATTTGTCTGTTAGTTTACCACCAATGAAACCACCGCATATTGAGCCAATACCGAATATACTAACTACCAACCCTGCTTTGCCAACACTGTAACGCTTGCTCTCTGTGAGGTACAGCGTCATGAATGGTAGCACCATTGTACCCATGCGGTTTACCAGCATCACAAAAGAAAGCCACCATGTAGCAGACGATAGTCCGCTATATGCTTGCTTATAGATATTGGCAATCTTTTTCATTGGGATGAATAAAGATAACGATAGTGTGGCTAAGAATTATTTGTAATCTTCTATAGCAACGGTTTCTCTGCAGAAAAAGTATTCTCTTACATCGTTTGACGCCACGATGACGATGCGTCCTTTCCCGTATTGTTCTATCCAATTGGTGTATTGGTCTACACCTTGTTGATCCAGATTAGTACAAGGCTCGTCTAGCAGCAGAATAGGCGTGTCTGAAAATATGGCTTGCGCAAGTTTTACACGTTGCTTCATGCCCGATGAATAATCTCCGATAGGCTTATTGGCACTATGCTCCAAGCCTGTAAGTTTTATGATAGCAGGTACATCAAGCCCCCCTAATGGTTTCTTGAAATTAAAGTGAAACTGCAGGAACTCCTGCAGTGTCAGTTCTTCAATTATTTCTTGCCCCGGTGCTGTAAAGCTGATGTAAGGATATAACTTGTTTTGTTCTACTGCCGCAGAACCATTCTCATATACAATCTTTCCCTTGCTGGGGTTTTGCATACCTGCTATGATGCGCAACAGGGTAGATTTGCCACTGCCATTTGCACCAAGCAACGCGTATGCGCCGGGAGTAGTAAAGGAAAAGCTGAGGTCCTTAAATATCCAGTGCCTTTGAAAACGTTTGCTTATGTTCTCAAGAGATATCTTCATTCAGCCTTCTGCTATAGCCTTTCATGATACCGCGGCCGGTATCGCGTACAAATGATATGATTTCATCACGCTCGTCAGATACCGGTATCTCTGCTTCTATGATGTCTAATGCTTTTGAAACATTATAACCACGTACAAACAGTATACGGTATATATCCAGAATGTGATTGATTTTTGCAATGTCGTATCCTCGGCGCTTCAACCCTACAGAGTTAACACCAACATAAGAAAGTGGTTCGCGTGCAGCTTTTACATATGGTGGTACGTCTTTACGAACAAGTGAACCACCTGTTACGAAAGCATGAGAACCTATACGTACAAACTGCTGAACAGCGGTAAGGCCTGCCAGTACAACATAGTCGCCTACGGTAATGTGGCCTGCAAGGGTGGTGTTGTTTGAGAAGATACAGTGGTTGCCTATTTCACAGTCGTGCGCTACGTGAGAGTAAGCCATGATAAGGCAGTTGTTGCCTATCTTGGTTTTACCACGGTCCATAGTGCCTCTGTTGATGGTAACACACTCACGAATGGTTGTGTTATCACCTATTATAGTCAGGGTTTCTTCACCCTTATATTTCAAGTCTTGTGGTATTGCAGAAACTACTGAACTTGGAAATATGCGGCAGTTTTTACCTATGCGCGCACCTTCCATTATGGTAACGTTAGAACCTATCCATGTCCCTTCGCCAATCTCTACATTTTTATGAACCGTTGTGAACGGGTCTATTTTTACATTCGGGCCAATTTTAGCGTCCGGATGGATGTACGTAAGTGGGTGAATCATCGTTTGTCTTTTCTTACTATTTGAGCTACCAATTCGGCTTCAGTTACCAGTTTATTACCCACGTATACAGAGCCTCGCATTTCGCAGATACCGCGACGTATAGGGTTCATCAGGTCCAGTTTCAATATCAGCGTATCGCCCGGCGTTACTTTGTGTTTGAATTTAACTTTATCAATTTTCAGGAAATAGGTATCGTAGTTTTCGGGATCACTGTAGTTATTCAGCGCAAGGATACCACCTGTTTGTGCCAATGCTTCTATCTGCAATACACCCGGCATTACAGGATTGCCCGGGAAGTGTCCCTGGAAGAAATGCTCATTGTATGTAGCATTCTTAATACCCACAACATGGTTATCACTCAGCTCAATAATCTTATCTACCAACAAGAAAGGGAACTTATGCGGAAGTGCCTTTTCTATCTGTGTAATGTCATAGATAGCAGGTTGGTTAGGATCGTAGTGCGGTACATCAGACAGGTGTTTGTTCTTCTTGATGTATGCCTTGATTTTCTTTGCAAACTCCACATTTGATGCATGGCCTGGGCGGCTTGCAATGATGTGCGCGCGGATATTATAACCAACCAGCGCAAGATCGCCAACTACGTCCAGCAGTTTGTGCCTTGCAGGTTCGTTGGTAAAATGCAACTGTATATTGTTCAGGATACCTTCCTGTTTTACTTCAATGTTTTGTTTGTTGAAAACCTTTGCCAGCCTGTCAAGTTCAGGTTGTGTTACAGGTTTATCTACAACCACGATGGCGTTGCTGAGGTCACCACCTTTTATCAGGTTGTGGTCTAACAGGTATTCCAGCTCGTGCAGGAAACAGAATGTACGACAAGGTGCTATCTCTCCTTTAAACTCAGATATGTGCTTCAGCGTAGCATGCTGTGTACCCAATACCGGAGAGTTAAAATCGATCATAGTAGTTATCTGGTATTCGTTTGACGGAACAGCCAGCATATCTACATTCTTAACCGGGTCGTAGAAATGAATATTAGAATCGATAGAGTACACGATACGTTTAGCATCTTGTGCCAATACGCCTACGCTTTCTATAGCTTCGATAAATAGTTTGGAACTACCATCCATGATAGGCACTTCAGGGCCATCCAGCTCTATCAGTACGTTATCTACACCAAGCCCTACCAGTGCAGCCAGTGTATGCTCAACAGTGCTAACACGTGCCCCATTGTGTTCAAGCGTAGTGCCGCGAGATGTGTCTACCACATAATCGCAGTCTGCTTTTACAATAGGTTTTTCGGGAAGGTCTATGCGCTGAAACCTGATACCGAAACCGGGATTAGCAGGTTTTAGTGTCATTGTAACAGGCTCGCCTGTATGCAGGCCAACGCCCGGGAGTGATATGGCACTCTTTACAGTGTGCTGATATTCGGATGAAATAGCTGAATAAGCTGTGTCCGATTTTTTCTTCGTTTCAGTATGCATTATTGTATCCGAACTCACTGGTTTTCCTTTACGTGTTGTTTATTTAACAGGGATGTCAATTCAGCAACCATTTCTTCCAGTTTGAAGAGACGTTGCTGTAATTCAGGCAAATTTCTAAAAATTGCCTGACTTTTTAGTGAACTTTTATAATCGTATGCAGGAGAACCTGTTAAAGCGGTATTTGGTTCAGAAACAGTCTTAGACAAACCACTTTGTGCGTTGATACGGGTACCGTCTGCTATCTGTATATGACCTACAATACCTACCTGCCCGCCAACAATACAGTTTTTGCCAACTTTTGTACTACCTGATATACCCGTCTGTGCAGCAATTACAGTGTTTTCACCTATTTCTACGTTATGAGCTATCTGTATCAGGTTATCTAGCTTCACACCTTTTTTGATGATTGTAGAACCCATTGTTGCTCTGTCTATGGTAGTATTAGCGCCAATTTCCACATCGTCTTCTATTATCACATTGCCAATCTGTGGTACTTTGCGGTATGTGCCATCGTTTTGCGGTGCAAACCCGAAACCATCGCCGCCAACTACAGTACCCGAATGTATAATAACCCTGTTGCCAATAGCGCAGCCGTCATATATTTTAACACCGGCAAACAGCTTGGTATCGTCTTTTATTACAACATTATCGCCTATATAACAGCCAGGATAAATCTTTACATTGTTTCCTATGATGGCATTATCACCTACATAAGAGAAAGCACCTATATAAACATTGTTGCCAATTGTTGCAGTTTTTGAAACATGTGCATGTTCTTCAATACCAACTTTTCCCGTATTAGATATTATCTCATTATATTTTTCCAACAGGAATGCAAAACCGCTGTAGGCGTCCTTTACACGTATCAGCGTAGGCTTTACTTTTTCTGTTATTTCCAGCGAATCATTGACAATCAAGATGCTGGCATTTGTTGAATATAGATACTCTTCGTATTTAGGATTGGCAATAAAGCTAAGTGTACCTTCACCCGCTTCTTCTATTTTGGCCACGGTACTTACTTTAGCATCCGGGTCGCCTTCTATCTTTCCTTGTATCAGTGTTGCTATCTGTAAAGCGGTAAACTGCATCCTGTAGTATTGAAAAAAATTGAGTGTAATTTACGTTATCCTTTTGAAATGGCTGTAAAACAGCGGCTATACTATTGTAAATCAGCTTATATAACAAATATAGTTTTTATGTACAGGTTTTGCAAGTGCTTGATTTACAACGGGATTATCAATTTCTGATATATCTCTTATAGCCCCGTCTTTCATAGCTATTTGTATCTTTTCATCGTTGATATTGTAGGTATTATTGGATGTGAAACCTGTAGATAGGTAATAACCAATCTCTTCTTCAGGGATATTATATTTTTCTTTCAACTCTTTTTTCTTCTGTTCGTATAGCTCTTCAGGGTTAGCAGTGCTTAAAACCACTTTGTATAATCTACGCTCTGTTATCATCCTGCAAAGGTTAGACAATATCTTATCTTCATTAGTTCTCCATACTTTTATGGAGGTCATGATATCGTTATCGTCTAACTGGCAATAAAGCGATAATAGCTCTTTGTTTTCGGCAAAGCTATTTGCATTCAGGTTGTTGTACAAGAAAAAGCGGAAAGCTGGTGTAGTAAATAATTCAACACCTTTTTCAGCCAGTTCTTTTGCACGCTTCAATATGTTTATCAATAATATCTCTGCAGATAGTACTGTTTTATGCAGATATACCTGCCAGTACATCAGCCTGCGCGCAATGATGAACTTCTCAACTGAGTGTACTCCTTTTTCCTCTACCATCAGCCTGCCATCGTTCACGGTAAGCATCTGCAGTATACGGTCGTAGCCAATAACACCTTCCGATACGCCGGTATAGAAGCTATCGCGGTTCAGGTAGTCCATCCTATCTACATCCAACTGGCTGGAAACTAACTGGTGCAGGTATTGTTTGGGGTAAGATGAATTAAAGATTTCGATCGCATCAGTTAGTATGCCTCCCATTTCGGTATTCATCTGCTGCATGATGAGCTTAGATATATCTTCATGAGAAACACCTTCTATCAATGTATGCTCTAGGGCATGAGAAAAGGGAGCATGTCCAACATCGTGCAACAATATTGCAATACGTGCCGCTGTATATTCCTGTTTAGATACTTCAAGTCCTTTGGCTTTCAATTCATCCAATGCTTTGCCCATAAGATGGCAAGCACCAAGCGAGTGATGAAAACGGGTATGTACTGCACCCGGATATACCAACTGCGCCATGCCCATCTGCTTGATATTGCGCAGGCGTTGGAAATACGGGTGGTTGATAATTTGTAGTAATTCTTCTTCCGGGAATCTTAAGAAACCATATACGGGGTCATTAATAATCTTTCCTCTAATGTGCATCTGTTCGTCTTTCCTTGCGCTTATTGCCAATCTGTGTCTTCTACGGGTTCATCATTCTGTCCGCCTGGTACGGTACCGCTCGAGTTGTAAGTACCCTGACGCTCCATGCTTGTAGGGTCGTATACATTACAGTCGTCAAAGTTTTCAGGCTCTTTAAACTGTGCATCTGTTCTTATATCAAGCGATTTATCTGCATATACTTTCTTCATGAAAAGTGCCCAAATAGGAAGGGCAGCAGCAGCACCCTGACCAAGTGCCTCGCTGTTGAAACGGAGGAACCTGTCATCGCAACCTACCCATGCACCTGCCAGTATCTGTGGTGTATAGCCTATAAACCATGCATCAGCCTGCTTGTTGGTAGTACCTGTTTTGCCTGCTATGTCTGATGTCAGGCCATATCTGTAACGCAGCCTTTTAGCGGTACCATAATCAACTACACCACGCATCAGTTTAACGATCTTATATGCTGTGCCTGCATTGATGATTTCTTTCTGTTCGGGAACAAAGCTCTTGATGAGTGCACCGTTCTTATCTTCAATCTTAGTAATGAAGTATGGCTGTACATTCATACCACCATTAGGGAACATGGTATATGCGCCCAGCATTTCATAAAGTGAAATATCAGGTACACCAAGTGCTAGAGCGGGTACTTTATCGAATTTGCTACGGATGCCACACTTCTGAAGGAAGTCCGCAAAAGCATCAACACCAACTTGTTTGATGAGATAAAGCGCAGCATTATTGACAGATAATGCCAATGCTTTTGCCATAGGCAACTGTCCGTATTTGCTACCACCCGCATCGTACATGCCTACATAAGGGAATTGCTGTGGCATGGTAGATACAGAACCACAAGGAGAAAAACCATTATCTACAGCCAGGCAGTAGAGTAGTGGCTTGATTGTAGAACCTACCTGCCTTTTGGTATTAATGTTTACGTGATCGTACTGAAAGTAATTATGGTCTATACCACCCACCCATGCTTTTACCTCGCCTGTATATGGGTCCATAGCCATAAAGCCCGCAGACAAGAACATCTTCATGTATTTGATAGAGTCTATCGGGCTCATGATAGTGTCCTTTGTGTGTTCCTTGTTCCAGGTAAAGACTTTCATCTTTACAGGTCGGCCAAGTTCTGCTATTATTTCGTTGTGGCTTTTGCCATCTTCTTTCAGTGCTCTGTATCTGTCAGTTTCTTTAATGGCTTTATCCAGATACTTCTTATTTGTTACCCAAATTGCGCCATCGCGATAGCCCGATTGTTGTGCAAAGAGTTTTTGTATTTCTGCAATATGCTCTTCAACCGAAGCTTCAGCATACTGTTGCATTTTCAGGTTGAGGGTAGTGTATATCTTTAGGCCATCCTTATATATATTATAATTAGTACCGTCAGGTTTCTTCAACTCTTTACAAACTTTCTTTACTTCTTGTTCTACTATCTGGCGGAAGTATGGGGCTGTGCCTTCATGGTAGTCCAGCTTGTGATAATCAAGCACTATTGGCTCTTGTTTCACTTTTTCTGCATCAGACTCTTTCAGGTATCCATAGTTTGCCATCTGGTCTACCACTACATTGCGTCTGTTTAGTGCATTCTTAGGATTACGACGCGGGTTGTAAAGCGTATTTCCTTTCAGCATACCTATCAGTACCGCAGCTTCATTGATGCTTACTTTATCTGGTGTTTTGTTGAAGAACGTAAGAGAGGCATTGCGTATGCCATATACATTATCACCAAATGGTACTGTATTCAGATATAGTGTAATGATTTCGTTTTTGGTAAGGTTGCGCTCCAGTTTTACAGCCATTACCCATTCTTTCAACTTTATGAAAGGTAGGGTTAGCATATTCTGGTTCTCGCGCGGGAAGAGGTTCTTGGCAAGCTGCTGCGTTATGGTAGATGAACCACGTTTTTTACCTGTGAGTACATAGAACGGTATGGCAACAGTAGCCACAGGGTCTATGCCTGAGTGGTCGTAAAAACGTGCATCTTCCGTTGCCAGCAGGGCGTTGAAGATATTGGGTGATATTTCTGAATACTTGCTGGTAGAACGGTCCTGAACATAGTAACGGCCTATCAGCGTACCATCTGCAGCATATACGTCAGACGACAGGGCACTACTTGGGTTCTCCAGTTCTTTCATAGATGGCATGTAGCCCAACCATCCCATATTCATGAAAATGATAAGCAGGTTGAATACCACGACACCAATCCAGAATGCTTTCCAGAGTAGTTTCACGCTTCGTTTTTGCCCCGTTTGATTTTGTTGCTGCAAGTGGTCAGATATTTGATGGTTTGGCAAAGCTAAAAAAATCTTGTTTGGCTTGACCTTAAATAGTTCTCTTTTAGGTTAAAATTGGGACTTCTTTTATAAGTATATGTTTTTACTTTAAAGTATTAGTCGTTGTCTTCTGGTTTGATAAAGAAACTGAGCATCCTCAATGGATTGAGGAACCCAGCAAATCGTTTACTGAAAGATACTTTGGACCTGACCATTTTGATAAATGGTAGGAAGAATGAAGCCACTTTGTCAAGTTCTGCATTCGTTAGCTGCTGATTAGCATATTTCTGTTTCAGATACAGATTCATAAATGAAGTGAAGGATGTACCAAACATCGGGTCGATTGTTTTAGTAGCATACTGCATTGGTGTTTCATCGCCGCGAGGTATACCACATATATGCAGGTAGTAGCCAGATGCTCGATATACCCAGTAAGACTTATTCGCAGGCTTGGCATTGCGAACACGCACACGGTAATATGCCCATACCAGCCCCGGTAAAGTAAATATGATAAATAGTATTACTGCGAGGGTAATGGCTACTCTTGCTGCAATTTGTTTTACAGTGAGCGGTTTTTCGGGTTGTGTGGTTTGTGGCTTGTCTTCCGGTTTGCCTGTGTCTTTGCGTTTCAGATATACCTCATCTACAGGTGCAGGTTTAGGGAAGCGGTTGAGAAGCGACTCTCCTTTTTCGCCCGCAGACGGTTCCAGTTTCTTCATGGCATCTGCATAAGACACAGCAGTGGCTTCATCGCCTTTTTGGATATTGCTGACAGGTACGTCTACACTGTCTCTGTGTACGGTAGCAATCTTAACGTCCATCAGTACAGGTTGTGCTTCGGTAGTATTATACTCCTTGTCGTGGAATATAAAGTGCTTCACTTTCAGCGTCATCAGCTTTTTAACAGTATCTACATTTTCTACAATGCCATCTGCTGCAAGCCATGCACGTGGTGGTTGCATTGGTGGGGTGCCGTCGGGTTTAGGGCTTTCCTCAGCATCGTTATTACCAACTGTAGTATCAAAATCTAACCAACCATAACCCGGGAAGTAAACCTGCACCCATGCATGTGCCTGATCTGCATAATACCAATACCATCCTTTGTTTTTATCACTGCGGTCCACTGTCATAAACCCGACTGTGATTCTGGAAGGTATGCCCAGTGAACGTAGCATAAACAGAGTAGCACCCGCATAGTATGCACAATAACCCTTATGATTCTCGAACAGGAAATACATCAGTTTGGACGCATTGGGTATATCGGGCACACCGGGATTATCGGTATAGCTAAAAAGCTGTTCGCCGTTTTCGTCTTTTGAAAGGAAGTAATCTCTGATTGCAAGCACCCTGTCTACAGGTGTTTTGGCATCTTTGGTTACACGGTGTGCCAGCTCGCTGATGGAATTAAACTTCGCATCATTGGGCATGTAGGTGTAATAGTCCATGAACTTTTTGTCCGTGCCATCATAATCTTTTACTGTTCTCAGTATTTCAAAACGCTGTTCTTGAAATTTTTTTATCTGTGGGTCTTTCGCGTTGTACACAAAGTAGGCGCTATTCAATTCAGATACATAACCTTTTGCCCTGAAGGCAGATTTGAATTCATCACGAAAATCCTTTTCAACCGTAATAGGTTGCACAAAATAGCCAACATTAGGTGCCAGATAGGTAGAAGGAGATAGGTCTTTGCTATATATCTCTACATCTACACTTTTGCGCAGTTTTGTTGCAAGGCTGTTTTTGATAACATTGGTATCGAACTGTGTAAAGAATACAGGCAGCTTAGAAGGATCTGGTTCAAAGAGGTCATTATACGGTATCGTCTTATCTCGTTCAAAGGTTTCGGTGAGTGTATCGAACTTGGTATAGTAAAATGCGGTGAGGTATAGTGGGTTGGGGGTTTCTGTTCCCGGGAAGAAATTATCTATGTGAGCACAGAAAAGTAGTTCATTACTACGCCCGAGGTTGGAACGTAACTTGGTATAATCTTTCAGATCGAAAGTGCCATCCTGATTTTTCTTCAGCATGCTAGTTTCGCCATTTTGACCAGCACCACCATAGTTGGCAACGGTTTCCTTTATTTCCTTGCGCATGGTATAGACTACACCTGCCAATATAAGCGAAGACAGCAGCCCGAACCCTATGAGTCTGCGAGTAAGAAACCACCAGAACTTGCCACTTTTATCTTTATAATTATATATCTGCTCTGTGGTAAACACGATGTATACACTATATATCAAAGCAGGGGCAAATGCCCTGAGTAGTGTATCTACACTGTCTGTTTTCTCTTTGGCTATAATTAAAATACAGCCAGTAAGTACAGATGCGGCAACAAGTACAGCCCAGTATCGCAGGCGTATAAACCCCCAACCCAACAGCCAGCCTATACTGAACAGTATGGCAAATACGAGAAATTGAATGGATATAAAGAAAGCATCAAACTCACCAACAGCATATGCGTCCAAGCCTTTATATACTGAGTATAATACAAATGCCAACAGTGCAAACAATGGCAAAAACCTGAACCTGAATGTGTAGAGCAGTGCAGCTGCTCCCATACCTGCAGACAGGTAAATGGTTTGCCTTACTGCCTCGTTGCGTGCTACAGAAAAGTATTCGTTGGCATTCTGTAGCAAAAAGAAGCCTGCAAAAGCCGTTGGAATCAGTAAAAACAGGACTTTGGCTATGAATTCGTTGACGGGTGTGGCGCGTTGAATACTCATACTTATAGTGCATGGCTAATTTAGCGCAATAATTGCATGTGCTTTGTTAAAAACAATACATATTTAATAAATGGCTTATAGGATGTTAAGTAATCCACATACTGTTGGTTAACATTTACTTTTTTGAGACAAGATTTATGAAGAAAATGTTACCTTAGGCACGTTTTAAAAATATTTAATTAAATGATACAACAACAAACTGTTGATGCTGTAAAGCTTGGCGATACATCTATCGACGAAAAAACAAAAGCTATGCTGGAAAAATTAAAGATTGTTACTGTTATCGGTTCGGGTACAATGGGCAACGGTATTTGCCATGTTTTCGCACAGAGTGGTTTCAATGTTCACATGATGGATATCAACCAGGCTGCTATGGACAAAGCGTTGGTTACTATCGGTAAAAACATGGACCGCCAGATTGCTAAAAATGCAATGACGGAAGAAGCTAAGCAACAAGCACTGGGTCGCATATCTACATATACAGATATGGCAGAGGCAGTGAAAGATGCAGACATCGTTGTTGAAGCTGCAACTGAAAACATTGACCTGAAGATCAAAATCTTCCAGCAACTGGATCAGCTGTGTCCTGAAAAATGCATCCTTGCTACTAATACTTCATCTATCTCTATTACTCGTATAGGTTCTTATACAAAGCGTCCGGGCAAAGTAATCGGTATGCACTTTATGAACCCTGTACCTGTAATGAAACTGGTTGAAATCATCAACGGTTATGCAACAGATGCAGATGTAACTAATACTATCCATGCATTGTCTACTTACTTGGGCAAAGTTCCATGTATAGTAAATGACTATCCTGGTTTCATCTCTAACCGTATCCTGATGCCACTAATCAACGAAGCTATCCTGTCTCTGCAGGAAGGTGTTGCAGGTGTTGAGGAAATCGATACTATCATGAAGCTGGGTATGGCTCATCCTATGGGTCCATTGCAATTGGCAGACTTTATTGGTCTGGACACTTGCTACTCAATTATGAATGTACTGCACATGGGCTTCGGCAACCAGAAATATGCACCTGCTACATTGCTGGCAAACATGGTGCAGGCAGGCTTCCACGGTGTTAAGAGCGGCGAAGGCTTCTACAAATACACCCCGGGCAGCAAAGAGCTGGTTGTTAGCGAACGTTTCCAAAACAAAGGCTGGAAAATATAACAGAGCAGCATCCTGCTCAATCCAATCACATAGCCGTCCTGCAATAGTAGGGCGGCTTTTTTATCTTTGTTGTCGTCATGCCTCCATCTAAGCCAAATCTTTTTTTATCGCTGCTAAGCATGCGTTGCCCCAACTGCAGAAAGGGCAGGATATTTACATCAAAGCATGTATTACCACTACGCACTGCATTGAAGATGCATGAACATTGTACGCACTGCGGAATGAAATATGCCAAAGAAGAAAACCTTGGCTATGGTACCAATTATGTATTGACGGTAATGATGCTGTTTTTAAACCTGCTGTGGTATTGGCCTATATTTGGTATCAGCTATGATGATAACAGCATTTACTATTTCCTGATGGCAAGTACATTTGTTACTGTGTTATTACAGCCATGGTTTATGCGTTTATCAAGAGTGTTGTTCCTGTACTTTACAATTTACTATAATTCTCACCCGTACGAGAAAAAATAAAGGCAGCTTAGAAAAGCTGCCTAGTTGTATAAAAAATACACCCTCAATGTTTTTTATCGTAGCGTAATGGTGCGTGTTTTACCATTCACTGTAATTGTTGCCTGATCATCACAAGTACCGCTGCCATAGTCAAGCGTGCGTGCTTTGGTAGCTCCTGCAGGTGTTATGTCTACAGTACCCTGTTCTATCCATTTGCAATTGAGTGCAAGTGTCAGCGGGCTGGTGATGGTATAGTTAACCATCTTACCATTGGCTCTGGTATTAGTACCGCTACCTGTTATGCTATACACGTCATCGCTCAACGCTGTAGTGCTTTCGCCCGCTATCCATGTGCGTGTGCGGCTGGCAACATGAGATATGGTATCACCGGTTGTGTTAAGTATCATCATGCCATTCACGCTGATGTTAAAGTAAGATTGGCCGCTGCTGTTTTTACCCATATTCGTAACGGTCTTACTGCCCAATACTTGATTATTGTTTACATAATAGCCATCAAATCCTATGGTATGTACCGAGCCGCTATCTCTGTATTTGCCAGTATATGTAATGATTATTTTGCCTTTGCGATAGCGTCCATCGTTACATAGGCAGTTTGTAGTGCCGAAGTCTATAGTGATTTTTCTTGGCGTGCTGGTGGTATCTCTTGTTACAGTGGCACAGCTCCCCAAAATGGTAGGATTTACGCCACCTTTCATTTGTACAGAACCAAAGTCGTATGCTTGGTCTGACAGCGTCTGTGCATCACTGAATGTCTGGTCCATGCGTGCCTGATCATCGGCATAGTAAGTGTCTTCTTCAACATCAACATTGCTGTTGTTGTTTTTGTCGCGCTTGCACGCTGTGAAAGTGAGCGTGGCTGCGAATACCGTAAAAGCGGCAATTGAAACAATCTTTCTGGTATGCATGTTATGTGATTTTAGAGATAAGACCAGAGATATTTGTAAAGGTTTAACACATAGAAAATATTTTTTTGAGATATAACGTAGTTTTGGAGCATGAAAGAATTGGTAATAGCCTCTAACAACAAAGGGAAAATAAGGGAGATAAAGCAGATGATACAGGATATAAGCCTGCTGTCATTAAGTGATATTGGTTTTACAGATGAGATAGAGGAGCCTTTTCATACGTTTGAAGAAAATGCACTGGCAAAAGCAGGTGCCATCTACAAGTTTTGCGGCAAAAATGTATTTGCTGATGATAGTGGTATATGTATCAATGCACTGAACGGTGCACCTGGGGTAGATAGTGCGCACTATAGTGGAACAAGAGATGATAATGCCAATCTACAAAAACTATTGGCAGACCTGAAAGACAATGATGACAGAAGCGGCTTTTACAAGGCTGTAATGTGCCTGATATGGGATGATGAAACTTATTTCTTTGAAGGCATATGTGAGGGCACAATTATAGAACAGCCCGTTGGTGATGGTGGGTTTGGTTACGACCCAATATTTATACCTACAGGTTATGACAAGACTTTTGCAGAATTGTCGCCTGATATAAAAAATGAAATTAGCCACAGGGGTAAGGCGGTACGTAAGATGGTAGCATTTATTAAAGAAAAACTGGAAGAAGCAGCATCATGAAATTTTCGATAGGTGATAAGATAATCCTGAAACAAACAGGGGAGGAGGGGCATGTAACAGGTTACATCAGCAACGATATGTTTGAAGTAGAAGTATTGGGCGTGACCTTTCCTGTATATAAAGACGATATAGACCATCCATACCTGAAGTGGTTTACAGAGGGTAAAAAGAAAAAAACTGTATCGAGTATACCTGATGTATTGCCGATAGAAAAACAGAAGTTCAGAAAGCCTAAGCTGGCGAAGGGTGTCTATCTGTCTTTTATGCCTGAGTATAAGCCTGATGTATTTGAAGATGAAGTTTCATTTATTAAAATATATCTGCTGAATGAATTGCCACAGGCAGTATATTTTCAGTATAGTGTGTCTGATAAAAGCCAGCGTACTGTCTTTAAACACGAAGGCAAGCTGCATGGATTCGGACATATTTATTTGCATGCACTTCCGTTTGAAGAAATGAATGAACAACCCCGTTTTAATTGGGAAGTAACAGATGCGGAAGATGCAGGGTATGGAGAGGCGGCAGATACGCTGCGCATACGTCCGCAGAAGCTATTTGAGCACATCAGCACCTGTCTGAGGAATAATGAACCTACATTTAGCTACCTGTTGGTAGATGAATTGAAGCCAAAGACGAAAGCGGAGAAAAAAGATGATCACTTCTTTCCGCCGGCAGCAAAACCAATATCTGCAAAACCTGCTAAAAGTGATTGGCGCGCATTATTGCCTAGGTTTGAGATTGATTTGCATATAGAAAATCTCGTACCAACAACAAAAGGTATGAGCAATGCAGACATGTTGCTGACTCAGATTGCAGCACTTAATGAACACCTGCGCATAGTTATAAACAACAAACAGGAGCGTACCATCATCATACACGGCCTTGGTAAAGGTGTGTTGAGAGATGAAGTGCATAAAGTACTTCGTCAAATACCTGAAGTATCAAAATTCTCAAATGAATGGCAAGGACAGTATGGTTTTGGTGCTACAGAAGTATGGTTTAAGTACTGATTATTGTACTATAAACCTGCTTGTGTTCATGATGCCATCGCCTGTTTTTGCCTGATAAACATAGATACCTAGTATCAATGTTTTTTCGGCAGTAGCATTTGGTCTCAGGTTTATGTTGGTTATACTTCTGCCATTAATATCGTATATCATCAATGATATAGATGAAGTTGTACTATTGTTTGTAAAGCGCACTACACCTTGCTGGCTCCCTATTGATAATTGAGACTGTTGTTGTGTAGTGGTTTCAACATTTACTGCACCTATTGTTATACTGTCTTTTTTTGTTTCACTGAAGCAACCATTAGAAGCCGTAAGTGTTACCTGATATTTGCCATTGGTGGTATATGTATGTGCAGGGCTTGCAACGGTACTTGTATTGCCATTGCCAAATGTCCAATAGTTGTTGGTGTTATAGAGTGAAGTATTGGTGAAGGTAGCTGTTTTGCCTGCTACTGATTTCGTAAAGTTGGCATAGGTGTAGTTTCCATACATATTCCATTTGCTGAAGCTATCCAACGTTACTCTGTTAGCAATACGTTTAATGTTGTTTGCATCAGTAGTTGAAAGCCCGTTGTTAAATGTAGTCTGCATTGGGTTTTTATGGAAAATAGAAGCATAGAATACACAAGCAGCAAGATATGTACCGCTTGCACTTGGGTGAGATTCATCAGGCACATACAAGTCAACAGAAGGAAAACTATCTCTCATTTGTTTCCATGCGGAACCAACAGGGGCAACTACTGCATTGTTATCCTGTGTCATTTGCATATAGCTATCGCGTAGGCGTTGTTGCATGCCTTCGTAAGTGCAGATGGGTGGATAAAATGCACAGTTGGATGCATCACCATTCTTACGTCCCCATGTCATAAAAAACATCGTTTCTGTACAAGCACGATTTTTACGAATCATGCTATCTAACTTTTGTGCGTATGGATAAGTGTCTGATGCAACCTGAGCTGGTGAAAATGCAGGCCTCTGGCTTTGTTCTTGAAGTATAACAATATCCCATTGCTGAGAAAATATCTTGTTGATAGTTGTAGGGTCTGTACTGTGTTGTTGAAAGGTAAAGCCACCAGGGGTATTCTGGTCAAATATCAAGGTATCTCCCATAGATGTTGCCATCTGTTTCAGCACATTAGGAAGGTCGTTTGTATAAACGTAGCTATTGCCTATAAATAATACTTTGCGAGTGGTGGCATTGATATTTGTTGCAAATAACATAACCAAAGCAAGCAGTAATTGCTTTTTCATAATATAAGTTCTTGATATTGAACGCTTTTAAAGACTAGTATTTGTGATGCAGGGTTGGGTAGCCTATTGTCATTTTTCTATGACCCTTATCTCCACTCGTCTATTTTGGTCTTCATCCTGAGGGGTAGTTTCCGGGTATATAAGTGGCTTAGTTCTGCCAAAGCCCTTGTACTGCATTCTTGACCTGTCTATACCTTTAGAGACGAGATAATCGTATATATACTTGGCTCTGTTTTCAGATAATCTTGGTTCCATTGTGTCTTCGTCCTCTGCATCGTAAGCTGAAAGCGGAACACAGCATACATGGCCTTCTATCTGAATTTTTAGTGTAGGGTTGTCTTGCAAGGTTTTAAATAGTTCTTCAAGCGTAGGTATTGAACTTTGGGTTAAAACGTGCCTACCCATCAGGAAGTTAATATTCTTTAGCCTGATAGATTGGCCAACGCTGATATCTGTTAGTTTCTTGCCAACTGTTGTGGTAGATTTTGATTCCGGTGTTTTGATTGTGGTTGTTATGGCTTTCTTTTTATCGCTAATAATAACATCTACACGTCTGTCTGTAGCATAGCCACCATTTTGAGGTTGATTTCTTGCTATTTCTCCTTTGCCAATTACCATCTTGATGTTTTCAGGAGGAATATTCAGCGAAACAAGGTGTCTATAAATAGCTTTCGCTCTACGTTCAGATAAACCAATATTATACTCCGTGCTGCCCAGATAATCTGTATAACCTACTATAAGAATTTCTTTTGTGTCGTTGATAGAATCTTCGTAAACCATTCCATCCAATAAGGCTTTTTCTGCATTACGCAATTCATCTTTATCCAATCCGAAGTGGATATGAATTGTATCCGGAGCTGCAGCATATAAATAGCTGTACATGCTGCTCAATAAAACCATCAAATAGTATCTCATCTTGGTAGCCTTAGTATAAACTTACGGAATAAATAGATAGATAAAATGGTTAATGTAAATCAATGAGTTACTCAGGTTATTAACATTTATTGCCTATAGGTGTGAAATATTATTTTTTTCATGAATTGGCAATATTCCTAATTTCATTAAAACCCCTGCTTCATATGCAAACGAATTTTTTAGAAGCCTTATTATGGATTATTGCAGGCTTTGTGACGGTCGGAATGACAGTTGTGCTAACACTGGGATGGTTCAAAGGTCTTTTTTGGGAACAACAGTTAAACGAAAAACGCAAGCATAAATAAACTTAGCGGATCAACTCGGCCACATCAGGATCCCCATCCAGGTTG
Source organism: Chitinophagales bacterium (assembly GCA_017303395.1). GTDB lineage: Bacteria > Bacteroidota > Bacteroidia > Chitinophagales > Chitinophagaceae > Polluticoccus. The sequence goes on from JAFLBN010000006.1 coordinate 189,592, forward strand.
TTCATTTGTTTCACTATTTGCGGGTAGCGCCAGCTTACTCTTTTGCTCATTGGTTTCACAGTAAATCTCTTGGGATTGGGTAGGCATGCAATTATCATTGCGGCTTCCTGACGGCTAAGATTTTTTGCAGACTTGTGAAAATATGCCTGTGCAGCAGCCTCAATACCAAATATACCGGGTCCCATTTCTATCACATTCAGATATACTTCCATAATTCTCTTCTTGCCCCATACCAACTCTATGGCTTCGGTATAAAAGAATTCAGGTGCTTTGCGTATATAACGCATATAACCACTGCCTTGCCATAGAAATACATTTTTAGCTGTTTGTTGGCTGATGGTACTTGCGGCACTTCCTTTTGGTCTTTTCTTCTTTTTACGTTTGGGCTTATCGTCTATGCTTTTTTCAATGGCTTTCCAGTCAAATCCCGCATGGTCAGGGAATAGTTGGTCTTCGCTGGCAATGGCTGCAAGTTTCACATTTGGTGATATCTCGTCCCAACTAACATAGTCTCTCTTCAATCCATAGCCTTGTACCACGGCTTCCAGTTGTGTGATGGTAATAGGAGGCAGGATGAATATACCAACTATAACATAAAGCAATGATGCCAGAAAAAGGTATAGTATACCTTTCAATATTCGTTTCATAATACCTTGTTTTTGCTTTGCTGCAGTTGTGCCCATGCCGAAATATACAAACTGATAATGAGGTTTTAAAAGCACCATATTGAACTGTAGAGAGATATTATATTACTTTGCAAACTAAAGAGATTGGCATGGCAGATAAGCGCAACGCGGCATTGGGATTTATTTTCATAACGCTTTTGATAGACTGTACGGGTATAGGTTTAATAATTCCTGTAGTGCCTACACTTATACAAAAAATGGTAGGCGGAGACCTGAGTGTAGCATCTAAGTATGGTGGCTGGCTCACTTTTGCCTATGCATTTACACAGTTTTTATTTGCTCCAGTAATAGGAGGTATCAGCGATAAATATGGCAGAAGGCCCGTGCTATTGTTTTCATTAATAGGCCTTGGTATAGATTATGTGTTTCTTGCATTGGCGCCAACCATTGCATGGTTATTTGTGGGGCGAGTTATTGCAGGGCTGTTTGGTGCAAGTTTTACAACGGCAAGTGCTTATATAGCAGATGTAAGTACCCCCGAAAAACGTGCGCAGAATTTTGGTATGATAGGTGCTGCTTTTGGTTTGGGTTTTATAATAGGCCCTGTGCTGGGTGGTGTGTTCAGTAAGTTTGGTGACAGGATACCATTTGTGGTTGCAGCATGTTTGTCTCTGATGAATGCGGTATATGGTTACTTTGTTCTGCCGGAATCTTTAGATAAAGAAAACAGACGTGCTTTTGACTGGAAGCGCGCTAATCCATTAGGTTCTTTGATGCACCTGAAACGTTATCCTGCTATTGCAGGTTTGCTTGGGGCTATGGCTTTGTTATACATTGCTGGCCATTCTGCACAATCTACATGGACATATTACACCATGGAAAAATTTAAGTGGGATGAAGCGATGGTGGGATACTCGCTTGGTGCTGTAGGTATATTGGTTGCTATTGTGCAGGGTGGGCTTATACGCTATACCATACCCAAATTTGGACAAAAGAAATCTGTTTATATAGGCTTTAGCTTGTATCTGCTAGGGTTCATACTTTTTGCATTTGCAACCAAAGGATGGATGATGTTTGCCATACTGATACCATATTGCCTGGGTGGTATTGCTCCACCTGCTATACAAGGTATTATGTCGACCCAAACACCACCCAATGAACAGGGGGAACTGCAGGGTGTTACAACAGGTTTGATGAGCTTATCGTCTATTATAGGCCCGTTGCTCATGACTAACTTGTTTTCGTATTATACAAGACCCGAATCCGGTATTTATTTTCCCGGTGCACCTTTTATTGCAAGTGCAGTATTGACGGTATTTGCAATAGTAATATCTGCCAGGTCGCTGATAAAATATCATTCGCCTGTTAAGGCTGATAATGAATAATCATCAGGCTTTGTCGCCAAAATAGAACCTGTTTTTATAAAGGGTTGATACATGCTCATACAAGGTATTGAGCGTTTCGTGCCCTGTAATGCCATCATGGCGGTGTTTTTCGCCACGTACTACCAATAGGGCAGAGGCATTGCTTTGCTCGGGTATCATTATCTTATTGCCCAATTGCTGATAGCTTTCAACAAATATCTTGATGCTATCACCCTTGGATACTTTGCCATTGATGGTTATGAAATCGTTGTAGAAAACGAACTTTCCCTCTTCTTTTATCGGCGATAATTTCAGCTCGCCTACAGATGTTTTCAGCATGATTAATACTTGTCCTCTTCACAAGTATATTAAATAAAGTCCACAAACAAAAAAGCAGGCATAGCCTGCTTCCTGTTATATTAAGGTTACTACTGCTTATTTAGGTACCGCTACGAAATTACCCTCTGTTATTTCATAGGTCTTCCCCGCATCATCTTTAGCTGTTATTGTAAACTTACCTGTTATGTCGTTGGTGCCTATATTGGTCAGTTCTACAGTGCCTGATTGACCTTGAATATTTTTGGTAGTACTTCCGTCTTTAATATAGTATTGAAAACCTGCCTGCCCTACAGTTGGGTTTGATGATATTGAGTAAGAACCTGTCGTAGTGCCATATATATCCAGTTCAATATTCTTGTAGTTGCTTCCTGAGGTCTCTTCCCAATATACACGATATCTGCTTGTCAATACTTTCCATGTAGCGTTGTGAGATTCTGATGTACCGTCCATCTTAAAACACAAGTTCATACCATTGCAGGCTGTAGTTGTAGTATTACTTGGTGTAGTAGTGTTTTTATCTTTTTTACAGGCCACAGTTGCGAATATTGCAATAACTGCAATGGCAGTAATGAGTGATGTAAGTATTTTCATGTCTTTTTTTACAAAAATACCTGTGTGGTAAGCCATGCTCAATACCTCGTATCTGGTATATTGTGTACGTGTTATGCGGTATATATCATTGCTTTTTGCTGCGTCTTACTCTTGTTACTATTTTGAGTTTATTGCCCTCGACCTTCCAATAACCCCAAACTTTGGTGTCTGAATAGCGCCAAAGATCTACACCTGCTTTTTCTGCAAGAAAATAACAAAGGTGATAGCCAAAGTCTTTGTTTTCGGTATTTACATTGGCGGCCATAATCATGTCCATGTGTGTAATGATGATACTTTTAATCCTGATTTTTGTGGCTCGTTTGGCACTTTCAATTTCTATAATCAGCTCTTTACAACAAGTATCCAGAATGTTGCTGATGATATCTTGCTGATCATCGGGACTATGTATAATGCCTGGTTGTGCTTTACCAAATGTTGCATACTTATCCAATCCTCTGAAAGAATATAATTTTGATAGTATATCTTTCTTATTCATCTATAATTCGCTTGTCTTCATTGTTTACACAAAAGTAAATGATAGAAAAATATTTACTCTCTGTTAAAGCTATTTGTATGTATGATTGTTTTTTGAATAGCCTATTTCATTGATTGTCATCAAGAAATTTTTATTCTGTTCGTTTTTTTGAAATCCATTCTTCTATGTGAAATTTGTAAGTTATTTTTGAGTACTACTTCTATATGGTATATGTGCTCTCAGGCACACTATCAAACATTACAAAACCTACGTTGACTCAATGATCCGCAGTTTAATTGTCGATAATGGACCTTACATCCTTGGCCTGATAATATTGTGTTTTGTTATAAGTAAGATTTATTTACTATACTCCAAAGGGTTAGGGAAAAATTTCACAGAATTATTTTATCTGTCATTAGTACCTATCAGCAAACAAGGAATTAAGAATACGTTTCAGGATAAGGTCAAGAGTTATTACAAATCGAGCAATAAAGTAAACTATTTCTTCTATATAATTTTTGCCTTTGCAGCGCTTATATTCGGCATGATGAAAGCTATTTAATATGCAACCAATATCCTGGACCGATTTTGAAAAAATAGAATTAAGGGTTGGCACTATACAGGAAGTACTTGATTTTCCCAAAGCAAAGAAACCTGCCTACAAACTAAAAATAGACTTTGGTGCGTTTGGTATTAAGTGGAGTAGTGCACAGATAACCAAACATTACACCAAAGAATCTCTTATAGGTAGACAAATAGTCGCTGTTATTAATTTCCCAGAAAAGCAAATTGCAGATTTCATGTCGCAATGTCTGGTAACAGGCTTTGCAGATACTAATGGAGACATTGTGCTTACCTCAGTAGATATGCCTGTGCCGAATGGTACTAAGATAGCTTAGTTTAAGACTTGCCTAATTGTTTCAGCATGTTAGCATGCACTGCCAATGCCTTTACAAAGGTTGGCTGTACGTTATATGGCAGGTTGTATTCCTTAGCTGTCTGAGATACTATTTTAGATAACTGTGGGTAGTGAACGTGGCATATATGCGGGAAAAGGTGGTGTTCTATCTGATAGTTAAGACCACCAATAAACCAAGACATGATTTTGCTTTTAGGAGAGAAGTTGGCAGTATTCAGCAATTGGTGAACAGCCCAGCTATTAGGCATTTTGTTGGCATCATCAGGTTCGGCATAGTCTGACGTATGCATGACGTGTGCCAATTGGAATACACAAGCCAGAATAAGGCCTGCAAGCATTTGCATCAATACAAAGCCCAATATCACATGTTGCCATGCCATACCTGAAAAAAGCAGTGGTAATACCACAACATAAGCGAAGAATACAAATTTGTAGAAAGTTAACTCTACCAATGCTCTTCCGAGAGATATCTTCTCTTTCTTCAGCAGACCTGTTTTATGGTATTTAATAAGCCCTTTGTAATCTTTTACCGTAACCCAATATATGTTCATGATGCCATATAGCAGCCATGCATATAGGTGTTGGTATCTGTGTATGCCATATCTTTTTTTATTGGGCGACATGCGGAGCAGTATGCCTGCTTCAATGTCTTCGTCAAGCCCATCTACATTGGTATAAGTATGGTGGAGTATGTTATGCTGCATACGCCAGTTGCGGCTGTAGCCACCCAGTATATTCAACGTGCTGCCAAACAATGTGTTTACAAAGCTGTTATCAGAATATGCTTCGTGGTTGCTATCGTGCATTACAGACATGCCGAGGCTGGCTAAACCAATACCCATTACAAGCCACAGCGCATAAAACAGTACAATGTTTACACTCGCTACTCCCGAAACAATAAGGGCGTATGGCACAAAGTATATACACAGCAAAGCGGCTGTCTTAATGTACATTTTAAGATTGCCATGTTTTGATAGTCCGTTTACTGCGAAGTATTCATTTACACGGGTTTTGACACTATCGTAAAAGCTATCTGTTCCTTTAGGTGCAAACTTTACTAACGGCAACGGTTGACTCGACATTTATTGAGGATATTGATTTAATCAAAATTAACTCAAATATCTCATGTTTGAGTTATATGTTGAATAATGAGATATTGATTTTAGTCATTGTTTTAACATTTAAATTCAAACTTTTAAGCGTGTTTATAGGTCTTTCAGTACAGTAGTCATTATTTTTACAGATATGAAACACTTGTTTTCGGTATTAATAGCTTTGATATGCCTTACAGGGCTTACTGCCTCTGCACAGTTTAACAATCCTGACTGGTATGTATTGGAAAAAGGAGCTGTGGTAAGCATTATAAAGCCCGGTGTAAATGATATTACACTCTTTCTGGCACAGTCGGGTAACAAGCCTGTAGATAAAGCCGCTGTAGATGCCATGAATAACAATATCAAATTCAGCGCGGGTAGTGTAGTGTTAATCTACGCCAAAGAGAAAGATTACTACATAGCGCAGGACATGGAAGGCCGAAACCTGGTTATAAAAGGCAATGTTACCAAAGCAAGCCGTGGTGCAGGATGTACTGTAGGCTACTTGAAAACGAACATCACAGCAGGAAATACAACCTTGAAACGTGCAAGCTTTGTTTGGATAAAAGAGCACAAAGAGGGTAGTGCAGAGGCTGTGTTGCAAGGCCCGGATAATACAAGCATACCTGTGCAGATGTCTCAGTTGTATGATATTAATGCAACTACGCTGGAGATGGTGCCAGCTTCAGCAGCTAAAACAGTAGAGTAACGTCAATAAAAAAGCACACCCTGAGGTGTGCTGTGTACTAAATTTCTAAAAGTATAAATTAGATAACTTTTACGTTAACTGCGTTTAATCCTTTTTTACCATTTTGTACTTCGAAAGACACGCGATCGTTTTCACGAACCTCGTCGATCAGGCCTGATACGTGAACGAAAATGTCTTGTCCGCCGTTGTCAGGCTTAATGAAACCAAAACCTTTAGTTTCATTGAAGAATTTGATTGTACCTTCTTGCATTGAAAAAATAATTAATAGACGTGAAGGTAATGGTAAATCAGATATAAACCTAAAATACTTTTTAAAGAATTTGTTATGATTGGTTATCGCGCCATTCGTATACCCAGCTAGATTGTATCATTTCCAGGTGTCCTTCGTTGCATTCTTCGCGTTTTCCTTCAAAGTTTGGTATCTCCAAAACCCACTCCAGCAGCTCTGTGAAGCGTACTCTGTATATTTTGCTTTCGCCGAATTCATCACCAAAACGTTCATACAGTTTCAATGCTATGTCTTCGTAGTCAGACCATTTGATGGGTGGTTCGTAATGTGCCATTTTCAGTAAGTTGTTTTTATATATTGCCTCATTTTTAGTTTTTCCGATACTACTCGCCGTGTATTAGCGATTGGTCGGGGATTGTAACCTCTATACGACCGCTGCCGCCATCGTTCAGTACGCATTGGCAGCCCAGCCTGCTTTCCAGTTTGGGGTTGCGTGCACGATCTATAAAGTCTTCTTCTTTATCGCTCAGTTCTGCTACAAGGTCTTCGCCTTTTTCCAGATACAGGTGGCAAGTACTGCATGCACATACCATGCCGCAGTTGTGGTGCAATTCTATATTGTTATCCATTGCTACCTCCAGCAGGCTTTGTCCTGCTTCTACATTCTCTATTGTTACAGGCTCCAGTCCTTTTTGTTCAAACTTGAAATGTATAGTGTACATTATATCTTGGGTTGAAATTTCAGCGCAAAGGTAATTAATGAAGTCCTTATAATCTTGGGAAGTAAAAAGATGTATTCTATAGCACTATAACAGGCAAAAAATAAATATGGCTTTACGCTTGTCATTTATTTTGAAGATTATATATATTTAAGAAAATAGCACATTATGGTTAAGGTAAACTTTCTGATTACAGCTTTGGCAGCTTTGGTACCAATACTGACGGGTAGTATCTGGTACAATCCTAAAATAGGCTTCGGCAATGTCTGGATAAAAACCACAGGACTTTCTGAAGAAGAATTGAGAAAGTCTAATATGGCAGTGATATTTACAATGGTCATCTTGTTTGCCTTTATGCTGGCATTTATGCTGAACCCGATAGTGCGTCATGAATTTGGTCTGATGAGCCTGATGCAAAAACATGCAACAGAACCTGAAGCACTGCAAACCTATGCTGATGTTACAAGTAAATACGGTGCAGAGTTCCATACGTTTAAACACGGTGTGCTGCATGGTGTATTGGCTGCTCTGTTTGTTGGACTGCCGATTTTGGGTACAAATGCGATGTTTGAACGCAAAGGTTTTAAATATATAGCTATACATACAGGCTACTGGATGTTGACAATGGGACTAATGGGGGGCATTATATCTGCCTTTAGCTAAGCGTATTTATTGAATGATATTGAATCAAGCACCTGAATCGGGTGCTTTTTTATTTACTTTACATTATCTGAATTGTAAGTGTTATGACAGATAGAAGCTATTTACAAAGTTTGAGGATACCTACTGATGATAACCCATTGCGGGTATTGGTAAGTGCGTGTCTCACAGGCATTACATGTGGCTATGATGGCTCTGCAAACGGAGAATACCCAAGTGTGTTAAAGCTGCTACAATATGATACAATAAGGCTGGTTCGTTTTTGCCCTGAAGAATATTCTTTTGGTTCGCCCAGAGAGATGTGTGATATACACGGAGGCACAGGATTAGACGTATTGGAGGGTAGGGCAAAAGTATTGTCAGATTCCGGTGTTGACTGGTCTGAAGGAATGATACGCGCGTCTGAAAAAATGTTACAGGTAGCTACCGATGAAAATATAGAACTGGCTGTAATGATGGATGTGAGTGCTGCTTGCGGTAGCCAGGTTATATACAATGGCAATCGCTTTGCCGAAAATAAAGTTTATCAGATAGGTGCAGGGGTAGCAGCGGCACAATTGATGCGCAATGGTTTTAAAGTCATTAGCCAAAGGGATTACGCCTCATTGCAGATACTGTATAGCAAGCTCGATGCAAATCATATAATAGATAGCACAGCATTGGACCACCATGAAATAGAGTGGTATAAAACCTATTTTAAGACGGTATAGATTATTTAGGGATGTATTCGTATGCTACCTGATAGTTCATGTTCTTAAACTCGTCAGATATTTCACCAACCCTCAGGTCTTGTAGTTGTGGTGTAGGTTCGCAGATGGTGTATTTGTTGCCCTTGTACTCAACTGTTTCGCCTTGTGGCTTATCAAATTTTACAGCTATGGTCACATGTGTAGGGTATAGCAACACAATCATTGGCAAGTTATAAATCTCTTTTACCAGATAGAAGAAAAGTGCAGCTCTGTCATCGCAATCGCTATATTTATTCAGCAGGGTTTGTTCCGGGCTCATGCGTTTTTCTTTGCCATAAGATTGCCTGTCATCTTCATACAGGAAAGCATTGCGGGTAAACTGCATAAGGTAGTCAATTCCTTTCTTTTGCTTCATATCAGCCACTGCATCTTTCAATACAGGTATAAGAGAACTGTAGGTTGTATGGCTCAGTGGAATATTGAAATAGTCCTGATAATCTACAACCGGGTAGTTGTTGAAGGCCGTTTGTACATCGTCGCTCACCTTTATCTTGAAATGGTATAGCTTGTCGCGATAATTGAACTGTATATCCTTTACCGAGTATCGTTGTGGTGTGAAATCGGGTAGCTGTGTTACTTTGTAAGAGAAGGCTTTTATAGCCTCAGGAATCTCTACGTCTGTAGCAAAAAGCCCAGTCTGTTGCAGGTTGTAGGCAGCTGCATAGTCGTGCCTGTTAAGGCATACATATTGTTTGCCGTTGCTCATATAATAGGGCACATCATACACATTTTCATCACAGTGTACATAAAAGAAAAGCTGGCTATCGCCGCTTATAGCAAGTGTAGCATCGTACCCCGATTTTGCTAACAGGAACCATTTGTATAAAGTATATCTGGTATAGTTTTCCGCCTTCGGAGCGATAGCTTGTGCTGTCTTGCGTATAAGTTGATAATACAGCCAGTCATTCAGCTGATGCTGTTCTTTATATTGCAGCAGTCGGGCTACTAAGGGTTTGTAGTTGGTTTTATTGAGGGCCTCGTAAAAATCGTGTACACCTGCTTTTGTCGGCTTCTCGTTGTAAGGTATTGAAAACGAGGATTGTAAGTTTACCTGCAGGGTGTCGCCATAGTAATCTATAGCTGTCACTTTGCTGCCCGCATAGCTATTTGTAGCTATGTTCAGCATCAGCGCGAACAGTATTAATATGACTTGTGGCTTTTTCACTATATAACCTTCCTTATAAAGTTACAATAACTTAACAATTACTTAATGTTAAGTTTTTTGACTTTACAAGCGGTTAACAGTTCTTAAGCAGTCATCGCCAGCTTATTGTACTTATTACGGTATTCCAGCGGAGATAATCCAGTTATTTTTTTGAAGGTGGTACGGAATGCTTTGATATCGGCATAGCCCACTTCATACATTACTTCGTTTACGTTCTTGTTGCCTGTTTCCAGCTCTTTCTTGGCTGCTTCTATCTTTACACGTTGTATGTACTCTGTAACGGTATTCTTGGTGGCTTTCTTGAACCTGCGCTCAAAGCTGCGCCTGCTAAGGGCATACATATAAGCTAGCTGGTCTACAGTAGTCCTTTCTTTGTAATTACTTTCTATAAACTCCTGTGCCTTGCGTACAGGTTCGTCTTCGTGGTCTTTCTGTCCCTGAAATATCATGAAAGCAGACTGGGTATCTCTTTCCAACTGTATGGCAAATACTTTGGCAATGAGTATTGCCATGTCTCGTCCTGTATATTTCTCTATCAGGTGCAGTATCAGGTTGAGGTACGAGAATGCCCCGCCACTGGTGTAGATGCCGTTTTCGTCTGTGATTATCTTCTCCGTTATCAGCTCAACATTCGGGAACATTTGTTTGAAATCATTAGCAGCTATCCAATGTGTGGCAGCGCGTTTGCCATCCAGCAATCCTGTAGATGCAAGCAGGAAAGCCCCTAGGCACAGGCTGGCTATTTCAGCACCATTCTCTTTTTGTTCTACAAGCCAGGGTAGGAAGTCTTTGTTGTTTTCCATTGCCTGTTTCAGGTCGCCATCTATAGCAGGTATTACTATCAGGTCGGTTTTCTGTACATCACCAATCAGTGCATTGGCATTTACGGTAAATAATCCACCCGCTACAGGTGTTTCGTGCTTCAGGCCTACCAGTTGAATATTGAAGACAGGCTCGCCGCCATTCATCTTTATCAGTTGATTTACCTGTGCAAACAATTGCCTGCTGCCTTCAAGACTGGCCAGTATAGCGCCCTGCGGAATGAGAATGGATATATGCATCATGATATCCAAATTTACAGAAATGGCTTGTCGCAAACAACCCCACAAGTTGCCGTAATAACACCCCTTTGTTTAGGGTTATGCACGATAGCTTTGCAATATCATTCACAAATACATGGAAATAATCAATCTTGACAAAGACATTCGCCTGATATGCAAACAGGCATCATCATTTCCGGAAGGTATAGGTGCTGCTTTTAAAGAATTGGAACAGTTGGTGGGTATGGCTGATGAAAGGATGTTTTATGGGTTGTCTCGCCCCGAGGGTGGGAAAGGTATTGTGTACAAAGCGGCTGTAGAAGAACTGTATGAAGGTGAAGCAGCAAAGCTGCAGGCAGAAAGCTACGTTGTAAAGAAAGGAAACTATATCAGTGAAACAATATTGAATTGGCGTAGCGACGAAACATCTATAGGTAAGGTTTTTCAGCAACTATTGCATGATAGTAGGATTGATTTTAAAGACGGTATTTGTCTGGAGCAATACCTTAATGATAAAGATGTAGTTTGTATGGTGAGGCTTGACCCTGACAAAATGTAAATTAATATTCACCCTAAAGAATAACTATTATGGCAAACCAGATTTTTGTAAACCTGCCTGTAGCAGACCTGCAGAATAGTATAACCTTCTTCAGCAAAATTGGCTTCACGTTCAACCCACAGTTTACAGATGATAAAAGCACTTGCATGATTATTGGTCCCAACATATATGCTATGTTGCTGGTGAAGGAACGCTTCAAAGACTTTACGAAAAAAGAAATTAGCGATGCTCATAAAACAACAGAGGTATTGCTGGCAATAGATGTGCCTACCCGCGATGCTGTAGATGAAATGGTGCGTAAAGCAATACAAGCAGGGGGTACTACCTATATGGAACCACAGGACCATGGCTGGATGTACCAGCATAGCTTTGCCGACCTGGATGGCCATCAATGGGAAATGATATTTATGGATGAAAGCCTTTTACCTAAAGCATAAGCAAACAATTAAATCAATCAATAACTATGGCAACATTTAGTCCTTATCTGCATTTTCAAGGTAATGCAGCAGAAGCATTCAACACTTACAAAGAAGTATTTGGTGGTGAGTTTGAAATCTTGATGAAATACACAGAATCTCCTGTACAAGACCAGCATGCAACATCAAATCCTGACTGGATAATGCACGTAACGCTGAAAACACCTATGGGGCTTACTATACAAGGCTCTGACAGACCAGAGGCATTTGGCCCAGTAAACAGGGGTGATGCTTTCTTCATTAACGTGATGGTAGATAGTGCAGATGAAGCCAGGAAGATATATGAAGGATTGAGCAAAGATGGCAATGTATTTATGCCGCTTGAAAAAACATTCTGGGCAGAACTGTATGGCATGTTTGCAGATAAATACGGTGTACAGTGGATGATAAACTACAACGGATAATTATATTCATATAAACTAAAACTGAGGTCTATGAAAAAACTGAACATCGCATACTGGGTAGTAACGGGGCTGTTTGCAGCTTTTATGATATTTTCTTCTTTAGGGAATGTAATGAGCGACCCGCAATCTGTCGAAATGATACATACACAAATGGGTTTCCCGAAGTATATCATTCCTTTTCTTGGGGTGGCTAAAATACTGGCTGCCGTTACCATTCTGATACCTAAGCTCGACAGGATTAAAGAATGGGCTTATGCAGGACTGGTGTTCGATCTTGTTGGGGCTACTTATTCATTCATAGCATTGGGATATCCTGTAAGTGGGTGGGCTCTGATGTTTGTATTCATAGGAATTGCCATGTTGTCTTACTACCTGCACAGGAGAAGGATGCAGGCTATGCAGGCTCAATAGTATGATAGCTGTTTTTAAAACAAATGTTTGCGAGGCAGATAGTGGTGATGTATTGCAACTGCTTCGCATACACTTTCCCGATAGCCACATCACCATAGACCACGAAGATTGCGACAATGTGTTGCGGATAGCTCCCTGCCATATACCCGAGCATGGTGTAGCGCAGCTTTTATCAGCTAAAGGGTATGCATGTGAAAGCTTATAAAACTACAATTATGGAAAAAATACGTTTTGCAGTTACCATCAATGCTCCGCGTGAAAAAGTATGGAGTATATTATGGACAGATGAAACCTACCGTGCATGGACATCTGTATTCAGTGAAGGTTCTCGTGCTATTACAGACTGGAAGAAAGGGAGTAAGGTATTGTTTACAGATGGTTCGGGTTCGGGCATGGTATCCCGTATTGATGATTTGATACCCAACGAGTTTATGTCCTTCCAGCATTTGGGAGAGCTAAAGGATGGGGTAGAAGATACAACCAGTGAACGTGTACAGCAATGGGCGGGAGGCAGAGAAAACTATACACTGAATAAAGTAGGAGATACCACTGAGCTTGTTACAGAGTTGGATATACCTGACGAGTTTAAGGACTATTTTACTGATGCATTCCCGAAAGCATTGGCTAAAGTAAAAGAACTTTCGGAACAATAAATACTATAATATGGCTACGTCTAAGAAAAAGGAAAGTACTGCTAAGGATATAAATGATACTGCAGGTGTAGATGCATATATGGATGCACTGATACACCCGTTGAAAGAAGAAATAGCGGCAGTCAGGGACATTATCAAGAGCAATAAGAAGATAAACGAGCGTGTAAAGTGGAGTGCGCCAAGCTTCTTTTACAAGCACGATATGGTAACATTCAACCATAGGCAGGAAAAGTTTGTACAGCTTGTATTTCATTATCCATCTGTTGTATCTATAGACTCTCCGCTACTTACGGGTGATTATAAAGACCGTCGCCTTGCTGCATTTAAGGATATGAAAGAAGTAAAGGCGAATAAGAAAGAACTGCAACGCATTATAGCAGCGCTGGTAGATATTGCAGATGCGGAGTAGTACAGCTTACTCTTACAAATAGATTGAAATATTTGATAAATAAAAAAGCAGGTTCCGTTAAGAACCTGCTTTTTTGCTGATGTATCAGCTATTATTGTTTTACAAATTGTTGTGTGTAATAGTTGCCTTCTGTATTAATGCGAATGATATATAAACCATTTTTCAAGTTTCTGATATCAGTTTGTGATACAGTATTGCCATCTATATCTATTGTACTTACTACCTGACCAATAGTGTTGATGATTTGAGCAATTGCTACAGTATTGCTTCTGTTTGCGATGTAAAGTACATCTGTAGCAGGGTTAGGGTATATTTTATAAGGCTGATTGTTTACATTGGCAACACTACCCGTAATTGGTTTCTTCAGACTGAGGCCTACGATAACAGGGTCGTGGTCTGAAGAACGGAAAGGAATACTGCTGTAGGTATTGCCCCACTGGTTTACAAAATCACCACCGCCATCATCTATGTTGTCATTATAATCCAGGAATATCGGTTCGGCAGAGTTCAAATGCCATTTAGCTATTGCAGTTACATCTTTTTTCATGCTGTCATTTACAATTGCATTGTCTAATGACCCAACCAGTCCGCTGAACAGATAAGAGTAGGCAGTGTCTTCGCTTAATACAGTGTAACCATTGGCTCTGAAAATATCTAACGGATCTTCCTGATAATAAGCATTATAGTCGCCCATGCTGATAACTCGTTTTTCGCCTGAATTAGCTATTACGGTATTATTAATGAAGTTTATCAGCTCTGTCGCCTGTTTTTTACGTGTATCGTTATAGCAACTTTGTCCGTCCAGTTGGTCAGCATCGGCACCGGTGCTACCGGAGCAGCCTTTTGATTTGAAGTGGTTGATAATATAGTTGAACTTGATACCCGAAGCAATTACCTCGAATGTTTGTGCCACTGGCGGGCGGTTGAATACCGTATTGCTGCTTATCATTACATTGCCCGCAGTATCTACTACAGATGGCTTGTATATAATAGCGCAGCGAATAGCATCTGTGCCGAAGTTTTGTATGCTTGCACCGTCATATACATATGTATAAGTACCTGCCCCCATTTTAGTATTCAGTCCATTAATGATATCCAACAACGCAGATGTAGTTGCAGTACCATCATTTTCCATTTCTATCAGGCCAACTACATCAGCATTGATGTCTGCAATAGCGTTGATTATTTTGTCTCGCTGACGAGTAAACTCAGCAGGTGAGTGTGCACCTCTGGCTGTTGGGAATCCGCCACCCGAACCATTGCCGTTGAAATAGTTGAGTACGTTAAAGCTCGCAACCTTTACGTTCGTAGCACTTGGCATAGCAGGTGTTGCAGGGCGCGGAGCATAGTTGAACACAGGCATGGCAGATGGTATAGGTTGTATACGGTATTTTGAAAATGCATATCCTAATATACCAACAGGGTTGATGGTAGTGCTGCCAAGACGCAATGTGTTGTCAGTGTTTACAAATGGCAGGGTAGTCATCGTTCCTTTACCGTCGTCCATCAGTATGGTGCGCAGGTTATTGGCATCTGCATAAGCGTTTACGCCTGTCAGGTTGCTTGTGCCTGTAGATGTTGTGCCACTTGCTACTGCATCGTTAGGGTCTACTATCTGTGTAGGCTGAAATGTCATACCGCCTTTAGAAAGATTGATTTCACCGTATCGCCCCAGATTGTAATTGTCCGTTACGGTAAGTGTATCCTGAAAGCGAACCAACATGCACTCGTACTTTTCATAGTCATTGATATTGGCCAAAGGCAGTGAAATATTGGTATATGCAGGCAGCGGATTGCCTGTACTTATAGTGCTAATCGAAGTGCTGCTGATAACAGCCTGATTGTATGATGGTGCTGCACTGCTTTCTAAAACAGTCCCGCTAACTCTTACTTTATCACCAACTGCTACTGTATTAGATGTTACTACAAATATACCCTCACTGGTTGCAGGGTTGCTGTCTTTGTCTGCATCTTCTTCCTGCATATAGAAGCCTGCAGGGCTTAGGGTGGTGTAAACACCTGTTACAATACCCTCTATCGTAAAGTTGCCTGCTGTAGCTGCTGCACCTGTGCCTTGTATAGTACTGATAAGTGTTGCTTCGTCGTCTATAATATTGATGGCGGCAACGCTATCCAGTATATTATATGGGCTTGACGGCAAGGTGAGCTTTATATTCACTGTTTCTGCACCTTCACTCAATGCATCGTTAATTGGCGTAACGGTAGCAGTGATGCTACCTGTACTTGCAGGAACGGTAATGGTACCTGTTGTACTGCTTAGGGTGGCAGGAGTTGCACCACCTGAAAGGCTAATGCTGTAGTCTGTATTGAAAGTGGCAGTACCTGTAATCTGATAATTGAATGTAGTGCTACCTGCTGTAACAGGGTTGAAGGTAATATTGAAACTACCTGCTGTGGGTGTAGTACCTTCAGTTGCATCTGTACCTTTTACTATGCTTATACGATTGCTTGGTGTATCTACTACAACATTATCTATTGCAAAAGAAGGGCGTGAGCCGCCACCGCTTACCTGCCTGCTGGCCCAACGAAGCTGTACTACAGATTGATTATCGCAAGCAGATGGCAGGGTTATGCTCTTGCTAACCATGTTTTGTGCTGTTGTAATTGCTGTAGTTTGTGTTAGCGTATTATTCTGGTATTCTGTACCTGTCAGGTTGGTAAATGTACCTGATGTGCCGATGCGGTATTGAAGTATTACTTCATTTACACGCGTATTAGTGGTAGTGTCATAAGGGTTGCGCAGCGTCATAATGTCGTAGCTGACAACAATATTGCTTCTGCTGCTGGTGTTAATGGCAAGTACCAAACCCAAATCGAGCGAACTGGTATTGAGGAAGCCTATCTTTCCATTATAGTTATGAACATTACCGCTATTGACGGCTGCAGTAGAACTTGCTGTGAGGTTTCGGTCTGCTGTTGGTATGGCAGTACTGAAGCTGCTGCTTGGGGCTGTAGTTATTGTCCAACCTTGCCAACCGTTTGGGTAGGTGGTGGTAGAGTGTGCAAGTGTATTAAAGTTTTCTGAGTATGGGATCGTTTGTGCGGTGGGGTTTGTTTGTGCCCAAGTATCTGCACAGAACAATGTCAGGGCAGATAGTACCAATAGCTTTTTCATAAACGTATTTGCTGAATCAAAGAGTGAGCCTGCAAATTATCAGTGGTACGTTATGTCACCATTAAGAGACTGCTATGCAAATGCTATGCTTATGTTAGCTTTGTAGTTTTATTCTTTATTGAATAATCGTTTCAGGTACCAAAGATATACGCCATCATTATCAGGAGAGCCGCTGCTGGTGTAGAGCCTTAAAAGCTCGGGCCTGTTGCTGAGCATATCTTCCAGCATTGTGGGTGTCAATAAAAAAACTTGTCCTTCCTGTGTGCCATACAGGTAGCTGAATTGTTTGCTGGATGCCATTTTTCCTGCACCTCGCATATCATTCCTGTTAACGGCATACAACTGTTTGCTCGGTGCCGCTATCGGGTTTCTGGAATAATAATTTACATCTGCCTTCGTAGTTCTGTCTTTGCTTTTTTCCATAATATAACCCCTATGTTCCAACAGATTTGAGCCAATTGATGTAAAGTATAAGTAAGTACCGAATTGCTCTTTTACATAGGCATATCCGTAAACATCTATTGCACCCAGCAGATTGATGAATAACGAATCATCTTTTTGAAGAGCAAAACATGCCGTAGCCAATTCTTCGTTAGTACGTTTGTCAGTTGTCAGGAAGTCGTAAAGGGTAGCACCTGCAAACATGCCATCATCAAAGACACGCTTATTGGTAAATACAGTCCCCAGTTGTCTTACATTATTATTAATAAAGTCATTGAGTGTTGGGTAGGCAACAGTTTTTTGCGCGTTACATACTTCTGCAATCAGTAGGGCAATAATCAGCGTAATTATTCGCATATGGCTTAATTGGTATGACTAATTTACAGTAATTATTCTTTATCAGTAGCCAGCCTGATACACATAAGGGCGAGTGCGAGGGTCAGCAGCCCAAATGTTTTTTCCAATGCGGTTGCCGCAATGATATTACCAATTGTATTGAGCAGAAACATTACGGCCATCAGCCATAGTGCTACTCTTGTAGTTCGTTTATCTATATAGAAAGGTAGCCAACGTACATGTGCCGCTACAATTAGTATCACCGTAATATTGATTAAAACAGATACTGTTTCAAAACGTACCATGTCTTCATGGGTTTTTAGCCTGCCACCCCATGTTATTTCATAAGGTATTACTCCCGTTAGTATCAGTATGTGAAACACAATAGTTGCTGCCATGATAGCTGTTATGGTATAAGCTGCAGCTTTGGCGCTGATGATTTTGTTCATAGTGCTAAGATAAACTGTTGTTGTCAACCTGTTTGCATTGGCATTATTTGTATATTTAATAAAACTAATGCTATGAAATACCTTATGCTCTTTCTGTTATTGCCGGCAGCAGTATTTGCACAAAGCAGGGATGACTATGATAAGGCCTTTGGTGAATTTGTAAAATATTATAATAAAGAGGATTGGACAAGCATATGCAAATTGATGTCACCTTCTTCTGATGGCCGATGTTTGTGGAAAGATGCAGGAGATGCGGTAAAAGAATATGGTAAAATCATTAAATATCAATATCTTGGCGTTGATACTACTGATCCTGAACGGGTTACAGTATACAAAATTACATTTGCGGATAAGAAAGTAAAAGCTGCAAGTTTCAATTTTTACATAGAGAAGGACAAGAGATACTTCGGTACATTCCGATTCACTACTGAAAGCGATGAGATACTACGTATGTTGAAAAGCAAATAAGTGTCTTGTAGTTGAAATCTCTATATGTATAACGCAAACTTCAAAACTAAATGAAGAAAGTATTTCTGCTGTGTGGCGTAGCATCGCTCATAGTGTCTTGTGCTCCTAAGCAACCAACCAAAGATGTCCGTTGTTATGGCCTGTTGGTTGACTCTCTAAATAATCTGGCAACCATGCGCGAAAGGGTAGCAAACCTGGAGCAGGGGGCTGATGATATGGCGAAAGGTTATCAGGCAAAAATTGATGCCCTTCAGCAAGTGGTTGATTCTTTAACACACAAAAGGCCATCATACAAAACAGTAAAGCACACAGTAACACATCATGCAAAGAAACCAATGATGATTGCCAAACCTGTTACGAAGGATAAGTCTAAGGCCTTCATGTACGATGAGACGAAACAGAAATATTTGTTTTACGATGCCGAAACTAAAACATACTACAGTGTAGACCCTGTGAGCGGAGAGCATGTATACAATTAGTGTACACCCATCGATCCGTTTGTTAGTGTATCATACACCATAACGATAGCTGCTGCTGTCAATAATACTGATACCGACGGGTTACATCAGTACTGGTACGTATGATAAAATACCCTACTACAGGTATAGGTGCCAGCGATTTATAGGTGGATTTTTACATCAAAATCCCCCTTATATGAATCGTTTATACACAATACTTGCATGTTGTCTGGCATTTGGTGCCAATGCACAACCAATGATAAGCAGTGGCTTTCCTAATATGGCATTGATTAATGGTATCACTTACCAGAAAACAGGTACCTTGGGTACAAGCAACTATTCTTTTGTCACAGGCTCTAACAATGGTAAGTTTTATGCAGGTGGTGCATTTGGATCCAATACGGTTTACGTGATTAACGCTGCTACAGGTACATTTATCGATTCGATGAGCGTACCATCAGATGCAGGAGAAATGAGTGCATACAATGAACCGAACACACTCTTCGAAGTAAGAGGTACTGCCCTGTATCGTATCAATACCACTGCAAAGACCTACGATAGTATTGCAATCGGCAACCCCTTCAGGGAAGAAGAGCGCCCGGGTGCTAAAGAGGTATGGGTAACTGCAGATAGTATGATACATGTAGTAAGCTACGCATCGGGCTTATCTAAATCTACAATAGACATTTCGTCGAATATTTATGATAATGCAGATGTTCGTTTCACCAAAGGAGGCAGTATAGCATACAAATCTGCAGGTAGCCGTAAGAAAATATATAAGATAGATGCCAATGCAAAACAGGTAACAGATTCAATAGATACTTCTCCGTATAATCACTTCGTGATAGAGGTATCAACCGATAGCAGTAAGATATATGCTACAAACAATAAGGCCGTTATTATATATGATGTTGCAACCAAGGCAAGAGTAGATTCTTTTGTAAGCAATAAACAGGTTATGAATCTATACAGACATCCTAGCAGGGCTGAGCTGTGGGCAGTACATCACTTCGACGACTCGGTAACAGTATTCAACGAATCTTCAAAAGCCACTATTGCAAGTTTCGGTATTGGTAATTCTCCCAACTTTCTGGGTTTTGCAGATGGTACGGTTGGCATCAATAACATTAACAAACAATCAAACATCAACATATACCCGAACCCTGCAACTGAAAAACTGTACATTGATGTGAATCAATCTGCAAAGGTATATGTATATGATATGCTTGGTGCAAAGCAGGGAGTGTATAATATTGATAAAATGAGTAATAATATCAATGTAGCATCGCTGATACCGGGTATGTATATTATATATATACAATTGCAGGATGGCGGCAAGCAAAGGGTCATATTCAATAAAGAATAGTATTGAGAAAAACTAAATACAAGGGCTGCATTAACGTGCAGCCCTTGTTGTATATGCCTGTAGTAATTAACACGCTATCCACTTACGCATGGTATTCATTTCTATACATTATAAATAACAAATTTTCTACCTAAATTCGCAGCTTATTTTTTTAGTATAATGGGTTAAGTGGGTTTTGCCGGTATCGGTGCAACCAGCCATTGAATATTTTGAACCAGACAGATGAGCGACAAGTACGTTGAATATAAAGGATTGAATATGCCGTCCATAGAGCAGGAAGTACTGCGCCTGTGGAAGGAGAATGATACATTTAATAAGAGTGTTGACGGACGTAATGGTGCACAACCATTCGTGTTTTACGAAGGTCCGCCAAGTGCCAATGGTATGCCCGGTATTCACCACGTTATCAGCCGTACATTGAAGGATCTGGTATGCCGTTACAAAACTATGCAGGGCTATCAGGTGCACCGCAAAGCGGGTTGGGATACCCATGGCTTGCCGGTAGAGCTGGGTGTTGAGAAGGAATTAGGTATTACAAAAGAAGATATAGGTAAAAAGATAAGTGTAGAAGACTATAACCTGAAATGCCGTGAGGCAGTAATGCGTTATAAAAAAGAGTGGGAAGACATTACCGAAAAGATGGGTTATTGGGTGGATATGGGCAACCCCTACATCA
>JAFLBN010000007.1 GCA_017303395.1 Chitinophagales bacterium
TCTCTCTGTTGAGCAATGCGCGCATCATAGTTTCCTGAAACAAATCTTTTGCATCTTCATTGTCGTGCGTCAGCGATACTGCATAAGGTCTTAAAAAGTCGCTATGACGTACTACCATCGAATTAAAGTCTGCTGTTGTCATATTGTTTAACTTTTACGTGTACGAAGTTAAACACGAACACATTCCAACGAAATAGATTTTGTTTATCCTTTCATGGTGTTTTCTTAAACAAAACAGAATTCATTGAAAATCAAGATTATACAAAGAAAACAGGCTGAAAAATTAATTTCAGCCTGTTAGAGAATTAGTTAGATATTTTAATTTAAAGTTATAAGAATGTCTCTTACTTGTTGTAAAGTATACATAAACTGCACGTTCTTCACAGGTATTTGCTTGGTTACATTCAACAAACTACCCGATACCAGAATTTTACTGTCAGGGAAAGTGTTGTGCAGTTTTTGCATGTATTTGTTTACATCAAAGTCTGATGCTACAGACGTGAGGTGGACATAAAGATAGTCAGGATGCTTGGCTTCAACCACCATCTTCACGTCTTTAATGGGCGAATTAGCACCGAGATATATCGGGTTCTTACCGTATTTGCGTAGCAGGTAGTTTACGTACATCAGACCTATATCATGTATTTCGCCTTCTGGCAAAAACAATAGTACCGATGGGCCTGCATCTGCTTCTTTGGGTGGTAAACCTTCTATCGCCAATGCCAGTTTGCGATACACCACATTGCTCACCATGTGCTCCTGTGCAGGGAAGAGCCTGTCTGTCATCCACATCAGGCCTATTTTTTCCAGGAAATTGAACACAAGCTGTTCTATGGTTTGTTCAATACCATACTTGCGTAGGTATTCATTCACCAGTTTTTCGTACCTGTCTATATCCATAGCCAGTGTAGCTTCCAACAGTTCGTTGACAAGTACCTGTAGTTTGAAGTCCTTATCGTTTATCTTCTGAATAAGCGAGTTCATCTCCTCATCACTCATTTCATGAATACGGGAAATCTTGTAGCCGTAATTGTTGAGGAGCGATATGCGTAGTGCCGTTTTCAGGTCCAGCGCATCGTAGTAACGTATATTTGTAGGCGTACGCTTGGGTTGCAATATGCCATAGCGTTGCTCCCAGATGCGTATAGTATGCGCCTTGATACCGGTGAGGTTTTCAATGTCCTTAATGCTGAACCTATTCATTTCTGCAGTATCCACAGTACCAGATTTTGCTTTTAAAACAATAACAGTATAAAAAAGTTTATTTATTGAAGTGCTTTTCTATCTGTTGGTACCGATAGTCAAATATATCTCGTAATTGTTTCTTTACGAAGAGTGTGTGCGCAATATTGCCAAGAATACCCAATGGCAGGCGATAGTGCACAAGATCGGTCATCATAATGCCTTTGTCTGTTTCCTCGAACAAGTGCTGATGGTGCCACATTTTGTATGGGCCTACACGCTGCTCGTCTACAAAGCGTTTATTGCGCTCCACATGGGTTATCTCAGTCATCCAATTGAGCGGAATACCCAGCAGCGGAGATACTTTGTAGGTAATGACCTGCCCTGCGTACACATCACCCTTAGGTATATCGCAGGTTATTACAAAGTTCATATAAGCAGGTGTGATGGCCGACAGATTGCGCGCATCTGCGAAGAATGCCCAGAGGGTATCTATATCGCACCTGATGAGTTGTTTACGTTCCAGCTTGAAGACAGACATGCTACAACAACAGTATTGGGTGCTGATTGTTCAAAATGCAATGCATCAATGTTTGTATCAATAAATGCAATTAGCAGCAGAAGCTTTAAAGGCTGTAACTTCATCTCAGGATGAAAGGATTTGTATTTACGCAATTCAGGGAGGAAGATAACAGGTCGCCGTTTCAGAAACTGTTCGACCTGTTTATGGAGTTGTTGCAATATACCAGTGGCGATGCTACAGAGGCGCTGGACTGGCTGACACAGCTTGACAGGAAGTACGGGCTGACGAATAATGACTACAGCATTGGCGATTTTATAGATGAGCTGAAAGAGCAGGGATATCTGCAAGAGAATGAAAGTGATGGTGCGTATAAGATAACAGCTAAGTCGGAACAGACCATTCGCAAACGCTCGCTGGACGAGATATTCGGCAAACTGAAAAAGACAAAGCAGGGCAACCATCGCACTTTCCGCAGCGGGCAGGGCGATGAATTGAACCCTGAAACAAGGCCTTATGAATTTGGTGATGCACTGGAGGCGATAGACTTTACGGGGAGCCTGCGCAACTCTTTTGTGAACCACGGTGTAGAGAGCTTTAAGATGCAGCAGGATGATCTTGAAATCCACGAAATGGATTTTAAGACACAGACTTCTACTGTGTTGATGATAGATATCTCTCACTCTATGATACTATACGGTGAAGACCGTATAACACCTGCGAAGCGTGTGGCTATGGCATTGAGTGAGCTGATAACAACACGCTACCCTAAAGACACGTTGGATATTGTGGTATTTGGTAACGATGCATGGCAGATAGAAATGAAAGACCTGCCTTATCTGCAAGTAGGGCCATACCATACCAATACCGTTGCAGGGCTTGAGTTGTCTATGGATATACTGCGCAGACGCAAGAACCCTAATAAGCAGATATTTATGATAACTGATGGCAAACCTACCTGCCTGAAAGTTGGTAATAAGTACTACAAAAACAGCTTTGGTATAGATACCAAAATACTGAACCGTACGCTGAATCTGGCAGGACAACTACGCAGGCTGAAAATACCTGTAATAACATTTATGATAGCCAACGACCCTTACCTGCAGTCTTTTGTACGCGAGTTTACAGAGGTGAATAATGGCAAAGCCTTTTATTCATCGCTCGATGGGTTGGGGCAATTTATATTTGAAGATTATGAGCGCAACAAGCGTAAACGTGTACGCTGATTAGCTAACCAGTGTACCGATGTTTTTACCCTCAACTACTTTTTGCAGGTTGCCTGTCGTGTTCATATCAAACACAATGATAGGCAACTTGTTTTCCTGACAAAGTGTGAAGGCAGTCATGTCCATTACTTTCAGGTTCTGGCTGATGACTTCTGAGAAAGAGAGTTTCTCGTACCTAGTTGCAGTAGGGTCTTTTTCAGGGTCTGCAGTATAGATACCATCTACACGCGTACCTTTCAATATCACATCTGCATTTATTTCTACAGCTCTCAGCGAGCCTGCAGTATCTGTCGTAAAATATGGGTTGCCCGTACCTGCACCGAATATTACAACACGGCCTTTCTCCAGGTGGCGTATAGCGCGGCGGCGAATGTAAGGTTCTGCAACTTGTTCCATTTTAATAGCCGTCAGCAAGCGTGTTTTAACACCTGTTTTCTCCAATGCAGACTGCAGTGCCATACCATTGATAACAGTTGCCAGCATGCCCATATAGTCGCCCTGTGCGCGTTCTATGCCTGTTTCAGCTTCATTCATACCACGGTATATATTGCCACCACCAATTACAACTGCTACCTGCACACCTAGGTCTGTAATGGTTTTAATATCTGCAGAATACTGTTCCAGCATTTTCGGGTCGAGGCCGAAACTGCGGTCGCCCATTAAAGATTCACCGGAAAGTTTCAGCAGTATTCTGTTGTATTTTGGAAGCATATACCTAATGTTAATATTAACGGGGCTATTTCGCTTGCAAAGAAATGAAAAACTTACGGCTTTTAGAAGTGCAACGACTTATTCATTAAAAGACCATACTAGAATTTGGAAAGAGTTATAGTTGAAAGTACTTGTAAATATGTGAAATGGATGTATTAGTCAGCATTGACTAAGTACATAAAAGAAGATGGCTGCAATATTATTGCAGCCATCTTCTTTTATCATAATAGGTTTTGAACCCTATGCAAATGGTATTTTCACCACTTTGGCTTTCAGTGCTTTGTCGCGCACAGCTACGAATACTTCAGTACCTTCTGCTGCGTTCTCTTTAGTTACATAAGCCATACCTATAGCTTTGCCCAGACTTGGCGCTTGTGTGCCCGACGTAACGAAACCAATCTCGTTGCCATTGGCATCCTGCACTTTGTAGTGATGACGAGGAATACCTTTGTCTATCATTTCGATACCTACCAGTTTGCGTTTCAGGCCTTCTGCTTTCTGTGCTTCGAATATGCTGCGGGAAGTAAAGTCTTTCGTGAATTTAGTTATCCAACCCAAACCTGCTTCCAGCGGAGAAGTAGTATCGTCTATATCATTACCATACAGACAGAAGCCCATTTCAAGGCGCAGTGTATCGCGTGCTGCAAGGCCTATCGGCTTCATGCCATGTGGTGCACCTGCTTCAAATATTTTGTTCCAGATTATTTCTGCATTGTTGTCTTTGTCTTCAAAGTATATTTCTACACCACCTGCACCGGTATAGCCTGTAGCGCTTATCAGTACATTTTCAATACCTGCGAAAACGCCTTTAGTGAACGTGTAGTATTTCAGGTTGGTGATGTCCATATCTGTAAGCGTTTGCATGTACTGTACAGCCTTAGGTCCTTGTACAGCCAGCAGGCCTGTTTTGTCAGATATATTGTGCATCTCAACACCTTTGGTGTTGTGTTGGCTTATCCAGTTCCAGTCTTTTTCTATGTTCGATGCATTTACAACCAGCATGTAAACATTGTTGGTTTCTACGCAGTACACCAGCAAATCATCCACGATACCACCTTCATTGTTTGGCAGGCAAGAGTATTGTGCTTTGCCGTCTGTTAGTTTAGAAGCATCGTTGGTGGTAACACGCTGAATCAGGTCCAGTGCATCAGGCCCTTTCAGGATGAATTCGCCCATGTGGCTTACGTCAAATACACCTGCATTGTTGCGTACTGTCTGGTGCTCTTCGTTGATGCCAGAATAAGAGATAGGCATATTATAACCTGCAAATTCGGCCATTTTAGCACCGAGGTCGATGTGTTTTTGAGTAAATGGAGTATTCTTCATTTTCCTGAATGTATTATAATTTGATTGGGTGCAAAGATAAGTTATTGCTCGGTTAGTTAATATGTTTGTTTGTTTTAATGTGATGAAGTGCTCCCGATAAATGGTTACAAATGGTTACGGATTTTTCGTAGCATGTATTTTGGTTACAGCCTACCGACTAATGGATGGGAATGCTGATATTTGTTACCTGTAGTCGTCACATTTTTTCTACTGCAAAAATACAACTATTATTTGTTAAAATATATTTATGGCAAAGAGCATCACAAAAGCCGTTTATTACGAACATTTGTCTAAAGACAAGAAGATGCAGAAGCTTGTAGCAGCATTCCCCGATCTGGAACTGAAAAAACGAAAGAACATTTGCCTGCGTCTATGTGCGTCCATCATGAGCCAGCAGCTGAGTACAAAGGTGGCAGATGTTATCTTCAAACGGTTTTTGCTGTTGTTTGATGGTAAAGAACCAACACCGCAGCAAATAGCGGATATGCCACACGAAACATTGCGGGCAATTGGCTTATCGAACGCGAAAGTGACGTATGTACAAAACGTAGCCCGCTATGCGCTGGAACATGGTATGGAGGATAGGAAGCTGTACAAAATGAGCAATGAAGAGGTGATGGACTTTTTGCTGCCGATAAAGGGTGTGGGTAAATGGACGGTAGAGATGCTGCTGATGTTTACGCTTGGAAGGGAAGATGTGTTTGCTGTTGATGATTTGGGTATACAGCAGGGTATGGCAAAAGTGTATGGTATTGACATGACCGACAAGAAGGCAATGAAAGAAAAGATGCTGAAGCTATCTGCAAAATGGAGTCCCTACAGAACATATGCCTGTCTGATGCTATGGCGATGGAAAGACGATAAATAAGAAGAGGCGCAATCTGCGCCTCTTCTTATTTTACTTTATAACCCATTAGCGTAATGCTCATCACACTATCAGGCTTGTATGCACGCATCAGGTAGTTTACATAGATACTATCCTTGCTGAACCATACTTTAGTGATGTCATAGCCGGGGTTCAGTGCTATATATTCGCTCATAACACCTCTGCTTTCTACAAAGTGCAGATTGCGGAAGTTGAATGCACCCACACCATTTTCGATAGATATTTTGACATCTTCCAGTTTGTTGATGGTGTGTTTGTATTTATTATCCACCGGTTGATAGGCTTCTATACCCACAAAATGGATGCTGTCATACATACGGTATGTGCCGTTTATCTGATCGTATGTAAGTACATTATCGTTATAGCCCTGATTGATATTGTCGGGATAGGTAACTACTGTACCCTTATTGCAGGAATAAACAAAAATTGCTACGATTGCTATTGCTAGCAGCGAGATATACTGTTTCATGTTTTGAAATATTTTGGCCTCTCTACCTTCTATATCTCTGCTGCAAAGATAACAAATACCTGTAATCTTTGGTTAAACGCTGGTTAACGTTTCTCTATTTTGAACGTTTGCGCCTCATTTTCTGAAGCAAACTTTACAAAATAGAGTCCTGCGTTCAGGTGGTTTATATTTAGTGACGAAGTACCAGCTGGCAATGTGTAGTTGCCAACAATTGTACCTATACTATTCACAATTGTAATATTGTGTGATTTGTTGTCTGCCAAGCTGAAATTCAGGATATCTGTTACAGGATTCGGATATACTGTAGTTTTTGCTTCTGATATACTGTTGATGCTTGTGCCTATAGGTGCTGTTTTGAAATTCTGGCAAGTCCATTGAGATAAACCAGTGCTGCAGCGTGTTCTAATACAAATATAAACGACTATATCCGGTTGTAAGCCAAGTGCCTGCACTGAAGTATGTGTAGTGATAGTACCTTTTGCTGGTATTTGATTATCTACACGTATAGCATATTCATAATCTATAGCATTGGCTACAGCAGGCCACGATATAACATAGCTTGTACTACCTATGCCTACAGCGCTAACTGTATTTACAGTATCGCACTGTGCTTTTGCTGCAAAAGAAGAAATAATTAGACACGTAGCCGCTAAGAGTTTGTAGTATTGGTTCATAAGCTAATTCAATTTTATATGAATTTAGTGGTTATGAACAAACACAACAAGACTATATTAGTCTTTTAAAAGCTTTTTAATCTGTACTTCTTCGCCCTGTACATAGCGTATAATGTACATTCCGTGGTTTAATGAATTGATATTGATGTTATTAGTACCCTGATGTATTTCTGTGGCAAGAACTGTTTTCCCGCTGATGTCTGTAATCAGCATCAAGAACGGGGCACCATTATTTTGTACATACAATACATCTTTTGCAGGGTTGGGGTATATATTGATGTCATTTGTGTTTTCAACAGCATTGATACCTACAGACCAAGGTGTAAAGAACGATTGCATAGCCCATGCAGAATAAGAAGTACCACCACAACTGGTGCGTGCAAAAGCATAATACGTTTTAGCGGGTTTCAATCCTTTTACACGTACTGTATTTGTATTGATGGCAGTGCCGGAAGTTGGTGTTGTGCTGAGCGTATCTATATAGTATTCGTAACTAGCGCCCGGGCTTACAGAGGTCCAGGTGATGTCTGCACTATCTGCAATTGCATTTGTTATTGTTATAGTGCCGGGTGAACCGCATGGAGTAGAAAAACTGAGAGATGTCCATGGGGTAAAGAGGCTGGCGCCGCAGTAGGTACGATGCCATGCTTTGTAAGCCATGCCCGGTGTAAGACCGCCAACACCTGCAGCAATGAGCGATGTAGATGTGCCTGTAGTAGGTGCAGCTGCGCTTGCGGGCAATACAGCATATTCATAAACACCTGCGCCTGCAAAAGCCCATGCCATACTTACACTATCTGCCTGAATATGAATAAGCGATGGGGTAGCGGCAGGGCATTGAGCCGAAGCATTGAAACCCGATAACATCAAAAAACAAACAATAGCATAAATATAGGTGCGCATCTTATAATAATTCTTTGCCTTAAAGATACGTAGAAATAGAAGAGTGCTTCTTATAAATAAAGCATCTGTCTACAAATGCCTTGAAATTTTATGTGTGAGTTAATAAGCTTAATCTTAAAGCCTTATGCATTTAACAGGATGAATGTAAAAACTACGGTTTTGAAACATTATTTTTATAGAGAGGCATGAATCATTTACCACATCTTATACAAGACCTTGCGCTGATACTGATAGTGGCAGGGATAACCACATTGCTCTTCAAACGGCTGAAGCAACCCGTGGTGCTGGGGTATATATTGGCAGGTCTGCTTGTCAGCCCCAACTTCAAACTATTTCCTACCGTAACGGATATAGAAAACGTGCGTGCTTGGGCAGATATTGGTGTGATATTTCTGTTGTTTACGCTTGGTTTGGAATTCAGTTTTAAGAAGCTGATGCATGTGGGTGGTACATCGTCCATTACGGCATTGATAGAAGTATCGGCCATGTTGGGTATTGGTTTTACACTTGGTAAGCTGCTTGGCTGGCCGTTGATGGACTGTATATTCCTTGGTGGTATTATGAGTATTGCGTCTACTACAATCATCCTGCGTTCGTTTGACGAGATGGGACTAAAGGGGCGCAAGTTTGCAGAGTTGGTATTTGGTGTGCTGATAATAGAAGACCTTGTAGCTGTTGTGCTGATGGTATTGTTATCTACCATTGCAGTGAGCCGAGAGTTTGCCGGTACACAAATGCTCACATCTATTCTTACACTGGCATTCTTCCTGATACTATGGTTTATAGCAGGTATCTTTTTTATTCCTTCGTTCCTCAGCCGTGCACAAAAACATTTAAATAATGAGACGCTGCTGGTACTATCTATAGGTATGTGTCTGGGTATGGTAATGTTGTCTTCGCAAGCAGGATTTTCACCTGCATTGGGTGCGTTTGTAATGGGCTCTATATTGGCAGAAACAACCCAGGCAGAAAGGATAGAACATATCGTGCAACCGGTTAAGGATTTATTTGGGGCAGTGTTCTTTGTATCTGTAGGTATGCTGATAGACCCTAAAGTACTGATAGACTATTCCGGGCCGATACTCATTATAACATTGACATTGATTGTGGGTAAAGTGCTGCACGTAATAGCAGGTGCACTGATAGCAGGGCAACCTTTGAAGCGTGCCATACATGCAGGTATGAGCATGGGACAGATAGGTGAGTTTTCTTTCATCATTGCTACGCTGGGTGTTACACTTGGTGTAACAAGTAGTTTTCTGTATCCTATTGCTGTGGCGGTTTCGGCAGTTACTACATTTTCTACACCATACCTTATAAAGCTTGCGGGGCCTACCTACGAGGTGGTAGATAAACTGCTGCCTGTAAAATGGAGAAAAGCACTGGACAGGTATAGTACAGGTGCACAGTCTATAACCACTGCCAGCGATTGGCGGAAAGTTATACAGGCAACGCTTGTTATCATTATTGTATTCTCATTGGTTATCATTGGCATTATCTTCCTGTTTGTCAACTATGTGTTATGGTGGGTAGCTGACTATGTGAAGTCTGATGTGTGGGTGCATATCATTACAGCAATATTGTGTCTTGCAGCTATGTCGCCGTTTTTGTGGGCATTAGTACTACGTAAAGTGGCACCAGAGTCTACGGCATTGCTATGGAGCAACAGACGCTATAGAGCACCGTTGCTATTTCTGCGGCTGGTAAGGGCGGGTATTTCTATTGTTTACATTAGCTTGTTTATGCTCAGCTTCTTCCCTGTGATTGTTGCCATAACAGGTGCCATAGTGTTGGTAAGCTTTGCCGCCATATTCTCTAAACGTATACATAGGTTTTACATCAGGTTGGAGAACAGGTTTATGTTCAACTTTTATCATCGCGAACTACAGGAAGCCAAAGCGAGCTTGCGAGAGCTGGCACCGTGGGATGCGCATATAGCACGCATTACCTTCCCTGCAGGTGCAGTGTGTACGGGCAATACACTGGAAGAAATGCAGATACGCGAACGTTTCGGAGTAAACATAGCGATGATAAAGCGTGGAGAACTGCATACGATACCGGCACCCGGACGATATGAACGTCTTTATCCAGGAGATAAGCTGTTTGTAATAGGTACAGATGAGCAACTGGAAGCATTTAAGAAATATATAGAGCCTGAAAACGGGCAGAGTCTGGTGGCACAGGAAACACGAGAAGTGGTTCTGAAAAAACTGGTACTGAATGAAAGCTCCGTCTTGTTAGGACAAACCATCAGAAATAGTGGTATCCGCGAAAAAACGAATGGCCTGATTGTAGGCATAGAGCGTGATGGCAAACGCATCCTGAACCCCGAATCGAACACCATGTTTGAGGATGGAGACAAGGTATGGATAGTGGGCGACAGCCAATTAATAAACGAACTGATAGGTACTAAATAGCAGTTATTTTCTGTTGCCTGTTAGTATTCTGCTTTCATACATGTGGCCACCCAGATACCGCGAATAGGTGATAAAAACTGAATCGCTGGTGAGGATTATTTTATCACAATCGTTGGGGTTGGAAAAATACTTGTAATACCCTGCATACGCCGGGTATTTATTGTTATAACTAAATGTATCCTTTCCGGCTAAAATATAATTTGCGGCCGTATCGAAAGATACCGTCAATTGTCTGTTTAGCGGATAGTGTGTGATTACTGTAGTATCGCCTGTGGCGTTTGAGTGCCATCGGTACACACTATCGAAGATTGTATAGTTGCCTGTAAACGTGCCAGGCAGTTTTGTTATATTAGTATTATTGGCAACACTGTTTTGGTTGTCTTTTTTGCAAGAGGAGATTGCTACAATCAGTAATAGTGCAATTGATATAAGTCTCATAGGTTATTGAGTATGATTAAAGTTACTAAAAAATACAAACCCCGACCAAAGCTGGTCGGGGTTTTATAATTAAGAGCGTTTAAAACTCAATTAAGCGTTCTCCATCACTTTTGGTGCAGCGGCCAGAATTTCTTCGTTAGCCTGAGAAGCGTATTTGCTGAAGTTGTTAACGAACAGTTGTGCCAGTTCGTTAGCTTTCTTATCATATGCTTCTTTGTCTGCCCAAGTATCGCGTGGGTTCAGAATTTCTGCAGGTGCACCCGGTACGCTTTGTGGTACCAGTACGCCAAATGTTGGGTGAGCTTTGTATTCTACATTATTCAGTTCACCATTCATAGCTGCAGTAATCATAGCACGTGTGTAGCTCAGCTTCATACGGCTACCTGTACCGTATGCGCCGCCGCTCCAACCTGTGTTGATGAGCCATACGTTAACATCGCTGTGTTCTTCCAGTTTCTTACCCAGCAACTCAGCATATTTAGTTGGGTGCAAAGGCAGGAACACGCGGCCGAAACAAGCTGAGAACGTAGTTTGTGGTTCTGTAACACCAACCTCGGTACCTGCAACTTTTGCAGTGTAACCGCTGATGAAGTGGTACATAGCCTGGCCTTTCGTCAGTTTGCTGATTGGAGGCAGGATACCGAACGCATCGCAAGTAAGGAAGAATATGTTTTTAGGATCGCCACCGTAAGATGGTTCTTTTGCATTTTCGATGTGGTAGATCGGATAAGCAGCACGTGTATTTTCAGTGATGCTGCCATCTGCATAATCTACAGTCTTAGTGCCTGCATGGAATTTGATGTTTTCCAACAGTGCATTTGGCTTGATAGCATTGAATATCTGTGGTTCTTTTTCAGCGCTCAGGTCTATACATTTTGCATAGCAACCGCCTTCAAAGTTGAATACAGAGCCATCTGCCCAGCCGTGTTCGTCATCACCAATCAGTGCGCGGTTAGGATCTGCAGACAGGGTAGTTTTACCCGTACCGCTCAAACCGAAGAACAGGGCTACATCGCCATCTTTACCTTCGTTTGCAGAGCAGTGCATGCTCAGTACCTTATGATCGTGCGGCAGTACAAAGTTCAGTACGCCGAAGATACCTTTCTTCATTTCGCCTGTGTAAGCAGAACCACCTATCAGGATAACTTTACGTGTAAAGTTTACGATAGTGAAGTTTGCCTGACGTGTACCGTCTACAGCAGGGTCTGCCTGGAAGCTAGGAGCCTGAATGATGTGCCAATCAGGAGTCTGTGTTTCGATTTCCTGAGCAGAAGGGCGCAGGAACAGGTCGTTACAGAACAGGTTAGCCCAAGGAGTTTCGTTTACCACACGGATGTTCAGGCGGTATTTAGGGTCTGCACAAGCATAAGCATCGCGTACCCATACTTCTTTACCACCGAGGTAAGCTACTACTTTATCATACAGTTTGTCGAAAGCCTCCGGAGAGAAAGGAATGTTAACATCACCCCAATCAACACTGTGTTCAGTGATAGCGTCCTTAACTGTGAATTTGTCTTTAGGAGAGCGGCCCGTAAATTTTCCGGTGCTAACACACAGTGCGCCTGTATCATTCAGTTCGCCTTGTCCCAGTTCTAATGTTTTTTGAGTCAGCTCTTCAGGAGAGAGATTCCAGTGAGCAACGGCAACATTCAGCCCTATGTTACTAAGATTAGCTGAAGGGTTCTTTTTACCAAATTCCTGCATAGAATTATCTTTTTGTTATAAAAAGTTGAGGCGGCAAAAATACTACATAAAACATTTAACCACTATTAAATTTCAGGCTATTGCTACAAAATTTACAAACAATAACAAGCGGCTAACGAGACAATTAATATAGAAATAATATATCTGTAAGCCATTGAAGCTATAAAAAGGGGGACAGTTGACGAAAAACGTGTATTTGAAGCTTGTGATTTTAACAAATAGCCTCGTAAAGCGGTGTCTGAAAAGCGTACGTATTTTATAAAAAAACAAATCGCCCTTTTTTTTGAACGATAAACCCGTATCTTTGCGCAAATTTTCAGGGCAGAATAATGAGATCCGGACGTTTATTTTCCTTACTGGCATTGACTTTCGCGCTATCGAGCGCACCTGTTTTTACATATGCGCAACATGAAGAAAATCATGAGGCAGCCCCTGTTGCAGTGGCTGAAGCAGCACATGAAGGACACCACGAAGAAAAAAAGGAGGGTTTTAACGCTTCTGAAGTAATCTTTGGTCACATTGGCGATTCTCACTACTGGCACTTTTTCGATGTTAATGAACATCCGGTAAGCTTGTCTTTGCCTGTTATTATATATCATCCTGAAAAAGGGCTGGAAGTTTTCTCTGCATCAAAATTCCACCACGGGCATGAAAGCTATAATGGCTATATGATTGACCCGAACAGCAAGATGAAAGAAAAAATCATCTCTGAGGATGGTGCAAAAATTATTGATTTCTCTATTACTAAGAACGTTCTTTCGATGATTATATCAGTAGTACTGCTGCTGACCATCATGCTGAACGTAGCTAAGAAATATAAAAAGAACGGTGCTATGGTAGCGCCAAGCGGTTTCCAGAATGCACTGGAGCCAGTTATTACTTTTGTTCGTGACGAGGTAGCTAAGCCCAACCTGGGTAACAAATACATGCGCTTCATGCCTTTGTTGCTGACGGTATTCTTCTTTATATGGATTAACAACCTGCTGGGTTTGCTGCCGGGCGGCGCTAACTTTACGGGCAACATCTCGGTAACAGCTTGTTTGGCTATTATATCATTTTTGGTAATGGTATTTAGCGGTAACAAACATTTCTGGAGCCACTTGTTCAATCCTCCGGGTGTACCCTTCGGCGTTAAGCTATTGTTGGTTCCGATTGAAGTTATTTCTCTATTTATTAAACCGATAGCGCTGATGATACGTCTTTTTGCCAACATACTGGCAGGACACATCGTTATCCTGAGCGTTATCTCAATGATATTCATTTTTGCCGGTTTGAGTAAAGTAGCAGGCTGGGGTTTTGCACCTGTATCTATGGCGTTCACTATCTTCATGTTCTTCCTGGAGTTGTTGGTGGCGGCTATACAGGCGTTCATCTTCACTAACCTGACAGCAGTATTTGTAGGACAGGCGGTAGAAGAAGGTCACGGTCATGACGAACATCATGCTGATGGCCATGCTGAAGCTGCACATCATTAATACGTGTTCAACCAACAAAAAGGAATAAAGTAATTAATTAGTTTTTTAATCAAAATCCATATATAAAATGTCTCTGTTAAACACAATTTTGTTAGACGGTACAGCTGCTGCTGGTGGTGCTATCGGCGCAGGTATTGCAGTATTGGGTGCTGGTCTTGGTATCGGCCAAATCGGTAAAGGTGCAGTAGAAGCTATCTCTCGCCAACCGGAAGCTGCTGGCGACATCCGTGCGAACATGATCCTGACAGCAGCCTTCGTTGAGGGTGTTGCGCTGTTCGGTGTTATCGCAGGCCTGCTGGCTGTAGTTCTGCAGTAAGTAGTTTAAAAAATTAACTGCACTCAACGCACAGGGCAGCGAGTGCAGTTATTTTAGATTTTGATTGACAATCCGTACTGTTTTCAGGTACATCGGTAACAGGGTTGTAAAATGAAAAACCTGATAATAAAGAGCATCATAAATCAATAGATAACATGGATTTGTTGACCCCGGAACTCGGTTTATTTGTATGGACGCTGCTTGCGTTCCTCATCGTTTTCTTCATACTGCGCAAGTTTGCGTGGAAACCAATACTGAATTCGCTGCACGAGCGCGAAACAGGTATTGCTGATTCTATAGCAGCTGCTGAGCGTGTGAAAAAAGAAATGAGCCAGATGCAGGCTGACAACGAGAAGCTGATGATGGAAGCACGTGCACAAAGCGCACAAATGCTGAAAGAGGCGAAAGAAATGAAGGACAGCATCATCAACAAAGCAAAAGAAGAAACTAAAGTTGTTGCAGATAAGATGATTGCTGACGCTCAGCAACAAATTCAGCAACAAAAAATGGCTGCGCTTACCGAAGTGAAAAACGAAATCGGTAAACTGGCTGTTGAGGTAGCAGAAAAAGTAATCCGCAAGCAATTGGCAACTGCCGAAAGCCAGAACGATTATGCACAGATGCTGGCTGAAGAAATAAAAATGAACTAATAACTGAAGTAACAGAACAGATATGCCAAATCCACGTCTCGCTTCACGTTATGCAAAAGCTCTGCTGGACCTTGCTGTAGAACAGAATGCTGTTGACAGCACGCTGCAGGACATCCGCTTGCTGGATGCCGTAAGCAAACAAAGCCACGAGTTTACTAACATGCTGCGCAGCCCGATTATAAACGCTGCTAAAAAACAGGAAATAGTTGCTGCTGTATTAAGTGGTAAGATGAGCGCCCTGACAGATGGCTTCATTAAACTGCTTGTAAGCAAAGGCCGCGAGGCTAACCTGCCTGAAATAGCTGATGCTTTCATAACACAATACAAGGTTATGAAAAACATCAAAACTGTAAAGTTGACGACGGCGACGCCACTCAGCGATACTGTAAAGCAAAATATTATTAAGAATGTAGTGGCTTCTGTACACAAAGGCGAAATCGAAGTGACAGAAGTAGTAGATCCTAATATCATTGGTGGTTTCATTCTGCAAATGGATGATAAGCTGGTAGACGCAAGCGTGCGCCGCGACCTGAATGATGTGAAGACTCAGTTCCAGAAGAACATCTACGTAAGCACTATCTTCAATTAATAAAGTACAAGAGAAACAGTTTTTATTATTTATAAAATAAAAAGTCATGGTTGAGATTAAACCGGATGAAATATCGGCGATACTTCGCCAGCAGTTAACAAACTTCAACGCTTCTGCCAATCTGGAAGAAGTTGGTACCGTACTGCAAGTAGGTGACGGTATTGCCCGCGTGTATGGCCTGAATGGCGTACGTCAGGGTGAGCTGGTAGAATTTGAAAACGGCGTAAAAGCGATAGCGCTGAACCTTGAAGAAGACAACGTGGGTGTGGTATTGATGGGTGACAGCGGTAGCATTAAAGAAGGTGCACAAGTAAAACGCACTGGTCAGATTGCCTCTATCAAAGTAGGTGAAGGTATGGTAGGCCGTGTTGTAAACACACTGGGCGAGCCAATAGATGGTAAAGGCCCTATAACTGGTGAACTGTATGAAATGCCTATCGAGCGTAAAGCACCGGGCGTTATCTTCCGTGAGCCGGTAAAAGAACCACTGCAAACAGGTATCAAATCTATCGATGCGATGATTCCTATTGGCCGTGGTCAGCGTGAGCTGGTAATCGGTGACCGTCAGACAGGTAAAACTGCTATCTGTATCGATACCATCATCAACCAAAAAGAATTTTACGATGCAGGCAAGCCTGTATACTGTATATATGTTGCGATAGGCCAGAAGGCATCTACTATTGCCGGTGTTATGAAAACACTGGAAGAGAATGGTGCAATGGCGTATACAACTATCGTTGCTGCGCCTGCTGCTGATCCGGCTCCACTGCAGTTCTACGCTCCGTTTGCAGGTGCTGCGATAGGTGAGTTCTTCCGCGATACTGGACGTCCTGCACTGGTTGTTTATGACGATCTGTCTAAACAAGCTGTGGCATACCGTGAGGTATCTCTGCTGCTGCGTCGTCCGCCGGGCCGTGAAGCATATCCTGGTGACGTATTCTATCTGCACAGCCGCTTGCTGGAACGTGCTGCGAAAGTTATCAATAACGATGCTATCGCTAAAACAATGAACGATTTGCCTGAGAGCATCAAACACCTGGTAAAAGGTGGCGGTTCTCTGACAGCATTGCCAATCATTGAAACACAAGCGGGTGACGTATCTGCTTATATTCCTACAAACGTAATCTCGATCACCGATGGTCAGATATTCCTGGAATCAAACCTGTTCCTTGCAGGTATCCGTCCGGCTATCAACGTTGGTATCTCTGTAAGTCGCGTGGGTGGTAGTGCGCAGATCAAATCAATGAAAAAAGTTGCCGGTACACTGAAACTTGACCAGGCGCTGTATCGTGAGATGGAAGCGTTCTCTAAATTCGGTGGTGATCTGGATGCTGCTACAAAAGTAGTACTGGATAAAGGTAGCCGTAACGTGGAAATTCTGAAACAAAACCAATACTCTCCGTATAGCGTAGAAAAGCAAGTTGCTATCATCTACCTGGGTACAAACAACCTGATTCGCGAAGTGCCTGTTAAGAATGTAAAAGCATTCGAAGAAGCATTCCTGCGCGAACTGGAATTGAAAATGCCTGAGTTGCTGGCAGACTTCAAAAAAGGTAACCTTCCTGAAGACGGCATCGCTAAGATGGTGAAAATGGCACAGGATATGATTCCTCAGTTCAAAAACTAATCATCCATTCCCGAAAGGGACGTGATATAAAGTAAAAGCCCCGCATCAGCGGGGCTTTTACTTTTAACAGGTAGTAAGCGGTATTTAACCAAAATGTATTAATAGAATTCAGGACAGATAGTGCGGCTCTTTTCTCTGTTGGGGCTGTTGATGAGCCCGGTCTTCACTACACTTATTTCGTAGCCACCCTGCATATTGCTTGCTACACGTAGTTTGGATGCGTTGAGGTCGTATGCGCAGGTAAATGCAAGGTCTTTGTAACGCAGTTTGATAGTTGGGATAATAGCGTCATTGTAGCGATAGAATACGCCACCGAACAGCACAAATAGCAAACCATCGTTAGGGCCATATTTGTGCCAGCCTAACATACCACCACCAATTATTTCGCTATAGCTGCCTTGCTTGCTGTAGTTGGCATGTATCTGAAAGCTGAATTTCTGATTCAGCTGTTTACTGATGGCAACATTACCATTCCAACGTGTCATAAGGCGCGCGTCGCTACTATTGTAGAATGAAGTTTTTGGCTTCATAATGTGATAAGCACCTGCACCTATTACATAGTTCAATGCATTCTCTTCTCCGCTGGTAGAACTGCTATAGGTAACACCTGCACCCATATCCCAATAGTTGATGGTTGGGTTGCCCATATTCTCACCACTTGGATTGGAAGCATTGAACGAATTGTTCATGTACTGATTATTGAACGTGGCTCGCGTAGGGTCGAAGCTGCGTTGTATATAACCGGCAGTAAAGCCTACTGATAAGTAAGAGTTGTGGCCGTCTTCCAAAGACTTGTTGTAGTTGATAGCAGGATATACAGATGTAGTCTTGAGATTGATGCTGCCAGCCCTATCGTAATATCCTAATACACCAATGCTAAGGTAGTCGTTTACTTCATTGATTGGTATGCGTGCTTCAACATTTGCCAGTGCAGTTTGGAATGGTTTGCTGATGCTGCTCCACTGATTGCGATACACAACCCCAACTTTATAATCTCCTGTGAAAAGTCCTGTCAGTGAAGGGTTTCGCAGAATGGATGTTTCGTAGAACTGCGAAAAATGTATGTCCTGTGCAGTTGCTTGCTGTAAGCCTGCTGCCGCAATGCCAGCCAATAATATATGTTTCAGTCTGTTGTTCATAGATTCTATCTTATCAGGGTTACATCGCCTTTAATAATCATTGTTTCACCACTTTCGCAAAGCGCCTCTACCACATATACAAATACATCTGGTGGTAATGTGGCTCCTTTGTAAGTACCATCCCATGCATACGCAGCATCATTCAATGGCATACCGGTTCTTTCAAATACTACTTCACCCCATCGGTTGTAAACCCTGAAAGAGCGTACTTTATCAAGACCTGTACCACGTGGATAGAACACGTCATTTTGCCCGTCGCCATTTGGTGTAAATGTATTTGGTATGAACAACTGGCTTTCATCGCAAAGCACTTTTACAGTTACTTTATCAGAGTCTGTACAACCAAAGTCTGTATAAACAGTAATAGTATATTCAGTTGTTTTCTTTGGTGCGGCTGTAGGGTCTGGACAATCTGCGCAATTAAGGCTTTCTGCAGGCGTCCATTTAAAACGATTAATCAAGTTGCCTGTAGCATTCAGAATAGTTGAGTTACCCGCGATGATAGTTGCTGCCCCCGTAGCAGTAACATCGGGTAGCGGATGGATTTTGATGTTTACAAAATCAGTATCTGGTATACAACGCCCCTCATAGGTTATCACTTTGTATTTGGTAGTAACATCCGGAGATGCTACAGGTGTACGAGATGTAGCGTCGTCCAACCCTTTTGATGGCGTCCAGACATATGTTTTGCCACCATTTACAAACAGACGTGTAGTATCCCGCAGACACAATTCTTTATCAGGACTTACTGTTGCAACTACTTTCGTTTTAATTTTTACAACTACAGTATCTGTATTGCTACAATTGTTTACATCTGTGCCTTTTACCACAAAGCTGAAGTATTCTTTAGGAGATGCCTTAGGGTCTGGACAATCCAAACAAGACAGATATGGAGTTGTATTCCATATATAAGAAATACCACCGCTAGCATTCAACTGTGCGGTATCGTTAAGACAAATTGTAGTATCTAATCCTGCGTTAATTACAGGTAAAGGATGTATTGTCAGATTTTTAGTAATGCTATCTATACAACCCTGCGCATTTCTCACAACAAGCTTTACAGGATATTGTCCTGGAGGTCCATAGAAATGAGTTGGTGCTTTCATTGTACTGGTAGAACCATCATCAAAAGTCCATTTCCAGTAGTTGATGGAAGAGAAATATGTTTTGGAAGTATCAATCAAAGTGACATTATTGTACTGGCAAGGGGCATCGCCTTTAAAGCCAGGCTCTACAGCATCTACCTTAATGGTATCAATACCACTGCTGAGGCTTTTACAGCCATTTGCGTCTTCAAATATTACACGTGGTACATACGCACCCGGCCTATCGTAGCGATGTGTAATGCTTGATG
This sequence comes from Chitinophagales bacterium, assembly GCA_017303395.1. Taxonomy (GTDB): domain Bacteria; phylum Bacteroidota; class Bacteroidia; order Chitinophagales; family Chitinophagaceae; genus Polluticoccus. The sequence goes on from JAFLBN010000007.1 coordinate 19,607, forward strand.
AAGTTGTATTAGTAACAATACCATCATCAAAGTCCCATGCAAGCTTTGCAACATTGCTTACAATGGCATTGAAGCTGACGTCTAATGGTTTACATCCATTAAGTGGGGTATAGTCAAACGCACCATCATATCCTAGTATGCGTACAAATCCTATTGCAGAATCTGTACAACCATGTGCATCTGTTGCAACTAATGTTACACGGTATTTATTTCTTGTAGTATAAAATTCTGAAGGAGTAGCAGATGTTGAAGTGTTACCCATACCCAAACGCCAATAGTATTGCACTGTGTTGGTAGATGTACTCGTGAATTTAACAAGCAATGGAGGGCATACTGCTACAGAGTCGCTCATAGTAAATGAAGGGAAAGGTTTTGATGTAGTAACAGCATTGTTTTTTATAACAGTGTCTTTACAGCCAAATGTATCAGTTACTACGAGTGTTACATTAAAGCTACCCAAAGTACTATAAGAATAATTCGGGCTGTATTGAGAAGATGTACCACCATTACCAAAGCTCCAGGCAGATGATACTATGCCTTTTGAGATATTATTAAAGGCGAGCGTCTCATTCAGGCATGCAGTGTCTTTAACAGTGAAGCTGGCAACAGGTTTTTGTGCTATGATGTGTTGTGGCCTGATCATAGAATCTTTACAGCCAACATTATCTGTTATGACAAGCTTTATATCATAAGTGCCACGTGTGGTGTAGTAATAAGATGAGGACGTACCTGTTACAGGAGTGCTGCCCCCTATGCCATAGTTCCACATACGATTGATAATATTAGCACCTGACGTTACAGTTGAATTGTCGGAAAAATTGACTGTAAATGGTATACATCCTCTGGTTGGTGAGGCAGAAAAGCTAGCAGTAGGTATTGATACAAATATCCAGTTGTATTTTACAATAGAATCGCTGCAGCCATATAAATCAATAGCGATCACTTTTACTTTATGGAAACCGGCCCCGCCTATTGGCCATTTAATGCTGCCGTTTGTAGTGCCTATATAAGCATTGTCCAGATAAAACTCATATGCCAGTGGTTGCCGTCCTGTTAGTGTGGAAGTAAAGGTGACCGAATCTCCGTTGCAGACAGCAGTGTCATTTGCTGATAGTGTCATAGACCTGCTACTGAGTTCCAGAGGATAAACAGTAGTATCAGAACATCCGGTGCGGGTACTGTAAGTGACAAGTGTTACATTGTAAGTGCCTGCAGTCGGGTATCTGAAATATGGGTCGTTATCAGTTGTTGAGGTGCTGTTGCCGGGATCGCCGAAGAACCACTTGTAAGAAGTGTGTCCGAAAGATGTGTTATGAAAACGAACTTTTAACGGAGAGTCGCAGAATCGCTCTGTATTGAACAATGCTTTTGGAGAATCTACGATGATATACTTTGGCTTTGTAATAGATGCAATACATCCTTTATGCGTAGCAATGAGTGTTACGTTCATAGTATCGGGCCAGTTGTATTGATGCCTCGGGTCTTTAGCTGTAGACTCACTTCCTTCACCAAATTTCCATTTCCATGAATCTACCGGGCCAGTTGTAAGATTGGTAAATTGTACATAGCCTCTGATACAAATATGTAGTGGAGATGCCGTAAAGTCCGGAACAGGTGGTTGGCCTACTCTTACTTCCACCGTATCTTTTGCAACACAACCTTTAGTTGTTGTAACTGTCAGGATTACTTTGAATACGCCAGTATCAACAAAGGTATGGCTCATGTGTTGCAATGTTCCATGCGTGGTATTATCGCCCCAATCCCAGTCGTAAGACTGAATTTTATAAGGATAATAGCGAGGGATATTCCCCGGAATGTTTGTATATGTAGTATCAGAGAAAAATATTGTTAAAGGTTTACAGCCTTCTATTTTAGCTCTGTCAATTTTATCGCCACCTTTGTATGGTGTTATTACAGTGTATATATCGTGAATCTTTACTGCACTGGTTTTATATATTGTATCTGTACAGCCTGCAGCAGTAGATACAGCCATCATAGGGCTGAAATAGCCGTTGCTGTAATAAGTGAATGTAGGCGAAGGGGATGTACTGGTAAGGGGTGGTGCTGCGCCATTGTTCCAGTAATATGTGGCATATGAACCATTAGGTACTAATTGCACACTGACAGGCGCAGGGCATAATGTGTCAGGGTTTACTGTAAAATCTGCAACAGGTTTAGGGTTAACAGTTATTACTTTGGAAGCTGTTGTGACACAGCCTCTGTAGTTGTATGTAACAGTAACCGTAAAAGTACCTGCTGAATTATATTTATATGTGGGCGATGCCGCAGGAGACGTACCTAGGCCATCACCAAAGTCCCAAAAAATAGACCCTCCGGCAGGAGTAAAAGTGCCAGTGAAACCAATAACAGATTTCTGACACACACTTGCAGGAGATGTAATGCCAGCAGTAGGGTAGTGAATATTGATATAGTTAGGCCTTGTTAGTGAGTCTTTACATCCGTTAGCATCTGTAACAATAAGTTTGGGCGACCATGTATTGGGCGGAGCGGTATATGTATGTGTGCTTGTGTTGCCAGTACCAGGTGTACCTCCATCTCCATATGCCCATGAATATGTGAATGGTCCGTTACCTGTTGCAGAACCTGTAAATGTTGTAGAACAGGGAGAAGAACAGAAATCTACAGGAGATGCGCTGAATGAAGGAACAGGCCTTGCCCTGACATTAATAAATGCAGTTTTTGTAAGCAATGCACTGCAACCATAGCTATTTGTAACTGTTAATGTAACATCTTGAGGCCCGGGATTAGTAAATGTAGCAGTAGGATTTGCCCCGGAGCCCGTAGAGCCCCAGAACCAACTATAAGATCCTGTACCGGGAGCATTGAGTGTACTTGCATCCTGAAAAGTGACAGTAAGTGGTGAACAGCCAGTAGTAGGTGTTGTAGCATTAAAATTGACAGAAGGTTTAGGGTAAACTGTTATGTAGTTAGTCTTTGTTTCTACATCTGTAGACGATCCGTTAGATATGGTAAGCCTTACTGTATAATTGCCGGGTGCGCCGATAGTATAAGATACAGATGGTGTAGTTGTTGTGGTACTCCAAGTACCTATCTGCCATGTATAGCTGGTAGGGCTACCTGTAGATGTGCTATTGAGGGTTACAGCGAATGGTGGACAGTCGGCAGTTTTTGAAGCCACAAAATCTGCGTTCAGTTGAGCAAATGCTAACATCGGCATCATTAACATGGTTAGAAAAACGTATAAAAGTTTTTTTATAGAAGGCATAACAGGATTGAAGATTTAATGCTCTTTTAAAGTTAAACAATACTTAAAAGTTTAGCTATTAAAAATCGCTTATTAGCTGTGGTTTTCATGGCATTTTAATGAGATATTCAAATATTATTAATTTATGGTTAAAGTCATAAAATCCTGTGAATAAATTTATTAACCCGTAGTAAATGAAGAATTTGGAAGGTTTGATTAATTGTCTGTAATCTGACCCATGCTTTTCATACATTTGCAATCCTTTTTTAACAAATATGTCTTATTCACTCAGTAAAGAACAATTGATTAGTGTGGCCAATGAATTTGGCACACCGGTATACGTGTACCATGCGGAAAAAATTGCTGAACAGTACAATAAGCTGAAGGATGCGTTCAAGAGCCATCCTACGCGTTTTTTCTATGCATGCAAGGCCCTGACAAACATCAATGTGCTGAAGTATATGAAGAGCCTTGGCGCTTCTGTAGACTGTGTGAGCATATATGAGGTGAAACTGGCGCTGAAAGCGGGTTTTGAACCGAATGAAATATTATATACCCCAAACTGTGTAGATTTCAATGAGATTGTAGATGCACAGCAATTGGGCGTAAACATCAATATAGACAACATATCAATACTGGAGCAATTCGGTAACAAATTCGGTAGTGGTTATCCTGTTTGTATCCGTATTAATCCGCATATTGAAGCAGGTGGTAACTATAAAATATCTACCGGCCATATAGACAGCAAGTTTGGTATATCTGTACACCAACTGCGTCATATAGAGCGTGTGGTGAAAACAACCAAACTGCATGTAAAAGGTCTGCACATGCATACAGGTAGCGAGATTAAAGACGTAGATGTCTTCCTACGCGGACTGGATGTGATGTTTGAAATAGCACGCCATTTCGATTCGTTAGAGTTCATCGATATGGGAAGCGGCTTTAAAGTGCCGTACAAAGAAGGTGATAAAGGAACAGATGTTGCACTGCTGGGAGAAAAGCTGACAGCTGCAGTAAAAGAGTTTGAAGCAGAATATAACCGCACACTGGAAGTATGGTTTGAGCCGGGCAAATATCTGGTGAGCGAATGCGGCTACTTTGTAGTAAAAGCGAATGTCATCAAACAAACGCCAGCAACGGTTTTCGTAGGTGTTAACTCAGGCTTTAATCATCTGATACGCCCTATGTTCTACGATGCGTATCACCGTATAGAAAACATATCGAATCCAAGCGGTGCAGAGCGTATCTATACCATTGTAGGTAATATCTGCGAGACAGATACATTTGCATGGGACAGGGTTATGAATGAAGTGCGTGAGGGCGACTTCCTTGTATTCTACAACGCGGGAGCTTACGGGTTTGAGATGAGCAGTAATTTCAACTCTAGGCTGAAACCTGCAGAAGTAATGGTGAAAGACGGAAAAGCCTTCCTGATACGTGAACGTGATGAGTTTGAAGACCTGTTGAGAAACCAGATAGAAGTACTTTAAAATACAAGCTCCCGATATCGGGAGCTTTTTATTGATTTTATAACGCGGTGATTGATTTGTTTCATCGTATTTTTAAGGATAATCATTTTCAGCCTATGAAAAACATCGTTGTCTTTTGCGGTTCTAAAGAAGGATACAATGAAGCCTACAGAGAAACTGCCTATGCGTTGGGTGCCACACTTGCAGAACGTGGAATCGGCCTTGTGTATGGAGGCGGGAAAGTAGGGCTGATGGGTGCCGTGGCAGACGGTGCGTTGCAGAATGGCGGCAGAGTTGTTGGCGTAATTCCTGATTTTCTGGAAACAAAAGAAGTAGCGCACGATGGCCTGACAGAGCTGATTGTAACAGACAGTATGCATAGCCGCAAGGTGAAAATGCATGAACTGAGTGATGGTGTGATAGTGCTGCCAGGTGGCTGGGGTACAATGGACGAAATGTTTGAAATGCTGACATGGGGACAACTGGGCCTGCATAAAAAGCCAATTGCCCTGCTGAATATTAATGGCTACTACGACAGCCTGAAAGTATTGGTGAACAATATGGTGCTGGAAGGTTTTCTGGAAGAATGCACCGCAGAAATATTAATGACCAGCGAATCGGTAGAAGAATTGCTGGGTATGATGGAGCAATTTGAAGCACCGAGCGTGGAACAGGTAATGGACCACAAATCAGACACTTAGATAATTACCTGCTAAGTTTTATCTTCATAGCCATAATTATCAATATAGATGGCACTTAGCAGGATATGGGCGGCATTCATTATCATAGCCATCAGTGTGGCAGGTTACAAGGCTTTTTTTGCATCAGACAAGGCTATCTTCAGCCGTATGGTGACGGGCAAGGCAGACGATGCCTATGATACAGTCTATTATCAAAAAGTCGGGTCGCCACTGAATGAAGGCTTTGTCTCTGAAGAAAGCTTTGCCAAATACATTGCGGGCTTTGGTTATAAAGAAGCAGACTCGCTGCACGCTGCAACCATTGCTATAGCAGATAAACAAACACTGTCTGCAACACAAACATCTTTCCACGGACAAGTTTATACATATAAAAACATACAAGCGAAGCTGACTAAAAAAGCAGATGGTATTATTGAAACCTGTAAGAGTGCAGTGAATATATGTATAGGGCTGATAGGCATCATGGCGCTGTTTATGGGTTTTATGAGCATTGCAGAAAAAGCAGGTGGTATTAATTTGTTGTCGCGCATTATTGGCCCGTTCTTCTCAAAGCTATTTCCCGAATTGCCGAAAGGACACCCTGCCATGGGGCATATGATGATGAATTTTTCGGCCAATCTGTTGGGGTTGGATAATGCCGCAACACCATTTGGCATTAAAGCCATGGAAAGCCTGCAAGAAATTAACCCCGATAAAAAGACTGCCAGTAATGCACAGATTATGTTTCTGTGTCTGCATGCATCGGGCCTTACATTGATACCTGTCAGCATTATAGCAGCACGCTCTGCAGTGAAGGCAACAAACCCAACAGATATATTTGTGCCTTGTATGATAGCCACATTTGCCGCAACAATGGCGGCTATGTTTATTGTGTCAATGCGCCAGAAGATAAACCTGCTACAACCGGTGATACTTGGTTGGGTAGGTGGATTGTCTGCTGTGATAGCAGGTATTGTAGTGTATCTTCGCAGCCTTGACACAGATGCTATGCAATCCTTCTCATCGCTGCTTAGCAATGGTTTGATACTGGTAATATTTATACTGATAGTATTGGGCGGATTGTATAAGCGCATCAACATCTTCGATGCGTTTGTAGATGGAGCTAAAGGCGGTTTTGAAACAGCGGTGAAGATTATTCCTTATTTGGTGGGTATGCTGGTAGCCATCAGTATGCTGCGCACCAGTGGTACATTTGATGTGGTAATAGCAGGTATGAAATCTTTGTTTGGCGCTATGGGCACAGATACCCGTTTTGTAGACGGCTTGCCGACTGCATTGATAAAACCATTGAGTGGCAGTGGTGCGCGTGGTATGATGATAGATACGATGAAAAACTTCGGCCCTGATTCTTTTGCCGGCAGATTGTCTTGCATATTACAGGGTTCTTCAGATACAACTTTTTATGTAATAGCCGTGTACTTTGGTGCAGTAGCGGTAAAGAATACACGTTATACAATAGGTGCAATGTTGCTGGCAGATTTGGTGGGCATTATCACCGCGATAGGCTTGTGTTATATGTTTTTCGGGGCATCTGCATAAAATAATAAAGGGCTGCATTTGCAGCCCTTTTGTTGTTGAAATTATATTGATTATTTACTTGCAGTATCGTTGGTTGGAGTAGCAACTGCTGTATCCGGTTGTGCTACAGGTTCTTCTTCCTGTTCTTCATTCATGAAGTCATCATTCTTTGTGAAGTTTACCAACCATTTATCATTTTGCTTGATGAGGTTCAGTTTCTTTTCATCTTTCATTTCAGATGTTTTGTAGAAAACCACTGCCTTATCGCCGTTTTCCTCAACTTTTGTAATTTCTACAGTTACTTTCTGCGCTTTTTTCACTTCGCTGTCTGGCAGGCGAACTGCCATGGTTTCCAGCATTTCCAGCATTTGTTTTGTTGCGTCTGTAGATACAGTTTTAGCCTCTTTATAGTTCATGTGCCAGAAGCTGGTAAGGAACTTTTCAGCTACCGGTTTAGGTGAATTAGAATTACATCCTGTCGCAATAACAGCAACGATAAATGCCAATCCTAAAAGCGCTTTTTTCATATTCTTATTTTTCAAATTTCGGCAAAGGTATCTATTTAAACCTAACCTGACAAATCCATTCACAATAGTCAGTTTTAGTAATGTCATCAACGGCTACATAGGTATATCCCATCCATTTGGTAGGTTGTATAACAGCTTTTCCAAGGCTTTTGTTGATGGCCTGATATAATAATTCGGCACAGTACAATTTGTCATCGTTTGATATATCAAACTGCAGGTCGAATTTCTTGTGCTGGTTGTAATAGCCGCGTGTTATGCTGGCAAGGCTATCTACCTGAGCAGCTGTAAAATGATAACGCAAAATACCAATGCCACTGTTGTGCAATGGTGATGCCCAGGTTTGTATATTGTCGCGGCGCAGCACCTCGTCGGGGTTATCTTCCCCGCCAATGCTATGGTATATATAGGGTTTACCTTCCTCAATCAGTACTATGCCGCAGTGAGAATAGGTTTTGTCTTCCCTGTTTGCCTCCCTGAACATCTCGCTGGTCATGTCATTGCCGGTACGCACTACAATGTCTCCGTTTTGCAGCAGCGCTTCGCAGGAGTCTATAAGGTGCAGATTATAAGGGTTGGCAGCCATAGCTGCAATGGAATGTACATCCCGTTTTCCCGCGGCTTTGTAGTACCATAAGGCTGCGCCAGCAGCAAGCAGGGCTGCAGATACAATCAGTAAGCGGGTATGTTTTGCCTTTGGTATCAATGTATTGCAAAATTAGCCAATAGTTTAGCTACTACAGCCTTAACTTTGCGGGGCGTAGTGAACGATATGCGTGCATATTTGTTACTATATCGCAATTGGTATTATGGCATATAAATCATTAAAGGCATTTGTAGATGCTTTGGATAAGGCGGGTGAACTGGTAAGGATTAAAACTTTTGTAGATCCTGTACTGGAAATAGCAGAGATAGCAGACAGGGTTTCTAAAACACCTGAGTGGAACAAAGCACTACTTTTTGAAAATACAGGCACCGGCTTCCCGTTGCTGATAAACAGTATGGGTAATGAGCGCCGCATGTGCATGGCACTGGGTGTAGACGATCTGGATGATGTGGCAAGAGATATAGAAAGCTTGCTGAAAACAATCACAGCACCTAAAAATGGTTTGTTGGAAAAACTGGCCATGTTGCCGCAACTGGGCAAGTTTGCATCCTGGATGCCGAAAGTGGTGAGTGGACGTGGAGAGTGCCAGCAAGTGGTGATGGATAAGCCTGACTTATCGAAACTACCGATACTGAAATGCTGGCCAAAAGATGGTGGTAGGTTTGTTACGCTGCCAGCTATTCACACAAGAGATTTGCTGAACGGTACGCGTAATATCGGTATGTACCGTATGCAGGTATTTACCGAAACCATGACGGGTATGCACTGGCATAAACATAAAGTAAGTGCACGCCACTATAACGAATACAAGAAGCAAGGGAAGATAATGCCTGTAGCGGTAGCGCTTGGTGGCGATCCTATATATACTTATTCTGCAACGGCGCCATTGCCTGAAAATGTGGATGAGTACATGTTGGCAGGTTTCCTGCGCAAGAAGCGTGTGGAACTGGTGAAGTGTATAACACAGCCTGAAATAGAAGTACCTGCTGATGCAGATATCATTATAGAAGGCTATGTAGACCCGAATGAAGAACTGATATGGGAAGGCCCGTTCGGCGACCACACGGGTTATTATTCATTGCCCGATTTCTATCCGCGTTTTCATGTTACTGCCATCACCCACAAGAAAGATGCGATATACCCTGCAACTATTGTAGGTATACCGCCACAGGAAGATGCATGGATAGGTAAGGCAACGGAACGTATATTCCTGGCACCTATCAAAATGACGATGGTGCCTGAGATAAAAGATATGAACATGCCTGTAGAGGGTGTGTTTCATAACCTTGTAATCACTACCATAGATAAAGAATATGCTGGGCAGGGACAGAAAGTGATGAATGCCATGTGGGGTGCAGGGCAGATGATGTTTAACAAGATACTGGTACTGGCAGATGGCAAGGTGAAGATTGATGATTACAAGACATTGGCCAAGTATGTGTTTGATAATGTGAATCCTGCAACGGATATATACTTCAGCCAGGGACCGATGGATGTATTGGACCATAGCTGCAGCAAGCTGGGCTTTGGCGGCAAGATGTGTATAGACGGCACGAAGAAATGGGAAGAGGAAATGACTATGCCGCTTACGCCATTCAAACTGAATGCTGCGTTTAATGCTGCTGCATTGCAAAAGCAATATCCCGAAATAGCATCGCTGAATGATAAGCTGGCGCGTGAATGGGAAATACCTGTATTGTTTGTTGCGATGAACAAACAACGCAAAGGGCATGTAGAAGAGCTACATGCTGCGCTGTGTAAAGAGCAAGGCTTGCAGGGCATCAAAATGATACTATACGTAGAGCATACGGTAGACGCTAATGATATAGCAGACGTGTTGTGGAGATTCTGCAATAATCTGGACCCTCGCCGCGACCATTTTTACGGTGGTGCAGATAAAACAATACTAGGGCTAGATGGTACAAGGAAAACAAAAGCATTGGATGGCTTTGAACGCCCTTGGCCTAATGTGATAGCTGCGGATGCTAAAACAATAGCAGTAGTAGATGCTAAGTGGAACGAACTTAATCTTGGTACACTGATAAAATCGCCATCGCTGAAATACCAGCACCAGATGTATGGTGAAGAAGCGCAGGTGATGGAATAATGACAAATTGATAATGTAAAATACCTGCCGTTGCTGGCAGGTATTTTTTATGGATGCAATAGAATGTACATATATTGTGTTCTATAAATACATTGTATGAGCAACGAACAAAGGAAACGCGTAACAGGTATTGGGGGCATATTTGTAAAAAGTAATGACCCTGAACACCTGCGCAACTGGTACAATAAACATCTGGGTTTTAATGCCAATCAATACGGCGCAACTTTTGAATGGCTGAAAGTAGAAAAGCCTGAAGAAAAAGGCACTACGGTATGGAGTACGTTCAAAAATAACTCAGACTATTTCACGCCATCGCAGAAAGAGTATATGATAAACCTGCGTGTAGATGATCTGGAATGGCTACTTGCAGAACTGCGCAAAGAAGGTATAGAACAGGTAGGTGAAATGCAGGTGTATGACTATGGCAAATTTGCGCATATAGTAGACCCTGAAGGAACGAAGATAGAACTGTGGGAACCTGTTGATGAGAAGTTGTAGGTAAACATATTAATATCAAATTCGGTGTTTAAAAGGCATTTACCCAAATTGCTGTATTTTCACACCCGGAAGCAAAAACATTAATTGTGAAAGCCATTATCCCGGTTGCCGGTGCAGGTACCAAACTCCGCCCGCTTACTTATACACAGCCAAAGGCACTGATACCTATAGCGGGTAAAACCATCCTTAGTGTAATAGTAGACCAACTGCTGGAGGCAGGTGTTACAGAGTTTGTGTTTGTAATAGGCTACCTCGGCGAAAAGATTCAACGATATATTGCTAAAACATACCCAAATCTTTCTTACACCATTGTAACGCAGGAAGACAGGCGCGGTACGGGCCATGCTATATGGCTTACCAAAGATGCAGTGAAAGATGAGGAAGTGATAATAGTGCTGGGCGATACCGTGTGCGACTATAATGTAAAAGATATACTGAACCACAGCACATCGCAGATTGGTGTTAAGAAAGTAGACGACCCTCGCAGTTTTGGTGTAGTAGAGCTGGATAATAAAGACATGGTATTGAAAGCAGTAGAAAAACCATTGATACCAAAGTCGAACATGGCAATGGTGGGCATCTACTGTATCAAAGAAACAAAAGCACTGTATGCCGCGCTTGAAAAGCATGTAGGTAGCAAGCTGGATGAAGAAGGCGAATACCATCTTACCAATGCGCTGCAGTATATGATAGAAGGTGGTATTAAGTTTGAAGCCTTCAGGGTAAACAACTGGTTTGATTGCGGTAAGAAAGAAACATTGCTTTCTACCAATGCTACGTTGCTGAAAGAAATAAGCGAAGAGCGCGGCGAAGACCAGAAACCATACAATCATGGTACAAGCGTCATCATACCACCTGTTAGTATAGCAGAAGGTTGTAATCTGCATAATTCCATCATTGGTCCGAATGTAACGATAGGAGAATTTACCAATGTACAGTCTTCCATCATCAAAGATTCCATCATCGGTTCTTATGCAGAACTGGAAGAAGTAGTACTGCATTCATCCATCATTGGTAGCGATGCTTTTGTGCGTGGACTAAGCCAAAGCCTGAACATAGGTGATAATACAGAAATAGATTTGGGTTAGAGGTTGTATACATCTTTCGCTATGCGATAGGTGTTGCAATGTGCTGCAACGATGTGTTTTACATCGGGAGAATAACCACCGCCCATGGCTGCTGCTACAGGTATGTTATGTTTTTTGCAAAGATTGTAAACTATATAATCCCGCTCCGCACATTCTTCTTGTGTCAGTTGCAGCTTACCATATTTGTCTGTAGCTAACACATCTACACCTGACAGGTATAATACTATGTCTGGTTTTACAGTGTCAATCAGTTTAGGCAACGTATCATTCAGTATGGTGAGATATTCGCTGCCAGTAGTGCCATCTTTCAAGCCAATATCAAGATCGCTCTGTTCTTTATGAAATGGATAGTTGTGCTGCCCGTGCATGCTGAAAGTAAATACATCTTCCCTACCATTAAACAACGCCGCCGTGCCGTTACCCTGATGCACATCTAAATCCACTATCAGGATTTTCCTAACAAATCTTTGTTGCAAGATATAATTGGCAGCCACTGCAAAATCATTCAGCAGGCAAAAGCCCTCTCCTTTATCGGCAAATGCATGGTGTGTACCACCCGCTACATTCAGTGATGCGCCATATTGCAAGGCATATTCCGCACACATGATACTGCCTTTGCAGATGCGTACCTCACGCTCTATCAGTTGTGCAGATAAAGGAAATCCGATTGCACGCATTTCTTTGTCGGTAAGCTGTAGGGTTTTCATGCGATGCCAGTAGTCGGCATCGTGAGTAAGCAGGATAGTTTCCTCATCGAGCGGTTCAGGGGCAAAGAGGGTTTCAGGTGTTATTATGCCTTCATGTAATAGTTGCGCAGGTATCAGCTCATACTTTTCCATAGGGAAGCGATGCCCCGCAGGTAGCGGGTGTGCATATAACGTATGGTAGGCAATTTTGAGCATAGCTAAAACGATTGCCAATTTAACAATATAAAGCGGTGGTTGTTTCGTATCTTTGCATTAGTTCTTTGAAAAAAGTACCCGGGGCCGACTGGTTTTGACAGCATAGGGCAGGGTAAGTAAGCATGTCGTGCGTTGGATAATTAGCACGTAAATCTGAATATTCAACTTTTGACTGGCGAATCTAATTACGCCATGGCTGCCTAATTAATTTAGCGCAACCATTATGGCCGCGGATGGCTTTGGCCTGTTGACGTCACCGCCGCCTAACTCAACTCTCAATAGGATAGCCTCGTGATGCTGCGCTCGCTTGGCGAAATTCAAAGCAGATAGGAAGTTTGTAGGTTTGTCCCGTTCCGGCTCTCTTCCGAAATCAAATTCAGGAATACACATGTAGAAAGCTTATTGGGCATATGTTTGGACGCGGGTTCGAATCCCGCCGGTTCCACTCTACGGGAAAGCAGATTAGAAAATTCTAGTCTGCTTTCTTTTTTTACAGCGAAAGTCTTGCTGGACGCGGCAATCAACAACAACACATTATTGTCCGAAGCGGTTCGAAACTGGTTATTTTCATAAATCAACTTTTCAGGGAAGGTCGAACCAATTATTTGTTGTTTTACTTCCAAAGCCGCACTGGTAAAGAGTTTATCGAGATTTGATAAAAAATAAAATCCGAACTCCATTACATCGTTTTCATCTTTTGGTTGTAGTTCTTCTATTGCATCTATTTTTAATTTCAAGCGATGTGCATCTTCTTCCAGTTTCGCTTTGATGGGTTGATAGTCAACAAAATCCATCTTGCCATCGAGCATTAAAACCTGTGCTCTTTCCATTCGCTGTTCAAAAGTCTCTAATTTGTTTTTTAATTCAGCCAGTTCTTTAGCTCTGATTTCAGCCTCTTCTTTATTCTCTCCTCCTAATATTAACTCCAGTGAACGATATACTTTGTCATTATTACTAACGGCATGCAATACATCATTAAAAAGTGAGTTTGCTTCATCGGCGCGGAAGCGTTCTTTACAGCCGAACTTACAGTGGTAATAATAATACCTCGCATTTCTGCCTTTGGATGCACTGCCTGTTAATGGTTTACCACATCTGGCACATTGTAAAAATCCACGCAGTGGTAATTCATCTTTTTGGCAGATCGTTATTGGCTGCTCTTTTTTCTTCCTGCCATTGAGTATATCCTGCACTTCATAAAACAGGGATTCAGCAACAATGGCTTCATGAACACCTTTGACTAAACTAGCAGGTTCATTTTTATGTGCTGTGACAAATACCTTACCTATATAGGTAGGGTTACGCATCATATACCAAAAGCGAGTTCGCCCTAATGGCATTCCTTTTTTATTCAGCATACGTCGTAGTTCCTCTATCTGGTATAAACCTGTTGCCATCATTTCAAAGGACTGTACTACCATTGCCTTATCTTTCGATGGGACAATGGTTGGTTTATTGTTTTCAGTACGACCATGTTTATAACCATAGGGAGCAGAACCCATATAACGTCCTTCCTTCATCGCCTTACGAACACCAGCCAGTATATTCATTGACCTACGATCATTCTCTACTTCAGGTGCAGTCAGATATAAAGCCAGCAAAAACTTCTGTTCTGGGATTTCCATATTCAATGGCTGCTCAATCGCCTGAGGCTCGAGTCCCAATGAATGCAGTTTAGAAATCATCGTATAAGCTTCCGGAGCATTACGAGAGAACCTGTCCCATTTAAGAAACAATAACAAATCTGCAATAGCTTTATTCTTTCGCTGAAACTCCAGCAATTTCTTAAACTGCGGGCGTTCGAAAGTCTTGGCTGAATAGTCTTCTTTAAAGAAAGCAACAATCTCAATGTTGTTAGCCGCACAATGCCTGCGTAGCATTTCTTCCTGGTGTGCGAGGCTGTGTCCTTTCTCTGCCTGTTCGTCCGTACTTACCCTTATATATAATATGGCCTTTCTTCTTTTCATCATATTCCTGTTTTTAGGTTAGTTGTAAGGTTTATATAATAGTTGTGCTTAATCCTTACTTATGTAAAGATACAAAACATTGATAATCAAATAGTTAAGTAAAAATAATAGGTGTTGATCGACTAAGAAGCTGTCTTAGCCTTATGAACGAACACTAAGGCATTCTTATTGATGCGCTTCTTCGTTTTAGTGCTTCGGATGGACTCAAGCGTTGTAGGTGTATTATTTTCAAGGGTATGTACGACTGCGCCGGCAATCACATATAACCAGTCACGGATTTGGTAGAGCTCATCATCTGTATACTGGTGGTTTCGGTCATTCCATATTTTACGCAGCTCTTTAATCGACACACGGTCAGTAAAAATATCAGCTGTTTGATTTTGTCCCTGTTCCCTGTCTGTTGCAATCGCTTCGCGTAACAATTTGTCCTTCATTTTATCCATTCGTTTTATTCTAAGTGATAATTCTGTATAAGTGCTACAGTTGTTTTTAGTAATCCGTATGTAATCGGAGGGCAATGTTCCCGAAATCGGTCGAACCATTGATGCTCTTTGATGCTCTTTGATGACCTTTGATGCTGTTCTTGTTACAATGGCTGTAATGAACCCGCTTAAATCCGTATT
This sequence comes from Chitinophagales bacterium, assembly GCA_017303395.1. GTDB lineage: Bacteria > Bacteroidota > Bacteroidia > Chitinophagales > Chitinophagaceae > Polluticoccus. The sequence goes on from JAFLBN010000007.1 coordinate 34,837, forward strand.
ATATTGTAATAATGATGTAATAGACAGTAGTAAATAAGTATCAAAACAATGTATTATTGCAATGTGTAAAAATATTTGTACAATGTTTTAGACAGTTGATGGTAGTAAAGAATACGTACAATAATTTTGCAGTCTTAATAAGCGCTATCAATGTTTGAGATTAAACCGTATACCCGTAAAGAGCTAGCCTACATCTATTTCCCAAACAGTTTTACTCCTAAAAGTGCATGTTTGAGTTTTCGAAGATTGCTTGAAAAATGTCCCAAAGGCATCGAGTTAAAAAAGACAATACAATACAAAAAGCACTTATCTACACCAGATGTAGAAGCTATCGTTGAAATTGTTGGTCGACCTTGACGTACACTATTTATTGGCCCTACTTTAAGTAAGCAATATACAGATGCTTTTGGGTAATAGATATTGATAACCCGCTACTCTCGTAGCGGGTTATTTTTTTTGTTTGCCTGAGTTGGTTTTTCGTTCTCTGCTTTAGCATGTCTGCCTCAAAAGTTTTCTAATTCTTTAGAAAGATCTGAAATAAGATCTTCCAAATTCCGCAGCACCTGAAAACCTGTAGCAATTTGTAGCATTTGTAGCAAAAATGCCCGAAAGTGAATGCAGGTAGAACTTTCGGCGTGCTACATCGCCAATTTATTTTAGCGAGCTCAAAACAAATTGTAGCAAATGTGTATATACAAATACTCTTATATTGCTACAAAGCTGCTACAGGCTTTCTGCTCCAAAAACAGGCTCAATTCCTTATCTGTATTAGCGTAGCGCTGTTTTGCTACAAATGCTACATAAAAAACTGCTAAACGTTTTTTCCGTTTGCCAATATTGAGGCAGGTAAACGCGCGAGAAGAAAATTCATGACAATAAAAAAGCCCGACTTAGACAAGCCGAGCCCCTATAAACCCTATCACCATGAAGCTTACAAATTACATGATGTCTGTTAATCGGACAAAATTATTCTCAGTCCTATCGGTAGTTGGGCATCAAATGTCATCAAAGAGCATCAAAGAGCATCAAGTGGTTTTGAAGCAGTCGTAATCTTGTTGCCTTGCAGTAACAGACCTGCAATTCAAAGATGCAGTTTCCATCCCCCGGTAATCATGATTGGCCAATAAGTGAAGCTACGACTCTATGGACGGTAGCATTCGGCACAATAGGCGGTGTTTATAAGGCACAAGCAATACCACATCTTTTATTGAACAGTTTAACGATGGACGGCAGCATTGCTGTTGTGTCTTACGCATTTATGAGTGCGGTGATTGGCTATTGCACGAAGAAGGGAATGGATTATCTGTTTGAAAAATTCAGGAAGAAAAACTAAGGATGCACACAGCGGTAAAAATAGGATTGGGCGTAGGTGCTTTGGTAATAGCGGGTCGTTTGTTACAACTGAACAAACTGGCTGCCAATGTTTCCGTGTCGCTATCCAAAGTCCGCGTACATAAAGTCAATCTATCCGGTGTTGAAATAGCTGCGACTGCAAAAGTGAATAATCCTTCTGACGTATCAGTAACGATTATTAATCCGGTGGTGCGTTTGTGGAATAACAAGGGCGGCATGATTGCAGAAAGCCCTTCTGTTAGCAGAAGTTTTCCCATTGCATCGAATCGTCAGAGCGAAGTAGGTGAGATTTTACTACCCCTTTCCTGGACTACGATACTGCCACTGATGGGTATTAAAAACATCACGAGCATCATCAACCTGTTCAGTAAAGGCGGCACTAAGGGTGTATTAAAATCCTTTACACAGCCCATTGCGATGTCAGTCATCATGCAGGTAGAAGGGATGACCATTGAGACACCTAAAACCATTATCAACAAATGACGATGAAGATTTTTAACAGGGATTATCATCCCGACCTGGAGATCAGCAGTGGTCAGCGCATACTGCGAACAGACGGAGCAAGGTATAACCACCTGTTCCCGAAAGCAGATGCAAAGGACACGGTCGTTATGGATAATGGAGAGGTTGCAGACACCCTCAAAGTGATAGAAGAAGTGGTCTGGAAGTTTATTGGTGATACAAAGGAAATAGCGCAAAGTCTGAAAAGAGACAGGCTGGAAGACACCCTGAAAAATATCTGGGAGTTTCTGTACCACAATATCCAATACAAATTGGACAAGCAAGGCATGGAGGAATTACGCAGGCCTGCGAGAGCATGGCACGACCGCATGTCAGGCATTGATTGTGATTGCTTTTCCATCTTCTGCTCTTCGATACTGTGCAATTTGGGAATCCCTCATCGCTTTCGCATTACCAGGTATTCACAACCACACTGGCAGCATATCTATGTGATCGTACCTCTCAATAATGATGAAGGTTATTACACCATAGACGCTGTACTGGGGCAATTCAATTACGAAAAGCCCTTTACGCAAAAAATGGATTATACCATGAGTTTAGATGGAATCAAGATCGCCGTATTAAGCGGCGTAGAACATAATTCGCCATCAGCGAACGATACCGGCAGAATAATAATGAACTCCATGCAGCTTGCTGCTGCTAACAATGTTGCATTACATGCAACGATATTCGGAGTAGACTTACAAGGGTTGGGTATCATGGATGGCGAAACCTATTTACAGGGCGTAGTCAAAGACTACGCACTGGAGCAAGGCTTGTATCGTTACCTGCTGGCAACCAGACAAGCCATTGCAGAAAATCCTGTCACTTCTTTTGTGGCAGGTTATAACCACCAGGAGCTGTTAAAAATGCTGGATTATGCCATCCAGTATTGGTTCACTGACAAAAGAGATACTGCACTGGGGCAACTGATGGCAAATGAAACCTTGCTGGACAGGCTCAATGGTTTTGGTAACCTCGACGGTTTATTGGGTGATGATGCTTTGTATGGTGATGATGATATTTTCTTCGGGGATGACGACTTACAATTAGGACGCACCAAGAAAAGCAAGGCAGCAGCCAAGCAACCCAAAGCAAAGAAGAAAGGATTTTTTAAGAAAGTCGGACAAGGTCTGAAAAAGGTAGGTAAGGGATTGGTTCGTTTTAATCCTGCGACCATTGCATCCCGTAATGGTTTTCTGCTGGCGTTGAAACTCAATGTCGGTAAAATGTCCAGCCGCCTGAAATGGGCGTATGCGACACCGGAACAAGCAAGGGCGAAAGGCATCAGTCCTGCAACCGTTGCCAATGCAAAACGTGCATTGGTAAAAGTCGAAAAACTGTTTGAAAAAGTAGGTGGTAAAAAAGACAACCTGCGTAAAGCGATTCTCAGTGGCAAGAAAGGAAGCCTGCATGGTTTAGGTGTTGTGCCTGTGGCTGCAGCCGTTGCTGCAGCAACACCACTCATCACGGCAGTGGTAAAAATCATGCGTGATACCGGGCTGGCGAAAAAAGATGAAGCCATTGATATTTCCGCTACAGAAGGTGCAGCCACGGAAGATGATGGTGTAAGTTTTGAAGATGGAAATAGTTCACCAACCGATGAGAATAATGAGTTGCCAACCGATGAGGAGCCTAGCGGAGAAGATGGCATTAGTGGTTTAGGTAACATCGCAACAGGGGCTGTCAAATTCGCACAGAACAATCCTGTATTAGGTATTGCTATTGGAGGTGCGATCGCTTACGGTGTGTATAAAGTCTTAGACAGTGATAATACTGACAAAACATCAAAAGCCATTACCGCACCCGTACTAACAGGACATAGTAGTAGTGGCAGGCATCCTCCGGAGTCAAGGATACATCTACTGGCTTAAATGATTTTCTAACAATAAATACAATTCAACAATGACAAGTTCAGCAAATACAAACCCGGCACCCGGTATCAAAGAAGTGCTTAAACAAGTGCAGCCGATGATAGAGAATGTCGCGGGTTTTGTGATCGGCAACATCGCCGTGAATATGGCGAATAAAGTAATGAAAGTAGACCCTGCGGACGCGTCGCAGAAGGGCATCAAAAAAATGCTGCCACCACTGGTTGTATCGGCAGGTGCGATGTATGGTGCTACGAAAGTAGAACAACCGATGCTAAAGAATATCCTGCAAGGCGCAGCTATGGCAGGTGCATATAAAACCGTGAAAACGCTGATGCCTACTGCCACCTTCCTGGCAGGTGACGGCTTGGGCCTGACACCGGTAGCTGCGGTATCGAATGGAGACAGGTGGCTGTATCATGAGCGTACACCTATATCGGGCATGGGCTTTCCTGATTTAGGCAATGTACAGCCTCCGGCAGGCAGTTCCGGTTATTATATCGATGCACCCGCTTATATGGGAGAGCCTGAACCCATGTATGCGCAACAGGTTGGTTACACGCGCAATATAGATGAACCGCTTTATGGCGGTGAAGAAGAGCAGATGCTGGGACAGAGTGAGGAATATATCGCGCAGATGAGTGGTAATGATGACCTCCAGATATTATAGCCTAAATCCGCTTTTAAAAGTCAATCAAATCACAATTAATCATTGCTGCTTATGAGATGAGCAGCGCAAACAGAAGAAAATGTTTACACTAGGACAGATCAACGAAAGTGAATACAATTTGCTCGGCGCTATGAGTGAAGCTGAGTTTCTCGGAGCAGTAGAGCAGGCACAACCGGAAGAGAAAGCAAGGTTTTTCCGCAAGACCAAAGAGATAGCCCGCCAGGGTGCAGGCAAAAATGCACGTGGCAGCCGTGGTGATTTTGAAAGCCGTATCAATTTATTGCCGCGTGATATACAAAAAGGCTTGGCGAGTAAATCACTGCAGTCGGTTGACATCAGCTATTATGCGGTGAAAGATATTACCAACAGCAAGGTTGTAAAGATGCTGCGTGATGATGATAATAAAACCGTAGGCTATACCAATATCAGTTCCGCAAAACTGGAGAAAGGTGCTTTCTTCCTTTTACATGCGATACGCCTGATGTATGGTGTAGCAGACCAGGGAACAAACAGCCCGCTGAATGTCAATTTCTCGATCACACCGGATTTTATCCGTAACGGTGAATTTGAGTTCAAAGCCAATGGTGCAGTGCTGGTGCCGAATACTTCACTGGAAGTATTCAATACCAAAGGCAATAACAAGCTGGTAGAAGGTACGTATGTGCTGGATAATCCAAAACTGATACGTGACCAACAGACCATCGAATTCAACCTGGAATGGGGAACAAATGCGCCGCCAAACGCATTCCTGAAAGTGGTACTGATCGGTACTACGGTTGTTAAAGCCTAACAGGGTCAGGGGTTACAGATAGGGTTTATAGGGTTTATAGGGGTTCATCAGACTAAAAAATCTACCAGTGAAGAATAACAAATTCCAACGTATACGGTTGCGGGTATCATCCGCAGGAGAGACACTACGCTTCAATGCTGTTTGCGACAAAGGCTTTCGTAACATCAAAGGCATTTTTGTTTCGCTGCCGCAGGATAAAGCCATACAGGGTTCGATGCTGGGCTTTCGACTCAATAACGTGGAAGTACTTGATGACGGACATGAGGTAAAGAACCTGACTGCATCCAACGGTGTAGCTCCGAATAGTAAGTTTTTCCTGTTCCCGGAGAAAATAGAAGCATTGGGTGGCAGTATTGAGGGCAGGTATACGGATGGAAGTAAATATCCTTTACTGGTAGATAATGGAGAAGACAGTGGTGTATATGATCCCGGCAAGGTGGACTTTAAAACCCTTGCCGGGTACACCACCAACCCATATGGTGTGGTGTTCCCTTATGATGTGATTATCAATATCTGGTTAACCAACGAAGCCTAAGATGATACAGGGATATCGTTTTCAGAAAGTCAGTCTGCGCATCAGTAAAAGTGGGCAGCGTGTTTACTTCAATGCGGAAAGCCATAAAGATTTTTCGATGCTGAAGGGTATTGCTTTATCGGTGGGTTATGATGGTGCATTGTTTGGCAGCACATTCGGATTTCGGGTGGACGAGAAGAAAGTGTTGGATGAAAGCCATGAAGCACACCTGCTGGTATTTGGCAATGACGTATCTCCCAATGACAGGATGCTGTTTTTTGAAACACCGATACCCATACACAGCGCTAAACTGGAAGGGATTTATACAGATAGTGCTTTACAGTCACTGCTGGGTAATATCAGTTACAGCCCCGGTGGTGGTGTGATTGCTGCCACAGATGTGAATGTTAAGAAGACCTATGTATCAGGTAAGGATATTGTCTCTTACGGTAACGCGGTAGTAGATAATGTACCTGTGTACAACGCACCAATTAATATAGGACTGGGTAACAGCAGCATGACGATGCCAAGTACAGGCGCATCGCCTTCCGCACCGGCACCGGTGTATTATCCCTATGATGTAAAGATTACAATGTTTTTATCCAGGTAGCGATGACTAAGACGAGGATTATATACCACCCTGTTCCTTTTATCGTTAGACAACCCTTGACACCGGTGACGATCAATACGGTTTTACCGAGTCATATCCGTAAAGTGACAGGTATTAAAGTGGTGCATTCGGTAGGCGTGCAGTCGATGACGACAGCAGCGTATTTGCCTGTTATCGGTTATCTGTCGCTGGAGTTTAATAATAAGCAATATCACTTCGGGCATCTCGATGTTCCTTTTGATAACCGTGCGGAAGCCAGTGACGCATATCATGATGCTGCCATAGACATCATGGCAGGTAGCCTGCTGACAGGCAATTATGAAAATAAAGTGTTTACCGGCATCGAGTACCAGAAAGCGGATGGAACTATAACAGACAAGTGGAGCAATTATATCGTAACCATCTATCTCAAAGCACTATCGGATGATTAATGTAGAGGATTATGTAGAGCGGCAGATGCGCAGACGAGGAATGGAGATTGCCTATGCGCGGATGCTACCGGTGGTTGTAAGAAGGATTACGGATAGTACCGGCAAAGTACTGAACAACAGTATGGACTTCGATGCCTATAACCAGTATTGGTTTCTGGTCAATGCTTACGAACTGCCTGTCGGCACGCGCATTACCAGTGATACCAATGTACTGTTGCTGGAAGCGCATACCAACGATACGATGGAAGAGTTCTGGGGTAAGATCAAAATACAGTTACCTGATTCCTTTACCGGCAGTTTATGCCAGGCATTGTTTTACCAGGTGATACCTAAATAAATGACGATTAGCACAACCTATGGCACAAAGTGATTTTCCGGAACTGCGTTCCCTTTTTGATAAAAACAGAGAAGTAGTCAAGATGCTTAAGGGAGAGAAACAACTCTCTGAAAAGCAAATAGCATTTACAGCAGTATACAGTAAGCTGGGTAAAAAGATAGCAGAGAGTAAAGACAAAACATCGCTGACTGCATTTACGACCGTTATCTGCGGACGTTTTCAGGTATGCCAGCCGGATAGCATTACCATTACCTGGCATAACGCGGATACCAGCGAAAAACTATTCGAACATACTTTTTCTGTTGGCAGGCTGCAGCGCGAAGAAGAGCTGGTGCAACCACGTATGATACAGGCCGCACCTGTGACTTTTCAAGGCTTAGGAGAAGCGGATGTCAATAACCTTGTCGAAAAACGGTTGACCGAAATGCGCCGTACGGAGGATTATGAACGGATGCGGGATGAGAACCAGAAGATGCAATCACAGATTGCGGAACTGGAAGCGCGTAATGCAGACCTCCGCCATGACATTGCAGCCAAAGAGACAACAGAGAGCTATATGCGGATCCTCGGAATGGCATTACCGGGCTTATCTAAATTCTTTGGTGGTGCAAGTATACTGAGTATGCTGGCCGGAACGGAAGAAAAAGCAGAACAAGTACAACCTGCTATCGGAGCTGCTGCAACAGAGACGCCTGTCAAGGTAGAGCCAAAAGATGAAAGAGAGCAGATGGTATTGATGCTGAGAGATTATATGCTGGAGGAATTGAGCCAGCAGGAAGTCGCTACCATCTATCTGATGTTCGTAGAAATACAAAAAGACAAAACAGTTATTCAAAAACTACTTAATCAACTCACGCAACAATCATGAAATTACCAATACTCCATAGCAAGCCTTCAAACGGACAAGCAAAGCAATTTGATGTGACCATTCAGGTAGCGGCTCAAAATGAACAGGAAGCAGCTGAGATGCAACAAGCCATTCAGAGTTTTGTACAGCATTTTTCGCTGAAGGAAATGAAAAGTGCTGCACACAAGTTAAAGACACCGACCAACCGCAGTATGATCAAAACTTTTCTGTAGATGTCTGATAAGCGTTCCGAGATACAAGGGCAGCTTATCAGCAACCTGCCGATGATCATACTCGCAGGCGGTACCCTCTACCTCGCGTCTAAAATATTGAAAGGCGCAGGACAGACTGCTGATGAGATTGCGCAGGCATTGCAACTGAAGAAATCAGATGAGCAGGTCAAAAGTGAAAAGCAATCACAGGAAGCGATAGAACGATACGTGAATGAAATGCCCAAGAAGCAAAAGCCGACGCGCCCTGATGGCTTCTGGGCGCAACTGGCAGAACGTATTTATCGCGACACCCAATTCAGTGCAGTAGGTGACGCCCATGATGACGCCAGGTATTGCATGACCTATGTGGGTAATGACGCAGACTTTGCACTGCTCTATAAATACTATGGCAGAAGACAAGAAACTTGGCTCGGTATTTTTCCTGACGGAGGACTAAAGGATTTGACACAGGCGATTTCCTCTAACCTCAATAAGGCGCAGAAGCAATCTATCAATAAGAATTATGCCCGTAAGGGTATTGCGATCAGGTTTGTTTAAAACAAAGGAAGTGGACACATTAGAAGAACAAAAGCAGACAGGTAAGGGTGAACATACGGTGCGTTATATTATCTATGCCGCCGCCGCTTATTTTGGTTTACAGTATTTACTGAAGCCAAAACGTGCTACGGCAGCTATTGTAACACTGCAACCGGCTACGGAAATAGTCGTTGATAATGACAGTGCCGTTGTAATGCCCAAACAACCTGTAGCCATTTCAAACAATACCGAGTCTTTCCCGCTTCGTAAAGGTATGAGAGGAGAACGCATACTGGCATTGCAGCAGAAATTAGGCGTTACGGCAGATGGGGTATTTGGTGGTGAAACACAGTCAGCGCTTTTTAGGCAGTTTGGTATTACAAGCGTCACCGCTTCACAATACCCATCTATTATGCTCTCTAAGCTGAAGACGCTACAACCCACTAATGCATCGCCGGTACTGAAGAGAGGGAGTCGAGGTGCAGATGTATACCGATTACAAAAATGGCTGGGCTTTAAAGATAAAGCATCAGCGAAGCAAGGGGAGCGGATAGCAGACAGTGATTTCGGGCAACAAACAGAAAACGCGCTCTACAGTAAAACAGGACAACGAAGTATCAGCATTGCGATGCTGCATCAATACACCAAAAAATGACAAGAGTTGTCAAGTATACAGATACGAACCTATAGCAGACAATAGAAAACGCACCCGCAGCATTCAGATAATGGCAGTTTTTTCACTCCGGTCGCAACGTACCGGGCAATACAAAGATTTCAGTTTACTGGAGATACTCAAATTATTGGGTGATCCTGTGAATGATGAAATATGGCTGGAGGATGGAGAAGATGTTTTTAATCTCTCCAGCTTCAGGGACAATAATGGAAATGGTAGTGGTGGTAGCAATACACCACTTAATTGGCATACAGAAACATTTTTTCAGGCACATGGACAAACAGTATTCACCCTGCAACGCATACCTGCACCGCCGGTGCTGATGGTGATGCTCAATGGTGTGGAGCTGCGTCGCGGTGCAGATTATCATATAGATGGCAACAGGGTGCAATTACCCTTTTCGCTCAATTCGCAGGACAGCCTGCTGTGCATCTATACTTATTAAGTGACCGGTCAAATTATCATAACAATTAAAAACAAGTTTTAGAAATGCAAGAAACAAGAATCAGGTTAGACAAACAGTTACAGAAAGCGCCGGGCCATAAATACGTTCCGCTTTCCGATGGCAATGGTGAATTACAGTTTTCGGAAATAGATGCCCTGATTAAATCCGGCGAAACAGTTACGCACCTCGACTCGGTAGAATTAGTGAACGGTAATATCGTTATTAAGTATACCGCCGAAGATGGTAACCAGCAAGTGGTATCTACACCACTGAACTTCAGCCAAACAGATATACATGTAGCGGATGCGAGGTTGGAGAACCCAAGTGCGGGTATATACCGTTTAAAGATCACCGAATCCAATGGTACGGTGCATACGGTTGATCTGACCTCACTATTGGCAGTTGTTACGCAGAATACGGAATATATCACCTTGTCTGGGAATGGTACACCGGAGAGTCCTTTGAACGCAACGCTTTCGCAGGCATTCCTGAATATGCTGCCCCGTGTGTTGGACAATCTCGAAGATGTTACTGTCACGCAGTTATTGCTTGACAATGAATTGGCTAAAGGCGGCAGTACGGTACTAGCATGGGATCATACGGACCTGCAATGGAAACCTAAAGCGGCCACTACACTCGGCCATACCAATGACCTCACGGAAATATTCCGTGACCTGGTAGAAGGTAACAATGTGAACCTGAGCTATTCCATCTCACAGATTGACACCAGCAGCATCAAAGTATACCGCAATGGTTTACGCATGGAGCCGACCATCGATTATCGCTTCAATGATCCGAGCCTGCCAAATGGTATTATACTCAATAGTGGATTTACAGGTAACTATCCTGAAAAAATAATCGTGGACTACCGCCTGAAGCCGGGCGTTCCGCAAAGCTAATATTCTTACAAGCCGGGAATGGCAAGTCCTTCCCGGCTTGTTTTGTTTAAACAGATACGATGACACCTCCTACTGATTTTATCCGCAGGCTCACGGCAGCTACTCCAAAGAAATATGTATGGAGATGGTTATTCCATACTGTGTTGTACGGTTGCTGCATTCTTATCAATGAACATTATGAGCTCATTGAGGCGATGGGTTTTTCTCCCTATATGCAGGCTGCAATACGTGTGACAGGTACCGTGATCTATATGTTCTTAACAACCTACTCTTTTCAAAAAATCAATGATGACACTACTAAAAATATTCAAGTCCCCGATAGGATGGCTATTGGTGATAATCGCAGCATTGCTGCTGATGATACGCCAGGTAAGGACGATGCACAAGGAGATAACAAGGCTGGGTAGCAATCAGGAAGTCTTACTACAGACCCAAGAGCAAATACTGCTTGCTAACGGACGCATCGCTTCGCAAACAGGTGTATTGCAACTCAGACAGCAAGAGTTGTTACTTATGTTCCCGCAGCTTTATGGAGAGATGAAGACATTGGGCATTAAGCCACGTTCTGTGCAGACAGTCAGTACGACAACATTCGGCTAGCAGCAATCACTTACATCTACGCTTAGGGATAGCATTGTTTTTGTTCCCAAACAGATAGGGACAATAGGTTTTCATTATCTGAAAACAACCGGTGATAGCCTGCGTTTTCGTGTGTTTAGCTACCATGATAGTTATTACGACGTCTCAGGCTATGCTTTGCTGGACAAACAGTTCTTACATATCAGTACGCGTGATACGATGACACAAGTTGTTTTCTATAAACGCAAGCACCCATGGTTATGGATTTTTAGCAGGAAGGAACTAATGCAAAGGGTGTATTTCAAAAATCCTAACGCAGCTATTTATTATTCACGGATTATTCAATTGCAGCGATGAAAGAACCAACTAAAACCAATCTATTGTTGCCTTTGGGCATCGGGGCAGGTGTATTGTTACTGCTGGCAGGAGTGAACAAGAAGGCTTCGGCGGCAACAAGCACGACAGCACTACCACCTTCAAATACTACAGGTGATGATGCCAAAGCACCGACTGAAGAAACCGTTGCGCCCGGACAGATCAACCCGAATCCTGCACCGTCATATACGCCTCCAGTACAACGTATAGAAGAAACGAGTGATGAGGGTGCTGATGAAAGGCAGATTGACGATACAGCAGATGAACAAAGCGCAGTATCGCAGGATGATGGGCAAGACTTTATTGAGGAGGAGGCAGGCGGTTATGACAGCGGTAGTGAAATTGATAGCACAGGTTATACGAGACAGCATAGTAGTATGCCTCCTGTTGTACGAAATCAACCTAAGCCGGTGATGCGAACCCAGCAACCATTTTTACCGGGCGGCAAGCCATCGATGCGAACATCGGGGGCAATGGTGAAACAATCCACTGCTTACCGTCCGGGAGCTTACAACCCAAAGCAAGCACGTTTTGATAATCGAATGAGTCAGCCGGTGAACTATCGTCCCGGAGCTATGCATCAACCCCTTACCCCACCGCAAGTACCGATGCCTGCTCTGGTGAAAACTAATGCTGTAAAAGCAGCTCCGAACGGGAATGGCAAAATATTTCCGCTGCGCATGGGAATGACCAACTCCTACGTAAAGGAAGTACAGCGGCGTATTGGTGTTCCTGCGACCGGGTATTTCGGGACAATGACTTTGACGGCTTTACGAAGCAGATACAACGTGTCTGAAGTATCGGAAACATTTTATAAACAAATCATTACCGGAAAAGCAGTTGTAGTTCGGAGACCGGTTGTCAAGCAAGCACCGCAAAGAAAAGCGATACCCAAAGGTAAACTAACCCGTAAGACAGCGACCGCTAAACCTTTGAATAGATATAAACCTAAGAGCAGTTAAAACAATACCGTAAAATGTTTTTAAGAATACAGACTTTCCCTTCTATCAATGCAGCCAATCCTTTTTCAAGGGATGCGATGTTTCAGTTTTTTGACCGTATCAAAACAAACTGGCTGCCTTATTTCAAACAGGCAGCAGGCGTAACAGGTTTACCTGTTACATTACTCGTAGCTAAGGCAGCAGTCGAAAGCGGGGGCAACCAGAAAACTTCCAATACTGCACATGTAGGCTTAATGCAGATTGGTAAGACTACGATCGCGGCCTGCCTGGATTATCTCGACGGCAAGATGTATTCGGACGGTAAACGTTGGGCTGCGCCGCAACAAGTGGTAGTACGGGCTACTCCGATTATACGCAAGTTTTTTAAAGCTTATGGCAAAGGCGAAACCATACATGCAGATGCAGCTTTTGCACTCGCGGCATCCGACACACAAGAAGGTGCGGAGTTTAATGTACTGATGGGATCGCTGTATTTACATTACTTATGTCAGCACCCTAAGTTTATTGACGGTAATGTCCTGCGGCTGGATAAAGTCATGAGTGCTTACAACACGGGTCCTAATTATAGTTTTTATAAAACACCAATTGCAGATACAACCGGCTTAGTACATGTCATTCGTACCTCGCAATTATCAGCAGGTAAGAAAGACGAGACCAGCAGGCATATCCTAAAGTTCTGCGGACAGGGAGGTGCATTTGATCTCCTGTTCAATCGACAGTATTCCTTGTCCTAAACAATCATTATCAGATTCATTATATCGTATTCGATGAAACTCATTCATATAGACCACCCCAATATACCTGTGTCCATACGTGAGGCATTTGCACAAAAAGTAACAGCTATTGCTGCATGGCTGGGTATTGACCCGAACTGGCTGATGCAGGTGATGTATGCCGAAAGCCGCTTAAATGCCAAAGCACAGAATATTAAAAACAAAAGACTGATAGCGGCAGGCATATTGCAATGGACAAAAGCCTCCGGTTTTCCCGGTGCGCCGCAAAGCGTACTGAAGTATAACCACCTGCAACAGTTAGATGAAGTCAAAAAGTATTTCGCGCCATATAGGGGAAAGATGCACAGCTATTTTGATGTATACCTGGTTACCTTCTTTCCTGCGGCGGTAGGGCAAGGAGACCACTATGTTTTTGCCACCAGCAAACTACCTGCCTCTTTGATTGCCAGTCAGAATCCTGCCATAGATACTGTAAAAGACGGAAAAATAACGATGGCAGAGTTTAAACAGTATGTATGGAGCAGCACGCCCGATGCAGTAAGGGATATGGTATTTGCAGCAGCACAAATAACACAAGCGGCTAAAAAGAAGGCGGATAGCGTTGTTAAAGCCATCAGTGAAAACACTGATGCCATCGGGGGAGCCGTTGCAGGTATCGGAACTATTGTAGCTTTTTTTTTCTCATTCGCCATATAGGGCAGGAACAATCAAAATGACAGCTTGATATGATGAAGATGACTACTAAGCAAAAAGTCTATGTCCAGTCAGTAGAAAACGATTTGCGAACCCATACGAAGCAAACAAAGCGCAGCCTTGAGTCACGAGCTGCAGCCATGGGTATTGCAGATCAAAACGAAGTAAAGGAATTAACGGAACTGGCGATTGTAAACACTGCACGAAACATTGCGCTGCAAAATGATAGTACTACGGAGGAAAAATTCCGACAAATGGTGCGACTCTACCAAGCGCAAGTGAACTTGTCCCATCGCACCTCACAAAGCATATTACTACAACAATACAGTACCCCCGCACCCATTGGTTATCTGATGGGTGTTTTCTGTGGTATAGATAAACTGCAGTTGAAAGGTGGATATGCGTTTGAACCTTCGGCAGGGAATGGCTTGTTAACAGTCGCTGCAATGGCTGAACGAGTGTATGTCAATGAAGTAGATGAACAACGTCGCATGAACCTCCGGCAGCAAGGTTTTGCCAATGTCTGGAGCCGTGATGGCGGCCAGCCTTTCTTTGATGTGCAACAAAGATTTATGGCAGTGCTCACCAATCCGCCTTTTGGCAAGCTGGATAAAGCAGTAGTCATCAATGGTTATCCTATTGCGATACTAGAACACCTGATGGCTATCTATGCGCTGGATACGATGGCAATGGACGGTAAGGCAGCTATCATTATCGGCGGGCATACGGCATGGGATAGTAAAGGACGTATACAGGCAGGCAAGAACCGCATCTTCTTTAACTATCTCTACCACCACTACCATGTAGCAGATGTAATCCTGCTAGCTGGGAAAGAATTGTATGCACGTCAGGGAACAGCATTTAATACCAGGCTGATACTAATCGGAGGCAGAAAACGCGACCCTGCCGGTGCCGCACCTGTTTACAATCCTGCCATCGACAAGGTCGTACACAGTTTTGAAGAACTTTTTGAGCGTGTCAAAACAGCTATGCGAACAGCGTTTCCGGGAAAAGCACCATCACAAACCACAATACATACAAATACAAAATCAAATCAAGATATGAGTACGGAAGCGAAACGATTATTACAAGCCTTGCGAGGCAAATCGCTGGATGGCATGGAGGAAGCGGATAGCGGGTACGCCATGACATACACCGAACAATACCTGCCATTGCAGGAATTATATAATGACGCATTGATATTACTACGAACTGAAAACTATTATGAGGTCTACGGAAAAGATGCAGGTTTTTTGAAGCATTTGTTGCCTGGTATTCGTACAACTACATTCCTGTGTGATGGTGTGTATATTGAATATACCGCATTGGACGAGGCAGCAATGACAAGACTTATCCAAATGCTACAAAAAATGGGTATTCGTTTCATCCTTACAGATGATGCCGCCAATTCAAATCCAGTTACACGCGCAAATAAAGATATGCCTGATAAGCAGCTTTGGGAAATCCCACTGGCTGATTTTTTAGCATCAGAAGAACAGGTTTACAAAATGCAATTGGCAAAAGGTATTGCCTATGAGCTGCCCTATAAGACAGAATATGTTATGCTGTTCAACACTTTTTTAGGTGCGAACGTGTACGATGCCTACCCGGATAATCCATATACCGATACCGGAAGAAAGGAATTGTCAAGGCGTGCATTCAGGCAGCAATGCCTGAAAATCATGCACAACTATAATGTCAGGCTGGCGATGACGATGGATATTATCGTAAGCGATGAAGTACTGGTGGATTATCCCCGTATGAAACTAAGTCAGGATGCAAGACTTACCTACCTGAAAACGATTGTTCATGCGGGCAATCAGTTGAATGGTATCAGGCGAAAACTACAGTCTTTACAAAAAGATACCCTGCTGCAATTATCAAAAGAACTAAAGCCTTTGTTTCAAATAAAGCATAAGGACATGTTGCAAGGCAATGAAGATGATGACGTGGTGGATCATGATGCTTTGTATGAACAATACAAGCAGTACAAACAAAATAAAGCAGATGCGCTCTACCTGCTTGAAACCCCTGAAACCTTTGTCGCTTTTAATGAAGATGCGGAGGCATTAGCCAAGACCTGTAATATCGGCATCATTAAAATGTCTGAAGGCGGTGTGTTCAAGTATTTCATCACAGGTTCATCCAAATCATTACTATTCCTGCGCATACAGCAATTACAGGATGCTGGCTATAAGCCTGTGCTGATAGAAGATACCCGCTATCATGCCCATGATTTACAGGAGCGTGTCGATCAGGAATTGAATAAAATACTGCGCCTGATAGATCAGCAAATGCCAAAGCATGAGGGCGACTTAGGAGCCCCCTATCAGCCCTCATCGAATGCCTGTATCGTACTGGACACACAAGTGCCTGACAGCATGGCTTTTGAAACACAAGAAGCACTGGCAGCGATCAAGGAAGCTGTGGGTGGTGATGCGGATAATTTTGTACGCGACCGCTTAGGTTATCCAACCAAGACGGCACTATGTAAAGCCCTGTCAGCAGAGCAGACAGATGCGGTGATGATGGGGATATACAATATCGAGGCAAGGGGACAAGGGATGATTATCGGCGACCAGACAGGTATCGGTAAGGGACGTGTGGCTGCAGCCATGTTGCGCTATGCACACCACCAGGGACTAAAGCCCGTATTCTTAACGGAGAAAGCGAACCTGTTCTCGGATTTATACCGTGACCTCTATGCAATCGGCTCCGGCCATCTGCGTCCCTTTATTGTCAATGGCAGGGAAAGTAAGACAGATATCAAAGACGAAGATGGTAATATCATCTACCAGGCATTACCCTATGCAGAGCAAACGGCTGCATTCAAATCGGAAAAGCTACCCGCAGGATTTGATTTTGCGATAGGTACCTATAGCCAGTTTAACAGCCCGGAAAAGAAACCTGAAAAACCTGCTTTTCTAAGTGCGATCGCCAGAGATACCATCTTCATCATGGACGAGTCCCATAATAGTAGTGGTTCATCCAATACGGGTAATTTCCTGCAAGGTGTTATCGCGCAGGCCAGCGGCGTAGTTTACCTCTCCGCCACTTTTGCTAAACGCCCGGATAATATGCCGATCTATGCGGTAAAGACCGCTATCTCGGATTGTAATATGAGCCGTGACCAATTAGTTGAAGCGATACAGCGAGGAGGTGTGGCATTACAGGAAGTATTGTCTTCGCAACTCGTAGCTGAAGGACAGATGATACGCAGGGAAAGAAGTTTTGAGGGGGTAGAAGTGAACTATATCACTTTACAGGACAAGGCACAGGAACACGCTGCGATTGCTGATAATATAACAGGTATCATCCGCGACATCATCAGTTTTCAGAGAGATTATGTCGATTCAGTTGTTGAAGAATTAGACACCATAGCCGTTGCCGATGGCAAAGCGGTGGGTATGCGTGATGGCACAAATAAAGCAGGCGTAGACAATACTCCCTATTTCAGTAAGGTCTTTAATATCATTAACCAGATGCTCTTTTCCATCAAAGCAGCATCAGTGGCAGAGCGTGCCATCGAAAGGCTAAAAGAAGGCAAAAAGCCTGTAATTGCTTTCTCTTCCACAATGGGTAGTTTTTTGGAAGACATGACGGACGAAAAAGGATTGCCAGTAAGTGATGGTTCTGTTATCATGCCTGATTTTTCTGAAGTATTGCGCAGAGGTTTAGATGGGGTCATGCGCTATACTGAAAAAAGCCCGAATGGAGAACCTGTTTACAAAGCTTTTGAGATTACAGAACTATCGCCAGAAGCACAGGCGGTATACTTCGGTATCCGTAAACGTATTGATGAGATAGCAACCGGGATTTCAATCTCGCCGATTGATGTGGTGGTACAAAACATAAAAGCGGCAGGATATACGGTTGCAGAAGTGACCGGGCGTAAATATGAATTACAGTGGCTGGAGGCGAATGACCCGATGAACGAGTTTTTATCTGAAGGCAATAAAGAAAATTCAGTACGCAAAGCGATTGTGGCATTGCGTAAGAAGATAAACACCAACGATACTTTTCGGGAGTTTAACAATAATGAAGTAGACGTACTGCTTATCAACCAGAGTGGTAGTACGGGTGCATCGGCACATGCGATTCCTACTTCCAAAGTGCCCAAAGACAAAGTGAGGCAAAGGGTTATGATTGTGCTGCAGGCGGAACTGGATATTAATACCGAGGTGCAGAAACGTGGCCGTATCAATCGAACGGGGCAATTATTGAAGCCTATTTATGATTATATGACTTCAGCCATTCCGGCAGAGCTCCGATTGATGATGATGCTGCAAAAAAAGCTGAAATCACTGGATGCCAACACAGCCTCTAATCAAAAGCAATCCAGCAAGATTTTAGATGTGCCAGATTTCCTGAATAAATACGGAGACAGGGTTGTTAAAGAATACTTATTAGAAAACCCTGCTGTGAACAGGATGCTGGATGATCCATTGAAGTTAAAGAACACGACGGATAGCGAACAAGGGGATGCACAGGCCATGGAGAATGCAGCACATAAAGTAAGTGGGCGTGTAGCAGTACTGTCTGTAAAAATGCAGCAGGAGTTTTATGCGGAGATAACCGAGCGTTATAATGATTATGTGTCCTACCTGCAACAGATCGGGGATTATGATCTGGAGATGGAAGCAATGAACCTGGAAGCGGAAACAGTGAATAGCAAAGTCGTGAAAGTAGGCGGTGGTTCAGGTAGTGTATTCAGCGAGGATAGTGTTTTAGAAACAGTACATGCCAATGTGTTGCGCAAACCATTTACGGCAACAGAATTGGATAACCTCCTCAAAGAATCGTTACAGGGAGAAGATGCACTGAAAATACAGCAGGATATTATCCGTGACTATAACGAAGAGACGGCAATGGCAGCGGATATTGAAGCGAAGGAACTGGGTGAACGCTACCATGAGTTAGCTAAGCGTATTAACCTGGAGAAGAAATTTCTGCGGCTAAAGAACGACAGTGAAAGAGAAGCCTACTATCACCAACGCGAAAAAGAGATAGAAGAGGCGCATGGGAAAGCGCTGAAGCAATTGTTGGACAAAGCCGCGGCAAGGAAATTTTATCTCGAAAAGCTGTTTAAGTTTTTCTATATCGGGCGTAACCTGAGTTTTCCGATAAGTACGGGTAGTGGTTATATGGAATATGTACCAACTGTATTCCTCGGCTTTGTGATAGACTGGAAACGTAAGAATCCTTTTTTGCCTTCTAAGATCAAGCTGCGTTTCGCGCTGGCAAACAGTAATAAATATTTTGCCATGCCTGCATCTTTTGAAGACATTGATAAGATCATAGGTGCAAGCGCGGAACTGCCAAGAATCGGACTGGAGCAGATACTGCAAAATTGGGGCGTATACATCCAGCAGAATAATGCGGACAGAAAGACCCGACATATCGTAACGGGCAACCTCTTGCAGGCATTCAGTGATTTCCGAGGTAAACTGGTAAACTATACCACACTGGACGGAAAAATTGAAAAAGGCATCCTGTTGCCAGAGAATTGGGTGATGGATGAGCAGGTGCAGGATAAAGTGAGTATACCTGTCATCAAATCGCTTCCGCTTATTAAATCGCTTACGGTAGGACATTCGATTGTGACCAGCACCGGCATTGGTTTTATCAGGCAGCCAACCGGTTATAAAGTCATTGTTCCGATGGCGCGCAAAGTAGCGGGTGATATTTACCTCGATAAGGATTTACTGGCGCTGGTGGATGGTAATAATTTCAATCGTGTATCAGATAGGATGGTAGCGCAACTGAATATTGCTGCCATAGAAAACTTTGTAGGCATTATACAGGACAAGCATACCTGTTCTGTGATGATAAGCCGCCACCAGTTCAGCCAAATGGAAAAACAAGTTACGGTACACCACAAACGCAGGCCAATACGAATGCCTGAACCAGAGGGAGCATACCAAGCGAGTGACCAGGAATTAGAATTACTCCAGCTCGAAGCAGAAGCACTCCAACTTAAACTAAGACTCAAACTAAGATTAGCAGCATAACACAAACAGTATGAAGATGAAACTAAACAGAACAAATTATTTTCAGCAGATAGGTAATTACATACACATCATTCAACAGGACGAGGATTTTGAAGCCACTTACCAGTTTATTAATAAAGTAACCAAGCAGGGGAAAGAGCCCAACAATATCGATAAGTCCCCTGAAATCAGGGAGACATTTGATCTGTTCCTGAAGAACCTGAATAGCCAGGAAGAAAAGCTTTCTAAAGCCAAGACAAAAAAAGCAGCACCAACAAAGCAACCGAAGCCGGTTAAAAAGCCCAAAACGGAAGCGCCTAAGAAAGCAGCAAAGCCCAAACCAAAGAGAAAGGAAAAAATCAAGTATCAATCGGAGCAGGTGTCGCATATACCGTCTGATATAGCGCTTGTCAAAAAATACCTTTCACTGCATGACAAAGACAAGAGCTATGTTCAGCTACTAGCTATATGGCGGGCATTTAATAAAGCCATTATAGAGCGGAAAGTTATCAGGGATTCCCCTTATCATGCAGAAATAGCAGCTATGAATGCAAGCCTGCGTGTTGCGGTGCATGAGGCAAGAGAAGCCGGCAGCCTGCACCTGGTTATTCCGGATGCCCGCCTAAAAGTCTATGATGAGATAGCACATAGTGTTGAAAAGTCCGTGGGCGTAGGTATCCTGATGGAGTACATCAATATATCCGGTATGAAAGGATGGCAGGAGCGAGCAGAAAAACTGCTGCGACGAATTGAAAAAGCGGAAGCAGATGGACGATTGAAAGGCGATAGGTATATCCGGGAGGTACGTAAAGCATATACCGCTATCAAAGCTTATATAGACAGAGAAACAGAAGTAGTAGATGTCAGTACCTATAGCCTGAATGGTATCGGTGAAATCGCAGTCATGGGTTGTGCATGTGAAGAAGGGCTAGACGGATTTACCAGGGCACAAAATGCAGTTGTATATAAGCTCATGGAAGAGAATGTAAAGAATCTTTCAGATGAAGAATTGGAAAGGGCATTTGAAGATACAGTTGCGCCATCGCTTTGTAAGGCGATTGCACATAAGTTGATGGAAAGAAAGCAACTTACTATGAGTATGATCCGTAATCCTGCAAAGCTGGCAAAGCGGGCTGCGTTAGCAGGGGCGGAACAGTATGATATAGAAACAGAGTTGATGGATATGCGACTGAAGAAAGCAGGTAGAAATCAGCATAAGCATACAGCAGGTGGTTTAAATGGGTTTGAAGAAACACCGTCAACTATTGCATCACAAGATGTGCAGATCATATCTGCAAAGGAACTGGTCAACAAGAAATTTAAAACAATGGGACTGGCGGGTAAGTACCGAAAGCTTTTGGGTGACCCTGAACCAGGGTTTTCAGCCATGATATATGGCAAGCCTAAACAAGGTAAGTCAACGGTAGCGATAGATTTTGCCAAGGAATTAACGAAGCATGGTAGGGTGCTGTATTGCGCATTTGAGGAAGGGCATGGTTATACCTTACAAGATAAAGTAAAACGCAATCATGCGGATGTGCCGGGGTTGGATTTTGCGAATAAACTACCTGCTCATCTGAGTTCGTATCAATATGTGTTTATTGATAGTGTAAGTGATGCGGGACTGGATGAACAGGCATTTAAGCAACTCATTAAATCCAATAAACCTACTTCTATCATAGGTATATTCCATGCCACCAAAGATGGAAAGTTCAGGGGAGGACAAACCTACGCACATGATGTAGATATCTTGGTACGTGTGGAGGATGGCGTGGCACATGCACAGGGTAGATTTGCACCACCCAGTGATCTGAGTATAGCTGCCTTGCAAACTAGTATATAGCAACGCTAAAGACAAAGGATAGGCATAGAGCCTATCCTTTGTCTGTTTTGTTTGAATTTGTATCGATATGATCCCGAAAACGGGTATGCCTTAATCTATTTACTTCAAAAGTTGGGGATCAGGATTTTTTGGACTCTTTATACATCGCTATAATACCTTTTTGCATTTCAATAACCGCATCTTTTTCTTTGAGCAGACGCTCATACATCTCTATTACTTTTTCGTTAGAGTTCACGTAAAAGCCATTGCCGTTATTACCTGTCTGCTGATATACAGTCTGGAACGTAGCAGCACTATCCATGTTTTTGATAGCTTCAACAGGAAAATCCAAAACAGCTGCTATTTTGTTCAGCCATTCATCATCAATCTCCTCTTTGCTTTCCAACCTTGAATATTCCTGCTGTGAAATTTGGAGCTTAGAAGCCATTTCCTTTTGCGGTATGCGACGAAAATTGCGTAGACTGGATATGTTTTTTCCTAAATGAACCATTGACAGTAAATTTTGATGCGGTTTTAAGTCATCATATATAAACGGTAAAATACAATAGTTTTCAGGTATAATACAACAATTACCGTATTGCATTCTAGAAAACCACGCTTACTTTAGCAGCAAATTTATTTAATATCCATGACACCCACCACCATTGCTTTAGTTGAAAACAAAATGCTGTATTTGGAGGGATTATCTTGTCTGTTAAAAGATAATGGCTGTTCCATTCCGATCAATACCTCTAGCTTGTCCTTGCTGCATGCTGCTTTGCAGCTTACTACAAACTATCCGGACATATGCCTTATTAATCTTTGTATGCTGGCAGATGGAGACACTACATTTGTCAATTCCATTAAGCAACTGGCAATATCAACAAAAGTTATTGGTTACTATATCGATGAAGCAGATTTGCAATTTGCATCTGCATTGCATCTGGATGGCGTATTTTCTTTAAAAGAACCACCTGAAAATATTATGAATATGATAAATACAGCAACTGCAGGCCAGATGTCGATTTGATGCTTTGAAAATTAACGTGACTACCTATTGTTATTTAGAAATTGAAGAATAATCATGCATACTAGTAGCTATCCCAAATTCGACCATGAAGCCAAAGAACTTTCAGCATTTTCATTCAGTGTAGATACGTTTATCATCTCGCTGAAAAATGGACAGATTGTTCATTTTATTGCCGATGATGTGCAGCAATTTAAAGCTTGGTTGACTAAAAATGATGTGAGGGATATAAGAAAGGACGATGGTATACCCCAGACATTTAAAGTTGTCAAAGTGGAACGTAATTAAAAAAAGGGTAATCTGAAACGCTTATAAGGATGTGCGTTAAGTGAATAGAGATTAAATTATTGTTGTATTTACCAGTTACTGAATAGTGAAAACAAGTGTAATGGCGGGTATAAGATGGTTGAGGGATTGTAGTAAAAAATCTACAGAATAAAACTAGGTTGACTACAGATTTTTTAACAAACTATTTGTATAATTGTAAGACAAACACAAACTATTAGCAATATTGAATGAAGACAGCATTTCCCCAAAAATGCTTGCGTGACCATGAGAAACTGAAGTTTAGTTCTTCTCCGATATTCTAATCCAGGGTACAAACGAATACGATAAGCCAAAGGCTAGTGTAGCGATTATAAAGCTGTACTTGCTTAACGGGGATTGTATGCATCAAAAAATCGATTAATAGTAATGACTAAATGTCATTACGCTGGATATAATATTTCATAGACATTCCTATAAACCCTAGCATAGGAATGATCAAACAGTACAGACATATCATCTGGCTGGCAATTTTATTTGTCTGTCACTTCAGCTACGGTGCGAGTAGAGCTGACAGTACTGTTATTGTTTCAGCAGATCCACCCTATAAAGAGAACCAGTATTTATATCAGGCTGTCTATTATAAAGGATTTGATGATATTCGATATGCAGTCAGATTAAAGCTTGATATAGCAACTAAAGACAGTTTTCAAAATGTTTATGATGTCGTATTTGATCAGTATAAATTCAAAGCCGGTAATCTTCGCAGTATTTTAAATATTGAGCGCAATGATAAAGCAAACTATATAGACTACGCCTGGCTGGAAGCCGTAAAGCAATACCATCAGTTACCTGTCGGGGATTATCAATTTCAACTGATAATCAAGGAATCAAAAACGGGAATTCTTAAATATAGCGGAAAGTTTGATTGGCAATCAGATAGCATCATGCCCGCGCATTCCGGTGTGCTGAACAAATTGTTTGACGGAACAACAAGTAAGGTAAATGTATTAAACCAACCAAAGCGCCTATCACAAGACCTTATACAAAAGAGTACAAAGTACACGCGCAGGCGGGTAGCACAGATAAAAGGTATCCGGACACAAGAAGTACAGCGAGACGGAATGACCTATACAGCTATCTATTATAAAAGCTGGTTCATGGGTTATTTGCTGCAGCAGGACATCGGAACCATGCAGTCATCTGTATTTAACCAGCAAGAGGCGCTCAAAAACAATCCAGCTTCCCTGGTACAAACAAGTCTGCCACAGTTTACATCTGTAAGTTCTCAGTTTAAAAATGCTAATTCGAAGAAGGGTAAGGCTGAAGATGAACAGATAGAAGGAAGTGTAGACATTATTGGCAATTTCAGTAACGGGCAAGAACCTAATTCGGCTCAGGATAATAATTATCAGGAACTGAGAGGCGATCTGCATACTGAGATATTGAATATGCCGGTTGTGATAGAAGGATATTATACAACACAAGACAAAAACAGGAGAGCTAAAGCGAGTTATATCAGGGTGCGTTATGATCTGGAGAAACAAAAGGAGAAACTGAACAAGGAAGTAGGTAACTACAAGGATATGTATGAGCGTGTAGGTGCTTCAGGTCAGGGTGTGACCAACGGAGCCTCGGCACTGCTCAACCAGCTACAACAGCAACAAGTATTGTCAGCTCACCAGTTTCAGTCAAATTATCGCATTAGCGGAGATAAACTCATGGCAAGCGGTGGTGATGTAGAAGAATTGGCAGCGGGTACAGATAGCGCTACGGCAGCGAAACTCAGGAAGGATAAGGATGCAATAAAGCAGCGTTACCTGCAAATGCAGGAAACGCAGGCAAAGATTACAAAGTATCAAAAACTATTAGACCAGTATCGGAATTCACAGTATTTCGATTCAAGCCTGAACTATTCAAAAATACAGGAAGCAACAGGTAGTAAGGACTATTCATATAAGTCATTGGTCAAAGCAGCTAGTAATATACTCCCGGAATCCAAAGCCAAATCATTTCTAAGCGGTTTAACTAAGCTCAACATTGGTATACTCAATGACTATGAGTCCAATTACACTATATCCGGCCAGACCTTGAAGGGATTAAACTTCGGCTATGATCTCAACCTGTTTACTGTCGGACTAACAGCAGGTAAAACAGAATATGTTTCTAGGAACGGTGATGTAGACAGGTATAACACCTATTTACTAAAACTGGATTTTAAGCCAGTTGGCAAGCAGAAGATAGGCATTATCTATTACGGTTATACTCCAACCAAGCAGATTTTAGACGACCCTTCATTTACCAAAACGGATTTGTCTGTACCTAGCTTCAGGCAACCTGTACACATCGTGAGCCTGACCCATAGCGGTACAATTGTGAAGGGTTTGCAGATTGAATCTGAAGGAGCTTATTCATACAAAAATACCCGTGCCAACAGTGATATAGACCTGCATCATACAGCCATTAAATCCGGCTTACAATACGAGTTGCCAAAGATACCTGTACACCTGAAAGCAGAATGGGAGCATGTAGGTAAGCAGTTTGAAAATAATGCCTTGCCTTATACAAGAGCAGGTATCGAGCGGTATACGCTTGCGACGGACTTCACTTTATTTAAATCATTTTTGAAAGCAGGTGTACAATTCAACAGGGTACAACAAAGCACATTTTACAGTACAGGTTATAATACGAAATGGGGATTTGATTTGCAGACCAAGTCCAAACAATACCCCAACCTCTTAGTATCGTATAAGCCATTCAGTACATTTAGAAGAGCGGAAGATACGTTTGCCATTGCACAACGTCCTGTATTTGGTTCTGTATGGATAGCCAGGGCAACCTACCAGTTCAAGCGTAAGCCTGCTAACCATCGGTTCATGCTGAGTTATAACCGTAATAAAAGTACGGTAGACACGCTCTCTTATCAATCACATACGCTACAGGCAAGTTATATATACACATCAACGAAGCTGACATTTACATCCAATAGCGGATGGTCTTCACAGCCTTATTACATGCCCGATGGTACCATGCTTACTAATAGCGTGGTCTTTGGAGGCGTGAGTGGCAGTAAAAGAGTAACGAAGCAATTGATGGTGAATTTGGGACAGGAGCTTGCCTATGCGGGATTTGGACTGCAGCGTAGGGCAACTACATTGGGGCTGAACTACCGTTTTGAAAAATTACCATTCACTCTATATACACAATGTCGTTATGCGGGCATACGCGCCAATGAGGCAACGGTCATAAAGAATATATGGTTTGGTCAGCTAGGCGTGCAATGCAGGTTTAAGACACAAACACCAAAGTTTAAAAAGAAATAACAGCCATAATTGTATTGATATGCGAATCAGAAAACCAATAATCCAAAGAGTCAGCACTTTATTGCTGCTGTTGATTGTGGCAACAAGCTGGCAAGGCAGAGCGCAAGGCACATCCCTTGTTGTAAACCTTGCTCAAATTGATGGTGTTGAGTTAAACCCAGAGAACGTATTTAATTATGAAATCCTGAACAATACAGG
Organism: Chitinophagales bacterium; assembly: GCA_017303395.1. Taxonomy (GTDB): domain Bacteria; phylum Bacteroidota; class Bacteroidia; order Chitinophagales; family Chitinophagaceae; genus Polluticoccus. Next base: position 61,494 of record JAFLBN010000007.1, read on the forward strand.
TAGTAGTAAGGATGTTGCAATCCAGGGTAGTATTCACTATCGTAATTCTGCACTCAAGGCAAGTTATAGCCTGAACATCCGTTTACAACCGGGTAATAATCCGATTGGCAAAGAAAGAGGATCATCTGCAGTATGGAGTTTTTCGGAGAGTGGATTAAAAGAACTGTTTAAAGACTATGGCAAACTGCCGCAAGGTACTTATGAGTACTGTGTATCGGTCTCATTAAAAACCATCAATCCTGAATATGATGCAGGCGAACCAATTAGTGAGTGTACGTATCAGACCGTGAATGATATCTTTCTCATCAACCTGATAGAGCCCGAAAACAATGCAAAACTATACGAGTTGAATCCTATGTTTTCGTGGGTAGTAAACTATCCGTTTGCCAGTCATTTAACCTATCGTATCAGGATAGCGCAAGTGAAAGAAGGGCAGAACAATGAAAATGCTATTAATAGGAACAATCCTGTTTACCAGGATAATCAGGTGATGTCAACCAGTATGATTTATCCTGCAACAGCAAAGCTGCTTGTAAAATTCCAGCCATATGCCTGGACAGTTGATGCTTATTATAAAGGTATACTCTTAGGTGGTGCTGAGGCATGGCGATTTACCATCATTGAAGACAGCTTATTAAAGGAATATAACCCTGTTGAGCCATATTATGATTTTGTAAAACATTATGGCGAATCAACGATAACTGCCATTGGTGAAATCAAACTGAAGTATACATCTGATATGATGTACGATAGTCTTGATGTTAAGATTATGGACGATAAGGGAGAGACAGTGAAGATTCCGAATTCAAAGGTAGGTATGCACGTGGGGGATAACTATTTTATTATTCCATTGCATGAGCGAGTAAGATTAGGACATGGCAGGGTTTATAATCTTCAATTGATCAATAAGGACAAACAGAAATTTAATATACCGTTCAAATACACAAACCCCGTTTTTTTAGATGGACCCAAAAGCGATAAGTAAAGTTTACAGATGGTTAGCCGTTTTATCGGCTTTAGTATTGATTATAGGCGTGGTTCTGAGCTGGCAGTTGATGAAGCCCGCAGAAGTTGCATATATAGATATAGGAAGATTAGTAGGTGGTTACCAGATGAAAAAGGATTTGGACAAGCAGGCAAATGGTGATTTGCAACGAATAAAATCTGTGTCGGACAGTTTGAAGATGATAAAGAAAGCAGCAGCAGGAGTCCCGACTCCTTCATTGGATTCGCAATTGCAGTATGTACAGTATGCTTTTCAGCAATATTATGAACAATCGAACAGAAGTATTAGCGAAAAGATATGGGAGCGTCTTAATCCATTGCTGGAGCAATATGGTAAGGAAAGAAAAATAAGATTGTTAGTTGGTGCTAATGGAGCCGGAACTGTATTGTATGGCGACAAAGGGATTGATATGACAGATGATTTAATAAAGTATCTGAACAGTAAGTATGAGAAAGGTAATTAGTGGTTTAGCGATTTTGTTGTTGCTGGTTTCCTGTAGTGGCAGAAAGTCACTGAGCCCATTGGATTATTTGAAGTATATGGAAAATACAGAAAACGGCCTCATGAAAATAGTAACCGTAGGGTCGTATGAATACCGTATTCAGTTTGCACCACCTGAATATCTGGCTGACCGGCAGTTTTGCAAAGAGATGGAACAAGGTATGATGGAAGGCTATAAAAAGCGCATGCAGGAAATGAAGGGACATATTTTCTTTTTAATAAACATCTATCCGCGTAATACATCACAGCAAAGTATCAATGAACGTATTACTGAGAATGCAGGAGCTACACAACGGGTTATGTATTATCAGCAACAGGCGGCAGGTGATATTGTTCTAAAAGCTGGGACATATGAACAGGTGCCTGCAACTTATGTGTATGAGGATAACTATGGACTTTCCCCATACAATACGATTGTTGTGGGCTTTACCGGAGACTATGGTAAAGAAGACCTGCAATTAATATTTAACGACCGATACACACATACACCACTTATAAAAGCTGGGTTTTCAAAAGATGAGTTATCTGTATTGCCCGAAATATCAGTAAAAACGAATTAGTATATATGAAAAAGACCCTTTTACGAATCACTGCAAGGACTTTGTTGGTATCGATGGTTTACCAATTGGTATTCCCATTGTATACCTATGCGTTAACAACAGGTCCGTCACAACCGGAGGTACAGAGTTTTGAGCCTGTTGGGACAACGGAGATGGTGGATATGTTTACAGGTGATTTTAATTATAATATTCCATTGATGGATGTGGAAGGATATCCGATCAATATCAGTTATCACAGTGGAGTCGGAATCGAACAAGAAGCAAGCTGGGTGGGGCTTGGTTGGAATATTAATCCAGGTAGTATCAACCGTGCGGTACGAGGACTACCGGATGATTTTTGCGGGGATACCGTAGACAAGGAATTAAGTATTCAGGATGAGAAAAACTTCAAAGTAGGTACAGGTATCAGCATAGGATTTGAGTTAGGCGGTTTTGATACGAAATTATCATTGGGCTTTAAGAACTATGTACAGTTCAATAATTATAAGGGTACGAGTATTGGTATCAGCACTGATGCATCTATCAGTCTTCCGATATTTAATGCTGGTGTGAGCATGGGTGTAGGCTCTCAAGCAGGTGCTGATATTGATTTGAATGCTGGGTTTAGAATACCCAATAGTGTGAGTCAGAATATAGGCGCAGGAGGCAGTGGTGCCGGCAGTTCCGGATTTAATTCGCGAACAGGTATAAAGGATGTTGCTTTTGGTGTGAATGGTCAGATCATGCAGATTCCATTGAGCTATAGTGGTACTATTCCTATTGGCTTGCAGAACTATGTACCTGTAGTAACCAATCCGAGTTCATTGACCTCATTTGAATTCCAGGCAAGAATAGGTGGAGAATTATACTACACCTTTCCCAATGGTTATATGAGTATACAGAAGAGTACGATGAAATTTGAGAAAGATGGTGCCAGGCCGGGTTATGGTTATTTGTATGCTGAAGAAGCACCACCGGTTGCCATTATGGACTTTAGCAGAGATAAGGATGGCAGGTATAATAAAACAATGGATCATTTGCCGCTTTCTTCTATGACCTATGATGTATACGCTGTCACAGGTCAGGGAACAGGAGGTGTGTTTCGTCCATTCCGTAATGATATCGGTAGTGTATTTGATCCTGAGGTAAAATCACCTCAGAGTAATATGACAAGTGTTTTGACAGAAGCGGGTATTGGTAATCTGGTTGCGTTGGGAACAGATATTTCATTGGTGGACAATGAAGTGAATTCAGGCCCATGGAAGCGATTGAGTTTTCGTGGTAATGAGAAGAACAGCCTTTACGAGAAGGCCTATTTCAAGCAAGGCGGAGAGTTGACCTATAATAACCAACAATTGGGTGGTGTATTTGGAGATGCGCCTGTATATCTCACTGATGACATTTTTAATCTCAAGGGCAAGAATGGAATTGCAGGAAGTTTACCTGCTAAATTTGGTAATGCGCATGTCTATAATACAGGTAGTAATATGGATCGTACTACACGCGCAAATTTGATCACATACCTAACATCAGAAGACGCATCACTTGAAGATGTAGCTCAGGATAAAAAAATCAGACATTATAATAAATTCGGACAAACAGCCGGTGATACGGCATTTTACATACCCGGATCGGCAATTGAGAACAATCGTTATAAAGCCGACAATGGGGATAAAGCGCAAGGAAAGCATATTAGTGAATTTACCCAAACACTACCTGATGGCAGACGCTATGTGTATGGTATTCCGGCAATGAATAATTTGAGTCGTGAAGTAACATTTAGTGTTGATAATAGTCAGGCAGATCTGGAAACAGGGCTGGTAGGCATGAGTGGTTCTGATGATAGCAAGGATAATAATTGGCCTAAAGAAAAGTTTTATAGCTCAACTACTACGCCTGCTTATGCACACAGTTATTTACTAAGCTCTGTTTTAGCAACCGATTATGTAGATGTATTAGGTGATGGACCGACAGATGATGATATGGGGGGATGGGTGAAAATGAATTATACATTATGGGACAATGATTATCGTTGGCGTACACCTTATGAATCGAATAAGGCGCAGTATAATCCTGGCTTCTGGTCTGATAAACAAGATGACAAAGGGAGCTATATGATAGGTTCCCGTCAACAATGGCATGTACGTTCCATAGAGTCAAAAAATTACGTAGCTGAGTTTTATGTGTCAAAGCGAAAAGATGGCTTAGGTGCAACAGGTAAAGTATACAATGGTGATCGTTATAGGTTCGATAATGGCAATCTTAAGAACGCATTGACAGATACTGGTTTTTCGTACCGTTTAGACTCTATCAAATTGTATAATAAACATGACCGTAATATCAATGGTAGTAATGCCACACCTATTAAAACAGTCATGTTTGAGTATGATTACAGTTTGTGTAAAAATGTACCGAATGCAAGTGGGACAAATACCGGTAAGCTCACGCTAAAACGCATTTATTTTCGATATGGAAAATCTGCAAAGAACCTGTTAAGTCCTTATGAGTTTAACTATAATGGCCCTAATCCGGATTATAAATTTGCCGATAAAGACAGGTGGGGTAATTATAAAGACCATACCAAAGATGGTAAACTGAGTAATTATGAATTTCCCTACACAGCACAAGATGGTAGCAATCTGGATGCTGATATGGCACCTTGGAATCTTACACAAATTCTTCTGCCTTCAGGTGGTAAGATAAACGTCGTGTATGAGAGTGACGATTATGCTTACATACAGGATAAGCGAACCATGCAAATGTTCCATATTGAAGGTGTGGGTAATTCTACAAAAAAGGATAACCAAACGAAGCTGTATGAGGACTTGAATACGGTAAATGATTATTTGTATTTCAAGCGAATACCTGCAAAGGAAGATCGAAGCCTGTCCATGCGGGATAATTATCTGGAGGGAACGGATTATCTGTATTATAGTTTTGCACTGGATATAAGTGGTTCCGGTAAATATGAACATATCAAGGGATATGCGCATATTGAATCTCTTGATAAATGCAGTGACGATACCAGTTATTGTTATATCAAGATAGTAAAAGAGCATCCTGGTAATCATTCGTCATTATTGCATCCGGCTACTATTTATGGTATAAATAACGGACGGTATTACTTGCCACATATCATATATCCCGGATATTTGACAGGAGATGAAGGAGGAGTGAAAATTGGTAAAGCACTATTAGATGCCATTGGTGAGTTTGATTTTCGCCAGAATCCAATCGTACGTTTGGTTGAGAAAAAACACTTGGGAAGAGATATTGATATAGACAAGTCATTTATCAGGTTGCATCGCCCGGGCCTTACTAAGAAAGGCGGTGGTATCAGGGTAAAACAGTTGACATTATCCGATTCGTGGAAAGCGCTTACAGCAAGCAGTACCAATGTTGATGCTGATTACGGTAAGAACTATAGCTATACGACCGTTGATCCCAAATATGGATTAATTAGTAGCGGTGTCGCCAGCTATGAACCAACGTATGGGGGTGATGAAAATCCGTTCAGAATGCCAGTCCCGTATACAGTTGAGGCAGGCAGGCTTTTACCTAAAATTGACTTCTTTCAGGAGGCACCTTTTGGTGAATCATTCTTTCCTCCTCCAGTAGTTGGTTACAGTGATATCAAGGTTAGTAGCATCCATATAGCAGAGGGTCGTTCTTCACAATCCTATGAAGATTACGAGTTTTATACAGCTAAAGATTTTCCAATTGAAATTGATTACACAAAAATTGACGGTCCGGAAGAGGTAATTAATCGTGGATACAATAAGAAGTCGAAGGAAATAAAAGTAATGCAGGGTTATGTGTTGCGTTTTAATGATATGCATGGTAAACCGAAGAGTATTACCAATAGTATCTTAAAGTCTGATGGAGGAGTCATAAAACCTGAACCGGTCTCAAGAGTTGCTTATAATTATCGGCAACAGGATGGTAAACTCTATAATAAAGTATTGGCGCTAAAAAGAAATAGAGGTACACTTAATACCTATTCAATTGATAGTACCACTTTGGGCGTAGAGACTGACTTTACTGTCGATAGCAGGGAGCGTTATAACCGTACATTTAAGCGTAATATCAGTATTAACCTCAATATTGCAATGATTGGTGTATTCCCTGTTCCCCTCCCTAGTGCTTTCTTCCCAGAGAAAGAAGAATCTGAAACATTCCATTCCATGGTAACCACAAAAATTGTTCAGCGATATGGCATATTGGAATCAGTAGAAAAGATGGATCATGGCGTTGTTGCAAGAACAGAGAACGTCATTTTTGATAGTGAAACTGGTGGTGTGTTATTGTCTAAAACAAACAATGAATATAATAACGATATATACAGTTTAAAATACCCGGCTTATTGGGCATATGAGAAGATGGGTCCTGCGTACATGCATGTAGGATTTGAGGAGAAGTCAGATTCTTTGATTATTGATCCGGGGTCACTGTATGGAAAGTTGCATTTAAGCTCCGGCAATTTCTTCCCGGGTGATGAAGTGTTATTAACGTACACGCATGATGATGGCGGGATCAAGACAACTTACCAAGCGAAAGGTTGGATCATGGAAGACTACCGTGTTGTTGCGAGTGGCATGGTGCCTGCTCCGTACAGGATAACCAGTTTATTGCCGCGACAGACAGTGCCTTCAAATGTCAAATGGGTTGCATTAAGAGCGCTTCAAAATAGCAGTGGTGCTTCTATGTGGCCGGGTCCCTTAAACGGTGGAGATTTCGGTACTGACGTGACAGTAAGGATATTAAGATCTGCCAGAAGAAATATGCTGGATAAAAATGTCCAACAAACAACTTTAGCACAGAATCCATATACATCAAGCATTAATGACTTGCTAGGTGGTACTACAGGTAGTAGTGCTTTTAATAAAGTACTGAATGTAGGTGTTCAAGAGTTTACAGATTGGGCTGTCCCATATGGTTCTATTGCAACAGATACAACAACCTGGGATGCAGCGCCGGCAGGTTATTATCATCCACATATGCTTCCGGTAGATGTAGATAGTGCAAACAAACAGGTATTAAACAGATATGTTTTAGGTCATCGGGGTAATTTCCGCCCATTTAGGGAGTATATATACATCGATAATCGTGTGTATAATAATGATGCAAAAACAGATGGGGTATATGCAATCAAATCGCATCCGTTCTGGGGTAATATCAATGGTTCTGCAAATTCTTACGCGATTCTAAATACAACAGGTGCAGAAGCTCCGTATTGGAAAAAGACACATCAGGTCACTAAGTATGATGTGTTTGGTAATGTATTGGAAGAGCTGGATGCAACAGCGAACAGGACTTATCCATTGACTGGGAATAGTCAGAACTATGGTATGCAACCTAACATAGGTAAGCGTACAGCAGTACAATATGGCTATAATAAGTCACTGCCTACAGCCATAGCAAGTAATGTGCAACAGCGAAGTTTCTTCTATGAAGGATTTGAGGAATATAGTATGCTGGTTCCTAAAAATTTATACTTCCTGTATAAGAACTCCTATTATCATAAAACGCCGTTAGCGCAAAATTACCAGACGTTGGATATGTCAGGGTCTAAAGTTAAAAACAATAGGTATGGTCAGGATTACCGACAGTACGCAATGACGACTAATGGTGATTCTATTACGTCGGCAACTGCGCATAGCGGCAATTATTCCATTCGATTCAATGCTGCCAGAACATTTAATATCGGAAGTCAGACTCGCCATTCGGAAGTTACCAGTTTGTTCAATTTGTTAGTGAATGCTGAACGATTCAGATTGGATCGTAATAGAAAATATCTGGTTAGTGTATGGTTCAAGCCCGTTTCTGGAGGTGCCACTGGTGTATTAAGCAGTATAGGTTTTTCGTATGTCAATGCAACGACTACTACTCCGACGACAATTTATCCATTTGCATTAAAGACAGGTAATGTAGATGGTTGGTACAAAGCAGAGTATATGACGCCGGCTGATATGACTTATATGTATCTCACTTTACCGTCTGGTGCTTATTTCGACGATATCAGAATGATCCCGTTGGACGCAAGTATGAAATCATACGTGTATGATCCGGTTTCATTTAAGCTAACAGCACAACTGGATGAAAACAATTTCACGACTTTCTACGAATATGATCAGGAAGGTTTGTTGGTACGTGTTAAGAAAGAAACAGACCGAGGTATTCAAACTGTTAGCGAAAGCAGGCGTTCAAATTCAAAGAAAAAGCGATGAAAAATAGGATAGTCGACCTTATTAGCTGCACAATGACCTTGCTGTATACCACTGTATGTGCGCAGGAGGTTGACCCCATGGTATTGTTAACCAAAATCAAAGAGGTGAACAACAGTAGTGCAATCACATATGATTATACGATTTGTAATCAACACAAACGAAGTGGTATACAGCGGGATATGTTGAAAGGCGTCTTGTATAAGCAGGATAAAAATTATTTGGATAGCAATGCTAAGTATCTGTCAGCAGTATTGAATGGATATTACTGTAAGTTGATTTTCAATGAACAAAGTGCAACCATACTTGAGGTAGAGTCTTTTAAAAAGAAAATGGGAATTCCATTTGACGATAATGCAGGGAATGTGATACCAGTTTCGGATTCACTAATCAGGCGATACGGCAAGGTGCATACGCTAGAAGGAGCTGGCATGTACATGATAGAATTGAACATGGCTGCACCGTATTCTACTAAGGTCGAAATTAAAGTGAAGAAGGATGATTTACACATTGTCTCTATTAGAATGGAAATGGTTGCTGAAGAAGGTGAAAGTTCGGAGTATATCAAAGTCTATGAGATGCAGCGTTTCAAATACAAGATTGATGAGCGAATATTTGACTACGGCCGCTTTTTCAAACTGACGCCGGGAAAAAAGATTGTTTTGAATGGCAGGTATGCCAGGTATCACTTAAATACATTAACCAATTAAAGGTTCCGTACTATGTACAGAAAACTATTATTATCCCTGATTACTTTAATAGCTTGCCAATTTACACAGGCACAGCAATTTTCTTTACTTCCTAACGCTAACGTACAGCCCGTTTATAGTTCTGTGATTGCAACGAGTGGCACCACCTATCCATGTGTCTTGCCCATTGTGAAGGACTATATGTATGATACCTTGACGACAGCAGCACATCCCAATGGAAACTTCAAAAGTATGTTGAATTATGTTGCAGTCGGAATACGTAACGATACGCCTGTTATTACACCCAAGTATAAGTACTGGATCACTCTAACAGTGGCAGGTAAAATATGCCCAACGTGTACTACCATTAACCCTGCACCTAAGCAGATTGCATTAGAATTAAGTTATGATCCTGACTCTTTGAAGCCGTATACAGATAGGTCTTTGTATAAATTCTCTGGTTCTCATGCTGTGGTTGTTACAGTAGACAAAATTGAAGACATCAGCGGTATGACACCGCTTACCGTATCCAGAAATGCACTACCGAAGAATTTTTATATTGAAACAGGTGTTATTACGGATGACTATGATAATTCTAGTAATCCTAACAATATACCTCTCTATTCAACTTCTTCTTTTACCAATAGTGACAATAATCTGCATTTAACATGGGGCACAAGTCTTGGTTATTCAAATTTGATTCAGCCATTAGAATATGAATTAGAATGGACATACATAGATGATTATCAGTACAATATTGCAACACATACAGGAAGTCATATATTTCAGTATGGTGCTTATAACGGCAACATTCCTTATGATTTCCGGAAAAATAGTACCCGTGTTCGTTTAAAGAAGAATGAATTTGATTTGCCTTTGGTATATGAAGGTGGTGCAGTTGTATTCAGACTGCGAATTGTGCGTCCTGACTATGGCAAATCGTACAAGGATGTTTTGTACGGTGCTTGGAATCTAGCTGATGCTGGCACAGTAACCTCCACAGATGTTACAAAAGTGCGCATGCTACCGGCACCTCATATGAATGACAGTTTAAACTGGCAATACACTATCAATTTTGCAGAAGAGGGAAAGTATAAGCATGTAATTAATTATTTTGACGGATCGCTAAGAGGAAGGCAGACCCAAACCAAGATTAATTCTGACAGTCTTTATATCATTGCTTCTGATAAATCCTATGACTATGAAGGGCGTCCTGCGGTTCAGACATTACCAACCCCGTTACAACAAACTTATTTGGGCTATAGAGATGATGTTGTAAGAGTTGGTAGCTCCAGGCCATACAAGCCGTCAGATTATGACAGGGTATCATGTAGCCAACCTGATTCATTGCCACCGCTTTTAAGCAGTTCTGCAGCAGGCAATTATTATTCATCAGCAAATACAGATACATCTAAGGGGCAGAAGTTTGTGCCAGATGCAAAAGGTTATCCGATTATTCAGTCTATATATTCACCTGATAATATGCTTTTGTGGCAAGGTGGTGCAGGCTATGATCACCAACTTTGGACATTGCATGGCACACGCTATGAGTATACTCAACCATTGGACGGTGAGTTGAGTCAGTATTTTAAGAATGAAGCTGGATTAGGTGCAAACTTCTTTAAGAAGGTGACAATGGATCCCAATATGCAAAGCAGCTTTGTTATTAGCAATCCTGCCGGTAAACCGGTTATGACAGGTTTAATAGGATATCCTAATGGTAATACCCCGATTGAAAGCATAAGCGATCAAAATAATGATAGTTTTTGTTCTGATATATTGAATGGTGCGAAACAAATTGTTTCATCAAATGGCATATCGATCAACAGGAAATTCTATGTTGAAATTGACGGACAGTATAGTATTCAATATCGGGCAAAAATCCCGGCGTATAGTTTGGGTTGTGGTAATATTAGTGTACTAGCAAGGGCAAATTACGATTTCAGTGCAACAGATGAGTGTGGTATCGCCCGTATACCGAAGACTACTGGCTATGTCGGCTTTGACTCTGTAGTTACATCGATGCCTGCCGGCTTTGATTATTATAGTTCTGCTGCGTCAGGTTATCCATTGGTGAAAGGAAACCATACTGTAGACAAAAGTTTGTTGTTTAATCGTTATGAGGTTAACAATCGGGTAAGGCAGGGTGTTTTGGCGCTTGAAGCAGCCTTGTGTTCACCTGATGAAAAAGCATTTGTCCGATCAAGTGTTGAAAGTGCAAGTGTTCCATGTGTTACGAATGTAGTAAAGGATTCATGCGGTGGTAGAATATTCCAACTAATTAAGGAACTATACCCCGGGCAGAAGTACGGCAATTATGAAAGGAATTCCAATGGCGGATTTGCAATGGATACGGTTTGTGGTGATTCGTCCGGCATTTGGGTTCCCAGGTTACGAATGCCAACGTTACCGAGAAATGAAAATTCTATATTCTCTGCAGATACAGTTTGTACTACGATGATGGGATTTTGTGGAGTTAGTATAATAACAAATGATCTGTTAGACCCATCGTGTCTGAAATTTCGCTACCAAAGCAGTTGTATAAGCATGCCTAGTACGGTAGTCAAAAATGGGCGTACTTATTCAGATATTAAGAATTTGCCGGTAGACACATTCATTTATATATTCAATGATGATATTGCGAGAGCATTACTTCCTCTGCATCCGGAGTTCTGTAAGACTGCCTATTGTGATGATGGTGAGTATATAGCATCAATAAGCGCATTCCAGACACAAAAACAGGCTGTGCAGGGTAATCGTTTTGTGCTGGATTCAATCATTGCAAATGATCCGTATTACAAGAAAGCAAACAGTACTGATAAACCGGGTGTCAAAGAGCGGTTGTCACATATGAAGAATATGCCTGACAAGCGAATCGACAGATTAGCTTTAGAGCAAGCATTTTGTGCTGCCGGTAACGGACAAGAAGTTGAACACAATATAAAATTCTTGTATGCAGACACAATACAGAATTTTAGGTTTGTTGATTCGTCTGTAAAGCAGAAATACTTTGAAGCGCTAAAGGGTTTGTATTTAGGTAACCGTGCGTATATACTACAGAAAGCTTTGGACAGTTCGAGCGCAACATGTTCCCCTTGTGCAACAGGTCGATTGACACTAGTGCAACCGTCTGTATTTCCACACTTGTTTAGCTCTAACAGTAACGAGATTGCTGCTGACATCAATATGCCACCATGGTTAAAGACTGTATTCAATAATTCGATGGACCCGAATTATAATCCTGCCGGCTTTAATCCACCTCCGACTAATGTAGCCGATTCTCTGATCAATCCGGTAAAGGATTCTTTAGCAAAGGGTACTGTAGATGCGATTATGCATAAGTTGATTAACTGTACATTAAACCAGGACACTATATTGTTGATTAAAAACAGGTTATTGTATTATGTAGGTTTAGGGAGTGAGTTAACGCCTACAGTGATAAAAGCGGCACTCAATGATGTGAATGTTTCTACAAATGATTTGTGTCATAGTTTCTTACTGGCTTATAATACAGACAAAGACGAACAGGAATACAGCTATGATTGTGGCCGTCCTGAAATATATACTGACCTAAAAAGTTTTCTTTCACGAGGAGGTGTCGGTACCGCAATTATAGGAGCGAGTTATAGCGGCAGTGGATATCAGGTGTTTAACCTGAGCGCAGGTAATAGTTTTGAAAATAAGATTGCTGCAAAGCTTGGCTTATCAAGTAATACCGATCCTGTTTGGGTAGAAGGCTTTCTAGATACGATAAAATATTCGAGTACTTTTTCGTTGAAATACGTAAAACTGAAAGTGACCAAGCCTAGTACCAATACAAGCATTTATTTTTATTTTAAACGTAAATCAACGAATTCACCTTATTTGGATGGCGCAACCAGTCTGACAGTGAATAATGTTGATTGTATAAATAATGATGACGGGCTCAATACGGGTTATGCTACTCAATACACAGCTATTGCAGATTATTATATAAGCGGCAATACAACGGCAAATAGGCGTTACTATGTTTGGAGTAAGGATATTCCACTTATGAACGTGGCAGATGGTAAACTACCTTTAGCTTGCCTGACATGTGTGGATATAAAAAATGCAATTAAGTCATTTGTTGCGGATAAATCTACGTATGGTTACGATGAAGCCGGTAACCACCCATTTGTAGATTTAACACTGACGAATTACCTGAATTATAAATTAAATAAACATCATAGTTATTACGAGTATGTAAACCTGATGAAAGGGTGTGCTATCAGTGATTCAGTGGAGATGCCAAATCGTGCAGCATTCATGCGCTATATCACAAGTAGTGATATAATGGCTGATACCATCATAAATTTCATTAACAGGTATACCACAAGAAAAATACTGGACAGGCGTATAAAATACTATGGAACTGGAAATGTTTACTTAGATATAGATGTAAGTGTAGTGCCATTCGACTCAATGTTGCGTTACAAAAAGGAATTAATCACATTGGGGATCAATGCAGGTGCAAGTATTATAAACTACATGCCGACCGATCCTTTGCGTGTATTGCGCAGTACTACTTGTACACCATCGCCCTACATTACTACTTATGGCAGCTTTAGCAAAGATCTAGTAGCAATATATAATGGTAAGACATTACAATATGTTGATAGCGTTTTTACCTATACAGGTAGTTATGCAAGTCCTTATGCACATGCTAGTCTGTTAGCTAACCTGAAAAATTACATAAGTACTTGCTCAAACTCTTATTTACTAAAAGATGCACAACTATATCGTACTGAGGACTACAACACGACTAATAAGCAAAACTACCTGACTTATGTATATGCGCTGGAAGGCAAATCACGTAACGACATCAGGGACTCTATTGAGGCAGATAATCTGAAAAACAGATTGGCTGGTGTTTCAACAATGGCGTTGAGGTATGATGACCCAGCTTGTGGAGATAATATGCGCGACTTATACATCGGCTCATCTGTACAAAGTTCACATCCGGGTTCAGCAAGGGTCAATAGTATATTTGGATGGGTTAGTGGAGTCCTCGGAACGGGTAAGCTTTTCTTAGTAACTAATTCAAATACGCAATCTATTAATGCCAACCTGAAGGTTTACCGAAAAGCTAACGGCGTACATTGGTATCGTTATTTTGATCCATCTAATACCCTGTATAATGTTTATTTGGAACCACCTGCAAATGCACCATTTGATATCAATACACTGATATTGGATAATGTTAAGATAGGACCGGGTACAGATAGTATCTATCGTTTTACAGCATATATGCATTACAGCAGTGTACCGACAGAGACTATTCAATGCAGGGGTTATGCAAGTTTTCCGTTGGGGTATGGCCAGCGTTTACAGGATGTGGTTTTGTATAACAAGCCTGGTGGTTCGGATTGTATTGACAGTATTGATTGTGAGTACTTGATTCAGGAACAAGCAATACTTGCAGGTAAAGCTCGTCATGCGTATTATTTCGATTCAACAGTAGCCAGCCATAGCAACAAAATGTACCAGCATTTGCTTGCCAATACGCGTGATTCACTTTATTTGTGCTCGCGGAATGCTAAAAACATGGTCACACTTTACTATTATGACCTGAATGGCAATCTGCAGCGCACGGTGCCACCAAAGGGTGTAGATGCTTCAGGTAATGCCGCACATACAAAAGCGACAATCTATTTCTATGACTCACGTAACCTGTTGCGCAGGCAAGTTACACCTGACGGAGGAATAACTAATTTCTATTATGATGCTGCAGGCCGATTGGCATTCACCCAGAATGACAAACAAAAAGCCTTAGGTAAATACAGCTATACTTTGTATGACGATCAAAGCAGGCCTAGAGAAACTGGCGAAGTGATACTTACAACTCCAAATGCTGCAGCTCCGGTTTATGTAGAAAATTCATATAATGATGAAAACTATCCAACTGATACGTTGGTTCGCTATGTAAGAACGCAAACCAGGTATGATGTTGTTGTTACAACGTATGACACAATGAAAACTGATATAGGTGCAATTACGGGTGAACATTTAAGCACGCAAGAAAATTTGATTAACAGGGTTAGTACAACAACTTATTACCAGTCTAAAATTGCAGACTATAATGGTGGTGCAGATCCCACTCCACAATTTGTGACTTACTATAGCTATGATGCAGTCGGTAATGTGAAGACCGTATCATATAACTGTCCAGCCATGCTGCAGTCTAAACAGCAATACAAAAGAGTCGATTATGATTACGATCAGATAAGTGGGAAGGTAAATATGATCAGTTATAACAGAAACCGCCCTGATCAGTTCTATCAACGTTATGATTACGATGCAGACAATCGAATAACTTCTGTAGAAACAAGTAATGATGGATTGATCTGGAATAAGGATGCCCGTTACAGATACTATAAACATGGACCATTGGCAAATGTGAAGATTGGTAATAACTTGATACAAAGCTTGGATTACGCGTATACCATACAAGGGTGGCTAAAATCAATCAACGGGGATGTTTTACGTACAGATAAGCAGATGGTTCCTGACGGTGCAGTAGGTGATATAAGCTATGCCCGTGATGCGATGGCACATACAATTGACTACTTTGCGGACGATTATAAACCAATTGTCAGCTCCGTGAATGGCTTCAATTTCGCTAATCCATCAAAGAGCCTTTACAATGGTAATATAGCGCGTACAACTACTGCAATACGTGGTGTATCTAATAGTGGTGGTGTTAATGATAATATGCGAGCAACTTATACTTATGATCAGGCTCAACGTTTGGTAAAAGCTGCTTATGAAAATATTAATGAAAGCAATCTGACAGCTTCGGCGACCGGTAAGTTTGCAAGCAATTATCAGTATGACTTAGATGGTAATCTGAAATGGTTAACACGTTACAATGGTGCATCTACACCAGTAAAGATTGATAGTATAAAGTATAATTACACATCTAATACCAACAGGTTGACTTATGCAGCAGATAATGCTTCGAATATAGTAGGTGGTGATGACTTCCAACAAGGGCAACCAGTTAATAACTACAAGTATGACCTAATTGGTAATTTGGAGAGAGATAGCATTGCCAATCAAAAGATGGAATGGAATCTGTATGGTAAGCTGCGTAGCGTAGATTTCCTAAATTCATCGCCTAAACGCAAACTATGGTACGATTATGATGGGCAAGGCAACCGTGTTCGTAAAGATATGGTTACCAGTGTTGGTGGCGGTAACGAAGAGCATCGCGGTGAATACTATGTTCGTGATGCGAGCGGCAATATCCTGGCTACTTATAAGTTCAATACCATATTCTCTAAAATATCCTTGATTAAACTTTCTAACACAGGTGTTTATGGAAATTCTAATTTCCCTAAGTTCGTGAATGCAGTTGCTGTTGGGGGTAGTTTTGTTAAAGGCTTTGCTGATAAAGCAGTTGACAATATGGGTACATGGGTAGATGCACAGACAGATAAGCCTACAGGGTTCTATTTCAATAATAGCCCAGCGTTGTATGGCAATATACTTACGGGGCCTATTGCAGCTGATTATCTGAATGATCTTCAAGACTATGATGCTACAGCAGCACCACAGATATTCAGTAATGCACTAATGGGTTCTCCGACAGTGGCTGCAAATATCGTTGACGAGGTACTAAACTTTACAACTGAAGGGAAGGCATTGTTAGAGCATTTTGATACCCAACTGCCGGATATGGAACTAAACCAGATGTGGACAAATCTGGGCATAGACGCTACCAGAACACCCATGCACAATCAGAATGCTGATACATTGTACAAGTGGATGAAGTTGAATAGCCAACAGCCTGCTGTGGTAGGTGCTATTCAGACATTGGTTATGGATCCTGGTGTTAACTCACAATCTCAAGCATTTTATCATGCAGTAATGCAGGATGATGTGATTTTTGAGTCGACAAACTTACGTGGACCAAGTAGTACATTTGGAGCACTGGTACAGGATCTGGTACATGCTAATGCAGAGCAATCGCAGGTAATGGAGTTTTTGGATGGCTGGGCAACGACACGTGACTGGCTTGCAGAGAATACTACGCTAAGCGACCGTATGCAACTGGTATATAGCGCTGATCCTGATGTTGTATTGGGAGATTGGCTAGCAAATGCAGTAGATGTAGAGGTGTTGGATACCATATTGGCAAATGCGGAGGATGTACTGGCGTTTGACTATTATGATGCACGTGTTAATACAAATGGTACTTACAATGTTGGCTTACCACCGCTTGAGCCTGTTAACATATATAGCTTTGGCCCCGTGGTAGATACAACTAATCTTGCAGAACACCACGTATATGGCAGTAGCAGACTTGGTGTACAGAACTATAAAGACAGCATCTACAGGCAGACATATAATGTTAATACAAGCATTATGCCACTTACTGGATTGAGCAGCCCTGCTGTATGGTATGACAATAGGTATAATGACCTGATAGATGCCGGTGAAAAAGAACCCTACATGCACTCTCACCTTGGTGAATTGTATTTGTCACGAACATTAGGGTATAGGCATTATGAGTTGACGGATCATTTGGGTAATGTGCTGGCAACGGTATTGGATAGAAAAACTGGACATAGTGCCGGTGGTGGGGCAACCAGTTACAATTATTACCTACCAGACATTAGCACTGCACAAGGGTACTATCCTTTTGGGCAAAGAATGAAGGAGTGGCATAATGAGATTGCTGATAGTGTGTATAAAATGTCTTACAATGGGCAAAGGCGTGAGGATGATATTGCTGGTGCTTTTAAACACAATACAGCACTGTTTTGGGAGTATGATCCAACATTGGCAAGAAGGTGGAACTTAGACCCTGTTGATCAAATTAATCAGAGTAATTATTCGGTTTTTGGCAATAATCCATTATGGTATAATGATCCGTTTGGCGATGATTTTAAAAATAAGAATGGACAAACTGTCAAAGCTGGGGATGGTATCACAGCAAACAGCGATGGTTCAATAATTAGTAATACAGGGAAAGGGCGAAATTGGGATTATGGTACATGGAATGAAGAAAAACAAGATTATGATTTGGCGAATTATGACAATAGTGATGGATTATCTGCAGGAAGGCTACTTGAGCTAGGAGCTGTTGATTTATATGCTGCAAGTTCTGCGAGAGCGTTAGGAAATCTCTTAAGAAAGTCTTCCGCAAAAATACTTGGTGAAGATTCATACCTTAGGAATATTGTTGAGTACAATGAAGATTTAAATTTGTTTCAAATCAGATCAATAGTTGCCCCTACTGAAGATGATAATATTGATAGAATAATAAATGATGTAGATGTTGTCGGTTTTTCTGGAAGTCAAGGATTTGTGGTTTTTGCAAAAGCACCCATTAAGCCGTCCATTATTATTAAGACAGTAAAAGACGCAGAGGTTATGGCGCTTCCATGCCTTGATGCAACAGGTAAAGTTCATGGGGTTTTACCGAGAGTTAAAGATTTGCCAAATTATACTAAAGAAGAATTACAAATTCTACTAAGCGAATTGAAATTAAGTGTTCAGCAAAGAATAAAAGTTACATCTAGACTCGGTAGAGATAGAGGTCACGGTCAAAGGCAAGGTGCTGAACAAGATTTGATTAAATCAATTGAAAAATATTTATCTGAATAATGAAAAGTATTGACGAATTAGTTGCATTAACTGTTAATGAAGCTTATGCAAATAAAATAGAAAATGACGCCTCAGAACTATACTTAAATAACTCTTTAGGCGATATTTCTTTTCTTATAGCTGCGATAATTGGATTTCTAATGCAACAAGAAGCAGATGAATGGGAGAGCCGAAAATGGTGTGATGATACGTTAATTACCAATTTTTCGATAAATGAAGATGTAATTGTTTGTAAAGGAATATTGATTTGGGGAATACTTGATGATACTATGCAATGGACCGATCCTTTTGAGATCGAGATATCAGTAATTGATAAAAGATACAACCGATTTGCGTTGATTCTATTTTTTAAGGATGTTTATAAAACTAGTATTACCTACGAAGAGTATTCTATCAATAGACATTATTGGGATTTTTCTTCTATAGATTGGGTACATAAGATTCATTTTGGTATTTAGGAAATTACAAAGTATGCTAAAATTGAATTGTGATGTTTAATGCAATATATTAATTATTAAAATGAAAAATGCTGAGGCATATTCTCATACTTTTTATAAAGTTTCTGCGATTAAGGAAAGAGGAATAAAAAAATATGAAAGCATTAATTTTGAAGAGCTGTCGAGGCATGTCTATAATGATTCAGTATTATTTTGGCGATAATTTTACATTGTCTGAATAATGATATTGTAAAACCATTAAAGAACAATTCTACTTAAATATTTCATTATGAATGTTATACGCTACTATTTTATATTGGTTTTATTGTGCATGTCATCAAGTGTTCTTTATGGAATTGATATAAGTTTGCTCAATAAGAAAAAAATATTATTCATTGAAAATAAGGGACAATTAAAGGAAAGCCATATAGGTGCTGATAGTATATTGTTTTTAATTAGAACTAATGGTTTAAATATTTATATCCGTAAAACTAGCATTACCTATCTATTTTCGAGTTATAAAATTGATTCGACTACTAGATACAAATTACCATTTACCGAATCTACCCATAGAGTTGATATGCAACTGCTTAATGCTAATAGTAAATGTAAATTGGGAGAATGTGAGCTAGATAATTACTGCGAAAATTACTATTTACCAGGGCATGATAGTTTGACCAAAGTAAAATCATTCAAAAAAATTACGATCAAAAATATTTACGAAAACATCGATTGGATATTATATACTGTTGCCGACAAATTTAAGTATGATTTTGTTTTGCACCCAGGAGCTTCTGCAAAAGATATTAAACTATGCTACAAGTATATGACAGCATTAAACTTAACAGACGATAATTCGTTAAGTATTCAAACTACATTAGGAGACATTATTGAATCTCCACCCATAGTATACCAAAGTTCCCAATCCACGATAGATTCTAAGTATGAACTAAAGGATAATATAGTAACATTTAACGTTGGACCCTACGATAAATCAAAAGATCTCATTATCGATCCTACTGTTGTATGGGGTACATACTATGGTGGAGACGGCGCTGATTGGGCTGAGACAGTAGCAATTGGAAAATCGGGTTGCACATATATTGCTGGAATTACAAATAGCTATAATGACATAGCATATGGGGGCTTTCAAAATAATTTTTCAGGAGGTCGCAATGCTTTTGTTGTAAAATTTGACCAATATGGTAACAGATTGTGGGCAACATATTATGGCTATTGTGATTTCGGAGAAAATTTTGCTCAATTAGCATTAGATGATTCGGAAAATGTTTACCTGTGTGGTAATACCAATGGGGCATCAAACATAGCTACAGTCGGAGCTTTTCGGAGCATATTTACTCAAGCGACATCGTGGGATAATGACGCATATCTAGTTAAGTTCAATAAAGATGGTATCAGGCAATGGGGAACATATTATGGCAGTGATTTAGATGATCAAGGTACTTCTTGTACGGTAGATAAAAGTGGGAATGTCTATATTGCTGGTTTTACTGAAAGCATATCCGGCATATCCAGCGGTGGACATCAAAATAGTTTTGGCTATGGCGGCTATGATGCATTTCTTGCAAAATTTGATAAGTTGGGCAATAGATTGTGGGCAACATATTACGGTGGCCAAGGTACTGATGAAGGCTTTGCTACAACTTCAGATAGATTTAACAATGTCTATTTAGTGGGCGAGACAAATAGTAGTAGTAATATTTCTCATAATGGCTTTAAAGATACCGCTAGCTGGAATGATGATGTTTTTTTAGTCAAATTTGATAGTAATGGAGTTCGAACCTGGGGAACTTACTACGGTGATAACGGTCAAGAATTAGCAGGTAACTGTGCAGTTGATAGTCTTTGTAACGTCTATTTATGTGGCAGTACAGTAAGTACTAATAATATTGCATACAATGGTTTCCAGAACCTATATGCTGGTCCTTCAAACACCGTTGGCGATGGCTTTTTAGTTAAATTTGATAGCTCTTGTGTAAGACAATGGGCAACATATTATGGAGGAAGTGGCATAGATTGGGCGAATGCGTGCGCTGTTGATAATCTTGGTAATGTGTATTTAGTAGGCAGCACCCAAAGCTCGAGTAATATAGCAAGCAACGGTGTTCAGAATCTATATGGTGGCGGACCTGGATGGGGCGATGGATTTATCACAAAGTTTACGAATAATGGCGGCAGGTTATGGAGCAGTTATTATGGTGATTCTGGAAACGATGACATTAAAAGCTGTGCTGCTGATACTTTCGGGAACGTATATATAGCAGGTACAACTGGCAGCACTTCAAATATTGCTAAAAATGGCTATTCAAATACACTTAATTATACGAGAGTACTTGATGGGTATTTAGCAAAAATTACAAATTCTAATTGTCTCCATTTTGATTCAGTATCTACTTCAATTACGATTAGTCCAGACACTATTATTTGCAAAGGTAGTCCCGTTACGTTTACAGCTGTTCACTCTAATGCTAATGTAGGTATCACATATGTTTGGAGTAAAAATGGATACACTAATAATATTTCTGGTAAAAACTACAATACATCAGCTTTAAATAATCTAGACGTAATATCATGTAATATGTATTGTAATGATACTTGTAAAGTAAGTAACGTAGTAGAGTCAAATTCAATAACAGTTACTATTAAAACGCTACCAAGTCCACAGGTTATTAGGCATGGTGACACATTACATACCAGTAACTTGTATGACTCATATCAATGGTTATTCAACAATAACATTATTAATAACGCAATAGATAGTGAATACTATGCGTCTAAAATTGGTGACTATTCAGTTGTAGTTGATAGTAATGGATGCTTAGACACTTCTAGTATTTTCACTGTCTATTCTCTGGGTGTTGATGGTAATTCTCTACAACAAGCGAAAATATTTCCTAACCCTGTTAAAGATGTCTTAACGATAATGAGTCCTCAAAATGTGAATGTTATTTTATTCAGTACTGACGGTAGAATAGCATTGAAAGAATACAATGTAAAAAGAATAGATATGAGCAAACTTCAACCAGGAGTTTATTTTATGTTCATCATCAATGACACAAGTCAGAAGGTTTATAGATATCAAGTTACAAAAATCTAATAATAATATTGTATTAATTTAATTATCTCAACATGAAAAACAAAGATTGATTTGTGAGTGATATTGTTTTATAAATATTAACAATGAAAACATTACCTCAATCTAAGTTCTTTTTAGCCCACTTTATGTTGACGATTTACACTATTGTAATATCCATATTGTTAAAGCCATTGTGAACTTGACTCAATCTTCAACAATGCCTTCGGGAGAAGCTGTAAAATTCTTACGCTGGAAAGTGTAGAATCGTCCCTTGAACTTTACATATTCACAGCAAAGATGTATTTCACCCGTAGACTCACGTCTCTCGCTGATACGTGGAAAATACTTTGAAGACGGATATTCTGATGATTTGTACCCCATTCTATTTAGTACTTCACTCACATAGCTTTTGTTCTGTTGTTTAACAAGCGTAGCTATATCAGTTAATTGCATGGTGATGATCTGTTCACCACTGGATTCAAAAAGTTCTGTTAGTGCTATCTCAATTTGCTTCTCAACAGTAATCTTGCTGTGTGCAACTATTGACTGCAGCGCCTCAGTTACCAGTAAACGGCTTTCAAACCAATGGCGTTCTTTTTCCGGAGCCTTAATTTTTCTGGTACACAAGTAGTTCAAAAAACTGGGTATTTCATCCACCATTTTTCGAAGCAACTTAACGTCTAGTGTTTCTTCTGATAGTTTGGGCACACGAATTACCCAAAAGCGTATTTCATGTTTATCAATACGAATAAAATCTTCTTCCCTGTTAGAGATTAGGATGAACTTGGCAAAAGTTGGTATGCTCTTCTGGTCTTTGCCTTTACTGTTCCAAATAGCCGATTTTGCTGTAGATAACGCTTTGAGCCTTTCAACTACCACTTCCTGGTCAACTTTGGTTTCATCTACCATTACGATAAGCTTACTGATCCAGTGGGCATTAAACTCACTTTTCAAGTCTGCGTTACCTACTATGGCCATATTTTCTTTGTAAAGCTCTTTCAACCAGTCACCAAAAGTTGTTTTGCCGGTTTGTCGTTCCTTACTGATTAAGCAAAGTATAGGTAGAACCTGCTGTGGTTTTTGAAACAGTAATTGTAAATAGTCCAGCCCTAATTCCCATCTTTCGATAGCGCTATCGGCATCGTCAAGATTAAGTAATATGCTCTCCGAGCCAAATATATGTTTGATGAAGCCCAGTGTATGAGGACAAGAGCTATCTTCTTCGGAAGGTTGCCAATCAAATGGATGATAGAGGTTATAACAATTGTGAATGACCTGCTGATAGTCTGTATGGCTTGGTACATTACAAAAGGATGTGTATTTGTGTATGTGCTCAAAAATATCTTTACCGTTATCTTCCAGTATAGTTTTACGTTCCCTGCGCTCAAATGTTTTTACTAGGGTATTCCATTGATCAGGTATTTCAACATATTGATAATAAGTATCGCCTACCCGGAAGTAATTGGCTGCACTTTTAGGTGTTACAATCACACATTTGTTAGAACCATGATCATACCGATAGATAGTCCCGAAGAATTTGAATTGTAACTCCTTCAATTCCATCCGTTGCTCTAGATGAAAATGATAGAAATCATCCACATTATCCAACATGAAATATTGAAAGACAGAGCGGGTAGAACGTGTCACTTCTATTCGCGTCAGGTAAACACCTGTATATGTCCCCGATTTCTGTACCCTGAAGTCATTAAACTCTTTAGCTGCTTCCTGTTGTTCAGATTCATTCAGTGAGCAAAGTAAATCGTCAAGTCCTTTTGGATTTCCCGTCACTTCCTGGGAGTTGATATGGGCGAAGTACAGGCGAACACCCTCCTTACTCATGAGGTCATAAAAAGCCTCTACACTCTTATAAAAAATGTACGGCCTTGTACTAAGGTCAGTTTGGTCTGTTATTTCCTTGGATGTTATATTTCGACAGTCTCCGTCATGTAGCCACACCACCCTTTGCACTTGACATTTTTTAATCAATGCAATGATGTCATCGTGCATGAGTCCATCCTTATCACGTAAGCAAGTGATGGAAGGTAACCCTACACAAAGAATGCCGTGCATTGTAGCTTTAAAAGCCTTAAAATGTCCTTCTGTAAGGTACAATGTTTCAATAGTTTCACCTGATTCAAAATGCCTAAGTAATAGCGGAGGGAAAAAAGGTAGCGTCTTTTGTCCTTTGGGAATGTCATACTTCTGTACTGAGCTATCTTTCCTTTTTTTAGGATGCAATAAACGAGTCTGATAATATTCACTGGTTTTCTGCTTGCCTTCAAGACTTCTGAACCAATGTACTTCTCCCCTGACTGTATAGAGTAGAATGCCAATCCCTTTATCATTTGCCCTAAAAATGCTGTATTCCTTTCTTGTATTAGGGATGTTATGGTATTGGCAATTCTCTATACTGTCAGTATACAATTCAATATCAAGCATATCATTACTTATTCCAAGTAATGCCATTCGCTTCTCAAAAAAATCTTGTGCGTCTGCAGTTGGGTTGGTGACCATTATAGGCTACAAATATTTAGCATCCGATAGCTTGTCTATCGGTGCGTGTTAAATAGATTGCGAAAAGTGAAACTTAATTCAGTATGAATACCTGATCATTACTGATCTTGTATTTGATTGTTAGCTTATCAAGTATACCAATTAGAGGAGGTAACAATTGTGCTTCCAGATGAGTGACATTGGAGTTTAAGGATGTTACTTCCATCCCAAAAGCAATTAGTCGCAGTTTGCAAGCGTAGCATTGGCAAGATTCGTATTGTTTTTCTAATGCTCGGTATAATTCGTGGTATTTGGGTTGTAGTGCAGAAAGGGATTGGTATAATTCCAGCACTTGTGCCTTTTCGGAATTCATTATTTGTTAGTTGTAGGGTATTCAAAATCTGAGGTGTCTTTATCAAGGATCTTACATATAGCTTCAATCGTTTCTTTGCGAACATAGCTGGCATCATCTCTTTTCATATACATGATTCGCCTGATGGTATATCGGCTCTGGCCGCTTGTTTTTATTAAATTATTGATAACCAGTCGCTTGCTTTCTGCATTGTGTTTGTTGAGCCATTCTCTGAGTTTGAATCGGTAGTTTGTTGTTTGTCCCATGTATAGTTTGTTGTTCTTATTTATGCCTAATTATTGCCTATTCTATCTGAAGTATTGTCATATTTTCTAAAATATTGTACATTTGAAAGGAGTATGTTTTTCGCAAAAGTAATGAAAAGGCATAATAAAGCATTGAAAATCATGAAAAAAGCATAGTGCATTCCTGATAATTTTATGAAAACGTTCGATTTAAAGAAGTTCAGGGGGAGTACGGGGCTTAACCAGGAGGAATTCGCCAAACGTATACAACGATCACAAACTACGGTAAGCCGGATAGAGAAAGGTGAAAAGGCAATGAGCGATAAGTTTTTGGATGCGGTTAGTAAAGGCTTTTCCATTGATCTAGAAGTATATAAAAGTTATAATCAGCAGACGTTAGGATATGGCAATATGCTACTTGATACACATATTCATGACACTAGCAGTTTAGTGGTAAAACATGATAATCCTGATTTAGAGCAACGATATATTAAGTTACTTGAAGAACGGGCGAAGATCGAGCGCGAGCATCACATACTAATAGAAAGATTGAATGTATTAGAGTCAACGATTCTTGTTGAGAATACGCAACTTTTGAAAAGATTGACTACACAAAATGAACTCATACTTAATTTGCTGAGTGAGATTGAGAAGAAGTGATTCATATTTTACTGCCTTGATGTCCGATTGTTTTAGCTAACATAGCTGAATATAGAGTTGTAGGTCATCCATTCCCACTAATACATAGAATGGTAGTATGAGGACTACAATATCGAGTAAGCTAAGATTTCCACTTTTATAATTATGGCGATTATGTTAATGCTTTTATATGTGTACTATACTTTTTTAGATTCCAAGTAAATAAGCCGCCGCATTCATTTAACATGGTACATTGCTGGCATTCCGGTAAATATTCATTTTTCCAATCGGAAATTGACTTTCGCGCATATTGCCATAAGTTTTCAGGCATAACACAGAGTTGCGAGTTATAGATTGACACATTCATGCCGAATGATGATAGATATTCTACAGCTTCTTCTAAGTCGTTATTATAATCAAAAGGGTCTATCCAAAGTTTATTAATATTATGCGGTGTATAGCCGATATATTCCAACCCCATAAAAGCTACATGCTCAACAAATGGCAAGTTCTTGTAAATGTACTTTGCTAGCTTGGTCAACCGTGGAACAGTTTGCTTGTGCAATACAATCCGCAGCTCGATGCGTTGACCTATTTCTGCTAGATTATAAAGGCCCCTAATGGTTTGATTGAAAGCATCTTTTGCCTGAACAACATAATCATGTATTGCGTGATAATCGGAATAAATAGGAATGCCTAGCATTAGTTTTTGATAATTTAGCTTCTCAAGCTCCCTAACCATATTATTCCATGCAAAAGTTCTCCCATTGGTCAAACAATGTATCTCTGTTTCGGGCAAATGCACCTTGATAAGTTCAAGTAGCTTGAAAAAGCGACTTCCTAATAATGTCGGCTCACCACCAGTAATCCCTAATTCAATACAATCTTTTGGAATTAAGGGTATTAATTGTTCATGAATAGCAGACAAATACTCAATATCATTTTTGTCTTTGGGTGGCTGCGAGCACATAAGACAATTGCTATTACACCTCTCCGTTACCAATATTGAATTGTGATTTGAATTGACACGGTATAACGTATTTATTACGCCATCAGCATTTATAACAACAATATCCCCTTCACTAAGATGATTTAAATCTGGTATAGAATGTACTTGTGGAATATTTCCTATTTCCCTATAACCTAAAGATGATAGGACACCTGAATATCTATCGAAATAACTTACACCTGCATCATCATCTACAAGAAGAATACTAACACCGTCATTATTCGATGGCATTCGCGTGACACGACCAACGATTGGAGAAATTATATTTGATGATATGCCTTTGGTTTTTAATATCATTATGTTCTACCTACTATCCAACTTTTAAATACTTTTTCTATACGTTTGTCGCTATCCATTAACTCAAATAGGTAGCGGATAATTTCCATGTTCTTTTGGCAGAAAGCGCTCGTTGGTCTGAAACCCACAAGGCTTCCTTGTGTTGCATAATTAAATACAGGGTCTGACCCACAATATCCTTGAAATGCACACTCCGAGCATCCCGGCAATGTTTCATTTAACCAATACTCTGATAGCTCTAAAGCCTTAGCGCCATAGAAAATATCTTCATAGCTGTCTTCTACTGTACCAAGTAAGAATGTATAGTCGTTCATTTCAGCTAACATTCTAGATTCATCTGTGGCATACACTTTCCCATCATAATTGAATACTATTACATTATTTATCATCCCTGCCGGAGACTGAAGGTCAACATACCCTACAGGGAAAGGTGTTAATACCTTTTTAAGAATGATGCTAGCGTAATCCTCACGATAAAATTGTCCTTGTAAATTATATTCGATAATTCGCCCTAGTGCTGTTTTATAGAAATCTAGAAAGGTTGATGTTTCATATTTATTCTTCTTGTCATTATGAGTAGCAAAACCATAGGGGCTTATTGGACGAAGGAAAATATTTCTAAATCCCTGTGAATAATATTCGTCAACTATTTCAAATGGATACTTCAGAGAAAGGGCTGTTGTTGTCAAAAGTGCAGACACGTTCTCTTCTCCTAGAGTTTCTCGACATTTTCTTATCCCATCAATGGCTAGTTCATAGCTATTTTTTTGAGGTCTGTGACGGTTCTGATTATGAATATAGTCCGGCCCATCCAACGAAGTCGAAATCAGGATATTATTGCTTTTACAATAATGTAGTATATCGTCTGTTAATGGAGCGAGATTTGTACAGATTACATAAGAAATGTTTTTATTATACTTTTGTGCTTCAACTTTAGTTCTTTCGACGGCATAGATAATTTTGTCAAAAGCAAGTAATGCTTCGCCACCTTGAAATTCCATAGTAATATCCGGGTTGGGCGATTTCATCATTAAATCAATCCCAGCATTAATATGGTGCTTTTGCATGTTAAACGCGTCTATATCTTTATTAACTCTAGATACTTGGCAATAATGGCAGGTGTGTTCGCATCTAAGTGTTATGACAAATATGTGAAGTGATGTGAAATAATCTAGGAAGGATTTTCTTGTTCTATATCGAACCGCTAAAACGTCCAATAGCTCTGGGATAGGAGTTTCTGATATAAAAAAGTTAGCGATTAAATCTCCGTAGAGCTCTTCGTTTTCATTACGAGTAAAGCTTTTTGTAATGATAGCTTTGGCTGTCCCTATTGGAACTAACAAGAAATCACCAATTTCATTTACTAACACCTCCTTCAAACTAGTTATTCGATGAAACCGAAAAGGCAGTAAATGGTACGATGAAGAATTATTATAATGCTCTTCAGTTTTAAACTTTCTGGTATTCTTTACAGGGAGGTTATCCATTTACATGATCATGATTAGGATTAAAGCCAACTGGGTCGGAAACATCTGTCGCCGGATTAGTATCTAGGTTGTAGTAAGCGAATGCCTTCGCAATAATTAATTCTCTTATAGATTGAGTTTCTTTTGTAACAATATCCCTAAGTTTATAGTCAATGAGGTCTTGTTTTATCCTAGAAATAAGACAATCTGCTTCAAATTCATTAGACTTATTTTTGGGGCTAATTTGGACTTGCAGACATCCATCTGCTATGTCAGAACGCAATATCGTTATGTCATAGCCAGAACTATACCAATAAAAACACTTATGTAAGACATCTACACTGTAAATGCTTTCATCAACAAGAAGTTCAATAGTGCTATCTACTATTTTATAATTCACTTTTCTTCTTTTTAATAGCTGCAATAATTCTAGCATTGACAATCCCATCTGACTTAAATTCATTTGCCGTTTGAAACTTCTTCACAGCTTCTTCTGTTTGTGTACCAAAATATCCAGTTATTGGTGTGCTTAATTTAATTTCAATCAAAAGTTGCTGTAATTCTTGAACGTCCGTTCCTTGACAGCCCTTATAAAGCGTCCTGCTTCCTAGCTCAAAGTATTCTAGTAAAGATTCTGTATTTGACGATGGGCTTGTGCTATAGAGTGAATTAGATTGCGACTTCGGAGGTGTAGTGTGTGAAGGTGTTGGAGTTGAATGCGACGGTGAAGAAGGTGTGTATGTCGGAGTTGAATATGATG
Organism: Chitinophagales bacterium; assembly: GCA_017303395.1. GTDB lineage: Bacteria > Bacteroidota > Bacteroidia > Chitinophagales > Chitinophagaceae > Polluticoccus. The sequence continues at coordinate 90,881 of JAFLBN010000007.1, forward strand.
GTGAATAGCTAGAAGATGAATAATGAGAACGATGTGACGAGTGCGATGAATGGGAACGGTGTGATGAATGGGAACGGTGCATCGCTAGCAAGCTATTCCCGGGGTTGTTGAAATTAACCTTCAAAACCAGTTTAGGCTTTAGTATCTTCTTTTGATATTCTTCATAGCGAGTAGTTTTGCCTTCGTCAATGACTGGTATGGTTTGAGCAATAACATCCTTATTTCCGAGCGAGGCGATAGCAGCGCTTATTACAGCTAAGGATTTTTTGGCAAGGTTCACGAAACCAAATCCTTTATTAGTTTTCATGCAATTCACTTTTAAACCAAATTTAATATTAAACATTCACAAAAAAACCGGTATAAACACCGAATTTTTTGTTTCATAGTTTAAGTATCTTACGTGATTATATAGGCTTAATGGTCAAAACCCAAGTTTTGATATTAGACTGTTGTAGGGTATGGATAATTTGAACATTATCAATTTGAGCAGAATATTCCTTTAGGTTAAATATCGCATTTTGCAACTCCTTTGAAAAAGGAATGTCTAATTTTTTGAACGTTTGCAAAGCAACGTCTTTATATTTTTCAATTGCCAATATTTTTGCTTCAGAATTATTGAGGTTAAATACCAATTTTATGGATTCGATTTTGTCGCTTTTAGTACTTTCTAGATAGTATGCTAGGTTATTCGGCATACTGCTATTGTCACCTTCGATTTGATAATAGCTAGTTGTACTCATATACCCACCCATACCATCTTCTTTCCACTCACCCAGCGTACCAATACCAACACTAGATAAACTACTTCGAACATGTTCTATGTTTTCAAAAACATTTAGGTGGGTGTTAACGTTTGGTACAGGCGTTATATTGTCAACTGTTTTTTTTGTGTCGTTTACATTGTTGCATGCCAAAAGCAATATCGACAACATAGCAGTGATGATAGTTCCTTGGAGTTTCATGTTGTTTCTTTACTAAACTTACTAAAAAGACTTTATACAACCAACTTTAACTAATATATGCGTTAAGGTTGTAATAGTTACACAACTAATTGATTCGCAGTTCTTTTCTTACCTTAATAAAATCATCATTGCTTAAACCAAGTCGTTCAAACTCTTTTAGATCACTTGCGACAGCTTCTTTAAAACGCCTTTTGTCTTCTAACTTTTCATTTTTATACTGAAGGAATATCTGAATTGCCTGGTCATACTGGTTAGTTAATAAATAATAATCTCCCAAATTGCCAAGTAGGAAAAGGTCAGTGGGGTTCTTCCCGAGACCGATTGTAAGGCTTTTTTTAGCCTCGTCATATTTTTTTAAACATAGTTGGCAATAGGCAAGGGAATTATAAACACGATAATTATCTACTCCAAGGGTGAGTAGTTCTAAAAGTGATTTTTCCTGGTCTACATAATCTTTAGTTATAGTCTGTCCTTTTATAAGTTCATCTAATTCCCTTATACGTTTATCTTTTTGTAAAACAGAAGACTGTCCGCTCTGTTCTGCACAGCTTTTTATGTAATCACTATATAATTTATTTAAGTCACTATTTGACAGCATACTGAAAGATGAAGGAGTGTAAGCCGCTATTATTTTGTCTTTAAAACAATTACATATCTGTTTATGAACAGCATCGCTTAGACTGAAGCTATTTATACAGTCTTCAAAGACTTTATCCATGCTTTCGCTTACCCATTCATCCTGGTAGACTTCTTCGGCTGTTTCAGCAACAACTTCAATGGTGATATTAATACCATCCATTGTGCTTGGATTTTTCAAACCTAAATACAATGGATTATTTAAGTTTGCATTTACAGGAACTAAAGCTTGGCGGGTATTGAACACAGAACCATCTCTGTTGTAATAAAAGGTACCACCATTATTGTCTACTTTTTGTAGAAAAGCATCAGCATTAGCTTGATTCATTAAATAGACATCAATACTTGCAGAACCTGTGGGTATCTGCACATTTGATAAGGCTGTTCTTGTTATACCTGCTGGAGCAACTACTATTGATGAAAGTTGCAGCAGCAAATTCAAGTTGTCAGTTCCGCTTTCACCCGGACTTGTCGAAAAACTATAATACCATCGTACCGTATTTTTTGGCAAATAAACCGGAATGGTAACTCGAGACTTTCCTCCCATTGAAGCCCGTGCACCCCCGTTCAGGTAAATACAGCGCTGTGCGACGATAGTTTCAATTTTATGTTGTGTTGTATAATTCTGTGCTGAAATGTCCAAACCAAAGAAAAGTGATAAAGAAAACAGTAATATGGTACGCATAGATCTTAAATAAGTACTGTAAATGTAATGGGTGTAATTCTACTATGCAATGTGCTTTTGCCTAATACTATACATAATTTGCTTCGATGCTGTTTTAAGCCCGTTATTATAAGAGTACTTTTACTTTATTTAGTATAATGATTTATAGATTAGTACTGCAAATACTAACGATATGTTGATAGGGAAAATGTATAATCTTGATATAGGGATAAGAAGTTGTTCACCTCTTTTAACTGTTGTGCTGTGATGCTAGCTAGTATTATTTGTTTACCGTGTTCTTCTTTTTCTTTCGCATTTCCGCTTTTAGCATTTTTTGATGGGTTTCAAAATCCTCTTCAATGCTTAAACTGAGTGCATCAACACCTTGCCAAAATGCCTGGTTAACACTAGTAAAATGCTGTTGTGGAAAATATCACTGGGGTTGACCACTAAATTATCTTCGAGGCTGACCAACTTTTGATTTGAAAATTAACCCTAAAGGTGGTCAACGAAAAACGTAATTTACTGCTCAATCAGATGATAATGTCCAATAGTGAAGCAATTCAATGAAAGATTCACTCAGTTAAAAATGTAAAGAATTATAAGCATTTAACTTGATTTTATGCTTTTATACATTACCTTTGTGTAAAGTAATTGTTTATGATATTGCCATCATTAGATGAATTCTACCAAGAGTTAGGAATAAGAATTAAATCAGAAAGATTAAGGAGAAATATCAAACAAGAAGACCTGGGATCGTATCTTGATTTGTCTCGTGCTTCAATAACGAATCTTGAAAAAGGTAAACATCGTCCTTCGCTTTATCAAATAATCCTAATTGCTAATTATTTTAAAATGGATTATTCAGATTTGATTCCAGTATTAACCGAAAAGCAAAAGGTAAAAGTAAAGACAAGAGAACTGAAAAATATAGTTACAGATCAAGATAAATTAGATAAAATCACGCAATCTGCAGTATTAGATTTTTTAACAGCTATTAAAAAGGATTAGAGATGAATCTGAAATTAATTAATAGCAATGTCAATGCGATATTAAGAGGCTTTCAGGATATGACATTGCCGATTGATATTGAAAAAATTGCGAAGGCGCGTGGAGTCGAAATTGTACCATTCCCTATGACAGATGGTGTTTCAGGAATGCTAGCAATACAAGAAGGCAAAGCAACTATTGGTTATAATCAAAGTGAAGGTAAACTTCGGTCTAGGTTTACCATAGCTCATGAACTGGGACATTATGAACTCCATAAGGATAAATCACACTTGTTTGTAGATAAGCAATTTATTTATAGAAGTCAGTCATCGGGAGATACTCCGGATAAAAAAGTGATGGAGCAAGAGGCAAATTATTTTGCATCTGCAATTCTAATGCCTACCAGTTTATTGAGAAGAGAAATAGACAAAATTGACATTGATTTGAGAAGTGAAGAAGCGATTGATAAGCTTGCAAGGATATTTCAGGTCAGCCCAACGGCAATGACAGTTCGAATATCAAGTTTAGGTTTGCTTTAAATTAAAACAGTAACTATGGCTCGAGAAAAATGGCTTATCAATCCCGGGGAATTAGACGAGTTTCAGAGAAAGATAAGAGAATTGAGTATTGATGATAGTTATGTGATTAAAGGCTGTGCCGGTAGTGGCAAAACTGTTCTAGCGTTGTATCGTGCGAATGATATTCGAATCAAAGCTCTTGCAGAGGATAAACCTGCTGACTTTACAATGTTAGTTTATACCAAAGTTCTAAGAGAATTCATTAAATCGGGTATATTAGATTTGGGTCTAAAGCTTAATCAAATTGTAGTTGAGGAAGGGTGGGACGGAGACGAAGTAGATTATATAGTAGTTGATGAAGCGCAGGATTTTAGTACAGAGAAGATAAACGCGTTTTCAGCAGCGAAGAGAAAGTCTATAATGCTATATGGCGATACGCAACAACAGCTTTATTCCGGAAGTCTATCTACAGAGGAAATTGCAAAATTGCTAGATGTCGAACAAAAAGAACTTAAACTAAATTACCGCTTACCTAAAACTATTGCTTCTTTTGCTTCTCACGTTATAAGCGACAGTACGTTTGAAACAAAATGTGTTAAAGTAGGTGTTGACAAGCCAAGATTGATGCAATTCGCTACTTGGCAAAAGGAGCTTGATTTCATTGCAGGGGAAATTCAGACTCGTAATTATACTGATGTAGGAATATTATTACCATTCAATACTTCCAACAGTGCTCCTAGGCGAAATGGTCATAGAAATGTCGATTCTGTCCAGAGGTATTTTGAAAGCATTGGTATAAGAGTCGAATGTAAAATCCGAGATGAACGCGACAGAATGGACTTGGATTTTGATTCCGATCTCCCTAAAGTAATGCCCTATCATAGCTCAAAGGGACTCCAATTCGAAACTGTCTTTATCCCCTTTTGTGATGTCCCCTGCGATAGCCCAATCCATAGGGATTGGTATTTACCTCGTTATAGGAGACCCTTTTATGTTGCGCTAACTCGATCCTACAGAAACTTGTATCTAACATATAGTTCTACTTTATCGCCATTTATCAACGATATCCCAAAATCAAAATATGATTAAGAGATGAGACATTATTATATCCCGCTTTCTTCTAAGGATTTTACATTTGAAAGCATCTTTGCTAGTGAGAGCATTTCACCTCATATATTTTACCCCCAACGAGGGTTCGGGTTTGATTACAGTTACAAAATACCAAAAATACATCACGAAAAGGCTCTAATACTTTTTACTAAAATTCCGAAATATGTCATTCCAAATGAATCTGACGATAGTGTTAAATTCATCCTACAATTAGACGAAACCTGCATATCTCAAGATGATGTCATTTTGATTAATGAAGACTCAGTCGGCTATCAGAAGACGATCTATTTAAATAAGAACAATTTTAAGATTCTATTTTTTTCTGAAAGAGATAAAAAATTCGTTCTTCTGAAGTCAGAAACCTCTTTACCAACAAAAGGAATAAAAAAATATGATAGCAATTTTGAAGTGGTAAATTCAGAAATTGGTGAACAGGTTGATACTAAGTCTATTGAGAAATTAAAAATTGATACTGATACTGTCAAAAGCGAAATTATAAAAGATAGGGCATTTAATAGCTTTAAAGGGTTTGTTTATGCCTTAGTTGCAGGAGTATTAACTGAAAATTCAAAAGAAGAAATTGGACTGAAGAAAGCTCTTCAAGAAATAGTGAATTGTTTTGCTGAATTAAAGAATAAAGTTAGCAACAATCGCATTGATGAATCTGGATATAAAGGCATTATATCGCCTATAAAATCCTTAGAAGTTGTCATAAAAAGACTGAATGCATCGATACTTTCATCCGAACAGTTGCTTAACACAATCTTTCCTGACCAGCAAATTTCGGAGCTAGCGATTGCAGAATTAATAGTGAAAAAAAGTCCGAAAAGATGTAAAGACTTGGCAGGTGCAATCAGCTACATAAACCATAAAATATTAGATGATGAGATTTTAGGAACTAATAATTGGAATAAGTTAGTTGCATATTATAATGCACATGCACATAATAAAAGCCCAATATTTTATTTGGAAATGCTCAAAGACCAAGTAAATAATTATATCGGATCACTAAAATCAAATAGTAATTGGGCCAAGGCAACAAGGGATGAAATCAACGATAGAATAAAGCTTATATTTTATGATATCTCGAAATATTTGGAATCTGAGACAATTAAGAAATCCCTAAACAAGAAAATTGATATTGAAGGAGTTTCATTTAGTCTTGAAGACAGTACTGTTAAGTTGCCAAATGAATTTATGAGTTTGAATTCAAACTCCTACAATGAATTTTTGCAAATAAGCGATTGCATTTTTAGACATTCAAAATTTGGTAAGGGAGAAACGAGTAAGGTTGCGCTTTTGTCGTTAATTGAGGATGTAGAAAACGTCTTTACCAAAAACTCTAAAAAATCAACACTCTATCGGTATATAAATAATGAAGTGAATTCCTATTCGATTGATAACGTTTCTTCTGATGCAATGAAGAACTTCATTGCGTTTATTTTTAACCCTGACAGCTTTGAAAGGCTTGAGAATTATGTGGAGACTAAATTATTAGATCATCAATGGATGGCCTATGCATTTTGGGGAGCTTACAATGGCTTCGCTAATCTCAGTAGAAATTGTGTTAAGGCAATTTTTGAGACTAACAATTATTTTATGCAAAATTACTTGGACAGTTACATGCTTAGATATCAAGTGGCACTTGCAAATGGTAGCAATGATATTGAGTTCAAGGTTAACACTGTAAAAATTAGTAATGGTAATAATAAAAAAGTCGACGAAAGACTAGCCAAGAACAAAGAATTTTACAATAAGCATTTAGCAATAGAATATAAATTGTCGTTTGAAGATTTTATTAGCATTTTGAACATCAGTAATAAAGACGAAATGCTTCAAAAACTTAAGGAAAAGAAAATTTCCAATCGTGCCGGAAAAAAGATATTAGATCTATACACAGAATTCATGAGTTCAGGGGTATTATTTTAGCAACACAAGTGCTTAAAATCTAATGTTTATTAAACTTTACATATTAAAAATGTATAAAAATTTGATTTTTTTAAAAACGGGTTGTATCTTTGTTCTTGGATGCTCATAAAAGCACAAAACCAGACTGATACAGCCTGGCTTAGTAAAAATAAAAACTGTTCGAGTAGCCCAGCGAGTTACTCACTTGTTTTTTGGTTCGCACCGCAAAAATAAGGGACATTTTTTATATTTCATAGCCTTCCTACTGTCCTGATCTGAATTTTTAACAGCTAAACGTAATAGAAGCTAAAAGGTTACACCAATAAACATGTGATATGCCGGGATGGTGTATGCATTCTGTCGTGATTCACGACACTAGTAATCATTTTTTTAATTCTAAAACTTTTAGCAATGCAAAAGCAAAAGCTTCTTGTTAACAACAAACAGTATGAATGGGACCTGCAGTTCATCACTGGTATAGAAATCAGGCAATTGGCCAACATATCTCTAGAGGAGGATCTATATCTGGACAAAGGTGGCAAGGATGACCAGTTAATCACTGACGACTTCAAAGTAGACCTATCTAAACCGGGTGTTGAGAAGGTTGCAACGAAGCAAAAGCCAGAGAAAGTGATCATTATTGTTAACGGCAGGAATAAGCCTTGGCCTAAACGTTCTATAATGTTTGAGGAAGTCGTAATCCTTGCTTTCGGTACCTATGATAAGAACCCGGATATCGTATATACGGTGACCTATGACATGGGGCCAAAAGAAAATCCTGAGGGCACAATGGTGCCGGGCGACACAGTGTTTGTTAAACATAAAATGGTATTTAATGTCACACAAACTAATAAGTCGTAGTCCAGACCTGAAAAAGCTCAGGGATGCAGGGTATGCAATTGAAGTAAAAGGTGGGTACTTAGTTACCCACCACATACCTTATGTAAACAGTAACCGGCAAATCGTATACGGGACTTTGGTAAGCGAGCTAACCCTGAGCGGGAACAAAACTGCCAAACCAAATAACCATGTAATCCATTTCATCGGCGAACATCCATGCAATAAGGATGGCACACCTATGACAGGACTTGTAAATCAGCAAGTAAATACAACACTGCTGCACGATCTCACCGCGAATTACATCCTCTCTAACAAACCTAGAGATGGGTACACTGATTATTTCCACAAGATTTCACAGTACATAAAGGTCATTTCTGCGCCAGCTAATTCCCTTGATAATTCCGTGACCGCGCTTGCCTTTAAGCCGATACCTGAGGAAAACGATGATGGGGTGTTCAAGTACATTGATACAAATGAAAGCCGTGCAGAAATATGCGAAATAAACTCCAAACTAAAAAGGCAGAAAATTGCAATTATCGGGCTCGGAGGTTCTGGCGCATATGTACTTGACTTTGTTGCAAAATGCCCTGTTGAAGCAATACATCTATTCGATGGAGACCTATTTCAACAGCATAATGCTTTCCGTTCCCCCGGTGCGGCATCATTACAGCAACTTGAGGATGAATTGATGAAAACTGACTACTATGCCATGGTCTACTCAAACATGCATAAGCAGGTAGTTTCGCATGCCTGTTATGTTACCGAAGAAAACCTGAGCGAGCTAGATATTATGAGCTATGTCTTCATTGCAATCGACAAGAGCCCTGCGAGAAGAATAATAATAAATTATCTACTTCAAAAAGGCATTCCGTTTATAGATCTCGGATTAGGCGTAAATATTGCGGAAGGCAATTTAGTCGGGACTTTGCGCATGACCTCAGGTACAGCAAGTAAGAATGATCACCTGTTTCTACGAGTTCCTAGCGCTGATGACACCAATAACGAATATGATACGAATATCCAGATAGCCGAACTGAATGCATTAACTGCAAACCTGGCGGTAATCAAATGGAAGAAGATGTGTGGTTTTTATCAGGACATCAAGCAGGAGCATCATATAACCTATTCTATAAATGTCTCACAACTGCGTAATGAAGACCTTGCAATATAAATTCGTTGAATTTATGCCTGAAGCGCTTGAAGAAGGCATATTGTATGTTTCAATCCCTTATTCTACAGCCATACACAAATGCGTGTGTGGCTGTGGGAATGAGGTTGTAACACCTCTATCCCCGACTGACTGGGAGTTGACTTTTGATGGGAAATCAGTTTCATTATATCCGTCTATTGGCAACTGGAACTTCAAATGCAGATCGCATTATTGGATCGTCAAAAATAAAATAAGGTATTCCCGGCTATGGGATAAAGAGGAGATTGAAAAAGGCAGGAAGAAGGATATAGACAGGAAGAAGCATTATTTTTCAAAAAACAAAAAACATTAAATTCAAGCAAATGTCAAGATGCACAGCACCATATAGAGGTCATCGCACAGCAAGCGCGGCAGCAGCCTGCCCCGCATGCAGTAGTCGTAGTCGTTACAGCGGTTATAGTAGTAGCAATAGTAGCTACCGATCGAGTTCATATCCGTCTTACTCCTCTTCGGGAAGTAGTGGTAAGTCTAGTAGAAGTGCAAGGCCGCGCTGGTCACGAGCTGGCTCGTCTGTGATGTACACTTCTACGGAAGTGCAAACACTCACACCTTTCCGCGAAACTGTCGAAAAGCGAGCAAATAAACCTGATCTCCGGGACATCTTTCTCTGCCATGCTTGGGACGATAGAGGAGGCGCTGCGAAGGAACTACATGATCTGCTCGTGTCACGCGGTGTTTCAGTCTGGTTCAGTGAGAAGGATGTTGAACTTGGCACGTCTTTACTTCGCGAAATCGATAAAGGACTTGCGAAATCGCGTGTTGGTATCGTATTGGTGACTCCCGCGTTTTTATGCCGCATCCAGGGGCAGAGTATTGCCGACAAGGAGTTATCAGTACTTTTAGCAAGAGACCAACTCATTCCTATTGTGCATAAGACATCCTTCGAAGCTCTACGTGAAGTAAGCCCCATGCTTGCATCGCGAAGTGGCCTGAGTACAGGAGAAAATATAATGACGGATATTGCTGCCAAGCTCGCTGAACTTGTAAATGTTGAGGATTAATGATAAGTTAAACAATATAAAAGGTTCACTTGCTCAACGAGTGGATACAGTGATATACAACAAGTAATAAAATTGAAAAATCTAGTTGAGTATACTACCCCTGCTTACTTTGCCCGTATTTTAAAACCTAATGGATGTTGGGGTTGTAAATAGCATTAAAATGGATCCATCTATACCTTATTCCGCATTCGTAATTTTATAAAAGAAATTAAATATTTATTTTATGAAAGAAACCCTTAGACATTTAGATTTTGTGATGGCAGAGTCAAACCTAGCAATTCATCATTACAATAGCGCTAATGTACACCGAATATCATTTTTTTATTTAGGACTTCTAGAGCGAATATATGCAGGCACTAAGAGCCTTAAATTACTAATTGAAAATCTTGATCAAGATCCGACTCATGAATTTGCAGCAGGACTTGTTGCTCGAACTTTGATACTTGATTTTATGATTGGTGCACGAGGGTATCAGGTATTGAAAAGCGTCCAAGAAGCAGGGAAAGAACCTCATGAAGAAAAAAGTGAAGTGACTGAATATTGTAACATTATTCTCGGAGCGGGAGTTACGCATACTTTAAAAGACTTAAAAGCATTTCAAACAGGTGGCGGGATTTCTGAAGCACAACTACACGAGGCATTTGCAAACATGGCTGGCAAGTACGAAGCATTTTTACAGCCTTATAATAATGACGGTGTCGCACCAGCTGGAAGGTTCCCTAAAGCGCCTCAAGTGAAAAAAATTTTTGAATGTTTAGCTGCTGGAAATGATGAAATGAAAGGATTGTCGAAATACTACAATACCTATAGTTTTTATTCTAAGTATGAACATTTTGGATTATTATCTTATGACTTAATGCGTCGTTTAGAACAACAACAACAAAGTACATTAAAACAAAGTTTAGATTTAATGGTACTGCATACGTTTATTTGTTTACAAGTTATGTTAGAAATAGCACCTGACAACTTCCTAGAGGAGAAGGCTGAGTTGGTAGGCGAATATTTAAAATATGAAGTGCTAAAAGTTCCCGTGGAAAAAGAAAAAGCAGCAGACAAATGAATTTGATTTTATATTTCTATTATAACTAAAATTCTAGGAATTAATCGAATAAATATATTGCTTGATTTTCAGTCGATTATCGAAAAAATCGAGTCCTATGGGAATACTACAAAATTGCTACATAAATGCTACAAAATTGCTACATGGAAAGTTCTTGTTTTTCTAGCTATGTTATTTGTTTTCAGTGAGTTAAATGAAATGCTACAAAATGCTACCGTTCTGTAAGCAACAAAAATGACTAATACTGAATGTGGTTTACACTAATAGTTTGCGATAGTAGTAATAGTATACGCTATAAATGATAAAGGAGCCCAACTGGCCTCCTTTATCATTTTGTCTAATTATGCTCATATTATTAATAATCGCCAGTTTTCTAAAATTTTATATTTTGAACGAGTTTGAAAATGTGGCTCATGTAAGCTGCTAAAAGTCAAGCCTACACTGTCTTTCAGTGGGTATATACGCCAGAAAAAATCCTTCAGTTGGTTCGACACTCGTTCCGTAGACTCCACAGAGAAGAAATTGAAAGAAATCTAAAACCCCTGAAAGTATTTCCTGTAGCGGCTTTTCAGGGGTTCGACCTTTTAATAAAGAATTTATGATAATTTATGACATTCTGATAACCAGTTCTTTATGATTAACGTACTGTATATGTTTATATAGCTACAAATTCAATCAGATTAAATTTGTAGCTATATAGTTCTGTTCTATTGACAGGCAATTAGTTTCATAATTCATGCAGGATGCCATTAAAACTTTCTTCAAAACGTTCTTTATTTTCTTTCTCTGCTTGTAGAAAAGTTTTGCCTTCTGGGTTATCAATAATCCGTTCATTAAACCCATTGGTCAAGTACGCTTCATATGCAAACCCCCAATTTTTTAAGGAGCTTTCCATATAGGCCAATCCTATATTACTCTATGTAGCAGGTAATAATTGTGTTGCTGATACAGGCCTGTCAACAAATTCCCATTTAGAGCCATCATGATTCTGATTCACACCCGCATCTTAGTATTAATAAAACAGGATTAACAACATTTCTCTCCTGATTGAATAGGAGGACATTTCACTGTGTCGTAACTAAAATATACGCAACAGTATCCTTCTAGGCATAATGGGATAAAACACTCTATTTCAATCCTTTAAGATGTAATGTCTTAGTTGGTGGTTTTTCATACTTTAGGTGAACTGAATATTGTCATAAATTTTTATTCGCTGTATTCTCACAGCATTTAATATTGCTAACAACGCAACACCCACATCAGCAATCACAGCTTCCCACAAAGTAGCTACTCCTCCAGCGCCTAATGCAAGGACAATGATCTTCACAACCATTGCGAGAATTATGTTTTGCCAAACAATGTTTCTGGTAATTTTGCCTATCCTAATTGCCGCAACTATCTTTGAAGGCTGGTCATTTTGGATTACAATGTCTGCTGTCTCTATAGTAGCATCACTTCCTAATCCTCCCATCGCTATACCGGCATCTGCTAATGCAACAACAGGCGCATCATTTACACCATCCCCTACAAAGGCAATACGTTTTCCCTGATTTTTTAAAGCCTGTACCTTCTCTACTTTGCCTTCGGGCAGCAAATCGCCATAAGCGTTGTCAATTCCGATTTTCTTTGCTACATCATCAACTACAGCCTGCTTATCTCCAGATAACATTACTGTTTGAATGTTGAGAGCGTGCATGTCTTTTATAACCTGTGCTGCATCCTCTTTTATTTCATCCGAAATAGTTATGTAACCTGCATACTTATTGTTGATAGCCGTTACCACTATTGTATCAACAATTTCTTCCAACTCCTGAGGATATGAAATGTTGAACTTTCTTAACAGCTTCAAGTTACCTGCCAATACCTCTTTACCATCTATGTTACCTTTCAAGCCATGACCAGCAATTTCTTCAATTCTATCTATCTGCGCTTGATTGATTTCGCCTGCATAATCAGTGATTGCTTTAGCAATGGGATGAGTTGAGTTTTTTTCTAAGGTGGCTGTAAGTCTGATAAATTCTTCCTTATGTATTTCATTTGGTTCTATTTTCTGCACCTTAAATACTCCTTTGGTAAGTGTTCCGGTTTTATCCATTACCACAGCATTTATCTTAGTCATTACATCCAGGTAATTACCACCTTTAAATAAGATGCCATTACGTGATGCAAGTCCGATACCACCGAAATAGCCTAATGGTATAGATACTACCAACGCACATGGACAGCTAATCACTAAAAAAACTAATGCACGGTAAAACCAAGTTTGAAAACTGTAATTATCAAGAACAAAATAGGGCACAATGCAAACCACTAATGCCAGGGAAAAGACGATGGGTGTATAAACTTTGGCAAATCGGGAAATGAACAACTGTGTCTGTGATTTCCTCGCAGTAGCATCCTGTACCATTTCCAGAATACGACTTAGCTTACTGTCTTTAAATAAAGCAGTCACTTTTAGTTCTGTAACTGTATTTAGGTTTATCATTCCAGCATACACTGCTTCTCCTTTATACTTGTTGTCCGGCTGACTTTCTCCAGTAAGCGCAGCAGTATTGAAAGATGCACTATCAGACAATAATTCACCATCTAATGCTACCTTTTCTCCGGGTTTTATTTGTATGGTTTCTCCAATTTCAACCTGAGAAGGATCAACAACGCTGCTATTACCCTTTTTTATTACAGTCACAGTATCTGGGCGAATATCAAGTAAGGCTTTAATACTACGTTTTGCCCTGTTTACTGCTGCATCCTGAAACCATTCGCCAATTTGGTAGAAGACCATTACGGCAACTCCTTCTTCGTATTCACCAATAATAAATGCACCAATAGTCGCAACGCTCATCAGTACAAACTCATTAAAAAAGTCGCCTCGTATAGATTTTCTGAAAGCAAGTTCTAATACTTTTCTTCCAGCAAGAAAATATGCAACGAGATTAATAATGAGCAATGGAATATTAGGCAGTGCAATTTGAAATCCATATTCAAGAACCAAAAGCACAATTAATATAACTAAAGCTAAAAGCAAATCCCAATGTGCTTTCCAACCTGCATCTTCTTTTACTTGCTCATGCGAGTGCCCTTCATCTGTTTTCGCTATTATACTCATACTAATTATTGTTATTAATCTACTTGTCAAGTGTTGTTATGTTGTTAGTCAACCTATATAACATGAAAAAACTAATGTTCATGCGCCTCTCCTGCATTCGTCATTTTAGCCATCAGGAAAAATGCGCCTTTAGTTACAATTTTTGTATTCGGCGGAATGTTTACAATGGGTTTTATTTCCGTATATCCTACATCACAAGCACCACGAATAATTTGTATACGTTCAAAATTTGTTTCAGGTAGCTCTTTATGCCCGCTTTCTTCTTCTGAATGTTCATTTCCCTCATGTTCTTCAGAATGGGCTTCAGTTTTTTTATCTGTAAGAATGAAAATGTAATCTTTTCCTCCATTATTAACTATTGCTTCATCGGGTACTGCCTGATATACATTTTGACCTAAACTGATACGGGCAGTCACGCTCATACCTTCAATCAATCCCGTCTTATCATTTATAACATGAGCATGTACGGGTACAGCTTTTGTTTCATTCACGAAAGCCGTGCCGATTGAATAGATCGTTGCATCATATTCCTTTCCGGGATTGTTAGTTAGCGTAAAATGAATCGTTTGACCGGATGCAACTTTGGGTAAATCTTTTTCATAAACAAATAAGTCAAGATGTAATTCAGAATTATTAATGATTTGGGCAATGGAAGAATTAGCATCTACGTTGGAGCCTATCTGTGCAGTAATATCTGATATAGTCCCACTTATTGGTGCGGTTATATTTAACGTGGAAGAAATACTGCCTGATGCTGATACCCCTAATGCTGATAATTGCCCTTGAAGTGCATTTCGCTGCGCTCTTAACCCATTAAGTTCAGCTTCAACTTTCTGTAGATTTTTTAAAGGGGCTGCATTGCCTGCAACAAGCTCTTTTTGTCTCTTTTGTTCTTGTTCTGCATATTTTATCTGGGCATTTATTGAGATAAGCTGTTGCTGAATACCTGACAATTCAGTATTGACGATTGTACCTATTATCTGCCCTTTGCGAACATAGCTACCTGGTTGCACATTAATGCTCCGAACAATACCGCCCGATAACGAAGTTATAAGTGCCTTATTTTGGTTAGGAACTGCCAAAGTACCATTTACACTTAATGAGCTGGTCAGGTTTTTCATTTCTATCGAGCCAAGTACAATTCCCGCCGTTTTCATCTGTTCATCATTGATGGAAACAAGATTGCTTTCCTCATGAGTTTCCTCTGGTTCTATTTGTTCCGTTTTTGTTTCGGTCTTATTGCCACATGCCCCAAGTAATATTATGCACGTAACAGACCATATTGTTTTATAAATTCGCATTATTACTTGTTTAAATAGTAGTTCAACTGAATTGCTTGTTGGTTATATTGATGCAGAGCTTCTAAATAGTTCTTACGAATATCTGTTGCCTGATTAAGGTATTGAGATAGTTCTGCAAAGCTGATCTCGCCGCCTTGATAGGATAGATTAGCCGCTTGTATTATTGCATCAGCTTGCGACAAACCAACGCTCTCATAATATTGCAACATCTGGTTGCTCTTATCTAATGATTGGGATGCCTGTTGCAACTGTGCTGCTAAAATCTGGCTTTCATAATTGTATATAGTTTGCTGATAATCCTGTTCCAGTCTTGCAGCCTTGATCTTATTTCTATAGTTGCCAATGCCAAAGATTGGCACTCCCATAGTTATAGAAAAGCCGGAAAATGGATTAGACAACCCATATAAACGCTGTGAAAAGAAACGTCCTGAAAATTCAGGCATGGCACTCAATCTTGCTATTTTTAAATCTGCGTTTGCTACATTAATAGCTTGTTGCTGTACCAACAAAGAAGGATGCTCAGTTAAAACAGGTAAATAATCAGTTTCAATTTTACCAAGCCTTGTATTCTCAGGCAGATATATTGTATCTGTATTTAATAAGGCTTTTAGCGCAGTTTGCTGCACCTGGATGTCGTTCTGAATGGTTTGTAATTGCAATCGCACCTCCATGCTTTTAGCATTTGCGGAAATACTATCCAATCCTGCACTTTCTCCGGTCTTGACACGCAGCCGTGCTATAGCTGCGGATTCACTGTAAAAGCTGTCTAATTGCTGCCATAGCTGTTGCCGATTTTGGTGATACCAAAGCGTGTAATATGTAGTCTGAAGGTTACGCTTTATCTCTAATGCACGTAATTGCTTCGTATAAGTAAATGATCGAACCTGCTGGCGAAGCATACTTCTACGGGCGGAATATATACCCGGCCACTCGATACTCTGCGATACACCAATTTTCAGTATGCCTTGATTATCTGATGGGCGTAAGTCTTCATTTTCGGCGAATATCCCTGTTTTGGGAATGTCAAAATAGGTTCCAGTAAGAGATTGAGAACGTCTAAGTGCAATATCACTGCTCTTTAGTTGCAGATTACTTTGCAAGGCAATATTGTAGGCATCTTCAAATGAAATACGTGTGCTTCCGGTAAAAGCATCAACGGATGACTGTGCCTTACTTGGAACAGCTTGCAAGCCAAATAACAAGACCATGACAGTTATTACTACACTTTTATTAATCCTGTTATTCTTTGTGAAGATGATATAGAGCAACGGTAATACAACCAGCGTTAAAAATGTGGCTGTGACCAAACCGCCAATTACAACTGTTGCCAATGGTTTTTGTACTTCCGCACCAGCACCTGTAGATAGTGCCATCGGCAGAAAGCCTAAAGAAGCTACAGTTGCCGTCATTAGTACAGGGCGCAATCTTATTTTTGTGCCTTCAAACACTCTGTCTATCACATTATCCATCCCGTCTTTAGCTAATTGATTAAATGTTCCTATCAATACAATTCCATTCAAAACAGCTACTCCGAACAATGCTATAAAGCCAACTCCTGCGGAGATAGAAAACGGCATTCCTCTTAGCAACAATGCAAACACGCCGCCTATAGCAGCCATAGGAATAGCAGTGAAAATAAGTGCGGCTTGTTTTACAGACCGGAATGTGAAATACAATAGCACAAAAATGAGGAACAAGGCTACTGGAACAGCAATTTGAAGGCGGTCAGATGCCTGTTCTAAATTCTCGAATGTGCCGCCATAAGTAAAGTAATAACCAGTCGGCAGTGGAAAATTTGCCAGTTTTGCCTGTATATCCTTTACAACACTTTGCACATCTCTGCCTTTTACATTAAAGCCAACTACTACCCTTCGTTTAGCATCTTCCCTGCTTATCTGTGCAGGACCTTCCTTAAAAGATACTTTGGCAACCTGGCTTAATGGAACCTGGTTGCCATTAGCAATAGGCACATATAGATTTGCTACGTCTTCAATAGATGTACGGTATATACTGTCAAGCCGCACCACTAAATCAAACTTCCTTTCGTTTTCAAATACAACACCCGTCTTTGTTCCTGCGAAAGCTGCGGTTACAATACGGTTTACATCAGCAATATTCAATCCATACGCCGCCATTTGTGTACGGTTATAATTAATGGTAATTTGAGGTAAGCCTGTGGTGCGTTCAATTTGGGGATCGGTCGTGCCATCAACAGATTGAACTACTCTGCCCACGTCATTTGCTATAGAAGCAAGGGTTTCTATATTTTCCCCGAATACTTTAATAGCTACATCCTGACGAACGCCTGTCATCAGTTCATTGAAACGCATTTGTATTGGCTGATTGGCTTCAAAAAACACTCCTGGTATGGCTTCCAGTTTTTCTATCATCCTCTGAGCCAATTCCTGATAGTCATCTGTTGTAGTCCATTCCTTTTTATCTTTAAGAACAATGATGAGATCTGTGGCTTCCGGCGGCATCGGATCTGTCGGTATCTCTGCGCTGCCTGTTTTACCAACTACCTGCTTTACTTCGGGAAAAGATTTTATAATGCGCTCTGCCTGCATAGAAGTTTCTATGCTTTGTGACAGTGATGCTCCCTGCGGCAATATGCAGTGGAAAGCATAATCACCCTCTTGTAACTGAGGTAGAAATTCGCCGCCCATACGTGTGAATATAAATATCGTTATCAGCAATAAAATACCCGCTATACTTACTATTATATATTTTAGCCTTATCGCAGCTTTAAGGATCGGCTCATATTTTCTCTGGAAGAAATCCATCATCCTGTCAGAGAAGTTTCGTTTATGTACAGTATTTTTTGGTAATGCTAATGCGCACATCATCGGGATATAAGTAAGCGACAGAATCAATGCGCCTAATATGGCAAAACCTACTGTTTGTGCCATAGGGCGGAACATCTTCCCTTCAATGCCGACCAGTGTAAGAATAGGTATGTACACGATTAGGATAATTATTTCCCCGAACGCTGCACTACTCCTGATTTTTGATGCTGATTGATACACTTCTTCATCCATCTCTTTTTGAGACAGTTTCCCTGTCATCTTTCGCATTCCTAAATGGTGCATTACTGCTTCAACAATTATCACAGCACCGTCCACAATAAGCCCAAAATCAATAGCGCCTAATGACATCAGGTTAGCACTTACCCCAAAAACGTGCATCATTCCCAAAGCAAAAAGCATAGATAAAGGAATTGCAGAAGCCACTATCAATCCTGCCCTGAGATTACCAAGAAACAGTACAAGTACAAAAATTACAATTAGTGCGCCTTCAATAAGATTTGTTTTCACGGTACTGATAGCCCGGTTTACAAGGTTTGTCCGGTCTATGTAAGGCTCTATTACAATATCTAGTGGCAGTGACTTTTGTATAGTAGCCATTTTCTCTTTTACCTTAGCTACAACATCCGAACTATTAAACCCTTTAAGCATCATTACGATACCCCCCACTACCTCACTTTCCCCGTTACGGGTCATTGCTCCGTAACGCACTGCACTTCCCATACGGGGCGTAGCTACATGCCGTACCAAAACAGGTATTCCGTTTACAGATTTAACGACAATATTTCCGATGTCTTCCAATGAAGAAACAAGTCCTATTCCCCTTATGAAGTATGCGTTTGGTTTCTTATCAATATAGGCACCTCCTGTGTTTGCATTATTGTTTTCCAATGCTTTAATTAAGTCAGCAACGGTTACGTTCATTGCCTTTAGCTGGTTAGGGTCTATAGCTACTTCATATTGTTTCAGCATTCCGCCGAAAGAATTTACTTCTGCAATTCCCGGAGTACCGTATAATTGCCGGGCAACGATCCAATCCTGCATCGTCCGCAAGTCTGTTGCAGAATATTTATGTTCAGCACCTTTCTTTGGGTGAATGATGTACTGATACACTTCACCTAAACCAGTGCTTACCGGAGCTAGCTCCGGGGTTCCCATGCCTTCAGGTATTTGTTCCTCTGCCTGTTTTAATTTTTCTGTGATGAGCTGCCTTGCGAAATAAATGTCAATATCATCATGGAATACCACCGTTACAACAGATAGTCCAAAACGGGATATGGAACGTATTTCTGTTAAGTAAGGCAGGTTTGCCAGGCTTTGTTCAATGGGGTATGTTACAAACTGCTCTACCTCTTGGCTGGCGAGTGTGGGCGCATTCGTAATGATTTGTACCTGATTATTGGTGATGTCCGGTACGGCATCAACGGGTAGTCTGGAAAGCGAATAAACACCCCAGACAATAAGCATCATCGTAAATATGCCTACAGCCAACTTATTTTTTATAGAAAAATAAATGATCCTATCTAACATTGTTTTTAGTATAGTTGAATGTAAAAAGCAGACTAAGCCCTATGAGGGCTAACCTGTTTAAAAAATTAATTCAGACTTATACTAACTGTGGAGGCTGCCAGATGGGAAGGGAAATTTCAATTACATCTGAAGATATAAAATCGGTATGCAACGGAGGTACTACAATCTGTATTCTATCAGGTATTACAACAGAACTGTAAATAATAGAAAAACCAGCACAACAGGCACAGTGACAAAATGGAGAACAAAGATCAACTTCCTTATGATTATCAGAGTGTTCCTTCACTGGTTTTGTTAGGAGCGAACTATTATCAACCTTTGTAATAGGCATTGCACCCATGTCTGCACAAGGTAGGCAGCTCAGGATCAAAACAAGTATGGCTAATATGGAAGCCGTTAAACGCATTGGTAAGTAAAAATAGCTTTTTTGTAATAAAGTTTACTAAACTGTATCATAAAATGATATATTATACTTAAAAATAACTTGAAAACCCTACCTGTATTCCGGCGGTTTTACTCAATGGGTTACCCAATAAGTCTGACTTCCAGCTATACCTGTAATTAAACCTTAGTACCGTTTGCGGGGAAGGTCTCCAGCTAATGGCAGGCACAATAGCATAATAGTGATCTGAAATATTATCGCCTGTCTCGTTGAATCTGCCAACATTATAATCAACGTACTCAAAACGGAAGGCAGCATTGATTACCGACTTATTAAACCCAAATATATTTCCCGTATATAGTGGTTGAACAATATCGGCAAAACCGCCTCGCTGCCTGCTGGCATATTGCTGCGTGTAGGTAGCCGGTACATCTACATATACCCATGCCCATTCTGCATTTATAAAGGTTCTCAAACGAGGTAAGGTAGAATTGACATCAACCGCAAATACATCAACCCTGCGCCTTTTATCCAGTTCCAAGCCATCATCCTGAAATTTGTTATAAACACCACCCATATAAGACAAACCTACTTCTGCTATTCTTTTATGCCTTATTGCACCTTTTGCCGTAACCAACGGCACGCCATTAAAACTTTCTTCAAATCGTTCCCTGTTTTCTTTGGCGGCTGGCAAAAATGTTTTCCCTTCACTGTTATCAATGATCTTATCATTAAAGCCATTCGTAAGGTATGCTTCATAAGCAAGCACCCAATCCTTTTGAAATTGCTTACCATAAATCCCAAATCCTACATTACTCCAAGTGGCGGGCAGCATTTGTGTAGCCGATACAGGGCGATCTACAAACTCCCATTTAGGGCCGTCATGGTTTTGGTTAAATGCGCCGATAGGGTTCATTATTACGCCACCTCTTACATTGAATAGTGGGTGAAACTCAATGTCTAATGCAGCAAATTCTATATTAATTTCCTTTGTCCCATCTTCAAATTCTATTTCCGATAAAAACTTAATTTTGCGGGATATGCTTGATGCAACAAATAAGGTGAACCTGCGCATTTGAAACTGATGTCCTTCCGTAATGCCATCTGTACCAAGATGCTGATAATTGGCTTCTACATATCCGCCCAAAGCAACAGGTAGTTTGCCAACTGATAAAAAGGGACGATTATACACCGCATCCATATTAAGCAACATACCCGTACTATCAAGTGGCTTTCTTCTAAAAAGCGTATTGTCTATCTGGGCTGTAGTAGTTTTTGCTATCAATAAGCAAAGCAGGACAAAAAATATTTTTCGCATTTATACTTGTTTTCTCAAGTCAATAAAAAGTTTGTCACCAGTGATTGATACCGGAAAGCTGCGCAGATTTTCTGCTGCTGGGCTTTGCGTCACCTTGCCCCATTTATCAAATTCGCTGCCATGAGCAGGGCATATAAGCTGGTCGCCAGCTACCTGTAATTCAGCACCCTGATGACTGCATTGCATTAATAGAGCACTATAATTATTTGCATCAAGGCGATAAATGCAAATTGGAAATTGCAGTTCATCGTTACGGATAATAATATAGGGCAGTACCTTGTTGCTGGATATAAAATCATCCAGGCTGACAAGTATTCCTTTATCAGTCAGTTTGCCAGAGGTGTACTTAACAACAGTGCAGCTTTCCAGTGCCGATAATAGGAAACTGCTGCTAATACATGCAAAACACCCCTGTTTGAGAAACGTTTTCCTATTCATATTTATAAGCTTTCTAGGAATATTATTAATTGTTGTTTTTCCTCTTTTGAGAGCGCTTTGTATTTGTCACGGGCATGTGCACCTTCCCCACCATGTAATAAAATAGCCTCTTCTATACTCCTCGCCCTGCCATCGTGTAGTAAATAATAAGAACCACCTTGTGATATTTTAGCAAGCCCCAAACCCCAAAGTGGAGGGGTCTTCCATTCGTAGGTTTTTGCGCTGCCTTCGGTATATCCGTCATCCAGTGCATTTCCCATATCATGCAGCAGCAAATCAGTATATGGAGCGAATGTCTGATAAGACAATGCAGCAATCGAAGATGCACTTGTTTTTAATTCAGCAACGTGACACTTATTGCAATTGATTTGTGTAAATAGACCTTTACCTGCAATGGTATTTGCATCGCCAGTGTTCCTGGGAACCGGTGCTTTTAGTGTCTTTAAATAGAATACAACATGCTGTACGGTTTGATTACTTACTTCAGGATCAATTTCTTCTCCACTATAGGTGTCATAGGGCTCATAAGTGGATACAATACCCATATCCTGGTTATAGGCACCGGCAGTTTGTTGTAAAAGATTATAAGCTGCCCCTTTTTTGCCAAACCTGCCGATATATTTACCTGCATTATCGATACTTCCCTCACGTAATGTTATATAGTTCTTTAATGAAACCCAATTCGTCACGCCACTGATACCATCGCCATCTCCATCATTGGGGTCTGCCATTGCAAGAAT
The DNA here is from genome assembly GCA_017303395.1 of Chitinophagales bacterium. Taxonomy (GTDB): domain Bacteria; phylum Bacteroidota; class Bacteroidia; order Chitinophagales; family Chitinophagaceae; genus Polluticoccus. The sequence goes on from JAFLBN010000007.1 coordinate 113,399, forward strand.
ATCTGCATCTGATACAGCATCTAAAAAACCAAGGCCTGTATTTGCGGGAGGGGTGAATTTGGAGAAAGTTGCAGCGGCTGGAATTGTTTCGGGCTGGTGGCTTGGTATTGCCCTGTTTTGAAGTTGTGGCCCTCCGGCATGTAAAAAGAGATTTCCTTGCTCATTGATTTGCCCAAAACGGGTAAGGGTAGTAAACGGATGACCTTTACCATCCCCGGCATGACAACTACCACATGAAGTCGAAACAAACAGTGGACCTAACCCTGTTTCTTTCGTGAATACATCATTGTTAAAAGCTATGTCACCTTTAAGGAACATTGCACGTTGTTCATCAGATAAGCCTTCTACAGGGCCATCTAATATATCTTCATCAAGTGGAGCTTTAGGCTCCAGCTTACCACATGAAATAAATACTGAAAAAATCAGCAAGATGATATTAATAAACCTTTTCATGTTGTAAAGAAACACATTTTTAGATAAATCTAAAAATTATGTTTTACAAAACGAAATAGTCTATTTTTTGCAGCAATCATCCCAAGTTGTATAGGCTTTCGGGTCTCCTTTTATATCATCGGCATCAAAACCAACACTAGCAATTGCTTGTCTTAGTTTTTCTGGGGTTGTTTTAGAAGTATTATAAATGACACTGACGGTCTTGGTTTTCTCATCTATATCTACACGTTTTATTCCTTTTTGTTTATAAACAGCTTCCTCAAGTCGTTTGCCACAACTTTCACATCTTTTGCAATGGTCGCAATAAATAGATGTTTTAATACTAATTGTAGCTACTTTGGATTGAGCTTTGGCAGTATTATTCAAAAGCAAAACAAATAATAAAATGATAGTCTTTGTTAATCGCATATACATCTTTAAAGTAGTTATAATATTAATTTGATACTTTTTCGCCCTTTGTCACTTTTTGGAGTGTTTCATAAATGATTTCTTCGTCGCCCTGTAAATAACCGCTTTTACGCCATACAATTTCCCCTTTGCCATTAATTATTATTGTAGAAGGACAGATAGATACACCCAAAGCTCGTTTTAAGTCTTGGTTTTTGTCTTGATAAAAGTCGAATTTCCAACCTTTAGATTTAACAAGAGACGGCACTCGGTTATAATTTCTATTATCGTCTACAGATATAGCAACTATTTTCACGTCAGTTTCTTTTTGCCAGTTTTCATATTTCTTTGATATTTCATCAAATTCATGAATGCATGGGGCGCACGACATTTCCCAAATGCAAAGAATGATAGGCTTTTTATCATTTGTAATATCAGAAGTATTAACTGATTTTCCGTCAAGTGATTTTACACTGACGGCGGGTATCCCATTTTCCTCGTTAGGTATAAAAGAGGATAAAGAAAATAAAGCGACAAACAGAAACAGGTATCTCATATATAGTGTATAGGGGCAAATATACCTGAAATGAGGTTGTGAATAACTTCAATATGTTAGACGCAACTCTTATTTATAAAATCACCCAATTGATTTATTGAATTTTCCTTATATTTGAAATAATGAGAAAACTGATAGTCATATTTTCTTTGTTCTGCTATTTAGCAGCAACGATAGGGCTATCGTTCTCACTAAATTATTGTGATGGTAAGCTGACAGGCATTTCATTTGATTGCATAGCCATACGATGTTGTTGTGATGAAGAAATCAATAAAGACTGTTGTGATGGCAAAGTCATAAAAATCGAAAAAGCTGACGATCATAACAGACTTACGGAAAATCTGTCTCAACTAAAGATCTCTTGTAACCTGCCAGAAGTTCTCAATTCGTTTCCTGGTTTCGATATACCGCAATATGACTATCAAGCCCAACATCAACATCAATTAAGACCTCCTCAGGTCATCTCTCCTAAGTTTCGGCTATATATTCTGCACTCAGTTTTCAGGATTTGATATTTCTGTTCAAATTCAGCAGCATTATATCTTTTCATTATTAAAAACTTAGGACTATGAAAAAGTTCTCAACTTTCTTAATTGCGTGTTCTTGCACGTCATTCGCTTTTGGCCAAAGCCAGTTAGATAATTATTTTAATGGTTCCACCACTTTTACTGAAATAGCAGGTACAATTCATGGGTTGACCGCACCTCATGATTTAGATTTTGTGCCTACAAGGCCGAATGAATGGTGGGTACTGAATAAAGAAGCAAACGGTGGAAGTGTTGTAATATTCTGGAACCCGGGTAAAAGCAACCAGGCACATCAATTCCGCAAAGATTCGCACAATGACCACTTCATGGCACGCGCAGTAGCTATTGCCATGGGCGAAAACAATGAGTTTGTTTCAGCACAGGAAATTAAAAACACTGCCTCAGCGTCCTCTACATTTATGGGACCTGCTTTATGGTCAAGTGATACATCAATATTTGCGCGTATGCATCAAAATAATTGGGTTACAGGCCAATTATTAGGTAGTCATATCGATATGTTGCACCAGAGCCCTTTTGGTATGGGGGTGGCATATGATAATGCACGTGTATATTGGTATTTTGATGGCCACAATAGTAATATCTGTAAATATAATTTTGGAGATCCTCATGGGGTTGGTGAGGATGACCATTCTGATGGCAGGATACATCGTTATACAGATGTCGTTGTTACAAGGAAAGCTAATGTACCAAGCCATATGGCACTTGATAGGGTGAATAACTGGCTGTATATAGTAGATGCCGGAACTAACAGGATAATACGTATGAAAACAAATAGTGGTACGGTTGGTGCTAATCTTACAGTGCCTTCAACAGCTAACGAACCACTTGCAGAATATAAAGCGGTGACAGGTGCTACTGTTGAAGTAGTAGTAGCTTCAGGGTTAACATCTCCATGTGGTATTGATTACAGGAGCGGGAGAATAGTTGTTAGTGATAATGCTACAGGTAATATTCACGTTTATAATGTTTCTGGATCTATGCCAGCTACATCAGTAGGCACTTTAATTACAGGTGGCCCGGGTGTAATGGGTGTGCGTATAGATAACGAGAACAAAATATGGTACGTAAACAATACCACGAAAAAACTGATGCGAATAGATAACCCGAACGTGCTGTCAATTCCTGAAGTATCAAAAAATATCAGTTATACTATTTACCCCAATCCTACATCCGATATAATAAATATTGACTTGAATGAAATAAATGGAAAAGACAAAGTAAGAATAGTTATTACCGACATCACAGGCAAGCAAGTACATTCATCCGTTATCGGTGACACCCATAATACCATTAGCACCTCTACATGGCCAAAGGGTATTTATATGGTGAATATAGTGAGTAATGGTAATGTTGCTACAGAAAAAGTAGTCGTTCAATAATAATATCGCTCCCGAAAAACATCCCGTATTAAACGGGATGTTTTCTTAATCATACTTTTATGAAGCTATATGGTTATCTGCTATTGGCAGTTAGCGCATTATCTATTTATGCGTGCAGAGATAAAACATCGGCAAACCCAGAGCCTATTGCCGGTAAAGGTGGTAATGCCATACTTAATATAGTGGCCAAACACCACAGTAAGAATATAGATAGCATAACTGTGTATATAAAATATAATACACAGGATGCTACTGTAGTTTATGATGATTCAGTAAAAGCTGTAATGAAGGATAATAAGCCGATAGCAACTTTTACAAATCTAAAAGCCGGGAAATATTATATATATGGCTTTGGTTGGGATCCAAGTATTTCAAGCGCAGTAAAAGGTGGTATCCCTTATACCATCACAGAAGATAAACAATTAAATATTACACTCCCTGTATCTGAAACGCATTAATACGGAGAAATGAAAGATAAGCTCACTTATTGCATACTCTTAATTTGCTTTTGCATAGCAGTGTATGCTTGTAAGCATAAACCATCGCAGGCTTTAGCCGTTGGCTCATATGGCAATTTCCCAGCGGAAGTTGGTAAAATTATTGTCGATAAATGCGCAACTGCCGGCTGTCATAATGCAACAAGCTATATGAATAGCGGAGGGTTATTATTAGACTCTTGGGATCATTTATTTAATGGTGGTAATAGCGGTGCCGTAGTAGTTCCCTATAGTATAGACTACAGTTCCTTACTTTATTTCATTTGTCCTGATTCTGGTATTGGTACAACTGCAGAGCCGAGAATGCCTTTAAATGCTACACCATTAACAAAGGAAGAATATATTACCATACGTGATTGGATAGCTAGTGGAGCACCTGATAATAATGGCAATATTCCATTTGCGGAAAAAGCAGATACAAGACAAAAGATATATGCCATACATCAGGGCTGTGATGAAGTGGGTGTAATTGACGTGGAAAGAAGCGTGGTAATGCGTTATATACAGATTGGAATAAAGCCTTATCCAGAGAGCGCAACACACATACGAATAGATAAGGAAGGAAGATATGCTTATATATCTATGTGGTACGACCAGCGCATTTATAAAATTGATACACATACAGACAAAGTAGCCGGCGTTATAGAAATGGGAGATTCCTTTTGGAACGTTTTGCATCTTTCAAATGACGGACAGAAGATTGTAGTCACAAATGGCGACAATTTTGACCTCATGCAAATCAATACTGCAACATCTCAAACACAAAAATTAACCAACAATGATTTTGTTAATCCTCATGGTGTAGCAAGCAATGCTTCATTTGATACATTCTACGTCAGCAGTATGTTTGGCAATACATTGTATAAGTTTGCTCCAGGGTTTAATAAAAAGATTAGCATTGATAAGCTACCATTAACAACCATTTCAGGTGCGACACCAGACCCTTACGACGTAGTGATGGCACCTGATTATTCTAAATATTTTCTAAGCTGCGCAAAATCAAATGAGATTAGGGTTTTTGATGTCAAAACAGATAGCATCAAGAAAATAATATCGGTAGGGGCTGTACCGCAGGCAATGGCTTTATCTGAAAGCCAACCATATTTATTCGTAGCTTGTATGGAAGACAATACAGTAGGAACCGGGTTCAGAGGTTCTGTATATGTTATCAACTATAATACCCTTGAAGTAGTAAAGAAAATACAAGGCAAGTTTTTTCAGCCACACAGTATTACAATTGATGAGAAGAATAACACTTTTTATGTATTCAGCCGAAATCAGAACTTCGATGGGCCGGCTCCTCATCATCAAGGTCCATGTAGTGGCAGAAATGGATTTTACAGTATATATTACCTGAATACGTTGGAGCCGGTCAATAACAAACGTTATGAGGTGTTAGTAGACCCTTATATCTGCGATACTCGATTTAAATAAGAAAGTTGTTGCTCTATGTAAAAGTGACTTTTCGGAAAGCCTTGCCTTAACTTGTTCGAAAACAATCGATATTCAATATGTCCATTGAATATCGACTCTTGCTACAAGTTTGCTACAAAGTTGCTACAAAGAAAGTGTTTAGTTTATTTTCTATGTAATTCATTTTCAATTATTTGGATGAAATGCTACAAAATGCTACCTGTATGCAAGCAAGAAATTTGTCTAGTCCTACGTGGGGTTTACACCTAATGTGAGTTAGAGTAATAGTTGCACGTACATTAATAGATAAAGGAGCCAAACTGGCTCCTTTATCTATTCGTCTAACTGGTTCATATTATCAATAATTGCCAGTTTTCTAAAATTTTATATTTTGAACGAGTTTTTAAAAACATCTCACTACAAACCGCTTGAAGTCAAGCCTACACTGTCTTTCAATGGGTATATACGCCAGAAAAAATCCTTCAATTGGTTCGACACTCGTTCCGTAGACTCCACTCCCAAAGTTTAAAAGTCGCTCATAGAGCGACTTTTTTGTTTTTAATAGATTCAGAATATACAATTCTTAGCACAGCATAAACATATAGACTATCAAATGCCCGTGGTATTGCGATAAGCCTTAAAGTAAAACGTCAACAAGAGCTACTTATTTACGTTTATTTTTTTAGAACAGCACAACAATTGATGAGTCTTTGGTACTTCCTTCTTCGTGTAGCCGTATAAAATTTCAGCGTGTTTCAGATTATCTGTCTGATATATTTTTTGATACTCTCTTGTATAGCTTGCACGGGGGAATATCTATACTAAATACATTCAGTATAAAAATATTATACCTGCTATTAATATCATGGCTATACTCACAAAGATTAGTAGTGCATCCATAGTGCGCATTGAAAATGGTGAAACCATTTTAAAGAACTCTGCGGCCTCGTATTATCCTGAATATAACAGCTATTAAAGCTAAAACTAGTAATATGTGAATGATGCCACCTGCTCCATATCCGATGAAACTTATTGCCCAAATGCTAACAAGAATAACGGCAATAATGTATAGTATTTGTTGCATACTTAGTTTGATTGATTAATAAGTTTTAAGTTGTTTGATTGTGCAGATTCTATTGCTAATTGCTTTTTGGTAGAATTAATGAGATCGAACTCACAGCTTATTGTTACGTCTTCCCCTATCATTGCTCCCCCGGTTTCCAAACCATTATTCAACACCAACCCCCATTCCATTCTGTTTATTTTGCCGGTAACTGAAAAGCCTGCTTTTTCATTTCCCCAAAGGTCATAGATAATGCCATCGTATTGTACATTGAACCTGACAGGTTTGGTAATGCCCTTCAGTGTTAAATAACCCCATAGCTTTTGGTTACCATCCGTGTCGGCTTTTGCTATCCCGTTTGATGTAAAGGTGATCTGCGGATAGTTTTTTACATCAAAAAAATCTTCACTTTTCAAATGTTCATCACGTAGAGCATCACCTGTATCAATGGATGCAACCTCAATCGATAAATCAATCTCTGCAGTTTCAAAATTCTTGTCGTTGGTATGTACACTTACGTCTATTTTTTTAAATGATCCCTTGATATTGGATATTAACAGATGCCTCACTTTGAATGAGATTTCACTATGTGCTTGGTCAATAGACCAGATGTTGGTTGTAGCCATATGTTTCTGTTTAGCTTTTTAATAAACTTTTATTAGTTCAGATAACGCCTGAGTATCCATGCTGTAGTTTCGTGTTGTTCCATTAAGCCGGTAAGAAAGTCTGCAGTACCTGCATCTTTATTTTTATCCGAAGATTCATCTATACCTTTTCTTAAAATCACAACCATGGTTTCATGATCGGTGAGCAGTTCTTTCAGCAAATCTTTGGGCTGGGCATATTTGTCAGGACGCTCTTTGATAGTGGATAGCGAAAGGAACTCTTGCATTGTACCGATAGTGTTGAAACCAAGCTTACCAATGCGCTCTGCTACTTCATCTATAGATTCTTCCAGCTCTTTATATTGTTTTTCAAATAGTTTGTGCAGCTCCATAAAGCTTTCTCCTGCCACGTTCCAGTGAAACTTTCGGGTTTTGGTATATAATACCATTTCATTCGATAGTATGCCGGAAAGTAATGTTGTGCTGTTTTGTAGGTTTTTGTCTGTAATACCGATGTTTGTCTTCATGATTAATTGTATTGATTTTGAGTGTATGATAAATTGGCCTTACTGTGCCAGAAAACCGCCATCTATTTCTAGTGTAGAACCTGTAATAAAAGAGCTGTCATCGCTGGCAAGGAAAATGAACCCCTTTGTAATTTCCTCAGGTATGCCCAATCGCTTCATAGGGTGTAAGTCTATTATTTTTTGCTCTGTGTCTATATCCTTAGTGATGCCTGCCTTGGCTAACATGGGTGTATTGATAAAGCCCGGACAAATTGCATTTACTCTGATGCCTATTGCTGCATATTCTAATGCTGCCGTTTGTGTGAGCCCGATAACGCCGTGTTTGGCAGCTACGTAATGAGATGACATCGGGAAGCCTACCTTGCCCAAGATGGACGACATGTTTATGATAACACCCTTCTTTTGTTTCTCCATCTGGCTCAATTCATGGCTCATACAATTAAAAACTCCATTAAGGTTTACATCAATGACTTTCAGCCAGGCATCCTGTGTCATGTCGCCGACTTTATTGGGCTCACCACCAATGCCTGCATTGTTCAGTGCAACATCAATTGTTTTGAATTTTTCTACTGCAGTTTCTATTGCATTTTTTACATCTTCATAAACAGATACATTGCAATCAATGAAAATGGCTGCATCGTTTTCCCTTTGTATTTCTGCCATAACACTATCGCTTAAGTCAGACTTTAAGTCTGCAATAACAACGTTTGCTCCTTCTCTGGCAGCGGCAATAGCGCAAGATTTTCCTATACCTGACAGCCCGCCTGTAATGAATATTGTTTTGTTTTCCAGTTTCTTCATTTTTTATTTCGTGCTTGAGTAAAGATGCTTTTATGTTGTCTTGTTTGCTGTGTGAGTAATATGCACCTATGATTTTTATGCCTACTACCAATGTGTGTTTACTATCTTATTAAGTTGAAAGGCTAGCGTTTTGCCGGTATAAATGAAATTCATGGTGATAGGGCTTATACTTCTTCTATATAGGGGGGCGTACGGTCTCAAAGCTTCATTGATATGATAATAGTTTTATGGTTTAACTTCAGATTCCTATTAGAATTGGTGTAAGTATTGTAGTGTGTCTGTATTAGTAATAGTTGGTTGATACAGTTGTTTATTACTCAAAATTGAACATTCTATTTTCTCCGGTTGACTAAATCTGTAAGCTTTTGCTTTTGTGTGTTTACATCAGCCTGATATTTTTCCTGCTCAGTTTTGTTTTCAAGAATACGTGTTTCAAGTTCAGTACGTTTCTGCTCAAGTTCAGCACCGTTATTGAATTGCGTTTTGTATGTAGATTCAGATTTTATTACAACCTGATTTTGTTCCTTAATCATTAGCTCCAGATTATAGTCTTCAATGGCAGGAGTTAGTCCATTTAAGTAGGCCTTGGCTTGTTCCATGTTCAGATAGTTCAGTTCTGTTGTGGTACCCTTTTCATCACTCGGTTTCGTTAACAATAAGGATACTATCGTGAATCCTCTGTCTTGCCTGCTTTTTTGTTCTATTTTAAAATAGAGGTCTGCATTGTCATTGCCGGAGACAACGCTTTGCGTATTCCTGAAGGTTGTGAAACCTTTAAGGTCTGTGCCTTTTGACTTGCCTTTTTTTGACAAATAGTCGTTTAGCGCTTCCTTCACAATATCAGATGAGTAGGGTAGTTCTATGGTTGCCGCAGGTTGTTCTGTTTTTTGTAGTCGTACGGTGCCTTCTGTTGCCTGGGCGTATACCGAAACCGTAATAAGGCTAAGACAACATGTCAGTATTATATTTTTCATGTGTATTGATTTATCGTTGTAATAATATGCCTGAATCTGTAGTACAGCGAATTACTATTTATCCAAAATGATATCTCTCTGCACTTTTCTGCCTTCAGCTTTTGATAGGAATATCTGAAAACCAAGATTGATGGATATACGGTTGACCTGAGGTGTTCCGCCTATGTGACGATACTCTCCACCAACTTCCAGTGCCACATTTTTATTCAGAAAAATATCTATGCCGGGGTTTACATACAGTATGCCGCCATTGGTAGTTACATTGGTTTTAGTACCATCTGCATTTTTAAAGCGACTATTTCTGCCACCAAAACCTGCGCCACCCTCTACGAAGAACATAACACGGCGTGGTATATCCTGAAAATTATCTTTGCCTACAAATATTCTGGCAAATGGCGTTGCACCGTAGTTCATCGTTGTATTAGCGTTTACAACGTCAACGCCTAGCTCTACAGCCATACCTATTACAAGGTTTTCGTTCAGAAAGTACCCAAGCTTGGGTTGAAGGCTTGCATTGTATCCTGTATTGTTGTTCTGAATGTTTACAGAGCTGGTCATAATGTTTGCACCGATCATATAATTTCGTTTAATAGTCTGCGCTATTGCAGCATTGCTTAGGCAAAGTATTATGATTGCGTAGATTGTATTTTTCATGATTGTTTTTTTGTCGGTCGGATATGGTGTCCTCCAACTGAAACTCTCATATACTTTCATTGTATGAATTACTGTGAGAGATTTCAGAGGCGGACATACAGAATCAGCCTGACCATTGAATGATTCTGTAGCTAGTTTTAGTGTTTAGACTGAACATCTTGAATAAGAGAAATTACTTCTTCTCTTTTCATGTTTAGCTTTTTTTCAACACGGCTCAGCAATTCATTTTCTTTACCGCTTTCCAGCTTTACATCCTGTTCTGTAAGTGTTGGATGGTTCTTCATCAGCTGTTTTGAAGAATTTTCCCAGTTTCCCGTAATCTTGAACTCAGCCGTTCTTGGTTTTGTTTCTTCTTGCATTTTATTAATGTTTTATTGTGAAAGAACTTTCACATTGTAAAGGTCTGTTTGTTTTGGTTATAAAATATTACATGCTGCATTCAAATAGTTGCATAAATCAAACTTAACATAAGTATGCCAGTGATTTTACAGGTAATATGGATATTGCAGATGATTTACAGATGAGCTTTTGGGGAAGTGTTTGCGACGTTGCTGATACGCGATACAGTACACGTTTTGTTAATAGTGATTAATAAAACTCATTTTTAGTGTTTATATGGAAAATAAGACGACCTTCACAGTTGCTAATCGTATTTTATTGGAAATATAACCTCAATCAACCCCTATTACAGGTTACTATTTATACCCTTCTTGTTTCCGAAATCGTACTTTTTATTGCACTAGAAAATATTAATACTGGGGCCAGATAAAAATATTTTCAACAACTGAATGATATACTATGAAGTTATACATCAAGTATATGGTCAGCTTACGGTGTAAAATGATCGTAAAACAAGAACTGATAAAACTCGGGATAAAATACGTGAGTATAGATCTGGGAATTGTGGATGTTTGCGACGAGATGACCCCCGATGATTACGCAGCATTAAAGACAGGATTATCTCACTATGGATTGGAATTATTGGATGATAAGAAAGCAATATTGATAGAGAAGGTAAAAAGTATAGTAGTTGAAATGATTCATTATTCAGATGAACCGCCTACGCTCAAATATTCAGAATACATCAGCCAGAAACTTGGTTATAATTATACATACCTGGCTAATATATTTTCGGAAGTAAAAGGTATTACTATACAGCAGTACATTATTATCAATAAGATTGAAAGAGCAAAAGAGATGATATTGTACAACGATGTGAACCTGACGGAAATTGCTCGCCTTCTTAATTATAGCAGTGTAGCTCATCTTTCTAATCAGTTTAAAAAAATAACAGGGCTTACTCCCAGTTATTTCAGGAAGCTTCGCAATCAAAAAAGAACAGCTATTGAAGATCTGTGATATTTACAAGCCGGGATTGATTTGCATGCCACAGTCCGGGCGCAGTATGCCTAGCTTGCATGGTCACGATAATATTAACATTCATCAACAATATTTATAAATATGGATCAGCAAAATTTGAATAACGCAGAAAAGGAGATAGAAAAGGCTAAGGCTTTTATAGTGGTGGAAATTATTGAGTACGTGCCCAATTCGGTAGTTATTAAGACTATTATAAAAAAGGCGACAGGCAATGTCACAGCTGTTTCATTTGACTATGGAGAGTCGCTCGGTAATAAAACTGTGCAATTCGACACTTTTATTCAGGTAATTGAAGGGAAAGCGGAGATAATAATCGGCGATACCACACAAATGCTCTTAACAGGAGAGTCAATCATCATTCCGGCACATTCTCCTCACGAAATTAAAGCCAATGAAAGGTTCAAGATGTTATCGACTGTAATAAAAAGTGGTTACGAAGAACTGATTTGATACAACAACCGTTTAAATGTCAACAAATGGATACAATCAGTATGGTTCTTAATTCGCTTAAGAATAAGGGACAAGACAATGAGTTTTCGATAGCTAAGAGTGGGGCTATCTTGCTATGTGGTAAAAGGTATAAGAACAGTGAAATATCTATAATTCATATTTACAGGTTTGAAGAAGATACGGATCCTGCCGAGCAGGCAATTATATACCTCATAAAGACCAATGACGGTATAATAGGTTATAGTCTGGATGCTTATGGTGTATATACTAATCACGGCAACGATGGTTTTAGCACAGCCATTAAGAAGATGAATATGGCCTGATTTCGGCAGGTTGAGCTAATTTATCTGTTTGTAAATATTTAGCATAGGCAAATTCGTTTTATCAATTAATTGAATTTTGCTACAAAAGGAGTCTTACCGGCTCCATTATCTTTATATCTAACTGGTTCATATTATCAATAATCACCAGGGTTCTAAAATTTTATATTTTGAAAGAGTTTGAAAAATAGCCTCGGTGCAAACTGCTTAAAGCCAAGCCTACAATATCTTTCAAGAGGTATATACGCCAGAAAAAATCCTTCAGTTGGTTCGACACTCGTTCTGTAGACTCCACAATTTTTTTAAAATTTTAGACGAAATTCTATTTAGTTAGAGTTTCGTCTTTTTTATACCAATCTTATTGTAAAAGCTGTGACTAGTAATCATTGATTGTATCTAATTAAGCACTGATTATTCGGGTGATTACATAACTCGCAATGATACTCCAAAAACAATAGTCTGCAATTGAACTGGACTTATTGTCATGCAATCTGTACAGAAATAGTATTGCACTTGCAATTCTCACCTTGATTCTTTTTGAAGCTAGTACTAGAAGATAAGCCACAGTTGAAAACTGTGGCTTATTATTGTAAGGGTTTATCAAACTAGGTTGCACTACACCCAGTGTGCCTCAAACCATTTGAGAAGATTTTGTGAGATTACTATTGATTTTACTTGGGGAATGTTAGGGAATGTTTTTGAAAGCCTGTCAATTCAATAAGTTATATCTAATTTATAGTTGTCGATTATTTAAAGCTTTTCAATTTTTCCTGTATACTTGCCTTCTCCTTCGACTTCAAGGAGGTATAAGTATATCCCGGTTGATAATTGAGAAATGTCTATCTCCTCCTTGTTGCTTCCATCTATCAGCACTTCTTTTTTCATAATAGTTCGACCACTAAAATCTTGTATCGTTATGCTAGCATTGGTACTATGCAATACTGGATATTTAATGGAAAATTTATCTCTCACAGGTTGTGGGTATATAACGATTGGATTGCGACCTGCATTAATGGCGATTGCTGTGCCAGTAGATTTGGAAGTGAATTTCAATTCATCTATCCACACTTTATTACCCATTTTTGGAGCCATCATTCTGTCCGATCCAATTTCTACTACCGCAGTATCCGGTATGTCTGCACTCGTATATGTAATAGGTATGGCTATGCGTTTATACGTGCTCTGAACACCTTTAATATTATAGCTTGCATTGCCTATTTTTTTACTGCCAGTACCCGCAGTATACTTGTATAGATCTACAGTTACATATCCGGTGTCATTACCAGAGTGATCGGACTTATAATAGAAACTTATAGAATCCGGTTTTTTAGATATTGGGAATGATAATAAAGCCCAAGCCTCCTGAAGTCCTCCCGTCAATGTACAGTTGGTTGTTTGTAAGAGAATTGCATTGTTGCCTACTGCTTTATCTGTGCTTTTACCCGCAGATAAGGGGCTGCATTTTAGGCCAATGCCATCGGTAGTTGCCCAGCCGTTTTTAGGACTTTCATTGCCGGCAACAGTTTGCCAATCTTCGAATCCACCGTTTGGGATGACTTGTGCATTTGTCGAAATAGAACCGGCAAGCAATAGTACTGCTGTACTTAGAACATAAGTATGTTTACGTATCATTTAATAAATGTTTGTGTGTTAGAAAAGAATATTCTACTAGGTATACAAGCGCTTGCGTATTAGTTTAGAATACTATTTAGTTAATCCAATAAATCATTATTACAAATGATTGTTATTGTTGTTAATGAAGACAATAACCTCAGTCTATTAGTTGGGCTACAATAGGTGCTTAATTGTAAGTGTAATTTTGCTGTTAAATAGTTATTAATAACTATTTATAATTACATAGAAATAATGGGTGAATTGTATGGAATCGATTACTAACTTTTGTTTATAGAAAAACAGGTAGCTTAGGTACTCGTTGTCGCCGGCAGCAATAATTTCCCCAAACAGGGTTTACTTGCTAGGAACTGTGCCGTATTATTATTGTGTTGGTAAACTATATATGCCGCAGCGCAATGCATATAATACCATTCCGGCAATATTTTTAGATTTTGTTTTACTAAGAATACTACGCCTATGATTGTTAATTGTAAGTGGGGATAGAAAGAGCTTTGCTGCAATTTCTTCTGTAGAGCATTGTTCACATATCAGTAGGAGTATTTCTTTTTCCCGATCTGTAAGTTCATTTTCATCCTGGGTTAAATTCTTCCTTTGTCGTTGTAGCAGGGCTTTGAATAGTACTTCTTTAACTGCCTCACAGTAATACTCTTTGCCTTCTTGTACAAACTGTAGTGCTTTTTCAACTTCTTTTACAGAACTGTCTTTTAGTAAATAACCATCTACGCCTGCGTCGTATAAGCCCAATACATCTGCCATGCGATTGAACATGGTAAGCGCAATGACTGCTGGAGACGTGTTGTTGTTTTCTTTTATGATACGTGTAGCCTCTAGTCCGTTCATCTCTGGCATTTCTATATCCATCAGTACAATATCAATGTTTCCCGCGGATACTTGTTGTACAGCGTCTGCACCATTGGTCGCAAGCGCTATTGCAGTTACGCCGTTCATATTTTTTAACAGAGCCGCTAATCCTTCTCTGAATATTGTATGATCGTCAGCTATGAGTATAGTCATTGGTTTAATTCGTTTACCGGTATTTTTATTTTCACTTCTATCCCGTTAGATGTGCCTTGTCCGTATGATAAATGCCCGTTCAGTAAAAGTACACGGCTTTGTATGTTTTTGATGCCTATCCCATTGCCAGAAACTTGAAGCATGCCTTTGCCATCATCTGTATATGTGAGTATTATCCATGATGATTGTCTTGTAATGAGTATGTGTATATTCTTGGCATTTGCATGCTTTAGCGTATTTGTCACCAATTCTTGTACTATTCGGCATAGTGATGCTGATTTCTGTTGCTGTATTTCCACATCATTCAGGTCATATACAAACTGTATCGCAATACGTTTTGTCTTATTGACCATGTTAATGTAGTCGCTCAGCATTTCGTCTAACCGACTTTGTGTATTTAGCATGGGTGTAAGGTTATGAGAAATATCTCTGCATATTTCAACTGCTTGTTTCATTTGTTGGTATACATCTTGCATTGCTTTGCCTTCATCTCCTTTTTTACTCGCCATTAAGGTTTCCATTTGCATGCCGGTTATTGATAGCAGCGGACCAAGATTGTCATGAACCTCTAATGCTATTTGACGGCGTTCATTCTCCTGCGTTTCTAATATTGCTTGCATATTTTCGCGTTGCTGTCTATCAATCTTTTTGATAAAGTGGCGATATAGTATGTACATGAATAGGAATAACCCCGTAAATAAGGTCGTTGCAAATACTATGATGTAGTAGAAACTATTCATTGTTCCGAATGAGCGTTATATGTCACGTTACCTTTACAGTTTTTATTTGTATTAGTATAATTGAAAGGGCTGCAAAGAAGATTGTATTTAGCACATTGTACGATACTTCTGAAATTATCTCATCAATTGGGATTAGTACTTTTGCAAATACCACGCTGTCATTAAGCATTGCAATAGTTGCATAGACCATAAATATTCCGCTAAACCATAGATGGATACTTTCAGATTTGTATCTGCCTTGTACTGTAATGCCCCAAACAAATAACGCTGATAAAATAGTGTGTATGGTATAGTATGCTGCTATATAGTTAATTGGTATGATTGTTCTAGGAAGCCACATCTGGTTCGTACAGTAAACTAATAATATGAAGATAGAACAAATTGCACTGACACTGTATGCCACTATGTGGTGTAAAATATAGGCATAATATGAGAATAATAAACCGGAGGTTAATAACATAGACGTAGCATATACGTAGTGGTTGTATACACCAGTAGGTAATATTTTTGTTGTTATTATTTCTGTTGTCAACATCACAATGCAATATGCTATAATGAATACGATTCCTTTATAGCGGTGCTTGGCTATAGCCAATAATGTGGTTATAGCTAAGACTATCAGGTAGATGTTTTCTGCAATTTGCCTATGCATTCGTAAGGCAAATATCATGCTTATTATTAACTATCAAAATGGTTAGAACTAATCATTCCCCCTAAGAGATAAGCACAGTTTCTTTGCTACTATTTTTTGATTGTTTCAATTAAGCAAAGAAGAGTTTTATGAACTATTTTAAAAACCTATGGTTGAAGCTTGCATTCACCTTGACGCTATTTAATGTAATTATTATAAAAGTGCAAGCACAAACAATACTTGCCGCTGGAGATATTGTATTTACAGGTTGGAACTCGAACGATCCCACAATTAATGGTGGTGGTACCGTTGCCAATGATGACATCTCATTTGTATTACTGAAAGACATTACGGCCAATACTACTATTTATTTTACGGATCTGGGCTGGATAACAACAAATTTGCAGAAGCGTCCGGATAATGGCTGTAGCGCAAGTCAGGGGGATTTGACTAGTGGAATTGTACAATGGACGGCGACAAGTGCAATGTCGGCAGGAACACAAGTACTTGTGCGTTGTAAGTTTTCACCAACTACTACATCAACAGCCGGTACTTGCACAGTTACCGGACTGTTGGCTACATACAACTCTGCAACCCAGTACATGAGTCTTGGTAATACAGGCGAACAGTTTTTTGCTGTGCAAGGAACCTACAATAGTGGTACAAAGCTTTTTACTAGCATTACAGTGATAGCCGGTGTCAACTACCAGACAAATACTTGGAGTACCACTCTTAATGAATGCGATCTGGCCCCTACACAGAGCCGTAATCCTGGAACATCTGGAATATTTACAATTTCGGGCACTACGGCATGGGTAAATGCAGTGTATAGTGGAGCAATGAGCGGAAGTGCCTCGACTATACGTACAAATGTCTTGAACCCTGCCAACTGGACATTCAGCACTTCTGTATCTCATGCTGGCTACACCTTACCATTGTCATCGTCTTTTGCACTTGGTAACACGTGGACAGGCAGTACCAGTACTGCTTGGAATACAGCAAGCAACTGGAGTACCGGCGTTGTGCCTGTATCGACAGAAGATGTAATAATACCTACAGCGACTAATAATCCTGTTATTAGTACTGGTACAGCTAATTGCAATAATATAACTATCAATACTGGTGCTAGTCTCACCATTACAGGCGGTACTATGCAGATAGCTGGTAGCATTAACAACAGCGGTACATTTAACGCAAGCGCAGGAGGTACGATTGCATTAATCGGAAATGCAGCACAAACAATACCAGCGAATACATTTTCCACCAATACTGTTGCCAATCTGACTTTGAATAACAGTTCAGGTGCTACACTTGCAGGTGTCCTTAATATAACAGGAATGTATACACCAACCGCAGGTATACTTACAACAGGTGGTAATCTGGTTTTAAAAAGTACATCTGGAAGCACCGGGCGCATAGCTTGGGGTAGTGTAAGCGGGGGGTATATTAGCGGCAATGTAACAATAGAACTTTATATACCAGGACGCAGGGCCTATCGTTTTCTGGCACACCCGTTCACTGCATCTCAACCGTTGTCAATACTTACCGACGATATAGACATAACTGGCAATGGAGGTAGTGCGAATGGGTTTACAACAACTGGCAGTAATAATCCTTCTGCCTTCTGGTATGATGTTGCAACTGCCAATGGGTCGTCGACCAATGACATAGGTTGGACTGCATTTACATCTGCTTCTACCTCTTCATGGGATCAGTACGAAGCACTACGGGTGCTGGTGCGTGGTGCTATTGGCGAGGGCCTTACCAGTGCTGCATATACACCCAGCGCAGTTACGCTGGACATGTCTGGAGCAGTAAATCAAGGTACACAAACAATTAGCAGGACAAAAGGAAGTAGTACTGCTTATGCACTAGTAGGTAATCCATTCCCATCTCCGGTAAATATGGATGCATTGAGCTTTACCGGAGGCATTGGCAGCAACTTCTACGTTTGGAATGCGCAACAGGGCACCAAAGGAGGTTATACTACGTACTCATATGGTTCTTCTTCATTCAATTTGCCAATCGGTGGGTCATTTGTTACTCAGATTTCATCAAATGGGTCTATTATTATAGAAGAGGCCGATAAGACCGGAAGTGTCAATACAATGTTTAAAACAACCGGTTTTTCTAACCGTGTAACATTACAGGTTGAAGACTCAACTACATATTGGGATAGGGTACAATTGCATTACGACGATAATGCAATGTCTGTTGCAGAAATCGGAGACGCGTTAAAGTTCTCAAACCCGGAAGTTACATTCCATACATTTTCTAAAGATGATAGTGCATTAGCGATAGATAATAGACCGTATACAGAGAATGATCCTATTATGCTTGGGTTCACTACCCCATATCTGAAAAACTATAAAATTTATGTGTCAGATTTCGATATCCCGCCAGGTACTAAGCTGTTTCTGAAAGACAACTATACAGGTAAAAATGAAGAACTGTTTTCGGGTTATGAATATTGGTTTACAGTTGATGCTAACGCCTCGTCTCAAGGAAAAGGAAGATTTGAATTAAATGCATCCGGAAGACCGACTTTGATAGCTGGTATCCGGAAAAATGAACTAAAAGTAAAGCTTGCTCCAAATCCGGTTGCCGATAATGTGACCATTTATTATGAATCGGCGACATCAGCACCACAGATAACGATATACAATATGGTGGGCGTTAAAGTTGCAGATGTGAAAACTATTGAAACAAATGGAAAGGTGCTAATACCTCTGGAGCATATCGCCAAAGGTATTTATAACATTACTGTCCGTGATGGGAATCGTGTGTTGACTCAAAAGTTAGTCAAACAATAATCAAACCTAATAACGCTAAAATATCCGCTTAAATAAATGAAACAGAAAGAAAAGATTATTGCCTTTGTTTTGTTCTTAGTAATAGTTTCGACTACAGTATATGCGCAAGGACCGGGTTTTGATGATGATGTGGTTGACGAGGTGCCAATTGATGGAGGTGTCGGTGCACTATTGATTGGAGGAATTGCCTATGGTGTTAAGAAGCTAAAAGATCGAAAATCAGATTAATTGTAATTATCCGGTTGACGCCTATTCTGGAAAGAGTGCCTCTCTTTTGAATTAAATGTATACGTACGAAAATGATACAAGAGATTTTAGGTAATAGAGTTGCTTTATTTATGATTAGAGTTTGTTTGATCTTTGGAGCGTTATATTGCCTGAATTATTGCATAATTGGGTTGACGGTTTCTGGTGGGTATTACAGCAGTTTTGTGTCCAACCAACTTGACTATATATCAGCATACCGTAGGTTACTCTTACAAGGGGCTTCGATTTTATCCAGATTATTTGGTTTTGAGAACCATATTGATAATTACAATTTGTATTTGCATGGTGTATCAACTGTGAAAATGATATACTCGTGTATTGGGTTTAATATGCTGTTCTTTTGGGTGGCGATTACACTATCATATCCACAAAGCATTAAACGGAAAATATCATACCTAATGTCCGGTATAATCGGACTGACGATATTGAATATGCTAAGAGTAGGATGCCTGGCAATGGTACGCTCTGTGAAATGTTTAAGGCATTATAATATCGACCACCATTTGATATTTACAGTATTCCTGTACTTACTAATATTTAAGATGATGGCTATGATGATGCGTGTTGATGGCTCAAACGATAAGATAATATCATCTCAACCTATTCCAGACGAGCACGGTAGATAATTATGATACGGGAGTAATTTTCCTTCCACTATGGAGTCAGTAAAATAGTATTCTATCAGATTACTACAATGTTGCTACAAAATTGCTACCTGTAGAGTTCTGGTTTTTTCCAGCTATGATATTTGTTTGCAGTGAGTTTAATTAAATGCTACCGTTCTATAAGCAAGAATAATGACTACTATTAACTGGGTTAACACTAATAGTGTGCGACAGCAGTAATAGTATGTGCTGTAAATGATAAAGGAGCCAACTTGGCATCTTTATCATTGTATTTAACTGGTTCATATTATCAATAATCACCAGTTTTCTAAAATTTTATAGTTTGAAAGAGTTTGAAAAATAGCCTCGGTGCAAACTGCTTAAAGCCAAGCCTACAATATCTTTCAAGAGGTATATACGCCAGAAAAAATCCTTCAGTTGGTTCGACACTCGTTCCGTAGACTCCACTCCAAGAGTTTAAAAGTCGCTCATAGAGCGACTTTTTGTTATAGTAGCTTTATAAGAGAGGCAGATATATTATAGCTATTTCCTTTCTTGTATTTCTGTATTAAAAATTATGTGTAAAGCCAAGTGTTTAAGGCGTAAACAGGACTTCTTTATTTCATGATTGTCAATTGTATTGATGCATAATTAGCAATTGAAGTACTACAAACTGCGTGCTAATGCTCTATAATTACTTTTTTAGTATGATTATAGTTATCAGTCCTCAATCTTATTAAGTAACATCCATTTGGAACTTTGGCAGTGTTGATATAATATTCTCTGTTAGCGATGTTTGTATTTAAACTATTAATAATGGCTGCGGATATTATTTTGCCCCCATTGGTTTCCAGATGAATGGCGGTAATGTTATACGTAGTCGGGAATTTTAGATATAAGCCGTCATTTGCAGGGCAAGGATAGATGACTACATTGCTTATTGAACTATAAAGGTTTATAGTAAGTGGAGTGGAGTCAGCCATTGGTATAGCCATCGTTTTGCCGGTTTTATCAAAGCTTGGCTGACCATTATTATTAACTGCATTTACAATGCCGTATAGTGTCAATTCTCCGGATGATATGGCGGGTGCTCTCCAGTCAAAGTTTACTTCAAACCAATCATTGGTGTCTTTGGGTATGCGCGTGTTATTTTCTGCATAAAGCGATTTAATTGCAGGGTATCCTTGAGAGTAATTATCAAAATTTATAAAATTACCTACCGGGTTGTTATTGGTGTCTAATACAACTGCTTGAAAGCCAAACATATCATATTGGCTGTGTTTGCCCCTTACTGTAATTGTGTATAGAGAATTGGCAGTATAGTATTTGATAGTATTACTTGCTGTATCCCCTTTCTTTCTTATCATAATTGTACTAAAGGTGGTATCCTGGCCACCATTATGACAGTTGCCGCAGTTACCTGCTCCGGGACTACCGGTCATGTTACCAAGACCACCGTTGGCAGCACCACCATGATAGCTGCTGAATATGATTATTGTTGCAAAACTAAACAGCAGATAAGAAATGGCATACTTGTACCTTATCACTTGATTTTGTTTTTAAGCACTACAAACGGAATGCCTGCATTCACCCATTTATCAACTAACCCATTTGCAGGGATTACTTCAAATGCCAATGAGCCAAGTATAATATCTTCATCCCCGTCTTTGTCATAATCTGCTACGTCCATTACTATCCATCTGCCAAGGGTAGGGTCTTGCATGGTTGATGCATTGAAGTTGTTTTTACCATTATTCTCTAAATACACAAAGCTTTCTTCCGGTTGGTTTTTATAATCAGGGAAAAATGAAATAGCTGCTATGTCTATGTCTCCGTCTTTATCATAGTCTGCAGGTATTGCTGCGTAGGCGCCGTTCAGGTGGTAAAAGAACGCTTGCTTAAAATTGTTTTTGCCATCGTTTATATATACATATACCCCATGGTAATTTTTTAGTATTGGTTTAAAATCAGCATTGTCTCCTGCGGTATAAATTATATCATCATGTCCGTCGCCATTGAAATCGTATAGTTTAAAAAAGCTGGACCCATACGATGGCGGAAAGCGCACTGCTGCCTCTTCTCTGAATTTTCCATTCCCTTCGTTGTAGTATATATAAATACCTTCATCTCCCTGGCCGAAAAGAGCAATAATATCCTGTTTGTTGTCGCCGTTCAGATCTTTGATATACGCTTTTAGTGCACCGGGCTTATTTCTCAATATTTTTTTAGTGAAGTTTCCATTACCGTTGTTTCGCCACCAGGATAGCTTTCCGGTCCATTTAGCAAACTCGCATGTTACAATATCCATATTATTATCACCATCCAAATCTGCATAGCTGCTGTGTACAGGTCTTTGCAGAGAGTCTATTAGTTTATAAGGTTGTTTATTTGCTACTTTGGGAAGAGACAGTATGAAACCGTTATTGATATCTGTTGGGGAGAACGAACCCATTACTGTAAGTAGTAACTCATCCTGAAATTCTTCTGCCCATACGGCACTTTCTTTTACTTTAGCCGCTTGTATCAATTCCAGATTGTTTGACAATACATTGAGTGACTGTGTGTTTGCATCCCCAATGTATATAGTGTTATCAGTATTAAACTTTACTAATGTTACGCTGGGTGGTGAAAGTTTGTATTCAGGTATTATCACGTCAAAGTTTTTCAACCCTTTCGTGATTGTTTTTGGTTGCGCCGCAATAGGATTTTCCGGGGCATTCGTTATATAGTATGTTTTTATGCTTTCCCACTCTTCATTACTCAGCATAGGTTTTTCAGGGAAAATACCAGATTGCTTTACGATTTCTCTTCCAGGTCCGTCTTCCAGCAATACGTCAATCAATGAGTCGTGTTCTACTATTCCTAAAAACACACCCATACGTGGCAGCATATAAGTTTCCCAAGAATGCTTGTCCAGTAAATCGGGGCTTGGAACCATGTGGCAACTGCCACAGTATATTTTAGATAGTTCTTTACCCTTATCGGTATTATTGGTGTTAGTAGTACAACTTAGTACTACAGTAGTAATGAAAAGAATAAATACAATGAAGCGTTTCATTTATATGTTTGGCATTAATGCCTGCAAGCTAAATGTGCGTTCGGTCTTAAACTATAGCTTTAATGTTTCCTTATTGTTATTTATTCAGTAATAGACTATTACGTCATACGTGTGTAACGATTTGTTTCATATGCCTAGCAGGCTTAAACAATTTCCTTTAGTATAAGTGAAAATTATGGTGGATTTGTCAGGTAACAATAAGGTAATCTATTGTTTATAGAGTCATTACATATCGCTAACATTCGCACAACCATTAGTTAACACTGCAAGCAGACTTTTGCATCAAAATCAGTAACCACGATGAAGAAATTATTTTTACTTACGGCTATGACAGCTGTTGTATGTACAGAAGCGGAAGCGCAACTGCAATTCCCGGTGCATATCACAGGTCAGTGGGCAGCACAAACGGTGTGGATGCCAAAATCTCCGCTGAAACAACAAGTTATATTTGTTGGCGGTGTAGATACAGTACAAACTACTACTACTTATGGTAACGCAGCAGGCAAAGCACCTGCAAAGCAATGGCACGACTATATTGGTTTTGTAAAAGACAGTACAGCTGCGGGCGATTTGGGTTGGGTGATAGTAAACCACGAAATGACAACCAAAGACGACAAAAATGGTGACGGCGGCGGTATGACTACTTTCAAACTGCGCAAAAAAGCAAACAAAGAATTGGAAGTAGTTACTACAACATTGCCTGACGGTCGTACAGGTAAATTCTTCAACGTAGACTTTGCCAATACTACAGGTGAAACAGGTATGAACTGTGGTGGTATTACAAAAGGTGGACGTATCTGGACTGCAGAAGAATGGATGCAAAGCAGCAATGCGGGTATTTATGCAGGTGGTAGTGGCTATCGCGATACTACTGACTTTGTTATCGGTACTACAACACCTGCAGGCTTTCCTGGTTTTAATGGTAAAACATTGAAACGCTATCAAAACCTGAACTGGTTGGTAGAGATAGATCCTAAAACAGGTAAGGCACTACGCAAGCAATACAACTGGGGTCGCGCAGGTTGGGAAGGTGGCGTTATCATGGCCGATAACAAAACCGTATATCTGTTTGAAGACGGTTCTCCGGGCATCTTAGGTAAATTCGTAGCAACTAACGCAGGTGATTTTACTACAGGACAGATGTATGTGTACAAGCACAATGGTACACCTACAAAATGGATTGCAATAGAAAACAATCTGGATACGCTTGTAAACCTGAATACAGTTGCTATACGTCGTGGTGCTACAATGTTCAACCGTTTGGAATGGGGCGCACAGCACAATGGTAAAATATACATCTGCGAGACAGGTCGTGATGCATTTAACTACAATTCAGGTAATGCATTGAATGGTGTTATTTCTCCTTCACTGGTTGATGGTTACAAAATTCGTTATCAGATTGTAAATGGTGTTGCATTCCCTAATTCAGATGCAGCAGCTGCAGATTCAGTACGTATCGGTAAGTTCTTCGATTATTATGGTCGTGTGATAGAGTTTGACCCTGCTACAGATATGGTACGCTCTTATATAGAAGGTGGTCCTTACAAATCAAGCTCTACTTCAGACCAGCTTCCTCAGTATCCTGATAAACATTTGTCTAACCCTGATGGTGTTGATTTCTTTACTTTCGGTAGCAAAACTTATATGATGATTCAGGAAGATTTGAATGGCACAAGTTACAACCGTATGCCAAACGGTCTGACATCGACTATTTGTGAGGCTTACTTATTAGATATGTCTATCAGCAATCCTACAATCAATGACTTGCAAAGGCTGACTGCTTGTGCACCAGGTGCAGAAATTACAGGTGGTATGCAGATTGATCATGAAACAATACTGTTCAACTCTCAACACCCTAATAACAATAACGTAGCACCTTACAATAATTCACTGACATATGCTATTACAGGTTTTGATACTACTAAACCAACTACAAGCATATTGGCTACAGAAGTGAAAACTAAGTCATTCACTATCTATCCTAATCCGGTATCCCGCGAACTGCATATCAGTCAACCAATGGACGTTGCTATATACAACATGAACGGTCAACGGTTGAAAGTATATCGTAACACAACCAAAGTAGATGTTTCTGATATGGCTGCAGGTACATATTTTATCCGCAGTGCAGATGGCGAAACACTGAAATTTATAGTAGAATAGTAAACCACAAGTTATACTAACCGAAGCCCTGCAAAGGCTTCGGTTATTTTTGTTTTTAGTAAATGTGTAGATATATGAAGAAGTTGAGTGTGTTGTTTGTTGTAATGATTGTAATATTTGCAGCCACTACTGCATTTGACGACACAGCAAAAAATCCTGTAAAACAAATACAGGAAAGGCAAAAAGTAAGGCTGAAGAACTTCATCTCTGCAATTACAGATTTAAAATCCACTCTGAATGCAGTAGGTAGTGATACGAATGCAGGTATAGCAATGAAGGCTAAGTTTTTGAATGCAAGAGCTGCATTTAAAGAATGGGAGTATCTGGGAGAATATCTCGACCCGCAGTTTGTAAAGGATAATATTAATGGTTCTCCATTACCTAAAATAGAACGCAATACTTTTGGTGCTACTGTTGCCGAGCCAAAGGGAATGCAAGTGATTGATGATATAATATTCGGAGATGATTTGATTGGGAATAAGGATGAATTGGGAAAGCAGATAAACAGGTTATTGTCTGTATTGCAAGAGTATAACAACCAACAGTTTGCTATTTATGACAGAACTGTATTTGAGGCTTACCGTATGGAGTTGATAAGGCTCTATACATTAGGGCTTACGGGATTTGATGTGCCTGGTTCAGGAAATTCTGTGAAAGATGCAATAACAGTGCTGGAGGTAATGAAGCATGATATGTTACTATATCAGACTTTGTTTGAAAAAACAGATAAGAACATTGCACAAAGATTATATAAGAATCATGCTGATTGTATCAGCTATCTTAAGTCTCATGACGATTTTGACAAGCTTGACAGGTTGTATATATTAACACAATATATTAACCCTTTGTTTGCAGATATGTTGTTACTGCATCGTGCGTCGGGGGTTGAAATGCTGCATGAAGTAACACAACGTCATTTATTACCCCCATTCAATCATATGGCTGATAACCTGTTTTCTAACGAGTTTTTGTCGCCTTTCAAGTACATCGGGTTACCTGAAGATTTTTACACCCCTGCATTGGTAGATTTGGGTAAAACACTGTTTTACGACCCGGTATTATCGTCCAAAAATAACAGGTCATGTGCAAGTTGTCACAACCCATCAAAGGCATTTACGGATGGAAAAGAAAAAAGCATTGCTCTGGATTTTGACGGGACAGTAGATAGGAATGCACCAACACTTATTAATTGTGTTTATACAGAACGCTTCTTTCATGATATGAGGGTGGAAGCGCTTGAGGATCAGATAGAGCACGTATTGACTAACAGGAAAGAATTTGACACAGACATGCTTGCCATTATCAGTAAACTGAAAGATAGTAAAGAGTATAACGAGCTTTTTGGAAAAGCAATGATTAACTATCAGGGTGAGAAAATCAGCAGCCAGAGTATAATGTTTGCATTGTCAGCGTATGTTACTTCATTGCGTGGTTTTAATTCTGTGTTTGACAAATATGTGCGTGGGGAGGTAAAGACAATAGACCCTGCAGTAAGAAGGGGCTACAATCTGTTTATGGGAAAAGCAGTTTGTGGCACATGCCATTTTGCTCCTGTGTTTAACGGTACCGTGCCGCCAAAATATGAGGAAAGTGAAAGTGAGGTATTGGGTGTTCCGGAAAATCCATATATCAAGCAGCCTATATTGGATAAAGACCTTGGGCGGGCAAAGGGTAGATTAAAGGAAAATGTTCCCTTCTATGAATATTCATTCAAAACCCCAACAGTAAGAAATATTGCATTGACAGCACCGTATATGCATAATGGCTCGTACAAAACACTGGAAGATATATTGGATTTCTACAACAAGGGTGGCGGCGACGGTATTGGTATTAAGTTGGAACATCAAACATTGCCTTTTGACAGCCTCAGTTTGAATAAACAGGAAATGGCAGATATTGTAAAATTTATGAAGGCACTCACTGATACTTCAGGTATGACATCTATGCCCAAGTCGCTACCAAAGTTTCAGAAGCAAACTGCTTTGAATGCACGGAAAGTAGGGGGCGATTATTAGTATTGGTCTTTCTGAGTATACATGTTGTTCATAAATAGTGTGTATACTCAGAAAGCTTCACCAAAGGATATGTAGAAACCACTATTGTTATTGCTGCCTATTGCATAATCTATTCGCAGGTTGGTGTTATCTTTTTTATCAACAAGAAAACGTAGGCCCAATCCGTAGTTGTATTTCAGTGAAGTCTGGTTGATTGTATTTATTGTTGTATACATACCTGATATACCACAAAGTACAGCAGCACCCAGCCTCCAGATTAAAGGCATTCTGTATTCTGCCTGTATTGTGCTCATACAATTGTCCCTGTATCGGCCATAATAATAACCTCTTACATATTTATCGCCGCCAAGATGAGATAAGTCATAAAAGGATGGTGAGCCGATGTTCAATTCATTATAGCTTCGCACTGCAAAGGTCTGTTTATTATTCCATGTCTTGTATTGGCGATAATCGGCAACTATTTTGCAATAGTTGTTTGTGGATGTATTGTAGCTGATGTCAGTGAAGATGTATCTTCCGTATTGGGGTGTTAAGAGGCTATTGCGGCTGTCTTTTAATACGGAATATCCAATTCCCCATGTTTTGCTTTGGGTAAGTTCGGGGTATGCAATACTGCTATTGATGTAATAGATGTTTCGGTAATAGATGTATCTTATGTTTAAGCCCGTAAATAGTTTATTGCCAATTTTTTTCAGTGCAGATGCTTCGAAGATATTTCGTATGCTGTTGAATATTGCTTTGTTACTGTCTGGTGTATTACCTCCAATACCATAATAGAAATCAGGATATTCAGAAAAATGTATTCGTCCTTTGGTAAACCATTTTTCTTTATTGAAAAAATAGTTCCACTCTGCTTCAGCAATTATTTGCTTGTTCCAAGTATAGTTGAACTCAACTTTAGCATTCGATATTCTAGTATGTGAAGTGTCATAAAGCCTGATTGTAAACAAGCTAACTGCGCCAATGTATGATCTTGTTTCAGGAGAGTATCCGAATGCCGGCACCGGCAATACTTTGATTTTTTTGTATTTGACGGTATCAATTGAATAACCGTAATGGCAAGTTGTTGTGAAGATGGCAAACAACAAAATAACTAGTTTGGTCAATCTATGTGTATTTGGTCCGCGAAATTAGTGCATGCAATTAGGGTAGTTTTATTATAGATGTTAAGAAATTATGAATAGGAGGGTTCTGAAAAATGATACTTTAATATCACGCCATGAAATTTATAGTATAATATGTACTGATATACTTTACCACATACTTGCTCGAAATCTGCTGTAAAGAAAAGAATTGTATTTATTCTGTCTTATTCACTTTCAATTAGAAATGATAAAGGAAACCCCAATAGATCCTTTATCATCGTGGTTAACAACTTCATTTATCAATAATCGCCAGTTTTCAAAAGTGTTATATTTTGAACGATTTTTTTATTTTCCAAAGCTACTACTATTATGATCATTCATAGGTATGTAATAGTAATGTGCATGCAAACTACAAGTGGCATTTAAATACAATATTTATGAAATAGCATAAACATGCTATTATGGGATAATTTAATGCAGTAAAGAGTTTTTTCGGAATTTAAGATTTATGTATAAAGGATATGTATGAATTGAATACAGAGTCGTTTTTCAGAAAGTCATTAAGCATATTTACACCTTTTGTGTTCAGGTGGTTTACATTATAAAAAAGATCTGGATTAGTAATAATATAGTCTTTATTTGCATCAATAAACGGAATGCTCAAAGATTTACATATTTTTTCTGTACGGGAAAAAGTGTGCGTGTCATAGATGTTTTTATAAACAGGGGTCTGGATACAAATCAACTTAATGTTATGTAGTATGCATAGCTTATTTAAACTGTCGAGTGATTCAGTAATACTTTTTTCTTCAGCCTCTAGAAAATACTTCTTCTTGATTACATCAGTTATGGGGTGAGCAATAGTATCCCATGTTTCATCATGCCTTTCATAGCCATACGTAACCCAATTGCTGAAATTGTTGAGTAGTATTGCGTCAGTTGTATGTTTGTACTTGAACATAGCATACATAGGAACATACCTTTCGAAAAAATTGAATCCAAAATAATCTACAATTGGTAGAGATTCTTTTGATGGTAAAAATGCATATCTGGCATAGTTGTCTTTATGTACCGGATTATCAGTTACAGGTTTTAAGTCGCCACTCATAAATGGGTCGAAACTTAGAATGGCGATTTTGGGTGGAGTGTTATTTGATAAATATGCATTCAAACGTACTATTGCCATCATTATTTCACTATGCCCGTCTACACTAATATTCACACTTTTGAGATGATATGTGGTATCAAAGAAAGCAGGATTAAAGTGAGCCCAGCAACGTGAACTTCCTAAGAAAACCATGTCTGCGTTTATGCCTGATGTAAGTTCAATATTATCATGCCCATTTACAGTTTTGCCTTTAATTCTTAAAGAAATAATAGTTTGTAGTGCTGTAGCTAACAGCAACGCAGATAGTAGAAAGAGCAGCAGTTTTTTTATGAACGAAGACATGATTTAAAACTGAAAGTAAATAAATTGTTGAGGGTCAGTAGTTATGGCGTAGTAATATATCACTAACACTAATAACAAATAGAATGACCAACGCAGCGTTTGGTTCCATTTATGTCCAAATGTCTGAAGACCGAAAGATTGCTCTCTTTGACGCCATTCTATAATGATAAAACACAATAAAAAAAGAAAAAAAGGTTTTGCTAAACCTATGCCAGGGAAATAGGGGACTTTAAAAAGCGATTTTTTAAAGATGTTTTTAATGTATTCAATTGCGTGATGAACATCTTTGGCTCTGAAAAATATCCAAGCAAATACAGTAAGGCTAAAGGTTAATATCATTGCAAAAAACTCTTTTACATTTGGTAGTATTTTCCCTTGCGCAACAATATTGAGGTTGGCTCTGTTGGTCTGCAGAATAATTGATGGCATTATAAAAACGGCATTTAATAATCCCCAAATTATGAAGGTCCAATTAGCTCCGTGCCAAAATCCACTTACGATAAATATTATAAAAGTGTTTCGTACTCTTGCCCATTTTCCTCCTTTACTACCTCCAAGTGGTATATAGAGGTAGTCTCGAAACCATGTTGATAATGAAATATGCCATCGTCTCCAAAACTCAGCAATATCTCTTGAAAAATACGGGTTCGCAAAGTTTCTTAATAGTTCTATCCCTAATAGCCTGGAGGTGCCTAACGCAATATCAGAGTATCCCGAGAAATCGCCATAAATTTGAAAAGCAAAAAATACTGCACCCAACACAAGTGTGCTGCCTGAATAATCTGTTGGGTTATTAAATATCTGATTGGCAAACACAGCACATTGGTCTGCGATCACAATTTTTTTGAATAAGCCCCAAAGAATTTGCCTTAGACCGTCTATTGCTCTCGAATAGTTGAATGTACGGTCTTGCTTTATTTGTGGTAAAAGGTGAGTAGCTCGCTCAATAGGCCCAGCTACCAGCAGTGGAAAATAGCTAACGAATAGAGAGTAGTCTATGAATTTCTTTTCTGCCTTTATTCTGTTATGATAAATGTCTATTACATAAGATAGTCCATGAAATGTATAGAATGATATGCCTACTGGTAGAATAATATTTAAAGTAAATGGGTTTACTTTGAATCCAAAATGAGCAACTAAATCTCTGAAAGATTCTGCAAAGAAATTGTAATACTTAAAAAAACCTAGAAAGCTAAGGTTAATAATTATACTCAGAGCAAACCAAAATTTCTTTACATGTTGATTCCTGGCATCAGACATTTTGATGCCGGTGTAAAAATCGAGTAGTGTAGAAAACACCAGAAGAAAAAGAAAACGCCAATCCCAGCAACCATAAAAGAAATAACTGGCAGATAGCAGTAAAATATTTTGTTGTTGTCTTGACTTAAATACAAACCAATAAAGAAAGAATACAATTGGTAAAAATATTGCAAACCCAAGCGAGTTGAAAAGCATGAAGTATAGTTACATAATTATAAAGAAACATACTAATGCCTTGTTGTTATTGTATTCTGAAGCCTTAGTATAATTACTGTGTAAATATAAGAATCTTAATATACTTTCAGTTTTGCACACTTGTAAAGTATATGTGTCATGTTTTGAGTAATAGGATTTTGATGTGTTAGTTGCACTGATTGAATAGAGTTCAAATTTTAAACCCCTGAGAATCATAATATAATACTCAGGGGTTGATACTAATCAGATTTATTAGAGTTACTTCCTCTTTTTCAGCTCTTCGTTCTGCTTCTGCACTTTCAGGTTATTTTCTTTCTTAGTGTTGGCGAGCATTTTCTTTAATCTTGCATCGCTTATAGCCAACATTTCTACAGCAAGCATACCCGCATTGTGTGCGCCATTTACAGCAACGGTAGCTACGGGGATATCATTTGGCATTTGTGCTATCGATAGCAGAGAGTCCCAGCCATCCAATGAGTTGGAAGATTTAATAGGCACACCAATGACAGGAACTGTTGTAAGTGCTGCAACCATACCCGGTAGGTGAGCAGCGCCGCCTGCACCCGCTATTATTACTTTGATGTTTTTCTTATCAGCCTCAGATGCATATTGGTACATCCATTCAGGGCTGCGATGGGCAGAGACTACCATAAATTCGTAGTCTACCTTGTATTGCTGTAATACGTTTACTGCTTTTTCCATAATGTCAGCATCAGATATGCTGCCCATTATAACGGCTACTTTATTCTTGGCCATATGACTCTTTTAGTATGTTGCGGATTGTTGTTGCGTTGGTAAGTGCTTTTTCTACTGTGTCTTCAGATATGGTAATGTGCCCCATTTTTCTACCCGGTTTTCCTTCACCTTTTCCATACCAGTGAACATGTGCACCTGATATGCGAAGTATTGACTGCATAGCATCATTGATACTCTTCTTTTTATCGGCAGCAGGCTCAAAAAGATTAATCATTACACTGCTGCTTTTTAGCTTTGTATCTCCCAATGGCATACCTGTTATAATGCGTAGTAGTTGCTCGTACTGAGAAGTAATACATGTCTCTATGGTATGGTGACCGCTGTTGTGCGGCCGTGGTGCCAGTTCGTTTACCAATAGCTTGTCTTCTTTTGTCAGGAACATCTCTACTGCAAGTATACCCACCATATTCATGGCTTCTATCGTTTTAACAGCAAGGTCGAACGCTTTGGTTATCTTTTCTTCTGTCATATTTGCAGGACACAGCTGATAGTCTAACACCTGTTGGTTATTGAAAACCATAAGAACAGGGTCGTAACATATCACTTCACCTGCTTCGTTTCGGCATACGATTACAGATATTTCATGCTTTATATCTATCAGTTCTTCAAGAATGCAAGGTTCGTCAAATGCATTTTCTATATCAGCAGGGGTATATAACATCATTACGCCCTTGCCATCATAGCCATTTTTACATTTTTTAAGACAAGCAGGCAGCATTTCCAGGTGCTGTGCCAATTCTGCTTTATTATTTATCTGTATCAAACGAGGCACTGCAATGCCTTTGTCTTCCAAATATTTCTTCTGCGTGTATTTGTCCTGAATAATCTCGATAACGTCTGCAGACGGGTACACTTTAACACCTGCTTTTGCAAGTTCTCTTAATGCCTGCGTGTTGACAGCTTCCATTTCTATGGTAATGATATCGAGCTTACTGCCGAATGACATTACGTCATTGTAGTTCATAGGGTCGCCCACAACAAAAGAGCCTGAATATCTGGAGCATGGGGCATTGGGGTCTTTGTCCAATACTGCAATATTCAGCCCATAATCTACTGCATGCCTCATAAGCATAGCTCCAAGCTGACCGCCCCCTAATACTCCGATTTTCAGTTTATCTACCATACCAATATTTTTCGCAAATATAATACTTAAATACAGCTATCTGTTTTGATAGTGATACTATACTTTATCGCAGTATTTATTTTGTTTATATTGATAACTACTTTACAAATGTTAACTTTGCTATCTCCCTTAATTCGGTAATATGGAACTACAGTTGCAGATAAAAATGAATCCTAATCTCTTTGTCAGAGACCCTGAAACCTCAGAACTGGGAAAGAATATCATTAAGCATGGTATATTGATGATTCATGAAATCGGCTTCGAAGATTTTACATTCAAAAAGCTTGCACAGAAGATAGGTACAACTGAGGCTAGTATTTACCGCTATTTTGAGAATAAGCATCGTCTGCTAACATATATCACTACTTGGTTCTGGACATGGATGGAATACCAATTGATATTTCATACCAATAACCTGAAGGATAGCAAACAGAAAATTAACACGATAATTAATTTATTAACCTTTCAGGAGAAAGACCAGTTCTTTTTAGAACACATCAATAAAGATATACTGCACCATATTGTAATTGCAGAAGGTAATAAGTCTTACCTGACAAAGCATGTGACAGAAGATAACAAGTCTATGCTGTTCAAGCCATACAAAGACTTATGCCATCGTATAGCCGAAATATTTCTTGAGTACAAACCTGGTTTTCAGTTCCCGCACTCACTGGCAAGTACACTGATAGAAACAGCGCATCATCAGATGTATTTTAAAGACAATCTACCACGCCTTACAGATTTTGGCCTTGCTAAAGATGTAGTACTGCTGACCAAGTACCTGAATCACATAGTATATAGTGCGCTAGACACTGTGGTAAAGAAGAAATAACTAACCAAGTTGGCCTGCCGCCCACAGTAAGCCTATGTAAGATTTTTGGAGTTTCATCTTCAACTCAAGTAGTTTGAGCGATGCCTCCAGTAGTTTGTTTTCTCTGGAGTTGAGTATGAACAAAGAGCTTTCTCCGTTATTGAAACGAAACTGCTCGCCAAAGAAAAGCTTTTGATTGTTTTTATATACTTCGGTATATATCTCTATTTGTTTTTGGATAGCCAATACCTCGTTGTAGTAGCTACGTACCTTATTTTCAATTTGCAGTAGTTGATTGGTTTGTTCCAGTTCGGTCTCTGCTACTTTCAGTTTCGCCATTCTGAACCCACCTATCGCATCTCTGTAAAACAGTGGTATGTTCAGTGTTGCACCCAATTTATGATTGTTCTCCAGAAAGCTTTGGCTGAGTGTAAAGTCTGTGTTATAGCCTTTGCTCAACATGTTAGCACTCACAGATAGTTTAGGTATGAAATACTGTTGTTTCAATTTTCTATCAACCTTCAGGATGTCGATTTTTGATGCCAGTACTTCTATTTTAGGATGCTTATCTACGAGTGTCAGCAGATTATTCAGGGGTGGTGCAGCTATTTCCTGCATATCATTTGTGTCGGGCAGTATACGCTCGTTCCACAACACAGGGGTATTACCATCTGCCCACAAATAGTTGGATAGAGAAAGCCCTGCATTCGTATATGCTAATTTTGCCGCTTCTTGTTGCACATAAAAACCCTGTAGCTGTGCTAATGCTTCGGTTGTATCTATGGCAGGCCTGCTACCTTGTTGATATTCTGTTCTTGTAAAAGACAGGCGCGCTTCATTAACTGATATTACATCGCTGATGATTTTGTAGTTTCTGTACTCTCTTACCCAATTCCAATATGCACTAACGGCATCATACATCACGTCGTTTATTATCAGCCTTCTTTCGGCTTCAGATTGTTGCCTGAATAGCTTTGCCTGTTGTAGTATAGCTCTTCTGCTATCAAAAAATATACTGTTCGATGATAGCTTAACACCTACATAGCTTGTTTGCCCAAATGTAGATTCACTGGAAACCCTGTCACCTATTATTTCTTCCACACCTGCTTTTACATCTATACCATACCATGTAGGTACTGTAATCTGTGGATTGAAATAACTGTAGTATAGTTTGCCGTCAAATGTCTTTCTGTCAAAATCTGCTTCTGCAATAGGGTCAAATACACCTCTTGATTTCAACAGGTTCGACTTTGCTTTTTCAACACCAATATCTGCCTGCCTTACAACAGGGTGGTATGCCTTTACAATGCTTACAAATTCGTCCTTAGATAAATAACGGGTAGTATCTGAGGCATAGGATTGTATGCTACAGCCAATCAATAAAAACAGCAGAAGAATTTTACTTTTTAGCCTTGTCATTCTCCTTGTTGTTTGATTTATAATAGTCTGGCGGGAAGCCGTTGATGTTTCGCCACAGTTCATACCATATTGGTACATCTTTCAGCAAGGCTATGCCCTGTGCACCCGAACCCATACGCAGGTTTTTAGGCCAAGGCTTGTACGCAGCATTTTCACTTACCAGAATTCTGAACATGCCATTGTTGCTTACAGAGCTTTCAACTGCTACAACCTTGCCGCTGAAAGTACCATATGATGCCTGTGGCCAGCCGCTGAATACAATGGCAGGATATCCATCGAACAGGAAGCGCACCTCCTGACCTATTGACAATAATGGTAAATCGAGAGGACGAACAAATAATTCAACAGCATAGTCAATTTTATCAGGTACTATCTCTGCAATTTTCTCACCTTCCTTCAGTATTTCGTTGATACCTGATTTGTTTGCCTGTACTACCTGTCCGCTTTGTGGTGCTATCAGGAAGTACATGCCATTACGTATTTTGTAGTTGGAAAACTGATTTTCGAGTTTCGCAACTTCAGCAGCGCCTGTTGCGGCATCACTTTGTGCAGATGCTCTATCTCCTTGTGCTTTGAACATCTTTTCGGCATACTCCTGTGTTACCTGATTCAGCTCAATCCTCGTATTCATCAATTTAACCTCTGCGCCTGTTTTCTTTGCGAGTGCAGATTGGTAGGATTGGTTGCGCTGCTCCAGTTGCACCAATGATGCCAGACCGCTGTCTCTCATTATACGTTGACGCCTGTATTGCTCTTCGGCTATTTTCATATCATTGGTAGCAGCAATGACATCCATACTGTCGCTAATTACTTTCATTGACAGTTGTTTCAGCTTCAGTTGCAATGCCTGTTGCATAGCTCCCAACTGCGCATCTGTTGCCGATATTTTTGTATTGTAAAACTCTATGCTTGCTTTTTTTGCATCTATCTGCTCTTCTGTGCGTTTCAGTAGTTCAGGGTCCAGATAAGCATCTTTTACCTCGCCCAATTGTGCAATTGTATCACCCGTATTTACATAGTCACCTTCTTTTACGTACCATTTAATTATCCTGCCTGATATGATAGAGTTTAGCTCCTGAGGACGCTGCTCTTGTTTCAGGGTAGTTATATATCCTTTACTACGTATGTTCTGTGTCCATGGCAGAAACAGGATGATAATAAGTGCAAACAGGATGATATAAAACCAATACTTTACCCTGCTTTGTTTGTCAGACCTGTAAACGGTGCTAAAAGCATTGAACCCTACATCAGGATTTTGCGATTCTAATGTGTCTTTTATCTCCTTCATCAGTCTTTGTTTTGTACAGTTATCAGTCCGCCGTTTTCAATCACAAACAGTTGGTCGCACTGTGCTGCAAAATTATTATCTCTTGTTACTATTACAGCCGTTGTATCTTTAAGTTCGTTCAGAATGTAGTTCTGTATAGATGCTGCATACTCATCTTCAAGCCCCATCCACGGCTCTTCCAGCAGCAGCAGCGATGGGTTGTTAATTAATGCCCTGCATAGCAGTATCTTTTTGATAACTCTGTACGAGAGGTGTTGGCCTAATGGCTGCAGTTCAGTTTCGTAGCCGTCTTTCAGTCCGTCGATGTACGATTTCAAACCTGTAATGCCTGCAATTTTATCAAGATGAGCATAGGATATAGAATTGTCTCCCAGGCATATATTTTCGTGCAATGTACCTTTAAATATCTCTTGTATGTTCAGCAATATCCCTACTCGCGCTCTCAGTGAATGCATGTTGTAGTTGTGAATGGATATTTCATTGATATTCAAAGTGCCTTCAAAGTCTTTATAGCTGCCACTTATTACTTTCAGCAGAGACGACTTACCTGAACTGTAAGGTCCTTGCAGACATATTTTTTCTCCAGCACCAATATTGAAGTTTATGTTCTTCAGTACCGGCGCGTCGTTTGAATAGCCAAAACTCAGATTTTGTGCTTTTATAGAAAATGCACTGTGTCCTGTAAGCTCTAAATTGCCGTTTTTCTCCAATGGCTTTTCGGTAACCTTTGTTATTTTTTCTACAGAGGTAAGCACGTCATACACATTGTCAAGGTTCACAATCAGTTTTTCTACAGAATCAATAATCATAATGATTACTATTTCCGCAGCAATGAACTGACCTATATTCAGTTGCTGATTTACCAACAGGAATGCACCTACTATTAGCATTGCCGCGGTAACCAATACTTTAAATACAATCAACGTCCAATATTGGAATAAGAGGATGTTGAAGTGAGAAGTACGGGATTTCAGATAGTTAGTTACATAGTTATCGGCTTTTGTTATGGGTAGTTGTGTATCTCTGCTGAATTTATAGGTTCTTACTACCCTGGACATTTCCTGCAGGTGAGCAGCTACCTGATATTTATAATCACTTTCCTGCACACTGGTTTGCAAGCCCCTGTTGCCTGTTATTCTCAAAATCATGTATACTATGAACAGGAGTAGAATACCAAAGAAGATGAACACCGGGTGGTAGAAAGACAGTAGTATGAGCCCGAAAAGTATCTGTATAGTGGCCGCAGGTACATCCAGCAAAAGCTTGGCAATACCTTTTTGCAATGTAACTGTATCAAAGAAACGATTGGTAAGTTCCGGCAGATAATAATCGTCTACATCGTTCAGGTTTAGTTTAGGGATATTATTAGCATACTGAAAAGAATAGCGTACGAATAGTTGTTGCTGAATTTTTTCAATAATCTTCATTTGGTTTACCTTCAATAGGCCACCGGCAAGTACACCAGCAATAACTACAATTATCAGTATCACCATAGAGGTAGATATAGCACCTCCCAGTACAAAGCTGATAATGGATTGAATACCTAATGGCAAAGAGAGCTGTATAATACCTGCAAGAATCGCATAGATATATATGGCATATATCTCTGCTCTTTCAAACTTCAACAGGTTCAGAAATTTGACTATAGTATTGGGCGACTTCTTTTGCATTGGTTCGTTTGTTGTGCAAACATA
The DNA here is from genome assembly GCA_017303395.1 of Chitinophagales bacterium. Lineage (GTDB taxonomy): Bacteria > Bacteroidota > Bacteroidia > Chitinophagales > Chitinophagaceae > Polluticoccus. The sequence goes on from JAFLBN010000007.1 coordinate 151,428, forward strand.
AGGTGTAAATTGTTAAATGATAGTAAAACTATCATAAAACATGATTATGCTATCATTTGTTAATGCTATAACTTGAAAATCAATGAAGTATTCCAGCTAATACGCCTATTATCCAAAGGTATATTACCCGTATATACTTTGTGATTATCAAATGGTTTCATCTCAAAAATGTATTGGGATTGAACAAAAATATTCTTTGTTAATGGAATTACGTGTGTGTAACTAAAGCCGAATAAGCATGAATAGAAGGCATCTCTGCCACCTGATGCTTCGTTGTTGTTCCTTGCCATGTGTATCCTGGGTGCAATAGACAACCCGACATAGGTTTTGGTATGCTTCAGTATGGGGAACATATAACCTAGTAAAGGATACGTAACGTCGTATTGAAGGCTGTTTTTGAGCTCTACAACATCCTCGGCATAGCTGATGTCAGTCTCACTGTATGCGTAATAAAGCAGACTTTCTTCAAGTACAAATTTGGGTGATAGTGTTATTCTTGTGGTTATGCCTTTGTCATATGTAGCTGTTTGCCTTTCTGAAAAGGATAAACTACCGCGACCATAACCGCTTTTTGTAAGCCACAGGCTTAAACCATGTTTTATGCCTATATGGGTTTGTGCATGCAAACTGTTGATAATGAATAATAAAGACAGTAATATGGTTGACAGTTTTCGCATTAGTTATTGTAAATAACTGATTATTGACCAATAAAGCGGTAGCCCTAAGGTAAGATTTAATGGGAATGTAACGCCAAGTGCCATGGGTATGTATAAACCCGGGTCGGCTTTAGGTGCTACCTGGCGCATGGCGGCTGGCACTGCTATGTAAGATGCACTGGAGGCTAATATCGCCAACAGGAGCCTGTTGCCTTCGTGCATGGGAAATTGAGAGCTGATAAGTATGGAGAGTACACCGTTGAACAATGGCATGATCAATGCAAATAATGTAGCAGACTTTCCATAGCTTTTGAAAGAATTAAACCTTTTGGCAGCAACCATACCCATTTCCAGCAGAAAGATGGCAAGAAACCCCTTGAATATATCTGTAGTAAATGGTTTGATGCCCTCTGCCTGTTTTACGTCTGTGATGATGCCTATTACCAGGCTTCCAAGTATCATAAGTACCGAACCGTTGGTGAATGACTCGTGCAGAATAGATTTAAGGCTTTTATTATTTTCTTCTTTAGTGTATTTTCTCATCAGCAACACACCAACTATTATCGCCGGGCTTTCCATCAGTGCCATAGAAGCAACCATGTGGCCGCCATAACTAATGGCTTGGTTTTCTAAAAATCCGGTAGCTGCAACGAATGTAACTGCGCTTACTGAACCATATGCTGCGGCAATTGCCCCTGCATTATATACGCCAACTCGCTTCCTCAGCAGAAAAAAACTGTAAACAGGTACAATAAGTGCAAAAGCTACAGATAACAACAGTGTAGTCAGGATTTCTGCGTTTACCCCGCTATGTGCAAGCTCCTGACCACCTTTGAAGCCTATGGAAAACAAAAGGTAGAGGGAGATGAATTTTGAAGTTGTAGCTGGTATTTCCAGGTCGCTTTTTACAATGGTTGCAACAATGCCTAGTAAGAAGAACAATAAGGTGGGGTTGGTAAGATTACTTATTAGTAAATCATACTTCATGATAGTAGTATTTCCTGCAAAGATAGTAATACTACCATTTATGATTGCTTTTGTGTTATAGTATTTGTTTATGCTTTAATAATAGTGTATTGATAAGTTTTTCTTTTTATCGTGTTGTAGAAATACTATGCTTGTATTAAGCTGTTATCAATAGATATTTATAGGTGCGCCACCTTATTGTGGAGCTTAGTGAGATTTTTGTTTTATTAAGTACTTTAGCTGCAATGAAAGTTGTTAAAACATATAGTCAGTTTGCAGATGGGCAAGGCTTTGCAGCTTTATTGCGTGAGCAGGCTCGAAATGTGGCTATTGCAGGTTTATCGTTGCGAAAGAGTATAAGTGGTAATAACTGGATAAAACTACCATACTATCACCATGTGTTTGACGATGAGAGAAAAGGTTTTGAACGCCAACTGAAGTACTTGAAAAATTACGGAGAGTTTATCTCAATGGACGACGTATGGAAGATGGTAAGTGAGGATAAGAAAATAGATGGTAGGTATTTTTGTGTAAGCTTTGATGATGGTTTTCTGAATTGTTATGATAATATGATGCCTATAACACAGGCATTGGATGTTCCTGTTATCATTTATCTGCCAACAACATATATCAATCTCGATTACAATCAACCTGCAGATGCAGATAAAATAAAAAACTTTTACCCCGAAAAGCCAAGACTGGTGCCGTTTCTTAGCTGGCAGCAGTGTAAAGAAATGATGCAGGCTAAAGTGAGCTTTGGTTCGCATACTGTGCATCATGCCAACTTGATGAAGCTGAATGCAGACGGTATCGAAAAGGAATTGAGCGCCTCTAAGCAGGAAATGGAAAAACAGTTGGGTGTGCTATGCAATCACTTTGCATGCCCGTGGGGCAGAAGTGGAATAGACTTCGATGCTACTATTACAACACCCATTGCACAAAAACTGGGTTACAAAACATTTGCTACTACAAATAGGGGTACGGTAACCATAGGTGATGATCTGTATACACTGAAACGTGACCACCTGCTTGCCAATTGGGGCAATTACCAGCTAAAGTATTTTTTCGGTTCATGATAGACGCCAGCGAAATAATAATACGACCTGCAAAGGATGAGGATGCAATACCTGTATGCGATTTGCTGCGTGATTTGGGGCTTACATTGCCACCCAAAAGCGAGGAGCAAAAAGTAATGGCACACTGGCACAGGATGTGGACGGATAATCCGTATTATAAAACATACAATGAGCCTGTGTTTTATGGCTGGGTAATGGAGCACCATAAGCAAATAGTTGGCTTCTTTGGTACAGTGCCGCGTATATACTATATGAAGGGTCAACGCATGCCTGTATCTGTAGCCAGCAACTGGGGGGTTAAGAAAGAATACCGCAGTCATACAAGTATGTTGTGCGATGCTTATTTCAATGCAAACCCTATTGCAATGAAATTGGTAACAACAGCTATAAAGCCAACCGGAAAAATATTTGAACGCTATAATGGTAAGCGAGTACCCGATGCAAGTCTGGATAGTGTTTACATAGTGCCGTTCAACCTGCCAAAGCTGATGGTATTAAAGTTTAGTAAAGGCAAGTTTTCTTTTATAGCTCCGCTTGCTAAGCTGCTGTCGGCAATACCGGTATGGAAATTACCTTTCCGATTTGCGAGAGACAAAGGCTTGGAAGAAGTAGATGTTTTTAATATGCCGGCAGACTATGATGCCTTTGTTGATCGTTTTGTGCAATCAAATAATGTATTCTTGGCATCACGCGACGTACAGAGCATGCAATGGGTATATGGTCACGGTAAACGCGATTTGTTGAAGAAGGTATTCGTATATCGCAATGCAGATAATAAGATTGCAGGCTATGCATCTTTGATAGATGAGCCGATAGTTGGCGACAATAGTTTTAAAAGATATAAGATAGGAGACCTTGCAGCTATAGATACTGCAACAAAAACAGCCATGCTGAAAGCACTGATACGCTATGCCGCAGATATGAAGGCCGATGTGCTGGAAGTACATATTCCTAATACTATAAGGAAACAAGAGATACCGTGCTTTACACTGCAACGCAAAGTTCCATCATTTCCGGTGTTCTATCATTCATCTGATAATAGAATCAATGAATACCTGCAAGACAAGAATAACTGGTTTATATCTCCCTACGATGGAGATACGATATTAGGATAAGAGAAAAGGGCTGCAATTGCAACCCTTTTCTCTTATGATTTGTGTACAGATTAGTAACCACCCATACCCATGCCACCACCTGGCATATCGTGGCTGTGGCCTGCTTCTTTCGGAGCCGGTTTGTCTGCGATTACACATTCAGTAGTCAACAGCATACTAGCAATAGAAGCAGCATTTTCAAGCGCAACACGGCTAACTTTAGTAGGGTCTATAACACCCGCAGCCAGCATGTTTTCGTAAGTTTCTGTACGAGCGTTGAAACCGAAATCTGCTTTACCTTCTTTTACTTTTTGTACGATGATAGAACCTTCAATACCAGCGTTTGCAACTATCTGGCGCAGTGGTTCCTCCAATGCACGGCGAACGATAGCGATACCTGTAGTTTCGTCGTTGTTTTCACCTTTCATACCATCCAGAGATTCGATAGAACGGATATAAGCAACACCACCACCAGGTACAATACCTTCTTCAACAGCAGCACGTGTAGCGTGCAGTGCATCATCTACGCGGTCTTTCTTTTCTTTCATTTCTACTTCTGTAGATGCACCAACGTACAGTACAGCAACACCACCACTCAGCTTAGCAAGACGCTCTTGCAGTTTTTCGCGGTCGTAATCGCTAGTTGTAGTTTCCATTTGTGCTTTAATCTGGTTAACACGAGCTAGGATGTTTTCTTTCTCGCCTTTACCACCTACAACTGTAGTGTTATCTTTATCGATAGTTATGCTTTCTGCCTGACCAAGAGATGCGATAGTTGCGTTCTCCAGTTTGTAGCCTTGCTCTTCGCTGATAACTGTACCACCTGTCAGTACTGCGATATCCTGCAGCATTTCTTTACGACGGTCGCCAAAGCCCGGAGCTTTTACTGCTGCTATTTTCAGAGAGCCACGCAGTTTGTTTACTACCAGTGTTGCCAGTGCTTCGCCGTCAACATCTTCTGCAATAATCAACAGCGGACGTCCACTTTGTACAGTGCTTTCCAGGATAGGAAGAATGTCTTTCAGTGTGCTGATTTTCTTGTCGTAAATCAGGATGTATGGATTTTGCAGTTCAGCCTGCATTTTTTCTGTGTTTGTAACGAAGTAAGGGCTCAGATAACCACGGTCAAACTGCATACCTTCTACAACGTCTACAGTAGTTTCCGTGCCTTTTGCTTCTTCTACAGTGATAACGCCTTCGTTACCAACTTTGCCCATTGCTTGTGCTATCAGCTTACCAATCTCGCTATCGTTGTTTGCAGATATAGTAGCAACCTGTTCAATTTTTTTATTGTCGTTACCAACTTTTTCAGATTGTTTTTTCAGGTTTTCAACAACAGTAGCAACAGCTTTATCGATACCGCGCTTCAGATCCATCGGGTTTGCACCTGCAGCTACGTTTTTCAAACCTTCACCTATGATAGACTGAGCCAGTACAGTAGCAGTAGTAGTACCATCACCTGCAACATCTGCAGTTTTTGATGCTACTTCTTTTACCATTTGTGCGCCCATGTTCTCGATAGCATCTTCCAGTTCTATTTCTTTAGCTACTGATACGCCATCTTTTGTTACACCCGGAGCACCGAATTTCTTTTCGATTACCACGTTGCGGCCTTTAGGGCCCAGTGTTACTTTTACTGCATCTGCCAGTACATCCACACCACGCTTCATTTTGTTGCGTGCTTCTGTATTAAAGAAAAGTTGCTTAGCCATATTATTCTTATTTATTTTTTCTGTTTAAATGAAATGGTGAAATGAATTAAACGATTGCAAGAATATCGCTTTCGCGCATTATCAGGTAATCAACACCCTCGATTGAGATTTCAGTACCTGCATACTTACCATACAATACCGTGTCGCCCGATTTTACAGTCATTGGTTCATCCTTTTTACCAGGGCCGGCAGCTACCACAGTACCACGTTGAGGTTTTTCTTTAGCAGTGTCGGGGATGATGATACCACCAGCAGTTTTCTCTTCAGCTGCAGCAGCTTTTACAATTACCCTGTCGTGCAGCGGTGTAATGTTTACGTTGTTAGCCATAGTATATGATATTTAATTTTTTAAAAAGTGATTGTGAAATGTATGTACACTTCAGTTAGCATGTTTTGTGCCACAGCAAAATGGATTGCAAAGGTGCGTCAAAATTTCATGAAAACAATAATTTTTATAATATGTATATTGATTTTCTGTCAGTTGAGGCTTTTAAGGGTAGAAATGAACCATTCATTTTGACAGGGTGTTATCTTCGCATACTTTTAAAAACTAAAAACTAAAATTTATGGCAATTCAGGTAGGGCAACAGGCTCCAGACTTCACACTGCGTGATACTGAAAAAAATAAAGTAACCCTCAGCGAGCAAAAGGGCAAAAATGTAGTACTGCTGTTTTTCCCTTTGGCTTTCACAAGTGTATGCACTGCAGAACTCTGCGGCGTAAGGGATAATTTAGCATTCTACAACAACACAAATGCAGTGGTATACGGTTTATCTGTAGACTCATTGTTCTCATTGGGCAAATTCAAAGAAGAGCAAAAACTGAACTTTACACTGCTGAGCGATTTCAACAAAGAAGTCTCTACTGCATACGATTGTATCTATGGCGATTGGTTCAACGATATGAAAGGTGTTTCTAAACGCTCTGCATTTGTTATTGACAAAGAAGGTGTTGTAAAGTATGCAGAGGTGTTGGAAAATGCTGGTGATGTGCCAAACTTCGAGGCAATACAACAAGTGCTCTCTACATTAAATTAAACCTTAACTTTATTAGATAACAATACTGTAACATGAAACCTGTAATTACTTTTTTCGCTGCAATGCTTATGCTGAATGCAGCCAGTGCCCAAACGGTTGTTTTCAGTGATATGGAGAGCTGGAAAACAAATTCTGTTGGATTTCCTCCAACCACTTTGGATGCGACAAGCGGTTGGCGTTGTCCGGATTCTTTAGCTTTTGCATATAGTATTCTTGTTGGTACTCCTCAGCGCCAATTGTACAAATCTACAGATAAGCATGGTGGAAGTTACGCTGCAAGGATTGTTACTCAATATCAGGGTTCTACTTTGGGAAATCTGGCAGGTGTATTGACGAATGCGGTAATTAACCTGGATATAGTAAATCAAAAGTTTACGTTATCAGGTGGTACATCTCTTAACGGAAGAGTAAACTTTGTGAATGCATGGTTGAAGTACAATCCTACAGGTGGTGATAGTGCAACAGTTATAGTGTCTTCTATAATAAAAGGTGGTAAAGGTAACGGTGATGATTCTGTTGTAGGTAGCGGCCTATATTATATAACATCTGCACAACCATATACGCTTGTGAATGTTCCAATAGATTATGGCACAAACACTGCAACACCGAATGCATTGCAGATTGTGTTTACAAGCAGTGGAGGGCAGGCAACCGTTGGTAGTGAGTTATTTATAGATGATGTAAGTTATTCCATCTTTCCTGCGAGTGTAGGGAATGTAAACAATAATACAAAGTTTGTAGTTGCTCCAAACCCTGCAAGCACTAAACTGCAATTGCAGTCTGAAGATAAAGTACGTTTTATCATGTATAGTGTTACAGGTCAGCAAGTATTATCTGTAGATGTTAATGGTAGTACAATTGTTGATGTATCATCTCTTGCTGCTGGCACATATTACTATGCAGCCATAAATGCAAATGGCGAGATGGTAAAAAACAACAGTATTGTAATTGCTAAATAAAATTTAGTGTTATCTCGTAAAAATAGAAGGAGCCAATTGGCTCCTTCTATTTTTTGTATGTCTTTGTACTATCTACCGGCAGGAATATGCTGAATGTACTACCCTCGCCAACCACAGATTCTACATAAATATCGCCTTTGTGTAGCTCTATGATACGGTGAGCTAATGCAAGCCCAAGACCGGTACCATGTATCATATTCGTATTCTCGTACTTGTACCCGCGGAAGAATGGCTGGAAGATGTTTTGCAGTTCTTCTGCCGATATCCCCGGCCCATTATCTTTTACCTCAACAACAATATTTTGGTACGTATAGGTGAGCGATACTTTGGCACACTTGTCTTTAGAAAACTTACATGCATTGTGTATCACGTTTCTCAACGCACTGTAAAGCAGTGCTTCGTTGCCGTAGAGGATGTCAAAACCCTCGCTCTCAGGAAAGTCTTCGAAGTTCAGCTTCACATCGTACAACTGGCTGATTTTTTTCATCTCACCGGGTATGCGCATCAGCAATTCATCTATACGTACTTTGGTGAGGTCAATACCACCGACAGAGCCACTTGCTTTGGCTATTTCCAGAATGCTGCGTACAAGCAGTGCCAGACGTTTAACGTCGTCTTTTACTGATAGGAATACTTTTTTGTATTCTTCGTTGCTGCGTTCTTTGTGTAGTGCAACATCCAGTTGGCTTGATATGGCAGCAAGAGGAGTCGTAAGTTCGTGCGATGCGTTTGACAGGAAACGACGTTGTGTATCGAAGGAAGATTGAAGCCTATCCAACAGGTTGTTAATAGTTGTGGCAAGCTCCCAAAGTTCATCCTTTTCTTTGCCGGTTGTAAGGCGTGCAGAAAATGCTTCAGACGATATTTGTGTTAGCTTTTCTGTAAGATTACTGATAGAACGTACAACACGTTTAGAGAATATATAGCCGGCAATGGAGAATATGATTACAAATGCAATGATGCCAATAATCATCCTTGTGCGCAGGTTCGACATCCATGCTGCAATATTTTTTTCCTGACCCGCAACTATTACAACTTCTTTTTCAGGTTTTTCAGGGTCAGCATATATTACTACAGTTCGGGTATCATCTTTATAATAGTATGGAGTGTTTTTGCGCCCTGTTACTATGAGATTTTTACTGACTTTAAGTTGCTGTGTTGCATCTTCATCATAACGATACTTAATACTATTCTGAGCGTTGCAAATGATGATACTTTTATCTTCAAGCGTACTGGCGGAGTTGGCATTGAGTGTATTTAGCAGGCTGTCGTTATTGGGTTTCAGCGCATTTAACTGATAGGTGCTTACAGCCTTGTAAAGCAACTTGTTTCGTAGTTCTTCTTCCTTGTTTTGTAGTGTGTAGAAGTATAGCAGTACACAACCTGTCAATAACAACAGGATTGCAATAAGGGTATATCCAAAGGCAATACGAAGTTTAATCTGCATCTGTTTTTAGTATATAGCCCATACCTACTTGGGTGTGTATGAGCTTGGGGGTAAAATCTTTATCCAGCTTTTTGCGCAGAAAGTTTACGTAAACATCTATCACGTTTGTTTGGGTGTCAAAGTCTATATCCCATACATCTTTAGCTATATCTGCACGAGACACAACACGTCCTTTATTTTTCAGCAAATATTCAAGTAGCTGAAATTCTTTTGCAGTAAGGGCAATTTTTGTTCCGCTGCGTTTTACTTCTTTGTTGTCAAGGTTCACCTCAAGATCTGCAATGGTCAGTGTTTTTTCTTCAGGAGCATCCAATAGTACATCTGTGCGTCTCAATAGAGCTTTCACACGTGCTAAAAGTTCTCTGAATTCAAATGGCTTTACGATATAGTCATCTGCGCCAACATCAAATCCCTGTATTTTATTATCCATGAAGTTGAGCGCTGTGAGCATAATGATAGGAATGCGTTTATCCTTTTCGCGGATAATTTTACACAGCTCATACCCGTTCATGAACGGCAGATTGATATCAAGTATAATGAGGTCGTAGGCGTTATTCAGGTACAGCTTTTTACCTTCCAGCCCGTTGTATGCAACTGAAACTTCAAATTGTTCTTCTTCAAGCCCGGCTTCAAGTGTATCAGCAATCTTTTTCTCGTCTTCAACCAAAAGTATAGTGTGTTTCATGAACCGGTATTTAAATAAAGCCGAAAAAATAACAAGCCCTGATTTGAGACCATATTAAAAAGTGATTAAAGATAGCATAGGTTGCCATTTAGTAAATACGTGATTATTATAGCTTTACTATTTTAACTGTTACTCTAATATACGCCAATTTGCCGGAAATAAGATGTACACTTCTTATGGTCTGACCCATGACATTAATTATGAGTATATTGTAGTGATAAAATTAATTTGACCTATATGAAAAAACTATTGACACTTATATGCCTTCTTATCGCATCTACAAGTGTTAAGGCTGCAGATACAACAGTCGTAGTATCTCATCAGGATGTAACAATACTGACAGACCCTATTGTAGGCAATACCATCTACCCTAAATGGGCTACATTCCCTCCGCTGAGTACACAATACCGTAAAGTGCTCTTGCAGCTCAATTTTGAGTGTGCACCCGGGTATAAATGCGGTGAGTGGGATTATATGAACAATATTATCGTTGGCCGTGTAGGTACCAAAACTGCAAGTCCGCTCAACTATGAAATAGCAAGGCTGATGACACCTTTCGGGTTTTATTGGAACTCGGGCATGAATTGGCAACATACCTGGTATTACGATGTTACCGACTTTGCAATGTTACTACACGATTCTGTAGAAGTAATATACAGACATACAGGCGATGAACCGAATAATGACAGGGGTTGGAAGATTAACCTGAAGTTTATATGTATAAAAGGAACCCCCTCTTGCGAACCTGTCGCCATGACAAGGTTATGGGATGGTGTTTTTGAATATGGTAATGATAATGACTCCATTGAAAAGCATCTGATACCGGTTAATGTGACGCTGAACAATCAGACAAATATAGCAAGGTTCAAAGCCATTAATACAGGGCATGGTAGTGATAGTGCAAGTGGATGTCTTGAATATTGCAAGAAATACAGACAGGTAAAATGGGATGGTAATGTAGTAAACACCAGAGATCTTTGGCGCAATGATTGTGGTGCAAATGCAGTGTACCCGCAAAGTAACACGTGGGTATATGACAGAGGTGGTTGGTGTCCGGGTTCACCTGTCAGATACGATGATGTTGATATTACAGGGCTTACGGGTGGTACGCAACATAGTGTTGATATGGATATGGAGCCGTATGTGGCATATAAAGAGTATGGCAATTTGAATACAAGTGCTTACTTGATTGAGTATGCAGCACCAGCGAATACTAACGACGTATCTGTTGAAAATATAATGGCACCCAGTGCAGAGCCGGAGTTTAAAAGGCTGAACCCTATTTGCGGAAATCCGATAATTGTAATTCGTAATAATGGTAGTGCTACACTAACTAGTGCTAAAATTGAGTACGGTCTTGATGGTGGTAATATGGCAACGTATGACTGGAAAGGTAATTTGGGACTATGGCAATATGATACTGTAAGGTTGACAAGTCCTGTAAATTGGGGAAGTAAAAATGGTAAGTTTGTAGTTACGGTTAAAGACCCTAACGGACAGGCTGACGGCTATGCTGATGATAACATGATGAGCTCGGAGTTTAACGGAGCTAATACTTTCCCTGATAAGATTATTGTGCATTTTATGACCAATAATGATGCTAGTGAAAACTCTTATAAAATTGTAAATGTATCTACAGGGCAGGTTCACTTCAGCAAGAATAATTTGCGTAATCAGACATTGTATTTAGATACCATCAGCCTTAGCCCGGGTGCTTGTTATCAGTTCTATTTTTCTGACGAGGGGCAGTCTACGCGTAGCGGAGGAGTAAACAAAGATGGATTACAATTCCTGTCTTTTTATGATTTGCTTGAGGGCACAGGTACTTTAAGAATAAAAAATGCCAATAATGGTGCTACCCTGAAAGATGTTACAGCACTCAACGCAGGTCCTTTTGGTCTGTCAGGGGGTAATTTTGGTTCTTTCTACAGTCTGAATTTCATGTCAGTCTTTGGTTTGAATACACCAAATGTAGAACCGACAGCTTCTATAGAAGTATTTCCAAACCCTGCAAGCGATAAGCTATATGTAAACTATACAACCTCTGCCAGCCAAGGCAATATTCAGCTTTTGGATATGCAGGGAAGAGTATTATATACCGAGGCTATAGCTAAAGTAAGTGGTACTGCTATGATAAATATTGCAAGCCTTGTGCCTGGTATATATGTTATAAAGGTGACTACCGGAAATGAGAGCCATGTAGAGAAGGTAGTGAAGCGCTAACTTATTGTATTGAATAATATGTGAAATTAGATTTGCAGAATTCATTTTTTTGAACTTATCTTTGCATCCCCAACTAACACGGACCGGTAGTTCAGTTGGTTAGAATGCCGCCCTGTCACGGCGGAGGTCGCGGGTTCGAGTCCCGTCCGGTCCGCGAAAAAAGCTTCACGAATAGTGAAGCTTTTTTTATGCCATTTTACGTATACATCATAGAAAGTATGGTTGATAAGACCTTGTATAAAGGGTTTAGCTCAGATTATATTAAAAGGTTGGAAGAGCACAATGCTGGTTTGTCAAAGTATACATCAGGCAAAGTACCGTGGATACTCAAGTATGTTGAGGTTCATGAAGACAAAAAAATCGCTTTACAGAGAGAGCTGATGTTTAAGAAACAAAATAAGAAGTATTTCGAATGGCTTTTTGAACAGCCTACCAATATCCTAAGAAATTAATGTGCCTCCCTGTCACGGTCTCGGCTGAGCCGAGACGGGTTCGAGTCCCGTCCGCTAAAAAACCAGATAAGATATCTTATCTGGTTTTTGCTTTTGGGTTCGTTCTTAAAACAAAATCACTGTCATAAACCCTGCTGACCATAGTCATATATTATTTCTGCTACTTACATGAATTTCGATGCAAATATTTTCAATCATGTTAGTAGAGCAAATCTATACAGGGTGCCTTGCACAGGCGGCGTATTATATTGAAAGTAAGGGAGAAGCTGCCATCATAGACCCGTTGAGGGATATTGATGCTTATCTACAGAAAGCCAAGACTAATAATGCTACTATCAAATACATTTTCGAAACACACTTCCACGCAGACTTTGTATCGGGCCACTTAGACCTTGCAAAAGCAACAGGTGCATCTATAGTGTATGGTCCGACGGCCAAACCGGGTTTTGAAGCTATAACTGCGAAAGACAATCAGGAATTTATATTGGGTGATATTACCGTAAGGTTGCTACACACACCGGGTCATACGATGGAAAGCTGCTGCTACTTGCTGATAGACGAAAATGGTGCACAGCGCATGCTGTTTTCTGGCGATACGTTGTTTTTAGGTGATGTTGGTCGTCCTGATCTGGCACAGAAGGCTGCGAATATGACACAGGAAGAATTAGCGGGTTTGCTATACGATTCACTGCAAACTAAAATAATGCCATTGTCTGATGATATCATCGTTTATCCTGCACATGGCGCAGGCAGTGCCTGTGGCAAAAACATGAGCAAAGATACATCTGATACCCTCGGCCATCAGAAGGCAACCAACTACGCATTGAGAAAAGGCATTACAAGGACAGAGTTTATACAAGAGGTATTGACAGGCCTTACTAAGCCACCGCAATACTTCCCGCTGAATGTGATGCTGAATAAACAAGGCTATGAAAATGTAGGGGAAGTAATTAAGAAAGGCACAACACCACTATCGGTTGCTGAGGTAGCACAATTGTCAAAAGATAACAGTATCATGTTGTTGGATGCACGCAAGCCACAGGATTTTGCCGCAGGTCATATTCCAGGTGCTATTAATATTGGTATAAATGGAGATTTTGCGCCTTGGGTTGGTACAATCATTGAAGACATCAATCAGAAAATTGTACTGATAACAGATGCTACAGTTAGCGAAGTGGTAGCAAGGTTGGCTAGGGTTGGTTACGATCATTGCATCGGTTACTTGGATGGCGGCATGAATGCTTGGGTAGCTGCTGGCAAACCTGTGCAGAAAGTAGAGTCTATTACAGCAGATGAACTGGCAACAAGACTGGAAACACACCCGGTAGCATTTTTGCTGGATGTAAGAAGACAAAGTGAATACGATTCAGAACACGTGATAGGTGCAGAAAATATACCGCTGAACTATATTAACGATAATAAGACAGACTGGGATAGAGATGCTACGTACTATGTACACTGTGCAGCGGGCTATCGCTCAATGATATTTATATCGCTGATGCAGGCAAAAGGCTACAATAATTTTATAGATGTACAAGGTGGTTTTAAAGCCATTAAAGAAAGCAGCAGACTGAATACCAGCCATTACGTAGAGCCAATAACAATGTTATAATATTTAAGGGGGTAGTATGAAAATGGGGAAGCTTAATAGCTTCCCCATTTCTTTTTATGAGCGCGTGGATTAGTATTTTTCCTTTTTATTCAGCAACACACCTAGCACGAGCGAAGTAATACCAATTGCGGCTATTACATATTGCAGATTGAATTGAAGGCGTATCATTATCATTTGTGTAATAATCCAGATAATAATGCCATTGCCGATTATCACCAATATCCATGGGTAGTATCTTACTTTCAATAAAGTGCAAATGCCTGTGAAGAAACTACCTAAGCCAAGTATGGTATAAAGTATAAGCCCGGGATAGAAGTAATTGACAAAAGGGCTGTGCTCTAAAAGCGATAATTGCAGGCCAATTTCACTCCCACTTACATCGCGCATCAGCACAATGCCACATATAGCAGCCATAATACCATGTAGCAATATTAGTATGCCTGCAAAGATGCGCATTGTCTTATTTTTTATGGCAACAGCTTGCTTTTATTTCATTGTGTTCTACAGCTACTTTGGGGCTTAGATAAGGTATGCCCAGATTCATGCCACGCATTACAAACAGAGCACCGAATGCAAACATCATAACAGGTACCAGTTTGCGTATATGATTGAAGCGTAAAAAGCTCGCTTTGTTTTTCAGTATGGTAATGCCTACCATCATTGGTACGGTGCCCATGCCGAATGCATACATCAGTGTTGCAGCTTCGACAGGTGTAGGCGCAGTAACGGTAGATGACAGCGCCATGTATTCAAGACCGCAAGGTAGCAAGCCATTCAGTAAGCCTGCCATTGTAAGGCTGAACAGAGAAGGATTACCAATGAATCGTCCCAATTGGTTTTTTACAAAACCTGCCCAAGGCAATGATACCTTCAAGGTATGATTAGGAATGAAAGACACAAAACCTACTACCAACAGTACAATGCCTAATGCAATAGATATGTATTGCTGCCACTGTGGCTGAAACAGGTTTTTAAAAGAGTGCAGTACGATAGCCATTGCTGCATATACACTTATGCGTGCTATGTGGTAAAGCGCAATTCCAAGCCATTTTTTAAACCCATTCATCATGCCGAACGGCATAACCCACACAATGGGGCCGCACATACCTGCACAGTGCAGGCTGCCTGTGAGCCCCATTAGCAGTGCCATAGAAAGTGTGAACGTGCTCATCTTAGTGCAGGTTTAAAGATGTTTCCTGATAGTATTTTTTGCCATCAGCTTCCCAGTTCATTTTGACGGTGTAGGTAGTGTTATGTAGTTCACTGCGCGGCACTGATATACTATTGCCTGCATTATTCACTTTTACAGTTTTGTCCCAAGCGGCATTTACAGGAGAGTAAAACTGTATAGTACCATTCATTGTCTTGTTGGCAAACTCTGCAGGAAAGTCTATGCTCACCATTGTTTCATTTGCATGTACAGATACTGGAGCAGAAAGAGCCGCCTGATTTTTACCAGCATCTATTACTTGCTGGTATTTTATTTCCTGACTGTAGTAATCAGGTGCTACAAGGTCAAAGTCTTGCCTCATACTACCAGCTACCAATACTACTATCAAGGCTACAAAGCCACCATACAGCAGGGCTATTTTTGCCCCCCAGTTTATTTTCATTACACTCATGAGAATTATGTTTTAGTTAGTTAGCAGAAAATGGCCCTAAGAAAGATGTAGTGATGGTGCTTATTTTCTTGCCGTCTTCATACACACCTATTTTTATTTTAGTTTTACGTTGTGTCACATCTTTTTTATCCATGTAGATGAACATAGAACCCGCAGTTGCATTTTCTTTCGGGATATTCAACCTTGCTTCACCTACCAGTTTGATGGTGCCGTTGAAGTCTTCAGGTTTCAGTTCAAGTACTTTATTGTGGTAGGTCTTGTTAAGGAATTTGTAGTTGTACAGATTGCTCAACTGATTATTTGGTTGTTCCTGATACAATTGTCCCGGTGTACGCAGAATTGTAATGCCTACGTCTGTGCGGCTAACCAACAGGAATACCTCTACAGCTAACAGTAATATCATTACCGCTGTATAAGCCTTCATACGGTTTGTAAACTTATAAGGCTGTTTGGTGCTGATGTTGTTTTCAGATGCATAACGAATCAATCCTGTTGGCATATTTACGGCCTCCATCATTCTGTCGCAAGCATCTATACATGCAGTACAGTTGGTACATTCCAACTGGGTACCGTGCCTTATGTCTATGCCTGTTGGACAAACTTTCACACATTGATTACAATCTATACAATCGCCGATAGCGCGCTCTTCGTTTTTCTTGAATTTACCACGAGGTTCACCACGCACATGGTCGTATGTTACGATGATGGAATTCTTGTCAAGTAATACACCTTGCATACGTCCGTAAGGACATACAACTGTACAAACCTGTTCGCGCATCCATGAGAATACGAAGAAGAATACTGTTGTGAATATGACAATGGCTACAAAGCCACCAAAGTGTTTGCCAATAGGCTCAGATACAATAGTACGTAGCTCATCAATGCCTATTATGTATGCAAGGAATGTGTTAGCAATCAGGAAGCTTATAGCCCAGAACACGGTCCATTTCATCACACGTTTGAAAATCTTATCAGAGTTCCAGGCTTGTTTTTTCAGTATGCGTTGCTCTGCAGCATCACCTTCTATCCAGTATTCTATTTTGCGAAATACCAGCTCCATAAATATTGTTTGTGGGCACACCCAGCCACAGAAGATGCGGCCGAATACTACCGTAAACAATGCAATGAAGATGATGAACAAGACCATCCCCAGCCCGAAAATGAAAAAATCCTGTGGCCAGAATATCTGGCCAAACAGGATAAATTTTCTTTTAAGAATATTAATGAGGAATAAAGGGTGTCCGTCGTATTTAATGAACGGAAGGATGAACAGCACCAGCAAATAGAATACACTCAACAGTGTACGGGCATTATAGTATTTCCCTTTTGGTTTTTGCGGGAATACCCATATTCTTTTACCCTCTTTATCTACCGTTGCTACCTTGTCTCTGAACGAGCCACCTTCCACATTACTGCCACTCATTTTATTTGTGTTTTAGTTAGTTTCCTCTTTTATTTCATTGCTACTGCTTTTGCTGTAGTGTCTGCTGCCGGTTTTGCAGTAGAGTCAGCAGGTGTTGTAGCGCCGCCTTCTATATATAATTCGCCTTGTTTGTCTTTTGGTGCTGCCGGTTTAGTGCCTTGCAGAGATTTTACATAGCTCGAAATCTGTGCTATCTGGTTAGGAGAGAAATCATCTTTCCAGCTCTTCATGCCTTTATCAGGCCAGCCGTATTTAATGGTTTTGAAAATATCTTTTACGCTACCACCGTGCAACCAGTATTCGTCGCACAGGTTAGGGCCTACACCGCCGCCACCATCTTTTGCATGGCACGCAGCACACATTTGCTCAAACAAGACACCGCCTGATGCAATGCCCGTAGCATCCAGCATTTTCACTGTGTTCTCATCTACATTGTTCGCGCTTTTTGCCAAATATGCAGCTTTCGCTTCTTCACCTGCCTGTACTTCTGCCACAAACTCATCGTGAGAGCTAGGTCCGTTGCCACCTGCATGGTAGTACCACAGGTATATTACACCTGTTACAATTGTCAGGTAGAAGCCATACTTCCACCATGGTGGCAAGCTGTTGTCCAGTTCTTTGATGCCATCGTAGTCGTGATCCAGCATGATGTCTGCTTCCTTCTCGATAGGTACTACTTTGTTGAACCTGTCCCAGAAATTCACTTTCACCACTTTTTCTGCCAGCGCAGCTTTTGCAGGGTCTGCACTTATGAGGCGCACCATAGTACGGATGAGGAATACCATCGAAATGATAACTAACAATTCCAGCCCGATGATACCCATAAGGGTATAAAAATGAGCAGATGGTATGCCGCTGATGTATGCAGGTGCGGATGATGTAGCTTCTGCGGCTGCATCTTCAGCATTTGCAGCCAGCGATGTAAGGCCAAGGCCCATCAGCAATGCTACGGTTTTCATAAGACCTGCTTTGCGTTCGCTACGCATTTTGTCGCGGTACACAAAGCCCAGTTGCCTGAGTGTATTGCCAAGTACCAGAATAGCAAACAACAGTATCAGCGTAAGGCTTACCAGGCCAATGAGGATGGCGTTGAATTTGTTCCCTTCGGGTGTTGCAGCCGCTTCTGCAGCCTGTACAAGTACAGGAGCAAGAATGGCCAGCATAGCGAGGGATACATATTTATTAAAACGGATGCGCATGATTGTGCGTTTTAAAATTTTATTGATTATCGTTATCGTTGCCCAGTGGGATGTTTTTTACAGCGTCTATATAGCTTTTCTTTGCTTTGATAGCCCATACAGCCAACAACGTGAAAAACACAAAGAATAGGAAGAGCGAAACCATAGGGTAGATGCCTACACCTGTTATGCTTTCTAAATAATGCCTGAATTTCATTGTCTGTCAGTTTTTGAACGTTACTTTAATTAGTTGGCTGAAGCGGTTGTTTTCTGTTCCAGTTTGATGTCTGTACCTATGCGTTGCAGGTAAGCTATCAGGGCAACTATTTCTTTATTACTCTTCACCTGTATATTGTCTTTGGCAAGATTGCCCTTTACTTTTTCGGCTTGTGCCATCAGGTCTGCATTTGCTTTAGCGTCATAACCTTCTTCGTATGGTACGCCAAGTGTTTGCATTGCCCTGATTTTTGCAGGTGTAATAGCAGTGTCAATTTCATTTTCGAACAACCATGTGTATGCAGGCATGATGGAGCCTGGAGACATGCTTGATGGCTCGTACATGTGGTTGAAGTGCCAGCTGTCTGGGTATTTACCACCTACGCGTGCAAGATCCGGGCCTGTGCGTTTACTACCCCATTGGAATGGGTGGTCGTAAATAAACTCACCTGCTTTAGAGTATTCGCCATAACGTGCAACCTCACTACGGAACGGACGAACCATCTGGCTGTGACATGTGTAGCAACCTTCACGTACATATATATCGCGTCCTTGCAGCTCAAGTGGAGTATAAGGTTTCACACTTGTGATGGTCGGGATGTTTGATTTGATCATGAATGTTGGTACGATTTCTATCAGACCACCGATTGCAACCAGTACAAGGCTGAATACCATCATTTGTACAGGACGGCGTTCTATCCAACGGTGCCAGTGGTGGCTGCCATGGTCTTCATAAACTTTGGAAAGTGGTGCTGCTTCTGCTGCTTCGTCATTTTCTGCTTTACCCTGACGTACAGTTTTTATCAGGTTGTATGTCATCATGATTGCACCCAGTAAGAACAATACACCACCGATACCACGCATCATATAGAACGGACGCATTTGCGTTACTGTTTCCATGAACTGATATTTCAGTTGACCTTCAGCTGTAAACTCTTTCCATGCAAGGCTTTGCATAAAACCTGCCCAGTACATTGGTACTGCGTAGAATACGATACCCAGTGTGCCAATCCAGAAGTGCCAGTTAGCCATTTTCTGAGAGTACAGGTTTGTTTTAAATATTCTTGGTATCAACCAGTACAGCACACCAAATGTCAGGAAGCCGTTCCAACCCAGTGCACCAACGTGTACGTGTGCAATAGTCCAGTCTGTAAAGTGGCTGATAGCATTTACGTTTTTCAAGCTCAGCATTGGTCCTTCGAAAGTTGCCATACCATATGCGGTTACCGCAACTACAAGGAATTTCAGTACTACATCTTCCCTTACTTTATCCCATGCACCACGCAGTGTCAGCAAACCATTCAGCATACCACCCCAAGACGGAGCTATCAGCATAACAGAGAATACTGTACCAAGTGATTGTGCCCAGTCTGGCAGTGCAGTATATAACAGGTGGTGAGGACCAGCCCATATATAGATGAATATCAATGCCCAGAAGTGGATGATAGAAAGCCTGTATGAATAAACAGGGCGATTAGCAATCTTAGGTAGGAAGTAGTACATGATACCCAGATAAGGAGTAGTAAGGAAGAACGCAACGGCGTTGTGGCCATACCACCATTGTACCAATGCATCTTGTACACCTGCATACCAAGAGTATGATTTAAATGCACTGAAAGGTATTTCCCATGAGTTAACAATGTGCAGCATCGCTACTGTCACGAATGTTGCTATATAGAACCAGATAGCAACATACAGGTGGCGCTCGCGGCGCTTGATGATGGTACCAAACATGTTGACACCAAATACTACCCATATAAGGGTAATCAGGATATCAATTGGCCATTCAAGCTCAGCATATTCTTTACCTGTAGTATAACCTGCAAGTAATGATACTGCTGCAAGTACAATGATGAGCTGCCAGCCCCAGAAGTGGAGTTTGCTCAGAAAATCGCTGAACATACGGGCTTTCAAAAGCCTTTGCAGCGAATAGTAAACCCCCATGAAAATGCCATTACCCACAAATGCAAAAATCACCGCATTGGTGTGTACTGGCCTCACGCGGCCAAATGTGGTTTCTGCAGTATTGAGGTTAAGGACCGGGAATACCAGCTGGAATGCCGCCAGTACACCGACCAGCATGCCCACCAGCCCCCAGAGGATTGTAGCGTACGCAAACCATTTTACGATCTTATTGTCGTAAAAGAATTTGTCTGTTTGCAGTGTGTTACTCATGTATTGTGTTGTTTAAGAAATTCCTGTTTAGTTGATTGATTTGATTTCGTCGTCTTGCAACATGCGGATGGCTGCGCCTTCTTTGTCTTCGTATTGATTGGAACGAACGCTCCATATAAACGCCATCAGGAAAAAGCCGGCAACTACTATACTTGCCAAAACCAGTAGATAAAGTGCACTCATTTGAGGTATTGAGTTTGAATGTTCAAAACTACCATCGCACCATGCGGCATGCTATGACGCCGCTCAAACAAAAACATGATTGTCGTCATGTTTTTGTCATGTGGTTTATGATGCTTTGAGAGAGAGGTGCAGGCGCTTTGCAATGACGCTTCCTAAGCCTGTAGTTATCAGTACAATACTCAGTGTGCTGACAGGCATCAGAATAGCGGCTATCATTGGGCTCATCTTACCTTGCATAGATATACTGAGCCCTACTATGTTGTAAAGAATAGAAATAAAGAAACTGAAGTAGATAATATACTTGCCGGAATGTGCCAGACGCAGCAATGCAGGGAACTTACCAAACTTGCGCGCATCAAGTATCGCATCGCAGGATGGGGTGAAGTTGTTGATGTCATCGGCCAATGTGATGCCCACATTGCTTTGTTGCAATGCACCTGCATCATTCAGCCCATCACCCATCATCAATACTTTTTGTCCTTTCTTTTGCAGCATTTCAATGTATTGCAGTTTGTCTATCGGTTTTTGTTCAAAAAGCAATTCACTGCTCTTGCCAAAGATTCCTTCAAGACGTTCGCGCTGTCTGTCATTATCGCCCGAAAGCAGTGACAAACCGTATCTGTTGTGCAATACAGGTATCATCTGCGGTATATCGTCCCTGAATTCTGTAGTTATATAGAATGCAGTTACTTTGTCGTTAATGCTGATATATAGTGCAGGTTTATTGTTCTCATTTTCATGTGTTACACCTGTAAAAGATGCAGAACCTATTTTGATAATATTGCCTGCCACTTCTGCGTACAAGCCCTTACCTGTGTGCTCTTCCCACTTTTCTGCAGTAACTATCGGGTAAGCACCAAGAAATTTTACTAATGCCTTACTGTACGGGTGCTTGCTGTGTGATGCAATATTGTACACCCAGGATTTTTCTGTTTCCGTCATCTGGTGACCTGTAGTATGGAATTGCTTGCTACCTTGTGTCAGCGTACCTGTTTTATCAAAAACAACATGGCTGACATCGCCCAATTGTTCAATAACTGTAGCATCGCGCAGGTATAGCCCGTTGTTGCTCAACAAGCGCAATAGATTGCCATTTGTATAGGTAGCTGCCAGTAGCAAAGCGCATGGACAGGCTACTATCAGCATGGCAGATACGCTGGGTAATATTTTGCTTGGGTCGTGCATCCACCAGTAGATGGCGGTAGCTGCTGCAAGCGTAAAGAGTACAATCGTGAAGTATTTACTCATTACATGAATGATGCTGTCACGATTGTTCTTTTCTATTTTGTTTTTGGTAAACGAATGGTGGTTCCAGAGCGATGTAAGGTAACTACCCGCAACCGGTTTCACTATCTGGATGGTTATTTTTTCGCCTGTTTGCTTACCACCAGCATATACCTGTTTGCCTGTTTCTATCATCACGGGTTCGCTCTCGCCTGTTACAAAGCTGTAATCTATACGGGCATTGCCTTTTACAACAATTGCATCGGCAGGTATTATCTCATCATTGTGCAGCTCTACAATATCTTTCTCCTTCAGATCTTGCAGGTTTTTAGATACAATACCGTCTTTTGTAATAACATTTACAGCTATCGGGAAGTAAGATTTATAGTCTCTGTGGAATGATATAGACCTGTAGGTACGCTCTTGCACTACACGGCCTACCAGCATAAAGAATACAATGCCACTCATGCTATCCAGATAGCCGCTACCCGTGTTGGTCGCTATCTCGTATACACTACGGCTAAAGGTTATGATGAGTGCCAGTACTATAGGTGCATCTATATTCAGAATCTTCTGTTTCAGTCCTGCCCATGCAGAGCTGAAGAACTCTGATGCAGAATAAAAGAAAACAGGTAATGATAATACCAAATTCAATATCCTGAAAAGAAATGCATACTGATTTTCAATCCCCTTATCCATAGACAGGTATTCGGGAAAGCTCATCAGCATGATGTTGCCAAAGCAAAAGCCTGCAACGCCCAGTTTGTATATTAGTTTCTTGTCGTAGTTTTTTGATTTCTTTTGTTCGGCATCGTCAAGGCTTATATATGGCTCGTATCCTATTGTGGTAAGCAGTTCTACTATCTTGCGTATGCTTATTTTCTGTTGCTGAAAACGTATGGTTACTTCCTTGTTCGTAAAGTTCAGCCTGCTTTCTGTAATGCCGGCATCTAGTTTGTTCATATGCTCCAGCAGCCACATACACGATGCGCAGTGCACACCCGGTATGTAGAAGGTAACCATGGTATTATTGCCATCTGTAAACTTGTATAGCTTGGAAGCTATGTCTTCATTGTCCAGATAGGCAAACTTATCGCTACGTGTAGCTTTTATTTGCGACAAACCTGGGTGAGATTGCAGTTTGTAATAATCACAAAGTCCGTTTTCGTTTAGTATTTCATATACCAGTTTGCAGCCCTCGCAACAAAAAACTTTGTCTTCGATAGCTATGGTATTGGTGATGCAGTCTGTGCCACAGTGATAACATTTTGTGGCTTCTTTTTTTACGGGTTTGCTGATGATGATGGTGCTACGTTCTTGCTCAGTTGTAGGCATGAATTGAGTTTTGTGCCTCTTTTATTTTTGGAATAAGTACCTCAGATTCCAGGTAAAGAAGCTCGTTAATGACATTGTGCAATAGCTCTACCTCGTTGTGCAGTATTTTCAGTTCGCCTTTGTAGGCTGTATTTGCCAATGATGGCAATGATGTTTTAAGCCCTGCTGCAATAGCTCGAAGCTGCTCCAGTGTAGTATTCAACTCCAGCAGTTTAATGCCGTGTTGTACCTCGCATCTGCCCGAGCATGTAGCACAATTATGCCCAGTTGCACTTTTGTTATACAGCTCATCTATATATGGCAGAAATACATCTTTGCGGGTTTCTACAAACCGCTGCAGATGGTCTTTGAATGTATTGAAGTAGTTGTTGTAAGCCAGCGTATCTACATCTGTGTTGCTTGCAAGATGGTCTATGTACTCCCCTGCATTGCTGCACAGCCTGTGTGCAAGGTCATAATATTCCATATCAAGCCTGTTGGCTACTTCCGGTAGGTTATAACTGATGTATGTACTTAATATGCGTTGGCTCATGTTGTAAAAGTATCAAGGCTGCAAAGCCAAAAACATGACGCTAATAGCTTGTAAAAGATGATTTTAGTCATCATTCGAATTGCTGAGCGGGTTTAAATTGCAGACATGATAATAATCACGTGCATGGTTGACGAGGGTTATTCTTTGTTGCAGTATGTGCGGGTACTTTTACAATCAGCTAACTATGCTTTTTTGGGTGTGGTAGCTAAGGACCATGATTAAAGTTGCTGATCTGAAAGAAGAAAGAGAACAATGGCTGCAGACATTAGAGCAAATGCTGCAGGACAACATATATATGAAAAACAGGCTGGCAGAAATCATCAAAGACGATGTCACTGCCTCCTCGCTCGAAAAGGCTGAATTTTTCCATAACGAGTTGCTGCACAAAGATGCGGTAATCGCCTTGTTACGCTATGACATCATCAAGCAAAATAAAATAACTACTACCATGGAAAATGAAAACGCAGTTTCCCTTAAACACGAAAAACTGCGTAGTGATATGCAAATGATGGAAGCAGAGTTCAGCCGTCTGCTGAATGATTTTAACTTAGGGTACCCATATTAGTCAGGGTTTTTTTAGTTCATCATATTAGATAGTTTCTTTTCATCCAGTATGATGATGTCTCCTTTGCTGATGTCTATCAGCTTTTCATCTTTAAAGTCGCTTAGCGTACGTATTACAGACTCTTTTGCTGTGCCCGCAATATTGGCAAGGTTTTCCCTGCTCATATCTATGCGGAAATTAGGAACGCCCTCACCATATTTTTTATAGATGGTAATAAGCGCATCTGCTACTTTTTTGCGTAGCGAATTGTATGCAAGGTTCAGCAATTGCTGTTCCATTTCAGAAACGTTGTTGGCCAGTAGTTTTATAAACTGGTACATCACTTCCTTATTGTTATTCAGCAACTGTTCAAAATCTTCTTTCGGTATTACCGCCAGTTCTGTTTCTTCCAGTGCCTCGGCTGTGTCTTTGTAGTTAGCGCCTTCAAGAAAAGGCATGTAGCCAAAGAAATCTCCTGCGCTATATAGCCCTATCACAAATTCCTTACCGTCTTCGTTGGTTTTGTAGGTCTTTACTTTGCCGCTTTCTACAAAATACATTCTATATGGCTTGCTGCCTTCAGAGTATATTATCTGTTTCTTTTTAAAGTTATTGGTGCTCCTGTCTTGTGCAAATGTTTTCAGTGCATCCGGCCCCGCTACTGTTTCTATCAGTTGTCCCAATCCTTTCATGCCTGCGGCAATTTCCATTCGCAGTAATTCAGATTTGCGCAAGCGTGTTTCTATGGCGTTCAATAATTCTGTGCCACTGAAAGGTTTGGTAATATAGTCATCTGCACCAAGATCCATGCCCTTGCGTATTTCTGCACGTTCAGATTTTGCTGTCAGGAATATGAATGGGATATTTTGTGTATCGGGGTGCTTTTGCAGCATGTGTAGCACACCGTATCCGTCCAATGCAGGCATCATGATGTCGCACACTATCAGGTCCGGTTTATGCTGCATCGCCACAGCCACACCTTCTTTACCATCAGAAGCTGTATGTACTTTATAGTTCGACATCTCGAGTATCTCCGACATATTGTCGCGGATATCCTCATTGTCTTCTATCAGTAATATAGTCTTCATATTTATTCGTCGTTTTTGAGGTTAAATGTAATAATGAATTCTGTGCCTTTACCTAATTCGCTCTCAGCTTTTATGGTGCCATTCATCAGTTCGGCATATTTTGCCACAATGTGCAGCCCCAATCCCGTGCCTTGTATATTGGTAACATTGGCGCCGCGGAAGAAACGTTCGAACAGATGTTCCTGATCTTCTTTTGATATGCCTATGCCGTTGTCTTTTACTTTCAGCACCAGCTCGCTTCCGTCAGTATTGCTTGTAGATATATGAATTACAGCATCTTCCGGAGAAAACTTAATAGCGTTTGATAGCAGATTTATTACAATGTGTTTCAGCAGTGAAACATCTAGCATCGCTATTTCTTCGCCTGTATTGGTGTATTCAATGCGTTGCCCTTTCTTATATATTGGTTGCAGTTCAGACAACAACTCATTTATAAGGCTGGTAATATTCACTTCTGCAAAACGCACCTGTATGCGTCCTTCTTCTATTTTACCTACAGATAGGAAGTCGTTCAGGATATCATTCAGCATATTAACCGATGATACGATACGTTGAATATGCTTATCTCGCTTAGGTTGTTCTTCCGTTTGGCTGTATTTAGAAAGCAGGTAGGCAGAAGAAAGTACGGTGCTGAGCGGTGTCCTGAATTCGTGGCTTGCCATAGACACAAAGCGCGATTTCAGTTCGTTCAACTCTTTTTCTTTTTCCAGCGCTTCAGATAGCGACTGTGTACGCTCTTGTACCTTTTCCTCCAGTTCAGCATTCAAATCCAGAAGTGCCTTTTCAGACTGTTTACGTATTGTAATATCACTAATAAAGGCAATAGCATATTGCCCCTCTACGGTCATATAAGGACTAATGCTGACCTCTACAGGAAACTCCGTGCCGTCTTTTTTAACTGCAAAAAGATCCATGCCCATACCCATAGGTCTGCTATTTGCATTTTTGCCATGGTAATTGTCCCTGTGCTTTATGTGGTTGGATCTGAATCGCTGTGGTATCAGTATTTCAATCTTTTCCCCTTCAAGGTCTTTTGCCTCATACCCGAATTGTTTCAGCCCGAAACTATTGATAGAAATTATCTCGCCAACTTGATTCGTAATAATAATACCGATTGCGGCATTATTAAAAAGGGCGTTAAATTCCTGTATTTTATCTGTGTTCACAATCTAAAATAATAACTAAGATGCTATGCTTCTGTATCAAAGGTAGCACAGCAGCCCGATGAGGTTGATGACTATAAAGTTAATAATACTTGCCGGACGAACATATTGCATGTTTGTGTTATGGGTTTGGAAAGCTATCAAAAAGCATAGTATTTGGCTGCTAATAGCTTACTTTTGTATCCCTAAATCGTACTGTAATGCAGTTTTTGGATTTTGAAAAGCCATTAGAAGAACTATATCAGCAAATGAACAAGCTGAAGGAGATGTCTGCCAAGAATCAGGTAGATGTATCTGCAACTGTTCGTGAATTGGAGGCTTCCATAGAAAAAACAAGGGAAAAGATATATACAGGACTTACGCCATGGCAGCGTGTACAATTGAGCCGCCACCCTGAGCGTCCGTACACATTATATTATATTGAAAAGATATTCAGCAACTTCACAGAGCTTTATGGCGACCGTCAGGTAAAAGACGACAAAGCCATGGTGGGTGGTATGGCAGAGCTGGATGGCATGCCTGTAATGGTAATGGGCCAGCAGAAAGGTATCAATACCAAAATGCGCCAGTTGCGTAATTTCGGTATGGCCAATCCTGAAGGCTATCGCAAAGCACTTCGCCTGATGAAAATGGCTGAAAAATTCAACAGGCCTATCATTACTTTCATCGATACGCCCGGTGCATTCCCTGGCTTGGAGGCTGAAGAGCGTGGACAAGGCGAGGCTATTGCCCGTAATCTGTTCGAGATGATAAACCTGAAAGTACCTGTTATCTGTGTTATTATAGGTGAGGGTGCATCGGGTGGTGCGTTGGGCATTGGCATTGGCGATAAAGTAGCCATGCTGGAAAATACATGGTATACCGTTATTTCTCCTGAAAACTGCTCTACTATATTGTGGCGCAGCTGGGACTATAAGGTAAAAGCGGCTGAACAGCTGAGGCTTACATCTACAGATATGAAAAACTTTGAGCTGGTAGATGACGTAGTTGCAGAACCAGTAGGTGGTGCACATGCAAAGCCTGAAGATATGGCTGCAACGCTGAAAACATACCTGCTGGGTGCTTTGGCAGAGCTGAATAAGAAAGATGCTGAAACACGTATAGAGCAACGCATTGAGAAGTTCTCTAAAATGGGCTTCTATGATGAAGTAAGCGAATAGTACACTAAACACAACAAAAAAACCGGGCATAAAAGGATTAAAATCCCGGCCTTCAATATGAATCAATTTCGTGGTACAGGTGTTGCACTGATAACACCTTTCAACACTGACGGCAGTGTAGATTACGCAGCGCTTGAAACGCTGGTAAATCATGTGATAACAGGTGGCGTTAATTATCTGGTAGCTTTAGGTACTACCAGCGAGGCGCCTACTCTGAGTGCGGATGAGCGAAAACAGGTGTTGAAGTTTATTGTAGATAAATGCAATAAACGTGTACCCGTAGTTTGTGGTATTGGTGGCAATAATACTGCTGAAGTTATTGCACAGCTTAGTGAATATGATCTTAGCGGTGTAGATGGGATACTGACTGTAGTGCCTTACTACAACAAACCTACACAAGAAGGTTTGTATCAACACTTTAAAGCAATAGCACAGGCTACTACAAAAGCTATTATACTATACAACGTACCCGGCCGTACAGTTACCAATATGCTACCTGCTACAACATTGCGCCTTGCAAATGAATTCAAGCACATAGTAGCGGTAAAAGAAGCAAGCGGTAACATGAGCCAGTGTATGGACCTTGTGCAGGGTAAGCCATCGCACTTTGCTGTTCTTTCAGGCGATGATGATCTGGTACTGCCACAAGTAGCTATTGGCATGGAGGGGGTAATATCTGTTGCTGCCAACTGCTTTGCCAAAGATTTTACAACAATGGTAAATGATGCAATTGCTGGCAATTACAACAATTCGCAACAATTGCACTACAAGATGCTGGAAGGCATTAGGCTGTTGTTTGCAGAGGGTAACCCTGCAGGTGTGAAATGTGTATTGAAACAAATGAACATTTGCAAAGACACAGTACGCCTGCCGTTGGTAAATGTCCGTGTCGAAACTGAGCAAAAAATCGTTCAGTACCTGAAGAACAATTACTAATTGTTTACTGTTATTATCATTCAATTAGCTAATACTTAATCACATATTATTTATTTGGTTAATAATAGCTGATTTTCTAACTTTGCGCTTCGAAAAAATAAATCGTAAATAATAGACTGAATATGAGCACAATGACTCGTTCTGAAATCGACTTCAAACTGCCTTACAAGGTAAAAGACATGAGCCTTGCTGAATGGGGCCGTAAAGAAATAAAACTGGCTGAAGCAGAAATGCCTGGCCTGATGGCTATCCGTGCTGAATATGGTCCGTCTCAACCATTGAAAGGTGCTCGTATAGCAGGTTGCCTGCACATGACTATTCAAACTGCGGTGTTAATTGAAACACTGGTTGCTTTGGGTGCAGAGGTTAAGTGGAGCTCTTGCAACATCTTCTCTACACAAGACCATGCTGCCGCCGCTATTGCTGCTGCTGGTATAGGTGTATTTGCTTGGAAAGGCCAAACACAGGCAGAAGCTGACTGGTGTATCGAACAAACACTGTTCTTCGGTGGTGCAGACCGTCCTTTGAACATGATATTGGATGATGGTGGCGACCTTACCAACATGGTACTAGACAACTACACTGAATTGATCCAACACATCAAAGGTATCAGTGAGGAAACTACAACAGGTGTTCACCGTTTGTATGAGCGTGTAACGAAAGGTACATTACCAATGCCTGCTATCAATGTAAACGACTCTGTTACAAAATCTAAATTCGATAACAAATACGGTTGTAAAGAATCACTGGTTGACTCTATCCGCCGTGCTACAGACGTAATGATGGCTGGTAAAGTAGCTGTTGTTGGTGGTTATGGCGACGTAGGTAAAGGTTCTGCAGAATCACTGCGTGGCGCAGGTGCTCGTGTTATCGTTACAGAAATCGATCCTATTTGCGCACTGCAGGCTGCAATGGATGGCTTTGAAGTAAAGAAAATGGTTGATGCTGTTAAAGAAGCAGACATCATCGTTACAGCTTCCGGTTGCCGCGACCTGATTACAGAGCAACACTTCCGCCTTATGAAAGACAAAGCTATCGTTTGTAACATCGGCCACTTCGATATCGAAATCGATATGGCTTGGTTGAATGATGCTTATGGTAGCACTAAAAATACCATCAAACCACAGGTTGATTTGTACACAATAGATGGTAAAGACGTGATAGTACTGGCAGAAGGCCGTCTGGTGAATCTGGGTTGTGCTACAGGCCACCCATCATTTGTAATGAGTAACTCATTCAGCAACCAGACATTGGCTCAGATAGAACTGTGGAATAACCACAGCAACTACGAAAATAAAGTGTATGTGCTGCCTAAACATCTGGATGAGAAAGTAGCTCGTCTGCACCTTGCTAAAATTGGTGTGGAACTGGATGTACTGACAGATGCGCAATCTAGCTATCTGGGTATTTCTAAAGAAGGTCCTTTCAAACCTGAAATGTACCGTTACTAATCGTAATCATAACCGATTATATCATTTAAGGCTCCCGTTAGGGAGCCTTAAATTTTTCCGATTATATAAGAAAGCTTTCCCGAAATGAGAAAGCATACTGTTCCAGTCAGTTTTTCTTTGTAGTAGAAATAGGTGTTTTGTTATGAAGCATACAGCTACTACTGCAATTTCAAAAGAAAGGATTCCGAGGTTTATAAGAACCGATGTTCTGATGCTTAAGGATAAAAAAGATACCCGACTGCTTTATGTAGAGAAGTTTAAGACTATCTTTTCTCCTGAAAGAAATAAGCAGATATATACAGGTCTTATTGTCTGCTATTGGCAGGATGCCAAAGACTACAAAAAAGACGTGTTTGCAGAAGACAGCCTTGTACTGGCTTATAAGGGCTAAGCCACTACCAGATAATATAAATATAAGCTGCTACCTGTGCTATAATGCCAAGTGCGTAACCGGCCCATATTTCACCCGGCTTATGTGCGCCAAGCAACAGGCGTGCTGTACCTATAATGCCGCATATAATAAGTGATACAAACAGCGGCAGCATCATATTTACAGGATTGGTAAGCAGCAGCACAATCATCACTCCGAGGAAACCTCCGGCAGCACTTGTGTGCATACTTATCTTAAAGAAGATATTGAGTATGAACAATAATATGATACCCCAGAAATTGCCAAGGAGCATTACACGTAGTATAAGCGGCGCATCTATATTCTTAAACACATGATATGCCCAGAAATAAAATATCATCGTACCTATCAGTGGTATGATGCGGTCTTTAGGGTCGTGCATGTAGATGCTCTGTATAAACCCTAATCCTTTTAACAGAAGTGTGGTAAGCAATGGGAAAGCCAGTGTATTGATGGCTATGATGGCAAGCAGTTTTGAAAACATCTTACTGTCGACACCTGCAAAACCTGCCGGGGCAAGTTTGTATAATAATGCAAACAATACTGTAGGCATAAATACAGGGTGGAATACGAACGATATTATCGTTGCAATAATCCTCAACGGTTTTGATTCTGTACCTGCTACTGCTGCGTCTTTTCTTATTTCACTCATAGTCTTATGCTTCTAATACCGGCCTTAGCCATTTAGTCATTTCTTCTATCGACATGCCTTTGCGTTTAGCATAGTCTTCCAACTGGTCGGGCATTATTTTATTAATACCGAAGTAGGTGCTTTGCGGATGACTGAAATACCAACCACAAACAGATGCTGCAGGATACATAGCCAACGATTCTGTCAATTGTATGCCTGCATTTTCAGATGCATTCAGCAGGCTGAAAAGTTTGTGTTTCTCTGTATGGTCTGGACAAGCAGGGTAGCCCGGTGCCGGACGGATACCCTGATAAGTTTCTTTTACCAGTTCTTCATTGCTAAGGTTCTCGTCTTTTGCATATCCCCAGTACTGTGTACGCACTTTTTTATGCAGCAGTTCTGCAAATGCTTCCGCAAGCCTGTCTGCCAGCGCCTGCAGCATTATTTTGTTATAATCATCGTGGCTGTCTGCAAATGCTTTGAGGTATGGTTCTATACCATGTATACTTACGGCAAATGCGCCTACATAATCCTTTGCTACAGGGCTTACAAAATCTGCCAGTGAGAAGTGAGGCTGATTAGCTGCTTTCTTCTGTTGTTGGCGCAGTGATTCTAATGTTTGCAACGTATTACCTGTATCATCTTTCAGTACTATAGTATCAGGTGCTGTTTTTACAGCATTCCAAAAACCAATAACGCCTTCTGCATGCAGCCAATTTTCGGTAACTATCCTATCAAGTAATGCATTAGCATCGTTAAACAATTTAGTTGCCTCTGCGCCAACGTTTGCATCCTTCAGTATTTCAGGATACTTACCTTTCATTTCCCATGTTATGAAGAAAGGCCCCCAGTCTATATACTCGCGTATTTCAGCAAGGTCGTGGTCTTCAAATACTTTTGCTCCTGTGAATTCAGGTGCTGGTGGGGTGTAGTTGCTCCAATCTATTTTAACAGGGTTTTGTTGTGCTTCTGCAAACGTTACATATTCTTTTGCGGCGCGTTTGCTCGCAAAGTCTTCCTGTAGTTTTGTGTATTCAGTTTGTATGCTGCTGAGGAAGTCTGTTTTCTGCTCATTGCTCAGCAGGCTACCTGCAACCGTTACACTGCGGCTCGCGTCCAACACGTATACTACACCATTGTCGTATTCCGGTGCAATCTTTACGGCTGTGTGTGTGCGCGATGTAGTAGCACCACCGATCAGCAATGGTTGCTTCATGCCGCGGCGTTTCATCTCTTTTGCCACATGCACCATCTCATCCAGCGATGGTGTTATCAAACCACTCAAGCCGATGATGTCTACATTTTCTTTTTGAGCTGTGTCCAGAATTTTATCTGCCGGTACCATTACACCGAGGTCTATAATATCGTAGCCATTACAGCCAAGCACTACACCTACAATGTTCTTCCCGATATCGTGTACATCGCCTTTTACGGTAGCCATCAGTATTTTGGCTGCGCCTGCACCTTCTTTGTTTTCAGTGCCAGCTGCAAGGTGAGCAAGACGACGTTCTTCTTTTTCAGCTTCGATGAACGGTGTCAGTACTGCTACGCTTTTCTTCATTACACGGGCGCTCTTTACCACCTGTGGTAAGAACATTTTACCACTGCCAAACAAATCGCCCACTACATTCATGCCATCCATCAACGGACCTTCAATTACATCCAGTGGCTTAGGATATTTCTGACGAGCCTCTTCAGTATCTTCATCTATATATTCGGTGATACCGTTTACGAGCGCGTGTTTCAAGCGCTCTTCTACACTGGCACTGCGCCATGCTTCATCTTTCTTTTCTTCCTTGCCTGTAGCTTTTACAGTTTCTGCAAATGCAACAAGGCGCTCTGTAGAGTCAGGGCGGCGGTTAAGAATAACATCTTCGCAAAGCTCGCGTAGCTGTGGTTCTATCTCATCATATACTACCAACTGGCCTGCGTTCACAATGCCCATATCCATGCCTGCTTTGATGGCATGGTACAGGAATACGCTGTGTATAGCCTCGCGCACATGGTCGTTGCCACGGAAAGAGAACGATACATTGCTGACACCACCACTCACTTTGGTAAGCGGCATGCGTTGTTTGATGATGCGTGTAGCTTCTATGAAGTCGATAGCATAATTGTTATGCTCTTCAATACCTGTTGCTACTGCAAATATGTTGGGGTCGAATATGATGTCTTGCGGAGCGAAACCAACTTTCTGTGTGAGAATGTCATAAGCGCGTTGGCAGATGTCTACACGGCGTTGCAATGTGTCGGCCTGTCCGTTTTCGTCAAAAGCCATCACAATAACAGCAGCACCAAAACTTCTGCAAATGATAGCCTGCTCCACAAATTTCTCTTCACCTTCCTTCAGCGATATTGAGTTTACGATACACTTGCCCTGTATACACTTAAGCCCTGCCAGTATAATGGAGAATTTAGAAGAGTCAAGCATCACAGGTATTTTGGCTATATCAGGCTCGCTCTGCAGCAGGTTGATGAAAGTAGTCATTGCTTTTTCACCATCCAGCAGGGCATCGTCCATATTTACGTCCAGTACCTGCGCACCGTTCTCTACCTGTTGGCGTGCAACAGATAAAGCCTCTTCGTATTTGTTCTCTTTAATTAATCGTGCAAACTTCTTAGAGCCTGTAACGTTGGTACGTTCACCTACGTTTACAAAGTTGGTTTCGGGACGAACCACTAATGGTTCTAGTCCGCTCAATCTCAAATATGGCCTAATCTCAGACATCAGTTAGTTGGTATATGCTAAAAACGTTTGCAAAGGTAATATAATGTGATGTCAATACATGCAAAAAGCCGTTCCCGAACGGCTTTTGTAAAGAATATGTAATGTTGACTATTTGTCGGCTGTAGCTCCTGTTATATCTACCGCTACTGATGCAGTGCCTTTGGGCTTCTTCATCTTGAATTTAAAAGAAACAGTTTTACCCGGCTTTACTACATCATTTACCGTTTTAATGGCTTTCTCTATAGTACTGCCGCTACTGCTTTTGAAGGTGATACGTACCTCAACATCTTTGAACGAAGCGAGGGTGGCTTTGTTTGTTATCTCGCCCTCTACTACTTCCTGATTCAGGAGATTAACGTGATTATCGCCTTCAATACGCAGAAACTGCAAAGGGTTCTCGCGTTCTGTTTCTTCCAGCGACTTCTTCTTTTCTTCGTATTTATCAGACGGACGCCGCTATTGGCAGAGTTGCACGCAACGGCAGCAACCGCTATAAGCGCTATATACAGGGTACGTTTCATATTATGAAAATAGAACAAAGCCATGATATTAGCCATTTATCAATGTTAAAAACTCGTCTTCGCTAAGGATGGCTACTGTGCCTAGCTTCTTGGCCTTTTCCAGCTTGCTGCCGGCATCTTCGCCAACCACCAGGTAGTTGAGTTTGCTGCTGACGCTACCAAGCAGTGTGCCGCCTTTTGCTTCTACCATAGCTTCTGCCTCGCTGCGCTTAAAGCGGCTGAGTGTACCTGTAAACAGGAAAGACTTGCCTTCCAGTTCGCCACTGCCTTGTTGCGTGTTACGCTTTTGGTTGATTAGGTTAACGCCAGCTTCATCCAGCAGATCTATCATGTGCCTGTTTTCGGGCGTATGGAAGAAGTGCATAACGGATGCTGCTACTTTAGGACCTACATCGTCAAGTGCCAGCAGTTGCTCTTCGGTATAGTTATATAAATCACGTATATGCTCTACTGCATTTGCCAGTGTCTTGGCCATAGTCTCGCCTACATGACGAATGCCGAGGCCGTATATAACACGGTTAAGCGGTTGTGTTTTAGAATTGTTGATGGCTGTTTGCAGGTTGGTGATAGATTTCTCACCAAAGCCACCAAGCTTACGCACCTCTTCCCAGTTGATATTGAAAATGCCGGGTATGTTTGGCAGCAAACCAAGCTCATAGAACTTGCGCACATTGGCATCGCCCATGCTGCGTATATCCATCGCGTCTTTACTAGCAAAGTGTATAATGCGTTCTACAACCTGTGCAGGACAACTGATGTTAATGCAACGCCATACAGCTTCTTCTTCAGGCTTTTCCAGCTCTTCGTTGCAAATAGGGCAGTGTGTAGGGAAGATTATTTTTTCTTCGCTGCCATCGCGAAGTTCTGCTAATGACTTTACAATGTATGGTATTACATCACCCGCACGCTCTACCAGAACGGTATCGCCAATATGCAGGTCTTTTTCGCGAACCACATCTTCATTGAAAAGTGATATAGAACTAACTGTTACACCACCGATAGGTACCGGTTCTATTTTGGCAACCGGTGTTACAGAGCCTGTGCGGCCTACCTGAAACTCTACGCGCAAGAGCTTGCTGGTAGCCTGTCTTGCTTTGAACTTGTATGCCACAGCCCAGCGAGGATGGTGGGTGGTCATACCCATTTTGTCCTGCATGGCAAAGCTGTTTACTTTAATAACAAGACCATCTACCTCATAAGGCAAATCATCTCTTCTTGTTTCAAAGTCTTCGCAAAATGCTATCACTTCATCAATGCTTTTGAAGCGCTTCATTTCTTTAACAGGAGTAGGGAAGCCTAATTGGTATAACCAGTTGAGTGAATCGTAGTGTGTATGTAATGATTGTGGTACAGCAGCTTCACCTGTTTGCGTATAATAGCTGATATGGTATAATATGGCAGATAGTTTGCGCTTTCCAACTTCTTTGGGGTCGAGTATGCGTAGCGTACCTGATGCAGCATTGCGAGGGTTAGCTAACGGAGATAAGCCTTCTGCAATGCGTTGTGTATTGTATGCCGCAAATACATCTTTATTAATAACAACCTCGCCACGAATTTCTATCTGGTTTACATTGTCTTTTGTAAAAGCTGCTGATAGTGGTATAGAACGTATCTGTTTGATATTGATAGTTACTTCTTCGCCCATCACACCATCGCCTCGTGTAGCACCACGCACCAGTTGCCCATTTTCATATATCAACGATATGCTGGCACCATCGTATTTTGGTTCTGCACAGTATTCTATTTCATCAGCACCAGCCAGTTCTTTACAGCGCCTGTCCCAGTCGCGGAGGTCATCCGCATTATAAGTGTTGTCAAGGCTCAGCATTGGTACCAGGTGGCTTACCGCTGGGAATTTTTCACTAAGCCCTTTTGCAACACGTTGCGTAGGGGAGTCTCCTGTTACTTGTTCAGGATATTGCTCTTCCAGATGTTGCAGTTTTTTGAAGAGGGTATCGTATTCAAAATCTGCCAATACAGGTTCGCTTTGTACATAGTACTTCCAGTCGGCATAGTTCAGCACTTCGCGCAGTTGCGCAATTGTTTCTTCAACATTACGGCCATCTGTATTAAGTAAGGCTTTAGCCTGTGTATATAAGCGTTGTTCGTCCTGTGTTGTATACATAGGACAAAGAAAGTTTGAAAGCGCTAATTAGCCAAAGATTTTTTCCCATTCGCCCGCACCTTCTCTTATCAATTCGGGTGTGCCTGAAGAGCAATCTATAACGGTAGATGGTATGATGCTGCCAATGCCGCTGTCTATCACAATATCCACCTTGTCTTCAAAGATTTCGTGCATTACCAATGGGTCTGTGTAGTATTCTACTTCCTCGTCCATTGGGAGTGATACACTCATGATGGGATTGCCCAATTGCCTTACAAGCTCCTGACTAATATTATGGTCGGGTACACGAATACCAACAGTATCCTTTTTTGTCTTCAGCATCTTTGGTACCATTTTGCTGGCCTCGAAGATGAAGGTGTATGGTCCCGGTAATACCTTTTTAAGCAGGCGGAATATCGGTGTGTCGATATTCTTGGCATAGTCGCTGATGTGGCTTAGGTCGTTGCAGACAAAAGAAAACTGTGCCTTCTTTGGATCAATATTTTTGATGCGGCAAATACGCTCAATAGCTTCTACATTGTAGATATCGCAGCCAAGGCCATAGATGGTATCGGTGGGGTAAATAATCACTCCTCCGTTCTTCAGGCAATCGACAACGGTCTTGATATTTCGCGGTTGCGGATCTTTTGGATGAATATGGAGTAACATAGTCTATTGTATAAATATACGGTATTATAACAGTTTTTGAACAGCATTTGTTGCAGATAGCAGCCTTTCGTTTGCAGTGCCACGTACGTCTGCCCATTGGCAACCTGATTGTACAACAATATCCCGATAGATATTGTAGAAGTATTGTCTCTCTTCGGGTAGCGGGTGTTCGCGCAGTGGGTCATCAGTCCAGGCTATATCGATATATGTGAGTAAATACATGTCATACTCACGTTGTGCTATCTGTTCCAGTATCCACGGATGACAACGCCCGTATTTAGCTTCGCTCCATACTTTTATCACGTACAGGTCTGTATCGCAAATCAGGTATTGAGTGGCTGTTTGCATCGCTGCATCTTCTGCAGCCAATTGACCTTTGGCTATTGCTAGCAAGTCTGCTTCAGTGTACTCTCTGCCAAGATTTTCCAGATAGGTACGTGCATATTCGGGTACCCATATTGTTTGCAAGCTATTTGCTAATGCTTCACTCAGCGTGCTTTTACCTGTAGATTCAGGGCCAATGACTACTATTTTTTTAATGCTACTCAACGATGCCTTTTATTTTCTTTTGTTTCCTTTTCAACAACCATTGCTGCCCTTTGTATGCAATAAATGCACTGCCTGCACCAATTATAGCGCCAGCCAATACATCGCTAGGGTAGTGCATGCCTAGCTGCATGCGAGAATAACCGATAGCACCAGCCCATAAGTATGCGGGTGCTATCACATACCATTTTGAGTATTGCAGACTTAATGATGTTGCATTTGCAAACGCGATGCTTGTATGCCCAGATGGGAATGATGGATCTGTATCGTAGTGATAGGGAACAATGTCTTTGTATGTTTCGTACGGACGACTTCGGTTGATGGCATATTTAAGTCCGTATGCCAGAACAACTGTAGTGCCGAGGCTACCCACAGTTTGCCAACCGTTTTGAATAGTTTGTTTATCGTGCCTTATATAACCAACTATGAGTTGTGTAGCAGGTGTGGCAAATGCAAGAGGATAGGTAGATTGTGTAATCCCATTCATTACAGCATCGGCATTACTGCCACGTGTCCCGTTGATGTTTCGCAACAGGTCTATATCTGTATTCTGTGCATGAACATCATAGCTCAATGCAAGTAGCAATACTAAGATGTAGCGTGCAACAAACGATATTGTTTTTTCCATCTGAAGTAACCGAAGATAGCAACAATAAACAGAAATAATGTCAGGAAGGCAGTGAATGGAATGCCTTTATAGATGTATAAAGGTATAGCGATAACATTCGATATATTCAGCAATATCCAGTTTTCTATTTTGTGTTTTGCCAGCAGCCACATGCCTGCCCATGCAGTAGCAGATATGACCGCATCTAATGCAGGAACGGTAGAATCTGTATAGCGCGATAGTACATAGTATAGTATTAGCCAACCTGCAATACAAATTGCACCAGTGATAGTCCAGTCTTTTGTATTGTTGTGAGAGATGGCAGCAGGATTATCATTCTCTTTCCCCTTTTGCCATAGTACCCAACCATAAATACTCATAATGAGGTAGTATAGATTCAGCAGGCTTTCTGCATACAAGCCCACTTTTGCCATTATCCATACGTAGATAACAGTACCTACAATACCGGTAGGGTATAGCCAGACGTTATTCATATTGGCAAGCACAACGCTTATCATACTAAATACTACTGCAACTGCTTCAAGAGCAGTGGTTTGTTGTAATTGCTGAATAAACTGAGTTGTGAAATCGTGCAAAGCCATTGGTTGTAAAAATAGGTCAACTATATGTAACTGACTATTGATGGGTAGATATTTCGTAAATTGAATATGTAAACTGAGGATATGAAAAAGATACTATTAATATTAGTGGCATTGTTGGTCATGAATGACGATGTGAATGCACAAATGACAGTACGTGTAGTGCGCGATTCGTTATTCATACCCTGGGAGCTTGTTTATGGACCTGATAATCATATCTGGTTTACTCAAAAGAACGGGTATGTATGCAGACTGGAACCTACAAGCGGGAGGATAGATACACTTTATAATGAAACGAATACTCGCATACAAAGCGAAGGTGGTATGCTTGGGTTGGCATTGCATCCTCAGTTTGCCACACTGCCATATGTATATGTGGCTTACAACTATATAGATGCATCTGTTTATAAAGAGAGGATAGTACGATATACGTATAATAGCACATCTAATGTATTGCAATCTCCCTTAACGCTGCTAGATAATATCAATGCTGCTAATATTCACAATGGATGTCGGTTGTTAATAATAGATAACCATCTATATATTACAACAGGTGATGCCGCAACAACATCTAACTCTCAAAATATTAACTCATTGAATGGTAAAGTGCTGCGTATAGCCTTAGATGGTAGTATACCAACTGATAACCCCATAGCAGGTAGTGCTTTGTGGAGTTGGGGACACAGGAATGCACAAGGGATGGTGTATGCCAATGGCAAACTGTATGAGTCTGAACATGGCGCAACTAGTGATGACGAAATAAATATTATTGAGAAAGGGAGAAACTATGGATGGCCTGCAGTGCAGGGTTATTGCAATACCCCTTCGGAAATTACACTTTGTGCAGACTCTAACGTAAAAGAACCTTTAGAAGCTTGGACGCCAACATTGGCCGTTTGTGGTATAGATTATTATGATCATCCCATGTTTCCGCAACTACAGAAATCTTTGCTGATGACGACGCTAAAAGATTCAACCCTTTATCAGCTAAAGCTTAACGGGACCAATGACGATATTAGTGCAGTTAGTAAAACAGGCCTTTCTAAATACCGCAGATTACGAGACTTATGTATATCTCCTGATGGGCGTATCTATATCTCAACTAGCAATTCACCATCATCGGGTACAGGTAGCAAGATTGACAGGATTATAGAGCTGTATGATCCATCATACAATGGTATTTCTAAATATGAGAAAGAAGTAGCGGTGATATTTCCCAACCCTGCTAAAGATGATATAACTATAAAACTGAAAGCTAACTTAGGCGTAGTAAGCTACAGCATACTAAATATATATGGACAAGTACTAATGAGTGGGGTGCTTAGTAAGGTTAGCAACACCATTGATGTGAAAGCCTTGCCAGCAGGACAATACAACGTATTACTTCAGGATAAGGGAAAATTGAATATGAATAAGGTTTTCCTTAAGCAATAAATTGTTTCACTGCATTTTTGGAAAATTGGATAATAAACCTATTTTTGCAATCCCAAATCGGGAAAAGGTGTGGTAGCTCAGTTGGTAGAGCAAAGGACTGAAAATCCTTGTGTCGGGGGTTCAATTCCCTCCCACACCACCACAAAAAAGAGCAACTCATTTGAGTTGCTCTTTTTTTATTCGCTCTCTTACCTCTTTTATCCGTTATTAATCAAGGTCTACTACATTATCTAGGTCTTTTCTTATATAGAATTCCTTAATCCTTTTCTGGGGTTTATTGTTGTTGTCTGTTATTGTGTAGTATACTCTGTACCTGCCGCTTGGCATGCCTTCTTTTTTTGTCATTGGTATTGCGAAGCTTTTACCGGTTGGTTTATAACCGTTAGCAGTGAGTATGCTCAGTTGAATAGAGCCTGTTTTATAGTTGCTGGTAAAAAGCAAATAACTACCTGTTTGCAATGCAATAGTATCTGGTATAGAGATAGTAGGTACAGGAGTTGTTGTATCAACTTTTTTTAGTGGTTCGCTGTAGGCATATACTGTATCGGCTTTTGTATGTTTTTTCCTAAAAGGATTGCAGATAGTATCTATAACGGCTTCCATTGCAAGCTTACTGCTGATGTTGTATACATTCCCAACGCACGAATAACCTGTGGCAATAGGCTCGTCATAACCAAGATTCAATACATAAGACTTGCCGGATATTTTATTCAGCATTGCACCTGCAGATGCACACACATTACTATCGCAGTATCGGACACCGGATGTAATAAGTATAATATTGTAGTTGTCAAACCGATCGTCAATATCATAATTGGCAGACTGCTGTAATGCATATCCTAGCGATGGGCTTCCCTGTGGTTGCATAGACCCTAGCCGCATACGTGTTTGCGAACGATTGTCTTTGCTGAAGTATACCTCTAGCCTGCTGTCTTTACAACTCTGCATGGTAACTGGGTATAGATGACCGTATAGTCTTAAACAAAACAGAACATCTTCATTGGCTGTATGCATGCTATCCATCAACCGGGATATTAATAATGAAGCAGCATCGTATTTGTTCAGGTCATCTCTCCAGATTGTATTCATTTTAGCAGAGCCATCAAGAATGATAATAAACTTATCATGTTTCTGCCTCGCCGCCGCGAATGGGGAAGACGTAGCTGTGAAGAATGAAGTAATAAAAAGGACAATATATATATGTAGTCGCATATTGTTATGGCAAGGAATTTGTGTAACAGCTTCCGTTTTCAAAATTAGAACAATTAGCATTCGGGTTTCATTGTTGATTTTTTAATATGTATCAGCCATTTGTCGTTCGTGGACAAAAGAATGTCGTTCATGCCCAATTGCATAGAGGCTACCTGTCTAACCCAAACCTTGATGGTATTATTGCCCCGTAGTTTTTTGACAATCTCTGCCCGCTCAAATTTGATTTGTTTTAAATTTGTTAAAAATTAATTGGTTGTTGTCGTAAACGATTTCAAGTAATATTTAGCATCATAAAGCATTTTACGACGGGTGTGGATTGTAAGTGAGAACCACCACTTCAATATCACACATTGATGAATAAGATTTATCGTTACGTTTCTTACGTAGTTTTTGCCACGCTGCTGTTTTTCAGCCAACAAGTTTCCGCGCAAAACTGTACCGTGAATGCGGGTGTCAGTGAATCGGTTTGCCCCGGACAGCCATTTGTCCTCAAGGGGAAAGCAAACGGTTTGTTTGCATCAGGCGGTAATGCCACATGGTCTCAATTATCGGGGCCTGCGGTTATTTTAGGAACCCCGGTAGTAAGCGGTAATGACGTTACTGTTACTGTATCAGGCTATTCGGCAGGCAATACTTATGTATTTCGCTTGTCTGCAAGGTGTACCGATGGTTCCCCTGTTTATCAGGATGTAACATTTACAACACTGCCGGCAACTACTGCCAATGCAGGTGCAGACATCGTTTCTTGTGCGGGTACCATTAATTTAGCCAGCAATGCTGTAGGATCAGGCGAAACGGGTGTGTGGACCGTTATCGGCGCAACAAACGGTATCAGTATAGCGAACGCATCATCTCCAACTACTGCTGTTACATTACCTACTACTAATTCCGGTACAACAACTTTAAGGTGGACAATATCTAATTCTAACTCTTGTACATCATATGACGAGGTAACTGTAACCAACCGTGGTGGTGTGACACCCGTAAATGCAGGACCTGATCAGACACTGTCTAACTGTTTTACATTTACCACATCTACCCAACTTGCAGGTACGTATGCAGGCAGTGGTGCCGGTGGTCAACAAGGTACATGGACACTTATTAGTGGTCCTAATACCCCAACCATAGGGAATACGCATTTATATAATACCGGTGTTTCGAATCTGGTACAGGGTACATATCGATTCCGTTGGACGGTGGCAGGCCCTTGTATTAATGCTTATGACGAAGTGGATATAATAGTTCCTGCACCTACACAATCTGTTACTTCAACACCAAACATAACACAGGTATATTGCGATGGCAGAACAAGTGCTGTAATTACAGCACCAACGCCGGTATATACTAATGAAACACTTACATGGGCAAAGATTAGTGGTTCGGGTACTATTACAAACGTAAATGCACCATCAACTACAATCACAGGCCTAAGCGGTAGTAGTACAACAGTTTTAACTTATACTGTGAATAACAGTGTAACAGGTTGTACTAACGTTGGTACATACACTATCAGCTACACCACTCCTCCTACCATTACACCGAGCAGCACAGTGGTAATTGCTAACCCTGATAGTACGAATGCTTCTATACCTTATAGCTTCAGTGGTGGCGACCGTACACAATGGGCATTGATAAGTGGTCCTGCAGGTTCTGATATACAGAGTATATACGGTATAGGTAATTTCACCACTACATCTGCAGCACCACTAACGCTAAGTGGTTTTACACAAATAGGTAACTATGTTATCAGGCTGAAGAGAACAACCAATAATGGTCAAGGTGGTTGTGCAGATGCATTGGTAGATGTTACTGTTGTAATATCCAAAACGCCGACACCATCAAACTCGGGAACTTCTCAGTTTTTGGCATGTAATGTATTTACAACCAACCTGGCAGGTAATGCACCTTCAATAGGTACAGGTACATGGTCTCAGGTAAGTGGTCCCAATACGGCAACAATTGCCAATATAAATAATCCTACAACAGCAGTATCAGGTCTTACAAACGGTGCATATGTATTCCGTTGGATTATCAGTGCAAATGGTACATCAAACAATCAGCAATCTGATGTTAATGTACTTGTAGCTTCTACGTTGCCTACTACGGCTAATGCAGGACTGGATGCTACTATATGTAATGGTACTCCATATCAACTGAACGGTAACCAGCCAATATTGAATGAAACAGGGACATGGACAGTATCACCATCTGCTGGTATTACTTTCTCTAATGTAAACAGTAAGAATGCTATTGTAAATGGTTTGGCAGCTAATACTGTTTATACATTTACATGGACTATTGTTAATGCCTGTGGTACATCTGCCGACAATGTAGTTATAACTACAAGTTCTAGCGTAGGTGCCAAACAAGCTACTGCAGGTGCAGACCAATGTCTGTCATCGGGCACCACAACCATCACGTTGGCTGGTAATGCACCCGGCTCCGGTGAAACAGGTTTGTGGACACGTGTTAGTGGACCGAATACACCAACATTTACATCTGCTACTACATATAATACTACGGTGACAGGTGCCGTTAATGGTACTTATATTTTTGAATGGGCACTTACAAAATCGGGTTGTAATACTACAAGAGATACAGTAGTAGTAACAATATCCGGTGCTGCAACCACTGCTGCTGCAGGTAGCGACCAGACAATTTGTGGTGCTACAACTGTAACGCTTGCTGGTAATACTCCTACAACAGGTACTGGTACATGGACACAAGTTGCAGGCCCTGGTGGTGCAACTATTACAACACCAACATCTGCTTCATCAACTGTTACCGGATTGGTGCCAGGTAGCTATACTTTCCGTTGGACAATATCAAACGGTGCTTGCAGCAGCAACTACGACGATGTACTGGTAATAGTAAGTACACCGC
The DNA here is from genome assembly GCA_017303395.1 of Chitinophagales bacterium. Taxonomy (GTDB): domain Bacteria; phylum Bacteroidota; class Bacteroidia; order Chitinophagales; family Chitinophagaceae; genus Polluticoccus. Next base: position 195,920 of record JAFLBN010000007.1, read on the forward strand.
CAAGTGCGGCAAGTGCTGGTACAGACCAATCATTGTGTAGTGGTACAAGTACTACATTAGCGGCTAGCGCAGTATCTACAGGTAGTGGTTTGTGGACTGTGGTTAGTGGACCGAATACACCAACTTTCTCTTCGTTCTCCAGCAATACTGCATCCATTTCCGGTTTGGTAATGGGTACCTATACATTGACGTGGACTGCATCTTCCGGCCCTTACTGCCCGCCAAGTGTAGATACGGTATTAATAAACGTAACACAACCTGCTGTAGCAAGTACGCCTTCTACCAGCTTATGTAATGCTACTACGGCATCGCTTGTTGGTAATGCAGGTAGTACGGGTACTTGGTCAAATGTTAGTGGCCCTAATACACCGACACTTACACCAAACTCATCAAGCACTGCTATTGCAACAGGTTTAATACCGGGTACATACCAATTCAGGTACACAATGCCTGCTGTTGGTTTGTGCCCTTCAACAAATGACGTTGTTTCTATTACAATCAGCGCTCCTGCTGCTACAGCTAATGCAGGTGCAGATCAGGATATATGTATACTAAATTCTCAAACTACAACATCTGTAGTACTGGCAGGTAATACACCTACAGTGGGTACAGGACAGTGGACTTTGGTAAGTCAGTCTGGTGGTTCTACACCAACATTCTCTCCAAATGCTTCAACACCAAATGCAACTTTAGGCAACCTGACAGCGGGTGTTTATCTGTTGCAATGGAATATTACAAATGGTAACTGTGGTTCTAATAATGATATCGTAAGGATTACAGTTTCTGCTGAACCAACAAATGCCAACGCTGGTACTGACCAGTTGAACGGTTGTACTAGCAGTATTTACCTTGCAGGTAATGTGCCTACAGTAGGTGTAGGAACATGGACAACTGTTAGTGGTCCGAACACGCCGACCATTGATGCACCGAATGATGCTAATACAAGAGTAGTAAGCACAACACCAGGCACATACGTTTTCCGTTGGACGATTGCCAATGGCGTATGTTCTACAAAAATCGATGATGTAACTGTAGTTGTTACTTCTACGCCACCAAATATTGCAAATGCAGGTGTTTCTCAAACACTGTGTAATACGCCTGGTCCTACCTCTACAGCAATACTGGCGGCAAATGCACCTATTGCAGGTGAAACAGGTACATGGTCTGTAATGAGCAAACCATCAGGTGCTCCGAATCCTACATTTACAAACAGCGCTCTGTATAATACACAAATCAGTGGTTTACAGCAGGGTACTTATGCCCTGATGTGGACATTAAATAATGGTAGTTGTGTGTCTACGGACAGTATGACTATCACGGTAAGTGACCCACCAACTAGTGCTAATGCAGGTACTAACCAGAACCTGTGTTTGTACACACCTGTTACACTCAATGCAACGGCGGTAACAGTTGGTACAGGTACGTGGACAGTGGCTTCAAAACCGGGTGGTGCGCAAGATCCTGTATTCATTAATGCAAATGCAAATAATACTGCTGTTACAGGTTTGGTTGCAGGTACCTATGTATTTACATGGACTACAACCAATGGTTCTTGCCCTGCAAGTACATCAAACGTAACGGTAACAATATATACACCACCTACACCAGCGATTGCAGGTGCATATCAAACAGTTTGTTATGGCACTACGGTTACAATGGCAGGTAATCAGCCAACAACCGGCACTGGTACATGGTCTGTAGTTTCTCAGCCATCAGGTTCTCCGGCACCTGTGTTTACAGCAAGTCAGTACAATACTACTGTTACCAATCTGGTAGAAGGTACTTATGTATTCCAATGGCAGATTGTAAATGGTATTTGTACGTCATCAGACAATACGCAGATAACTGTACAGCCTGCACTTGGTAATAATACAATCACTGCAGCTCAAACAATATGTAATGGTCAGGTTCCTGCTGCTTTAACAGGTAGTACACCTACGGGTGGTAACGGAACAACTTATACTTACCAATGGCAAAGCTCTACTACGAGCAGCTCTACAGGATTTACGAATATTTCCGCTGCAGTATCTAAAGATTATAGCCCGGGCGCACTGACTGCTACCACATGGTATCGTAGAACCGTAACATCGGGCGCTTGTACTACTCCTGATATCAGTTCAGCAATACAAATAACTGTACAGCCACCAATTTCAAATAACACACTTATAGCGCCTACTCCTGTAGTATTCTGTCAAAGTGGAGATCCTGGTAATATAGTAGGTGCTATACCTACAGGTGGTGATGGTAGCACATATACATACCAATGGCAACAATCTACTACAAGTGCATCAACAGGCTTTACAAACATATCCGGTGCAGTGTCACAGGATTACGATCCATCAACACTTACAGTTTCTACATGGTTCCGCAGAGTAGTAACATCAGGTTTCTGTACATCTACAAGCAGTGCTGTAGGTATTACTATATATCCTTATCCAACGCTAACTAGCTCGGGTACAGGTACAGTGTGTAGTGGTGTTACATATTCATATTCACCAACAAGTAGTGTAAGTGGTACCACATATTCATGGACACGTGCTACAGTAGCAGGCATTAGTAATGCTGCAGGTAGCGGAACGGGTTCTATTTCTGAAATACTAACAAATACGACCAATGCAAATGTTGATGTAACATATGTTTATACACTGACGGCAAACGGATGTACAAACCCTACTACATATAACGTTGTAGTTACGGTAAAACCTAAGCCTGATGTAACAGTGCCTTCAAATCTGGTACTGTGCAATGGTGCAGCAACAGGTGCAATGACTTTCAGCAGTTCTGTGTCCGGTACTACTTTCAACTGGACAAATAACAGAACATCTATCGGTTTAGCGGCATCTGGTACCGGCAATATCGCAACATTCAATGCTGCGAATGCTACCACAGCACCTGTTGTAGCTACTATTACAGTAACTCCTTCAGCAAATAGTTGTACAGGTAATGCTGCTAACTATACCATTACAGTAAATCCGACACCTGTTCTCAGCAGTGCTACAACGGCTACTGCTTGTGATGGTGTTGCATTCAATTATACAGCTACAAGTGCAACCACAGGTACTACCTTCAGTTGGACACGCGCTGCAGTTGGCACAAACGGCGCATCTAGCGGTAGCAGTGCAAGTATCAGTGAAACACTTGTAAACACAGGTACAACTGCACTCACTGCAACGTATGTATTTACACTGACAGCAAATGGCTGTTCTAATACACAGAATGTAACAGTTACAATATATCCTACTGCAACGCTTACAAGTACACTGACGCCATCGGCTATTTGTAGTGGTACTGCATTCAGCTATACACCTACAAGTGCTACAAGTGGTGTTACTTTCTCATGGACACGTGCTACTGTTGCTGGCATCAGCAATACAGCAGGTAGTGGTACGGGCAATCCTAACGAAACGCTTACAAATACAACCGATAATCCGGTTAACGTTACATATGTCTACACATTGAGCGTAGGAGGTTGTACAAATCCAAGTTCTTATAATGTTGTAGTTACAGTTAATCCTAGGCCAGCCCTTAGCAGTACGCTGACACCATCGGCTATATGTAACAATACTACATTCTCATACACGCCTACAAGTAATACATTCAACGCTAATCCATCAACATTTACATGGACACGCGCCGCTATTGCTACAATTAACAGCAACGTGGCAGGTAGTGGTACAGGCAGTATCAGCGAAACGCTGGTTAACAGTTCTACAGCACCTGTAGTTGTTACGTATGTATATACTGTTTCTGCAAACGGATGTTCAAGAACACAGAATGTAACAGTTACAGTATATCCTAACCCTACATTAACCAGTACGCTTTCACCTGGTACAATATGTAATAATGCCACATTCAGTTATACGCCTACAAGTGGTACTTCAGGTACTACATTTGCATGGACACGTGCTACGGTATCCGGTATCAGCAATGCAGCAGGTAGTGGTACGGGTAACCCTAATGAGGTCTTAACTAACACTACTACAGACCCGATTGTTGTTACGTATGTGTATACGCTTACAGCGAATGCTTGTACAAACCCAAGTACATATAATGTGAATGTAACGGTTAATCCGACTCCGATATTGACCAGTACAACTTCACCGTCAGCGGTATGTAGCAATACACCATTTACATATACACCAACAAGTAGTACAACAGGAGTAACTTTTACATGGACACGCGCAACAGTAGTTGGTATCAGCAATATATCTGGCAGTGGTTCAGGTGCTGTAAACGAAACACTGATAAATACAACAGCTGCTCCGATAAATGTTACTTATGTTTACACTGTTCGCATAGGTAGTTGTGCAAACCCGTCAACATACAATGTTGTCGTTACGGTTAATCCAACGCCAACATTGAGCAGTACGTTAACCCCTGCCGCAATATGTAACAATGCTACATTTACTTACACTGCCACAAGTGCAACATCAGGTACTACGTTTACTTGGACACGAGCTGCCATTGCGACAATCAACAGCAATGTGGCAGGTAGTGGTTCTGATGGAAACATCAGCGAAGTATTGACAAACTCATCTACAGCTCCTGTAAATGTTGTTTATGCAATTACATCCAGTGCCAACGGTTGTTCGAATATACAGAACGTTACTGTTTCTGTTAACCCGACTCCTATATTTACAAGTACATTGACACCTGCAGCTAAGTGTAATAGCACAGTATTCAGCTATACACCAACAAGTAGTACAACAGGTGTAACATTTGCATGGACACGTGCTGCTGTAGCAGGTATCAGTAACAGTGCAGGTAGCGGTAGTGGCAATCCTAACGAAACATTAGTGAATACTACAACAGAACCTGTAGTAGTTACTTATGTATATACAGTTTCTATTAATGGTTGTGCTAATCCTACAACTTATAATGTAAATGTTACAATTAACCCGACTCCGACACTCACAAGTACGTTGAGTCCGTCGGCTATTTGTAGTGGTACGACATTTAGTTACACACCTACAAGTGCTACGTCAGGCACTACATTCAGCTGGACACGTGCTGCTATTGCTACAATTAATAGCAACGTGGCAGGTAGTGGTACAGGTAGTATCAGCGAAACACTGGTTAACAGTTCTACCGCTCCAGTAAATGTCACCTATGTTTATACATCTACGGCAAATAGTTGTTCTAATACACAAAATGTAGTAGTAACGGTTAATCCGACACCTGTATTGACAAGTACTCTGAATGCAGGTATAATATGTAACAACGCAACATTTAGCTATACGCCAACAAGTGCTACAACAGGTACAACCTTTGCATGGACACGTGCTACAGTAGCTGGTATCAGCAATACAGCAGGTAGTGGTACAGGTAATCCGAACGAGACTTTAACTAATACAACAACTGCTCCGATAGTTGTTACTTATGAATATACACTGACTGCTAATGGTTGTTCTAATACACAGAATGTAACGGTAACAGTTAACCCGACACCGGTATTAACCAGTACGCTTTCACCGTCAGCTGTATGTAGCAATACGCCATTTACATATACACCAACTAGTAGTACTACAGGTGCAACCTTTACATGGACACGCGCAACCGTAGCAGGTATCAGTAATACAGCAGGCAGCGGTTCAAGTGCTGTAAACGAAACATTGATAAATACAACAACTGCACCGGTAAACGTAAATTATGTTTACACTGTTCGCATAGGTAGTTGTGCTAATCCTACTACATACAATGTGGTAGTTACTATCAATCCTAGCCCGGCATTATCAAGTTTGCAGACATTATCAGCTATTTGTAACAACACTACATTTACATACAATGCTACATCTGCCACTACAGGTACAACATACACCTGGATACGCGCTGCGATAGCAGGCATTAACAGTAATACATCTGGTAGTGGTACAGGTGCTAATATCAGCGAAGTACTTAGCAACAGTACTACATCTCCTATTACTGTTACCTATGCTATATCATTAACAGCTAATGGCTGTACAAATACACAGAATGTAACAGTGCCTGTTAATCCTACACCGGTATTAACAAGTACTTTGACGCCATCTGCAATATGTAGTGGCTCAACATTCAGCTACACACCAACAAGCAGTACAAGTGGTGTTGCGTTCAATTGGAGTCGTGCTGCGGTAGCGGGCATCAGCAATGCAACTACAAGTGGTACAGGCAATCCAAACGAAACATTAATTAATACAACTTCAGCTGCTATAGATGTAACGTATGTTTATTCATTATCTGTAGCAGGTTGTGGCAATCCGTCTACGTATAGTGTTGTAGTAAGCGTTAAGCCTACTCCAATATTAACAAGCACATTGACACCGAGTGCCATCTGCAGCGGCAGTACGTTCAGTTATACGCCGACGAGCAGTACAAGCGGAGCGACATACGCATGGAGCAGATCAGCGGTAGCGGGTATCAGCAATACGGCAGCGACAGGTACAGGTAATCCGAACGAGGCATTAACGAATACAACAACCGCACCGATTAATGTAACCTATGTATATACGGTAAGTGCGAACGGCTGTACGAATGCGGGTACGTACAGTGTGGTGGTAACTGTTAACCCGACACCGCAACTGACGAGCACGCTGAGCCCGAGCGCTATCTGCAGCGGCACAATCTTTGGTTATACCCCTACGAGTAATACGAGCGGTGCAACATATGCATGGACAAGAGCAGCGATAACAAGCATCAACGGTAATACAGGCGGCAGCGGCAGCGGAGCAGTGAGTGAACAACTGA
>JAFLBN010000008.1 GCA_017303395.1 Chitinophagales bacterium
ACAGAAATAAAAACAAAGAACTTTTTACTAATAAGGCGCTATGCATTTAAAGTACGAATCGTTTGTACGGGAACCGCTGGTAGATGGTGATAAAACGTATCACCAAGTAACAGAAGATATAATCAGCCCTATAGAAAAGAAACCGGGCCGCATGTGGTATGTAGGTTTCTTCTTCTCGGTTACACTGTTGCTGTTAGGTGTTTTCTCAGTGTTTTGGGAAGTTTATTACGGTATCGGTGTATGGGGTATTAACCGTACAGTAGGTTGGGGTTGGGATATTACCAACTTCGTATGGTGGGTAGGTATCGGTCACGCCGGTACACTTATCTCGGCTATCCTGTTGCTGTTCCGTCAGGGATGGAGGACAGGTGTAAACCGCGCTGCGGAAGCGATGACAATCTTCGCGGTAATGTGCGCAGGCCAGTTCCCGATCTTCCACATGGGTCGTGTATGGGATGGTTTCTTCGTACTGCCTTACCCGAACGGTCGTGGTCCGCTGTGGCCAAACTTTAACTCGGCACTTCTTTGGGACGTATTCGCGATCTCTACATACTTCACAGTATCATTGTTGTTCTGGTACTCAGGTCTGATACCTGACTTTGCAACAGTACGTGACCGTGCTACAACCAAATTGCGTAAACGCCTGTATGGTCTTGCATCTTTCGGTTGGACAGGTACTGCTAAAAACTGGCAACGCCACGAAGCACTTTCTCTGGTGCTTGCAGGTTTGAGTACGCCACTGGTACTTTCAGTACACACAATCGTATCTTTTGACTTTGCTACTTCAGTTATTCCCGGTTGGCACACTACTATCTTCCCACCATACTTCGTTGCGGGTGCGATCTTCTCAGGTTTCGCAATGGTACAAACCCTGCTGATTATCTGTCGTAAAATATTAGGCCTTGAAGAATACATTACAGTAGGTCACCTTGAAGCAATGAACAAGGTAATCGTACTGACAGGTTCTATCGTGGGTGTTGCATACCTGACAGAGTTGTTTATGTCTTGGTACAGTGGTGTACTATATGAACAAGATGCGTTCAAATGGCGTATCCTTGGTCCATACTGGTGGAGCTACTGGGCGATGATGACTTGTAACGTGGTATCTCCTCAGCTGTTCTGGTTCAAAAAACTGCGTCGTAATATACCTTTCACATTCATTATGTCTATCGTGGTGAATATCGGTATGTGGTTCGAGCGTTTTGTAATCATCGTTACTTCGCTGTATCGTGATTACCTGCCGGGTAGCTGGACATACTATAGCCCAACATGGCCTGAGATTGGTTTCTATCTGGGTACTTTTGGTCTGTTCTTCACATGCTTCTTCTTGTTTGCTAAATACTTCCCTGTTATTGCAGTTGCGGAAATCAAATTCGTACTGAAAACATCGGGTGATAACTACAAGAGGAAAATGGAAGCTATCGACGCTAAGAGCACAGAAGAGTTTAAACACGAACTGGATCACGCTCACCACTAATCTGTTGAGTAATTGACCGGTAACGTAATTGAATTTTGACTTTTAACTTTTGAATTAATATTTAAAATGGCTATAAAGAAATTTGCAGTTGCTTGTTATGACGATGAGGAAGTGCTGTTTCCTGCAGTGAAGAAAGTACGCAACAGCGGTTACAAACTGCACGATGTGTACACACCATTCCCTGTGCACGGTCTGGACGGTGCGCTGGGCCTGAAAGAAACTGACCTTCACGTAGCAGGTTTCATATATGGTATCACGGGTACCAGCACTGCGGTAGGTTTCATGTCCTGGATATTCTGCAGCGACTGGCCTATTAACTTCGGTGGTAAACCACACTGGTCTCTGCCAGCCTTCATACCTATCACTTTCGAGTTGACGGTATTGTTTGCAGCGGTAGGTATGGTGCTTACATTCTGCTATCTGAACCAGATAATGCCGGGTGTTAAGAAACACGTTTTCCACCCACGCCAAACGGATGACTTGTTTGTAGTAGCATTGGAAATCAACGATCATACCAACGAAGAAGAAGTAATCAACTTCCTGAAATCTACAAATGCTGTAGAAACTTCAATTCAAGTTGCTGAATCTGAATGGTGGTTTGGCCGTTGGGACAAAAAAGAACCATACGAACTGGCATAATTCACTTGATTGGTTGAAATAGTTGATCAGTTAATACAGTGAGACGGAGTGTGAAGAGAATTTGAATTTTGACTTTTGAATTTTTAAATATTTATGAACAAAACCAAAAGCATAGTAGTAGCGAGCCTGATGATAGGACTGGGTCTGGCATCGTGCAACAGTGGTAGCATGCGCCGCAACCCGGGTAAAATCTACGCTCCGGATATGACCTACTCTCGTGCTTATGATGCGTATACTGCCAACCCGAACTTTGCTGACGGACAAACAAGCCGTAAGCCAATCAGCGGTACTGTAGCAGTAGGACATGAATTGCCTGACCACATGGTAGAAGGCGATACAAATGCGTACAAATCATTCACTACCGATATGCGCTTTAATGAAGCGGAATTGGCAGAGGGTAAACGTTTGTTCAATATATACTGCGGTATATGCCACGGTACCAACCTGGATGGTCAGGGACCGTTGTATGCAAGCGGTAAGTTTGCAGCCATGCCTGCCAACCTGAAAGATGCAAAATATCTGCACATGAGCGCAGGTACTATGTATGCAGCTATCAAGTATGGTAAAGGTGTCATGGGTTCTTATGCAAGCCAATTAGATGTCAAGCAACGCTGGATGGTAATTGCGTACATTAAGAAAGTGCAGTCTGAAAACGGCGGTGATGCATTTGCGTTTGGTGCTACAGGTACTGCAACACCTGCACCGGCAGCAGATACTGCAAAAGCTGTAGCAGCAACTACCGAAACTGCAAAACACTAATAAGAAACATCAAGAAAAAAGTAAACGTAGTTCTCTAATAATATTACAATGACAGAACGTTTTGAGGTACCTGCAAGATTAAGAAATACCAGCCTGGCACTGATTGCAGTGGGTGTGTTGGTATTAATAATAGGCGGTGTAACAATGCTTGGCGGACACGACCACCACGATAAAACCCGCTTCTGGTTAGTACTGTTGCAAAACAGTGTATTCTTTTTGCTGTTGACTGTAGCAAGTGTATTTATACAAGCTGCAGCGTCTCTGGCACAAGGTGGCTGGATAGTAGCTTACAAAAGAGTACCTGAAGCTATAGGTGCTAATGTTTGGGTGTTCGGTGTTATTGCAGGTGCTATCCTGATATTCATCGCTACAGCATTTGATGTTGATGGTCACAATACCATCTACCATTGGGTACACCCGCATGGCGATAAAATACTGGAAGGCAAGTCTGCATTCCTGAACAAGGAAATGTTCATTGGCTTCACAGTAGTTGCTATTGCATTGTGGTCTTTCTTCGGCCGTAAATTCCGTGCGCTTTCTATAGCACAGGAGTCTGCACCAAAGAACAGTACTAAAATATACTGGACAGTATTTAAATGGTCTGCTGCATTCCTGTTGGTATATGCGCTGACACAAATGAGCACTATTCCTTGGTTGTGGATCATGAGCATTGATGCACACTGGTATTCAACAATGTTCAGCTGGTACACATTTGCAAGTGCATTCGTTAGCGGTATGTCTGTTATTATGCTGTTTGTAGTTTACCTGAAAAATCAAGGTAATCTTGAAATAGTAACAAAAGAGCACGTACACGATCTTGGTAAATTCATGTTCGCATTCAGTGTATTCTGGACATACGTTTGGTTTGCACAGTATATGCTGATATGGTACAGTAACATACCTGAAGAAACTACGTATTTCAAAATGCGTCAGCACGGCCCTTACAGCCTGATATGGTATTCTGTATTCATCATCAACTTCATTATGCCAATTCTGATATTGATGGCACGCCCAAGCAAGCGCAACTATTTCACTGTTAGCTTCATGGCAGTTGTTATCATCTTCGGTCACTGGTTAGATTTCTTTATCATGACAATGCCTGGTCCATTAGGTGGCCACTGGGTACTTAGCTGGTACGAACTGGGTATCTTCGCAGGCTTTGCCGGATTGCTGATATTCACTGTATCTAATACATTGTCTAAAGCATCGCTGGTACCTGCAAACCACCCATTGCTGAAAGAAGCAATGATACACCAGAGCTAATAACAGAACAACGGATAATAAACACAGTATAAACTAATTACAGTAAATACAAGCATAACTGACCATGTCGGGATTTATATCAATACTATTAACAGGGCTGGTATTTGTTATCATCTACCAGATAGCAAAAGCTAGTGAGTACGCTACTATTTTGCGTGGCGAAGGGAAAATCAATGCAAGGGTAAACCGTACCATGGCATTGCTGCTTGTCCTTTTCTTCGTACTGGGTATGTATGGCATATGGCTGTGTCATGATGCACTTATAGACAAAATGCTGCCTATATCTGCGTCTCAGCATGGTGTGGAATATGACAGCATGTTGTTGGTAACACTGGTTGTAACCGGTGTTGTATTCTTCATCACCCAAACACTGCTTTTCTGGTTTGCATATCGCTACCAGTCAACAGAAAAACGTACATCATTCTTCTTTCCTCACAACAACAAGTTGGAGCTGATATGGACTACAGTACCTGCTATAGCAATGGCTGTGCTGGTAGCTATCGGTCTGCGCAACTGGGGTAAAATGACAGGCGCCGCTCCTAAGGATGCAACTGTCGTAGAAGTAGTTGGTAAACAATTTAACTGGATAGTGCGTTATCCTGGTAAAGATGGTGTACTTGGTAAAAGAGATTTCAGAAAAATCAATGATGCAACCAACGTGTTGGGTCTTGATTGGGATGACAAAGACAATAAAGACGACATCATTGCTCAGAATGGTGAGCTGCACCTTGTAGTAAACAAGCCTGTAAGCATCCTGATAGGTTCAAGAGACGTTATCCACGATGTGGGTCTGCCTCACTTCCGTATGAAAATGGATGCCGTGCCCGGTATCGTAACTACATTGTGGTTTACACCAACCATCACTACCGCAAAAATGAAAGAAATCACAGGAAACAAAGATTTCGTTTATGAAATCTCTTGCGACCAGATGTGCGGTAAGGGTCACTACTCTATGCGTGGTACCGTGATAGTGGAAACACAGGAAGAGTACGATGCATGGATGGCGAAGCAGCAAACATACTATGCTGCCAACAACGCACCTGCGGCTGCACCTGCAGCAGAAGGTACTGCGGCACCTGAACAGAAAACTGATAGTGTAAAAGCAATAACGATGAAGTAATCGTTCTGTACTATTACAGAACACATAAAAGTGCAAAAAATGAGCGACGTTATCATTCAAGGAACTAATGTAGCGCACACACACGATGCGCATGGCGGGCATCATGGTCATGAACACCATGAACAGCACTTCATTACGAAGTATATATTCAGCCAAGACCACAAGGTAATTGCCAAACAGTTTCTTATCACAGGTATCATATGGGCTATTATTGGTGCCCTGATGTCTGTATTCTTCCGTTTGCAGTTAGGTTTCCCTAACGAGACATTCCCTATTATGGAGAAATTCCTGGGCGAATGGGCAAAAGGTGGTAAACTTAATCCTGAATTCTACTATGCGTTGGTAACAATGCACGGTACAATACTTGTATTCTTTGTATTGACTGCCGGCCTGAGCGGTACATTCGCGAACCTGCTAATTCCTCTGCAAATAGGTGCACGCGATATGGCTTCACCGTTCATGAATATGCTTTCCTACTGGTTCTTCTTCCTGTCTAGTATCATAATGTTTGTTTCATTATTTATACAAACAGGTCCTGCATCAGGTGGTTGGACAACATACCCTCCGCTGAGTGCGCTGAAAGAAGCATCATTAGGTTCGGGTCTGGGTATGGATCTGTGGCTGGTGAGTATGGCGCTGTTCGTTGTGTCTTCACTGCTGGGTGGTCTTAACTACATCTCTACTATCCTGAACATGCGTACTAAAGGTATGACGATGACACGCATGCCACTGACTATATGGGCGTTATTGTTCACCGCTATTCTGGGTGTACTTTCTTTCCCTGTATTGTTCTCAGGTTTCGTACTGCTGATATTCGACCGTAACTTCGGTACCAGCTTCTATCTGTCTGAAATCTTTATAGGTGGTAAAGCACTGCCGCACGTAGGTGGTTCTGCTATCCTGTATCAACACTTGTTCTGGTTCCTTGGTCACCCTGAGGTATACATCATCATGTTGCCGGGTATGGGTATGGCATCAGAAGTACTGTCTAACCACAGCCGCAAACCAATCTTCGGTTACAGCGCGATGATTATCTCTATGATAGGTATCACTGTACTGGCATTCGTTGTATGGGCGCACCACATGTTCGTTACGGGTATGAGTCCGTTCCTGGGTTCTATCTTCGTATTGCTGACGCTGTTGATTGCGGTACCATCTGCGGTAAAAGTATTTAACTGGCTGACAACTATCTGGAAAGGTAATATACGTTTCACTGTACCAATGATGTTTGCAATAGGTTTCGTATCGTTGTTCATCTCTGGTGGTCTTACAGGTCTGTTCCTGGGTAACTCTGCACTGGATATTCACCTGCACGATACGTACTTCGTTATCGCTCACTTCCACATAGTAATGGGTGTGTCTGCGTTCTTCGGTATGTTTGCGGGTATCTACCACTGGTTCCCTAAAATGTTCGGCCGTTTCATGAACAATACACTGGGTTATATCCACTTCTTCATAACACTGGCAGGTGCTTACCTTATCTTCTGGCCTATGCACTATGAAGGTATCGCGGGTATGCCACGTCGTTACTACGACTACAGTGCTTGGGAATCATTCAAGCAATTTGAAAGCCTGAACAGCTTTATCAGTATTGCTGCAGTGCTGGTGTTCTTTGCACAGCTGATATTTGTTGTAAACTTCTTTGTGAGCATCTTCCGTGGTCGCAAAATGACAACACAAAATCCATGGGGTTCTCCAAGCCTTGAGTGGACTACACCAATCAATCCTGGTCATGGTAACTGGGAAGGTGATATTCCTGAAGTACACCGCTGGCCATACGATTATAGAGACGATGGTAACGGTAACGACTTCATCTCTCAGACAACACCGTTGAAACCGGGTGAAGAAGCACACTAATCAATAATTTTAACTCTTAGTAAATAATTAGCCTCGTCTTATGACGGGGCTTTTTTCATTGGTAGTACCATACATACCATTCGTATAACCAAACCTACCACTCGTTTAATGCCTGTTGGAACGGTGTTTTTTTCAACCGTACTTTACAGTACCTAATAACCCGACAATCTATACAGATTGACCTATAACCCCGAAAAACGGTGTACCTAATAAACCCAAAAGCCGAAACTCCGGCCCCTGTAAATCTTACTTTGGTAACTGCCCCTATCAGTTACCTTTTTTATTTTCAGTACTTTCATACCCTATGAAAAAACTACTGCTGCTATGGCTGCTGTGCACAGCCGCTACCACCTATGCACAAACAGATAAGGAACAGATACTGCAGGTGCTGGATATGCAAATGAAGGCATGGAACAGCGGCAGTATAGAGCAGTATATGACGGGCTACTGGCATAGCGACAGCCTGGTGTTTGTGGGCAAGAGCGGCCCTACCTATGGCTACGATGCCACCCTGCAACGCTACAAGCAGTCTTACAACAACACAGACAAGATGGGGCAGCTGCACTTTGATATACTGCAGGTGCGGCAGCTAAGTGCCGAATACTATTATGTGCTGGGCAAATGGGCACTGGCACGCAATGCGGGCGATGTATCGGGCTCCTTCACCCTGCTGTTCAGAAAAATAAAAGGACAGTGGCGCATAGTGGCAGACCACAGCAGCTAAGGTAGAGCTTCTTTCCACCGTTTTACGATGATGCCAATACCTGCATCTTTTGCAGATTTTTTGCAGTGCTCATATTGTGCGTTCACCTTGTCGTAATTGTAGCTTTTGTGAAACTGGCTGATGTTGTGAAACAACACACGCCCCCCTTCGCCAAAATTGGCAGCTATGCAGCAGCCTATGGCATACCAGTTGTTATACCCTTCGGTAATGTCTTTGCGTGCAGCCACCAGTTGGGTTATCATATCCTTTATTCTTTGCTGATTATCATTACTCACTTCGGGTGTTGGTGCTACAGGCACTTGTGTGCGTATATAGTTGACCAATAGCGGTGCCTGATGGTTGAAGTAGCCATCGGGGTCGTAGCTATAGCCACGCAGGCTACAGATGTTTTTGGGTGCGGCATCTATCTTTATGCCATAGTGCTGCAATGCCTTTGCCAGATACTGCCAGTGGTGTGCGTGCATATCGGGGTAGGCTATGGGTACCAGTCCCCACCATCCCTGCCCGCTGGCGCTGAGGCCGCAGTAGGCTATGTTCTTAATCTTTGCCAGTTGCATCTTCAGCCTGTTGTAGTCTGCTATATTGGGGTTGTCTTTCTTGTCGATATCAAACTGCAGAAAGCCGCTGTGCTCTATGAGCCCCTGCTCGTTGATGCTGCTGAAACGCCCGCATGGGGTAATGGCGGGCAGCTCTGCCTTCAGCTTGTTGCGTGTGGTAGCATCTGCCGTGGCACGTATCTGGCGGATGCGACCTGCATATTTTGCACTGCATAGCCATGTAAGCAGGTTGACGGGGCGTATGCGGTCTTTGGTATAGTAGTTGGGTACACAGCTTACCGCTACATTCAGTATAGATGTTGATATTATTTCCGTGTTCATTCTGATATGCCTTTGATAGTAGTGAAGGCGATGCGGGTGTATGGGGTGCTCACTTTTGCTCACTGCTCACTAAAGTGAGCAGTGAGCAAAAGTGAAAAACGTGTTTTTCAGGCACGCATGTTTTTGCAATACTTGTTTACCCACTTCAGTATGGTACTGCTGTTTTTGTCAGAGCCAAAGAGGTGGATGGATATTTTGCGCAGCGATACGCCCAACCCGTAGTTGCGGCAACACTCTGCAATCTTCTCTGTCTTTTCTGCATTGGTAAATACAAGTGGCTTGGGTGCATTCAGCAATTCGTACACATGCAGGCTGTAGTGGAGCAGATGCTCGGCTATCAGCGATGCGTTGTTAAAATCTATATCGGTACACGAAAAGCTGTCTGCATCTTTATTGTCGGCAAAGCGTACAATGGTTAGTACCATGGCTATGCGATAGCAGATAAGCCCCAGCCTGTTGGCAGTACCATCAAGGTCGGTACCTACATGGCGCAGTTCTGTTTTGCATTTATCGAACAGGGAAACGAACAATGCCTGTTGGTGTGGTTGCAGTACAAACTGTACGGGCTCGGTACGTGCCTCCAGCCGCTTGTATAGTTGCATGTAACGGTCTGACAGGGAATTGAAATACCAACTCAGTTCAGATGTCTTGGCATCAAACGGATTGAGGAAGGGGGCATCTGATTGCAGAAAGTAAAAACAAAACCTGCTGAACAGACCGTTGTCTATAGTGGGTATCAGCCTGCGTAGCTGGTCTTCGGTGCCACTCAGCACCACACTCAGTGCAGGTCGGTTTATCTTCACATCCTCGTTATTGGCACGGCGATAGTAGCTGATGGGTTCGTGATGAAAAGCCTTGCGCAACACATCGCTGAAATTGCCATAATCCTGCCGCAGCATATCTGCCAGTGTATCGCCCTCGGTTTCAAATACAATACCCCTGCCTTCGTTTTCCATCAATAGTTGCATAACGGCTGTCTTGGTACTGTTGGCAGGCAAAAACAGCTTCAGGTGGCGGGGCAGTGATGGTGCTTCGGGTGGGTTTTGTGCCTTGCCCTTGTCATACAGCTTTTGTTGTTTCAGGTACTTCAGTTGGGCATCGTGGTGGTCTTTCAGGCTTTGTTTTGCCAATGCCTGCCTGTGGTTTTCGGTAGCTTCGCCCAGGTCTTTTGCCCATAGCAGCGCCCCCTTGCCCGTGCCATAGCTGCCTACTACAAAGCAATAGAGATTGGGGTGTACCTGCCGCCCGAAGTACATACCCTGCACATTGGGCATCATACCACTAAGCACGCCCAGCGCACCAATGAGAAAAACCTCCTTATCGGTTTGTTTCTCCAGCTTATCGCAGGCGCAGCGCAGCAGCGGGGGCAGGCATTCAAAAATGTCTTCGGGAAAGGGTGGCAAATCGGGCAGGGACGGTGCAGGTGGTTCGGGTGGCAGCCCGTTGTTCAGGTCTGTGCCATCGGGAATGTTTACGTGGATAGGTGTGTCCATAGTTTTTGGTGTTTTTTACTGTTAATTACTGATTGTCAATCATTTATAGCGTTTTTTCGTTTTCAGGTGCTCACTGCTCACTAAAGTGAGCAGTGAGCAGTGTAAGCACCCAATTAGTGCAAATGTACAAATTTGTTTGTACAAATGATTATAAAAATACTCTCGCACAAGTCTATTAGTGAAAAATATTTTCAAAATCTGAAAATTAAATTTGTAAAATATAAATTGTTTACTAATTTTGTAATTGACAAAGTCATATTTTCAATATTAGAATGATATCGAAAATCAATGACACATTATTGATGAAAAAAACGTTTATGTCATGGTACGCAACAAAAAAATTAAAAATCTCTTTACTGGAAGATGGAAATTCTTACAAGAGGTGTTATTGACGAGTTCATAAGAAAACACCCCGATTCTAAAGCAAGCCTCAACAGATGGTATTTAAGAACAAGTGCCGCATGTTGGGAGACCCCGCTAGATGTAAAAAATACATTTAGCGACGTAGACCATGTTGGTGAAAGCCAATATGTATTCAACATTAAGTGGAACGATTACAGATTGGTAGCTGTAATCAATTTTGAAACACAAATTGTAAACATCAAATTTATCGGCACCCATGCCGAATACGACAAATTGAATTTATAGGTCTAAAATGGGAATAGAAGCCTAAGTGCTCATATAAAAGATGGAAAATAATATATCACATATCAATTCTCAGAGTGAGTTTGAAAAGGTAGTGGCGAGAGTTTCCAAACTAATTGATAATGGTGAAAAGCTATCAGATGAAGAGATTGCCTATGCAAAAAAAGCAATGCAATTAATCGCTGATTATGAATCTAAAAATAATTTGCTTTTAATACCAAGAAGCGAGCAGTTAGCAAAAGAAAATGATACTGCTAAAATTGCTGAAGTGCTTGGATTTGAGCCCGATTTGATAGAGCTGGTTGAATTTAAAATGTATCAGCTAAAATGGAATCAGAACAAACTGGCAGAAGAATTAAAAATGCCTGCAAGTAAAGTTTCTCAAATACTAAACAATAAACGTGAACCTGATGTTGCTTTCTTAAAAGGTATTCACGAAAAGCTTGGTATAGACGGCAATTATATTTTAAATGTCATTTAAGAGTACACTTAACTGTGTACTCTTTTTTATTGTTGATGCTCAAAAGCATTCCCGAACGATGAACGGTGCCAACGCCGTGAGTGCTGAATTGTAGCACAGGCGGTTGCTGCAAAAAATAAAAACGCCCCACAATTGTGAGGCGTTTCTGCTTTTATAGTCTGTTTGTTTATTTACCCATAATGGCCAAAAACTCTTCGTTGTTGCGGGTGCCCTTCATCTGCTTCATCAGGAAGTTCATCGCCTCGTCTGTGTTCATGTCTGCAATATGATTGCGGAGAATCCACATTTTGTTCAGCACATCTTTTTCCAGCAGCAAATCGTCGCGGCGGGTAGATGATGATGTGATATCGATGGCTGGGAAGATGCGCTTGTTGGCCAGTTTGCGGTCCAGCTGCAATTCCATATTACCCGTACCCTTGAATTCTTCAAAGATTACCTCATCCATCTTAGAGCCTGTATCTATCAGCGCGGTAGCAAGTATGGTGAGTGAACCACCGTTTTCTATTTTACGAGCCGCACCAAAGAATTGCTTTGGCTTCTGCATGGCGTTTGCTTCCACACCACCACTCAGTACCTTACCACTTGCAGGTGCTACGGTATTGTGTGCACGTGCCAGGCGCGTTATAGAGTCGAGCAGGATAACCACATCGTGGCCTACCTCTACCAGTCGCTTCGCTTTTTGCAGGGCAATGGTAGAAACTTTTACGTGTTTATCTGCAGGTTCGTCGAAGGTAGAAGCTATCACCTCTGCACGTACACTGCGTTGCATATCTGTTACCTCTTCAGGGCGTTCATCCACCAGTACTATCATCAGGTAGCATTCAGGGTGGTTGGCTGCAATAGCATTCGCCACTTCCTTCAGCAACATGGTTTTACCCGTTTTAGGCTGTGCCACTATCAGGCCACGCTGTCCCTTACCTATCGGGGTAAAGAGGTCCATAATGCGGGTACCGTAGTTGGTGCCTGTAGAGAAAAGGTTCAGCTTCTCGAACGGAAAGAGTGGCGTAAGATAATCGAACGGAACACGGTCGCGTATTTCGTCGGGCAGTTTACCGTTGATGGTTTCTACCTTCAGCAGGGCAAAGTATTTTTCGCCTTCTTTCGGCGGGCGCACTGTACCACGTACAGTATCACCAGTCTTCAGCCCGAATAGTTTTATTTGCGATGGCGATACATACACGTCATCGGGAGATGAAAGGTAGTTGTAATCGCTGCTGCGCAGGAAGCCGTATCCATCAGGCATCATTTCCAGCACACCTTCACTAAACACGATACCGTCAAACTCTACATTAAAGTTGGACTGCGGAGCCTCGCGGCGGTGCGGTTGGTGCCTGTTGTGCTGATGCTGTTGTTGCTGCTGCTGCGGACGCTCTTCGGCAGGTGCCACAGACTCTTGCGGTGGTTGTATTTCTGCCTCAGTAGTATCGGGCATTGTGATACCCGAGTCTGTACTTGTTTCCTCTTCGGCAGGCGATTGTTCTTGTGTATTGTTGCTGTCTGCTACGGGTGTGGCTTCTTCGGCTACTACGCGTGGCTTGCGCAGGCGGCGTTTCTTTTCATCGCCCGTGTTTGCTTCTTCGGCAGCGGGTGCTGCTTCCTGTGGTGCAGGGGTTGCTTCTGCCTTTGGCTTGCGTGTGCGGCGTTTCTTTTCATCGCCGCCATCTGCCTGTTGCTGAGATTGTTGGTTCAATATTGTATCTATTAAAGTTTGTTTGTCTAATGAACGCGGATTATTGATTTTCATCCTTTCTGCTATGTCCACCAACTCCGGAACGAGCATATCGTTCAGATGTGCAATGTCGTACTGCATGCTATAATATCTTCAATGTGGTTTTGTGTTCTCAATTTGTCCACTAATTCTAAAAACAATCCCTTTTTTAATTTCAGTTCGTCCGCTAATCACAAAAACTAATCGGAGTAGTAAAGAAATGGGAAAAGATTCAGGTTACTGAATAACTAAAGAATGGAACGAATGTCCTTATATGCAAGTTTACAAATGTTTTGTATAAAAAACCAATAAATGTGGCTTTTTTTAAGGATTCTGTGACATAAAGGCCTTTGCCATGCGGGCTATGGTAGCTTTGATGGGTGTGTATTGGAAGCCCTGTAAGTAGCTGAATAGCTTGGTGTTATTGTAGAAATTCTGCTTTTGTGCGGTGCGTGCTGTTTCTTTTGTTATAGTTATGGGCTTTCCTGTGATGGTATGCTTCAACATTTCCCAGCGCCATACCAGCTCTGTCATCCATTGGCTGGCTTTGATGCGTGGTGGCTTTTTTCCCAGCGCTTCTGCCATCAGGGTAAATATCTCTTTGTAGCTGTGGTTGCCCTCGCAGAGTATAAAGCGCTCTCCGCTTACGTCTGATTGCATTAGCTGATAAGTAACAGATGCCACATCCTTTACATCTACCCAACCGTTGATGCCCTGTGTGTAGAAGGGAAACTCTTTGTAGGCAACTTTCATCAGCCTGGCAGAGCCATCGTCCCAATTAGTACCCTCGCCCAGTATAATGCCGGGGTTAACTATCACGGTATCAATACCTTCTGCATGGGCGCGCCATACTTCCAGCTCGGCACTGTGCTTGCTTTGCGAGTACACAGAATTGTATTTGCTTTCTTCCCACTGTTCTTCTTCTGTTATCTCTTTCGCTTCCTCACTACGCCCAAGTGATGCGATGGAACTGATAAATGCCAGCTTGCGGATGCCCTGCTCTATAGCCTGATTGACAATATTGGCAGTGCTTTCTACATTGAAGTGCAGCATACGCTCCTTATCCTTCGGGTGAAAGGAAACAATGGCTGCACAGTGGTATACATCGCGCACACCTTGCATGGCTTCTTCTACATCGTAGATATCCAGCAGGTCGTAGCGTTGCCAGCTAACATTGGGTAATGCCGCCATAGCTGCCGATGGCTTGTTGCTATTGTACAATGCACGCACGGTATGCCCCTGTGCAGACAATAACTGCACCAGATGGCTGCCTAAAAAGCCACTGGCACCGGTAACCAATATGATATCAGAAGAAGGCGTCAAAACACTAAGTTAAGAAGCCAAAACCCACACTGTTGAAGAGAATGAATTTTGGCTTCTGTAGTTATATCGATTGAAACTGTTTGAGGAATCGGAGGTCGTTTTGCGAATACAAACGCAGGTCATTTACCTGATACTTGATTTGCGTAATGCGTTCTACACCCATACCAAATGCAAAGCCTGTATATACTTCGGGGTCTATACCAAAGTTGCGCAGCATATTAGGATGCACCATACCACAACCCAGTATCTCTACCCAGCCTGTGTGCTTGCAAAGGCTGCAACCACTGCCGCCACATACGGTACAAGAGATATCCATCTCTGCACTCGGCTCTGTGAAGGGGAAGTAAGAAGGGCGGAAACGTACTTTGGTATCTGCTCCAAACATCTCTGTTACAAAATAGTAGAGTGTCTGTTTCAGGTCGGCAAAAGACACGTTTTTATCTATATACAAACCCTCGCACTGGTGGAAGAAACAGTGTGCACGGGCAGATATGGTTTCGTTTCTGTAAACACGCCCTGGACAGATAACACGAACAGGCAGGTTGCCCTGCTCCATAATACGCGCCTGCACAGACGATGTATGTGTTCGCAACACCCAATCAGGCTTTTGTGATACGTAGAAGGTATCCTGCATATCGCGAGCTGTATGGTGTTCGGGCATATTGAGCGAGGTAAAGTTGTGCCAGTCGTCCTCTATTTCAGGGCCTGTAGCCACGCTGAAACCTATCTTCTCGAATATGGAAACGATTTCGTTTTCTACCATGCGTAGCGGGTGGCGTGTACCCAATGGCAATTGTGTGCCGGGCAGGGTAATGTCCATGCCATCGTCTTTCTTGCCTGTGCCCGATTGCAGGTGCGCAAACTCCTCGTATTTAGCTTCGGCAAGCTGCTTGAATGTATTGAGCAATTGGCCTGCTTCTTTCTTTTGTTCAACAGGTACGTTTTTCATCTCTCCGAAGATGGACTTTACAATACCCTTAGTGCCAAGAAATTTGATACGGTAGTTTTCCAGCTCCGTAGCATCTGCCGGGTTGAAGGCAGTTATTTCCTGTTCGTGTTGTTTAATTAGTTCCTGTAAGGATTGCATAGGGTGCAAAGATAGTTAATAGGTTGATTGGTTGATTGGCAGAAAAGTGCATGTTTACGGTAATATATTGATAGGTGTGCCAACTGCGGTATGGCTGTATATTTCGTCCACCTCCTCGTCTGTAATGGCTATGCAGCCATGTGTCCAGTCTGTAAGGCGGTGTGCGGCACCAATATATCCTTTACCGTTTTTCAGCCCATGTATTTTTACACTGCCACCGGGAGATTTACCATTTTTAGCTGCAAATGCTCTGTCGGCTGCATTGGGGTAAGAGATACCGAGGTTTTTGTGGTAATCGCTATTGGGGTTCTTATCGTTAATGAAATAGAGCCCTTCGGGTGTTTTTCTGTCGCCCTCATATTGTTTATGCCCGATGGGATGCTCGCCAAGTGCAACCTTGTAGGTTTTCAGTAAATGACCGTTGTTATACAGCTGCAGCCTGCGTTCCGATTTCAGGACTACAATGCTGTCTACGTTTTGTTGCAATGCTGTGCTGTGTGTATCGCAGCCTGGTGCAAAAATTATGACACAGATAAGACACAATAAACCAAGGACTTTCATTGTTTTTAAATTGGCAAATGTTTGAATGCCAACAGATACTGAAGGTCGTTATAGTGCTTTATAAAATTCTGTTATTATTTTTACCGTACCTGTATTCGTAACCTCCTCCTATGCGTACTACCGAATTTATCAGAAAGAACCCTGTTTTTGTAATAGTAGCTTTGTGCCTGCTATCAAGGTTACCACAATTAATAAGTCCTGAGTTGTATTGTGACGGTGATGAATGCGTGGTAGCCATCATGGCGAAAGAGATGTACGCAGGTAGGGAAATTCCACTTTTTTTCTGGGGACAGCGATATGGTTTTTCATTGTTTGAATGTGCAAGTATATTACCGTTCTATTTGTTGTTCGGATATACGACAGTAGCTGTTAAACTAGGTATTCTCAGTGTTTGGACTACAGGGACAGTGTTGTTGTATAAGGTGCTGTACAAGCTGATGGGCTATAAGTTTTATCCATCTATGCTGATGATTACAGGCTTTATTTTGTTCCCTGCATGGATGTTGCAATCAATGAAAGCATGGGGTGGTCCGGTTACCTCATATATGCTTTCAAACCTCATTTTATACTTACTCATTTGTAAATCATATTATCAAAGATGGTGGTTTCACCTGTTGATTGGTATATTGATAGCATTGGTGTACGAAAGCCAGCGCTTATGGTTAGTAGGTGTTTTACCTGTATGGATATATATGCTCTATGATAAAAAGAAATTGATATGGAGCGCACCGACATTGGCCTTAGCTGCTTGTATCTGTGTGTTGCTTTGGTACTATAAGCAAGATATTCCTGAAACGCATATAATACCGATATCTATACCTGAAAGTATTCGTATGACTTTATTCAGGTTCGAACGTTTCCCTAAGTATCTGTATGGTTCGCTGCATGGCAATTATTTCTTTGCGACACACGAGAACCCGAATTTTTTCAATGCTTTTACAGCTATTGCAGGGTGTGCTTTGTTTTTTGCTGTGTTGATATACGGGATACTACACTGTGCATCTGCAGATAAGCTGAAAACAATGTTGACTGCAACTATCGTATTTGCCCCGCTGGTGGTGGTATATTCAATATTTACAGAAGGGCCTGAAGGACGATATTTATTGCCTGTTTCAGGTTATGTTGTAGTGCCATTTGCAATAATTATTAATAAGCTGGAAATGCGAAAGTGGCATACGGCTGCTATATACATCTTCCTTTTAATGGAGGGAGTATCTACAGTTTGTTTTTATGGTTTCTCTGATATGTCTGTGGGCAGGAAAGGAAGCGTGAAAGGAATAGTGAACTATCTGAAAAAAGAACAAATCAAATACGTATATACTGCAGACTGTATGGTGCCATTCGAGTTAATGTTTTATTCAGGGAACAGCATTTTTGCAAGGATGCCTTACCAACCGGCAAGAGATCAGGCAGCATCTGATAGTGTTGATAATGCCCTGAAGCGAGGAGACAGAGTAGCAGTGGTTAAGTATAATGACGGAAGCGACACAGCTTGGGATAACACGCAAAAATTCAGTGATTTCTATGTAGTGGAAAATATGCCCGCAGAGATAGTGGTAAAAGAGTTTGATGTAAAATAGTGTAGTAGTAATCCAGGTGTTGTCGTTGGCTGGTAAGAAAGCTATCTTTGAATTCTGCGAATAACGATTGATGCATTCAATAAAGAGATACAAAGACAATACTATTTGGTTGATTATAGCGTTGTGCTTAGTGTCTCGCATTCCGCTGCTGACGTCCCCGAATATGTTGCTGGATGGGGACGAGAGTGTTGTAGGTCTGATGGCGAAGCATTTGTATGACAGGCAAGAGCTTTCTTTGTATTTCTACGGGCAGCGTTATGGTTTTTCGTTGATAGAGGAATTATGTATTCTGCCGTTCTATGCTGCGATGGGTATGACGGGGCTTGCCGTAAAACTGGCAATGCTCAGCCTCTGGACAATCGGGGTTGTATTTGCCTATAAAACGCTCTTAAAGCTCAGCAAAGCAGGTGGTGTTCTGCCATTACTACTCACGATATTGCTGATAGTTTGCCCTGCATGGACGGAATGGTCTATGAAGGCAAGGGGTGGTTACCTTACTGCATTTACACTGTCTGCAATATTGGTTTACCTACTATTTGATGAAGAAAGAAAACTAAAACCAGCTACCTATATGTTGGTGGGCTTGCTGATGGTAGTGCTGTATGAAAGTATGCCACTGTGGGTGCCATTGCCTGCTATGCTGCTGCTATACAGGTTGATAAAGGATTTTTCTATTGCAAAGTTGTTGAGTGTAATTGTGACTATAGCATTGCCGTTGGTGCTGTTAGGCATACACAAGCAGTCGCTATACGAATTTCATAAACCAGACCCGACCCTGTCAATGGCAGACTGGTGGCATAATATAACAAGGATACCTTCTTTCCTGTATGTATCGTTGCATGGTTTTCATAGCTACTATACCGAACTACAACCTACATGGTTTCAAAAGATTTTTGCAGCAGGCTTTGTGCTGTTGATGCTGATAACTATCATATTGGCAATTGTGAAAATGGTAAAGGGAAGATTTAAAGATGTTGGTGTCATCATACTTACTGCGTCCATATTCATTTCATTGTTTGTTACCATCATAACGCCTTTTCCTAATTACAGGTTTATGCTGCCTGTAACGGTAGAAGTATTGCTGCTGATGCAGATGGTATGGGGTAGCAGAAAGCCCAAATTGATACCAATCTTATTGTTGATTCCTTTTGGTGTAGGTTCTTTATTTACGTTCAGACAATTGAAGTTTACGGCTTTGACAGAGAAAAATATCCTGCAGGCATCAGACTATCTGCAAAAACACCAAATAAAACATGTTTACAGCCTGCATATGTACCTGGCATGGCAGATGAATTTTTACTCTCAAGGCAAAGTGCTGTGCCGCGATGTAGCTCCTGTTGGGCGAATACCTGAGCTGTTTACCGAAATAGACAATGCGCTGAAAGCAAGGGAGCACACCGCCGTAATAGGTGTAGATAATGATTTTGGCAGACTGTACATCACAAAGCCGGTAGTGATGGATGTGATATATATTAAAGAAAATGTACCCATCTCAGAGGTGCAGAAGGGCTTCGCAATAGCGCCCTGACAGAGGCAACATTAGCCATATTGTTAAGATTTACCGAAGTCATCAGCGATGCCGTGTTTTTTGGTTAAATTGTGTATCTAAATAAGCACGGAATATGAACAGGGCTATTCGTAAGGTAGCGGTAGTAGGTAGTGGTGTTATGGGCAGCCGCATTGCCTGCCATTTTGCAGGTATAGGTGTGCAGGTGTTGTTGCTGGATATTGTACCGTTTGAACTGAATGCAGCAGAACAGGCAAAAGGATTAACACTGGAGAGTAAACAGGTGCGTAACCGCATTGTAAACGATGCACTGCAAGCTACGCTGAAGGGCAAGCCAAGTGCTGTGTACACAAAAGAGGTAGCCAATAATATACAGATAGGCAATCTGGATGACGACATCAGCAAACTGGCTGATTGCGATTGGATAATAGAGGCTGTTATAGAACGGCTGGACATCAAGCAAAAAGTATTTGAAAAAATAGAACAGCACCGCAAACAGGGTACACTCATTACCACCAATACATCGGGCATACCGATACACATGATGAGTGAGGGCAGGAGCGAGGATTTCCGTAAGCACTTTTGCGGTACACACTTCTTCAACCCACCACGCTACTTGCGTCTGCTGGAAATAATACCTGCACCTGATACCAAACAGGCTGTGATAGACTTCCTGATGTTGTATGGAGATAAACATCTGGGCAAAACCACTGTGTTGTGTAAAGACACACCTGCATTCATTGCCAACCGTGTAGGTGTGTTCGGCTTCATGGCGGTGTTCCATGCTATGCAGCAGTTGGATATGACGGTGGATGAAATTGATACACTGACAGGCCCTGTAATGGGAAGGCCAAAATCTGCCACCTTCCGTACGGGCGATGTGGTAGGGCTAGATACATTGGTTCATGTGGCTAAAGCATTGCCGCAGAATGTGCCGAATGATGAAGCTAAAGACATATTCATACTGCCTGCTTTTCTCGAAAAAATGGTAGAGAACAAGTGGCTGGGCGATAAAACAGGACAAGGCTTTTATAAGAAAGTAAAAGGTGAAGGAGGCAAATCGGATATACAGACATTGAACCTGAAAACAATGGAGTATGGTCCGAAAGTGAAAACGAAATTCGCTACACTGGAAGTAGCCAAGCCGATAGATGACCTTGCACAAAGATTGAAAGCACTGTATGCAGGACAAGATAAAGCAGGCGAGTTTTACAGGCTATTCCACCATATGCTTTTTGCATACGCAAGCAATCGTATTCCTGAAATAGCAGACGAACTATACAAAATAGACGATGCCCTGAAAGCAGGCTTTGGTTGGGAGATAGGCGCATTTGAAAGTTGGGACGTATTGGGTGTAGCAAAAGTTGCAGAACAAATGAAGGCGGCTGGCATACAACCTGCTGCGTGGGTAAATGATATGCTGGCTGCAGGCAATACCACATTCTACAAAACAGAAAACGGACAGCGTAAGTATTACGATGTAGCTACAAAGGCATATAAAACAATACCGGGAGAAGGTACGTTCATACTCTTAGAGCATCTGGATGAAAAAGTTGTGTGGAAGAACAGTGCCTGCAAACTTTATGACATTGGCGATGGTGTAGTGGCATTGAGGTGGAATACCAAGATGAACAGCATAGGTGGCGAGGTGCTTGATGCAGTGCAGAAATCCGTAGCTATTGCTGAAGAAAAATTTAATGGACTTGTAATTGCAAACGGTGGTGCCAACTTCAGTGCTGGTGCCAATGTTGGTTTGATATTCATGTTTGCTGCAGAGCAGGAATATGATGAGTTGGATATGGCAGTGCGCCAGTTCCAGAACACAACCATGCGCCTGCGCTATAGTAGTGTGCCTGTAGTAGTTGCTCCACATGGGATGACACTGGGTGGCGGCTGTGAAATGTGCCTGCATGCAGATGCAGTACAGGCTGCTGCGGAAAGCTATATAGGCCTTGTAGAACTTGGTGTGGGTCTGATACCCGGTGGCGGTGGTACCAAAGAAATGGTAGTACGTGCCAGCGACAGAAATATCAAAGAAGATATTGAACTGAACTATCTGCAACAGTTGTTCATCAATATCGGTACTGCAAAAGTATCTACATCGGCACACGAGGCTTACGAGCTTTCTATCCTGCGCAAGGGAACGGATGCTATATCCATTAACCCCGACAGGCGTATTGCAGATGCTAAATGCAAAGTATTGTTGCTGCACGAACAAGGCTATACACAACCTGTAATGCGCAAAGACATAAAAGTGCAAGGCCGAAGCGGACTCGGTCCGTTAATGGCAGGTATACATGGTATGTGGAGGGGTAACTATATCAGCGATTACGATAAATTCATTGCGGAAAAGTTGGCGCATGTAATGTGTGGCGGCGACCTGAGTGCACCTACTATGGTGAGTGAACAATATCTGCTGGATCTGGAACGTGAAGCATTCCTGAGCCTGTGCGGACAACGCAAAACACTGGAACGCCTGCAAAGCATTTTGCAAACAGGCAAGCCACTAAGAAACTAAACCGACATAAAATTGAGAGCAATCATCCTATATATCGCACTACTGATGGCAGGCCCTTTGTATGCACAAAATGCAGAAAAGGAACTGAATGCGCATCTGCAGCATATACAATACTGGCGGTACGAATATTCGGCAGAAGACACGAGTTTTCCGGGAGAGGTAAATCAGGACGACTCTGTGAAAAATGCCAACAGGCAATTGCTTCAATATTTACTGAGCGAAGGGAAGCGTAAAACAGAATTGCTGAAAGCGGATATAAAGCTGCCGGAAAACAGTGATTTGAAATATGTAACGTCTGAAGATAAAAAGCTGCGCATCTATTGCTGGGATATACAGGCAGGCTTATCAACACACTACTACAACGCGGTAGCTGTTTATGAAACCAACGGTGCATTGCAAACAACAGTTATGAATGAAGTGCCTGAAACTATAGTAGAATCTACACCTACAGGCTATATGTATACTTCTGTTGAAGTGGTAGCGGGTAATGGCGGGGCAAAATATTATTTGCCATTCTTTACCGCACAAAGTGTGGAGCAAGGAGTTACAAAAGGTGTGCAGGCGCTTAGTATAAAAGATGTTTTGAAAGATGCCTTGGTGTTTGGTGGTTCTGCCATTGTCAAATATTCTTACGACCATGCATCCAACTACGACTTTAAAAAAATGAAAGAGCGCTACACCATACATCTTGAAAAAGGAAAGCTGCTGGTGCCTGTTGTTGAAAGTAAAAATGTAACGGGTAAATGGCTGGTGTACGTGTGGAATGGTGAACAGTTTAACAAGGACAAGAGCGAGTAATAAGAGAATGGCTAAAAGAATAGTTTCGGTAATAGTATTGTTGTTGATGGTTAATGTGCTTTTTGCACAGTCAGACCCTTTAGCGCAGGCGCGTGCATTTTCCGAAAAGAAAGAGTACGATAAAGCTGCAGAGGCATACAAGAAAATGTATGAGCAAAACCCTGCAGATAATGACGTATATACCGAGTATCTGGAATTGCTGCTGCAAACCAAAAACTATAAAGAGGCCGAAAAGATTGTAGATATACAAAAGCAAGGCAAGCCCAACTGGCCAATGCCATTTGTAGATGCAGGTAGGGTGTTGCAGGCGGCAGGTAAAGACAAGAAAGCAACAGAGCAATATGATGAGGCAATAGCAAGATTGAATGGTGATGACAACTGGACAAGGCAGGTGGCTAATAAGTTTGTAGCAATGGGCAACGACGACTACGCCATTAAAGCATATGAGCGTGTCAGGGAGCAGTTTCAGGTGAAGTATATGTATACAGGCCCGCTTTCGAGGCTGTATGCTAAAAAAGGAGAGACAGAGAAAGCTATTGCTGTAATGCTGGATGGTGGGCAGGCATTTATGATGAATGGTGCGGAAGATACAAAAGCAGGGCTGCTGGAGGTATTGGGCAATGACCCGAAGAAACTACAGGCAGGGCAGAAAGCACTCATCAAAAAGATAAACGAACAACCGGATAATCCTTTCTTCACAGATTTACTCACTTGGCTCTATACGCAGAAAGACGACTGGGACGGAGCACTGATGCAGGT
Organism: Chitinophagales bacterium; assembly: GCA_017303395.1. Taxonomy (GTDB): domain Bacteria; phylum Bacteroidota; class Bacteroidia; order Chitinophagales; family Chitinophagaceae; genus Polluticoccus. The sequence continues at coordinate 23,178 of JAFLBN010000008.1, forward strand.
TGTGGCACTGGATACGAGGCTGAAAGAACAAGGTGGAAGAATGCTTGGTTTTGCGCGCTATGCAGTAAAAGAAGAGAAGTATGATATAGCTGTAAAAGCATATGACGAGATTGTAAGCCTCGGTAATGATATTCCCTACTACACTATTGCAGCAAGCGAAAGGCTTACAGCACAATTTGCTGCACTGCAAAAGAATGTGAATTTTACACAACAGGATGTGGATGCACTGCTGAAGCAATATGACGCCTTCTTTACAGTGTCGCCACAGTTTTATGCAAACGATTTAGTTTGCGATTATGCTAAACTACAGGCGCAGTTCAACAACAATCCTAAAGCAGGTATTGCAATCCTGAAAAAAGCACTGGAGCAACCTGGGCTTACTAAAATGCTGAACGGACAATGCAAGCTGCAATTGGGCGACTATATGATACTGGATGGCGATGTTTGGGAGTCTTCATTGTTGTACAGTCAGGTAGATAAGGCATTCAGAGAAGATGTGTTGGGTGAAGAGGCACGCTTCAGAAATGCAAAGCTGGCGTATTATCGTGGCGATTTTGACTGGGCACAAGGCCAGCTGACAGTGCTGAAAGCATCAACTGCTGAACTGATAGCGAATGATGCGCTGTATCTCTCTATACTGATAACAGAAAATATAACTGAGGATAGCAACGTTACACCACTGAAAAGATTTGCATATGCAGATCTGCTGTTGTTTCAGAACAAAGACAAGGAAGCAGATGCCTTGCTGGATAGCATTGTAACCAACTATCCGCAGCACCCTTTGTATGATGATATACTGCTGCAAAAAGCAAAGCTTGCACAAAAGCATCGTGAATACGAAAAAGCGATTGAATATTTGGTGACGATACATGCAAAGCATGGTAAAGATGTGCTGGGCGATGATGCGGTGTTCAGGATGGCGGATATCTATGAGCGTTACATGAACAAACCGGAAGATGCTAAGAAGTATTACGAAATGCTGATAATGGAATATGGTGGTAGTACTTTTGTGCAGATAGCGCGCAACAGGTTGACCGCATTGCAGGCAGGTGTAGCAGTTCCCTAATACAATATGAAGAAGTGGCCCACACATGAAGCGTACATCTGGGAGCGTGTTCCGTTCCTGCGTTTGTTGTTGCCATTGGTTGCAGGTATTCTGGCTTACAGATATTTTTCCGTTTTTGATTTAAGCGTAGTACTTGCTGTTGTATTTATCAGCACTTTACTGTTTGGAATCTTTGCGTTTACAAAATCAACTAAGCAGCCGGTGCAATACCTGCGTTTTGCTTCACTGCATATTGCATTGATAGCTGCTGCGTGGACGCTCTGTTATTTCAATGATATCAGGAACAACAAATACTGGTATGGCAATAAGAAAGCAGACGCTTTTACAGCAAGCGTTGTCAACACTCCTGCAGAGAAAGAAAAGACTTGGAAGCTGGAAGTAGAAATGTTGCGCGCGATACAAGGGGGCAAGGTAAAAGCATCTGAAGGAAAGGCTTTTGTATATGTGTTTAAAGATGAACATGCGCTAAATATTCATCAGGGGGATACCATAATGCTACCCGATAAATGGCAGCTGATAAAGCGTAGTGGCAATCCTTTTGAATTTGACTATGCGGCTTACTGCAACAGAAATAATATTTACCATCAACAATTTCTGGCAGCGAATGAAATAATACTATTTGCAAAAACAGTACCCGAGAATCTGCCTTTTATCCGGTGTTTGCACAACTGGTCTGTCGCTGCTATTGCCAAATATATTAAGGACGAGCAAGTGCTCGGTCTGATGCAGGCAATGTTGGTAGGTGAAGAAGCTAATATGGATGCAGACCTGCGACAGGCATATTCAGAAACAGGCGTTATACATATTGTGGCTATTTCGGGGTCGCATATTTCATTCTTCTTTTTGCTCATTACTTTCCTGCTAGGTTGGATAAAACATAAGAAATGGCAATGGGTGAAATACATTGCTGCAATACCATTGGTCTGGGTATATGTGATGATGAGTGGAGCACCACCAAGTGCTGTGAGGGCTGCTTTGATGTTTTCTATACTGGGTATTGGCTTTGCTTTTGATAAGTCTTCCCATAGTCTTAATCATCTTTTGGCTACTGCATTTATACTATTGTGTGCAGAGCCTATGTGGCTGTATGCTATAGGTTTTCAGTTGTCGTTTGTAGCCGTATTATCATTGATTCTGTTCTACAGGCCGATATATAAATTGTATGTGCCTGTCAACGTAGTTTTGAGAACATTGTGGCAGGTTGTAGCAGCAAGTATTGCAGCAGAGTTGCTGGTAGCGCCATTGGTTGTTTACTATTTCCATTTATTCCCGTTGCAGTTTATTGTAGCCAATGTGGTAGCTTATTTGTTTATGGGCTTTGCATTGATAGGGGGTGTACTATTAGTACTATTAAGTGCAATAACGCCTGTAGCTACGGTATTGGCAAACGCTATTGAGTGGATTGTTACAGTGTTCAATAATCTGGTGTACCGGTTGCAGCATGCCAATCCTCGAGCATTCAATTTTTTGCAGATAGATGGGGCTGAGCTTCTGTTGTTGTATGTGGTTATTACAGGTGTTGGATATTACCTATTGCAGAAAAATAAACGAGGACTTTATGTTGGCTTAGTATCAATGGTGGTATTGCTCGCACTCTTCAATCTTGATGAATGGAAAGCATTGCACCAGCACAATCTTGTTGTTTACAATATCAATAAGATAAACCACATAGAACTGATAGATGGCAAAAAGCATTGGGTGATAAATACAGATACCATTATTGACGAACGCAAGAAAAACTATGTACTAAAACCTGCACATTGCGGTTATGGTGTATGGAGTAGCAGGGGGTATAAAAACGACAGGCTATTTGTGGTAAGGGGTAAAAGAGCATTGGTATTGGATGCAATGGTCCTAGGCGATAGCAAGTTCCCGGTAGATTATGTCATTGTCAATTTTGCTGCACGCGCAGAAGATATAGCGCAGGTGCAGGCAATGTACAGCCCGGTGCAGATTGTATTGGGAAATAATATATCCCGCACCAAACAAGAGGCTATAGCAGCGGATGCCCGTACAAAGGGTATCAATATCTGGGCAGTTTCCCGAAACGGAGCATTTATATTATAAGTTTACGCCCTGTTTTGCCTATCTTTGCGGCTCATTTTCGTACCTGTTAAAAGTTTTTTGCATGAATCGCAGCATCAAATCGGCACTAATATCTGTTTTTTACAAAGATGGTCTGGAACCAATTGTTCGTAAACTGAATGAACTGGGTGTTACTATCTATTCTACAGGTGGTACCCAAACATTTGTTGAAAACCTTGGTATTCCTTGTGTTCCGGTTGAAGATGTAACAAGCTATCCATCGATATTAGGTGGTCGTGTTAAAACACTGCACCCGAAAGTATTTGGTGGTATCCTTGCCCGCCGCGATTTTGAAGATGATCAGAAACACGTACAGGAATTCGAAATTCCTTTGCTGGACCTGGTGATTGTAGACCTGTATCCGTTTGAGGAAACAGTAAAAAGCACCACCGACGAAAAAGCAATCATCGAAAAAATAGACATAGGTGGTGTATCGCTGATACGCGCTGCTGCTAAGAATCATAAAGATGTGTGCATCGTGGCTTCTCGCAACCAATATGGCGAACTGCTGGAATTGCTGAACACTAAAAATGGTGAAACAGCACTGGAAGACCGCAGGAAGATGGCTGCTGCCGCATTTGTAGAATGTGCGCATTATGATGTTGCCATTGCAGACTATTTTGTAAAAGGTACAGACGCTGCAGAATTCCAACTGGCGGTAGCTAATAAACAACCATTGCGCTATGGCGAAAACCCGCATCAAGCTGCTGCTTTCTATGGTGATATTGATGCGCTGTTTACAAAACTGAACGGTAAAGAACTTTCTTATAACAATCTGGTAGACGTAGATGCTGCTTGTCAAATTATGTCTGAATTCTCAAATCCTGCTTTTGCTATCATCAAACACACAAATGTATGTGGTGTTGCAGAACGCAGCGATGTAGTAACTGCTTGGGAAGCTGCATTGGCAGGTGATCCTGAAAGCGCATTTGGTGGTGTACTGGTTACAAACCAACCAATCAACATGGCTGTAGCGCAGAAAATAAACGAACTGTTTTTTGAAGTGCTGATTACTCCTTCTTTTGATGAAGATGCATTGACACTGCTGAAGAGCAAGAAAAACCGCATTCTGCTACAACAGAAAGGAAACTTCTACCCTGAAAAAGAATACAAACGCATACTGAACGGTGTACTGGTACAAGCAGCTGACAAAACAAACTTTGCAGACTGGACAGAAGCAGGCGCTCGTAATACTACAGACGCTGAAAGGGCTGATCTGGCATTTGCGAACATCATCTGCAAGCACCTGAAATCTAATGCTATTGCATTGGTAAAAGACAAGCAACTGGTAGGTAAGGGCTGCGGACAAACAAGCCGTATAGATGCACTGCGTCAATCACTGGAAAAAGCCAAGCAATTCGGCTTCGACCTGAATGGTGCAGTACTGGCTTCGGATGCATTCTTCCCGTTTGATGACTGTGCACGCATGGCACATCAGGCAGGTATTATGGCACTGATACAGCCCGGTGGTTCTGTTCGCGATAATGATACCATCCAGTATTGTAAAGACAATAATATGGCGCTGGTAATGACAGGCGTTCGTCACTTTAAACACTAATTATTATATTCACAGTCTATGGTATCTATCCTCATAGACGATGATTTGCTACTGCGCTCGTATCAGCTGGAAGACGCTGCCGAACTGTTTCGTTCGGTAGAGGAGTCTCGCCAGCACCTGCGTCCGTGGCTGATATGGGTAGATGGTACAACCAAACCCGAGCATTCGCAGCAGTTTATCCAGCTTTCGCTGCAACAGCAAAACAATCAGGAAGCGCTTGCACTGGGCATCTTTCATAAAAGAAAGATAATAGGCGGTATAGGTATGCACCAGTGGGACCACACGTTGCAAAAAGCGCAACTTGGCTACTGGATAAGTAAGGAATACGAGGGCAGAGGAATTGTATCTGCCTGCCTTGAAAGATTTATTGATTTCCTGTTTGAGAAAGTAGGGTTGAATAAGCTGGAAATTCACTTTGTAACAAGCAACAAACGCAGTGCTGTAATTGCAGAGAAGCAGGGCTTCAAAGTAGAAGGCATTATCCGCGATAGCTATATTATGAATGGTATGTTTACCGACCTTGCGGTAACAGGCCTGCTAAAGAAAGAATGGAAAGAACGTAAAAAATAAAGCCCTGTTTATCGGGACTTTATTTTTATGCTTTCTCGTTCAGCTTCTCCCATATCTCAGGAATACGCTTCACCCAGTTCAGTTCTTTCATTTTTGATTTGGCATCTTCTACAGGGCTACCAAAGTATATTTTGCCACCTTCTATGGTTTGTGCAACACCGCTCTGTGCATACACGATAGCACCTTTGCCTATTGTCAGGTCTTTGCTAACACCTACCTGTCCCCATAGGATAACCTCATCTTCTATAATTGCTTTACCACCAACGCCAACTTGAGCAGCAAACAAACAGTTTTTGCCAATTACCGCACCATGGCCAATGTGTATGTGGTTGTCGAATTTAGTTCCCATGCCAATGATGGTATCGCCACTCACGCCTTTATCAATTGTGCAGCAGGCACCTATTTCTACATTGTCTTCAATAATCACACGACCGCAGCTTTCAAGTTTATCATACTGTGCAGCACGCTCTTTACGACGTTTGAAGTAGAAGGCATCTGCACCAATTACTGTGTTTGCATGTATAATAACATTGTCGCCAATTACGCAATGGTCGTAGATAACTACATTGGCATGTATCAGGCAGTTCTTACCAATTTTTACATGATTGCCCACAACAACACCTGGCTGCAGGTGTGTGCCCTCGCCAATAATGGCAGTATCAGCAATGTTTTTGTCTGATAATATGAAGCTGCGGAAGTGTGTAACGATTTTTACATAAGCACTGAAAGGATCATCGCACACCAATAGTGTTTTCCCTTCAGGACATTCTACCTCTTTATTGATGATGATGATGGTAGCGGCAGAGTTAAGACACTTGCTGTAGTATTTCTCAAAATCAACAAAAGAAATATCGCCCGATTCTACTTTATGTATCTCGTTGATGCCTGTTGCTAATTGCGTAGTATTACCCACCAGTTTAGCGCCTGTAAATTCGGCCAGCCACTGTACCGAAACCCCTTTTTCAAACTTCATAACCCCAAAAAGTTTGTGCAAAAGTACGATAAGCCGATTTCATTATTGCACCAAGTTTTCAGACCTTTAGCTCCTAATTTCATACGCTTGCGCTACACTAACCTGAATGGTAAAATAACAGAGGCAGAAAATGCTATAGTATCGGCAGATAACAGGGCTTTCCGCTATGGATATGGCCTGTTTGAAACCATGCTTATTAAGGATGGTAAAATAGCTTTGGCTTCATACCACTGGGAAAGGTTGACGGCAGGGTTGAAAGCACTACATCTGGAACTTCCGAAGCTACTGACAATTGCTATACTTGAGGAAGAGGTGTTGAAAACAGTACGAAAAAATAAGCTGGAACAATTATGCAGGGTGCGCTTGCAGCTGTATGCAGACGATGGTGGTTTGTTTGATGGGAAAAGCCAAAAACCGCTATATATTATTGAATGCTATCCGTTGGAAGAGCATATATATCAGTTGAATGAAGCAGGGCTTGTTATGGGTATTGCAGAAGGCTTGGCAAAGGCAAATGATAGCATCGCCAACCACAAAACCACCAATGCACTTGTTTATGCACTGGCTGCACAACAGGCCAAAGAAAACAAATGGAATGATGCACTTATACTGAACAATACAGGAAATATTATTGAAACTACTATAGCTAATATCTTCTGGATAAAAGACAACATGATATATACTCCACCATTGTCTGAAGGCTGCATCAGTGGCGTGATGCGCAGGTATATCATGGAGCATACTGAGGTAGTAGAACAACTATTGACACCAGACGTTTTAAAACATGCTGATGGGGTTTTCATCAGCAATGCCATCCGCAGAATAAAGTGGGTTGCAGCCATAGGAAACAATACATATAGTAAAAATGCTATTGTTGCATTTGCCAATAGCATGAAGTGGCAATAATTGGTACATCATCCCGATTATCACATTAACTTTGCAGCCTTATGAGTAGCAAAGTTCGTGTTCGTTTTGCACCGAGTCCTACAGGTGGTTTGCACCTGGGCGGCGTGCGTACTGTTTTATATAATTATCTGTTTGCAAAGCACCATGGTGGTGAGTTTGTGTTGCGTATAGAAGATACAGACCAGACGCGCTATGTTGAGGGTGCAGAGCAATATATCTACGATTGCCTTAGCTGGTGCGGTATGGAACCTGATGAAAGTCCGCTGAAAGGTGGGCCACATGCTCCTTACCGTCAGAGTGAGCGTAAAGCATCATACTACCAATATGCCAAGCAACTGGTAGATGCAGGTCATGCATACTATGCTTTTGATACGCCTGAAGAATTGGAGGCTATGCGTGCCAACCTGAAAACAGAAGCCAACCCCACACCACAATACGATGCTAAAGTGCGTATGCAGATGCGTAACTCTGAAGCATTGGGTATGGCAGAAGCACAGAAGCTGATAGATGCAGGAACACCATACGTTGTGCGCATCAAAATGCCACAGAATGAGCAAGTAGTGTTTACAGATATGATACGCGGAGAGGTGCATTTTGATACCAATCTGGTAGATGATAAAGTATTGCTGAAAGCGGACGGTATGCCAACATATCACTTGGCAGTGGTTGTAGATGACTACCTGATGGGTATTACCCATGCCTTCCGTGGAGAGGAGTGGCTGCCAAGTGCTCCGGTACATATTTTGTTATGGAAGAATCTTGGTTGGGGCGATAAAATGCCTGAATGGGCGCATCTGCCACTGATACTGAAACCTGACGGGCATGGAAAGCTGAGTAAGCGTGATGGTGAACGCCTTGGCTTCCCTGTATTTGCTATGAACTGGAAAGATCCTAAAACGGGCGAATTGACACAGGGCTTCCGTGAACGTGGTTTCCTGCCTGAAGCATTTATCAATATCCTTGCAATGCTTGGCTGGAATGCCGGTACAGAACAGGAGATATTCTCAATGGATGAACTGATTGAGAAGTTCTCTATAAGCCGCGTGCATAAAGGCGGTGCCAAGTTTGACTATGAGAAAGCAAAATGGTATAACCATCAATACATACAACGCAAAACTGATGCGGAACTGGTGCAGCTTGCAAAGCCATATATAGCCGCACATGGTGTAACATCGGATGATGCATATCTGGAAAAAGTTGTAGGTCTTATTAAAGAACGGTGTACACTATTGCCTGACTTCTGGGAACAAGGACATTTCTTCTTCAAAACACCGGAGATAACAGAATTGGCTGCTATAAAAGATAAATGGAATGAGCAGAAGAAAGCATTCTTTGAAAGCTGGATAGCAGGACTGGATGCAGTTTCAGATTGGACACATGAAGCGCTCGAAGCTAATTTCAACGAAGTAATGGCTGCGAACGGATTGAAAAAGGGTGATGTTTTGCTGCCACTACGCATAATGCTGGTAGGTGGCAAATATGGACCGGGAGTGTTCCATATTGCTGAAATGATTGGTAATCAAGAAGTTAAAAAAAGAATTAATAATGCAATCGCCCTTTTATAGGGCGATTGTCAATTATTTATGGGTTAGAAAAAAATGATAATTATATTCTTGGAGCAATGATTTTTTTGTTATATTTGGTATTGCACTACACAATTAACATTTAATAAAATCATTAGAAAATGAAATCAAAATTTACACTCGCATTAATGATGTTAGCAACATCTGCGTTTGCGCAAAGGAATTGTATTACAGAAGAGTTCACTTCATCTACATGCCCGCCATGTGCAGCAATGAATGTTTGGTTAGATCCTTTGTTTACAACTAATAATGCAAACAAAACAGGCTCTAAATTGACTGTAATTAAATATCAGATGAACTGGCCATCACCTGGTAATGACGCCAGCTACAATCCACATGGTGCTACGCGTCGTTCATATTATTCAGTATCAAGTGTTCCTACACACTATATGAATGGTATTAAAGGTACTACTACTGCAAGTGGACCTTCTAGCGATATGCAAACAGAAATAGACAATTGTAAAGCTGGTAGCACAGTTGATATGAACATAACAGCGTCATATACTATTAAAAAAATATCAGCAACTGAAGATTCTGTATTTGTTACAGTTACATGTACGCCTACTAAAGATTTGTCTGGCAACTACAGTGTTCAAATTGGTTTGACTGAGATGTACTACAAAAACAATGCGGCTACAACTTCACAAAAAGATTACTACCATGTAATGCGTAAAATGTATCCAAGTGGTAGCGGTTCTCCAGTTTCTTCATGGACTAAAAACACTCCACAAACATTTACTTTTAAGGATAAAGTTACTATCGGAACAGTTACACAGAATAGTCACTTGTGGTGGGTACACCCATTCAATGGCCACGTAGTAGCGTTTGTTCAAAATAACGCTGACAAAACTATTCTGAACAGTATTGCTGAACCGGCAAAATGGGCAGTTAGTGTAGATGATTTGCAAAATAATGTAGGTAATCTGAAAATTATGCCTAATCCTGCAACAAGTCAGGCAGTTGTGCTTTTCACGCTTAACGATAAGAGCAATGTGAATGTTAACGTAGTAGATGCTATGGGACGTTCAGTATATACAAATGCTACATCTTATGAGTCTGGCGCTCACCGCATAATACTTTCTACAGATGCATTTGCAGCAGGTACATATACAGTAATGCTGCGTTCTGAAACTGGTATGGTTTCTGAGCGTTTGGTGATTGCTAAGTAATCGATAATTATTTTTTTGAGGATAGCCGCTATACAACTTCGTATAGTGGCTATTTTTTTATGAGTATAGTATGTAAAGCACTATTTTTGCATCCGTTATGGCAAATGATAATAAGTTACAAAGCATTATTGCACATTGTAAAGAATATGGTTTTATATTTCAAAGTAGTGAAATATATGATGGGTTAAGTGCGGTATATGACTATGGACAATACGGAGTAGAATTAAAGAAAAACATACGCGACTATTGGTGGAACAGTATGACGCGTATGCACGATAATATTGTGGGTATTGATGCTGCCATCTTTATGCACCCTACAGTATGGAAGGCCAGCGGGCACGTAGATAATTTCAGTGACCCTATGATAGATAATAAGGATAGCAAAAAACGCTACCGTGTAGATCACCTGATAGAAGGCTATGCAGAAACATTACCTGTTGCAGATGCAGAAGCCCTTATAAAGAAAATGGAGCTGCTGCTGGAAGCTGATGATTTCGCAGGATTGAAAACGCTGATAGAAGAGAATAATATAAAATGTAGCGTAAGTGATACCTGTAACTGGACAGATGTTCGTCAGTTCAATCTGATGTTTTCTACAGAAATGGGAGCAGTAGCTTCAGATAATCCTGAAGATAATAAAGTGTATCTGCGTCCTGAGACAGCGCAGGGTATATTTGTGAACTTTCTGAATGTACAGAAAACAGGCCGTATGAAGATACCATTTGGTATTGCGCAAACTGGCAAGGCTTTTCGTAATGAAATTGTAGCACGTGGTTTCATCTTTCGTATGCGTGAATTTGAACAGATGGAAATGCAATTTTTTGTACGCCCTGGTACACAAAAAGAATGGTATGAATACTGGAAAGAAGCACGTATGAAATGGCACCTGAGCCTTGGTATACCAGCAGAGCGCTACCGCTTCCATGATCACGTAAAGTTGGCGCACTATGCAGATGCTGCTTGCGATATAGAATATGATTTTCCGATGGGCTTTAAAGAAGTAGAAGGTGTACACAGCCGTACAGACTTTGACTTGAAGAGCCATCAGGAATACAGCGGCAAAAAACTAACTTATTTTGACACAGAAATAAACCAACATTACATTCCCTATGTTATAGAAACATCAATTGGGCTTGACCGTACGGTGATGATGTTGCTGAGTGAAGCGTATCAGGAGGAAGACCTGAGTACTGAAGAAAAGCAAGACAGCCGTGTTGTTTTGAAATTCCCAGTTGTAGTAGCACCTATTAAATTAGCAGTATTACCGCTGACTAAGAAAGATGGTATGCCTGAAATAGCACGGGAGTTGATGGATATGTGCCGTCCTTATTTTAAATGTTTCTACGAAGAAAAAGATTCTATTGGTAAACGTTACCGCAGGCAAGATGCTATAGGTACACCATTCTGTGTAACAATAGATGGACAAACTAAAGAAGATCAAACGGTAACTATTCGCTACAGAGATACAATGCTACAGGAACGTGTACCACTTTCTGAAGTGAAAGACATCGTGCTGAAAGCAATGCAAACTTTATAAAAACCAGAGCCGCTCATACAGGGTGGCTTTTTTATTATTATGGAGCAGGAAAAAGAGATAATCTGTAAAGAGCTGGCGGCTGAATACGGTATTTCGTTTCAAGGCTTGGTTTCTGAACAGGAAATCATAGAAAAGCTGGCATTGCAGGTAGGTGCTATTGCAGCAAAAGGCCCTGATGCCTTTTTTCAATTGATGTACAGACTGGATATTGCTGAAAAGAAGCTAACAGCCGCAATGATAGATAAACAGGCAGCAATAGAAATAGCTAAACTAATATACAATAGACAATTGCAAAAAGTAAGGAGCAGGGCATATTATAAAAAAGACAGTAATAATGATGATGAATTAGGATGGTGAGTTTTCGTAAATTTGGTGTAATGAGAAAATTATTAATAATTAGCATCGCACTCGTATTGTTGTTGGCATGTACTAAAAAACCTGACCCGGTTTCAGAACCAAAATCTGAGGATAAAGGGTTTATGTTGATGTTTGACAATTATGTAAATAGTGACAAACTCATCTACGACAAATACTACTTGAATGAAAATAAAGATTCATTTAAAGTATCTGCGTTTAAGTATTATATAAGTAACATAAGTCTGAAAAGCGATGATGGTCACAACTACATAGAGGAAGAAAGCTATCATTTAATAGACAATGGTAAGGATTCATCAAAGATAATATCATTAAAGGGGGTAAAAGCTGGGAGTTATATACAAGTTCAATTTTTGATAGGTGTCGATAGTGCAAGAAATGTAAGCGGAGCACAAACAGGAGCTTTAGACCCTAACAATGCAATGTTCTGGGATTGGAATACAGGTTATATTATGGCGAAGATTGAAGGGTATAGCCCACAAGCTAGCAAGTATCCCAATAACCTAGCATTACATATAGCCGGGTTCAAGCATCCAAACAGTGTTTTGCGTTGGGTGACGCTATCTTTACCAACAGTAAAATATGCAGAAAACCAGAAAGTTACTGTTCATATTAAGACGAACTTAGCTGAGTGGTTTAGGACTCCTAACCTAATAAAATTTTCAGATCTGTCCATCGTAGCAAGCGAAGGCAAAGAGGCTCAGAAGATAGCAGATAACTATGCTGATATGTTTTCAATAGACCACATTGATTAATTATGATACGTAAGATTAGTATAATATTTATTTTGTCATCAATAGCTTTTGCACAGTCATGCAAACCAGACCCTGATATGGATGTAAAGGCAGAAGCACCTTTAGCATTTAATGTTCCGCAAGGATGGCCAACCCCTAGTTATAATTACAGCAATAATCCGGTGAATAAGGCTGGGTTTGAACTCGGTAGAAAATTATTTTATGATACTAAACTGTCTAAAGACAATACGATATCATGTGGTAGCTGCCACCAGCAATTTTCTGGTTTTGCACAGATAGACCATCCGGTAAGCCATGGTATAAATGATTTGGTAGGTAACAGAAACTCTCCACCATTATTCAATCTTAACTGGCATACATCATTTATGTGGGATGGTGGTATTAATCATATCGAAAATCAGCCAATTGCGCCTATTCAAAATCCTATTGAGATGGATGAGACGATGGCGAATGTTGTTACAAAGCTACAGGCAGATGCCACATATCGTAGTATGTTTAAAGCAGCATTTGGTGATGAAACTGTGAATTCTCAACGAATAGCTAAGGCTTTTGTGCAGTTTATGGGTATGATAGTATCCAGCAATGCTAAGTATGATAAATATAAGCGAGGAGAAGCTGGCGGAGCATTTACGCAACAGGAGTTGGATGGTTACAATGTTTACAAACAAAACTGTGCTACATGCCATGCAGAACCATTGTTCACAGATTTTTCATTCCGTAATAATGGATTGCCACCAACCAGTGTAAATGATAGCGGCAGAGCGCATATAACACTGTCTGCTGCAGACTTATATAAATTCAAAATGCCATCTTTGCGCAACCTGAAATATACATGGCCTTATATGCACGATGGCAGATTTAATACTATAGATCAGGTGTTAAATCATTATGCATCTGGGATAATGCAATCTCCGACTTTGGATACTAAACTGTCAGGAGGAATAGCACTTACAGACCAGCAAAAAGAAGACCTGAAAGCTTTCCTGAACACACTGAACGACGAAGAGTTTGTAAAGAATACAATGTTTCAGGAAGTGAAGTAAAGTACATTTAGAGATTAAAATAAAAGAAAAAGACCTTGATTACTCAAGGTCTTTTTTAATATCTACCAGTTCTACAACTTCATAAAACTTTTTAGTTGGGTAGGTGTTGCATGTTTCACCCTCACCATCCCTGTTAAGCTTCACCTTTACCTTTAGCCCATTGTATTGAAAAGCACTAGGTATATATTTAGGACGTAGCAACGAACCGTCACTTTCCAATTGAAGCAAAAAGCCACAACCATCTTTTGCAATATCGCCTGTATCCACTACTGTGGCATTAACCATGTTTTTATCTTTCTTACATGCTACCACAAAAACAGCCAGCATTACAAAGGCGCCTATTAAGTATTTACGCATCATGACAATCGTTTAATACAAATTTGGCTATGAAAATACTAAAAAGTTTTAAAGGTGCAATCATGCTGTAAACTTATATCCTATACCACGTACAGAATGGAAGTGTTTCGGGTTTCTGCTGTCTTTCTCAAAATACTTGCGGAAGTTGAGGATAAAATTGTCTATCGTACGTGTAGTAGGGTACACATTATAGCCCCAAACTACCTGTAGGATGTGCTCGCGAGACACTACCTGGCCTTCATGTTCTATGAGCAATTTCAACAATGCAGCCTCTTTTTTGCTCAATTCCTGAGGTTTGCCGTTTACATCTATGCATTCGTGCGCTGCAAAATCTATTTTACATCCGTCAAATTCATATATATCTGCTATTGCCTGAGGGGTTTTTATCTTCTTGTCTTTAACTATCAGTTTATCTACCCTTAGCAGTAGCTCTTCTAGGTTAAAAGGCTTGGTCATGTAATCATCACCCCCTTTTTTCAGGCCTTCCACACGGTCAGCACCGGTATTGCGGGCAGAAAGAAACATAATCGGCACATCGTTATGCTGCATGCGGATGGTTTCGCAAACCGTGATGCCGTCCATGTCTGGCAGCATTATATCCAGTATTATCAGGTCAAAGTGTTCATTTTTCACCATTTTAATAACCGCAGGGCCATTATCGGCAGTAGTAACTTCGTATCCTTCCAGTTCCAGGTTCAGTTTCAGCGCGTCCCTTAAGCTTTCTTCATCTTCAACCACCAAAAGGGAGGCTTTGGTTTCTTTAGTACTCATATCTTGGTCTGTTTTCTTGATATAAAAATAATGACAATTAGTGCCGTATGACAATAGTTGGCCGAGATATGGTATTTACATGACAATCTGAAAATCTGTTTGGAGCATTAGTAAAATTACTTACCTTTGCCACCCGTTTAGCGGGTGTGGTGAAATTGGTAGACACGCTAGACTTAGGATCTAGTGCTGCGAGGCTTGGGGGTTCGAGTCCCTCCACCCGCACTGAAAAACGACAAGCCGATACCAATGTATCGGCTTTTTTTTAAAAACATTTAAAAACTTAGATAAACTATGGCTACGGTAACGCGCGAAAACATCGGTACGCTGCACGACAAGATAACCGTAAAACTGACGAAAGAAGATTATATGCCTTCTTTTGAAAAGTCTTTGAAACAATATGCAAAGACTGCCAACATACCGGGCTTCCGCAAGGGCAATGTACCTTCCGGTATGGTTAAGAAAATGTATGGTCAGTCTATCTTCGGCGACGAAGTACTGCGTGCTGCAGGCTCTAAGCTGGAAGAGTATCTGAAAAACGAACAGGTTTCAATATTTGCACAACCAATGGTAATGCCAAATGAAAAACCATTGAGCCTTGATATGAATGCACCAATTGATGTTGATTTTGCTTTTGAAGTTGGTGTAAAACCTGAGTTTGAAATAAGTGCTATCAAAAACAAAGCTGCGCTGACTAAATATAAAGTAGCGATAGCTGATAAAATGGTAGATGATGAAACAGAGCGCATTACCAAACGTTATGGCAATGCTGAAACACAGCCTGAAGTAACATCTAAAGATGATATTATCTACTCTAAATACGAACTGTGCGATGCTGAAGGTAACGTTGCTGCAGAGTCTAAAATGGTAGAAGATACAGTACTGTTGGAAAAGCTGCCTGCTAAACTGCAGGAAATGCTAATGGGTAAAAAGAATGAAGAATCATTCGTTATCCGCCCTGCAGATGTTTGTACAGCAGATGAACTGGCTGGCTTTATGAAAGACCCTTTGAAAGAAGGTGTTGAAGCTGCTAATAACTACTACAAATTCACCCTGACACGTGTTGCAAAACTACAGCCTCGTGAGCTGAATGAAGAACTGTTTGCGCAGATTTTCCCTAATGATGAGATTAAAGATGTAGCCGCTTTCAAAGAGCGCCTGCGTGCAGAACTGAGCAAAGAATATGACCGCGTAAGCCGCGAACGCCTGCACAACGAGATATACGAAATGCTGGTGCACAATACATCTTTTGAACTACCTGTTCCATTCCTGAAACGTTGGTTGAAAGAAGGTGGCGAAAAACCAAAATCTGAAACAGAAGTTGAAAACGAATTTGGTGGTTTTGATCACCAACTGCGTTGGACACTGATATCTGATAAGCTGATAATAGAGAATGGTATCTCTGTAAGCATAGAAGAAGTAAAAGAACACATCAAAGCACAAGTACTGGGTTATTTTGGTATGGGTGCAGACGGCGATGCTCCTTGGTTGGAAAGCTACATGCAAAAAGTAATGAAAGATGAAAAAACAATGGACGAAACTTATCGCCGACTGTTGTTTGAAAAACTTTTCACTTTCCTGGAAACACAGTTTAGCATTACAGAACAGGAAGTTAGCGAAGAGGAATTTTATAAACTGCCTGATGCACACGCTGCACACCACCATCATCACTAATAGTTAAATAGCGTTAAATAACAAAAAGGGCTTTGCATTTGCAGAGCCCTTTTTCGTAACTTGTATTTGCACTAAAACTATTAACTATGGGTATCATATCATGGGCATTGTTTGGCCTGATAGCAGGCGCAATAGCAAAAGCATTACGCAAAGGAGATGACCCCGGTGGTTGGTTGATAACAATTGTGATAGGTATTTTCGGGGCAGTGATTGGTGGTTGGATAGGTACTGCGATTGGCTGGGGAGATGTTACCGGATTTAACATCAAAAGTTTTTTCCTTGCAGTTGTAGGTGCGCTGCTATTACTTTTCTTTATTGGTAAAATGCGTAAGTAAGTTTATTGCATTTTAGTGTAGTAAAAGTCTACGGTTTTACCATTGCCGTCTATATAAGCATGTATAGATCTGCCTGATGTTTTTACATACACTATACGTTTTGGGAAATCGTGCGTGGTATTCTCAAATGCTATTGAAGAGTCTGTAAGCATTGATTCTCTGAAACATATTTTATTATGCTGCCTTTATTGTCAGACACTATAATATTAACGCCTATGCTTTTTGCATAGGCGTTAATATTAATAAGAATAATGTTAGCTGTTTGGTGTATGTATATCTAGGATTCCATTTCATTTATGTCTTCCAGGCAGCAATATACATATACAGTGTTCCCACTTGGTAAAATAGTGGTAGTCTTGGTACCATATGTTGCTTGGTATAAGGTAGCTCCGATATAAAAGTATACTTTATGGTTTTCTTCATCCTCAGATATAGACTCGGTGCCTGCACCTGTTTCTATCGTGAGGTATGCGGTAGTTGGCCCAGTTTGTGTATAAGTTACAAGACCGTTGAGTTTAGTTGGTTCGTTGGCATTAGTTGTTAGGACTGAAAATGCAAACAACAGAGAAAAAAGTGCTTTTTTCATAAAGTTTGGTTTTAAGGAGGTTTAAAAAAGTATATTAAAACTATAGATTTTTAATTTATTAGCCTAATGAACTTTTAGATAATAAAAGTCCACGATCTTACCACTGCCTTCTATATAAGCATGTATAGAGGTGTCTGATGTTTTTACATACACAATACGTTTCGGGAAATCGTGCGTGGTATTCTCAAATACTATTGAAGAGTCTGAAAGCATTGATTCCCGAAACTGTATAGACATGCCATTGTTCTGATTACTTACATTCGGGATGTAGAACAACGTGTCGTTATCGTTTACAAGCCTTACGGTTTCGTGGCTCGCAGTGTCACCTTGTGGTGTTAAGTAATAACTGTAACCCTGCCATTCATTTGCTGCAGTATTAGACCAGCTTTCAATAACTAATCCGTCCGCAGATTTCATTTGCCAATTACCCAACCACCACTTCAATTTGTCCAGCTTGTTTGCTTTAGCTTGTTCCTGTTGCACAGGTTGCTCTGTGCTTTCAGATGCACAACTTACAAGCATCGTTATGCTCAATATTGATAATAATAGCTTTTTCATTATACCCTTGCCCTCCATGGCAGGTCTTCAACGCCGTTGATGTGAGATATGTAACGTGCCAGTACAAAAAGGAAGTCTGAAAGCCTGTTGAGGTAGCGTACAATCAACTCAGGTACTTGTTCCTGCTGTTCTTGCATGCTAACACATATACGCTCTGCCCTGCGGCATACACAACGTGCTACATGGCAGGTAGAGGCTGCAAGCTGCCCTCCCGGTAATATGAATGAGCGCATTTCAGGCAATACCTCATTCATTTCATCAATCAAGCCTTCCAGCCATGTTACATCTTCATCGTGTACGTCGGGCAGTTTCATCTTTACTTCCTTATCGGGGTTGGTTGCCAATACAGAGCCAACGGTAAAGAGGCGGTCTTGTATTTCGCGTAGCCAGCCGCTAATTTTTTCATTACCAGCCATATCGTTTACCATACCAATGAACGAGTTCAGTTCATCTACAGTGCCGTAAGCTTCTATACGGATGTGATTTTTCGGTACACGCACACCGCCTATCAGACTGGTGCTGCCTTTGTCTCCTGTTTTAGTGTATATCTTAAATGCCATTAAATGCTTGTTGTAAGTGTTTCTTTGTTGCGTTTGTCTGTTTCTACAACACCATCGCGTATGCGTACTACTCGGTGTGTGTAGTTAGCTATATCTTCTTCGTGGGTTACCAGTACTACAGTATTGCCTTGTGAGTGTATCTGGCTGAATAACTCCATGATTTCTACAGATGTTTTTGTATCCAGGTTGCCCGTAGGTTCATCGGCCAATATGATTGACGGATTATTAATCAAAGCACGTGCTATAGCTACACGTTGGCTTTGCCCGCCCGATATTTCGTTTGGTTTGTGGTGTGCCCTGTCACCAAGACCTACTTTTTCAAGCATGGTGCGTGCACGCTCTTCACGCTCTTTTTTGCCCACGCCGGCATATATGAGCGGCATGGCAACATTTTCCCAGGCTGTGAGGCGTGGTAAAAGGTTAAACTGTTGAAAAACAAAGCCTATCTCTACATTGCGTACATCAGCCAGCTCATCGTCTTCCATACGGCTTACGTCTTTCCCGTTCAATACGTATTGGCCAGATGTTGTCGTGTCAAGGCAACCAATAATATTCATAAGGGTAGATTTACCCGAGCCAGATGGCCCCATTAGTGCGACATATTCGTTGCTATTGATAGTCAGATTTATACCTTTCAGCACGGGTAATTCCTGCTTTCCCAGATAATAACTTTTCCGAATGTCCTTCAGGCTGATAACTTCTTTCATGAACGGGGCATATTACGCTGTGCCATTCCAAAAATACAGATAATTTTACGCATCACTTTGTATATGGTTTGCTTTCCTAACTGTAAGCTGAATATTGGCTTATATATAACATCGAAACGTGCAGATGGTTATCATAATCTTGAAACTATTTTTTATCCCGTAAAGGGTCTGAAAGATGTTTTGGAGGTAGTGCCTGCTGAAACGATAGCTATTGCCCTGCACGGAAAAACTGTTGCAGGCGATAAGTATGATAATCTTGTATGGAAGGCATACCAATTGCTGAAACAGGATTTCCCGAATCTTCCCGCATTGTCAATCCATCTGCTGAAGAATATACCTATGGGTGCGGGTATGGGTGGTGGTTCTGCAGATGGCGCGTTTATGATAAAGCTACTGAATGATTATAGTGCATTGGGGCTTACGAATGAGGCAATGATAAGCTACGCACTGCAGTTAGGCAGCGATTGTCCGTTTTTTATTGAGAATACACCGCAATATGCAACAGGCAGGGGAGAGGTGATGCAACCAGTTGGCATAGATTTATCGGCATATAGCATACAGCTGATTTGTCCGCAGGTGCATGTATCTACTGCTGCTGCATTTAAAATGATAAAACCAAAACCTGCACTTTTCGACTTGCAAAAACTGCCCGAATTGCCAATAGAGCATTGGAAAGATGTAGTTAGTAATGACTTTGAAGCACCTGTTTTTGCTCAACATCCTGAGCTTGCTGCCATTAAAGAGCAACTATATGCACAAGGAGCTATCTATGCAGCTATGAGCGGAAGTGGTAGTACTGTATATGGGATATTTGCCAAAGGACATAAGGCAACCATTAATACCCACCTTACCTACGAAGAACACATGGTGTAATGGCAATTGGTATAAGGTAATGGAAACTAAAATAGCCACTACGATAATCGCAGCGGCTATTTGAATATTATTAAGTCGGAAGCTTATTTTACTTCAGCAACAATTTTCTTGAAGCTTTCAGGCTCATTCATTGCCAGATCAGCCAGTACTTTACGGTTCAGATCGATACCTTTAGCAGCCAATTTGCCCATGAACTGAGAATAGCTGATACCTTCTTCGCGGCAAGCAGCGTTAATACGCACTATCCACAAAGCGCGGTAATCGCGTTTTTTCAGTTTACGACCTACATATTTGTAGCCAAGACCTTTTTCGAGTACGTTTTTGGCTACTGTATATACGTTTTTACGTTTACCGTAGAAACCTTTAGCTTGTTTCAGTATTTTCTTCCTTCTCGCGCGAGATGCAACCGCATTTACCGAACGTGGCATATTTTAATAGTGTTAATTCGTTTTAATTAATAGTTTTTACTTAGCGCAGGCACAACATGCGTTTTACCAGATTCTGATTTGCAGGGTGTACAAATGCAGCCTGACGCAGATGGCGTTTGCGCGTTTTAGATTTTTTCGTCAGCAAGTGGCTTTTAAAAGCTTTATACCTGCGTATTTTACCTGTGCCTGTAACTTTGAAAGTTTTTTTAGCACGGCTATGAGTCTTCACCTTTGGCATGGCCTCAAAAATTTTGGGATGGCAAAGGTAGCATTTTTTACTAATCAAACAAAAAATGATGAAACTTTATTAAAAAGCTTTATTCGGCAGGTTGTCTGATGCGGGTTATAATATGTAAAATTAAGTCTTAAAGAGAAATATGCGATACTATGGTGCAAATTCACCTTTTCGCCTATTTTTACGTTACATATGGCATTATTCAGATTCAGGGTTTACTGGGAAGAAGATGATTTGGTGTACAGAGATATAGAAATACGCCCTACACAGACGTTTTTGGAGTTTCACAAGTGTATCTTAACTGCTTACGAGTTTGATGGTAAGCATGCTGCCTCTTTTTTTGACAGCAATGAAAAGTGGACGCGTGGCAGAGAAATTAATTCTGAAGTGCTTGTGAATAAGCGTGATGCGCCTGCATTGTCTATGATGCGCACACCAGTATCGGCATTAGTTACCACACCTGATCATAAATTTGTATATGAATATGATCCTATTAAGAAATGGAGCTTCCTGGTAGAATTGATTGGCGTGAGTAAAGATGAGGATTCTAGAAAAACATATCCTTTTATACTACGCAAAGAAGGTGTTGCGCCTGCACAATATGGTGTGAAGGGCGTGAACCTTGATAAGCTGATGGAAGTAGAGGAAAAATATGACCTGGGTGAAGATGATATGGATGGCTTTGGTAGCGAAGGCGAAGAGGAAAGCTCTGAGGATTCGAGATTAGATACAGGTGGCGGCAGCGATAGCTTCGAGGAGTAACAGTACAATATATTTTCTTGGTAAAGACAGCATACATCATAGCAGGGCCTACTGCAGTGGGCAAAACCGCTATAGCTATTGCATTGGCAAAACGGCTGGGTACTGAAATAGTATCGGCCGATAGCAGGCAGTGTTATAGAGAGATGTCTATAGGTACAGCCAAACCAAGTACAAGTGAACTTACATCGGTTAAACATCATTTCATAGATACACATTCGGTGACAACTGCACTAGATGCTGCAGACTATGAAACACTGGCACTGGGTTATCTGCAAAATATATTTGCAACGCACGATGCCGCTGTTGTGTGCGGCGGCACAGGTTTATATAT
Organism: Chitinophagales bacterium; assembly: GCA_017303395.1. Classification (GTDB taxonomy): domain Bacteria; phylum Bacteroidota; class Bacteroidia; order Chitinophagales; family Chitinophagaceae; genus Polluticoccus. The sequence continues at coordinate 44,972 of JAFLBN010000008.1, forward strand.
AAAAGCACTGTGTGAAGGCTTGGATACCATGCCTGCTGTAAGTGATGAAGTAGTGCACGATGTAAACAACGAATATGAAACCCGTGGTTTGCAATGGTTGCAACATGCGGTGATGGAAGAAGATCCTGATTTTTATAAAGAAGGAGAAATAAAAAACCCTGCACGTTTGCTACGTGCACTTATCTTTAAACGTTCTGTAGGAGAGAGTATTATCAACTACCGAACAGGAGAAAAAAAGAAGCGCGATTTCAGGATAGTAAGAGTGGGGCTGGAACTGCCACGAGAAGTATTGTATGAGCGCATCAATACGCGGGTAGATAAGATGATGGAAAACGGATTGTTGGACGAAGTGCGAAATCTGTATTCACTCAGGCATCTTAAAAACCTGCAAACGGTTGGTTATAGCGAACTCTTTGAACACATAGAAGGGCTATATACACTGCAGGAAGCCGTAGATAAAATAAAACAGAATACCCGCCACTATGCCAAGCGGCAGATGACCTGGTTCAGAAAAGATAAGGAGATGCACTGGCTGCAGGCAGATGACCCGCAGGTGTTAGATAAGATACTGGCTTTGTAGCGTTATTTATCAAGCACAGATTGTATGTTGGCAATAATGCTTGCTGTAGATGATGCAATCACCTCTTCAAAACGGCTGTAGTCTATCTTGTGCTGCATCAGGTAGGCAGCTTTCTCTTTCCACTCATTTACATCATCGTAATGCTGTACTACACAACGCTCGTCCAGCATATCGTGCCAGCCTACATTTTTAGATACCAGTACATTACAACCGCTCAAGATTGCCTCAGACAGTACACTGGGCGACGAATCGAAGTAAGATGTTATCAGCAATACTTTAGTGTCTGCCAGATGCTGCATGATGTCTTGCTGTGTCATCAGCTCGTATACGGCAGTATTTGGGATATTTGCAAAACGCTCACTTTCCTTGCCTATAGCCAGTTTCCCGACTTCAGGAAATGCACTGAAAATATCAAATGCAAGATCCGCATTTTTTATAGTACGGTTGAAGTGAGATGCAACAAATGCCATACTGTTAGTACGGTTGGTGATTGGTGTAGTATGCTCTTTTTTATATGGTGCGAAATTGAAGTATTGCACAAACGAACTGCCTGTTTGTATGCCAAACTTGTCATACACTTCTTTGGTAAGCCTGCTGTTGAAGACAATATTTGTTTTGTCAAATATCAGCTCGTTGGGTTTTATTTTTTTCTTTTCGGCAACACTGCTATCCTGTAAGAAAGTGGTAGTATCTACTTTGTGTTTAGATAGCATTATCATCTCCGGGCTGCTGCCTATTACAAAAAGCAGTTTCCTGTTGCGGAATATCTTTTGCACCAGCCAAAAGTAAGATGGGATGTTGGTGATGACCAGATCCGGACGAAAGCCCTTGGATAACTGAAAATATTTGAAGCGAAGTAATAGCTTGAAGAAGAAATAATAATTCTTCACCTTTTGCCCTTCTACGCCCAATGGTACATTTACATTGTTCTTGTACCAGTTGTACAAAATGTTGATGAAGCTTTTCTTTAGCACTATTCTGTGCGAAGACCCGGTCTTGTCAGGGTCAACATCTGCCTCTTTATGATAGTTTACATATACAAGCTTAGCGCTGTAGTTTTTGTCTTTCAGCAGCTTTAAAAGATTGTATGCCGTTGTAGATTGCCCGCCGTAGTTTGGGTAACTGCCCGAGATAATTAGGATTTTTTTCATGTACACGCTACGCCGGCAGGCAGTTGTTTACTTTAGTTTGTAATGGGCCAATATTTCATCGGTATTACCGTCTGCAACAACACGGCCGTTTTCCAGCAAAATGAGCCTTTTGCAGAATGTGCGGATGATGTCTTCGTTGTGGCTTACCAATACCATTGTTTTATCAGGGTGGTTCAGCATTTCTTTGAAATGCGCAATGACTTTTTCTTTAAAGAAAATATCGCTGCCATAAAAAACCTCGTCAAAGATATAAATATCTCCCGGCAAGTGCAGGGTAATGCTGAGGCTGAGGCGTGTACGCGTTCCGGTTGAGTAAAACTTTACCAGCCCGTCTATATTATCTATTTCGCTGAATGCGATGATTTTATCTGCAATGGCATCTACCTGTTTTTTGTTGTAGCCAAGTGCTGCTGCGTGCAGGTATATATACTCCCTGCCTGTCTGGTCGGGCGTTAGTACTGTGCCTTGTGCAAATACGGGTATGAGGTTGCCATCAACAGATAGGCTGCCCTCTGTAGGTGTGGTAACCCCGCTGATGAGCTGCAACAACGTAGTTTTGCCTGCTTTGTTTTTACCAACAAGCCCTACCTGCTCTCCTTTGTTGATGGTGAGTGTAATATCTTTCAGCGCCCAGAACCATTCCTGTGTTTTATCATTTTTGTTCCCCTTCAGCGCATCGCGCAGCATGCGGACGATGAAAAAACGTGAAATGTTTTTCTTGCCCTTCAGCCTGTATTGTTTCGATACATTATTTAAGACAATCATTGCAGATGGTGTGGTTTAAATAAAATCGGGCAGGCGTTTTTCATAACTCCTGAAGATTGACAGGCCAACAAAGAAAACAATGAAAGATACCACCATGCCTTTAGCTAACAGGTACCACGGTATATCTTCTTTAAACAAGATAGCACGGAAGCACTGTACAAAAGATACCATGGGGTTCAGCGTATATACATCCAGCCACTTTGCGGGGATGGCTTTTATCTTATAAAATATAGGCAGTGTGTACAGCCCCAACGGCACTATAAACTTGATGAGGTGTTTTACATCTCTGTAAATGATACTGGGCACTACAAACAGCAGCCCGAAGCCAAGCGCTATCAGTACTATTTGCAGCATCAGTATGGGGAAGAGGAAAAAGTGTGCGCTGATGTCTTTGCCCGATGCCATGGCAGCTATAAACAGGATGGCAATACCAAAGCCAAACTGCAGCATTTTTGTAAGTACTACGGAGAGTGGTATGATGATGCGCGGGAAATTGGTACGCTTTATCATCAGGCTCTCTTTGGGGAATACATCCAGTGTTTCTATAAACACATCTCTGAAAAATACCCATGGCAACATGCCGCTGTATATATACAGAAAGTACCCTGCTTTGCTGGTACGGATATCGAACATGATGCTGAAGAAGAACGTATATACGATGGTGGTAATGACAGGGCTTGCCACCATCCACCCCAAGCCTATATAAGAGTCTTCGTATTTCGATTTTACCCATTTCTTAGACATCTGCACCAGCAGTTGCCTGTAGCGCAGTACGTCTTTTGCATAATCAACAAGTGATTGTTTGTGCGGGTAAATGATCATCTGATGCCTTAACGAGTAATAAGCCTGCTAAGTTAGCCTGTTTTTTTGTTTTGTCAGGATAACCTGTATTTACAAGCAATAAGATTATTTTCGGGACTAAATACTCATTTTGTGAATGGGCATCCCCTTTAATAACATATATATACGAGTTGCAGCTATATCATTGTATAGCCTGCTTTTGGTATATATTTCTGTAAATGCTTATAAAAAACCATTTTATAATGGTGATATATTATCATATTCAGCCCTGATACTAAGGCTTGATAATCCTGCAGATACAAACGTAAAGCTGAGCAAAATGCTATTGCTCAAAAAAGAAATACCTGCCAAAAGGTATGAGCAACTTGTAGCCAAAGCACATAACAAAAGCCTGCTAATTGCCAATAGCAAGCCTAACGACCACTTGCCTTTTTACATAGTTAAGCCCTTGTATGTGCTGGCTTGTTTTATGTTTTATAAACTAGGCGTTCCGTTAGCTGCATCTACCGTATGTCCGTCTATTCTTGCATATATAGCAATAGGCATGCTCATTATGGTATGGCTGAACCGCCATTACAAAACTTGGTTGGCAGCATTGCTTTCAGGTATAATAATTAGTTGGGATACTTTTGTAAACATGGCAAGGCTATCAACGCCGGATGCGTTGTCTGCCTTTTTTATTTTTATAGCGGCTTTCTATTTGGTAGAGCGCAAGTCTTATATCCTTACCTACATTATGTTGGTACTGGCTGTGTTTACCAGATTGGATAATATGATACCAGCTACGGCTATGGCACTAATACCTGTGTTGACTAATGCTACAAGGCATAACATCAAAGTGTTCTTACTATCACTAGCCGGATTTGGTGCATGCGCATTTATCATGGCGTATATGGTTTATCTGAATGGCTGGAGTTTATTATTTTTCCCAAGTTATTTTCAGCGTTTGAATATCAGCGGAAAGGCTACAAAAGAATTCAATTTTCAAGAGTACTTCCAAATGATTCGCTTAGGGTTGGTGTATGCATCTTCCAAATCGCACATCGTTAAGTTTTTTGTATTGATGCTGTCTTACTGCACACTAATAAACAGAAAATGGGATATCGAAAAATGGTTGGTACTGGTACTACTTGTTGTAATGGTTGTACGTTTCTTTTTGCACCCACTTACTGTAGATAGATTTTATCTGGGATATTACCTGATATTTATTGTGTTAACACTTAAGGGTTTTGTAGAATTTGGCAAGTACCATTCTGCAAAAGTTTCTAATAACAGATAAGGCTATGCTTTTTAATTCATATACTTTTCTGCTTTTTTTTCCTGTTGTAACAATACTGTTCTTTATACTCCCGCATAGATTCAGATGGTTGCATCTGTTGCTATCGAGCACTTTCTTCTATGCCGCATATTTGCCTGTTTATTTACTTGTACTGGGTATTACAATTTTGGTTGACTATGTTGCCGGGATATACATAGAAAAGTCTGAAGGTAAAGTCCGCAAGCTATACCTTATCGTTAGCATTGTTGCTAATATTGGTTTCCTGTGTTTTTTTAAATACTACGATTTCTTTGCAACATACATTAATCATGTATTGTCATTGCACATTCCTTTACTGAATCAACTATGGGTATCGTCTCAGATTATTGTAGCTAACAACACTCTGAATGGTGGTATAAATGGGGTGTTAAATACAAATCTGGATATTATCAACGATTTGGTGCTGCCCATTGGGTTGTCCTTTCATACATTCCAGGCATTGAGCTATACCATAGAGGTGTATAAGGGAAGGCAGAAAGCAGAAAGGCATTTGGGTATTTATGCATTATACGTCATGTTTTACCCTCAGCTGGTTGCAGGGCCTATTGAAAGGCCGCAAAACATAATACCACAACTTCACAGTAAAAAATACTTCAGCAGTGAAAACCTGATCTCAGGATTGCGGTTGATGATGTGGGGGTTGTTTAAGAAAGTGGTAATTGCAGACAGGCTTTCAGTTTATGTAGATATAGTTTTTCATAAACCGGAATCTTACCATTGGCTCAATGTATTGATTGCAATCGTCTTTTTTGCTGTTCAGATATACTGCGATTTCTCAGGATATACCGATATGGCAATTGGTGCTGCAAAAACAATGGGTTATGATTTGATGCAGAATTTTTCCCGTCCATACTTCGCAACAAATATCAAGAAGTTTTGGGAGCGTTGGCATATTTCGCTGACTACCTGGTTTCGCGATTACGTCTATATTTCGCTTGGGGGTAATAGAGTTAAACTAGCACGTTATATTTTTAATATACTGGTTGTCTTTTTGTTATCGGGCTTGTGGCATGGCGCTAATTTAACTTTCATAGTATGGGGTGCATTACATGCATGCTATTATATTGCCTATATAATATTTAAGCGGGCTGTTAGAAATATTAATACAGAAACCCTTCTGTGGAATGTTTTCAGTTGGGTGCTTACATTTGGTGCAGTATGTTTTGCTTGGATATTTTTCCGTGCAAAAAGCATACCTCAGGCTATTAGGGTGATAAGAACCGTCATTCTAAGAAGTACCCCTAATGAGTTCACTTTCTCGTCAAGACTAAGCACACTCAATTTGAGTTTTGGTAATAATAGTTTGGTCATTGTACTTCTGTCAATAGCCTATATGTTATGGATTGAAAAGAAGCATACCAGTGGTTTGACAGAGTTTAATAAGCAACCAATTAAAGACTTCTTTTTTCTCTTAACTACGACTGTAGTTATTGTAGTTTTTGGGTTGTTTGTCAGAGAGCAGTTTATTTATTTCCAATTTTAAACCATGATGAGAAATTATATAAGCAGGCTTTTAATTGTTACGATATGCACAATCGTTTTGTCGATGCTGGCTTATATGCTCACGATATACTCTATCAAAGAGTATATACCTGAGGTGAAAGCAAATCATCAACTGTTTAAGGGTACAAATAACAACTATAATGTTCTATTGCTAGGTACATCAAGAATGAGAAATGGGTTAGACCCGCACGTAATTGACAGTATCACAGGTTTATCTACTTACAATGCTGCAGTACCGGGTAGTAATGCTATTGAAGCCAATATGATATTGCAAAGTTATTTGGTAAACAATCTGCCACCCCAAATGGTATGTTTAAGTGCGGATGTAATTCTTATTTCAAGTAAGAAAAATATCTCTTTACCAGCTGCATATATTACTTGTACAGACGTGCCTATAATTCATTCAACACTAGTTTACGGAGGAATGCCATTAGGGCTGTATGACATTGTTCCGTTTTTGAAGCTATCAGAAATGACAGATTTGTACAGAATGTCTTGTTTGGAAGGACTTTTGAGGCATTTGGGCAAACAAAAGCAAACATCGAGTAGAAATAATGGCTTTATTAATAGCGATACTTCCTCAATTGCTAAGGATAAACCTAATGCAAAAAAGCAAATGCCTGTAAATGTAAAATGCGTAAAAGCACTGGACGAGTTGATTTCAACTTGCAGGCAACATAATATCAAGCTTGTGTTTGTGTACGCACCCGAATACAAACACTATTATACTTGCAATGTTACTAACCTGAAAGAAGTGATGGGGGTATATGAAGAAAGAGCTGTTAAGTATGGCATTCCGTTTCTACGATATGATAGTTTAGATATTTGTTTTGAGGGCAAATATTTTAAAGACAACAGCCATTTAAATGCAAAAGGTGCATATCTCTACAGCACCATATTTGCTAACGATATCCTGAATAAAACTGCCATTTACCGACCTTAATCCACCATACACCGATTTCTTAGGCTAAAAATGGTACTATGTATTGCACAGTACTACGTTTTTGCATAGGTTTGCATCATAATCGGTGAAGATGAACATAGAGAATACAGAATCGCAGATGCGGAAAGGGCTTTTGGAATTGTGCATCCTGGGCATCATCCAAAAAGAAAAAGAAGCCTACCCCAGCGATATTTTAGAACAACTGAAGCAAGCCAAGCTGGTAGTGCTGGAAGGTACGCTCTATCCGCTGCTTACCAGGCTTAAAAACGCGGAGGTGCTTACCTACCGTTGGGAAGAATCTACATCGGGCCCACCACGCAAATACTATTCGCTTACAGCCCATGGGCAAAGGCTGTATGAACAACTGAAAAACAGCTGGGACGAATTGAGCCAATCTGTCAATCATTTAACCAACACAAAATAATATACTATGCAACGCATCATCCAGATTAACATAGCGGGGCGCATCATCCCCATAGAAGAAGATGCATATCAACTGCTTAAAAACTATGTGGCATCGCTCAGCAAGCAATTTGCCAAAGAGGAAGGCAAAGACGAAATAATACAGGATATAGAAAGCCGTATTGCAGAGCTGTTTCACATACGCTTGCAAACAGGCGCTCCTGCCATAGACAAGGCCGATGTACAAAAAGTAATGGAGACACTCGGTGCACCAAGTGAGCTGAATGAACCAACAGGTGCAGGCTTTACAAAGACCACCTACCTGCCGGCAGTATATGGCGAGCAACAAGAGCAACAACAGAAGGGCAACCGTCAGCAGTACGACTATACGCAGCCGCGCAGGCTATACAGAAATACCTACGATAAAATACTGGGTGGTGTATGTAGTGGCGTAGCCAACTATTTTGACATAGACCCTGTGATAGTAAGGCTGGTGATGGTAGTCTTGTTCCTGACTGCGGGTATAGGCCTTGTAGCATATATATTGGCATGGATGATAATACCTGCTGCCCGCACCATGGAAGACCTGGGGTATATGAGTACCGGCAGGCCCATGGATTTTGATACCATACAACGCAACATGACAGAAGAACTGCAAGACCTGAAGCGCCGTGGCGAAGAAATGAGCCGCGAGCTGAGGGACTTCTTCAACAAGAAGAAATAATCAGCGCTTGCTTATTTTGTTCATGCTGATGGCGCGCTGACGTGTACATTTAAAACGGTCAATATCACCACTGCGCAAGTGCAGGTGTTTGGTGTCTCGTCCGTTCATGCGTTTCCTCCACATACGAAAGCTGGAAGGCTTTGAGTGTTTGCGCATCAGGTTGATGACATCTGTTTCCTTCAATCCAAACTGAATTTCAATAGCTTCAAATGGCGTGCGGTCTTCCCACGCCATTTCTATTATCCTGTCTATATCTGTTTGTGTAAGCTGGGGCTGCATGGTTATAGTTTTAGAGAAGACATACCACCATCAATATGCAGTATCTGTCCCGTCATCCATTTTGAGTTGTCTGATAACAAGTAGGCAGCAAGGGCAGCAATTTCTTCAGGTTCGCCTATTCTCTTAAGTGGGTGTCTTTCAGATGCTGCTGCAACCTTAGTTTCATTATCTGTAAGGCGTGCAGCCAATGGTGTTTTTACCAAAGAAGGGGCTATGACGTTTACACGAATCTTAGGTGCCAACTCGGCTGCCAATGCTTTGGCAAAGCCTTCGATAGCACCTTTAGCTGCAGCTACAGAACTATGGTAGGGCATGCCTGTCTGCACAGCAACAGTACTGAACAGTACTATAGATGCATTGTTGGATGCTGAAAGATTGGGCAGATATGCCTGAATAGTTTTGACTGCACCCAACAGGTTCACCTCAAAGTCGTTTTGAAAATCTGTTACTTTCAAGCTTTTAAAAGGTTTCAGGTTGATGGAGCCGGGGCAATATACAAGCCCGTCTAATGCACCATCTATAGCAGGTGGTAGCTCAGCATTTTTGACATCGTAAGTAATATGTTGTGCTACTGCAACGGCAGGTGTGTTTCTTGACAGAGAGATAACCTCATGAGATTGTGTGGATAATTCCTGCGCCAAAGCAGCGCCAATACCCGAGCTTGCACCTGCAATCAGAATTCTTTTCATGCAGGTATAACAGTATAAAAAGAGAATGGTTGAAAATGAAATAAGCCGCCCGAGAGCGGCTTATTGTTGTGGAGAATAACGGAGTCGAACCGATGACCTCTTGCATGCCATGCAAGCGCTCTAGCCAGCTGAGCTAATTCCCCATGAGGTGCGTGCAAATATAACTTTCCACAACCATTTGGCAAATTTCTTGTTATCTTTAATAACAACTCATTTGATACTATGTGGAGGCAAATACTGACATATTTTTACATTCGTAAAAAAGATCCGAATGCGCCGTCAAACATAAACATCAAGTTTATGCATGGTATGAACAGGATATCGCTGTTTATATTTCTGGTGGGCATCATCGTAATGATAATCAGGTTGTTCAGAAATTAAGCAACTGCTGACTTAAATAGGTGTTTTAAACAAGAGCCGCTCAACTGAGCGGCTCTTGTTTTTTATGCGTTATGCTTGCGCACATATTTTGTCAGTATCACTATCACTTGTCCTTCTATCTTGCCTTCTATCTGTTCTGTATTATCTTCTACCAGGCGAATGTTCTTTACAACTGTACCCATTTTGGCATTCAGAGTGGTGCCTTTTACATCCAGCGATTTTATGAGAACTACAGTATCTCCTGCAGTAAGGGGTGCACCATTGCAATCTCTGTGCAGGTCTATGCTGCTGTCATTATCATGGTCGCCTGTAGCTTTTGCCCAAGCCAGTCTTTCGTCATCCAGATACATCATATCCAGCGCATCAGATGCCCAGCTTTCATTTCTGAAACGATTGAGCATGCGCCAGCTTACTACCTGTACGCCCGGCACTTCGCTCCACATACTTGTTGTCAGGAATGCCCAATGCTTCGCATCAAGGTCTTCTTTCTTATCTATCTGCGCAACACACTTGCTGCAAATGTAGATGCTGTTATCCTCGTTGCTGCTGGTTTGTGGTTGTATTTCATACACCTGCAGGTTTGTTTCAGAACCGCAGAGCTCGCATTTATTTTCGCTTCGTTGTTTTAGTTGTGCATCAAGTTTCATACCCTGAAATTTACTTTGGGGCGCAAAACTAATTTTTTAAAACAACTATTTCGATGATATTGGTTAGCGTAGCATACCTACAATGGCTTCCGCAGCATTTTCAGAAGCATTGCTATTTCCCAGAAGGTGCCACAACTGGGTGTAGTCGGCTTTTAGCCTGCTAATATGCTCTTTGTTGTAAAGAATCTTATCAAGCTCCTGTTTTATCATCGTTTCATTCAGGTCTGCCTGTATCAGCTCGGTAATCACAGGCTTATCCATAATCAGGTTTACTAATGCTATGTAGTTGACTTTTATGAGCTTCTTGGCAAGCCAGTAAGATATGGGGTTGCCTTTGTAACATACAACTTGTGGTACACCAAATAAGGCAGTCTCTAGTGTTGCCGTGCCACTTGTAACAAGTGCTGCTGCAGCTTGTTTCAGCAGATTGTAGGTCTGTCCTTTTGCTAATTGTACCTGTTGGTTGCCTATGATAGAAGTATACAATTCGTCGGGCTGAGACGGTGCTTGGGCAATGATAAACTGATAGTCGGGATAGTGTTTTACTGCCTGTAGCATGATGGGCAGCTTTACTTTTATTTCCTGTGCGCGGCTGCCTGGTAGTAATGCAATGATAGGCTTATCCGCTAATTTGACAGGTGGTGTTTGCATTTCCTGCTCCACTACCTGTATAAGTGGGTGCCCCACATAATTAACCTCGTAGTTCCACTTTTTGTAAAAATCCACCTCGAAAGGTAGTATGACGAGCATCTTATCTACATCACGTTTCAGCTTCTTAGTCCTGTTTTCTTTCCATGCCCATACCTGTGGAGATATGTAGTAAACAACTTTTATGCCCTGTTGTTTCGCCCATTCGGCGATGCGCATATTAAAACCGGGATAGTCTATCAATACCAGTACATCAGGCTTATATGCTGTAATGTCTTTTTTGCAGAAATCTATATTGTTCAGAATAGTGCGCAGATGCATCAGCACCTCTACAAAACCCATAAAAGCAAGGTCGCGGTAATGCTTTACAAGCTCGGCACCTGCAGCTTGCATTTTATCGCCGCCCCAGCAACGGATATGAGCATTTGCATCCTTTTGGTGGATGGCTTTAATAAGGTTGCTGCCGTGCAAATCGCCACTGGCTTCACCGGCAATAATGTAGTAACGCATATTAATTCCAGGCAAACTTTATCAGCAGCATCACAACTGCGTAAAGCATTGTAGCCACAAAGATACCTCTTGCTGTCAAGTCGAGGCGCTTGTTGGTATAGAATATGAATGGAAGAATATTGATGAGAATACCTAGGCTGATGACCTTGGTAGCTTGTGTAGGCATGTGTATCATGTCTTTCACAAAATCGGGGAAAGCGATACCACGAAACAATATCAGGTACACGATGAATATACCAATGAGGGGTAGTATTGCACCTATTACAAAACCTAATAATGGAACGTTACGTTTCATAAGACAGAAATATTATGCTAATATACAAGTGAAAAATTCATTTTTGTACATACAGGCACGAAAGATGTACATTTGTTGTCAATTAGGTAAAATATAGCGCATGAATTTTCATTTGAAAAACCTGCCTGAACGCACCCAAAGTCCTCGTAGCTACGGCCTGACGATGGTGATGGACAAAGGCATGGGACTGGACGAGGTGAAGAATTTCTTATCTGTTGCCGCTCCTTATGTAGATATTGTAAAATTTGGTTTCGGCACGGCTTTCGTTACCAATAATCTGAGAGAGAAGATAGAGATATATCAGTCTCACAACATACCTGTGTATTTTGGTGGTACATTGTTTGAAGCTTTTCTGATACGTGGCCAATTTGACGACTACCTGAATACAGTAAAAGAGTTCGGTCTGAAGCACGTTGAGGTGTCTGATGGTTCTATAACAATACCACACGCTGAAAAATGCGGTTATATTGAAAAACTGGCAAAGCATGTAACAGTGCTTTCAGAAGTTGGTTCTAAAGATGCTGCACACATCATCCCTCCATATAAATGGATAGAACTGATGCGTGCAGAGCTGGATGCAGGGTCTACTTATGTAATTGCAGAAGCGCGCGAAGCAGGTAACGTAGGTATTTACCGTGGTAGTGGCGAGGTGCGCGAAGGTCTTGTACAGGAAATCCTGACACAGATACCTTATGAGAAAATCATCTGGGAAGCACCGCAAAAAGCACAACAGGTTTACTTCCAGGAATTGCTGGGTGCAAATGTAAACCTTGGTAACATTGCTCCGAACGAGGTTATTCCGCTGGAGGCAATGCGTGTAGGTTTGAGAGGTGATACCTTCTTCCTGTATCTGGATAAAGACAAAGAAGCTAAATAGCTAAAATTATACGGAGGCATACAATTTTGTATGCCTCTTTTTGTTTCTACAGGTATCTTTACTGTATGACAGCATTGTACGGTCTGATAGGTTATCCGTTAAGCCATTCGTTTTCTCCCGCTTATTTCAATAATAAATTTGCAACGGAGAATATAGATGCGCGATACGATGCCTATGCAATACCATCTGTTGAAGACTTGAAAACATTGCTGAAAGAGCATCCGCAACTGAAAGGACTTAACGTTACCATTCCATACAAAGAGCAGGTATTGCCATTGCTAGATGAAATAGATGTCGCTGCAAGAGAGATTGGCGCTGTGAATTGTATTAAGATTGAGGGAGGGAAACTTATTGGGTATAATACCGATCATATTGGCTTTGCAGAAAGCCTAAAGCCTTTATTGCAACCACAACATACACATGCACTGATACTGGGAACAGGTGGGGCGGCGAAGGCTGTGATATATGCATTGAAGCAATTAGGTATCAAGCACAAGATAGTATCGCGTACAGGCGGTGATATGCAGTATGCAGATGTTGACGAGGGAATAATGGATAAGTACAGGCTCATCATTAATACAACACCATTAGGTATGTATCCTGCAATAGATACTGCTCCTGAAATTCCTTATCAGTTTATTGACAGTAGTCACTTGTTGTATGATCTCGTGTATAATCCTGAAGAAACCTTGTTTCTGAAAAAAGGAAAGCAACAGGGGGCAACCATTAAAAATGGTTACGAAATGCTGATACTACAGGCAGAAGCTTCCTGGCAAATATGGAATACTAACCGATAGTATAGTACACGCAGGTAGTAAGGAAATTGCGTACAAATGGTATAGCACTGATAATGCCAAGTTGTTTGCGTGGTTTCAGCCCAAATTTGTATTTGTATATCGGATTAATCAGGAAGTGTCTTTTGTTGATGAACTTCATCCCGCTGTTGCGCACAATTTTTTCAAAACGCTCTATGGTGATTTGTGTATCATAGATGTCCATCAACTCATTTACCACACCTTCAGGCTCACCTATCATTTTTACAATCCCTTTGTATACAGGCTTTGGCATGATGTGATACCAGGGCATCATACCAATCTTATGTTCGCATATCTGTTGGTGCCCGCCAAATGGCATATACCATGGTGGGAAGCCAAAGAATATCTGTCCACCTTCTTTCAGAAAGTTTTTGAGATAGGGGATAAATTTCTCCTGATCAGGAATATGCTCAATTGCGTCTTTCAGGATTATGACATCGAAGAAACCTTTGAAGCGTTGCAGAAAGTCTTCGTCGTATACATTTTTATAGAGGAACTCAATTTTACCTGCTGCAACATCATCTGCAAAAAACTTATTGGCAAGGTCTATACGCAACGGGTTCAGGTCTACACCTACACAATATGCACCGCTTTCCATAAACGGTACCAATACGCCGCCTTCGCCGCAGCCTATTTCCATTACGTTTACGCCTTTGCCTACCTGCTTCGTTTCTTCTATAAAAGGCAAAACATAAGAGCGTGAGTTATCTACCTGTTGGTCGTATTTTACCTGATCGTCTTTGTGCTGTTTGAGCGCCAATGTATTCCTGTTTTTTGAGCGTCGTAAAGTTAACCTTTTACTTCATTCATCAATGCCTGCAATACTTCCAATTGCTTTTTGATGCTCTCGTCGTGTATTTTTTCGTAGAGTGCTACGATGAACTCTTTAGAAAGATTGTGTTTTTCAGCCCTTGAGCCCCGTGTTTCCACTATCTCGCGCCAGCGTTCAGGCTGGTATGCTGTCATATTGCATTCTTTTTTAACCTCGCCTATACGTTCGCTCAGCTCCATGCGGCGGGCTATCAGGTCTATTATTTCAGCATCAAGGCTATCCATCTGCTGGCGCAGCTGTTCCAGCGTAATGCCGATGTCGGCATCGGTAGTATGTTGTTGGCGTATTATCAGCTGGTCCAAGATTTCTTTCAACCTTACCGGTGTTACCTGTTGGGCGGCATCGCTCCACGCAACAGGTGGGTTAGGATGTGTTTCTATCATCAACCCCTCAAAACCCATATCCATAGCCTTCTGTGCAATATCTGCCACCAGTTCTCTGTTGCCGGTTATATGGCTCGGGTCGCAGAAAATAGGTAGTTCAGGATTTCTGCGCTTCAGCTCTATTGGTATGGGCCAGTTGGGCTGATTACGGTATGCAGATGCCGCCTGATAGCTTGAAAAACCTCTGTGTATTGCAGCTATATCTGTAATGCCTGCCTGCATCAGGCGCTCTATAGCACCCTGCCATAGGTCCACGTCGGGGTTCACAGGGTTTTTAACCATTACAGGTATGTTCGTTCCTTTTAATGCATCTGCCAGGCGCTGCACCTGAAAAGGATTTACCGTAGTTCTGGCACCCAGCCACAATACATCTATGCCATGTTTCAGTGCCTGCTCTACGTGTTGCGGTTCTGCAACTTCTACTGTCAGAGGTATTTTGTAAGTAGCTTTTACCTCCTGCAGCCATTCCAAAGCCTGTATGCTATTGCCTTCAAAACTACCCGGACGGGTACGTGGCTTCCATACACCCGCACGGTATAGTTGTACAGGGATATCTGCAATGCCTGCGGCTACTTCCAATACTTGCTCTCGTGTTTCTGCACTACAAGGCCCTGCTATAATGTATGGTTTATTCCCGTTACTGAAAAATGACATAATGCAAAGGTAGCAGTTGATTTATTATTTGGCAGAATACCTGATTAGTTTCCCTTTATATTAAAATATACTACTAATTAACCTGTTGAACCATTTCAAAATACAGGGTTATCTTTGCCGCTATGCAAAAACTGCCTGCCAAAGAAGAATTGAAAGAAGGTGCTGTAATATTGATAGATAAACCACGCAAGTGGACATCTTTTGATGCCGTGAATATGGTAAAGCGCCTGGTGAAAGTGAAAATAGGTCATGCAGGTACTTTAGACCCGCTGGCTACGGGTTTGTTGATCTGCTGCACAGGCAAATTCACGAAGAAAATAAGCGAATACCAAAAGCAGGACAAGCAATATACAGGCATCATACACCTAGGTGCTACAACACCTACATACGATCTGGAGAGCAAGCCCGAAAATGAAAAGCCATACGACTACCTGACCGAAGAGCAAATTCGTGACAACGTAAAGCAATTCACAGGCAATATCATGCAGGTGCCTCCCATCCATTCAGCTATCAAGAAAGAAGGTGAGAGGGCTTATGATCTTGCTCGTGCAGGTGTGGAGGTAAAACTGGACCCAAGGCCTGTTGTTATCAGTGAGTTTGAAATTCTTAAAATAGAATTGCCTGAAGTTCATTTTCGTGTAGCATGTAGTACGGGCACATACATACGTTCACTTGCAAATGATTTCGGTGCTGCATTGGGTTGTGGTGGTTATTTGCAAGAGCTACGCCGAACTAAAATTGGTGACTTTGATGTTGCAGACGCACCTACGCCAGACCAATGGAAGCAGCACTGGGGTTATGAAGAAAGAAGGCCAGTTCGCGATGCTAAGCCCAAACAATAGTCTGGTTCTGCACTGATATGCACTTAGTTTCTATTTCCTCGTAGTTAATAGGTAGTATCTGTCTAAGATGCTATCTTTAAACCTGTTATGTATTCATGTGAGTAGATATTCAAATTTGTTGCAAAGGAATGGCGTATTCGGATATATGGATAGTAGATGATGACCACATTTATGTTTATGCAGCGCAGAAGCAATTGTCCTTGCATGCAGGCATTAAGCAGGCATCTGTGTTTGCGAATGGCAGTTTGGCAATAGATGCGCTGAATGAATTGCTGAATACAAAAGCGCCACTTCCCCGAATAATATTGTTGGATATCAATATGCCTGTGATGGATGGGTGGGAGTTTATGGAAGCATTTAAAGCCCTGACAGACGAATCATTAAAAACTGTGGCTGTGTTCATGGTCAGCTCTTCCATATACGAAGAAGATACAGAACGTGCCAAGACCTACAAACAGATAAAGCAATACATTCAGAAGCCTTTGAATAAAGAGAAAATCATGAGCATATTAAGCTTGTCAGTCTGAATGCATTATGCTTAGAAAAACAAAACACGACCCATCAGGTCGTGTTTTGTTTTTTTTATAAAGTAGTGATAATTACACTAGTACATTCTTATCAGCACTTACCATTTGCTTCACAGCTTCTGCTATAGCAATAGCATCATAACCACATTCACGATGCAGTTCTTCAGGTTTACCATGTTCTACCAGACGATCAGGTATGCCCAGCATTTTCACTTCTGGTGTATAGTTGTTCTCTGCCATAAATTCCAGCACAGCACTGCCAAAGCCACCTACAATAGTACCGTCTTCAACTGTAATGATTTTATTGAAACGACCTGCAATTTCGTGTAACAGTTTTTCATCAAGTGGTTTTGCAAAGCGCATATCGTAGTGCGCAGGGCTAAAGCCTTCAGTTTTCAACTGCTGGCAAGCTTTCACCGCAAAATTGCCCGGGTGGCCTATTGTTAGGATGGCCACTTCTTCACCATCTTGTATTATGCGGCCTGTGCCTATTTCTATTTTCTCCATAGGAGTACGCCATTCAGGCATCACACCTTGCCCGCGTGGGTAGCGGATAACGAATGGGAGTTGGTTCTCGTCAAGCTGCGCAGTATACATCAGGTTACGCAGTTCAGCCTCATTCATCGGCGCGCTTACTACCATGTTTGGTATACAGCGCATGTATGGTATGTCGTAGCAACCGTGGTGTGTAGGTCCGTCATCGCCAACAAGGCCTGCACGGTCCAGACAGAATATAACGGGTAGTTTCTGGATAGCCACATCGTGCACCACCATATCATATGCACGCTGCATGAAGGAGCTGTAAATGTTACAGAATACTTTCATGCCCTGTGTGGCGAGGCCTGCGCTCAGCGTTACAGCATGTTGCTCTGCAATGCCTACATCTATGGCGCGGTCAGGCATTACATCCATCATAAACTTCAGCGAGCAGCCCGATGGCATTGCCGGTGTGATGCCCATGATGGCAGGATTTTTTTCTGCCAGTTCTATAATTGTATGCCCGAACACATCCTGATATTTAGGAGGTTCAGGTGTTGTAACAACTTTCTTATTGATTTTGCCCGTCACTTTATCGAAAGTGCCCGGTGCATGCCAAAGTGTTTGATCCTGCTCGGCAAGGTCGTAGCCCTTACCTTTTACCGTTTTTATGTGCAGCAGCTTCGGACCAGGAATATCTTTCAGATGGTCGAGTGTTTCAACCAGTTTTAAAACATTGTGACCGTCAACAGGGCCAAAATAACGCAGGTTGAGTGCCTCGAAGAGGTTGCTAGATTTTGAAACCATGCCTTTCAGGCTTGCTTCAATCTTTGAACCTATCTTCTGGAAGTCTGCCGCTGGCAGTTTGCCCAGCAGTTTCCATACATCGTCGCGAAACTTATTGTATGTATGCGAAGTAGTAATGTCTGTCAGGTATTCTTTCAGTGCACCCACATTCGGGTCTATCGACATGTTGTTGTCGTTCAGGATTATCAGCACATTGCTGTTGCTGACACCTGCATGGTTCATTGCCTCGAAAGGCAAGCCTGCTGTCATAGCACCATCACCTATTACAGCAACATGTTGGCGGTGATTCTCCCCTTTCAGTTTAGAGGCTATAGCCATACCTAAGGCAGCAGATATAGAAGTGGATGAGTGCCCTACGCCAAAAGCATCGTATTCGCTTTCGCTGCGTTTCGGGAAACCGCTCAATCCGCCATATTTCCTGTTTGTGTGGAATATTTTACGACGTCCTGTGAGTATTTTATGACCGTAAGCCTGATGGCCTACGTCCCATACCAGTTGATCATCCGGGGTATTCAGCACATAGTGCAGGGCAACGCTCAGCTCTACTACACCGAGGCTTGCGCCAAAGTGGCCACCGTGTATGCTCACACAGTCTATAATGAACTGCCTCAGTTCATTACATACCTGTTGTAAATCAGTTTTGTTCAGTTTCCTCAAATCGGCCGGATATTCAATCCGGCTCAGCAATGGGCCTGCTGCTATTTCTTCCATCTACCGAAAACGTGGGATTAATCGTTCAAAAATAGGTAAAAATCTGCTATGCGACTGGTTTTTATAACGTGAAAAGGATGCTAAAAGTTGAGTCTTTTATGATATGTTTTGACGATTGTATTGATACTAAGCAATTATTGCGCCAAACCTGTGTTACATTTGCCCTAATTTTTCATTGATGTTCAACCGATACTGGAGGGAATATCCCTGGGTTTTGCAAGTAACGCTATTCGGGCTGATGGCTTTCACATTGACGGCTTTTTCGGCTGTTGTAGTACAGTCGTTATTACCCAAAATCACAGGATTATCTATTGCTGCCATACAGGATATCACCACAAATAGTACTGATGTACAGAAATCGGCCTTTTTGAGTATGCAGGGTATTGTGTCTGTTTTCGGGTTTCTGGTGCCGCCTTTAGTATTTGCGTACCTGAGCACACCGAGGGTCAAATCATATTTAGGTATCAAAACTCCCAAGAATCCTTTACATATAATATTAGCCATTACCATGATGCTGGGGGCAATGCCCATATTACTGGAAATAGCGGGTTTGATAAAGAATATCAACTTGGGTAGTGCAAACGATGCCGCACAGAATAAGATTGAGCAAATAACAGAAGCGTTGCTGGATATTAAATCAGCAGGACAACTTGTGCAGGTCGTGTTGGTAATGGCAGTAATACCGGGTATTGGTGAGGAGTTGTTTTTCCGCGGTGTGTTGCTCAGGTTCGGACATCAGCGTGCGGGCAGAATGGTATTGCCGATTATTATCAGTTCTCTCATATTTGCTGCAGTACATGGTACGCCATACAATCTTGTATCAATAGCCATTGCGGGGGCTTTATTGTGTTTGGTTTATTACTGGAGCGGTTCTTTGATAACAGCTATGATTGCGCATATGGTATATAATGGCAGTCAGATATATTTATCGTATGCCGGGAAGGGGAATGAGGCTTTGAAAGAATTGTCAAAAGCGAACCACATGCCACCTGCAATACTCATTACAGGGATTATAGTTTTCTTGGTTTCAATACTAGCATTCTGGAAGACGAGGAATACACTGCCCGCTAACTGGTCAGCAAACTTCACCCCTGAAGAAATTCAGGCAAAAAACGAGCATATCTAATTATGGCAATGAATTGGCCTACATTTTTTACCCGTCTTGGCAGTGCAATCGTATTCTCTGCCATTATGATGACGGGCCTGTTATGGAATGAATGGGCATTTCTTGCACTGGTAGGCTTGATACTTGTGTTGTGCCTGCGAGAGTATTTCAAGCTGATACAGCTGATAGATGCAGAACTGTATGTGCCATCGTGGTTACCAGCTTTAGTGCAGGTGTGTAGCTTGGTTACGTTATTGCTTACTGCACCCGCGTTAAGAGATAGAAACTTGTTGCCGACTATGTTGTTCTTGCCAATACTCATTTTGCTGGCAACAGCACTTTCAAAGAAAACTGCAATGCAAGGAGGTATGCAGTCGCTGGGTGGGATGCTATACATATTATTACCAATGCTATTGTTAGTACAGTTGCGTGCCGCTCATCTTTCCATACCATTGGCACTGGTATTGATGATATGGATGAATGATACGATGGCATATATAGTAGGTTCATTCATTGGCAAAACACCTTTTTCGCCCATATCTCCTAAAAAAACATGGGAGGGCACGGCAGGTGGTGCTATCCTTACAATAGCAGGTGCGGCTATTTGGGGCTACTACTCACCATATTACAATATGGTAGACTGGATGGCGCTTGCCATGTGTGCGGCAGTCGCAGGTACTGCGGGAGACCTGCTGGAGTCTAAACTCAAACGTATGGCAAATATCAAAGATAGTGGTACAATGATGCCCGGACATGGTGGTGCACTTGACAGGTTCGACTCGCTCTTAGTGGCCACTCCATTTGCCTATGCCTATGCCTATTTGTTTATGATGGCCTAACCCTCTTTTTCACAATTCTACACTTATCTTTGCGGCATGACAATTCATCGCGAGGGATATAAATACATACTCATAGCATCTGCCATCTGGGCAATTATCGGTTTTGTTACCTACAAATACCTGTTAGTCGATTGGCCCATACTTTTTTGGCCTATCAATGTGGCTTGTTTTCTACTTTGGTTTTGGGTTATCTGGTTCTTCCGTCTGCCTGAAAGGGATTTTACCTACAACGAAAACCTATACGTAGCCCCTGCGGACGGTAAAGTGGTAGTAATAGAAGAAACGACTGAAACTGAATACTTTAAAGATAAAAGACTGCAGGTTTCCATCTTCATGTCGCCGCTGAACGTGCACGTAAACCGCAATCCGATAGGCGGTGTTGTAAAATACATGAAATATCACCCTGGTAAGTATCTGGTAGCATGGCACCCGAAATCATCTACCGAAAACGAACGTACTACTGTTGTACTGGCAAACAAACGTACTGAAATACTGATGCGTCAGATAGCCGGTGCACTGGCACGCAGGATATGCTATTATGTAAAAGAAGAGCAACCGGTAAAGCAAAATGAAGAGTTTGGTTTCATTCGTTTTGGTTCAAGGGTAGATATTTATTTCCCTGTAGGTACTAAAATAGATGTTAAAATTGGTGATAATGTGAAGGGCGGGGTAACGGTTTTGGGTAGTATTGCATAATTTCGTAACTTCAAGTATTACAAAAAAGCGTAAAAAAACAATTTGATATGAAAAAACTCACATTACTGCTTGGTGCGCTGGTTATTGCAGGTGCAACATTTGCTTGCGACGGTAAAGGTAAAGGCGACAAAGCTTGCTGCAAAAAAGGTGAAAAGAAAGAATGCTGCAAGAAAGGTGAAAACAAATCTTGCGACAAGCACGAAACAGCTAAAAAAGACGAAAAAGCGTCTACAGACAAAAAATCATAATCATTACCTGATTATATCAGAAAAGCCCTCCGAAACCGGAGGGCTTTTCTTTTTGTTGCCGTTTGGGCAGGAAATGTTGCAGATGGCAACAAATAAGATATTACGTTGTAGATTTACCCCAGTTCAGCAACTACCATATGAAAAATAAAGAGTTATGGAAACCAAGCCAGATTCAGAAAACGGCTGAAGGCAAATTTATCGGGTCTCATATGCACAAGATACTGGGCTATTCGCACGAGCCTATTATCCGCAAATATGCTAAAGGTATATTGGCAGATGTTGGGTGTGGCAATGTACCATACTATCTGCTGTACAAAGACTGCATAGATGATAATATATGCATAGACTGGGGGCGTGAAGATGGTGAAATCTCTTTTCTGGACCATGTAGCAGACCTGAACAGAGATACCATACCTGTAGAAACCAACAAGGTAGATACCATATTATGTACAGATGTGTTGGAACACATCAGCCAGCCTGAACATTTGTTTGCCGAGATGGCAAGGATTATGAAACCGGGTGGTCATATGATTCTCACAGTGCCGTTTATGTACTGGATACACGATTCTCCATACGATTATCACCGCTATACCAAATTCAAACTGGCAGATTTCTGTGAGCGAAACGGGCTGGAAGTTGTAGAGATAAGCAAGTATGGGGGACTGCCGGAGGTTATTTACGACCTCATTTACAAAGGCTTCAATTACGACTACATACCTATGAAAAGACCGTTCTTCTTTATCTGGCGCAAGCTGGGTAGTATGCTGTACGGAACGCGAATGATAAGGAGGATAACAGAAAAAACAAACGATGTAATGCCGCTGGGCTATGCATTGGTAGCAAGAAAAAAGTAAGCGTGAATGATGGAATTCAAGAAGATAGACGAGCAGGATATTCTATTCTTTCAATCGTTGAAGGAAGCGAGCGTGTTTGCAGATAGCGAGACCCTTAAAAAATGTGCAAGTGATGAAACAGAAGACCTGCATTTCCTACCTGAAATAGTTATTCAACCCGAAACAGTAGCAGTAGTAAGTGCCATTATGGCTTATTGCAATGAGCAGAATATACCCGTTACCCCGAGAGGTGCAGGTACAGGCCTCAGTGGCGGTGCGCTACCTGTATTTGGTGGTGTGGTGCTGGATATGAAGCGTTTTAATAAAATTATCAGCCTGGATAAAAGAAACCTGCAGGTAACGGTAGAACCTGGGATGATAACGCAGGAGCTACAGGATTACGTAAAAGAAGCAGGATTATTTTACCCGCCGGACCCGGCAAGTAAGGGGTCTTGTTTTATAGGTGGCAATGTGTCGGAAAACTCGGGTGGCCCGCGTGCGGTAAAGTATGGTGTCGTAAAAGACTATGTGCTGAATCTTGAGGTGGTATTGCCCAACGGAGAGGTGATATGGACAGGTGCCAATGTGCTGAAAAATGCCACAGGCTATAATCTTACACAACTGCTGGTAGGTAGCGAGGGTACGCTGGGTGTGATAACCAAAATAGTATTGCGGTTGATACCAGCCGTTAAACACGATCTGCTGATGCTGGTTCCTTTCAGAAAAGCAGTAGAGGCTTGCGAGGCTGTGAATGCCATCTTTATGGCGGGATATACACCTTCTGCCATGGAGTTTATGGAGCGCGATGCACTGGAGTGGTCTATGAAATATACACAAGCTACAGGTGTGGCACTGCCCGATGATATTGAAGCGCATCTGCTGATAGAGGTAGATGGTAACGATGTGGATACACTATATAAGGATATGGAAGCTATAGCAGAAATAGTGCAGCGTTATGACGTGGACGAACTACTGTTTGCAGATACCCATGAGCAGAAACAAATGCTATGGACACTGAGGCGCAAGGTTGGAGAGGCGGTAAAAAGTAATTCTATATACAAAGAAGAAGATACCGTAGTGCCAAGGGCAGAGTTGCCCGAATTGCTCAGCATAATAAAACGACTGGGTAAAGAGTACGGTTTCCAGTCTGTATGTTACGGGCATGCGGGCGATGGTAACCTGCATGTAAACATCGTGAAAGGAGCAATGAGTGATGATGACTGGAATAATAAACTGACTGAAGGTATTCGCAAGCTTTTTACCGAAGTGGTTAGGATGGGAGGTACTATATCGGGCGAGCATGGCATAGGGTTGGTGCAGAAAAGCTATATGGATATAGCATTCAATAACACTCAGTTAAAAATAATGAAGGATATCAAACAGGTTTTCGACCCTAAAGGAATCCTGAACCCAAGTAAGATATTTGCAGCCTGAATGACATAAATTTTACAATAGGGGTAGCCGCAATAATTGGTGTTTTCAATACGTTTTTACCCTAACTTCGTAAGAACACATCAAATTTATTATGAAACAGATAGCGCTTGCAGTATTGTTGTTTTTGGGTGTTAATACCGCTTTTGCTCAGGATGATGTACCAATGTACAGCAGTACGGGCAAACCGGTAAGAGATGGCAAAGTAGCAAGTCGTAAAAAAACGGGCTTTGATGCCAGCCGCATTATCTTCGGTGGTGGTTTTGGCTTGGGTTTCGGTAATGTTACGAATGTGAATGTGGCTCCTGTTGTTGGCTATCGTATAACAGACCGCTTTTCGGCAGGTGTTGGTATGGGCTATCAGTATGTAAGGGTGAAGGATGGTTTTCCGGGGCTTTTTGACGAAAACAATAATCTTGTAAATAAACCTAAAACCTTTAATGCTTATGCTCCAAATGTGTGGACGCGATATGTACTCTGGAATAATGTGTTCGCACATCTGGAATATGAGCATAATATCATTACCATGAAGCGTTATTACAACGACTATTCTAAGGGTACTGGCATACTTTCGGAAACATTAAAAGTAGATGCACCGGCATTATTGATTGGTGGTGGTATACGCCAACCTGTATCAGACAGGGTTTCTATACTCTTTCAAGCAATGTACGATGTGTTGCAAGACCAAAACAGTCCTTATTACAAAACTATCGCTTTCCGCTTTGGTATAGTAGCTGGTTTCTAACCCGATTAATATGCTGATGCTAAACAAATAGCCAGTTTTTGGCTATTTTCACGGCATGAGTTCTGCATTACTGCTATCTATAATATTAGGCTATTTTGCTTTGCTGCTGGGCATTGCGTTTTATACTTCCCGCCATTCAAATAACGAATCTTTTTTCATTGGCAACCGCAATAGTAAATGGTGGGTTGTTGCATTTGGTATGATAGGCACTTCCCTATCGGGTATGACTTTTATATCTGTACCCGGTACGGTTGGTAAAGTAGGCTTTGACTATTTTCAGGTAGTGTTGGGTTATTGGCTTGGCTATTTTGCAGTAGCATTTGTATTGCTGCCTATTTATTACAAAATGCAGCTCACGTCTATCTACACCTATCTGGAAAAGAGATTGGGGGTAACGTCTTATAAAACAGGTGCACTTTTCTTTATTATATCGCGCACGCTTGGTGCTACGCTAAGGCTATATCTTGTAATAAAAGTGTTGGAGAAATTTGTGTTGGAAGACATGGGTATCTCTTTCGAAGTGACTGCAATTGTGATATTGGCATTGATTCTGCTATACACCTACAGAGGAGGTGTAAAAACGATTGTGTGGACAGATACCCTACAGACAACATTTATGATACTGGCATTGCTGGTATGTGTGGTGTACATCATGAATTCATTGCATCTTGATTTTGGAGGGACGTGGCAAGCGCTCAGCGATAAAGGATTTACAAAGATGGTAGGTACAGATGTTATGGCTCCGAACTTTTTCCTGAAACAAGTATTAGGTGGTGCTTTTATCACTATTGCTATGACAGGGCTTGATCAGGAAATGATGCAGAAAAATATCAGTGTAAGTAATCTGAAAGACTCGCAGAAGAATATGATTACATTCTGCTTCACACTGTTGGTTGCAAATTTTATCTTCTTGTTGTTGGGCGGCTTGTTGTATCTGTATGCAGATGCTAACAGCATTGCTGCTGTTGGTGACGATATTTTCCCAACAATAGCCGTGAAGAGTGGGCTCCCGTTCTTTATTACAGTTTGCTTTATGATAGGGCTGGTATCTGCGCTCTTCCCAAGTGCAGATGGTGCGCTGACGGCGCTTACTTCTTCTTTCTGTATAGATATATTAGGAATTAAACGCAGGGCAGATTTGAGTGAACAGCAGCAATCTAAAATCAGGCTGATGGTACATAACGCGTTTGCAGTTGTGTTCCTTGCATGTGTGTTCTTTTTCAGAGAGGTAGATAATGGTTCGCTGATACAGATACTGCTTGTGGTGGCAGGTTACACCTACGGTCCGCTATTAGCATTATTCTCATTCGGTATCCTTACAAAACGTGGTGTGCATAGTGCAAGCGTGCCACTGATATGTATTATAGCACCTGTAATGTGCTATATACTGAAACAACATGATAAAGAATGGCTTGGAGGCTATGCAATAGGAACAGAACTGCTGATAATTAACGCGGCTTTGACCTTTGCCCTGCTATTTTTGTTTTCGAACAAAAATGGTAATAACATACTAAAAGAGGCATAACTATGAAAGATAAACTGACGAACATCAAGCTACGCGACTGGACAGAAACCCGTGCACACAGTAGCTGGCAGGTATTCAAAATAATGGCAGAATTTGTACAGGGGTTTGAAACACTTGCGAAAATAGGGCCTTGTATTTCTATATTCGGTTCTGCCCGCACTAAGCCCGGACATAAGTATTATGAGATGACAGTAGAGGTGGCGAAGCGATTGGCAGAAGAAGGTTTTGGTATCATCACAGGTGGCGGACCAGGCATTATGGAAGCAGGTAATAAAGGTGCTAAGATGGCAGGTGGCCGCTCTGTGGGTTTGAATATTGAACTGCCGTTTGAACAACATGGTAACCAATATATAGATGCAGATAAGTCGCTCAACTTCGATTACTTCTTTATTCGCAAAGTGATGTTTGCAAAATACTCCCAGGGCTTCATAATGATGCCCGGTGGATGGGGCACAATGGATGAGTTTTTTGAAGTAGCAACACTGATACAAACAAGAAAATTCACCCAGACGCCTATGATATGTATGGGGTCTGATTATTGGAAAGGCCTGATTGACTGGATGAAGGCTACCATGTTTGAACAGGAATCATATATCAGCCCGGGAGATCTTGATATGATTAAGATATTTGACACCGCAGACGAAGTGGTAAGCTATCTGCATGAGTTTTATTCGCACAACAAATTACAGCCCAATTTCTGATGACGCAGGTATTATTGCCTATTGAGATAGACAGGTATGCAGAAAAATATACAACTGCAGAGAGTGAGGCGCTCGCCGCGCTGAACAGGGAAACACATATAAAAGTGGAGCTCCCCGTAATGCTATCCGGCAAGCTGCAAGGCGGCTTTTTATCTATGATAAGCCATATGCTGAAGCCGAAAATGGTACTGGAAATAGGCACTTACACGGGATATTCTGCCATTTGTCTGGCTCAAGGATTGACGGATGAGGGGCATTTGCATACAATAGATATTAACGAAGAGTTGCAAGACATGTGTTTTCGTTACTTTTGCAAAGCAGGATTAGAGAAAAAAATAACCCAACATATAG
This sequence comes from Chitinophagales bacterium, assembly GCA_017303395.1. GTDB lineage: Bacteria > Bacteroidota > Bacteroidia > Chitinophagales > Chitinophagaceae > Polluticoccus. The sequence goes on from JAFLBN010000008.1 coordinate 72,007, forward strand.
GTAAGGCTGCAGAGATAATACCTGACATCAATGAGCAATTTGATCTTGTATTCATTGATGCCGATAAACAAAACTATCACCTGTACTATGACATGGTATTTGATAAAGTACCTGTTGGCGGCTTTATACTGGCAGATAATGTACTATATAACGGAGAGGTAGTGCTGCCCGATGCAGAGCAGAGCAAAAATGCAAAAGCTATGCATGCATTCAATGAAAAAGTAAAAGCAGATAACCGAGTAGAACATGTATTGCTGCCAGTAAGAGATGGCATTATGATGGTGAGAAAAATAAAGAATTGATTATAAACGTATTTGAAATAGTATATGAGAAAAGGTTTACTCAGTAGTGTATTGGTGGTAGCATCTTTATATGCCAGTGCGCAGGGTGCAGGATATGAGGAAAGAGCAAAATCTTACATCGAACAATATAAATCTCTGGCAGTAGCAGAGCAGAAAAGGAGCGGTGTGCCTGCAGCTATTACACTGGCGCAAGGTATACATGAAACCAGTGCAGGTGCCAGTGAGTTGGCTACAATGGCTAATAATCACTTCGGTATTAAATGTAAAAAAAGCTGGACCGGTGAGACTTTTGCACATACAGACGATGCGCCCAATGAGTGTTTTCGCAAATACAGCAGGGCAGAAGAGTCTTATAAAGACCACTCAGACTATCTGGTTACCAGTCCGCGATATGCAGAGTTGTTTAAGTTGTCTGTTACAGACTATGCTTCTTGGGCAGTAGGGCTGAAGCGTTGTGGCTATGCAACCAATCCTCGTTATGCACAAGTACTGATAAAACTGGTAGAAGATTATAAGTTGCAGGAGTTTACCTATGCAGCTTTGAATAATACAGATATTAACACAGGGTATGCTAGTGCTCCCGGTGTTTATGTACCCGAAGAAGATGCAAGGGAGCAAGAAGCAACGGTGGCAAAGACTACAGCAGTAGTTACAGCGCCTGTAGCTCCGGCACCTGTAGTTACAACACCGGTTGCCGTTTCTACACCTGTGAGTGCACCGGCACCTGATGTTTTGGTAGCAGAAGAAATTGCAGTACAACAACCGGAAATGCCTGCTGTTGCTGAGACAACATCAAATGCCTTCAAACCGGCATATGGGCAAATGGTACGTGTAAACGGACTGAAAGCAGTGTATGCGCGTAAAGGGGATACGCCGCTTGAATATGCCTATAAGACAAGCATCAGGTACCAGAAGCTGTTGGAGATGAATGAAATAGACGAGCGTCCTTTACCACAAGATATGTACCTGTATCTGGAACGTAAAAATACAAAAGGTGTACGAGCCACACATACTGTAAGGCAAGGCGAAACAATATTCAGTATAGCACAGGCAGAGGGTATGATGGTGAAAAGCCTGATGGACATGAATATGATAGAGCCTAATGAAGAGCCGATCCCCGGTACAATACTTGAGCTGCAGCAATTCAGAACAGTGAAGCCTGTGGTTATGATTAAAAAGAAAGAGGCTGCTACTGCATATGTAAAGCCTACAGCATACCCGGTAGCCGCACCTGTTGCATCTGCGAATGTGCCAACTACAGTTCCCACAAACAAACAATCGACGCAGCCTGCAAGAATAAAAGTAGTTGAAGAAATAAAAGAACCTGAAGTAGTAAAAGCGGAACAGAAACCAATAGAAATCAGCATTCAGCCACAAGCTGTGGTAAAACAGCAAGAGGTGGCTGTGCCTGTTGTTCAGGAAGAAGTTGTAACTACCCAATCGCTACCTGTATCTGTTTCTTTAGAGCCACCAGTAGAAGCTGCCAAGACAGAACCTGTAAAAGCGACGGAGGAGGTAAAAGCAAACGATCCAATAAAGCCTGCTATAGAAAATGCACAGCCTAAAGTTGTAGCAGCAAGTATGCAAAATATAACACCTGAACCTGTAGCAGTAAAAGATGTGCCAAAGCCAGTAGAACCAGCGAAGACAGAAGAGCCTGTAGTGGTAGAGCAACCTAAACAAATTGTAGAGATGGAGACTGTTGCTTCTGTCACCAAACCTGCAACACTGCCTACTGCAAAGCCTGCTACGGTCACTGCTAAAAAAGTAGAAGTGCCGGTAATAGAGGAAGAACCGAAAGATGAACTTGATAAGCTGAAACGTAAGTTTGATAAAGTGGTATATGCAAAGGATAATACACGAGCTGCAACGCCATCGCAACCAACAATAGTTACAGTGCCGAAACCTGATACGATGCGTGCTATAACTAAACCGGCAGAAACAGTATCTGAAACATCTGCACAAATACAACCTTCAACAGATCCGGCTAAATTTCATGTGGTTAAAAAAGGTGAGACAGGATTTTCTATAGCTAAGAAATACGGTATTACAGTAAGACAACTGAATGACTGGAACAATCTCAACTTCGGTGCTATACAGGAAGGACAAAAACTACGTGTAAAACCATAATCTGTTATGGCAATAGTACAAGTACTGGATAAACAGTTTGAAACATATATACAACGCATAGCCATTGCAGAACGAGTAGCTGCAATGGCTATGCAGCTTAATGAAGACTATGCAGGGTTGAATCCATTATTCCTTGGTATCCTGAATGGCTCTTTCATATTTGCAGCAGACCTGTTTCGTGGTATCACCATTCCTGCGGAAATATCTTTTATCAAACTGGCTTCTTATAAAGGCACGACATCTACGGGTAATATTATTACAGCTATAGGCCTTGAAGAAAACCTGACAGGTAGACATGTAGTAATCGTAGAGGATATTGTTGATACCGGACGTACGTTACATAGTTTCTTGCCACAAATATTGCAACAGCAGCCAGCATCTCTGAAAATTGCCTGTTTTCTGTCAAAGCCGGATGCGCGCGTGTGTGATGTGGAGTCCGACTATACAGGCTTTGAAATACCTGATAATTTTGTTGTTGGGTATGGACTGGACTATGACGGTATGGGCCGTAACTTGCCAGACCTTTATACACTTTGTAAGGATCAATAGAAAATATTCTCTGCAGTAGTAGTTATGATACCTGCTGCCTTTGCTTTGCTAAACATTGTCTGAATAGCTGCGCGGCCAATATCACCCAAGTCTGTGGTGTATTCATTTACATATAGGTCTATGTGTTTACGCATCACTGCTTCTTCCATCTCTTGTGCATTGCATTCTACAAAAGAAGACAGCTGCGGATAATGCTTCCACGAGTATGCAAGGCTGTCTTTTATTACAACATCGACAGTAGCAGCCAACTGACTACCCAATTCTCTTTTTATTACAATGCCACCAAGTGGTATAGCTGCATTCATTTCCTGCTCCCACCAGTCGCCCAGGTCTATGAGTTTTACCAAGCCTTTTTGTTGATATGTAAAGCGGCTTTCGTGGATTATCAGTCCAGCATCATAAGTGCCATCCAACACAACCTGCTCTATTTCGCTGAATAGTACTTCGGTTTTATTCTTAGCATCCGGTAATGCAAGTGATAATAGTAGGTTGGCAGTAGTGTTAATGCCTGGGATGGCGATTTTAAAATCTACTGCATTGGAAAGGTCTAATGCTTGTTTTGCAATCAGCAACGGGCCTACGCCTTTGCCAAGGGCACTGCCACTATGCAGCAACGCATATTTATCTACTGTATGCAGAAATGTATTGTAACTAAGTTTGGTAACATCCAGCTTGCCTGCCATTGCCCATTGATTCAGGGTTTCGACATCTTCCATCATATAGTCAAATGTCAAACCTCTTGTATCAATTTTACCATTTACCATTGCATCAAAAATGAATGTATCATTCGGGCAGGGGCTGAATCCAAGCGTTAGTTTCATGTTGTAAAATTACGTTGCAATATTTATATAGCTTTTATGTTGCTATAACTAGTATGTATAAGCCTCAGAAAATTGAAAATCGCTTTATATTTGCACACCCAAATACTGTTCGGGAAGTGGCGCAGCCCGGTAGCGCACTTGTATGGGGTGCAAGGGGTCGCAAGTTCGAATCTTGTCTTCCCGACAAACGGAAAGCTCAGCAGCAATGTTGGGCTTTTTTGTTTTCCTAACGGCACGTTATGGCTAAAAATCTTCAGCCACTTCAAACTCCATTCGCTTTTTGGTAACAGGATGTGTAAATGCTATATAGGCTGCGTGCAGGTGGAGCCTTTTGTCTGAAGTGCCATAAAGGTCATCTCCAACTATTGGCGCATTTAGTCCAAGCTGATGAGCTGCATGCACGCGCAATTGGTGTGTGCGGCCAGTTAGCGGCCAGAAATGAATTCGGGTAATGTCATCATTCACTTCAATAACTTTCCACAGGGTTACGCTTTTCTTACCTGTTTCAAAACAAACAAGTTGCACAGGCCTGTTATACAAATCCGGTATTAAAGGAAGGCTTATTTCCCCTTCTTTATCACTGATAGCTTTTGATAAGAGCGCAGTATATCTTTTGGTTACTGCACGATTCAGAAATTGCCTTTGAATATGTTTGTGTGCTTGTGGTGTTTTTGCAACTAATAACAAACCTGATGTGCCCATGTCGAGTCTGTGAATTACGAGTGGTTCAGCTATAATCATAGCATCTTTCAGCCTGCTATATACAGAGTCATCTATATCTATGCCCGGAACTGAACGCAAGCCAGCTGGCTTATTTACCACTACCAAAGATTCGTCTTCATAGATGATATCCAAACTGATATTGTCTTTGGCAGGTAGTAAAAATGGATTTTCATCTACTGCTATACCTTCCAGCATGTGGGCAAGTATCGGTTTGCACTTGCCAGTACATGCGGGGTAGAATTGTTTGTGTTGTCTGATTTCGGATTTTGGAGAACTACCCCACCAGAACTCTGCCATAGCAAGAGGCTTGTAGCCATTGGCAAATGCATATTGCAATAGTTTTGGTGTGGCACACTCACCTGCACCTGCAGGAGGTTTACCAAAGGAGGTAGATTTAAAAATATCCTGCAGGCTTTTTTGCTTGCCTTCAATATTCAGAAATGTATATTGCTCAAAGAGTTGGTTTTGCAAAATGGCAGACCGCTCTTTGCGTTCATCTTTCAGCGCGTCAATGCGGTTTTTATAAGAAGATAATTGTGCCTTGATATCTTCAATTACAGCTTCCCACTTTTCGGTAAGTAGTTTTAGTAAATATTTGTCATACAGGCTTTGCTTGATAAGGTCTGCATCAAATAGTTCATACTCGTGTGCATTCAGGTTGCTTTTCTTTTCTTCTCTCAGTTGGGCACGACGTTCCTTATTTTGCTTTAATTGCTTTTTTAACACAGCAATTTCTTCGGTAGATTGTACGGTAAGCTGTTCTATGTTTTCTTTTAGTCGGTTATAGTTTTCGTCAGATAAAATAGTTTCTATCTGTGTATTTACCGTACTGATTACTTCCTGTTCTTTGAGAAAAAAACTGTTCTCTGTCAGCATATCGAAAACCGGCGGAACAAATCTTGGATGGTCGTTGGTGCCGGCCAGTTTGCCTGAAAAGGCAGATAAATAACCGATTTTACCTTCTTTATCTTCAACCACTAATACCCCAAACATTTTCCCGATAACCATATCGTCTCTGTCCGCAGAAAGGCCAAAATTGTGGTTTAGGTCTGTTTGAGTTTCAAGGTAATGCTGCAACTCTGCTGCTGCGATTTTGGTAAGTGGGTGTGGCTCGTAGTAAAACGGGAAAGTAAACCTTTCGGGCAAGGCTATATTATTGACAGTACTATCAGAGAAATAAGACAGTTTATGTTGATGGTCGTTGCCCAAAACTTGCCGGATAAAATGTAAGCTGCGAATTTACTGTATCTGTTTTAGAAGGTGGATGTCAAAATTTGTCTGTACTACAAAAGGCTACCTAATAGGGTAGCCTTTTATTAAAAATATGTAAAACGATTAGTGCAAATCAGCAGCTATCAGTCGCAAAAACTCAGAACGTGTTTCATTCTTTTCAAACTGTCCACTGAATGCAGATGTTGTTGTAATACTGTTTTGTTTCTGTACACCACGCATCATCATGCACAGGTGTTTGGCTTCTATTACCACTGCCACGCCAAGCGGATTCAGTGTTTCCTGCAATGCATCCAATATCTGGTGTGTAAGACGCTCTTGCACCTGCATGCGGCGAGAGAAACAATCTACAACACGTGCCAGTTTGCTAAGGCCTGTTATATAGCCATTGGGTATGTAGGCAATATGTGCTTTGCCAAAGAAAGGCAGCATGTGGTGTTCGCACATAGAGTATAGCTCTATATCTTTCACTATTACCATTTCGCTGTAAGATTCCTGAAACTTAGCAGAGTTCAATATTGCCTTAGCATCCATTTCATAACCCTGTGTCAGGTATTGCATGGCTTTTGCAACGCGTTCAGGTGTTTTTAGCAAGCCTTCACGGTCGGCATCTTCCCCCAACAACTCAATTGAAGAACGGTAGTTCTCTATCAGCTTCGCGGTTATGTCTTCGTCGTAATGTTCTGTTTTTTTGTAAGACACGGTAGTCAATTCAGAGGTTAACAATTAACCGAAGTACTCAACATAGATGCGAGGTGTCTCTACCAGCTTGACAGCATGCAAAGCAGCACCATTTTTCTCAATATGCGGTTTCAGTTCGCCCCAGATAGCCATTGCAAAATTTTCGGCACTGGTAAACTTGCCCTGCATAAAGTCTACATCAAGGTTCAGGTTTCTGTGGTCAACCCTTTCAACAATTACATCCTTAATAAGTTCACCAAGTGTTTTGGCATTGAATACAAAACCCGTGTCCGGGTTTGGGTTGCCTTTTATAGTAACATGCAGTTCGTAATTGTGACCGTGCCAGTTGGCATTGGCACACTTGCCAAATACTTCGATATTCTTTTCGGCGCTCCAACTTTCGTTGAAAAGCCTGTGGGCTGCATTAAAGTGCTCCACACGTGTCAGGTAAACCATTTCGAATAATTAATATGTTGCAAAATTAGCTTTAGATAACGGTTTGGACAAAAAGTAGTTATTTGCAGTATGAACATACTGCTGATAGCAGCCACAGAGGCTGAAATAGCCCCATTGACAGAATATATTGAACCTTTCAGAACATCTGCAAACGGTCAAACGTATGCTTTGGGAAATGCCCGTATAAGCCTGTTAATTACAGGTGTTGGTATGGTAGCTACAGCTTACAACCTTACTAAACAACTCGCAAAAAATAATTACGACATGGTATTGCAAGCCGGTGTTGGGGGGGCTTTCAGTAATTCTATCGCCATTGGTGATGTGGTAGTGGTGGAAAGGGAACGTTTTGCCGATCTGGGGGCTGAGGATAATGGTGAGTATATAGACATATTCGACCTTGGGCTGCTGCAGGCAAACGAAAAGCCATTTACAGATAAATGGCTTGAAGCGCCTGAGGTCAATCTGTTGAAAGGACCAGAATTGAAAAAGGTATCCGGGGTTACAGTTAATACTGTATCGGGCAGCACAGGTACTATTCAGCGTATCATTGATATGTATAGTCCTGATGTTGAGAGTATGGAAGGGGCCGCAATGCACTACATATGCCTGCAAGAGGGTGTATCATTTGTACAAATACGTGCTGTTTCTAACTATGTAGAGCCCAGAAATAAATCGAAATGGCAAATGGGTGAGGCGATAAAGAACCTGAATGATGTGCTGAAAGCCATTGCAGATGGTCTGAAACAGGCTTAAAGTTGCTAAAATGTTGAAAACTGTATTGGTTATTAACAGTTTGAATAAGGGGGATTTGGATAGTACGTTATCTTGTATATATTTGTCTCCGTACAATAACTAATAAACTAAAAACAAGAACAGTGGCGTACGACAACAAAAACTTCGGTGGAGAAAACCGTAACAGTGAGAGCTTGTTCAGCAAGCGTATAAAAGCAGGTAAACGCAGGACATATTTCTTTGATGTTCGCTCTACTCGTGGCAATGATTATTTTATCACTATCACTGAAAGCAAAAAGCGCTTTGACGACAACGGCTATGACAGGCACAAAATGTTCTTGTACAAGGAAGATTTCAACAAATTCCTGAATGCACTTACAGAAACTGTAAACTACGTTAAAACAGACCTCATGCCTGATTTTGACTTCGATGCTTACAATCACGATCAGGAAAATGAAGAAGGCGCACCAATGGCAGCTTCAGACCTGAGCGAAAGCGTAGATAACAGCGCAAGTGTTGATGAGTGGAAAATGTAATAAATTGAAACTTATAATATGAAGCCGGGTAATTTGCCCGGCTTTTTTAGTCTTTTATTGTCAGGGTTTACTTATTAAGAAATAATTGTTTTGATGGCCTGTAAAAAATGGGGCTAAAAACTATAGGTAAACCGGAAATTTGATTAATTTAACGCTTGCGTTAAGTTATAAACTATAAAATAATATATTTAGGATAGTATTCTGAAAAATCTGCCGTATGAAAAAATTGCTATTATTCACGCTATTGATAGGTATTAAAGCACAGGCACAGGAGTTGGAAGGTGGCGTTGGTGGTGGTTTCAGTATCAATGGACAACCTACAGATAACATGGTCTATAAAGGAGACCAGTCTGTAATGAACTATTCTACCAATATGAGGCTTTTGTATACTACTAAAAACCTTTGGCAGATTGGTTTGGAAGGTCATATGCACGAACTTTCATCTAAATCTTCTAAGAAATACGGTGGCTATATTAATGGTGCTTTGCTGGTAGATTCAATAGGCGGCGATGATAAAAAGATTGTTTATGCAAAGCATGCAGTTAATATCATGGCTGTTATCAACAAACGTTTCGACTTTAAAGGCGGAGCAAGCTATGCATACATCGGTGGTGCTATTGGTGTAGGTTTTGCGCGCAACAATGCCCATAAATATGATGCGAATGAGTCTTACAATGGCCCTGATGGTGGTCGTGGTATAGCTTATGGCGCTCAGTTGGGCTATGCTGCCAATGTTTCTTCAAACATTGGTATCTATCTGGAAGCAGCTTTCCGCTACTATAATTTCGACTATAAAGATGCAGGTGCCCCACAAATTTGGACAAACCCACAACCATTGAAGTATAGCATCATGGCATTCCCTATAACATTTGGTTTGCGCTATACTTTTGTAAAAATACCTGGTAGCGCTTATGGTACATACAACAAGACAAATCGTCGCTTCTACGAAAACAAGCGTTATAACAGGGGTAAATACTAATCAAATAGTACTTATAATATCATCAAAATGGCTCAGTGTATACACCGAGCCATTTGTTTTATACGGGTTTAGCTGATGGTATGTATATTGTTTTAGGCTTTATATACACTTGTTCAGCCTTAGTGGATGGATTATTCTTGTGTAGCTGAATTGGGATAAATACGAGAGTTTAACAAGGTAGTAATAATAAAAGGTCGGGTATTTTGCCCGACCTTTTATTATAATATATGTCTTTGCTTTTAATTATTGTTTCTGCTAAACAATAAGTACAGGGTAGCAAACAGCGATATTATAGATGCTCCCAAAGAAATGTATCTGTCTCTAGAGGTATCTGTAGTGCCGCTTCTTGATTTAGCTTTGCCTTGTTCAACATATATTATGTCGCCACTGCGCATGTAGTAATATGGAGATTTGAAGATTTCTGTAGAGTTAAGATCAAAACGAATGAACCTTTTTTCCCCGTTTTCTTCTCTGATGAGCAATACATTGTCACGTTTACCGGTAATATTAAGATCGCCTGCAACAGCGATGGCATCCAAAATACTTGTTTTCTCGTCGGTAACTACATACTTGCCTGGACGAGCTATATCGCCCAAAACATTTATATAAAAATTTAAAAATCTGACATTCACAATAGGGTTTACATAGTATTGATTAGCCTTACTACGAATCGTTTCTTTAGCCTCTGTGGTGGTTTGCCCTAATACATTGACACGACCTACTAACGGTACTTCAATAAAACCGTTTTTATCAACAATAAAGCTGTTGTTTTTTTCATTAGCACTCACACCTACTGTGGTTGCTTCGCCACCAGGCTTGGTATCTATCGTTTGTACCGATACCCAAAGTTGATCGTTAACCTGTATTACAGGTTCTAAATAATTATGTTCTTTTAGGGTATAATCTTTATTGGTACTGTCTGCTATATTGATGAAATACGGTACTTTCTTGGCTGTATTACAAGACTGTGTAGCAACAAGAACTACTACCGCAAAAATTATTACAGGTAATATAGTTCTGAACCGTATTAAAGATAATGATGACATCCGCTAATTTTTTCCAAAAATAGCTTAAATAATAATGTTCTCAAACCTTGGGATGGTATTAACAAACATAGTGCTATAAATTGCAATAAGGGGGATAAATCCTTAGTTTTCAGACGCTTTAATTATTATTAGTATAACAGCGACGAGTTGGGATGTCTTACATTTTTAAAGTACTTTTGTCGCTTGAGGATTAAACAATTTCAAATCGTTCTAATATATTGAGCACATATGAAAATGAGTATAAATTTCTATACCGTATTTGTATAAAACTACCTAACCCGGCTCAATCAATAATGATATACAATAATGGATAATTTTTCTATAAAAAGTAAACAAGAGGCAGATACCAGTTCATTCAACATAAGATGGATGTTGACAACATTGTTGGCAACATGGCCCTACTTTTTGGGAAGCATCATTGTTGCGTTGGTATGTGCCAATTTGTACCTGAGGTATACAACCCCTGTATACAAACTGAGCACAGAAATAATGCTGAATGAGGCAAACTCAAAATCTTCGAAGAATGACGAAATGATTTTAGAGGGCTTGGGCCTTTCTTCCAGAAACAATGACATTAATAATGTTATCAGGGTATTGAAAAGTAAGCCCCTGATGCTGAGTGTTGTAAATAAGCTGAAACTGAATTTGCAGTATTATGAATTTGGTAATGTTAAGACCACTCAGTTTTATGGCAATAGTCCTTTCAAGGTAGAAGTAGCAGATACCGTATTGCAAAACTGTGGGAACGCTAATTATAAATTGGTGTTTGAATCAGATAAACAACATTTTACTATAAGTGCAGATAAAGAAAGCTGGAAGGGTAAAATTGGAACACCATTGACGATACCTGTAGGAGAGGTTACCATTTATAACACAAGCTATGCGCCAATAAAACCGGGAGCTAAATATTCATTCGTATTCTCAAATGCTATGGCTACGGCAGCAGGATACGCAGGAGGTATAGATGTTGGCAAGCCAGACAAAGGAGCCAGCTATGTAACAATTGCAATGCTGGATGAAATACCCGGACGAGGCAAAGACATTCTGGATACACTGGTTCGTGTGTACACTGTAGCAAATATCGAAGAGCGAAATAAAACTTCAATAAATACAATTGAGTTTATTACAGAAAGGTTGAAGCGTGTAGAAGAAGAGCTGGTAGGACAAGAAAAGAAAATAGAAATCTTTAAAACAAGCAAAAGGCTAACCGGAGATGTTGTAGATCAATCGAAAGTATTGGTAGAAAATACTAATGAGAACTACAAGGAACTGTACGCTAAAGAAGTACAACTAGAAGTAATCAACTCTCTTGAGAAGTTTTTGAACAACGAAAACAACGATGGTGATGTAGTGCCAGCAGGAATGCTCGATGACGGTGGAGCATTTGCAAAGATTGCAGAAAAATACAATGAAGCTGTGCATGAGAAAGAGAGGTTGGAGCTTACAAAAACAGAAACACACCCTGAAGTTGTAGGTATTAAAAAGCAAATGAAAAACCTGCGAGCAGATATGCGAAACAGCATAGCTTCTACAAAACGTAGTTTGCAGGTAGTGATAGGCGAGTTGAAGAAACAGAACGGAAGTATAGATGCACAGATACGTCAGGTACCACAAACAGAACGTATTTATTTGGATTATGCGCGTCGTCAACATTTGATGGAAGAGTTGTTCCTCTATCTCTTGAAGAAAAGAGAAGAAACAGAGGTAGCAAAATCTTCTACTGCACCTAATATCACCGTCATCAATGCCGCAGAAAATAACGGAGCAGTAAAACCCAACAGATCCAGGATAAAAAGCACCGCAACGCTTATTGGCTTCCTGATACCATTGGTTGTTTTGATATTGAGGAGGATGTTGAACACGCGTATCATTACCAAAGGGGATATTAATGCAACATCAGATATTCCTATCATCGGCGAGATAGGTCATAGTGATAATGAGGGTTCGGTAGCAGTAAAAAACAACAGTCACTCTGCATTGTCCGAACAATTCAGAGCCTTGCGAACAAATATTCAATTCTTACTACCCGATAAGAATGATAAAACTATCATGCTTACATCTAGCATGAGTGGTGAGGGTAAATCATTTATAGCAATAAACCTTGCTAGTACATTCGCAATATCTGGTAAGAAAGTGGTGTTGATGGAGCTTGACCTGAGGAAGCCAAAGATTTCAAAAAACCTTGGCTTAAATAATAGCGTTGGCTTATCAAGCTATGCTGTAGGCCAGAGCGAAATAAAAGATATCATTCAGCCTTCAGGGTTTGAAGACAATCTATTCGTGATTTCATCAGGGCCTATTCCGCCAAATCCTGCAGAGTTGATAATGCTGCAACGCGTGGATGAGCTTTTCGCCTACCTGAAAGAAAACTTTGATTATATCATAATAGATACTGCACCTGCAGGCTTGGTTACAGACGCTTTGTTGCTGAACAGATTTGCTAATGCAACACTGTATGTAGTCCGCCAGGGTTATACATTCAAGCAGCAATTACAAATACCTAACGATCTGCAGGCTGAAAAGAAAATAAACAGGCTGAGCTTTGTTATCAATGACGTAGTATTTAAGCGTGGATATACATATGGCTATGGCTATGGTTATGAATCAGGTTATGGCTACGGTTATGGCTACGGCTACGGCTATGGTTACGGAAAATATTCTAACGGATATTTTGAAGAAGAGGAAAAGTCACCTGTGAAAAAAGTTATCAAAAAAATCAAACAACTCATTCCTGGTAAGAAGTAATATACTTACAACTATAAACCCATAGACGGTTAAGCAAATAATCTGTCTTATTTGGTTGTACAAGCCAGTCAGTATTATGTGACTGACAATGGCGAAGCCATGAAAAAAATTGAATGATTGCCCCAAATTCAACTAATATATGTGCCGTATTGCGGGAGTACTAAATAAAGCTTCTGATTCAGTACTGGCAGACACCATCGCTATGCGCGATAGTATGGCGCATGGCGGACCTGACGATAGTGGTATATATCATGATGCTGATGCAAGTTTGGCATTAGGACATCGCAGGTTATCTATTATAGATTTGAGTGAAGGTGGGCATCAGCCAATGCTGAATGCATCGGGTGATATTGTGATAGCCTTCAATGGGGAGATATATAATTATAAAGAGCTAAAAGCTGACTTAGTAGCAAAAGGATATCAATTCAAGTCAGCTTCTGACACAGAGGTGATATTGGCAGGTTATGAGTATTGGGGCGCAACATGCTTCAGCAGATTGGTAGGGATGTTTGCACTGGCAATTTATGATAAGCGACAGTCTGTACTGATGTTGGCAAGAGATCAGCAAGGTATCAAACCTCTGTATTATAGCAATAGTAACAACAGGCTATATTTTGCATCAGAAGTAAGAGCATTTAAGGCGTTGCCTTATAATTGGCAGGAGTCTGATACTTGGAAGTCATATATGCTGGTATATGGTTTTATACCGGAGCCGTATACAACATTGGCAGATGTGAAAATGCTACCAAAAGGTAGCTATATGCGTATAGATGCAAATACGTTGCAATCATCTTTAGTAGAATATTCAAAAGATGAATACACACCTACTATTACTACGGAAAAGGAAGCTGTAAACGCCATCAGACAATGGTTGGATAAAGCAGTTGACAGACATCTGATATCAGATGCACCCATCGGGCTTTTCCTGAGCGGTGGTATAGATAGTAGTTTGCTGACGCTTATTGCAAAGCAAACTGGTCATAATGACTTACATACACTGTCAATAGTGTTCGATGATGCTGCTTATTCCGAAGCGGCGTATCAGCAATTGATAGTTGACAGAGTAGAAGCACAACATAAAAGCTACAACCTTTCAAAAGAAGAATACATCAATGCATTGCCCGATATCTTTAAGGCAATGGACCAACCGTCTATAGATGGTGTAAACTCGTATTTCATCTGCAAGTTTGCAAAAGAGTACGGATTGAAAGCTGTATTGTCAGGGTTAGGTGCTGATGAGTTGTTTGGAGGGTATGCATCTTTCGGTAGAGAGAAAGTAGTATCGAGCCTTAAGAAAATACCTTCAGGTTTGCTTGCTGCAAGCAGGTACATGAAAAAGGACAAGTATAGAAAGCTGGCCTATCTGGCAGATGGCCATATCACGAATGAATATCTTTTTCATCGTGGATTGTTCAGTATAAGAGAGGCAGCTGAAATATTAGACAGCGACATAAAATCGGTAGCTGATACAGTACAGAATATAGCGTTGGCAGACGGTGTAGATGCGTTGCCTTATGGTAACAAAGTGTCTTACATGGAGAAGAACATCTACATGCAAAGCCAATTGCTGAAAGATACGGACGTAATGAGTATGTGGCACAGTATTGAAGTGCGTGTGCCGTTTCTGGATACCGACTTGGTGAAGATAGTGAACAGTATATCGCCGGAAGTAAAGTACAGTGGTGCAATACCAAAACAACTTTTGGTAAAGGCATATGATGACATACTGCCCCGCCAGATATGGGATAGGAAGAAACAAGGTTTTGTTTTTCCGTTCCAAAACTGGATAGAGGGAAGTGAGTATACTTGTTTCAAGTATGTTGATGATAAAATAAAGAACAGATACCAGTCTGGTACAATCAATTGGACAAGGTATTGGGCATATTTGGTAGCTAACAATTTCAACTACCTGCATAGCTAAATGAAAAGCCTCTACTTTCTGAATCTGATAGGTTTTTCACAAACAGGTGGATTGGAAAAATTCAACAGGTGTTTTATGAAAGCACTGGATGAGTTGAGTGCTGAGCTTAATTATACTTCAAATGCTGCATCGTTGTATGATACTGTTACAAACGAGCAGTATTATCCGGCAAAGCAGTATAAAGGTTTCAATCAGTCGTTGGTTAAATTTTTACCAGCCACTATTCTTGCAGGTTTATCTAAGGATGTAATAATCCTCGGGCATATCAATTTGGCAGCTATTGGTTGGGTAATAAAAACAATTGCCCCTTCGAAGAAATTGATGGTTATCTGTCATGGCATAGAAGTATGGCAACCTGTAACAGGTATCAAGAAAAAGATGCTGCAAAAAGCAGATAGGGTATTGGCAGTAAGCGATTATACCAAACAACAAATAGTAGAGAAACAAGGACTGCCTGCAGAAAAGGTAAGCGTGTTTCATAACACAATAGATCCATACTTCGATTATCCTAAGCAGTTTGGAAAGGATAAGGAATTAATGACCCGCTATGGTATAGCAGATACTGACTATGTGGTATATACACTGTGCAGGCTTTCATCAAAAGAACAATACAAGGGTTACGATGCAGTGATTAGAGCAATCGGGAAACTGGTTGTAAAGTATCCACAGATTAAATACTTACTGGCGGGTAGATATGATGATATAGAGAAAGCAAGGCTTGATAAACTGATAGCTGAAAACAATTTGCAAAGCAATGTGATTTTTGCTGGGTATATAAAAGACGAAGAGGTTACAAAACACTACCAGCTTGCAGATGTATTCATAATGCCCAGCAAGGGAGAGGGTTTTGGAATCGTATTTATAGAAGCAATGGCTTGCGGAAGAAATGTAGTGGCAGGAAATGCAGATGGTAGCAAGGATGCTTTAAGGAACGGTGAGCTTGGTGTGATACTTGATGCAGACAACGTGGATGCAATAGCAACTGCAATTGCAGAAAAGATTTACAATAAAGAAAAATATGATGCAGCTTATGCTGCTGATCTGCAGCAAAAAGTCATCGGATATTTTGGCTTTGCTGCATATAAACAAAAACTGAAAGGGATTCTGAACCCTATATTGAACTGATACTATGGCAAAAAAAGCACTGATAACAGGTGTTACCGGTCAGGATGGAGCATACCTGAGCGAACTGTTGCTGAACAAAGGATATGAAGTGCATGGTATTAAGCGCAGAAGCTCTCTGTTCAACACAGATCGTATAGACCATCTGTATCAAGACCCGCATGTAACGGGCAGAAACTTCATTCTGCATTATGGTGACCTTACAGATAGCACCAATATCATCAGGATAATACAAGAGGTGCAGCCTGATGAGATTTATAACCTTGGTGCAATGAGCCACGTGCAGGTAAGCTTTGAAACGCCCGAGTATACTGCCAATGCAGATGGTACGGGCACACTGCGTGTATTGGAAGCTGTGAGGCTGCTGAACTTGACAGAAAAAACGAAAATATATCAGGCATCTACGTCTGAACTATATGGCTTGGTGCAGGAAGTGCCACAGTCTGAAAAAACACCTTTCTACCCACGCTCACCTTATGGTGTTGCAAAACTGTATGCATACTGGATAACAGTCAACTACCGCGAGGCATATAATATGTTCGCCAGCAATGGTATTTTGTTTAATCACGAGAGTCCGCTGAGAGGTGAAACATTTGTAACGCGTAAGATAACACGTGCCGTTGCGCAGATATCGCTTGGTTTGCAGGATATGCTGTATGTTGGTAACCTGAATGCGCAGCGCGATTGGGGACATGCTAAAGATTATGTAGATGCTATGTGGCGAATACTACAACAAGATGTTGCAGAAGACTATGTAATAGCTACTGGTATAACAACCTATGTACGCGACTTTATAAAAATGGCTTTTGAAGAAGTAGGCGTGGAGCTTGAATTTATTGGAGAAGGTGTGGAAGAGAAAGGCATTGTGAAATCTGCAAAAGAAGGTTCGCTACTGAAGCCGGGTAAGGTTGTTGTAAGTGTCGATCCTAAATACTTCAGGCCAACAGAAGTAGAGCTATTGATTGGTGATGCTACAAAAGCACGTGAAAAGCTGGGTTGGGAGCCAAAATACACATTGAAAGAAATGGTGAGTGAAATGGTGGCTTATGACATCAGGCACTTTGAAAAGGAAAATATACTGAAAGCTGCAGGCTACGATTTTCTACCTAAATACGAATAGAGATAGGGATGGACAAGAATAGCAAAGTATACGTAGCAGGGCACAAAGGAATGGTAGGTAGTGCTATTACCAGAAAGCTGCTGGCGGAAGGGTTTAGCAATCTGGTATTCAGAACATCTGCTGAGCTGGATTTGAGGAATCAACAGGCAGTAGAACAATTCTTCGCTGCCGAAAAGCCTGACTATGTTTTTCTGGCTGCAGCAAAAGTTGGTGGCATACTTGCTAACAACCAATATAAGGCAGATTTCCTATATGATAACCTGATGATACAAAACAATGTAATCCATCAGGCATATAAGCATGGTTTGAAGAAACTGATGTTTTTGGGTTCGTCATGTATCTATCCTAAAATGGCGCCACAGCCACTGAAGGAGGAATATCTGTTGACAGGTTTGTTGGAGCCAACTAACGAGCCGTATGCCATTGCAAAAATTGCTGGTATCAAAATGTGCGATGCCTACAGGTTTCAATACGGATGCAATTTCATATCAGTGATGCCTACCAATCTATATGGCCCGAACGATAACTACGATTTGAATAATTCGCACGTATTGCCTGCATTACTGAGAAAATTTCATGATGCTAAAGAACAAGGTGCTCCGAATGTTACAGTTTGGGGTTCTGGCAAACCACTGCGTGAGTTTTTGCATGCAAATGATTTGGCAGATGCCTGCTACTATTTGATGGAGCATTGCAATGAAGCAGGTTTTGTGAATATTGGGGTTGGTGAAGATATCAGTATTGCCGACCTGGCACTGATGATAAAAGATATAGTGGGTTATGAAGGTGAGTTGGTATGGGATACAACAAAACCTGATGGTACTCCTCGCAAGCTGATGGATGTATCTAAACTTCATGCAATGGGGTGGAAAGCTAAAATAGGATTGCGCGAAGGTATTGAAGCCGTATATAAAGAGAAGTTTCTCAACAACTAAGAATCTATTTTGAAAGATACAAATCATAACGAAGACTGGAGCTTAGTCATTAAGCCCAAGACAGGGCTTTTTGAAATAAACTTCAAAGAGATTTGGCAGTACAGAGATTTGGTTATGTTGCTGGTAAAGAGAGATTTTGTGTCTTTCTACAAGCAAACCATCCTTGGGCCAATATGGTTTCTTGTTCAGCCATTGCTGACAACTATGATGTTCTTGCTTGTGTTTGGCAGAATAGCCCAATTGCCAACGGATGGCGTGCCTGCTATTCTATTTTATCTGGCAGGTGTTACATGTTGGGGCTATTTTTCTGAAGCCCTTACTAAAACCTCAGAAACATTTACTGCAAATGCAAATATATTTGGTAAGGTATACTTCCCAAGGTTGATAATACCGCTTTCAATAGTAGTGTCTGCAATGATGCGATTGGGAGTACAATTGATTCTATTTTTTGCAGTACTTGGTTACTATGTTTTTTTCAGCGATAGCAATACTCACCTTACTTGGGCTGCTGCATTGTTTCCTGTTTTAATAATAATGATGGGATTATTAGGCCTTGGTTTAGGATTGATATTCTCTGCATTGACTACAAAGTATAGAGACCTTCGCTTCTTACTGACGTTTGGCGTGCAATTATTGATGTACGCTACGCCGATTGTTTATCCTTTATCGCTTGCTCCTGAAAAATACAGGTGGTTGATAGTTGCTAATCCGTTTACAGCAATTATCGAAACATTCAGGTTTGGGTTTCTGGGTGCCGGCGCATTTAATTCAGCATATTTTACATACAGCGTAGTTGCAACAATAATAATCTTATTTACAGGTGTTCTGATATTTAATAAGGTTGAGAAAAACTTTATGGATACCGTATAAAAATACCCACATGTCGAATACTGTAATAGAGCTCAATAATATTTCAAAACTATATCGCCTTGGTGAGGTAGGTACTGGTACACTCTCACACGATCTTAATCGTTTGTGGCACCGCTTGCGCGGACAGGAAGATCCGTATGCTAAAGTTGGCGAAGAGAATAATAGAGAGAGCAAAGGTGGCGAATATGTATGGGCTATACAGGATATTAGTTTCAAAGTGAATCAAGGTGACGTACTTGGTGTTATTGGTAAAAATGGCGCAGGAAAATCAACCTTGTTAAAAATATTGTCTCGTGTTACGGCACCAACAAAAGGTAGTATAAAAGCGAAAGGACGAATAGCAAGCTTGTTGGAAGTTGGTACAGGTTTTCACCCGGAGTTGACGGGCAGAGAAAATATCTTTTTGAATGGGGCCATCCTTGGCATGACAAAAACAGAAATCAGGCGAAAGTTTGATGAGATAGTTTCTTTCTCAGGTGTAGAGCGTTATATAGACACACCTGTTAAGAGGTATAGTTCGGGTATGTATGTACGTCTGGCATTTGCAGTAGCCGCGCATCTGGAATCTGAAATATTGATAGTGGATGAAGTGCTTGCAGTAGGTGATGCTGAGTTTCAGAAAAAGTGCTTGGGTAGAATGAAAGATGTAAGTGCGAAGGAAGGCAGAACAGTATTGTTTGTGAGTCATAACATGGCAGCAGTAAGGCAATTGTGTACCAGTGCTGTAGTAATGAAAAATGGCAGATTGGTATTTGAAGGTACGCAGACAGATGGCGTAAACTTCTATCAGATGTCTCACAATACAAATTCTGAGTATATACACGAAGGAGATATTGAAAATGCACCGGGCAATAAACATATTCGCATCAAGCGATTTGATGTAAAACCTGTAAACGGAGAAGTGATTTCTATTTCTTCAGGGTTTGATTTTGAGTTAGAGTTTCTGAATAATAAAGAAGATATAAGTCTCGACGTAACATTCGAACTGAAAAATAGTGACGAGATAATTGTATTTCATAACGGTACCATATTAAGCCCGAATAAAGATTCAAAGAGAGGTTACTACAAAGTATCGTCAAGAATACCTGCGCATACACTTAATGCAGGTGTTTATAAATTTACCTTGATATTTGGTGAAAGTCAACGTTATGAGGTTTGTGCATTAGAAGACTTCGTCCAATTTGAGATAATGAATGAAGCTAGCGGTAGTAATAGTAGTGTATTGCCTGGTATGTTGCATTTGAATATGCCATTTAGTACAACCTTCAACAAGGTGAATTAAACCATGACTTTAGAGACAGTAAAGCTTATTGATTTGCCCATAATCCCGGATGACAGGGGCAATCTTTCATTCTTCCAGAATGATGAGCATATACCATTCAAAATTCAACGCGCATATTGGATATATGATGTGCCGGGTGGAGAACACAGAGGAGGGCATGCTTATACAGATTTGCAGGAAGTAATCATTGCATTGTCAGGTAGTTTTGATGTGGTAATAGATGATGGATTTGAAAAGAAAGTCGTAACACTCAATCGTTCTTACAACGCATTGTATGTGCCTAAAATGATTTGGCGAAGGCTTGAGAATTTTTCAACAAACAGCCTTGCGTTTATTGTTACAGATAAGCTGTATGATGCAGGACAATATATTAGGGACTATGAGCAGTACCTTAAAATGAAAAAAGATGGGAAACAGGAATAGTGTTTTTGACTGTCATATTGTTCATTTCCCTGTTATACATAACAGAGCTGGTAACATAACGCCTGTTCAAAATAATATTGAAATACCATTCGATATAAAACGTGTGTATTATCTGTATGATGTACCGGGTGGTGCTGATAGAGGAGGCCATGCACATAGAGACTTAAAGCAGTTGATTATTGCAGCAAGTGGTAGTTTTGATATAACACTTGATGATGGGACGACAAAAAAGACATTTTCGCTGAACAGACCAAATATGGGTTTGTACTTGTGCCCCGGTATTTGGAGGGATATCTCCAATTTCTCATCAGGAGCTATATGCTTGGTGCTTGCTTCAGAGCCTTATGATGAAAGCGATTACATCAGACATTATGATGAATACAAAATATACTGTAATGAACTTTGACATAGGGCATATCGTTACATTCTCTAAGACTATTTCTGAGTTTGATATTTACCAATTTGCAGGTATTACGGGAGATTTCAACCCCCTTCACGTGAATGAAGAATATGCAAAAAGTACAAGGTTTGGCAAGCGAATTGCTCATGGTATGCTTACATCGTCATTTATATGTACAGCATTGGGGACTCAAATGCCGGGAGTAGGAACTATCCATTTAAATCAAAACCTGAGTTTTAAAAAGCCTGTTTATATAGGCGATACAATAACTGTAAAATTAGAGTTGCTGGAAAAGAATGCTGATAAAAACATTTGGGTAATAAAATCAGATGTTTACAATCAACATGACGAAATAGTTGTTGAAGGGACTTCAACAGTAAAACCTCCAATAATCCATGAAGTTTAATAACAGGAACGTACACATTAGTGCCACAGCAACCATTGGCAAAAATGTTAGAATAGGAGATAATACCACCATATATGATAATGTGGTGATAGGCGACAATGTTACTATATGTAATGATTGTGTTTTAGGTGAACCGACAAGTGCGTATTATCAGAACGAAGAAAGCTACGTGAATAAACCGACGTATATCGGTACAGGGGCTTTTATCAGGAGTCATTGTATAATATATGCAGGTACATCATTAGGAGAAGGTTGTATTACCGGACATAGAGTAACAATCAGAGAAAATACAATTGCAGGTAAGCACTGTCTTATCAGTACTCTTGTAGATATTCAGGGTAATTGTAAAATAGGTGACTATAGCCGCATATATAGTAATGTTCACATAGGTGAGCAAACGGTTATTGGAAATTATGTTTTCATATACCCTTATACAATCTTTACAAACGATCCGCAGCCACCATCTACTACTTTGTCAGGTGCACATGTCGATGACTATTCGATAATAACGATACACTGTAAAGTATTGCCTGGTGTGAGAGTCGGTAAGCATTGCCTTGTAGGCGCGAACTCTGTGATAAGCAGAGATATTGAAGAATACTCTTTTGCTATGGGTGCACCGGCTAAGAGAATCCGAGATATACGAGAGATACCATCAAAAATGGATAATACTGAATCGTATTATCCATGGCCTTATCATTTTGAACGTGGCATGCCTTGGCAGGGAATAGGTTATGATAAATGGGTGGAGGATAGAGGGGTTGCTGACAATGGATAGTCCGTTAGTAACAGTTGGGGTTGTCAGCTTTAATACCGGCAGATATGTAGTAAGGACACTTGAGTCTATTATGGCTCAAACCTACGCTAATATAGAAGTGATTATTGTTGATGACGGGTCTTCAGATAATTCAGTTGACCTAATTGAAAATTGGCTCAATAAACACAATAAGCAGCATTGGCAATTCATAAAGCATCCGCAAAATAAAGGTTTGCATTATGGGCTTAACAAGATATTAGATGCGGCAACAGGAAAGTATATCAGTTTTATAGGGGATGATGAGTTTGTGCCGGAGAAGACAGCTAAGCAAGTAGAGATGCTTGAAAGAGCCGGATCGGAATATGGAGTGGCTTATGGCAACATGAGTTACATCGACGAGGAAAGCAATCCAAAGGGCGACAGTAATTGGTTTGATGATAAGTTCTACAAGAACTATCCAATACCTCAGGAAAATATTCTGCACGATATAGTATACTCAGTGACGTTCTTTGTACAAGCATCGTTGTATAGTTTGGACTTGTTACGTAAGCTGAAGTTCAGATTTGATGCAAGATTTATTACTGAAGACTGGTATCTCAATCTTTTTGTAGCCAGATATAGCAAAGCGATAGGTGTTTATGATATAATGTGTCGCTATAGATATCGCAATGATTCAATAACTGCTACTAACTGGACTGATGAGAAAATGCACAAAGTATTGCTCTCTCAGTTGGATATGTTAAATCATGTTTATAACTATCCTGAGAACACCAGTGCAGACAAGTTGGTGATATATAAAAAGATGCATGCACTCGCGTTGCAGTTATATGCATCAACAAAGCTAAATAGAATAAAGAAATCAGTAGTAGCATTTGGACTTTTTAAAAAGCAACCAAGTGTCAAGAATATAATGAAGAGTATTGTGCTGTTGTTGATGGGGAATTTGGATGTAACAAGAGGTGTTGAGCAATCTAGGATGATTGAAAGGTAATATGAAAGTTCTTATTGTTGATTTCGACCACTATGAAATGCTGTACTCACTCTATATGTCGGCTTGCAGGTATGCAAGTCATATTTATATATGTTCAGTACAGGAGTATATAGAAAGGTTGAAAGAACTAGAACTACCTTTTAATATAAAAGTTGATTGGATAGTTGCCGACTCTCCTAAGGATTTATTGGCAAAGGCTGATAAATTCTCAGGTATTGAGGTTCAATATAGTTTTCTAAATACGATTTATTCAGATTTTAATGATGCCATAACTTGGCTTAGTATGTTTAGTTATGGGCATATCGTACTAACTATACACAATGCCAACTTCTGGCTGATGAAGGGTACAAGATATAAACTCTTTAAGCGCCCCCGCAATGAGCAGCATAAAGCAATGCTTAGATTAGTAGAATTGTCAGCGTCAGTTCTGGTACTTAGTGAAAATGTGAAGAAGTATATAGAATCGAAGTATAAGCCTAAGAAGAACATTGTTGTTTTTCCATATTCAGTATATGAGGGTTTTAGAGGAAATACGACAGGGGATTGCATCACAATAGCTGTGCCGGGTGTAATAGAACGAACCAGAAGAGACTATGAGTTGATATTGAATGTTTTTCAGGAACTGGATTCTAAGAAATTCAAACTAAAGCTTTTGGGACCTCCTATAGGGGACTATGGTAATGAAATCGTTGCTAAATGCTTAGAACTGAAAAAGAAAGGCTATTTGATAGATTTACTTGACGATCCTAAACATTTTGAGCACGAAATATCAGACACTACAGTAATACTTGCTCCTATCAACATACAGACATCTTTTGCAGGAATAGAAGAAACATACGGTGTTTCAAAAGAATCAGGAGTAATATTTGATGTGGTAAGATATGCAATGCCTGCTATTCTGCCGAAAAGCTTACATGTGCCTGCTGATATCTCAAACGCAATATTGAGGTATAATACTGCGGATGAATTGAAAGCACAAATAGTTTCTTTAACGGAACATTCGACGCTTGAGAAACTAAAAGAAAAAACCGTTACTGTCTCACAAAATTATAGTATTGACGCTGTGAGTAAAAAGTTATTCGAAGACCTAGGTTATTTATCATGATTACCTGTAAAAATTGCATATTAGATAGTAACGACGACCCGAATTTGGTGTTGGATGAGAATGGTGTTTGTAATCATTGTCACTGGTATTACTCTGAAGCGGCCTGTTATCTGAAGCAAGGGCAAGAAGGTGAACAATTGTTACAGGAAACGGTCAATGCTATAAAAGAGTACGGAAAGGATAAGCAATATGATTGCCTGATAGGATTAAGTGGCGGTGTTGATAGCAGTTATGTAGCATACAAGGCGAAGCAGCTAGGTTTAAGAGCACTATGTGTGCATTTTGATAATGGTTGGAATAGTGAACAGGCTGTGATGAATATTCATCACATAGTTAATAAGTTAGGTTTTGATCTTAGTACATATGTAATCAACTGGGAGGAATTTAAAGATTTGCAGTTGGCATATCTCAAGGCTTCAGTGATAGATATTGAAGTGCTTACAGATCATGCTATTTACGGCACCATGTTCAAAATAGCTAAAGACAATGATATAAAGTACGTGCTCGGTGGGCATAATGTAGTGACAGAAGGTGTGTTGCCTTACCATTGGACGTACAATAAGAAAGACTACATCAATATAAAAGCCATACACAAAAAGTATGGTGAGAAAGCTTTGCAGACATATCCGTTCCTTGATAAAAAAATGAAAAAGTTTATCAAAGAGTCCGGGGTTGAGTTTGTAAATTATCTCAATTGGATGCCTTACGTAAAGGATGATGTAAAAGAGGTGTTGAAAAAAGAGTTAGACTGGCAAGACTACGGTGGCAAGCATTACGAGAGCATCTGGACAAGATTTTATCAAGGCTATATACTGCCGGTAAAGTTTGGTGTAGATAAACGTAAAGCACATTATGCAACCTTGATTTGTTCGGGACAAATGACAAGAGAGCAAGCTTTGGAAGAGATGAAAAAACCTGCTTACGATGAAGCATTATTTCAGGTTGATAAAGAGTTTGTCTTAAAGAAGCTGGGACTTAGCGAACAAGAGTTTGATAAAATAATGCAACTACCTGTTCGCAATCACAGAGAGTTTGATACCGAAGGTTCTTTCTTCCATTATTACCCCATATTAAAGCCACTAAGGCCGCTGTGGCATACATTTAAAAAGCTTTCGGGAAAACAGGTATAGTGAATAAAGTTGTTTCTATAATAACGCCCAGTTTCAACAGGGCATATATAGTGGATGAAACTGCTCAGTCCATCTTTAATCAAACATATCCGCATTGGGAATGGGTGATTACCGATGATGGTAGTACAGACGAAAGTTGGGAGAAATTGCAACAATATGCAGCTTCAGATAGTCGTGTGAAAATCTTCAAAAGAGATAGAGACCCAAAAGGTGCTTGTGTTTGCAGAAATATATCTGTGGAAAGATGCACAGGCGACTATGTAATGTTTCTGGATACAGATGATGTGCTGGCCTCTTTTTGTTTGGGACAGCGTGTAAAAGCAATGCAGGAAAATGAAGATTGCGATTTTGTAATCTTTCCTATGTTGTTGTTTAAAAGCAAACCTGATGATACACGTATTATCTGGAACATAGATAAAGACGAAGATGACTTAGCCCGAATATTAAGAGGTGATGCAGTTTGCCAAGGTACGGGTCCACTGTGGAAAAAATCTTCTTTTGTGAAAGTTGGTATGTGGAAGGAAGACTTAAAGCTCTGGCAAGATATTGAGCTTCATATAAGAAGCTTACTATATCCTGTTAAGTATAAAAAAAGATTAGACCTGAAGCCTGACGTTTTTCTTCGCATTTCCGATGATAGCCTTTCGCGTGTAGGGTATTATTCTGCACCCAAAATGCAGAGCCGTATATCCGTATACAATTATGCCTGCTCTAAAATAAAGGAAGCTGGTTTGCAACAAAAGTATGCAGCACCGTTAAAGGTGATGGGTATAGATGTTTTGGTAAGTGCGGTTAAAAGTGGTTATTATGAGGGTGCTAGTGAAATGGTTGAGACGTTGAATCGTTACAAAGTTGTTGATTCACAAGAGCTCAGAAAAATAAACAGGTACATAGCTTTCTCGAAAGCAAAATTATATAAGCTGCCATTTTTGTATAATGGTTTGCAGCAAAAGGTGATGGATATGGGTCATGTAGGAGGTGTTACTATTACATCTGTCAAATGGACTGGTGAAGTAGCGTTATAAAATGTCAGAAAAACAACCTTTAATATCTATAGTGATCCCTGTAAAGAATGGGGAATATTGGATGGATAAATGTTTGGGAGGTGTAATGTCTCAAACACTGTTCTCCCAATGTGAGATTATTGTAATAGACTCTGGCTCTACAGATAAGACGCTTGAAATATTAAAGTCCTATCCTGTAAAGGTTATAAGTATTCAACCCGAAACATTCAACCACGGGTTGACGCGTAATTTGGGAGTAGCAAACAGTTGTGGCAAATATGTAGTGATGACTGTGCAAGATGCCGTTGCTGCGGATAGCCTTTGGTTGCAGAAAATGTTAGATGGTTTTGGCCTTGCAGAAAATGTAGCTGCAGTTTGTGGTAAGCAGGTAGTGCCACATGATAAAGATAAGAATCCTGCAGAGTGGTATAGGCCTATTGGTAAGGGAGAGGCTAAAGCATATAGTTTCTCAAAAGAAGCATTTGCCAATCTCTCTCCGACAGAAAAAAGAAGTGTTTGTGGGTGGGACGATGTAACCGCTATGTATCTGAGACATGCATTGGTTGAAATTCCTTTCCGAAAAACGTCTTTCGCAGAAGATGCTCAATGGGCTAAAGACGCATACCTGAATGGGTATACGTTGGTATACAACCCTGAGGCAGTTGTTCACCACTACCATTACGAAAATCCTGAATATACGTATAAACGAACATTCACTGTATTATATCATATGTACAGGTTTTTTGGTAATCTGCCCGAGATATATAGCCCGGGATTTATTGATACCTTAAAGTTGGTAAAGCTTCTTTTAAACGAGGCTAAATTAAGTTTTGCAGAAAAAATAAAATGGTTCAGATATAATCAGAAACTCCGTGCAGTATATGCCAAGGTGATTGCTGACTTTCTGAAAATAGTAAAACAAGGCGATGAAGCGTTGGATAAACAACATGAGTTGCTTTGCGGTGTGCCACCCGTAGCACCGGCAAAATACTAGTGGGTTTGTAGTAATAGTTTATGGTTGCAGTAAGTGTTTTAATAACATCCTATAATAGAAAAGACCTGATACGCGAAACAATAGAAAGCGTTTTAGCGTCAGACTTTAAGGACTTCGAAGTTATTGTTGTAGATGATTGCTCGACAGATGGCTCCTACGAAGTAGTGCAGGAGTATGTGCAGAAAGATAATAGAGTACGTGCATACAGGAATGAAAAAAATCTGGGCGACTATCCGAATAGGAATAGAGCAGCTTCTTATGCTGTAGGCAGATATATTAAATACGTCGATTCTGATGATTTGCTATACCCTTACTCGTTAGGGATAATGGTAGACATGATGGATAAGAACCCCGAAGCAGGTTTTGGTTTATCATCTTACCCTGATGAAAAGAAACCATACCCGGTTTTGATTTCTCAGCATCAGGCATATATGGAACATTTTTACCAGTATGGTCACTTCGATCGTGCACCAGGTAGTGCTATCATAAGACGCGATTGTTTTAATGCTATAGGTGGTTTTACAGGAGATAGAATGATTGGTGATACACAATTGTGGTTTGCGTTAGGGCGTACGTATCCTATGCTGAAAATACCGAGAGATTTGGTTTGGGTAAGAGACCACCCCGCAAGGGAGTCTAATGATGACTATGCAAAGTTGTACAGTAAACTTACAGCAGAAACGATTGCTAATGCGTTTGCTCATCCTCAATGTCCGCTTTCTGAGGGTGAAAGAGCAGCCGTATTGAAGCATATGAAGAAAGTGAACAAGGTGACCGAGTTTAGAAAAATTACAAGAAGAATAAGAAGCATCTACTACCGTAGATAACGCTTCAATATACGGATGCACGTTTTTATTATCCCACCGGAAGAGTTTGTACCACAGAGGAATCACTTCCTCGGCATTTTTCAATATCACCAGGCGTGTATTCTGCAAAATGCCGGTTATAAGGTTGGTGTATTATCTGTGACACAGGCATATTCTATTCCCATGCTTGCAAAGTCTATTTTATTCAAGCTGATTGGCAAGAGGACAGGGAATAGCACAGACAATATGTCGCTTAAGCAGGTACTGTCGCTTTCTTACAATAAACTGTTCAATCAGGATAAGTTTATACAAGAGGAAAGGGTTGGCGAAATAAATGTGTTTAGGGTTGAGGGGTTTTATTATGCTGCGCCATCTGACTACACAAATAGCTATGGTTGGGTAAAAGCAGGCTTAGCAGCTTTCAAAAAATATGTTGCAAAATATGGCATGCCTGATGTTGTGCATGCTCACAATGCAATGTACTCAGGTATATTGGCTCAGGCTATTAAGAGTATTTATAAAGTGCCATATGTAATAACAGAGCATAGTACTTGGCATGCGCGCGGATTGATAAATGATAGGCGTCTGCACAATTTGTTGCACAGAGCTTACCTGAGGAGTGATGGGGTATATGCTGTAAGCAAGCCATTTTGTGAATTACTGGCAACCAAGTTTGGTGGTGTTACGTTCAACTATTTTCCGAATGTACTTGACCCATTTTTAGAAGCCTACGAATACACTCCTGCTACAAAGAGTACTACGAACGATTTTGTATTCCTGAATATTGCAGAGCTACATCCCAAGAAAAATCATAAGTTGCTAATTGAGGCATTTGCAGCGTTAAAGAAACAGTCTAAGTATGCACATGCAAAGCTTTGGTTGGCAGGTAGCGGCTCTGAGTATGACACGATTAAAGCACAAATAGATAACCTGCAGTTGCAGAAGGATGTAATAATGCATGGCCTGCTTAGTAGACAGCGAATATTGGAAGCAATACAACAGTCAGATTCAATAGTGCTGTCGAGCGACTATGAAACTTTTGGTGTTGTGCTAATAGAAGGCATGCTGTTTGGTAAACCAGTAATAGCTACGAAGTGTGGAGGGCCGGAATCATTTGTCAATGATACTTGTGGGATACTTATAGAAACAGGAAATGTCGAACAATTAGCGGATGCGATGGCTTGGCAGATGGATAATCAAGATGTGTATAGTGCAACGTCGATAAGGAATTATGCTTTAGATCAGTTTGGCGCTGCAAGCTTCCTGAGAAAGATAAATGAGATATACCCTAACTAACAGATAAGAATGGCTAGAACCAGAATAATACCTGTCCTTTTGCTGAACAAGGGTGGATTATATAAAACAATCAAGTTCAAGAATCCTGCTTATATCGGTGATCCGATAAATGCAGTTAAAATATTTAATGAGAAAGAAGCTGATGAGTTGATTCTTCTGGACTATACAGCATCAGTTGAAAAACGGGAACCCGATTTTGTGAAGATTCGTGAGATAGCGGGCGAAGCGTTTATGCCAATGGCATATGGTGGTGGTATCAGAAATTACGACACGGCTAAGAAAGTGTTTGATGCTGGGTATGAAAAAGTGATATTGAATTCAATACTTTTTGAAGACCTGAAGCTGGTTGACAAGATTGCATCAGTATATGGTAGTCAGGCAGTGGTAGGGTGTATAGATTTTAAGAAGCCATTGCTAAGTAAGAATAAAGCATTTGCATACTCAGGCACCAAATCATCTGGTAGTAGTCCTGTGGAATGGGCAAAGCAATTACAACAGGCTGGTGTTGGGGAGATAATGGTAAATAGCATTGAATTAGACGGTACATGGGGTGGGTATGCATTTGATGTGATTAAAGAAGTGTCTGCAAATGTCAATGTGCCATTGATAGCTTGCGGTGGTGCAGGTAGTCTTGATGATTTTCAGAAGGCTGTAGATAATGGTGCATCAGCAGTTGCAGCAGGTAGCATGTTTGTATTTCAGAAAAAAGGCATGGGAGTGCTAATTAATTTTCCTACAGGAAAAGTAATTACTAAGTAGGTGCAGCAACCAAGATGTTTATCATTACTGTTGCGGTAGCTCATATTTCATATCAATATTTCGAAAAAAGTTTTTTAAAGTATAAATCAAAGTTTGTCTGAAATGGCTGACATTAAAATCAAATTCGCGTTGGTAGGCTGTGGCCGCATAGCACAGCGACATGCAGAACATATCAATAAGCAAGGTGTACTTGTTGCAGTATGCGATGTGGTAAAAGAAAAAGCTGATGCGCTGGCAGAACAGTACGAAGCGAAGGCATATTACGATATAGATACTCTTTTAGCTAACGAAAAGGATATTGATGTAGTGTCGATATGCTCGCCGAATGGTTTGCATGCACAACATTCCATCAAAGCACTGAAGGCTGGTTTCCACGCACTGTGCGAAAAACCTATGGCCATAAATGTGCATGATTGTGGCGAAATGATAAAGGCTGCTGAACAATCTAATAAACGTTTATTCGCTATAAAGCAAAACAGGTTCAATCCACCAGTGGCTGCTGTTAAGCAAGCAATAGATGAAGGTCGTTTTGGGAAAATATATAGTGTGCAACTAAGCTGTTTCTGGAACAGGAACGACGACTACTATGCTAACTCCTGGAAAGGAACAAAAGATTTGGATGGTGGTACGCTGTACACACAGTTCTCTCACTTTGTAGACCTGCTGTATTGGATGATTGGCGACATCAAGAACGTGCAGGCATACATCGGCAACTACGCACACAAAGACACTATTGAGTTTGAAGATACAGGCGCAATTATTGCAGAATTCTACAACGGTGCAATAGGTACTATCAACTATACTGTAAATAGTTATCAGAAAAATATGGAAGGTTCGCTGACCATATTTGCAGAGAATGGTACTGTGAAAATTGGAGGTCAATATCTGAATGAGCTGGAATACCAGAACATAAAAGACTATAAAATAGAGAACCTACCTGAAGGTAATAAGCCTAATAACTATGGCTCTTATCAAGGTTCTATGTCGAACCATGATAAAGTTTATGAAAACCTGATAAACGTACTTACACATAATGCTGCTATTTCTACAAGTGCATTTGAGGGTTTGAAAACAGTAGAGATAATCGATAAGATTTACACAGCAGCTGTAAATGTTAAAAACAACGGATAATGCGGGGATATAACGTTACACCTTACAGGCAGTGCTCACAATGTATCATGGATACAAACGATGATCCTTTCTTAAAATTTGATGACAAAGGCATTTGTAACCATTGTGTAACATATGTTCAGGAAGAAAAGGAGTTTGTGAAAAGCGGTCAGGAAGGTGAACGTGAACTACAATCTATAATTGATAAGATAAAAGCAGACGGCAAGGGCAAGAAGTACGATTGTGTACTAGGTATTAGTGGTGGTGTAGACAGTAGTTATCTAGCTTATGTAGCTAAGGAGTGGGGTATTCGTCCGTTGGGTGTACACTGCGACAATGGTTGGAACTCTGAACTGGCAGTTCAGAATATTCAGTCTATAGTTCGCACGCTCGATATGGACCTTGATACATACGTTATCAACTGGGATGAATTCAGAGACATACAATTGGCATATCTCAAAGCAAATGTTATCGATATTGAGGCTATTACAGATCTGGCATTCCGTGCTGTTTTAAAGAAGACAGCTCATAAATATAAAGTGAAGTACTTTTTGTCTGGAGATAATGTTGTTACAGAATCTGTACTGCCGCGCGCCTGGATATGTAAGGATACCTCCAATCTGTTGAGCATCCATGAAAAATTCGGTAGTGTTCCGTTAAAGACCTATCCGTTGATGACTCCGTTAAAGG
Organism: Chitinophagales bacterium; assembly: GCA_017303395.1. Taxonomy (GTDB): domain Bacteria; phylum Bacteroidota; class Bacteroidia; order Chitinophagales; family Chitinophagaceae; genus Polluticoccus. Next base: position 104,058 of record JAFLBN010000008.1, read on the forward strand.
AATTATACTACGATAAAACAAATCCAACCGAAAGTCTTGCGTTGCTCAATCTCATGGACTATAAAAAAGACCATGTGAAAGAAGTAATCAAAACAAAGCTTGGTTGGAGAGATTATGGAGGTAAACACTTCGAATCTGTATTTACCCGCTTTTATCAGGCGTATATATTGCCGAATAAGTTTGGTGTAGATAAGCGCAAAGCACATTTGTCAAACCTGATATGTTCTGGTCAGATAACGAAGGCGGAGGCATTGGAGGAATTGAAAGAAGAGTATTATCCGGATGAGATGATGCGCATTGATAAAGAATTTGTGTTGAAGAAACTTGGCTTTAGTGAGCAGGCATTTGACGAGTATATGAAAGCCGAGCCTGTGCCGCATGAACATTACGGCATTGGTAAGACAATATATGACAAGTATAAGATTCTGAAACTTATTCGCCCTATCGTAAACCTCATTAAAAACTAAAAGATGATTAGAGTCGCGTACCTGGGTGCTAAAACAGTAGGATTAGAGTGTTTAAAGTTTTTGATAGAAAAAGCAGCAGAAAACAATATTGATATAGCTGCAGTTTTTACAAACCTCAACAGGAATGCAAGTACTAACAGAGAACTAATCGGTATTGCAGAAGCAAACAATATCCCTGTTTACGAAGAGTTGGATGAGATGTTAACGCTGCCTGAGTTTGACTACATCATCTCAGTGCAATATCATAAAATATTGAAGCCACAACATATAGCCCGTGCTACAAAACAGGCTATTAATTTGCATATGGCACCGTTGCCGGAGTATAGGGGGTGCAATCAGTTCTCTTATGCTATAGTAGAGGGTGCAAAAGTATTCGGTACTACGTTGCATGTGCTGGATGTTGGTATAGATAGCGGAGATATAATAGCAGAAAAAAGATTCGATATGCCGGAAGGGATTTATGTAGAACAGCTCTTTCAAATGACATCCGAAAAGTCTGTCGAGCTGTTTAAAGAAAGTATCGTGGATATTCTTAATGAAAACTATACATGCATACCTCAGAAAGATCTGGTAGCGGAAAGGGGTACAAAGATTGTATACCGAAAAGATATAGATAAGCTGAAGCAAATTGACCTCAGTTGGGATAAGGATAAAATTGAACGCTATATCAGAGCAACACTGATGCCCAACTTCGAACCTCCGTATACATATGTAGGTGGAGAGAAAATATATTTTACAACAAAATACTAATCTGAGCCCAGGAATTATGACACATAAAGATGAGCCGGTAAACAAGCCTCACCTTTTACAATGCAAAATTGTTGATACTACCTTCGGGCAAAACGTATCTGTAGTAGAACCTGTAAATATATATGGTGCTACTATCGGGAATAACTGTTTTGTAGGGCCATTTGTTGAAATACAAAAAGGCGTAGTGATAGGGGATGGTACCAAGGTGCAATCGCATACGTTTATTTGTGAGTTGGTAACAATTGGTGAAACATGTTTTATTGCACATGGTGTTATGTTTATTAACGACCCTTTCATCAATGGCGGACCTGCAAGGGCTAATAAGGCATTGTGGAGAGAAACTAAAATTGGCAATAACGTATCTATAGGCTCCAATGCTACCATACTTCCCGTTACTATCTGCGACAATGCAGTAATAGGTGCCGGTGCTGTAGTGACAAAAGATATTACACAGCCTGGTGTATATGTTGGTAATCCTGCTAAAAAAATAAAAGATTTATAATAATGAATATTCCTTTCGTAGACTTAAAACAGCAATACCTGAGCATTAAAAATGATATAGATACTGGTATTCAGAATGTAATCAATAATACATCCTTCGTAGGCGGAAAGTACGTGAAGGAGTTTGAAGAGGCATTTGCAAAAGCTTACGGTGTTAAGCATATGATATCTGTAGCCAATGGTACAGATTCTTTGTACATCATTATGAAGATGCTTGGTGTTGGTGAGGGTGATGAAGTTATAACCGTTGCAAATAGCTGGATATCAAGCTCTGAAACAATAACACAAGCTGGTGCAAAACCAGTTTTTGTAGATATTCATCCTGACTACTATAGTATAGATGAAACTAAATTGGAAGCAGCCATAACACCTGCTACAAAAGCACTGATATTGGTACACCTGCAGGGGCAGATGGCGGATGTAGAGACAATAGCACGCATCTGTAAGGAAAAAAATATCTACCTGATTGAAGACTGTGCACAGTCTCATTTCTCTGAATATAAAGGCGTATATGCTGGTGTTACTGGTATAGCAGGTAGCTTTAGCTTCTACCCTGGTAAGAATCTTGGTGCGTACGGTGATGCGGGTGGTATCATTACCAACGATGATGAGCTGGCAACCAAAATCAGGATGTTTGCAAACCATGGTGCGCTTACAAAACACCAGCATCAGATAGAGGGTATCAATAGCCGTCTGGATAGCATGCAGGCAGCAATATTATCTGCAAAGCTGCCACATATACATAAGTGGACAGAACAGCGCATCAATAACGCAGCACTATATCATAAGTATCTGGCTGATGTTAACGATATAGTACTACCTGCCACAAGGCCCGATTCTAAACATACTTTCCATTTGTACATGATCCGTACCAAGGTTCGTGAAAAACTGATGCAATACCTGAAAGAGAATGGTATTGAGACAGCGATACACTATCCTACAGCATTGCCCAACCTAAAGGCGTATGCATACCTTGGTCTGAAACCGGAACAATTCCCGATTGCTACGCAGTATCAGGATGAAATATTGTCTTTGCCAATGTATCCTGAATTGAAAGAAGAAGAGATTGCGTATGTAGCACAGAAAATAAAAGACTTTTTCAAGGCATAATGATGGTCTTTGAGAATAAGACAGTACTCATACTCTCTCAGCAAGACTGGGGGACTATGTTCTTGTCGAAGCATCACTATGCAGTGGAGCTAGGCAAGATGGGTAATCATGTATATTATATTGAAGGTCCGAATAGTGACATGAGCCTTAATAAAGGCGAAGTGAAGATTTTTTCAACAGAACATCCAAACGTTTACTACGTTAAGCATAGGTTGTCATTCCCATTGTTTGTCAAGTTCAAACTCCCGGCAGTTTATAATTTCCTCATCACAAGGCATATAAAAAGGCTGATGAGCAAATTGCCGCATAAGGTAGATGCCATTATTTCTTTCGATATTTCGAATACACTGCCTCTGCCTGCATTTGGGAACTGCTCTAAAATATTGATAGCTGCAGATGATTCTAAAGACAAAGCATCCGTAGAAGCTGCTAAAGGTGCATCTGCAGTATTGTCTATCGCGAAGGAGTACTTGGTGAAGTATGAGGGCTGTGGCATTCAGCTATATAATCTTGGTCATGGTGTAGCATCATATTTTATTAACGAAAAAATAGATGAAATTATTAATGCGCCTTTGCAGATAGGTTTGTCAGGCAACTTCCTTCGTCGCGATCTGGATCGCGATACTATGCTGCAGATATTCAGAGAGAATCCTGAAGTGGAATTTAATCTCTGGGGTTCTTACGATTATGCAAACTCCAATCTTGCTTCAGGTAATGATGCAGATACCTTGAAGTTTATCGATACCTTAAAACAACTTACTAACGTGCATTTGCATGGTCAGGTATTGCCGCGGGTGTTAGCAGAAGAATTGAAGAAGATGGACGGCTTTCTGATATGTTATGATATTGACAGAGATCAGAGTGGAGGCACAAACTATCATAAGGTGTTAGAGTATCTCGCTACGGGTAAAGTAATTGTATCTAACAATATTACCACTTACGATACGCCTGACAGGCTGATTGAAATGCCGGCAGAAAGAAATAACGTGAATCTACCTGCATTGTTTAAAGATGTGGTCGCAAATATTCCAAAACACAATGCTGCGCAAGAACAGCAAAGACGAATAGCATTTGCAAAAGACCATTCGTATATCAGTAACCTTCAAAAAATAGCCTCGTTTCTGTAATGAATACTACAGGTAAAAAGGTGTTACTGGTAACTACGGCAAACATGACCTGCAATCCACGGTGTTATAAAGAATTGACAGCCTTGGTGAATAGTGGCTACAAAGTGTCTGTGCTCAAATTTGATATCAGAAACTGGTCTGAAGAATATGAGGCATTGCTAGAGTCCGCGCTCCCGCTAGTGCAATGGATAACATTGGATACTGGCAGACGTTCGAAAGCAGGATGGCTCGCTGCTACGCTGGTTGGAAAACTTGCAGGTAAACTACAGCAACTATTCCCAAAGAATCTTGCTATCACTTCTTATGCAATTGAAAAAAGAAGTTGGTTGCTGCATAGTAAACTGAAACAAATTGCATCGCAATATGATATGTTGATTGCTCACAATCTCGGTGCATTTTTGCCAGTTTACAATGCTGCTAAAAATGCAGGTATACCTTACGGTGTGGATGTAGAAGATTATCATCCTGGTGAGTACGATGATACAACGCCTGAACAATATGCAAGAATGCTGATGCAAGGCACGCTGAAAGATGCAGCCTATGTTACAGTAGCGGCACCATTGATATTGCAACACACCATACAAGATGTGCCGGCAATAAAAGATAGGTCTGTAGTCGTGAACAATGTATTTCTGCTTGAGCTGCAACCAGAGTTTCAGGACTTGCAGCTTAATGATGGAGAACCTCTCAAGTTGGTGTGGTTCTCTCAGAATGTAGGATTGGACAGAGGGCTCGATGATGTAATCAGGGCGCTAAATCAAATCAATGACTTCCCTATAGAGCTCACACTGATTGGAAACTGTACAGACAGCAATCGACAGTTTTTTACAGATATGCTTACCAATACTAAGCATGCACTGATATTTAAGAAGCCGCTACCTGAAAAAGAATTGATGATCGAATTGTCTCAGTATCATATTGGGTTGGCGTTAGAGATAGTTCATAATCTGAACAAACGTATTTGCGTGGCTAATAAAATGTCTACCTATCTGCTTTGTGGCAATGCCATCATTGCGTCGGGTACAGAAGGACAAGAGTTGTTTATGAAGCAGTATCCAGGTATTGGTCAGACATATACATCCGGCAATCCGACACTGCTCGCTACCGCAATTACCAAATACTACAAAGACAAACAACTATTGCAACAGCACCGCAGGAATGGATATAAGCTCGCAGCAGAGGAATTGAATTGGGAAAAAGAACAACAGCTATTTCTGGCAGCAGTTAATAAAGCACTTTCTTGAAGAAGATATTAATCATATCACCACACTTTCCGCCATCTAATCTTGCCGCAGTACACAGGTCGCGTTTATTTGCGCAACACTTGCCATCTATGGGTTGGGAGCCGACAGTGTTGATGGTAGATGAGAAATATTACGAAGAGAAGCTGGATCATAATTTAGAAAAATTGGTCCCTTCTAATCTGAAAATAGATAAGGCATCAGCTTTTGGAGTAACAAAGCCAAGGCTAATAGGTGATATTGGGATGCGTGGTTTCTTTCAACTTTATAAGAAGGCTAAGCAAATCGTTCGTAGAGATAAGATTGATTTTGTGTACATACCCATTCCATCATTTTACGTTGCATTGCTCGGCCGTTGGCTGCATGCAAGCACCGGGGTGAAGTATGGTATAGATTATATAGATCCATGGGTGCATGAATTCCCGGGTGCAGGATGGAGATACAGGCTTAGCGAAACGGTTGCAAAGTTTCTTGAGCCAATAGCAGTAAAAAAGGCATCGCTGATTACAGGTGTTGCAGAAGGCTATTACAAAGGTGTGCACGAACGGAATCCTCATTTGCTACAGTCTTGTGTGTTTGCGGCTATGCCTTATGGAGGCGAAAGAGAGGATCATGCGAAAGTGGCGCAGATGGATATCAAGCCATATCTGTTTGCAAAATCTGCAAAAATACAACTGGTATATGCGGGTGCAATGCTACCTAAAGCTTATGAGCCACTCGAAGCAATTTTCAAAGCTATCAGTGCAGAAAAGGGAAAATACCAAAACATAGAGTTTCACTTTATAGGTACCGGTAAATCACCAAACGATCCGCAAGGGTATAACATAAAACCATTGGCAGAAAAATACGGCTTGTGGCAATCTGTAGTGTTTGAGTATCCTGCACGTATACCGTATATGGACGTCTTGGTGCATCTGGATGCTGCAGATGGTATTTTTATATTGGGTAGTACAGAACCGCACTATACACCATCCAAAGTGTATCAGGCGGTATTGTCTTCTAAAGCAATACTTGCAGTGTTGCATGGCGAATCGACAGCATTCAATGTTGTCAATAGCACAAAAGCAGGTATAGCCTATCCGATTGTTCCTGAGAACATTGAAAAGATAACAACAGATTTTAACCCTTTGATGGACAACTACCTGGAGTTTAAGCAGCAGTTTCAGCCATCACAGGTAGATACAAAAGCATTCGACCAATACAGTGCAAAAGCTGTAACGCAAATACTGGCGAATTCATTAAATAAGATTTGTGGGTAACATTTTTGAACAATTAGGTTTTGGTGGCGCTTCGCTTTCCAGTATGTCATCACAACATGCTGTGACGAAGTTGCTGAACAATGCCTACGAAAATGGTGTAAAACATTTTGATACCGCACCATTGTACGGGCGCGGATATTCTGAACTGCTGATTGGTAGTTTTATTCGTAATAAACGTCAGCATGTTACTGTTACCACAAAGTTTGGTCTGGGTAATACAGAAACGGGCAAGTTGCCTCCGGTATTAGCATTGCCACTCAATTACTGGAATAAAAAACTGAGAGGTATCAAAATGCCTGCACCAGGTGTTTATGAACCACAATTACTGCCACACCGCATCATTACAAAACAGGATGTGGAAAGTAGTCTGAACAGAAGCCTTAGCAGATTGGGTACAGACTATATAGATTACTATTTGTTGCACGAAGGTCGTCCGTCTTTCATACACGATGATGCTATGCAATACCTGATGGATATGAAGCAGAAAGGTATCGTTGGGCAGATAGGTATTGCTACCGATGCATTTAATGTGAAAGTATGTAGTGCGGATGAGATAAGTAGGATAGATGTCTTGCAATATAGCTACGATACTGCTATAGCTAAAGAGTTAAAGGGGCAATATCCTGATAAGCTGCATATACTACATAGTTGTATCAATAACCTGGCAAATGAAATATTCCCTTCGGAAGTTTCTGCCACAGACAAAGCAGGGTATAAACTTGCAAAATGTGCTAAAGAAAACAGTAACGGTAAAGTATTGTTTTCTACCCGTAGGCCACAAGTGTTGAAAAACAATTTGGCGGCATACAAAAAATACATCTGATAGTGCCATATATAGATTGCAATACAGGATTCCCCTCCATTCGTAAAGAAGACTATGATTATACTATCATAGGCTCCGGTGCAGCGGGTATTTTGTTAGCAGTCAAGCTTACAGAAAAAGGTAAGCGTGTGTTGATGATTGAGGCAGGTCATTTTGAAGAAGATGCAGAAAGACAATCACTCAATAAAATATTGCAGACCGGCAAGGAGTTAGAAAGCTCTGAAAGCGGTCGTAAACGTGCGGTTGGTGGTACTACCATTGCTTGGGGCGGACAATCATTGCCATTTTATCCAATCGACTTCAGTAAAAGGGACTGGGTAGAAAACAGCGGTTGGCCTTTACCTATAGAAGAGGTACAACCATACTACAACGAAGCCAATCGTTTTATGGGTGTTGATGAGGTAGATTATGAGGAAGATGTATTTGCGATGTTGGGTATGAAGAAGCAGCCGTTTAACAGAGATGAGCTATGGTATCATTTCTCGAAATGGGCACCCGAACCCAACTTTAAAAAACTTTATTATAGTACATTGGAACATGATGTAACCGTACTATATAATGCAGTTGCTACACGCATAAATGTGAATAATGATAAGCTTGCAGATAATATAGAGCTTACCAACTTTAATAGCGAGAAAGTAATAATACCTGTTAATAACGTGCTGATTGCCACAGGTTCTATTGAGGCGTCACGTTTGTTATTGGCAAGCGATGCACAAGTCGTTGGAGGGTTGGGCAACCATTCAGGGTGGTTGGGCAAGTGTTTTATGGAACATCCGTGTATAGAGATTGGTATTGTATCTCCGCCCAATGAATATAAACTACAACAAGCGTTCAATACTCACCTTTATAAAAAACGTAAATACTCAGTTCGTATCAGTCTTGCAGAGAAAGCACAGCGCGACCAGAAAGTGCTAAATGCCTCTATGGGTATTATGTTCGATTATAATGATGGTCGCGTAGATCCTTATGTAGAAGTACGTAAGTATCTGCAGGAAAGAAAAGTTAACTCTATCCCATCACTATTTACCAATATGGGCGCATACCTGCTTTCTGCAAAAGCATTGGTGCTTGATAAATTGATATATAAACATAATGCCCGTGCACGTGCGGTAGTGATGATGGAGCAAGAGCCGTTGAAGGAAAGTGCTATTACATTGTCTAATGAGATAGATGTTGTCGGCATGCGCAAGGCATCGCTCAACTGGCAGATAAGTCATAAGACTTGGGATACTGTTGTGTATGCTTCTGGGGTTCTTAAAAGAGAATTGAAGCGATTGGGTTTTGGAGATCTGAATGTACACGCACATATTAATAGTGCAAACACAAACTGGGCAAGCCATCTTACAGATGTAAACCACCATATGGGCGGTACACGTATGAGTGCTACACCTGATGAAGGTGTTGTTTCTACAGAGCTGCAAGTGTGGGGACACCCCAATATATATGTTTGTAGCTGTTCGGTTTTTCCGACAGTATCACATTCAAACCCAACACTCACTATGATGGCGCTTTGCATCAGGTTGGTCAATAAATTAACTGCTAAAAACTAACTGTACTATATGAGTCAGCCCAATAATATTCAAACCGAGTACGAACAGTGGCATAAAGACTACAACAAGAACATCCTTGACATTGACAAGCTGAATATGATGAAATGGCACAGAACTGTGCTTAGTTTTCTCGATAAAGATTTGTCTGGTAAAAAGATGCTGGAAGTAGGGTGTGGTAACGGTGATTTTTCCAACTATCTGTCTCTGAACCATAATGCAGATATCCTGGGCCTTGACTTTTCTACAGAAAGTATAAAGATTGCCAATCAGAAGAAAAATGTATTTGGTGCAAAGACATCGTCATTTATGGTTGGCGATGCCCAGAACATTTCACTACCCGACAATAGCTTTGATATCATCGTATCGTGCGAGTGTCTGGAACATATTCCTGTTCCGCAGAAAATGGTTTCAGAAATATTCAGATTGTTGAAGCCAGGCGGAAGAGTAGTCCTTACTACAGAAAACTACTTCAATGCCTACGCATACCATAGGTTATACCTGAAAATGCTTGGTCGTCCTTTCGATTCAGGTTCAGGTGTGCAGCCTTTGGAAAATTTCTTCTTCTTCTGGCAGGTTGCAGGTATGTTCCGTAAAGCCGGCTTTAAAAATACAAAGACGGTTAGTGGTGAATATGTGATGCTACTGTTGCCGGGTACAGACCCTGCTAAATTCACAATAGATGAAGTGAAGAGCCCGCTGATGAAAAAAATCATGAAACCTTTTGGCAGGCGCATGACATATTACGCAACCAAGCCACTTTAATAAAGAATGAAAATTCTCTGCTTTCTGAGCGGCAATATATTATCAGGTAAAGAGTTCGTGGCGTTGGATGTCATCCGTGGTTGGAAAGCAGCAGGTCACACTGTAGAAGTTGCATTTGTTGGTTGGCATGATGGCAAGTTTCAACAGCAGCTAACTGAAATGAATGTACCCAGCCATCCTATAAAGTTGGGCTGGTATTATCTGAGGCAATGGAAGTGGTCGCTTGATTCTTTCGTTAATTATCTGCCTGCAATTGCACAGTTCAGGAAACTGCAAAAGCTATTCAACCCCGACATAATATACATGGATAGCTACAGGCAGATAATATTGCTGAAGCCATTCCTGAAAAAGAAAGTGGTTTTCCATGTCCACGATCCGCACGCATTCAGTAGCAGAGAAGCCATGATGATACAACTGGCTGATAGTGCAGTGAATAGATATGTAGCTGTGTCTGGCTTTATAAAGAATGATCTGGTAGCTTGCGGGGTATCTGCAGATAAAGTGAGTGTGGTGTATAATGGCACACATTTGCCCCCAAATACAGCGAAGCTGTATATGCCCGAAGGGGTGTTGAGGATAGGATTGATAGGACAGATACTGGAACGTAAAGGTCACGAAGATGTACTGGAGACCATCAGCCAATTGGCGAACACCATAAAATGCAAAGTGTTGATATATGGCAAGGGCGATGAAGGGTATATACAAAAACTGGAACACCTGATAGCAGATAAGCAATTGACATCTTATATAGAGTGGAAAGGCTTTGAAGCTGATAAAAAGAAAGTGTACGATAGTATAGATGTGGTTGTGGCTGCCACGCGTAATGATGAGCCGTTTGCACTGGTAGCATTGGAAGCAGGTGCTTATAAAGTACCTGTTATAGCTACACGTTCGGGTGGATTTGTAGAAAGTATTGTTGATGGTGAAACCGGGTTCATTGTAGAGAAGAACAGCCCGACGATGATACAAGATAAGTTGCAGTACTTATACAATACAGATGGTATGCTGACCACTATGGGAAATGCAGCATATAGTAATATCAAATTAAACTTCTCACTGGCTGCAATGCAGGCGGGGATGAACAAAATAATTTCTGCATAGCAGTATGCGTCTCGCAATAGTTACTACACATCCTATTCAATACAATGCTCCTTGGTTCAGGCTGCTGGCACAGCAGCAGGGTGTTGAAGTGAAGGTGTTTTATACTTGGGAAGCTTCACAAACTATTGCTAAGTACGATCCCGGATTTGGACGTGTGGTAGAGTGGGATATCCCTTTGTTGGATGGATATGAATACACGTTTGTGAAAAACGTATCTGCAAATCAGGGCTCACACCACTTTAAAGGAATAGATACACCAACGCTTAACAGCGAAATAGAACAATGGGGAGCAGAGGCGGTATTGGTTTTTGGTTGGGCATACAAAAGTCACTTGGCGTGCCTCAGATATTTTAAGGGAAAAATACCTGTATTGTTCCGCGGCGATTCTACGTTGCTGGATAGAGCAGGCGGTGTAAAAGAATTGTTGAAAAACATCTTCCTCAAGTTTGTATACCGTCATATTGATTATGCATTGTATGTAGGCACAAACAATAAAGAGTATTTTCTGCAGCATGGTGTAAAAGAGCATCAGCTTGTTTATGTGCCACATGCCATAGAAAATGAAAGGTTTATTGACATTGACGGTGACTACACAACCAGAGCCAATGAATGGAAGAGAGAACTAGGTATAGAAGGGTGTTTCAATATTGTATTTGCCGGCAAACTTGAACCCAAAAAAAATCCTGAATATCTTTTGCAACTGGCTGCAAAACTGCCGGCAACAAATCTGAGGTTTGTATATGTAGGTAACGGCATTTTGGAAGAAAAGCTTAAAAACAGCGCTAAGGCAGACAATAGGATATTGTTTGTAGGGTTTCAAAATCAACAAAACATGCCATTGGTTTACAGGTTGGCAAATGTTTTTGTGTTGCCATCCAAAGGGCCGGGAGAGACTTGGGGTTTGGCAATAAACGAGGCGATGGCATGTGGTGTTCCCGTGATAGCTTCTGATAAAGCAGGTGGTGCGGTAGATTTGATAAAGGACAACGGATTAATAATAAATCCTGACAATGTAAATGCGGGTGTGCATTACATAGAGAGGTTGATGAATGATAGTGGATTTGAACAATCTCAACGAAATAAATCTGAAGAATTAATAAAGCAATTTTCATTTCAGGTAATTGTAGCGACTATCACCTCGTTTTTGAAAAAATTGGAGTCAGACAGAAAAGGAGTTCTAAATTAAATGGCAACAGATTTTACTAATAATATATCGACAAACAAGAAAGCATCATACGTTATTCCGGTGATGTTGTTCTTTGTTGTGTACGCATTTTTTTCAGAGTATTTATGGCTTACCATTTTTTCGGGTATAGTGTTGCTGGTTATCATCTCATCATTGCAGAAGCCTTACATTCCACCGGTGCTTGTTTACCTTTTCGGGTTTCACTGGCTGCAGGTGTTTGCTGCTGTTGGGTACGCCAGTTATCTTGGTGTGCCGCTCGAGGAGGCGTTTGATAGCAAAGACTTGGAAGTCTTATTCTGGGTTACCATATTGCAAATAGGTGTAATGGCATTCTTCCTTTCTAGAATCTATAAGGTAGATTATGCCCCCAATTTGCAGATTTTGAAGGAGGCTGCAGAAAAGATAGATGTCAAAAAAGTATTGTATGCATATGGTATTGCAACGTTGGTATTCCCGACTTTAATTGCAACCACATATTCCAATTCATCACTCAATCAGCTTGTGCAGTCGTTTGCAGTAGTCCGGAAAGTGTTGCTGCTTATGATGATATTTATGTATTTTCTCAGAGAAACTAAGTACAAGAACACAATTGTGATTCTTGTAGTACTTGAGTTTATATTGAGTTTCGCGTCCTATTTCTCAAATTTCAAAGAAATTATATTTTTCGTTGTTTTCGTATTCCTTACCGTAAGGCCTGAGGTTAAAACCAAACAGGTTCTATTATTACTACCAGTAGGTATTATTCTCGTTACTTTTCTTGTGTTTTGGTCAGGGGTAAAAGAAGGCTACCGAAACTTCCTGAATCAGGGTAACAGGCAACAACAGGTGAATGTGAGTAAGTTGCAGGCATTGGACTATTTGTTTGATAAAACAGGCGAGTTTGATGTGGATTCGTTCCGTACGGGTGCGGAAAAATTACTGTACAGGTTACAGTATATGCAGCAATACTCTTCTGTATATGATCGTGTGCCGGAATTCATACCTTACGAAAATGGTAAGAATATCACTGGAACGATAGAGTTCCTGACAATGCCACGCTTTCTGAATGCCAATAAGAAAATACTTGACCCATCGTCAAAAACATCATACTATACAGGTAAAAGATTTGCAAATGCAGAACAGGGTACATCCATATCCATGGGTTATTTCTGCGATTTGTATATAGACTTTGGCTTATGGGTAATGTTCATACCGTTGTTGGTTATCACCTTCATGATAGGTAAGGTTTCAAACTATATTATCAATTCAAAGAAGTACAATCTCATATTTACCTATTCGCTTTTTATTGGCACCATACTCAGTTGTGGTACATTTGAATCAGATATTATTTTTTACTTGGGTAGTGTTAGGAACTATACCGTATTTATGTTGCTTGGTAACTTTTTCCTGTTCCCATACCTCAATAAGTACGTGAAAGCGTAGATGAAACTATTTATAACTTATGAATACTTTTTGCCTTCTTATAAAGCAGGAGGCCCTGTGCAATCATTAGCAAATTTGGTAGCTAATTATAATCATACAGATATATTTATCTATTGCCGAAATACAGATTTGGATGGTACGGTATTAAATGTGAAAACGAATGAGTGGGTACAATTCAATAAAAATACAAAGGTGTTCTACGCATCCGCTAAGAGTGAGACTTCAGTCTACGATTTATTGACAGAAGTAGAACCTGATGTGATATTTATAAATGGCATCTTCTCTCCTGCATTCAATCTTAAGCCACTGCTATGGTCGGGAGATGCACATAAAGTGGTATCTGCAAGAGGAATGCTACACCCTGGTGCGCTATCGCAGAAATCACTGAAGAAGAAAATATATCTGGTTGCATATAAGTTGCTAGGCTTGCACAAGAAGTGCGTCTTTCATGTCACCACGCAGGAAGAGAAGCGATACGTGACAGATACATTTGGTAATAGTGTGAAAGTATACGTAGCACCCAACTTCCCGAATGTGATTGATAAACTTCCTGTAGCTAAGAAAGAATCTGGCAAACTAAAGCTCATTACCATCGCACTGATAAGCCCGATGAAAAATATCAAATTGGTATTGGAAGCTTTGTCGAAATGCAGCAATGAAATCACCTATGATATATACGGACCTGTAAAAGATGCTGCATACTGGCAGGAATGCCAGACAGTGATTACAACAATGCCCCAGAATATAAAAGTGCAATATCATGGGGCGGTAACGCCTGATAAAATGCTGAGTGTGCTTGCGGACAGTCATTGCATGATACAACCCAGTAAAAGCGAAAACTTTGGCCATGCACTTTACGAAGCACTTGCTGCAGGCAAACCTGTAATAACCAGCCACTATACACCATGGAATAAGCTGGAAGAGGTCAATGCAGGCTTCAACGTAGATATTAATAATATACAGTCAATTGTAGATGCAATCGAAAAAGTGGCATCACTAAATAACGAAGCATACGCTGCTAGTAGTAATGCTGCTGCACAATATGCTGCAAAAAGTATAGATGTTGCATCTGTAAAGAAAGACTACGATGCAATGTTTTTAAATAGATAAACAATACATAGTAATGATAATATTAGGTATTAATGCCTACCACGCAGATTCAAGTGCAGCTATCCTGAAAGATGGCGAACTGATTGCTGCATCTGAAGAAGAAAGGTTTACACGGGTAAAGCACTGGGCAGGGTTTCCTGAAAAAGCAATTCTGTTTTGCCTGAAAGAATTAGGCATCACCATCAACGAGGTTGATCATATTGCCATTGGTCGAGATCCGAAAGCTAAGTTTGATAAGAAGATGCTGTATTTGCTTAAAAATCCCGGTGGTGGATTTAAGACTGTGATGAACAGGCTGAGCAATACAAAGAAAGTAGCATTGTTGGAACAGGAGCTTTCACGCATCACAGGTGTAGATGCAGCATTAATCAAACCAAAGATTCATAACGTAGAGCATCACCGCAGTCACTTGGCATCCGCATTTTTTGCAAGCCCTTACGATGAGGCAGCACTCTTGTCTATCGATGGCTCTGGCGATTTTACCAGCACCATGATAGCTGTTGGTAATGGCAATAAAATTGAAGTGCTTGATTCGGTGGATTTCCCTGTATCGGTAGGTACATTCTATACTGCATTTACACAATACCTCGGTTTCCCGCATTATGGTGATGAGTACAAAGTAATGGGCCTTGCGCCGTATGGCGAACCGAAGTACGTTGATAAGATAAGAGATGTAATAAAGTTTACAGAAGACGGGCTGTTTACATGGAATCAGAAATATTTTAAGTCTGCCAAAGATGTGGTAGTTACTTATGGCGATGACCACATTCCGTTTGTAGGTAGTTTGTTCGCACCATATTTTGAAGAGAAGTTTGGTAAGGCTCGTGGCAAAGGCGATGAGCTTACACAATACCATAAAGATATTGCAGCATCCGTGCAACGCTTCACGGAAGAGCTGATATTCCATATCGTAAATCATCTGCAAAAACGTACCGGTTTAAAGAACCTATGTATAGCAGGCGGTGTGGCGCAGAACTCTGTTGCGAATGGCAAGATACTGGCAAACTCAGGTTTCGAAAACCTGTATATACCGTCTGCAGGACATGATGCAGGTATCTCTATGGGGTCTGCATTTTATGTATACAATCAGGTGTTGAGTCAACCACGTGCAAAAGCTGTTTACTCTGCTTACACGGGTAGTAAATTCAGCAACGAAGAAATTGAAGCATTCCTGAAAGAACGCAATATCACTTATAAGCGTTTGGATGATGCTGCATTGTACGATTATGTTTCAGACCGATTGGTGAATGCAGGTGTTGTTGGTTGGTTTCAGGGACGTGCAGAGTTTGGTCCGCGCGCATTGGGTGGTAGGTCTATACTTGCAGATCCGCGCCGTACAGATGCGAAAGATTTGCTGAATGCAAAAATTAAACGTCGCGAAAGTTTCCGCCCGTTTGCACCATCTATATTGAAGGAGTTTGTTCCGGAATACTTTGAATACACAGAGAATGTGCCGTTCATGGAAAAAGTATTCCCGATAAAGAAAGAAAAGCATAGTGCTATCCCGGCCGTTACACACGTAGATGGTACAGGCCGTTTGCAGAGTGTAGATAAAGCAGTATCGCCACGTTATTATGGATTGATAGATGCTTTCCGTCAGAAGACAGGTGTGCCGATATTGTTGAATACTTCGTTCAACGAAAACGAACCGATTGTAAATACGCCTGCCGAAGCGTTGGATTGTTTCCTGCGTACGAAGATGGATATGCTGGTGCTTGAAAACTGTGTTGTAGAAAGATAAGTGAAGATTGTATTTGTAAACCAGACAGCCAACTACCTGTTTGCAGACATTATCACGGCGTTTGCAAGCAAGATGCCCAATGTGCAGATAGAAGCATGGTATGGTAGTTTCGATTATGATGTAACGAAACTGCCTGCTAATGTTACAGCACACGTAGGGCCTGTGTACGATAGAACAAGTTTCTCTCGCAGGTTTCGAACATGGACGAAGTTTTACTTCTGGATGCGTAACAAGGCAAAGCAGGAAGATATCGCGAATACAAAATTCTTCTTTGTTTCTAATCCGCCACTGTTTGTGTTCTTGCCACGATTGCAGAAAATGCAGTTCGCTACATTGATATACGATTTGTATCCCGATGTGTTGACTGGTTTTAGGAAGAATGCTTTGTTGAATAACATTGCAAACTATTGGGCAAAGAAGAACAGGCAAGTGTTGCCATCTGCACAAAAGATATTTACACTTGGAACAGGTTTGAAAATAGCTATAGAAAAATACTTGCCTGCATCAGCGGTGGATAAAGTACAAGTAGTACCTATCTGGAATAAACAGGTGGAAACAGTAAATGCGTCAACAAGAGATTTCAGAAAAGAATGGGGGCTGGGAGATAAAAAAGTAATTCTCTATTCCGGCAATATAGGTCTAACGCACCCGCTGGAATACTTAGTAGAGATAGCAAAGAAACTACAATTACATCCTGATTGGGTTGTTGTAGTAGTGGGCAATGATAGTAAGAAAGTAAAGCTGAAAGACTTGGCAGCTGGACTTGATAATATTCAGTTTCATGCACCTGTGCCATTTGCAGACCTGTCGCAGTTGTTGTCTATTGCTACTTGGGGTTATGTAACACTCGATACGAGTGCTACCAACAATTCGGTACCAAGTAAAACATATAATCTGTTGGCAGCAGGTAGTCCGCTGTTGGCAATGGTAAATAGCTCATCAGAAATAGCATCGTTGATAGATACTTACAACGTCGGCATCTCCTTCAAAGAAGATGAGATAGATGCAGCATTGCGAAAACTGTTGAGTATAGATGCTGCGCAGCACAATCAATTAAAACAAAATGCAGTGGAATGTTCAATGCATTTCACCAAAGCATTGGCAGATAATTTTGTAGAAAGCCTCGGCTGGCATGTATAAGCAGTTTTTCAAACCATTGTTAGATAAGCTCATCGCGCTGATAGGATTCGTTGTCCTGTCTCCGTTGTTTCTGCTTGCAATGATATTGCTCTTTATGGCCAATCACGGCAAACCGTTTTTCTTTCAGCCTCGCCCCGGTAAGAGGGGTAGAATATTCCGCATCATCAAGTTCAAAACAATGAACGATGCAAAGGATGAAAACGGACAATTGCTCGCTGATGAAAAACGTCTTACTGTAGTCGGTAAGATTGTTCGCAAAACATCTATCGATGAAATCCCGCAACTGCTCAATGTGCTGATAGGAGACATGAGCCTGATAGGCCCGCGTCCGCTATTAGCAGAGTACCTGCCGCTGTACAACGAACGCCAGCGACGCAGACATGAAGTGAAGCCCGGAATTACGGGATGGGCACAGGTTAATGGTCGTAATTCTATATCTTGGGAAGAGAAATTTGAACTAGATGTGTATTATGTCGATCATATTTCTTTCCTGCTCGATGTAAGGATATTGTTGATGACAGTAGTGAATGTATTTCGTGGCAAAGGTATCAGTCAGGAAGGTGCGGCGACAATGGAAAAATTTAAAGGAACACCAAAGCAACAGGCATCATGATATTATTCGGCGCTAGTGGTCATGGTAAGGTTATAGCAGATATACTGGAACTGAACGGTATAGATGATATAACCATTTGGGATGATAATGCTACTGCACCTGTATGGGATTACGAAACATATAAGCCCGATGCAGCGTCATTGGCAGATGAGCCGATTATTATTTCTATAGGCAGTAATGAAGCCCGCAAAAAAGTGGTGGAGCGCCTGCCTTCTGATGCCAACTATATCGTTGCCATTCACCCGCAGGCAGTACTGGCAAGAACGGTAAGTATAGATAACGGTACAGTCATCATGGGTGGTGTGGTTATAAATCCCGATACTACAATCGGCAAGCACTGCATCATCAACACCAATGCATCAGTAGATCATGATTGTAAGATTGGTGACTATGTACACATATCCCCAAACGTTGCACTGTGTGGTAATATATCAATAGGTGAAGGCACGCATATTGGTGCCGGCACTGTAGTAATACCCGGAAAGAAGATAGGCAAGTGGTGTGTCATAGGTGCGGGTAGTGTAATAATAGAAGACGTTCCTGATTATGCTACAGTTGTAGGTAATCCCGGACGCGTCATAAAAACTTCAAAGAAAGATTAGCGATACATGAATTCAAAAATCTGGCTTTCATCTCCGCACATGGGTGGCACAGAGCTTAGCTACATCCACGTGGCTTTTGATACCAACTGGGTAGCACCACTGGGTCCCAATGTCGATAATTTTGAGAAAGACATTACGGCATTCCTGAAGGAAGATGTGCATGTTGCAGCGCTTAGTTCAGGTACGGCTGCATTGCATCTTGCATTGGTATTGGCAGGCGTACAGGCAGGCGATGAAGTTATTTGTCAGAGCATGACATTCTCTGCATCTGCAAATCCAATCGCATACCTTGGTGCAACTCCTGTTTTTGTAGATAGCGAGGCAGAGACAATGAACATGTCTCCCGCATTGCTTGAGCAGGCCATTCAGGACAGAATAGCAATAGGAAAAACACCAAAGGCAATCATACCGGTACACTTGTATGGTATGCCTGCTAAGATAAATGAGATACAAGCCATAGCAGATAAGTATGGCATTGCAGTAATAGAAGACGCTGCCGAGGCTTTAGGTTCTTATGTAGATGGTAAGATGTGCGGTACTTACGGTGTTATCAGTGCATTATCTTTCAATGGTAACAAAATCATTACAACATCCGGCGGTGGTGCGCTGGTTGCACATAGCAAAGAGCTTGCACAGAAGGCTACCTTCCTTGCCACACAGGCGCGCGATGCTGCTCCGCATTACGAGCACTCACACATTGGCTACAACTACCGCATGAGCAATATCTGTGCAGGCATAGGTCGTGGACAAATGGAAGTATTGGCACAACGTGTTGAACAACGCAGAGCGATATACAACAAGTACTACGACAAAATGAAAAACCTGAAGGGTGTATCTTTTGTAGATGAACCTGCAGGCTATTTCAGCAACAGGTGGCTAACTACTATTTTGATAGACCCTGCAAGTGGTATAACAAGAGAAACACTCCGCCTGGCTTTAGAACAGGATAATATAGAATCTCGCCCGTTGTGGAAGCCTATGCATATGCAGCCGATATTTGCAGAGGCTCCTTTCTATGGCGATGGTACATCGGAGAGATTATTCCGCGATGGGCTTTGTCTGCCTTCAGGTTCTAATCTTACAGATGCAGACTTCGAGCGCATATTCAAAGTGATAGATGCCGTATTTGCTTAGCAGATACTTTAGATAAAAAAGAGAAGCCCCGTTCAGATGAACGGGGCTTCTTCGTTATAAAGCAGTCTTTTAATTAAGCTTGGTTAGCAGGCTTTTTCATGATAGCATATACTTCTATCGCAAAGCCCAAAAGTATCAGCAGTGGCGCAACAGTGATGCGTGTTGTGCTATAAACTTCGTCGTAGTTGAATTTGTGAGGGTCAGGGCTTTTACCACCGGACATCAGCATGAAGCCGATAAGTATTACAACAACACCTGCAATCATCCACATATAATTGCCTTTGTCAAACAGGAAAGTCTGATTGCCTTTAGGTGTTAAATCTTTTGTTGTTTTAGTTATTGCCATAGCTTACAATATTAGGAAAGAATTTTTAATAAAGGTCGTCAACATGCATTTTTAAATACTTCACTACAGAGCGGTGCGTGCTCAGCAGCGATATCAGTACACCCAGTACTATCATACCGAATATCAGCGTGAACAGCAGCGCTGGCTCACGAAGTGCTTTGATTGGCGGGAACTGGCTCTCAGCAAATGAGATTACCAACCACAGCCCAATAGCAGATATGATACCGCTTATCAAACCATTCAGTACGGCACGTTTATCAAACGGGCGAGAGATGAAGTAGCGTGTAGCGCCCACCATTTGCATAGTCTTAATCAGGAAGCGGTTGCTGAACATGGCAAGGCGCACGGTATTGTCTATCAGTATAGCTACCACTATAAACAGCAGCAGCGATATGCCACCCAGTATTAGTCCTATCTTTCTGAAATTACTGTTGATATTATCTACAATTGTATTCGGATAAGCAACATCGCGCACAATATTGCTCTGCATTGCAAACGCTCTGATTTTTGCCAGGCTGTCCTTGTTTACGTATGCCGAATGCAGATTGAGCGATATAGATGCATATAGCGGGTTAAAGTCCAGCAGCTCAGAAAAATCTTCACCACCTTCCTCAAAAAACTTTTTCGCAGCTTCTTCTTTGGTAATGATGGTAGCCTTTTTGGTAAAAGGCTGATTGTCCAGAATCATTTTCATTTTCTGGATGTTTTCTGTACGGGTATTATCGTGCAGTATCACATCTACCTGTATATCTTCTTTAAATACACGGCTCAGCGCACGCCCGTTTATCATCAGCCAACCCAGGTTGCCCAGCAGGAATAATACCAGTGAGATACCTATGATGGCATATATATATGATGGTTTTGCTTTTTTTACGGCAGACATTCAATTTCCTTATCGCTCAAAAATATAAAAATAAGGCAGAAAACGGGGTGCAAATACCTATTTTACTATGCATTTAACAATTTCATTTATGTCGTTGCGTTATATACCAAACCAACATTTATCTATTTTAGCCAACGAATCAACTTAACACATGCAGGATTTAACCCATTTCTTTGCCAACAGGCATTTTATTGAAACCAAACCAACAGGTACTTACCAGTCTATGCAGCTGGGGGCCAACATACAATTTGCTACGCTGGACAATTTTGACTGGGACGATGCAGAGATAGTGATTATTGGTTGCGGCGAGCAAAGAGGTGAGAATGAAGAACTTGGCTATAGCAACGGGCCCGATGCCATTCGCGAGGAATTGTATAAAATGTTCTCCTGGCACCCTGCTGTAAAAATTACCGATGCAGGCAATATTCTGGAAGGTGCAGGCCTTGGCGATTCGCGCGCGGCATTGCGTACTGTATTGCACGAGTTGGAACAAGCAGGTAAAACAGTTATAGTACTCGGCGGTTCTCACGACCTTACGTTGCAGCAATACGAAGCATTCAAGAAGTCTGAAAAGATGATTAATGCTACGGTGGCAGATATGCTGATAGATCTTGATGAGGAAGAAGCAGTAACATCGCGCAGCTTCCTGATGGATATGCTGACAGGGCAGCCCAACTTCATAACACACTACAGCCACATTGGTTTCCAGAGCTATTATGCGCACCCGCGTATGCTGGAAACACTAGATAAACTCCGTTTCGATTTCTTCCGCCTGGGTAAGGTGCGCGAGCATTTTGAAGATGTGGAACCTGTGCTGCGCAACAGCCACATGTTCAGCTTCGATATGTCTGCTATAAGGTATAGCGACGCACCTGTAAATGTAAACGGTTCACCGAACGGCTTTACAGGCGATGAGGCTTGCATACTGACGCGCTATGCGGGTATGGGTACCAACCTCAGTTCATTTGGCATCTATGGCTACGACCCTAAGCATGATGTACACAATATGACAGCCAAACTCATATCGCAGATGATATGGTATTTTATAGATGGCTATCTGGTGCGCAAGTCTGAGGCTAAACTGACTGACCACGAAGAGTTTATATCATTCCACGTGGCATTTACCGAAAACGAAACCGTTTTCCTGAAGAGCAAACGTACCAACCGCTGGTGGATGAAGCTGCCAAACGGTTCTTATGTGCCATGTTCTTACAACGATTATATAGCTGCCAGCAACGACGAAATACCTGAACGTTGGCTGCGCGAACAAGAACGCCTTATCTGATAGTATTTGACACAAATAACGTATTTTTGTATGCAGAACCATCCGCTTAGCGGGTGGTTTTTGTTTCTGACAAGATGATTGAGAATAAGAACATTATTAAAAACGAGGAGAAGGCTGTACTGGTAGGTTTGGTGCACAAAACACAAACCGAAGTGCAGACGATGGAGTATTTGGCAGAGCTGGCGTTTCTTGCAGAGACGGCCGGTGCCGAAACTGTGAAGTCTTTTATACAAAAGCTACCGCACCCTGATAGTAAAACCTTTGTTGGTAAAGGTAAAATAGAAGAGATACGCGAGTTTGTGAAGGCTAAAGGGGTAAACCTGGTAATATTCGATGACGAGCTTACCGGTTCGCAGATAGGTAATATCACAGATGCTATAGGTGTAAAAGTGATAGACCGAAGCGATCTTATCCTCGACATATTTGCCCGCCGTGCCAAGACAGCGCAGGCAAAAGTGCAGGTAGAGCTGGCGCAGTATCAATACATATTGCCGCGCCTGCGTGGTATGTGGAAACACCTTGAGCGTCAGGGTGGTGGTATTGGTTCGCGTGGTCCTGGTGAAACGGAGATTGAAACGGATCGTCGTATAGTAAAGGATAAAATATCCCTGCTGCGTCGCCGCCTTGCGGAGATAGACAAGCAGGCTGCTACACAAAGGCAGGAACGTGGTACATATATACGCGTAGCATTGGTGGGCTATACCAACGTAGGTAAAAGCACATTGATGACCTTGCTTACAAAGTCTGAAGTATTTGCAGAAAACAAACTCTTTGCAACGCTCGATACGACTACACGTAAAGTGGTATATGAACAAACACCTTTCCTGTTGAGCGATACGGTAGGGTTCATACGCAAACTGCCGCACCATCTGGTAGAAAGCTTTAAGAGTACGCTGGATGAAGTGCGCGAGGCTGATTGTCTGCTACACGTGGTAGATATTTCTCACCCTGCTTATGAAGACCAGATGGGTGTGGTGAATAAAACCCTGCAGGATATCAAAGCATTCGATAAGCCAATCGTTACCATCTTCAACAAGATGGACCTGTACGAAGAACGCACCTTTGACGAATGGCTGGATAGCGAAGTGAAGGAAGACCTGCTGCGCCAATTGAAATCTCGTTGGGAACATGAAACAGGTGGCCGTTGTGTATTTGTATCGGCTACAGAGCGCCGTAATATAGATGCACTCCGCCAGAACATACTTGATAAGGTAAAGGAACTATACGCCGAGCGCTATCCATACCTTACACAGTTTTATTAATACAGATACGCTATTGTTTCAATAGCGTATTTTAGTACATAGAATGTCGCTGAAATATCGTCCTGAAATAGATGGCCTGCGTGCCATTGCCGTATTGAGCGTTATCCTGTTTCACCTGCAGGTGGCAGGTTTTGCAGGCGGTTTTATCGGGGTCGATGTTTTCTTTGTTATCTCTGGGTATCTCATCACAGGCATTATACTGCAAGACTATAATGCAGGGCAATTCACATTTTCAGATTTCTACAAGCGCCGTATTCGCCGCATCATGCCGCTTACGGTGGTGGTATATGCATGTACATTGCTAGTCAGCTATTTGCTGTTCTTCAGTGAACAGTATAAAAGCATCAACCATGTGCTGAAAAGCTCCTTACTGTTCGTTTCCAATTTTTTACTCTTAAGAAAGCCAGGGTACTTCGATCCCTCCATGCAGGAAAACCCATTCTTGCACACATGGTCGCTTTCGGTAGAGGAGCAGTTTTATATCTTCTTTCCGTTGGGTATTTATCTGCTGTTGCGCTACGTAAAAGGTGGTTATAAATATGGCTTAGTGGCTATAGCAGTATTGTCTTTCATAGCCAATATCATTATTACTGTACACAATCCGCAAAAGGCTTTCTATTGGCCGCATACGCGTGCATGGCAATTGATGTGTGGTGCTATCTTGGCAACAGGGTTTATTAAAACTACCTCAAAGCAATGGCTGAATAATCTGTTATCCATTGCAGGTGTGTTGATGATATTGGCAGGAGTTGCCTTGTTTAGAGAAGGTATCGTATATCCGGGTTGGAATGCTGTGTTGCCTGTTGTTGGTGCATGTTGTATAATATACGGAGCAGCAAGTGGTACGGTAGTGAATAAGTTACTGGCATCCCGCCCCATGGTGTTTGTGGGTAAGATATCCTACTCGCTCTATATGTGGCATTGGCCTATCTGGGTGTTTGCTTCATTTCTTGTTATAGGTCCACTCAGTTTGGTGCAAAAGGCAATGTTGATAGCAGTTACATTCATCGTTTCTTACACTTCCTACAGGTTGGTGGAGCAGCCGTTTCGTTCCCAAAAAGCAGCTGCCTATCCGTTCACCGTATGGGGTATTGCAGGTAGTTCTGTTTTATTGCTGTTGCTGGCTTTGTTGTTCATCAACAATCACGATGGTATCAGTAGGGCAGAAAAAGCAAACTATGATGCTGCCTTAAACAGTAAGGGAGATAAAATCTGGAAAGAACTGCACAAGCTCGAAGCCGCTAATAAAAAAGACTTTACACAATTGCAGCCCTACCGCTTGGGTGCCGATACATCTGCGCCGACATTCCTCTTGTGGGGCGATTCTCATGCCCGTGCGTTGGCGCCCGGTGTAGATGTTGTTGCCAAAGAAAACGGGACAGCTGGTTATGTGTTATGCGCCTCATCTTGCCCGCCGCTTACAGGTCTCCGTTTTGCAGATGATATAGCGGGACTGCAGGCTTTTAATGAAAACAGTATGCTGTTTATCGAGCGTCATCCTGAAATCAAAACAATCATACTCTGCGCAAGGTGGACGTCTTACTATACAGATCCTTATATAGTAGCTGATAAACTTGAACAGAGTCTTGCAAAGCCAGAGGAGCAACTTTCACAACAGCGCCTCTTTTGTATGGGCTTATCCCTTACTATAGAAGGTCTAAAGGCACTGGGGAGAAACGTGATTGTAATAGAGCCATTGCCAGAACTGAAAACTACAGTTAACGAAATGTTGGTGATACAAAAGCTGTTTGGTACCGGCAGAAAAGCCTTCTCTGAAAGTAACACGTCTTTCTATACATCCAACAACGATTTCCTTACAACTATGCGGAATCGCTGCAATGGTGTTACATTGCTTAATCTGTCAGGCTATTTGTTTGCCCAAAACCAGTTGGTATCAGATAGCATTGTTCTCTATCGCGATAGAAACCATTTGTCAGAAACGGGAGCATATCATGTAGCAGCAGGGCTAACTCCTTACTTGAAGTAGTTACAATTATTTGTTGTAAATTTGCATTATCCTGTTTTATAGGTTGTGCTCTTTGACATAAACCCTCCATCGCATTGTGAAGCCATCATATTTTTTTCATTAAGCTATTGTTGTGTGTTTTAGCCAATGGTTAAACATTTCGTAACAACGTGAAACAAAAAACACTTATTGAAAAACTGCAACATACTGCAACAATTTCATCAAATGGCATTATCATTCAATCAGTTACAGAGTGTATAAAATTTTAAATAGTCTTTGTTGTCATCAATCCGTAACCGTTTGTAACCATTTTAGATAGCACTTTTAATCCTTGTTGTAAAAATTATATATCACAAAACTGCTATTCCTTCTCGCAAAAAAATGTTTTAACTTTCTAAGTATCGAGTTTAGAACCCCCTAAAAAAGCGACCTGAATGAAGCAGACATCCAGAGAATTGTTAGTAACTACCAAGGCTGCACGGCATTGGCAAGACGACTTCGACCAACGGGTTGAAGAGCTGATGGCAGTAGTAAACAAGGTAGATACAGACGAGCAGGTAGAACACGCATCTGAATTGATGGACGTGTATCGCTCTAAGAGCAAAGCCAAAAAGCAGAAAAGAAAAAAGGCCGATCCTGCCGACCGACCTTTTGAGTTTCTTGTATTTCGTAACTGATTTAATCCAGCGACCTATTGAGAAAATCTACTAATGGTTTCATTTCTGTAAACAACTTTACCACTTTCGAAACTGCCGTTTTTGAAGTGTAGTCTGCATCGTCCATAGGGATGCTTACTATAACGCTTTTCATTTTAAGGAATTCTATAGCAGGGTTATCTGCCGTATAGCCTTGTGGAATGGTCTTCAATGTTTCTCCTTCCCATTTAGTGAACAGCTTTTTGAAGCTGGCTTTGTTGATGATGCCTTGAAACTCCTTGAAGTTATAGTCCAGCTCCTGACGCACTTTTTTCAGCACCGGGCCTTCTGGCATCCACATACCTCCTGCCAGGAAAGACTTGCCACCTGGCTGCAAGTGAATGTAATAACCCGCATCGGGCGACTTTTTGCCCCCGCGGCTCATATATGCACCAAAATTTGCTTTGTATGGCGACTTGTCTTTGGCAAAACGCACATCCCTGAATATCCGGAAGATGGCATCTTTGGCTTTGTGTTCTGCAAGTCGTGGTTCCAGCTTGGTCAGTTCGGCATATACAGCCGTTACAAAAGCTTCATAGTCGGCTTTGGCAGCCTCGTATAGTTTGCGGTTCTTGTCAAACCATTCTTTGTTATTGTTCTTTTCCAGCTTCTTTAGGAAGTCGATAGTGGCTTGTTGCAGCATAGCTGTTCAGATGTTAATATTTATTGAAATGATGTTAGCCATTACGAATATAAAACATATTGCCATTAGCTTTGAAGCTGCTCTAATAAACCTATGTTAAATGCCCGATAACTGGGGCTGTTTGCATACCTTTGAGCATCTGAAAAATAAACACATTAATATTTAATACATAATGACGCGTTTAGCCATATTAGGTTCAACAGGATCGATAGGTACACAGGCTTTAGAGGTTGTGGCTGCGCACCCGGAATTGTTTGAGGTAGAGATACTGAGTGCACATAGTAACAGTGCTTTGCTGATAGAGCAGGCACGCAAATTCAATCCCAATGCGGTAGTAGTAACACATGAAGAAAGCTACGAAGCAGTAAAATATGCTTTATCAAACCTTCCCATCAAAGTATTCTCCGGTGCCGATGCACTGAACGATGTAGTACAATGGGACACAGTAGATACGGTGGTGACTGCTATCGTAGGTTTTGCCGGCTTGTCATCTACATTGGCTGCGGTAAACGCAGGCAAGACAATAGCATTGGCGAATAAAGAAACATTGGTAGTTGCAGGCGATATCGTAATGAAAGCTGCTGCTGAAAAAGGTGCAAGGATAGTACCTGTAGATAGCGAACATTCTGCCATCTTCCAATGTCTGGTAGGCGAAGACTGGAATACGATTGAGAAAGTTATACTCACCGCATCCGGTGGTCCTTTCCTAGGTAAAAAGACCAACTACCTGCTCAATGTAAAAGCAAGCCACGCACTGCAGCATCCTAACTGGACGATGGGTGCCAAAATAACCATCGACAGTGCAACCCTTATGAACAAAGGGCTGGAGATGATAGAAGCTAAATGGCTCTTTGGCTTGAAGAACGAGCAGATAGAAGTAGTGGTCCATCCGCAGTCTATTATACACTCACTGGTGCAGTTTACAGATAGCTCTATCAAGGCACAGCTTGGCTTGCCCGATATGAAGTTGCCTATACAATATGCACTGGGCTTTCCGCGCCGTGTACCAAACACATTCAAGCGTTTCGACTTCAGGGATTACAGCAAGTTTACTTTTGAACAGCCCGACCTGAAAACATTCCGCAATCTTGCATTGGCTATGGAGGCAATGGAAAAAGGCGGTAATGTACCTTGTGTAATGAACGCAGCTAACGAGGTGGTGGTACAGTCTTTCCTGAACAACAGGGTGAGCTTTATAGAAATGAGCGATATTATAGAGAATGTAATGGGCAAAGTAGCCTTTGTAGGCAATGCTACGCTCGATGATTATCGTCTATCTGATAAAGAAGCACGTGCCGTAGCATCTGAATTGGTAAAACACAGCCAACTATCACACTAAATATTATTTTTGTAAATCATGTTATTTAACTCAATGCTTTTAATGTCAGGTGGAGCCGTGCAGGCGATACAGTTGTTTGCCGCTTTATCTATACTCATATTACTTCACGAATTCGGCCACTTCTTCTTTGCGCGCCTTTTTAAAACACGTGTAGAGAAGTTTTACCTGTTCTTCGATTTCCTGTTCCCGTTCCCCGGTTTACTCAACTTTTCACTCTTCAAGAAGAAGAAGGGCGATACGGAATATGGTCTTGGTTGGTTTCCGTTAGGCGGCTATGTAAAGATAGCTGGTATGGTGGACGAAAGCATGGATACAGAAGCCATGAAGCAACCACCACAACCGTGGGAATACCGTTCTAAAAAAGCATGGCAGCGTTTGTTCATCATGCTGGGTGGTATCATCATGAACGTGCTGGTAGCTGTAGGTATCTATGCTTTGATATTTGGTGTATGGGGCGAAGAATACCTGCCTGTAAAAAATGCAAAATATGGTATAGCCGTAGACAGTATGGGTGAAAGTATAGGCCTCCGTAATGGAGATATGATTGTAGGCATCAATGGTAAAAAGATTGACAGGTTTAATATGATAATGCCTGAAATCATATATAGTGAGGCTAAGGTTATAAATATTCAGCGCAATGGCGTGGGAGTAGATATTGCGATACCTAAAGGTACAATCAACAAAATAATCAAGGCACAACGCAATTCATTTATACAGCCTCGTACACCTATTGTAGTTGAGGGCGTAGCAAACAAAAGCGAGGCTTCCAACATGGGGCTGAAGGCTGGAGACAGTATTGTAGCCGTAAATAATACGCCTGTGGTGTTTTATGATGAGTTTGAGAAGATAAAACGTTCATCTGCAGGTAAACCAATATCATTGACCGTTGTGAGAAATGCGCAGACAGTAATATTGAACGGCAAGGTGCCTGATACAAAACTTTTAGGTTTTTCACCAAAATCTTATGCAGACTTCTTTACACTGGATAAGATTACGTACAACCCAGTTACTGCTATAGGCAAAGGCTTTACAAATACAGTGGATGAAATAGCTAACTACGGGCGTCAACTTAAACTGATATTTACTTCGTCAGAAGTAAAAGCATCTGAAAGTGTTGGGGGTATTGGTAGCTTTGCAAAAATGTTCCCTTCCGTATTCGACTGGCAGCTTTTCTTAAAACTACTTGCCTTTGTATCTATCATACTGGCTGTAATGAATTTGTTGCCAATACCGGGTCTAGACGGTGGTTACGTTGTGTTTTTGCTATATGAGATGATAACAGGAAGACAAGTAAATGAAAAAGTGATGGAAGTAGCAACTACAATCGGGTTAGTGCTTTTACTAGCGCTGATGGTATATGCAAATGGCCTTGACGTTTACAGATGGATTGCTAATTAAAGTTCATAGAAATAACGATAAAAGAAAAGCGGGGCAATTGCCCCGCTTTTCTAATTCATTGATATTTTAGCTGCTTCTTTTTTCATTGCTACTTCCCATCGCCATGCCGTGTCCATCATGTCATCCAGCGAATATTTGATATCCCAATCGAGCAAGGCACGTGCTTTTGCATTATTGGCAAATACTTCTACAACATCGCCCGGGCGGCGTGGTCCTAATTTGTAGTTCAGCTTCTCGCCCGATACTTTTTCGAATGCATTAATCAGCTCCAGTACCGTAACGCCATTGCCCGAACCAAGATTAAATACGTCGCAGTTGGTGCTGTTATGTTCATCGAGTGTGTATTGCAGTGCTTTGGTATGTGCATTTGCAATATCCATTACATGTATATAGTCGCGTACACAAGAGCCATCGCGGGTAGGGTAGTCTGTACCGAATACCTGCATTTCGTTGCGCTTGCCGATGGCAGTTTGTGTAATAACAGGTACAAGGTTTTCAGGCTTGTCCTGCAGCTCACCAATAATCACAGAAGGGTGCGCACCTACGGGATTGAAGTAGCGCAGCAGTGTAACATTAAAGTCGGGGTATTGCTTAGCAAGGTCTCTGCACATAGCCTCGCCTATTTGCTTGGTGCGTGCATACGGAGATTCCGGTTCTGCCAATGGTGCTGTTTCTTCAACAGGCAACTTCGTAGCATTGCCATATACCGAGCAGGATGATGAAAACACAAAGTGGTTTACTTTATAGTTTTTTGCACACTGCAGTATGTTGACGAGTGAGTCCAGATTGTTGCTGTAGTATTTCAGCGGTTCTTCAACAGATTCGGGTACAGACTTGAAAGCTGCGAAATGTATGATGCCTACTATATCGGGGTTCTCAATAAAGATGGTTTCCGTATCGTCCGCATCGCACAGGTTTACCTTATAGTTTTTTACCGGCCTGCCTGTTATCTTTTCAATACCCTGCAACATGCGCAGCGAACCACGAGATAAGTCGTCGACAGATATTACGTCGAACCCATTGGCTATCAGGTCTACTATCGTATGACCGCCAATGTATCCGCAACCACCTGTTACAAGTATTTTCTTCATCAATCAGAGGGGGGTATTAAACAATACAAATATACCGTATTATTTAACCTGCTGCATGTCTACCAGCTTTTTATACAAGCCGTTTTTAGCTATCAGTTCATTGTGTGTGCCACGTTCCATTATCTTGCCTTTCTCCAATACAATAATCTCGTCGGCATGCTGCACGGTAGATAGCCTGTGGGCAATAACGACACAAGTGCGGTTCTTCATCAAGGTATTGATGGCATCCTGCACGATGCGTTCGCTTTCTGTATCGAGCGATGAGGTTGCCTCATCCAGTATCAATATTGGTGGGTTCTTGAGTACTGCGCGTGCTATGGTAACACGTTGGCGCTCGCCACCACTCAGTTTGGCACCCCTGTCGCCAACAATGGTTTCGTAACCATCAGGCTTTTGTGTGATGAAGTTGTGTGCATTGGCTATGCGTGCAGCTTCCTGTACCTGCTCTGCTGATGCACCACCAGTGCCCAGTGTAATATTATTGTAAATAGTATCGTTGAAAAGAATCGGCTCCTGACTTACCACACCCATTTGCTTGCGCAGGTCGAACAGCTTATAGTCTTTTACATTTATGCCATCTATCAGTATCTCTCCCGCTGTCACATCATGAAAGCGAGGTATCAAATCTGCCAGTGTAGATTTGCCTGCACCTGATGAGCCAACAAGTGCAATGGTCTTACCTTTTTGTATCGTCAGGTTTATATTGTCCAGTATTACTTTATCGCCATAAGCAAAGCGTACATCTTTCAGTTCTATCGATTGGCTGAATGTAGAGATTGACTTAGCGTCAGATTTGTCTGTGATGGTATTGTCTGCGTTCAGCAGGTGTTCTATCCTATCCAATGCTGCTGCACCTTTCTGTACATTGTTGAGTGCGGTAGACAAGTTTTTGATAGGGTTGATAATCATGTAGAACAGGCCGATGTAAGTAAGGAAGAAAGGACCTGTAAGTGACGACTGCCCTGAGAAAATGAGCTTGCCGCCATACCATAATATCATACAAACCACTATCACACCCATTGTTTCAGACATGGGCGAACCAAGTTCTTTGCGCCTTGATATCTGTTTGCGAACACGGAAGAGTGTATTGTTTGTTTCTCTGAATTTCAGTTGCTGATGGCGCTCTGCATTGAATGCTTTTACCACACGCATGCCTGCGATGGTTTCATCTATGATGCCAAGTATGCTACCCAGATACTCTTGTGCAAGGTTGGATGGCTTTTTCAGTGATTTGCCTATGCGGCCAATTACAAAACCTGCAATTGGCAGGAATAATACCAAGAATACCGTAAGCTGCGGGCTGATGAGTATCATAGATACCAGCACGAAGATGATGGTCAACGGCTCGCGGATGAAGGACTCCAGCACGTTCATGATGGATACTTCAATCTCGTTGATGTCGTTGGTCATGCGCGATATCAAATCGGCCTTGCGCTCTTCTGTAAAGAAGCCTATGGGCAGCGATAGTATTTTGGTAAACATGTCATCGCGAAGCTTTCGCAGCAATGCATATCTGATAGGATTCAGGATATTGAGCGAAAGATAAATGAACAGGTTTTTTAGTATGGTAAATACCACAACCGTGATAACGATGTAGGTGAGCGATGTCAGCTTATCGTGCTGCGCTACAAAATCGTTTATCGATTGTGTAATGTAGCCTGCAATATTCAGTCCGCCCTTTGCTTTGCTATCGGCAACAGGCGTAGTGCCTGTGCCGAAGAGTACCTGCAATACAGGTGCAAGCATGGTGAATGAAAACAATCCGAACACCACAGCCAGTAGTGTAGTGATACAAAATTGTACTACCTGAAGTCTGAAATCCTTGAGGTAACTGAATAGCTTGCCGGCTCTTTTCATCTTTCTTTTATTCTATAGTATAAGAGACGCTACCGTCTTTTTCATCTTTCAGTGTAATGCCTGCTTCTGACAGTTTGTTGCGTATCTGGTCTGATGTTGCAAAGTCTTTGCGTGTGCGTGCGTCTTTGCGTATTTCTATCAGCAGCGACAATACCTGATCTATCTTATTGCTTTGCTGTGCCTGTAGCGGCTGCAAACCAAGTATATCTTCAAGATATGTTTTGAATGTAGCAGACAGCAATGCGAATGTTGATGCGCTGAGTGCATTCATAGCTACTTGCCCACCCTTCATGCCATTGATAACAGGTGCCAGTTCAAACAGATTGGCAATCACTTTGGCAGTGTTCAGATCATCGTTCATAAAGTCGTCGCACTCTTTGCACCATTTCACAACTTGTGTATCCAGTGCCGCATCGCCTGCAGTTTCATTGCCCGGGTGTGCCAGCTTCTTCAATACTTCATATGCTTCCCACAGGCGGCGCAATGCTTTTTCAGAGCCTTGCAGGGCTTCGTTAGAGAAATCGAGCGTGCTGCGGTAGTGTGTTTGCAATATATAGAAGCGTACCACCATCGGGTGATAAGCTTGCTCCAGTATCGGGTGTGCACCACTGAACAGTTCAGTAAGCTTGATAACGTTGTTGTATGATTTACCCATCTTCTTGCCGTTGATGGTAATCATGTTATTGTGCATCCAGTAGCGCACAGGCGGGTGCCCGTGTGCTATGGTAGATTGTGCAATCTCACTTTCGTGATGAGGGAACTGCAAGTCCATGCCACCACCATGTATATCGAATGTTTCGCCCAGATATTTGCGGCTCATGGCAGAGCACTCAATATGCCATCCCGGGAAACCCTCGCCCCACGGGCTGTTCCAACGCATGATGTGTTCAGGTGGCGCGCTCTTCCACAGTG
The DNA here is from genome assembly GCA_017303395.1 of Chitinophagales bacterium. Taxonomy (GTDB): domain Bacteria; phylum Bacteroidota; class Bacteroidia; order Chitinophagales; family Chitinophagaceae; genus Polluticoccus. The sequence continues at coordinate 137,377 of JAFLBN010000008.1, forward strand.
CAAAGTCTGTTTTGTTGCGTTTCTCATCCTGTCCTTCAAGATCGCGCGTTGTTTCCAGCAGGTCGTCTATAATGCGGCCGGAAAGTTTACCGTAAGGGTATTTCTCGGCGTATTTCTTAACGTCAAAATATACAGAACCGTTTACCTCATAAGCATAGCCTTCTTTGATGATTTTCTGAATCATGTCTATCTGCTCAATGATGTGGCCTGTAGCTGTAGGCTCTATGCTTGGTTCCAGGTTGTTGAACAGGCGCATACCCCAATGGAACAGGCTGGTGTATTTGTGCACCAGTTCCATAGGCTCCAGTTTCTCCAGCTGTGCCTTGCCTGCAATCTTATCTTCCGCATCGCGGCCTTCTTCTTCAAAGTGGCCTGCATCTGTGATATTGCGCACATAGCGCACTTTGTAGCCAAGGTGTTGCAGATAACGATTCACTACATCGAACGTAATGTACGGACGCGCGTGGCCAAGGTGAGATTCTCCCGATACGGTAGGGCCGCAAACATACAGGCCTACGTGACCAGGGGTTATTGGTTCAAACTTCTCCTTTTCTCTTGAATATGAATTGTATATGTGTAAGTCGGACATATGGTAAAATAATGTGCAAAAATAAGGCTTTAACGGCCAGCCTTACGGATTATTTCAAAATTGGCAATAACCGGCCTATGATCTGATAGTTCTGTATGCGGACAATCGAAACCTATGATTTTCAGAACCATAGGGTCGTAAAACAGGTGGTCGATACGAAGCGTAGGCAATATCTGGCTGTAGGTACGGCCAAGGAATTTGCCTTTGTCTGCAAACGCATCATTAAGATTGCCACGCAGTTTGGTGTATGTATAAGAACCGGGCAAATCGTTGAAATCGCCGCAAATCATTACAGGGTATGGGCTTTGCGCAATGATGGCAGCAGCTTTGTCTGTTTCTTCTGCACGTTTGGCAAATGCATAGTTGAACTTCCAGATGAAAGAGCGTGTGAGGCCGAGGCTGTTTGTAAGCGCAGAGCTGTTTTTCTTCACGTACTCAATATAGGCTTTCTCATCATCGCTCAGGCCAAAGGTGCTGAGGTGTACATAGAAAGTGCGCATGGTATCGCCACCCGGCAGTGCCACATCGCCCTGCAGCAGGAATGTATATTCTGCCAGTTGGTGCGCCTTGTAGTTGAAGAACTGGTGACGGGTGAAAACAGCCGTCCCCAGGAATATGGTAGTACCCAGTGTATTGTCGTAATGAAAACGATATTCAGGGTAGTTGCCATTCTCCATTATCTTGTGCCCGTAGGGTTTCATAGAGTCTGTTTTTGGTACAGAATATTCTGGCAGGCACATAATATCTGCATCCAGCTCTTTCAGGTATGTAAGTATATCTTTTTCAAAAGCTTTATCGCGGGGCACTTTGAAGATGCCCATGCCGTGTACATTCCACGTAACTACACGCAGGCGGTCGTTTGCCTTGGCCATGTCGTTTTTGCCAAAGTGAAAACCGAAAACAACGAATATCAGCTTGTAGCAAACCACCAATGCTATGAGTGATAACAGCGAGCGTATTTTTTTGCTGGTAAATAACCAGATGAATACAAAGAGTACATTGGCAATAATGGCAAAAGGTGTGGTAAGTGTAACGAGTGCCAGATGGCTAACTTCAAGCGGGCTTTTGACGGCTGCAAGCGCACACAGGGCTATCCATACTACACTGCCAACATTCAGCAGGAGTAAAGTGTAGCGTAGCAGCTTGCGTAGAAATCCCGGTTTGTTGTCTTTCAATGTTGCGGTTGATTATGGGTTGTTGTCTTTGCTTGCTTTCATCAGGATGTCTTTTTCTTCCTTAGTAAGCGAGTCGTAGCCTTTGTGGTTTATTTTATCCAGAATATCGTCTATTCTTTTCTGATTGTTTTGTTTGCTAGTGTAGGCATTCAGCGCTTCGTTGCGCTTTTTGCTGTTTTTTTCGCGTATGCGGTCTGCATCGGGCTCTGCCATATTGCTCAGCTTATCGAACATATTGTACACCCACATACCGGGTTGCTTGCCGTTTTTTACCAGCATCATATATACAAAGCCTGTAAGCGCACCGCCACCCAGCATAAACAGTGATGGTGTATACAGATTTACGTTTACCAGCATCAGCGCATAGAAGATAATGGCCAGTACCGATATAGGTATGCTGAAAGTAGGTGCCAGATAGAAACGATAAGAAGGTGAAAGCGTTAGAACGGCCGTTGCCACACCAACTACACCAGCATGTGCACCCATCATAAAGCCTGCACTGCCTACGCCCGGCATCAGTTGTGCCATTTCATAAAACAGCCCTCCCACTATCAGGCTGTATACAAACAGCGGTATTACCTGCTTGTAGCCTACCAGCGATTGCATAACAGAGCCGAAGCCGTATAGCCATACCATGTTTGTAAAGAGCACCCAGAAACCATCATGCGTCCACCCGTAGGTAAATATTGTCCACCATTTTGCGCCGAAGTTGGCAATGGCAGGCAATGCTACATTGGGGGTGAAATTGATTTCAAAATATTCGGGCCTTAAACCTGCTACCAGTAGTATAACACGTATCAGGTGGAAGGTGATATAGCCTGTTGCGGATGCTACTATTATTTGCAGCACAGCATTCTGGCTATAGCCCGGTATAGAAGATAAAGGAGAACGTTTGCGCGATGTATTCATTGCCATGTCTTTTGCTCTTAATAGAAGTTGCTCCTGTTTTGTTTGTTCCAGATTTTCAAAAGTATGAAGCCTACCAGCATACCACCCAGGTGTGCAAAATGGGCTACGTTATCGCCGGCAGAATTCTGGATACCCGCATATAGTTCAAAAAGTGCATAAGCAGCAACCACATATTTTGCCTTAATAGGTACCAGAAAGTAGAGATATAACAGTGTATTGGGGAACAGATAGCCAAAAGCAAACAATATACCGAATACCGCACCCGAAGCACCTACGGTAGCCTCGTCATAAATGCCGGGGATGTATTGTCCTGTAGGCTTGTAATTAAGGCCGTGCAGATATTGGTTGATGGCAGATATAGATTCATTTGCCAAATCCTGTGACGGTGAATTGCTCCATACTTTTGCTATTTCGTACAACTGCATGCTGAGCGGATTGCCGCTCATTTGTACACGTTGGTTCAGGAAGAGATTGAACTGATCGAGCGTAGCATTGTGCTGATACTGAGTAAATGCCTGTTCTATTACCCTGTATTCGTAAGCAAGCACGCCCATGTGCAATGCCGCCGCACCCAAACCACATACTATATAGAATGTAAGAAAGCGCTTGGGCCCCCATACGTTTTCCAGTATGCTGCCAAACATCCATAGGGCAAACATATTGGAGAACAGGTGTGTAAGCGTAGCATTCACATTGTAATAGCTGCCATGCAAAAACATGTGCGTGAGATACTGCCACGGTTTGAAGTAAACAGATTTCCAGTAGTGCAGGCCCAGATAGTCTGAAAGGTCTATGCCAAACTTGCCCAATACGTATTGGGCAAATACCATAATGGAATTGATGATAATTAAGTTCTTAACTATCGGAGGAAGTATCTGAAAGCGCCCCGGCCTGAATTCAGTCATTTTGTAATGTTTCGTCTATGTAACGGTACTCAATTATCACGCCTGATAAATAGTGCTGTCAAAATTACACACTATCATGCGCTTTAGGCTCAAATTACAAATCTTAATATTATAATCTTATCCTAAAACAGCTGCCTATGGTTTTTGTTTATGCAACAAAGTCAGCACACCTTCTTTTTGCAGTATGCGGTAGCCTATACGGTCGTTTGAGATACCCTGTTTCAGCTCGTAGGTAAAAAGGAATTGTTCATCGTCCGCCATTTGCGTTGTGAAGTAGGCAAAATTGATAGATGCATTGGTACTGAAATGCTGCGCAACCTCGTACAGGTGGGTAGAAAGTATCATTAGATGGTGCGGATGGTTCAGCAGGCCATCTATTACAGCTTTTGTGCATTCGTATGCATCGTGCACGTTGGTGCCTTTAAAAAGCTCGTCCATCAGCACAAGGTGAGCACCGTGATTTTGCAGTTGTTGTGCAGTCAGCTTCATCCGTTGCACCTCTGCAAAAAAGTAGCTTTCGCCCTTTATCAGGTTGTCCTCCACATGCATATTGGTGATGATACCTTGCAAAAAGCTGATGCGCATGGCCTTAGCAGGAACGGCCATACCTATATGTGCCAGCAAAGCCCCCACACCAAGCGCACGCATAAAAGTGGTTTTGCCACTCATATTGGCACCTGTCAGTATCAGGAAGTTTTGCTTGTCTTGAAGGTTGATGGTATATGGGATGGGCTGTTGCAACAGCGGGTGGTATAGTTCTTTTACATCCAGCACCGAAACATCGGGTGGTAGCAGTTCAGGGAAATGCCAGCTGTGCAGCAACGATGCTTTTGCCATTGCCTGCCATGCATCCAGCCGGGCGTAGTGGTTTACAAGGCGGTTGATGTTATGTTTCATTTCACGGCGCACTTTGTAGTTGAGCAAAGCAAGGTCGCGATATGGAGTGTCTTTATTTACAAGTAGCAGTTCTTCTGTAAGGCGGTGGTTGGTTTCCTGTAGCACCAGTTCCAGCTCACGGCGCAGCATTTCGGGTAGGTCGTTTCTTTCCAGCAGGGTGGTCATTTGCCTGCAGCCCTTCATAAAGTCGGCTATGTGCGACAAGGAAAACTGTGTAAAGAAGTATTCGTTTTTATTCAGCCATTTCTGCAAATAGCGCCCCAGTATCAGGTTGATGCCCGCGGGTGGGGTAGATTGTGTATCGGCAGCGTCGAAGAATTTATCTATCATCACCAATGTGCCATTGGTAATAATAGCAGGCCACACATCTGTATTGCAGGTAAAGAATTTTACCACATCCTGCATCTGCATCAAATCATTGTAAGATGCAGGGGGCGACTGTATATGCCTGCGTAGCATGTCTTTACCTGCCTGCGTGGTGGTATGTGCCAGCAAGCCAAAAATGCTGCTGTTTTCATCGGCAGCAAATACAGAAAGGTCTTTGAGTGTGGTTTTGTCGCTTTGCATTACCTGTCGAAACGCAGCCTTTGTCCGCGCACGCTATCGTTGATAGTTCCGTTTTCGTATGCTATCTGTCCGCTCACCAATGTATATTTTACCGTAGCAGGGAAGCTATGGCCTTCAAATGGTGACCAGCCGCATTTGTAAAGTATATTGTCTTTGGTAACCGTGTACGGATTGTTCATATCTACGAGCACAAGGTCGGCCCAGTAGCCCTCTCGTATATAGCCGCGCTCTGCAATCTGGAAGCAGATAGCAGGTGTATGGCTCATTTTCTCTACTACTTTTTCAATGCTGATTTTTCCTTGCTTCACGTATTGCAGCATCAGTAGCAGCGAGTGTTGTACCAATGGTACGCCTGCTGGTGCCTGTGCATAGGGTTGTTGTTTTTCTTCCCATGTATGCGGGGCATGGTCTGTAGCAATGATGTCCAGCCTGTCATCGAGCAGTGCTTCCCAAAGTGCTGCTTTGTTTTCAGGTGCTTTGATGGCAGGATTGCATTTTATCAGGTTGCCGAATTGTGCATAGTCATCTGCAGTAAAGTGCAGGTGATGCACACATACTTCAGAAGTAATGCGTTTATCTTCCAACGGCAGCATGTTGGTAAACAACTGCAATTCTTTGGCAGTAGATATATGTAGTATATGCAGGCGTGTATTGTGTTGCTTTGCCAGTTGCACGGCAGAGAAAGAACTTTCAAAACAAGCCTCTACATCGCGTATCAGCGGGTGGAAAGATGCGTGGTCTGCGTTGGGGTATTTTTCTTTGTTTGCTTTTACTACACGCTCATCTTCGCAGTGTGTGGCAATCAGCAATTCGCTTTCAGAAAAGAGTTTGTTCAGCGTCAGGTAATTATCTACCAGCATATTGCCCGTGCTGGAACCCATGAATATTTTAATACCGCAAATGTCTTTCTTCCTGGCATTTGTTTTCAATACTTCATCTGCATTATCATTTGCCACGCCCATAAAGAAAGAGTAGTTGGCAACAGATGAACTGGCAGCTATGGCATATTTATCTTCCAGTAGTTCCTGTGTCAGTGCAGCAGGTACGGTGTTGGGCATCTCCATAAAAGAAGTAGTACCACCTGCTACCGCGGCACGCGCTTCGCTTGCAATATTGGCTTTGTGTGTAAGGCCCGGCTCGCGAAAGTGTACCTGATCATCGATAACACCTGGCAACAGATAAAGCCCTTCCGCATTTATCTCCCTGCAATCAGCATCGGGTTGTATCCCTGCGCCTATCTTTTCGATGCGTCCGTTTTTTACAAGCACATCTGTTACTTCCTGTTTTCCTTCATTGACAACTGTAGCGCCTTTAATTAATACTGAAGCCATATAAATAACTGATAAACTGAATTATAACTATATTTTTGTGGCAAGTTAGCGCATACGCTTGTAGAAAACATATTCTATGTACAAAAAAGCTGCATCACTCGCATTATCCATTGCATTCACAGCAATCGCCGCACAGGCACAAACAACTTATCTGCAACTGAATCAGGAAGATTATCATCTGCTCGACAGGTTGGAAACCCGTTCAGGCAGGTTGTCAGACGACTTGTTTCTGTTCGTGAAACCCGTATCGCGTAGAAGTGCAGTAGAGTTTTTACAATGGCAGCGTAAAGAATCGCGCATTGATAACCTGAGTGAGATTGACAAGTACAATGTAGCACATGCAATATCTGTAAGTGGCGAGTGGGCACTGGAGCAAAATGGTGCAATAGATTCTAAACGTGCCATACTGAAGAACTTTTATAAAAAGCAGCCCGACCTGATATATGTAAATAATGACAACTTCTTCCTGTCTGCCAATCCCATCATTACCGCACAGGGTATGTATGAGAAGAACAACGGGACACTATTTACCAGTAGCAGGGGTTTGGAAGCAAGAGGCCTGATTGCAAAGAAAGTAGGCTTCTATACCATGTTTACTGATAATCAGGAAGCGATGCCGGGCTTTGCAGCACAATGGGCAGACAGCGCTGATGCGGTACCCGGCAATGATTTCTTTACAAGAAAAGGCGGCAACAAATTTGACTACCTGACTGCACGCGGTTACATAGACTTTGCTGCTGTGAAAGATCATATTAATGTAACATTCGGCTATGACAAGCATTTTCTGGGAGATGGTATGCGGAGTATGTTCCTGAGTGATTTTTCTGCAGGCGCTACATTTCTGAGATTGAATACAAGGGTATGGAAATTCAATTACCAAAATCTGTATATGGAATTGACGCCACAATACAGGCGCGGTGCAGACAGAGAGTTGCCACATAAATATGCAACCATGCATCACCTGAGCATCAACGCTACCAGGTGGCTGAACGTGGGCATATTTGAAGGTGTAATATTTGACCGGAGAGACAGATATGAATTCAGCTACATGGTGCCTATTATATTGTACCGTCAGATAGAGCGCTCGCTGGGTAGCCCCGATAACGTAGTACTTGGTTTCAACTTCAAAGCAATTGCAGCAAAACACCTGCAATTTTACGGGCAGGTATTATTAGATGAATTTACATCTAAAGAACTGGTAGCAGGCAATGGCTATTGGGCAAACAAATTTGCAATACAATTAGGTGGTAAATATTTTGATGCGTTCACTGTAAAGAATCTCGATTTGCAAGGTGAGTTAAATCTTGTTCGTCCTTATACGTACACGCACTTTGACAGCACCGCTAATTATACACATTACAATCAACCATTAGCACATCCTTTGGGTGCAGGCTTTGCAGAGTTGTTGGGAACTATTAAATACCAACCTGTGAAGAATCTATTCATATCACTAAAGGGCATGTATTATAATAAAGGAGTTGACAGTGCAGGGCTGAATTTTGGTGGAAATATATTTAAAGATTATGATACGAGGGTTAGCAGTTATGGTGTAGGTCTGATAAACGGAGTGAGAGCAAACTGCGCATCTGTAAACATCAACTTTGCCTATGAGTTAAAAGAGAATTTGTTCATTGATCTTGGTGGTGCTTACCGCAGGTGTACATTTGAAAATAATGTATTCCCCACACAATCAACTACATACATATACGCAGGTTTCAGACTAAACTACAACAGACGTGAGTATGATTTCTTTTAATAGAACTATCGTATTTTAACTATTGGTTACTAAATTAATTTTATATCGATTTGTCAACAAATTGTCATAAAATTAAAAGTGTATTAATTTCATAGAAATATTTCTAACACTTGATTTCGGAAGCCGTTTAATAAACTAATTTTAGGCGCACCCTAATGTTAATATTATTATGGTTTCTATGAGAAAAATTTACCTTTTATTGATTGCGCTGATTTTCGGCACAAACCTTCAAGCCCAGATTACTACCTATACAAGGACAGTACTTTCAGGGCAAACGTACACATCAATTTCAGGTGGTACAGTTATTAACACCGCTGGTGGTTTAACAACCGGCGGACAAGATGACGGTGGTGTATTGGTTACGCTTCCGTTTACATTTACGTACAATGGTACAGGTTATACTACTGTTACCTTTTGTACAAACGGATGGATTGCATTCGGTAATCAGACTTCTATAACAACAGTTTTTGACGGACGTAACCCGGCAAATATGTTTGCTACGGCAGGCCCGCAGAATATGATTGCTGCATGGTTTGGTGATGGTGGTGCAAATTTTGGTGGTGTAGGTATTGGTAGCATGGTACACGGTTCGGCAGGTACAGGTGTATATGCTTTTGAGTGGAAAGACGCGTGTGCGAGCGGCTTTACGCTGAGTGCAACAAACACGGTAAGCTATATGATAAAATTATATGGTCCCGCATCTTCAAACCCGGGCCGTATAGAAATGCTGTACGGAGTTGCAAACGGGTCTGTAAGCACAGGCAGGTCTTGTGGTATAAGAAACGCAACAGGTGGTGCTAATAATTATATCAATGCATTGGATGGTTCTTTTACCAGCACTAGTGTTACTACTGGTTGGTTTGGTAATGGTAATGGTTACAGGTTTGATGTGCCTGTACCATGTTCAGGTACACCTGCTCCGGGTAATACAGTAAGCAATATCAATCCAGTATGTCCGGGACAGACATTTACATTGTCTTTACAAAATACTACACCGGGTACCGGTGTTACTTACCAATGGCAGTCTTCGCCTGATGGTAGTACATGGACTAATGTATCCGGTGCAACATCGAGTTCTCTTAATACAAGTCAAACAGTTGCAACACACTATCGTTGTAGTGTAACCTGTTCAGGTAATACAACTTTCTCTAATGCGCTGCAATTGAACATGAATACATTCCTGTATTGTTATTGCGCTGCTAACTATACGAGTGGTTGTGGTTCAAGCGACGTTATCACGAATGTAACATTCGGCTCATTAAATAATACTTCTACATGTGCGAGTTTGCCGGCCAGAACTGATTATGGTCTTACTGTTGCTGCTCCGAATATCAATATTGCATCTACAGTTCCTTTTAGCGCTACGGTAGGTGCAGGCGGTGGCGAGCATGTTGCAGTATGGATAGATTATAATCAAAACGGTACATTCGAGACAACAGAATATACATTCATTGGCAGAGGTAACGGTACTACCATAACTAACAATATAGCCATACCAAATTCGGCATTACCAGGATTGACAAAAATGCGTGTAAGAAACAGGTATTCAACTTCTACTTCCCCGGCTGTTCTTAATACAGACCCATGTACTACTTTTTCTTTTGGTGAAACAGAAGATTACAATATAAACCTTATTTGTAATGCGCCTGCATTTACAACACAACCTGTTTCCACTTCATTGTGTACAGGTAATAACGTTACGTTTACATCTGCCGCATCAGGAAGTGGTGTAAGCTATCAATGGCAGGTAAATACCGGAACAGGATTTACAAATGTTACAAATGGTGGTGTGTATAGTGGCGCAACTACAGCATCACTGACGCTTACATTGCCAACAATAGGCTTTAATGGTTATCAATATCGTTGCGTGGCATCTGTATTGTGCACAAGCACAACAGCTACATCCAATATTGCGACTCTTTCTGTGAGCTATACTACAGCCTTACTGGGCAATCCGGTGAATACCACAGTTTGTAATGGCGATCCTGTAATGTTTACGGTAAACGCGCTTGCAAGCAACACAACGTATCAATGGCAGGTGCATGACGGTACTGGTTATTATAATTTATCTAACACAGGTATTTATACAGGTGTGAACACAGATACGTTAAGAATATCTGCGGCAACATCAGGTATCAACGGCTATGCATACCGTTGTGTGATAGGTAGCACATGTCCGCCTAATATTTTGATTTCGTCAGCAGGCACGCTGACTATTGGTACTGCAATACCTGTTACTACTCAACCTGTAAATACTACTATTTGTTCAGGTGGTAATGTGGTATTCAGTGTTGCAACAGGTGGTGCAAATGTTGTTTATCAATGGCAGGTAAATACCGGAAGTGGTTTTGCAAACGTTGCCAACGGTACTGATTACAGCGGTGCAACAACAGCGTCACTTACAGTACTTAATACACCACTCGGCTTTAACGGATACCAATATCGTTGTGTTTTGAGCAACGGTTGTGTTACCCCATTCTTTACTAACACTGCAGATTTAACAGTACAACCTTCGCCTGTTATCAGCACTCAGCCTGTCAGTGTTACTTCATGCGATTTCCAAAGTGTTGGTTTCAATGTAGTTGCCTCAGGTTCAGGTATCAGTTATCAATGGCAAATAAACACAGGCTTAGGCTTTGTAAACCTGTCAAGCACTTCTCCTTATGGTGGTGCAAACGGTCCTAACCTTACAGTTGCAAATGTTACTTCAGCTTTCAACGGTTATCAGTATCGTTGTGTGATAACAGGTACGTGCAGCCCTTCTGTAATAAGTAACGTCGCAACTTTGAATATTGATACAAGACCTGTTATTACCGCATCTCCTGTTAATTCTACTATATGTGATGGTGGCAGCACTACTTACAGTGTAACAGCAACGGGTACTGCGCTGACATATCAGTGGCAGGTAAACACAGGTGCCGGCTATGTAAACTTGGCTAACACAGGTGTGTATAGTGGCGCCACAACCAATGTATTGTCTATAACAGGTGCAACGAATGCACTCCACAGCAATCTATACCGTTGTGTCGTAAGTGGTACATGTGCACCAAGTGTTACCACAAATGGTGTGTTGTTGTTTATAAACAGCGCTCCGTATATGGTAAGCCAGCCTACAGACAGACAAGTATGTGCAGGCAGCAACATATTCTTCAGCACGGCTGCAGCTGCAGCAACGGCTACAAATCCTATCAGCTATCAATGGCAGGTAAATACAGGTTCGGGATTTGTTAATATGATAAATACTGCCCCTTACAGCAATGTGACTACCTCATCTTTCGTAATAACAGGTGCTACTGTAGCGATGAACGGGTATAGGTATCGCTGCCTCATCAGCAATCAGGCATGTACGCCAACGCTGCTTACAAATGCTGTAATGCTTACTGTAAATACGCTACCAACTATCACAACACAACCAAGTGCACAGACTGTATGTCCTGGTTCTGATGCTACATTCAGCATTGCTGCAACAGGTACAGGTATTACATATCAATGGCAGCAAAACGATGGTTCCGGATATCAAAATATACCTGGTAGTGCGCCGTACAATGGTGCAAGCAGTGCAACACTCACAATACGTAGTGTATTGCCGTCTATGCACAACTATCTGTATCGTTGTGTGGTAAAAGGAGATTGTACACCTACTGTTGTAACAAATGCTGTAGCAATGAATGTATTAACTCCTATTACTGTTAACAGTAGTTCTATATCAGATACAGTATGTGAATCTGGAACTGTAAAACTGGGCGTGCGTGCTGTGGGTGCAGGTGTCATGTACCAATGGCAACGTATGCAAAGCAATGGTTCGTTTGTGAATCTTACAAATACACCACCATATTCAGGTACTACTACAGATTCTTTACGTATCAGTGGCGTGCCGGCATCTTTGAATAACAGTATATACCGTTGTGCAATGACTGAAACACAATTGTGTAACCTCTGGTATTATACAACAAACATACCTTTGGCGGTAAACCCTGCTCCGGCTGTTTCTCCTTCTGCTTTGCAGACGGGTCCTGGTAAAATCGCAACATTTGCCGTACCACCAACAGGTACCAGCTACCAATGGCAGGAAAATGACAACAGTGGTAACGGTTATAAAAACCTGACAGATGGTGGTGTATATAGTGGCGTATATACAAACACGCTGCGTGTAGGCCCTACTACTTTGTTGATGAATGGTAACATGTACCGTTGTATAGTAGATGGTGTATGTGCTATTGCTATTGCCAGTCACACAGGTTCACTTACAGTAGATCCTGCACTGTCTGTGACTAACATAAGAAACGCAGAAGGAGTAGATGTATATCCTAACCCGACGAGTGGTAATGAAGTGAATGTGAGCTTCAAAAAGCCAATCAGCGGTAAGGCGACTGTTCGCATAACAGACAAGCTTGGTAAAGTATTGTTTACAGAAACAATGAGTCTGAATAATATGGCGAGTGTCAAGCTGAGCCTGCCTGATATGGCAGCTGGTGTATACATGCTGCAGATAGTGAGCGAGCAAAACAATATTGCCGCTACAGCACAGTTTATAAAACAATAAGTACAATCGTAATAAATAATAAAGGCAGCCAACCGGCTGCCTTTATTATTTTGGTTTATGTTGATTTAGAGTATTGTAAATAATTTTAATTAGAAGACAACGGGGAGGTTGTGTGCCTTGTGGTAGTCTATGATTGGCTGATAAGGACCGAATTTATGTTCATCTTCTGTAAATGGATCTGCATACGGGCCCATGTCATAGTCTATTGGTTTGTTTCTGATATTGGGGTAGCTCTCTGCTTTTTCTTTTTTAGGACGCGGGTGTATGCGGTCATCAACAACAAAAGCAGAAACATCTATTGCTTCAACATCTGTAAGAAATGGTTTGTCCCAGCTGGCTTTCAGGTGCGGCATGTTTGCCTTCACAAATCTTGCCATCTTTAGCACCCTATGCATGCTGGAACCGCACTCGAAAGCAAAGTTGCCCCATAGTGGTGGGTATATATATGTTGATGAATCTCCATTAAACTGGCCTTCGCCATTGGCTCCGTGGCAACTTGCACAATGTTTTGTATATATCTCTGCTCCTTTTTTAGGATCTGCTGCACGTGCAGGGTATTGCAATTCTGCAGCACCATCGCCGGGTACATGTTCGCCTATAGCTACGTTTGCAGAGAGCCAACGCATATATGAAACGATAGCTACCATTTCTTTGCTATCAAGTGGCATTGGTATGCCATTGTGAGGGCGTTCCACACAATTATTCACACGTTCAGGTAGTGTCATTACCTTGTTTTCGCGGCCACGGTATTGCGGATAGCGGGCATGTGTACTGAAGAAATTAAGTCCGTACGGTACAGTGCCCGCTTTCAGGTGGCAATTGGAACAATTCATTTTATTACCCAGGTATTTACCTTTTGTGCCATTTGGCCCAATGTAATAAGCGGTATTCAAAAGCAGTTCGCGCCCATAGCGCACCATATCTCCAAACTCATCGTGCGGAATGGTTGATGTATCTGGTGGAGTGAATAGCTGTGGCGTTTTTTTCTCTGCCTGATTATTTATTGCAGGTTTATCTGAGCAGCCAATATATTGTGCACCGGTTAGTATAAGTAGCGCGAATGATATAGATTTACTGTTATTAAGTTTTAATCTCATGTCGAAAAAGATACTGCTGCTGTTTATATTCTTATATGTAAATGTAGTAAATGCACAGATAAAACCTGCTGAGGATGCAGTCCTAAATTACAGGATGATAGGTTTTTCCGTTCCTGCACAAAAAACCGCAAAAACCTATGTTTTCGAAATTTCAAATAGTCCTTCGGCAGATGTTGCTGTGTTTGAACGAGGCATTATTATAAAGACGGAATCGGGTACTAACATGTCTGTTATCACAGTGCCGCAGTTTGATACCAAATATGCATGGAGAGTAATATGTAAAGATAAAGCAGGAAAGGTGCTGAACAGGAGTAAGATTTATTTTTTTGCTACCGGTACGTGCGATTATCTGAACCCAGAAAGGTATAAGCTGGATGTATATAACCGATCTGAAGAACATAAGGATTTGTTAGTGATACTCGATCATTCTTCCATTATGTATAATATGGCAGGAGAGCCTGTATGGTTTTTGCCCGAGGTGCCAGGTGTTTTTCAAAGAGATAAAAGAACCAGAGATTTAAAACCAACTGCAGATGGAACATTTACGGTGTTGAACGACTTTGGTGCTTTTGAGTTTGACTATGACGGTAATGTATTGTGGAAAGCTCCCGATAATGGCAAAGTGAGCGGCGATACATCTGAAAGGTATCATCATGAGTTTACCAAACTGTCTAACGGGCACTATCTGGTTGCAGGGTATGAAAGAATCTATCTACCTATACCTGCGGACAAGTTTGATTATGCAAAAATCCCTATTGATGAAACAATCAAAAATGAAGGAGGCAAGCTGCTGAAACGTATAGAATGCGGAACCATTATTGAATATGATAAAGACGGTAATGTTGTGTGGTCTTGGAAATCATCCGATTATTTCAAAGAAGAAGATTTTTTCGGCAATATCTTTCCCGATGGTACACCTAATACCAATACGCACTTGAACGCTGTATTCTTTGACGAAACCCGAAGTTATATTTATGCCAGCTTCAGAGATATCAGCACTATACTGAAGATACAGTACCCTACAGGCAGTGTGGTACGCAAGTATGGCAAGCCTGTAGAAAGGCAAAGGGACGGTATGGAACGTGTACCATTCAGGGCACAACACTCCTGCCGCATCAGCAAAGATGGTTTGCTGTATATGTTCAATAACAACACTGCACGTACCCGAGATGTGATATCAAATATCTCGTTTTTTGAAGAGCCAGAAACGCAAGGTGGGACACTTAAAAAAGTATGGGAATTTAAATGTGACATAGATACGTTTGCTGCAACAGGTTCTGCCAGTGGCGGAAGCGTATATATGCTGAAAGACAGTACCATATTAGCTTGTATGGGTATAGAGGGTAGAGTGTTTCTTGCAAAGTATGATAAGACATTGCTATGGAATGCAGTGCCACGTTACAAAAATGATTTTGGTATATGGGAAGTATTGCCTCAATATAGAGCCAGTATGATAGAGAGCGATACAGATATTACTAAATATTTATTTAAAAAACAAATAATAACTAAATCAAAAAATAAAAATACCCATTAGAATATTATATTGTAGTTAATATCGTATATTAGTCATTATAAAGTAAAACAATCCTTTAATAATAAAACTTTAACAATGCTAAAACAGCGTATTAACTGGGGGTTTTTAGTCGGATTAATTCTATTAACTACATCCTTTTCAGTAAAGGCGCAATACTGTACATCAGGCCTTTATTACTATGGTTGTAACTATGGAGACTATATTCGTTCTGTTTCTACTTCGGGTGGTGCAACGAATATCAGTAATCTGAATACTACGTGTAATGGAGGTGGCGCGGGTTATTCCTTCTTCTCTTCGCAGATACTTACTGCGGCACAAGGTGCAACAATTACATTGAACCTGACAAACAATCCTTCTTGGAGTGAATACTACAGGGTATGGATTGATTTTAATGGTAATACAAGTTTCTCTGATCCGGGAGAACAGGTAGCTGCAGTACCACTTGGAGGTGGTGGTACATATACTGGCACATTTACAGTGCCTACCGGTGCTACTGTTGGTACTACGAGGATGCGTGTACGTTGTGTGTACCCAAGTTCAAATAGTGGTTTTACACCATGTAGCTTTCAATACGGTGGTGAAATTGAAGATTATGTAGTTGTTATTACAGGTTCAACTGTTGCGTGTTCTGGTACACCTGCACCTGGCACAACAGTGTCAACTGCAAATCCTGTATGTCCATCACAGTCATTTACTTTATCATTTACAAACACTATTTCGGGCTCAGGTGTTTCTTATCAGTGGCAATCTTCGCCTAATGGTAGTACATGGACAAATATTGCGGGTGCAACCTCTACAACATACGCTACTACACAAACAGCTACTACCTTTTACAGGTGTGCTGTAACATGTAGCAGCAATACAGGCTTTTCTAGTACATTGCAAGTAACACAAAACAATTTCCTGAGTTGTTATTGCGCTGCAGGCAACTCAAGTGGTTGTGCTTTCAGCGATGTTATCAATAATGTGACATTTGGTACATTGAATAATTCTTCAGGATGTACAGCGACACCATCTTATATAGATTACGGAAGTACTGTAAGTGCGCCGAATATCACTATCGGGGCAACAACACCTATCAGTGTGACTGTAGGTGCAGGTGGTACAGAGCGAGTGGCTTGCTGGATAGATTATAATCAAAATGGTGTTTTTGAAACAACTGAGTTTACTTCTATAGGTTCAGGCAATGGGGTTACTATTACAAATAACGTAGTGGTGCCACCAACAGCAGTTGCAGGGTTGACAAAAATGAGGGTTAGGGTAAGATATTCTACAACAATCAATAGTACAGACCCTTGTACTACATTCTCTTGGGGTGAAACAGAAGATTATAACGTGAATCTGGTATGTGTGTCGCCTACATTTACAACACAGCCTATAGCATCCAGCACATTGTGCCCAAGTGCCAATCTTGTGCTGACAGCTGCGGCTACCGGTAGTGGTATTGCATACCAATGGCAGGTAAATACCGGTTCAGGTTTTACAAATGTTACAAACGGGGGGGTATATAGTGGTGCTACTACAGGTTCATTAACGCTTACATCTGCGCCATCAACTTTTAACGGATACCAATATCGTTGTGTGGCTAGTGCAAGTTGTAATACAGTTACAGCCATTTCAAATACTTCTACACTTTCAGTAGGGTCTGCTACTGGCGTTACCAGTATGACGCCGAATACTGTTGTTTGTAATGGTGCCCCTGCAGTATTTGCTGTTAATGCTACAGGTACTAACCTTACATATCAATGGCAAGTGCATGATGGTACAGGTTATTACAACCTGACAAACGCAGGTATATATAGTGGCGTTAGTACTAACACATTAAATATATCTTCTGCTACACCAGCTATTAATGGTTATGCATACCGTTGTATACTGACGGGTAGTTGTGCGCCGTTGACATTTATTACAGGTGCATCTACGCTAACAATAGGGACCTCAATACCTGTATATACACAGCCTGCAAACTTCACTGTTTGTTCAGCTGGTACTGCAACATTCAGCGTAGCAACTGGTGGTGCTAACGTGGTATATCAATGGCAGGTTAATACAGGTAGTGGCTATACCAACGTAGCTAATGGCGCCAATTACAGTGGTGCTACAACTGCTACACTGTCTGTGCTGAATACGCCACTGAGCTTTAATAACTATCAGTATCGTTGTGTATTGAGTAATACTTGTGTAGCAGCATTCTTCAGTGCTGCGGCAACACTTACTGTACAGCCTGCACCACTTATTACCTCTCAGCCTTCAAATGTTACAAGCTGCGATTTCCAGACAGTAACATTTAATGTAGGTGCTACAGGTACTAACCTTCAGTACCAGTGGCAAATAAATACAGGCCTTGGTTTTGTAAACCTGACAAGTACATCTCCATACGGTGGTGCAAATGGTCCGTCACTGAGTATTGCAAACGTAAATGCTTCAATGAACGGTTATCAATACCAGTGTGTAATATCTGGTACATGTACGCCATCGGTGGTTACCAATACAGCCACACTTACTATTAATACTATACCTGTAATTACTGCGGCTCCTGTTACTACAACAGTGTGCGAGGGTACTACAGCAAACTTTAATGTTGCTGCAACAGGTACAGGTATTGGTTATCAATGGCAGGTAGATGATGGTTTCGGTGTGTATTCTAATGTTACCAATACGGGTGTATATAGCGGTGCTACTACTACATCGCTTACAATAACAGGTGTGCCTAATTCGCTTCACAGCCGCGCATATCGTTGTGTTGTGACCGGTACATGTGCTCCTCCTGCAATTTCTGCTGGCGGAAGATTGTTTGTAAACAGTAATCCTACTGTAATGAGCCAACCGGCAGATAGAGAAGTTTGTGCCGGTAGTAATACGTCATTCTTTACAGCGGGTACTGCAGCTACTATGACTGGTGTACTCAGCTATCAGTGGCAGGTAAATAATGGTACAGGTTTTGTAAACCTTACTAATACGGCACCTTACAGTAATGTTACTACGCCTACACTGGTTATTACAGGTGCTACGATAGGTCTTAACACTTATCAATATCGTTGTGTAATCAGCAACCAGTCTTGTACACCGCCTACGACTACTAATCCGGGACGTCTGACAGTGTTTACACTGCCTGCTATTACAACACAGCCTACAGCACAAACAGTATGCCCGGGTACAAATGCAGTATTCAGCATAGCAGCTACAGGTACAGGTATTACATATCAATGGCAAGAAAATACAGGTAGTGGTTTCCAGAATCTGCCTGGTAATAGCGGTTACACTGGTGCCGGGTCTCCTACTTTAACTGTAAATGCAGTAACGCCAACAATGAATGGTTATCAGTATCGCTGTATTGTAAGAGGTACTTGTATACCTGCAGCAACCTCTAATGCTGTATTGCTGAATGTATTGAGGCCTATTACAATCGTTAGCAGCAGCATTACAGATACAATATGTGAGGGTGGTACATCTAAACTTGGTGTGCGTGCAACAGGTGCAGGTGTAATGTATCAATGGCAGCGTATGCAATCGAACGGTTCGTTTGTGAACCTTACAAATACACCTCCTTATTCAGGTACTAATACAGACTCACTGCGTATCACCGGTGCCCCTCTGAACATTCATGGTGCTGTATATCGTTGCGCTCTTACAGAAACACAATTGTGTGGTCTTTGGTACTATACAACTAATATACCTATAGGTATAATAAATGCTCCGGTAACGAATCCGTCTGTTCTGAATGTGACTCCATTCCAGATTGCTACATTTAGTGTTCCTCCAACAGGTACTAGTTACCAATGGCAGGAAAATGACAATAGTGGTAATGGTTTCCGTAATCTGGCAGAAGGGGGTAAGTATACAGGTGTTTATACAAACACATTGCGTATATCTTCTATCAACGTAACGATGAATGGCAACATGTATCGTTGTATGGTAGATGGCGTATGTACCAATACTGTACCAAGTATAGCTGGTATGCTGACAGTAGATCCTAAACTGTCTGTAACAGGTATCCAGAAAAATAACGGTATAGATGTATATCCAAACCCGATGACCGGTAATGAACTCAATATCAGCTTCAAACAAGTATTGAAAGGAAATACGGAAGTGAAAGTGCTGGACAAACTGGGTAAAGTTGTTTATACAGACAAACTGCAATTGGATGGTGGTAAGACTGCTAAGATCAATCTGACAAGCCTTGCTGCTGGTGTTTACATGCTGCAAGTAGTGAATGCAGATGAAAGCATCTCTGAAACTATTCAGTTTGTTAAGAAATAATACTACTGCAATCAAATAAGAAATGGTCGGCAATCAATGCCGACCATTTTGCTTTTAATATGGTCATGAAAACTTAAAACAGAATAAATAATCAGTTGATATAGAGGGCTTAATATGCCAATGATTTTTTGGCTATGGAAAACCTGATTATTCGCAGAGCAACGAATGCTGATGCAGAGCATGTTTATGAAATGCTATGTTGCCTGTCTGATAAACAACATAACAAAGAGCGTTTTATGCAGTGCTTTGAACGAAATCTGCAGAATGAAACCATCATTTATCTTGTAGCAGAAAGAGACAATATTCCTTGCGGCTTTATAAGTTGTCACAGTCAGCAGTTGTTGCATCATACAGGTACTGCTTATGAAATACAGGAAATGTATATCAAAGAGGCATATAGAGGGTGGGGAATAGGTAAGAAGCTGATAGCTATATTGCGCTCAATGATAAATGAAACACCATACGATGTTTTTGAAGTTACATCGAGCAACTGGAGAGAAGAAGCTCATGCTTTTTACCAGAACAACGGTTTCACACAAACGCACAAAAAATTTACAAGCAAGGGCAATTACCCATCACCTTAAGTATTTATCTGCCAGTTCGGGATCTATTTCTTTTTCCCATTTAGCAACAACTAATGTTGCCACAGTATTGCCTATAATATTAGTTAATGCCCGCGCTTCGCTCATGAAACGGTCTATTCCCATTATTAATGCAAGAGAGGCTATAGGTATATTGCTACCTAAGGCAGGAAGTGTGGATGCAAGAATGATGAAGCCGCTGCCTGTAACACCTGCAGCGCCATTTGACACCAGCATTAATACTACTAACAGTGATATCTGATTGGCTATTGTAAGTGGTGTGTCTGTTGCCTGTGCCAGAAACACAGCAGCCATTGTGAGGTATATGCCTGTTCCATCAAGATTGAAGGAATAGCCTGTAGGCATTACCAATCCAACTACAGATTTGCTACATCCCGCTTTTTCAAGCTTTTCCATAACACTTGGCAATGCAGACTCTGAAGATGAAGTACCAAGAACAATAAAGAGTTCATCTTTTATGTGTTTCAACAGCTTGAAAATATTAAAGCCAATTGCCCGCATGATACTACCAAGCACTACTACTATGAAGATGATACAAGTGATATAAAATGTAAGCATCAGTGAGCCCAGTGATTGTAATGTGCCCAAGCCATATTTGCCAACCGTAAATGCCATTGCCCCGAGTGCGCCTAAAGGAGCAACTTTCATTATCATGTGTATTAGTGCGAATAAAGCATCTGAAAATGATTGTATGACATGCTGTACGGGCTTGGCTTTAGGGCCTATTTTAGATAGCGCTATGCCAAATAACACAGAGAAAAACAGAATCTGCAACAGATTGTTTTGAGCAAGGGCTGCTACAATATTTTCAGGTATAATATTGATTAGAAAATCAACAGTAGTGATATTATCATGTGCAGGCTTGGGGATAGCTGAAGCATCCAATGTGCTGACATCGATGTGCATACCCTTTCCCGGCTGCATGATGTTGACAACTACAAGCCCGATGAGCAATGCCACATTTGAAACGACTTCAAAATACAAAACTGCTTTCAGCCCTACACGCCCCACTTTTTTAAGGTCGTCCATGCTCGCTATGCCATTTACAATGGTACAGAAGATAACAGGGCCAATCATCATTTTTACCAGACGGATGAAAGCATCTGCTAATGGCTTTAGTTGTACGCCGATATGCGGAAAGAAATGACCTGCCAGAATGCCTAAGACAATGGCAACGAGCACTTGCAGGTAAAGGCTATTCAGCAGCTTTTTCATTCAATGGCTTATGTTATAAAGATAGCCAAATGTTACACACTTATTGAAGAGTATAAGAATGCGTATAACGAGCTTTGATTTGCCCCCTGTCTCCACTCACTTCATAGTATTCTCTAAATGTAGTATCATCTTCAAAATTGAAGCCTATAATATAAGTATATGGTACTGAAGACCTTCTGAGTATAGGCTTATAGTTTTCTCCGCCATATGGCATGCGCATGGTAGTGGTGGCAATATTGTAACCCCATTCTGTTTGTACATCGTAAGAGCCACTTACACTACTGTCGTTGGTATATATATGTATGCTGAAGTGTTGGTTGTTTAGTTTGTCTTCAGCAATAGGCAGGCTGTCTGCAAGTATTTCTACTCCGGGCTTGATGGTTTCAGATGCTGTTTTTTTGCTTTTAGTATTATCGGGCTGGCAAGAATGCATCAAAAAGGCTGATGTCAGCAGCATAAGGGTGCGTTTCATAGGTGCAAAAGTAGGTTTTAATGATTGAGCTAAATCAGGTATTTTTAATGCTTCTAAAAAGCAATTATTAAATAATGAAAAAGTGGGCTATACCCGTAATGGCATTTATGGGAACACAAATCATGTTGTCGTCTTGCGGTGGTGGTAATAATACTGCCGGCAAAACAGACAGTGCAAAAGTGGTTTCGGGATATGATACCAACTTCAAGGTAGAGGCTGAAGCATTCGCAGACCTGCAGATGTTGCGCTATCAGATACCGGGCTGGGATGAGCTGAGCCTTCAGCAAAAAGAGCTTTCATACTATCTGTATGAGGCTGCACTTTGCGGACGTGATATTATCTACGACCAGAAGAGTAAGTATGGCATCCTGCTGCGCAAAACGCTGGAGACAATCTACGGTACTTATAACGGCGATAAGAATGCTGAAGACTGGAAAAAGTTTGAAGTATATGTAGGGCGTTTCTGGTTCAGCAATGGCAACCACCACCACTATGGCAATGAAAAATTCTTTCCTGAATGTGATGCTGCCTATTTTGCTGCATTGGTAAAAGGTAGTGATACCACACAACTGCCAAAAGAAGCAGGAGAAAGTACAGATGCCTTTATAGCACGCATCTCTCCCATCATATACGATCCTAAGATTGAACCAAAGCTGGTAGATCTGCGTCCTAATATCGATAACATCGCTAACTCTTCAAACAACTTCTACGAGGGTGTAACACAGAAAGAAGTAGAAGCATACTATGCTAAGTTTGATACCAAAGGCAATGCACCGTCTTGGGGGCTGAATAGCAAAGTGCTGAAAGAAAATGGCCAGATAGTTGAAAAAACATGGAAAGTTGGCGGCATGTATGATGGTGCCATCAGCAAGATTGTAGGCTGGTTGCAAAAAGCCATAGCTGTAGCAGAGAATGCAGAGCAAAAGCAAGCGTTGGAACTACTGGTGAAATATTATCAGACAGGCGACCTGAAGACTTTTGACGACTACAGCATCGCATGGGTAAAAGACGTAAACTCTCGTATAGATGTAGTGAACGGCTTTATTGAAGTGTACATGGATGCGATAGGCAAGAAAGGTAGTTTTGAAAGCACCGTATCTATGAAAGATATGGAAGCTACCAAACGCATCAAAGCTATAGCAGACCAGGCGCAATGGTTTGAAGATAATTCTCCGCTGATGCCTGAGCATAAAAAGAAACAAGTAAAAGGTATCACTGCAAAAGCTATTACGGTAATAGTAGAAAGCGGCGATGCTGCACCAAGCACACCAATAGGCATCAACCTGCCGAATGCAGACTGGATACGTAAAGACCACGGTTCTAAGTCTGTATCGCTGAGTAATATCATACATTCATATAATGTGGCAAGCGCTAAAAGCGGTATGCTGGATGAGTTTGCTATAGACGATGCAACAAAAGCACGTGCTCGTAAATATGGTGCCTTGGCATCTGACCTGCACACAGATATGCACGAGTGTATAGGTCACGCTTCAGGACAAATAAATGAAGGTGTGGAAACAACGGATAAGACGCTGAAAAACTATGCATCTTGCCTGGAAGAAGCACGTGCAGACCTTGTAGGCCTGTATTATGCACTGGACCAGAAACTGGTAGATATAGGTGTAGCGCCTAGCAAAGAAGTAGGTATGGCAGAGTATGACAGCTATATGATGAATGGCCTGATGACACAGTTGACACGCCTGAAGCTGGGCGACCAACTGGAAGAAGCGCACATGCGCAACCGTGCACTGAATGCGCACTGGGTGTATGAAAAAGGTAAGAAAGATAACGTAGTTGAAATGGTGAAAAAAGATGGCAAGACATACGTGAAAATCAACGACTACGAAAAACTACGTACACTGTTTGGTGAATTGCTGCGCGAGATACAACGCATAAAATCTGAAGGTGATTACAAAGCAGGTAAAAATCTGGTAGAGACTTACGGTGTGAAGGTAGATCCTGTATTGCATAAGGAAATACTGGAACGCTATGCCAAGTTGAACGTAAAACCTTACCGTGGTTTTATACAACCTAAGCTGGTGCCTGTAATGGAAGGTGGTAAAGTGAAAGATGTGAAAGTAGAATATCCGGAAAGCTTCTATCAGCAAATGATGGAGTTTGGTAAGAACTACTCGCTGCTGCCGGTGAAGAACTAATGAATGGAATGAGTCTGATAAATAAAGCCCCGATATTATCGGGGCTTTATTTATTCATTTTAGTATCGGAGTATTTTACCTTTCTCTATATTTATATTCTTAAAAAAATCGCTATTATTAGTCATATATATCACAGGCTTACCTTTCATTGTGGCAGGCTTTGCTGCTAGCTTATCTATAGCTGTGATGATTTTTTTATCAATGTGTTTTTTTAAGTCTTCTGAAATTGCATTGCCATTTGTGTAAGATTGAAAACCTGCAAAATCGTAGTAAGCAATCTCTCCTTTCTTATTCAATACTACATTATTGATACCTACGTTGTATTGACCATCCGGCAGTTTTACAAGCTCATCTTGTATTTCATTAATCACTGCTTGTATTATACTTGCTCCTGATAATGTGCCAATAGTACTTAGATCTTTTATAGGATAAAAAGCGCCAGTCTCATCTTTCTCATAATCATACAGTATTTCTTCCCCATTCATTTTTATTGGCCTTGGGTCTCTTTTTCTGATAAGTATCCTTTCTTTACCAGTAGTAGGATCAGTAACGAACGCGGTATCAATAGGGTATGTTTTCATTGTAAATACATTGCCTTTGTAGGTTACTGTATTCCCGTCTACCTTTCGCTTATCGTCAGAGAAGGCATTTTTTGTGAAGCATAGCACACATACCAATAATAATGGTATGGCAATCGCACGTTTGCTTTGCGCAAGTGCAGAGGTTTTTCTGGTCAGCATCATAATTCTGTTTTTTATGGGTGAACGATTAAAAGAATGAGAAAGGGAAGAGGCTGGCGATAGCAAAGCTTGTTCTATCAAAAATCTGCCATATTCTGCAGGTGTTTTATCTACGGCGGCATCTGCCTGATATTCGTGTACTACAAGCAGCCTGTTGTGGTATATGTACACCAACGGATTGAACCAGCATAGTATTTTAGTTAGCTGAAATATTGTAAGGTCTATAAAGTGCAAGGCGTGTCCGTGTTGTTCTTCATGAGAAAGGATCATTCTCAATTCATCATTGCTATAGTCTTGCTTGTTGCTGATAAACACATACCTGAATGCTGAAAACGGACTATGCGATTTGCCTGTTTCTATTATAGTCCATACGCCGTCTTTTGTTTTATCTCCTTTTCTGTAAAGGCGCACAATGGTTAAAACTTCTTTCAGTATTAGCAGCAAGCCAACCACTACGCCTGTTGTATATGCATAAAACAGTAGCCTGCCATAGTCTGTAGTTGTTTCGGCTACAGTTGATTGTACAATAGTCTTTTTAACGGCACTCACATTCTCAATAGCAGGTTCGGTCACTTTGGTGATGTACACAATGTCTGATCCCTGCAGAGACCAAAGTGGTAGTAAGATGCCTGTCAGCAATGTGACAATAAGATATAGCCTGTTGTAGCTATGAAAAGATTCTTTTCTGAGAAACAGGTCGAAGACCAGCAGGCTGAGTAGCCAGATGGCTGTCATGTTGAGCAGGTACTGTAGCATAGGCTATTTCTTTTTATTGTTATCGAGCGATTTCAGTAATTCGTTCAATTCTTTCAGTTTCATATCTTCTTTTTCTACCAGAAAGCTAACCAGCTTTTTAGGAGAACCTCCAAAGTATTTCTCCATCAGGCTTTGTACACCATGTTGTGCATACGCTTCTTTGGTTATGATGGGAAAGTACTCGTACGTTTTGCCATAGGCTTTGTGGTCTACAAAGCCTTTCTTTTCCAGTATGCGTACAACTGATGATACTGTGCTGTGTGGTATATCAGGATCGCCCAGATGCTCAATGACATCACGCACCAGGCAACGGTCCAGTTGCCAGATGATTTGCATTACTTCTTCCTCTGCCTTTGTAAGAGATTGTAATGTTGTTTTCCGTTTCATAACGTAAATATACGTTACAAAACGTAAAAACAAAATATATTATTGTGCAAGTCTCATGTCGGCACTTATATCTATGCGGAAAGGAACTCTTTCACCGTCTATAGTGAGTGGGATAAATTCAATCTCGTTGATTGCTTTTGCAAACTGCTCGTTGATGGATTGGAATAATTTGTCTGAAAGCAGCACGTCTTTTGATGCGTAAAATACATTGTTACTGAAATATGCCGCTTTGCCTTCTGCATCAATAACAAGGTCGGGTATTTCGCAAGTGTAGGTGCCTGCAGGTAGTTCGTCTTTTATGTTTTTGAACATGGTACGAATACAATCCTGCAACTGTGTTTGTGCAGCTTTGACGATGAAGTTTTTAGCTTCTTTATCGAAATAGAGTGCAGTGCCGTTAAGGCTTATGGGTGTTGGCGGATGCGTAATGGTCCGTTGTTCTTGTTTGTAGGTCTGCGGATTGATGACAGCAATTGTATCTGCACGTTGTTGCACTACCTCTATTGTATTCCCTTTGCGCACTACTTTCACTGTATCGGCCTCTGCTGCAAAGAGCAGGGAGTGACAGATGCAAAACAATATGGTAAAGAGATTTTTCAATAGCTTATTTTACTGAGAAGGTAAGTGTATAATAATTGTAATAAGCAGTGGCTTTGCCACCAACAATCATAGCGTTGTATGTCAGCGTACCTGCGGTTGCTTTCAGTTTTTCATTTATGTTCTGTTCCAGTTTTGCTGGTATAATCAGCCTGCCGGGGTGTTGTCTGGTGGTTTCGGTATATCTACGTCTTACAATACCATCGGTTTCGTAGTACACAAGTTCTCCCGCTGCATTGATGACCATGTTTTTCATGGTGTAATAATAAGTGCCTTTTGGTAATTGTTTTTTCTCCTTTTTAATAGCGTTGTTCAGCTTTTTCTCTGCAGCTATGTGTGCGTCAATCCACTGCTGCCAGTTACGCGAGTTATTTACAGTATCATTCTCATCTTTTACGTAGTAAATGGTACTGCCATTCAGCAAGATTGGTTTCTCCTCACCGTATGCTATTGTTTTGGTTGTGTTGCTATTGGCAATATGGACTGGTTTGCTACCGATAGCAGAAAAGCTAATCACATCGCCTTTGGGGGTAGTGATTGTTTTACCCGTGCCGGTATTATCTATCGCATAGCTATTGATGGTAAAGAGCGTAAGTGCTAAAACGATTATCCTCTTCATAGGGAAGTATTAGTTATTAAATATACATATAAAAAGGGGATTACAAGTGTAATCCCCTTTCATATATCCTTTACAAAGATTATTTCTTAACGAGTGCCAGTTGTATTACTTCGCTCATTTCCGTTACATAGTGAAACTTAACGCCTTTGATAAAAGCAGGGTTTATTTCTTCTACGTCTTTTTGGTTTTGTGCACACATAATCACTTCCTTAATACCCGCGCGTTTAGCTGCCAGTATTTTTTCCTTAATGCCACCTACAGGCAATACTTGTCCGCGTAGTGTTATCTCCCCTGTCATAGCAAGATAAGGTCGTAGTTTGCGGCCTGTAAAGGCAGAAGTTAGTGCCGATAGCATTGTAACGCCTGCACTTGGACCATCTTTAGGTACGGCGCCTTCCGGTACGTGTATGTGTATACTATATTCGTCAAATTTCTCAGGAGCAATATTGTATTCAGCGGCGTGCGCTTTCAGGTAAGAGAGTGCAGTTGATGCACTTTCTTTCATCACATTACCCAGATTGCCTGTTAGTGTCAAGCCACCTTTGCCTTTTGAAAGACCTGTTTCAATAAATAGTATATCACCACCTACATATGTCCATGCAAGGCCTACTGCTACACCGGCAGGGTGCCCTTTGGTGTATATGTCGTTATTGAAGCGTGGCTTGCCCAGTACTTTTTCTATCTGCTCTACAGATACGGTTGCAGCTACTTTTTCTTCCATTGCCACTTGTTTGGCAACAGAGCGCATTACACTTGCTATAAGCCTGTCAAGTTCGCGCACGCCCGATTCTCGTGTGTATTCCTGTATCACTTTGTTCAGTACTTTGTCGCTGAATTTCAGTTGCACTTTGTTGAGGCCGTGTAGCTCTTTCTGCTTCGGTATCAGGTGTTTTTTCGCTATCTCGGTTTTCTCTTCCATAGAATAGCCTGTCAGTTGGATGATTTCCAAACGGTCGCGTAGTGCGGGTTGAATATCACTGAGGCTATTGGCTGTAGCTATGAACAGCACTTTCGAGAGGTCGAACTCCAGCTCCAGATAGTTGTCGTAGAATGTATTGTTTTGTTCCGGGTCCAAAATCTCCAGCAATGCAGAGCTTGGGTCGCCGCGGAAGTCTTTACCTATTTTATCTACCTCATCCAGTATGAAAACAGGGTTGGCAGATTTTATTTTGCGCAGCGATTGTATAACACGGCCCGGCATAGCACCGATGTATGTTTTGCGATGGCCGCGTAGTTCGCTCTCGTCGTGTAGGCCGCCAAGACTAAGGCGCACATATTTTCTGTTGATGGCGTTGGCAATGCTTTTACCAAGCGATGTTTTACCAATACCCGGAGGGCCTACAAAGCACAATATCGGCGATTTCATATCACCTTTCAGTTTCAGTACTGCCAGATACTCAAGGATACGATCCTTGATTTTATCCATACCATAATGGTCGCCATCCAGCACTTTCTGTGCTTTCTTCAGGTCGTAGCTGTCTTCTGTGTAGGTTTCCCATGGCAGGTCCAGCATCAGATCCAGATGGTTGTAGATAACCGAATAGTCCGGTGTGCTAGGGTGCATGCGTTGCAGCTTCTCTATATTCTTCTGGAAAAGCTCTTTGGCAGCATCCGTCCATTTAACACCTTCTGCACGTTTTATCAAGTCTTGTATCTCACGCTCGTTAGGGTCGCCGCCCAGCTCTTCGCGGATAGACTTCATCTGCTGTTGCAGGAAGTATTCTCGTTGCTGCTTATCTATATCGGCGCGTGTTTTGTTGGTAATCTCGTTCTTCAGTTCCAGCAACTGCAGTTCAGATTGCAGCAGTTGCAGCAAACGTTCGGCACGTGCTTTTACATTGTTTTCCTCCAGTAACGCTTGCTTGTCGCCAAGCTTTGCCTGCAGGTTAGATGCTACAAAGTGCACCAGAAAAGACTTGTGTTCTATGTTGCGAAGCACTATGCTTGTTTCGCTTGCAGTGTTTGGCGATTGCTGTGCAATGTTTTCAGACTGCTCTTTGATAGATGCTACCAGTGCCTCGAACTCTGCATCGTCTTGCGGAAAATGATCTTCCAGATATTTGATAGATGCAGTGTAGTATGGTTCGGTTTGCTTGTATTCCTCTATCTCGAAACGCATACGCCCCATGATGAATACCGTAGTATTACCATCAGGCATTTTTATCTGCTTCACGATTTTGGCAAGCGTACCTACGCGATATATCTCGCTTGTTTCCGGGTCTTCTGTGCTACCATCCATCTGAGCAACCACGCCAATCCATTTGCCGTTTTTCTGTGCTTCGGCTATCGCTTTCACAGATTTCTCCCTAGCTACCGTTATAGGCAACACCACGTTCGGAAATAAAACAGTATTGCGCAGTGCTATCACAGGTATTTCTGTAGGTAGGCTTCCTTTTTCCTGGTCGTCCATCTCATCCTCGCCCAAGGGTACTATAGGCATAAACTCCACTTCCTGTTCCGATTGCCCCAAAAACATATCCATCATTGATTTCATTGTACTCATGTGCTAGTATGACATTATTGCTGCTTTGCATGCAATGCAGCAGGTAAAGATACAAGTCAATACTTATGCCAAAGCCAAATAACCTGCAATTTTTGCAGACGGATGCATTTTGACCCTATCTTTATGGCGTTAAATGAAACATATGAAGTTCAGATACTTAATTGCATCGTTATTGGCAGTGTCTTTGGCAGGCAGTCCATTGTTAATAAATGCACAAACAAACACCGAGGTAGAGCTGATAGATGTGAAACCCCGCCCTGTAAAGAAGTTTTACATGAGTAATGCGTTGGATGCAGCCATATTTTCAAGTTCCAGCCTGCAAAAAGCAGGCAGAAGTAAGCTGAGTACATTGCGATTCAGCTATATTTTGAACTTTGGGTTCAACTTTAATTACGATTTCAACAAGCATTTTGGTGTGTACACCGGTATTGGCATAAAAAACATTGGGTTTATCGATAAGATTGCTGATAGCACCATCAAGCGTAGAGTATATACAATCGGCGCACCAATAGGTATAAAATTCGGCAACCTGAAAAAACGTACTTATGGCTTTATTGGCGGCGGTGTAGATGTGCCTTTCAATTATCGTGAAAAAGGATTTGTGAAGCGTGGCAAGAAAGATAAATTCAATGAATGGTTCAGTGACAGGACACCTTTAATAATGCCTTATGTATTTGCAGGGGTGTCTTTAGACCCCGGTATTGCATTCAAAGTGCAATACTACCCAAGCAATTTTATGAATACCTCTTTTGCAGAATACCCCGGCACATCTGCGCTTCCAGTATATCCGTATGCAGGGTATAATGTCAACCTCATTATGTTGAGCATCGGTTTTGACATAAGATATACAAAAGCTGGAACCCCGAAATCGGTACTAGTAGCAAAGCAATAAAAAAGGGCGGTTAATAACTGCCCTTTTTTATTGATAGTATTGTCAATGGTTATTTCAAAACCGCTGCCAGCTTAGCTGCAAGCTCTTCGCCGCGCAGGTTGGTTGCAATAATGATACCGCCAGGGTCCACCAGAAAGTTGGCTGGAATAGACTGTACTTCGTAAGAGCGAGCTGCAACAGATTCCCAACCTTTCAGGTCACTTACGTGTGTCCATGTAAGTCCGTCTTTTGCAATAGCTTCTTTCCATTTGTCCTTATCATCATCCAGCGATACACCCAGAATGGTAAAATTCTTGTCTTTAAACTGATTGTAAGCGGCTACAACATTCGGGTTTTCCTTACGGCAAGGGCCACACCAAGATGCCCAAAAGTCTACAAGCACATACTTGCCTTTAAAAGAAGTCAAAGTTACTACTTTGCCTTCCGGTGTTTGCAGTTCTATTTCCGGGGCAGCAGTACCTATACCTGGCAAACCATTGTCTGCGGCAGGAGTGGTATTATAGATGGCATTTATTTTTTTTGTGAATTCCTGTGCCATTTTTGCTTTAGGGAAACGTTCGTTCATACCCGGGATAAACTGCTGGAAGTATGTTTTCTCTGATTGTGGGTTCAGAAACTGAACTGCAAACAGTGCATTTGGCAATGAAGACGTGCTATCGGCATATTCTTCAATAAAATGAGTAAGCTTTACATTCATTTCCAAAATGTCATTTTGCACAACCCCCATCATACTGTCGTCTCCGCGAGCTTTAAAGCTATCCAGCACAATACCGAGTGTATTGAAGTCCTGCATATGGTTGCGTATTACAAGCAAAAACCTTTGCAGGCTTGCAGTACTTTCAGAGCCATTGAACTTTACAGCATCAAGGCTTGCCCAGTTACCACTAAGTGTAATGGCTCCTTTGTCTGCAGACAACAGAACATTTTTGTTTTTATCTGCACTAAAACTGATGCGGTACAGGCCAGGTTCGGGGGCTTTACCACTCAGCTCAAACTTGCCTGAAGCGTCAGACTTAGTCGAGTCAAGTATTGTAATTTTATCTATACCTAGCTCTTCGAGGTATATGGTTTGTTCCGGCATGCCTGAAAGCTCACCTTTTACTGAAAATTGTTTATCGTTGCCGGTACAGGCTGCAAATCCTATGGCAATAAATACAGAAAATAATAATAACCTGAATTGCATTAATTGAATTTTTTGCACTGCAAACCTAACAATAATCTGTCGTATAAGGTCAAATTGAAACTAGCTGATTATTTTACAGGCCTGTTACATAATATAATAGCTTAATGACAATTGTCTGACATAATGTATCTGAGACTATATGATATTTGCAACATAATGAGATTGAAAGGACTACTAGGTGGATTAATTACGGCTTGCAGTTTGTTTGTAGTATCGTGTCAGAAACCTGATGAACCAATTGTGCTTCCTCAGCAGAATGGTTCTCAACGGGTAGAGATTGATATGGGTGAAGATTATACAGATCAGTTGTTCTTTGATTTCGAAACAAACTCAATCGTTTATACCAGTCCAATACTTAGTTGGGATCTTGCTTTCGAAGCCACATCAAACGGGTATCATGTTTTTATGAATGGTGCTGCAAAAGTGCTGGCATATAACACCCACCAGACAAATATTTTTGATGTAAATGACGACCCTAAACTCAAGGATAATAAATGGCTGGTAGATGCATCTTGCGGATTGCCTGACTCTACAGGTATTGGTGAATGGCTGAGCGGTGGAATGAGTAAAAAAGAAGTGTATATACTAAAATTAGACCCTACACGTTTCAGCGATACGTTTAAGAAAATACAGTTATTAGCTGTTACAGAAGATAAGTATATACTGCAATACGGTGATTTGAGAGGCAAGGATGTCCGCACCGTTACACTCCCTAAGAATCCGAATTATAATTATGTTTACTTCTCTTTCAAAGAGAATGCAGTTGTAAACCCGGAACCACCTAAAAATACATGGGATATTGTTTTTACCAGATATAGAATAGTGTACCACTATCTTGATAATTTCACTTATCCTGTGACAGGTGTGCTACATAATGCCAATAACACCTTTTGTGCTGTCGACTCAATTACTAAATATGAG
This sequence comes from Chitinophagales bacterium, assembly GCA_017303395.1. GTDB lineage: Bacteria > Bacteroidota > Bacteroidia > Chitinophagales > Chitinophagaceae > Polluticoccus. The sequence goes on from JAFLBN010000008.1 coordinate 169,983, forward strand.
GATGTGCAGACCTCAACACTGTTGGGGTATAACTTCAAAAAACATAGGGATGTAATAGGCTATGATTGGAAAATTGTAAACATAGACCGCAATAATAATTCTGCAACATTTACAGTAAACAAAGAAAAGACCTATACCATAAAAAATAGGAATGGACGTTATTATAAAATGCGCTTCCTCGACTATTACAAAAATGGTGTGAAAGGCTATCCTACTTTTGAATTTCAGCGAATACAGTAAGTAATCTGAATAATAACATAACAAGGCTCTCCGCGGAGAGCCTTGTTATGTTATACAACTATCGTGTTTTCGGGTAGAATATTGAATGTCCCGTTTTCTGCCAATAGTGCTTCATTCTCTCGTCTGGTTATCAAACCTTTTTGCTTTTTGGGATCCCACAGGCGCTTCATGCTGCGTAGCAGTGCTGCAATGCCCGCAAGGTCTCCTGCAGCTATGGCAGGTTTCAGGGCCTTCATTTCCTTTCTGCGGTCAGTATCGTTGATAAGGTAGCCTCTGTTGTACACCAACGATAATACAGCACCTTGTGTATCGGGTGGTAGTTTCTCAATACCGGGGTAGGTACGTTTTACGTCTCGTGCGCAGGCTGGTAGAGTGTGCTGATAAAAAACCTTTACAGCAGCATCGTAAGTTATTTTTACAGACTTAAGGCCGGGTATCAGGTCTTTGCATGCAGCGCCTTTTTTGCCACAGGTGCTTTGCAAAAGTGATAACTGTGCGTCAGATAGTATTGCGCCCCAGGCATCTGCAAGCTCTTGCTTGCTACAATAACCACAATCGAAACCGATACCTACGGTAACACCACTATCTCCCCCAGGCCATATCGGCGACTGGTATTTTTGACTATAAACTTCTTTGGATGTTACCTCTGCATTTACAATAAGATCCAATGATTTGGCAGAAATGACCATAGATGCACCTATCGGGATGGGTGGTAGCTTTGGTTGAATTAATGCCTCTATTCGGGAAAGAGTTACCGGCCCTACTATACCGTCGTCGCCCACATTAAGCGCTCGCTGTATTGCTTTGATGTGTGCAGTAAGGGAAGTGCCGGTTGGTTTAATAGTAAGCGCTGTTTCCAGTTTCAGGCACGTTTCCATGTCTATTACGCCTGTTTGTGCTGTACCAATGTTTTTCTGAACCGCTTTAATACGATCTGTGATGTTTGATGGCATGGTAATGTGTTTTACAGTTTAAAGAATAATGTACGAGATATATGAAATTAGGGCAATTAACACTATTTTCAAACCTCTGAAAATAACATGTACATGAAAAAGCTGGCATTAGCGCTTTCTTTGTTTGCTGCCGCAACAGCAGGATACGCACAGGATAAAACCATAATGAACTACAACGGACACTGGTATGTGCCCGGCGATAATAATCTGGATAAAGAAGCATTGCAGTATCATCAGCTGGTACATGAAAAAGCTGCTTTCGATACCATGGCAAAAGGTAAAGATATGTTTGTAACACGTACACAGTACATGCAAACCATGCAAGACCTTGACAAGTTGATGAAAGATGAAATGCTGGTGCCAAACAGTATGGAAACTTCTACCTCGTTAAAAAGCTTTTATGACCTTGCCAAGTATCTGAAAATAGTAGTGCAGGGCAATGACGACTACAGGCGTATGCTAAATACCGCGACACAGCGTGTTATCATGGCTCGTAGAGAGGGTGCATGGAGCAATGATTTATTTGCCTACGTAGTAAAAGAGTCTATAGTAACTATACTGAAGAACCTCAATGAAAAATCTTCTACCGATGCCATGCTTGCTAATACAATGGCAGAGCTGCAGAAAGACGAACGCTACAAGAGCTGTAAGTATAACATAGTTGTAGATAACCGCATGATGGACGACCCTGCCATGCAGATGTTTATCTGCGACAGGATGGAGTACATAATGGGTGCAGATATATATCGCTATCGCGAAAGTACTCCGGGTGTGGTAAGCAATTATGCAAAACGTAAAAAAGAAAGTGCTGCACTGATGGGCTGGTTGATGCAAAGGGTTACTACTGATAGGTCTAAGTTTATAACAATGGCAGACTTTCAACACAACCCGGGCAGTAAGCCAAATGAAATACTGGCTAGCCTGCAGAAGAATAATGACTGGTACATCTTTATCTTTTACAAAGGAGTACTATATTATTCTGATGCATTGCCTAAATGCGAAAACAGCAGTGCGGTATCTATTATGTACAAACCGTAAGAATTTATTCATGTTATAGAAGGCTGTCTGTTAATGGCAGCCTTTTTGATTTTTTATAGATTTGCGCCATGAAAAACATACTGCTCCTTATAAGCCTATTGTGCAGCCTACCTGTATCTGCACAGCAAAGTGATACTGTCGAACATTATTTGACGTACACAGGAGCTATTTGTAAACCTGAAGAATCATATTACTACAGATTGGCTTACAAAGAAGAGGGGCTTTGGAAGGTAAAATTGTTTTCAATTTTCACACAGACAAAAGAGGTTGATGGCTATTATGAAACGTATAAAAATGATAGCTTCTTTGTAGAACAGCGTATGTTTTATCATTACTACCCCAATGGTAAGATTAGGCAAAAAGTAAGATATGTTAATGGTTTGCGAGAGGGTGTATTGAAGGGGTATGACAGTACTGGAAGACTTATTGATTCAGGCTTTTATAAAAAAGGTATCCCTTATAAGCTAAGGTATAAATGGTCTGATAATGGAAGTGTTGTATTTAAAGGTGTTTATGATGATGCAGGCTCTGGTATTGGTGAAGAATGGGAGTATTATGATAATGGTACATTGTCTTCATTTGGTAAGACCGGACAGAAAGGTTTGAAAGACAGTGTATGGACTTATTATTATATAAACGGGAAGATAAGCAGCCAGGAAACTTATTTTAAGGATTCTATGATAGCTATAGTTTGTTACAATCCTGATGGGACAGTAAGTAATGATGAATGCAAACCTGTTTTGCCGGCAGTATCAACAATAGATATTTCACAGCACTTAATGGATTATCTTCGCTACCCTGCTGAAGCTAAGGATAATAATATTCAAGGTACAGTGACAATAAAGTTCACTGTAAAAAAGAATGGGGTGTTATCAGATTTTATAGTTTTAGGTAAACGAATAGGGGGTGGTTGTGATGAAGAGGCTGTGAGGGTTATGAAACTGATGCCTAAATGGAAGCCAGGAAAAATGCATAACAGGCCCGCAGATATTTATTATACACAAAGAGTAACCTTCAGATTAGAATAATATATAGATATATATCTAATTAGAGGTTTTTTATCCTATTTTCCTTTTGCATTTTGCATCTATAACCTTACCTTTGCGGCAAAATTGGGTGAAATGCATGCATTTTTGCCCGAATATGTAGTTAAAATTTAGTCTTTTATATAATTGAATCTTATGCCAAACGTTGGTAAAATTAAGCAAATCATCGGTCCGGTAATTGACGTGCACTTCAGTGCAGAAAATAAGCTGCCCGAAATCTACAACGCGTTAGAGTTGACACGCCCTAACGGTGAGAAACTGGTATTGGAAGTACAACAGCACCTTGGTGAGGATAGCGTACGTTGCGTAGCGATGGACGGTACCGAAGGTCTGGTACGCGGTATGGAAGTGGTAGATACGGGAAAAGCGATTGCAATGCCAATCGGTGAGCAAATCAACGGTCGCCTGTTCAACGTAACAGGTGATGCTATCGATGGTTTGCCTCAGCCAAACAAAGCCAACGGCCGCCCGATACATGCTAAGCCTCCTAAATTTGAAAACCTGAGTACAGCATCTGAGATTCTGTTCACTGGTATCAAAGTTATCGACCTGATTGAGCCATACGCAAAAGGTGGTAAAATTGGTCTGTTTGGTGGTGCGGGTGTAGGTAAAACGGTATTGATTCAGGAGCTGATCAACAACATCGCGAAAGCATACTCTGGTTTGTCAGTGTTTGCAGGTGTTGGTGAGCGTACACGTGAAGGTAATGACCTGATGCGTGAGATGATTGAAGCCGGCATCGTTAAATACGGTGAAAAATTCCTGCATAGCATGGAAGAAGGTGGCTGGGATCTGTCTGTAGTAGATACAGAACAACTGAAAGACTCTAAAGCAACATTCGTATTCGGTCAGATGAACGAACCACCTGGTGCACGTGCACGTGTGGCGCTGTCTGGTCTTACAATGGCAGAATATTTCCGTGATGGTGATGGCACAGGTAAAGGTAAAGACATCCTGTTCTTCGTAGATAATATCTTCCGTTTCACGCAGGCTGGTTCTGAGGTGTCGGCACTTTTGGGACGTATGCCATCAGCGGTGGGTTACCAACCTACACTGGCTACAGAAATGGGTCTGATGCAAGAGCGTATCACGTCAACTAAAAATGGTTCAATCACTTCCGTACAAGCGGTTTACGTACCTGCGGATGACTTGACCGATCCGGCGCCGGCAACAACATTTGCCCACCTGGATGCTACTACGGTATTGAGCCGAAAGATTGCCGATCTGGGTATCTACCCTGCGGTGGATCCTCTGGATTCTACATCTCGTATCCTGACTCCACTTATAGTTGGTGAAGCACACTACACTTGTGCTAACCGTGTGAAACTGATACTGCAACGCTATAAAGAACTGCAGGACATCATTGCTATCCTTGGTATGGATGAATTGAGCGACGATGATAAAATGACAGTACAACGTGCACGTAAAGTACAGCGTTTCCTGTCTCAGCCATTCCACGTGGCAGAGCAATTTACGGGTCTGAAAGGTGTACTGGTACCAATCGAAGAAACTATCCGTGGTTTCAACATGATTATGGATGGTGAAGTAGATGAGTATCCTGAAGCAGCGTTCAACCTGGTAGGTACTATCGATGATGCGATAGCTAAGGGTAAAAAACTGATGGAACAAGCTAAAAACTAAGTTGATTAGTTGACTTGTTAATAGGTTTGTTTTTTTGACTTTTGAATTTGCTACAATGCAATTAGATATATTAACACCCGAACACAAAGTATATAGCGGTACAGTTTACGGCGTTCAGTTGCCGGGTATCGAGGGCTATTTCGAGATTCTCGAAAACCACGCACCAATCATCGCTACGCTTGGTAAGGGCAAAATGAAAATACTGAAAGACAAGAATACCACTGAGCGTTACGAAATTTCAGGTGGTTTTGTAGAGGTATTGAACAATAAGGCGAGTGTGCTGATAGAAAGCGCAGTAGCTATTGATTAATGCTATCTTGTGGATAACTTTCTGCAAATACCCCGTGATATCACGGGGTATTTTGTTGTATATAACTGTTGACTGGGGGATAAATAGGTTTTAACTTTAGGTTATTGTTAACCATTTAAATTTTTAAAGTCATGAAAACAGTTTTCTTTACAGCATTGCTGGCAGTATTCGCATTTGCCACTAAAGCACAGACTATCACCATCAAAAACACATCTTCATGTGTTGTCAATTATTATCTGGCCGCTGGCTCGCCCACTTGTTCTACATCGTACAACACGGTTAATTACGCAATTCCGCCTGCCACAGTAGTCACATTTACATTCGGTACTGCTACATGGAGTGGCTCTGCGCCAGCCGCAGGTTCTGTATGGACATTTATTAAAGAATGGAACCCTTGCGGACCATACACATGGATGTCTCCAACTTGCAGTGGTACGCCTAATCAGAACGTCTGCGCAGTAGGCATTCCTTGTTCTTCGTTACCACTTACATCTTGTATGGTAACAAATACATCTTGCAATAATTGCAGTGCTATCAAAACCCAATGGACAAATCTTGGTGGTGGCAGTGCACAGGTACTTATATGGTAATCCATCAATCCGCATACATACAGAAAGGCCTTTCCGACAGGAGGGGCTTTTTTGTTTTCAGCACTGCGGCATAAAGGTTATATTTGAAGGGCAAAGCAGCATACTTAGTTGAATCTTCCGTTTTTCATAGCACGCAGGTATCTCATGCATCGTAAAGGTGCATTTTCGTCATTCATCATCAGGTTGGCGGTACTGGCAACAACCATCAGTGTGGCTGCTATGATCTTGGCTTTGGCCATTGTTACAGGGTTTAAATACGAAATTAGAGAAAAGCTGTTCAGCTTCTGGGGGCATGTGCATGTAGAACCCAGAACCATGAATGCGAATACTGTGATAGCGCCTGAACCAATAGAAAGAGACTTTGGTTTGGAGAAAACGGTAACCTCAGTACCGCATGTTGTGAGTATAGATGCTTTTGCTGCGCGTCCGGCGATAGTAAATGTAAACCATATGATGGAGGGTTTGCAGTTGAAAGGGGTTGACAAAAACTATAAGCTGCCAGCCAGTATAGATGTGCAAGGGCACACACTGGACTATAGTGATACTGCTTATTCCAAGGAGATAATGTTATCAACAGGAGTGGCAGACAAGCTGAATGTGAAGCCTGGTGATATGCTGGAGCTTTATTTTATAGAGCCCGGCTCTGTCTTGCCACGCATCAGGAAAGTGAAACTGGCAGGTACCTACCATACAGGCATGGAAGAGATAGATAAGTCTTATGCCTTGTGCGACCTGCGCCTCCTGCAACGTGTAAACGGCTGGGATGCCAATAAGATAAACGGCTACCAGATGCAACTGGACGATGATGCCAAGGCAGATACAGTTGCCAATACTGTATTCTACAACTATGTGCAGCCACCGCTTACTACCTACACGATGGAGGATATTTTCCCGAATCTGTTTGACTGGCTGCACCTGCAAGACGTAAACACCAGAGTGATTATTGGCATTATGGCAATTGTAGCCATCATCAATCTGGCGGCTGCATTGCTGATACTGATAGTAGAACAGGTGCGTATGGTAGGTGTACTGAAGGCACAGGGTATGCCAAACGGACAGATACAACGCATCTTTTTGTATCATGCCGCCATCATATCGGGTATGGGTATTGTATTAGGCAATATACTTGCATTTGGCATCTGTTGGTTGCAAATAAAAACAGGATTTTTGAAACTTACAGAGGCCAACTATGCACTCAGGTATGTACCTGTAAAACTATACTGGTGGCAGCCTGTACTGATAAACGGAGCAACCATTGTCCTTTGTATACTATGTATGTGGTTGCCATCGTTGTATATTCGCCGTATTCATCCTGCAAGGGTATTACAGTTCAAATAAGATAGCCCGAAAGGTGGTAGTATCATGAGCAACAAAGAACAATATAAAAGCATCTGCGAAGCCAATCCGCAAATACCTGTATTTCTGCAATACTGGTGGATGGATGCTGTGTGTGCTGATTGGGATGTTGCTATAGCTATGAACGGCGATAAAGTAGCAGGTATATGGCCATATAACAAAGAGCAGAAGATAGGTGTTTCTATTCGTCGCAATCCGGCATTGACACCGTATTTGGGACCATACATCTTTTTTCCGCACGACCTGAAAGAGAGTAAGTATGAGAGCTTTGAGCATGAAACAACCGGCAAACTGCTGGATGCAATGCCAAAGGCAAAAGTATGGCATGTGGCACTGTTGCCTGGACAGAAGCAAGTAGGTTTGTACAATGCAACAGGGTTTGATGCCGTGCCAAGGCAAACATTTATCATGCCTTTGCAAGAAGAGGAAGAAGTGATATTTGCCCGACTGCATGAAGACTATAGGCGCAATCTGCGTAAAGCAGAAGCCGAAATAACCATCGAGCATGAGCCTGACATGTTGCCAAAACTATGGGAGTATCAGAAAGCTACGCTGGACAGGAAAGATGTAAACATGCATTTTACAATGCATCAGATACAGGCATTGTTTGAAGCATGTATGCAAAGAAACTGCACACGGTTGTGGGTAGCCAGAAAAGACGGTGTAGTGCAGGCTATACTATGGCATATGTGGGATGGCGTGAGAGCATACTATCTGGTAGGCTCTAAAAATCCCGATACGAAGGATAACAGGGCCATGACAGCGCTGATATGGAATGCGATACGCGAGTCGAAAAAAATGGGTAAAATCAGTTTCGATTTCGAGGGGAGTATGGATCAGGGGGTTGAAAAATTCTTCCGCAATTTTGGTGGCCAAAGAGAGCTTTACCTGACTTTGCAAAAGAATGACTCTCTCATCTGGAAGCTGAAATCGCTAATCCGCTAACAAGGCTATTTTTCTTAGCCGGTTTACAAAATGTCAATTCTGTGGGTTTTAGTGCGACAATTTGTCCCATATTGCAATATGGCAGAATAATTGAAGGTATTTTTGCACAATGTTTTTCAAAAAGAAAAAGCCAATGAGCGAGCAAATGTCTGAAAAAGAGCAGCTAACGAATGAAAACGCCGACAACCTGTCAGCAGAAATGAATGAAGAAGCACTGGCAGCAAGCCTGAATACCGATGAGAGTGTAAACGGCATGCAGCACTTGGACGATGAAGTGGGTGAGGAGAGCGAAATGGAGAAGTTGAGGATGGAACTGGAAGAAGCAAAAGATAAATACATACGCCTTGCGGCAGAGTTTGATAACTTCAGGAAGCGTACGGCTAAAGAACGTAATGAACAATTGCAAACAGCAGGCAAGGATGTAATATTGGCTATGTTGGATGTACTGGACGATAGTGAGCGTGCACAGAAACAAATGGAATCGTCTGAAGATATTGCACAGATAAAAGAAGGTGTACAACTGGTATTCAGCAAACTGCAATCTACCCTGCAACATAGGGGATTGAAGAAGATGGAAGCTAAAAATCAGGCTTTTGATGCAGACCTGCACGAGGCTATAACAGAAATAACTGCACCAACAGAAGATATGGTTGGCAAAGTGATAGACGAGGTGCAGCCGGGGTATTACCTGAACGATAAGTTGATTCGCTTTGCGAAAGTGGTGGTAGGAAAATAATTGCTGAGGAAACAGGTAGTCAGGAATAAACGCTGATTGCCCCTTCCTGATTACAAACGACTAACAAAGACAATGGCAAAAAGAGATTATTACGAGGTATTGAACGTATCAAAATCTGCAAGTGCAGATGAGATAAAGAAATCGTATCGGAAGATAGCGATGCAATACCACCCTGACCGTAACCCGGGCGATAAAGCAGCAGAAGAAAAGTTTAAAGAAGCAGCAGAGGCTTACGATGTGTTGAGCAATCCGGATAAGAAAGCACAGTACGACCGTTTTGGCCATGCAGGTATGGGTGGCGCTGCAAGCGGTGGCTATGGTGGCGGACCAGGTGGTATGCGTATGGAAGACATCTTCCAGAACTTCGGCGATATTTTTGGTGACGATATGTTTGGCAGTTTCTTTGGCGGCGGTGGCGGCCAGAGGGGCGGCGGACGCAGGCAGGGCACACGCGGTGCCAACCTGCGCGTGAAACTGAAAATGAACTTTGCTGAAATAGCAAACGGTGCCAACAAGAAAATAAAGGTTAAGAAATACGTATCGTGTAATACATGTAGCGGTAGCGGTGCAAAAGATAAGAATGCAGTGCAAACCTGCGGTAGCTGTGGTGGTAGCGGACAAGTGCGCAAAGTAACACAGACCTTCCTTGGGCAGATGCAAACAGTAACTACATGCCCTACTTGTAATGGTGAGGGTACGCAGATAACATCTAAATGCGGAAGCTGTAAAGGGGAAGGACGTGTATATGGCGAAGAAACTATCAGCCTGGATATACCGGCAGGTGTTCAGGATGGCATGCAATTGAGCATGGGTGGTGCAGGTAATGCTGGAGAGCGTGGTGGACCTAACGGTGATTTGCTGATACTGATAGAAGAAGAAAAACATCCGCACCTGAAGCGTAATGAGTTGGATGTGATTTATCAGTTACATCTGTCATTCCCAGAGGTGGTATTGGGTACACAGGTAGAAGTGCCGACGATAGATGGTAAGGCAAAAATCAAAATACCAGCAGGTACACAAAGCGGTAAGATATTCAGGCTGAAAGGCAAGGGCTTCCCTGCATTCCAGTCTTACGAAAAAGGAGACCAACTGGTTGAAGTAAATGCATGGTCGCCACAACACCTGACGGACGATGAACGCAAAATACTGGAGAAGTTGAAAGACGCTAGCAACTTCCAGCCGGGTCCTGATGCAGATAAGATGAAGGAGGACCGCAGTTTTTTCGATAAAATAAAAGACGCGTTCAGCTAATAAATATTGAAGGGGCTTATAGCCCCTTTTTTAATATGCTTTGCCTTGTATGGCTATGTTGTAGTGTAGCTTGCGAATGCTGTCTTGTATGGGCTTGCTCCACAATAATGGGTTGGTATGGTTGATGTGTATGAAATGGATTTTACGTTTTATATCATCGGGCTGATTGCTGAACAGGGTCATGGTTTCTTTTACAAACGGATGCGGTACTTCATCCATACGTCTACCGGGTAGTTCTGCATCGCTCAGGAAGGTAGCATCTACAAAAGCATAGTCTACTTGTTTCACTTCTGTTATGATGTCCTTATCCCATTTCTGCCACTTATCTATATCAGGTATAAAGAGGTAGCTAGTTGAAGTGGTATTGATTCGGTATCCCACAGTTTCAGAATATTCATCGCGATGTGGAACAATGAATGGTGTTATGCTAATGCCGCTTGCGGGTATCACATTCGCCTCATTATTCAATAGATTGATAACGATGTTGTGCAATGATACAAGCTGGCTCCACGGGCCATTTGTTTCCAGATATGTTTTCATTTTGGGCATGGCATACACTTGCACATCTTTTGTTCCCATAACTTCACGCCCCAGTTGCATAAGTCCTGTGTAATGTCCTATGTGTGCATGTGTCAAAAAGATGCCATCCGGCAGGTAATTATACTTGCCCTTGGTAAGTGCTTTGAAGAGTTGTAGTTGTTCCCTTATATCCGGTGTAGCTTCAAACAACCACCATTTATGGCTTTGAGAATCTACCAATGCAAGGCTTACGATGTGTTGCTTAACGGTAGTATTCTTCCATGCTTTTTCGCAACATTGTTTTTTACAACCCAAATGCGGATATCCGCCATCTTGCACTGTGCCTAGTACTATGATGTATGTGCTTTGTGCATTGGCAATTTGTGTAAAGGCTACAAATAGTATGGAGAGAAATAAACGCATGTAGTTAAAAGTAATAAAGGCAAGAGATATAGTGTTATGCTATAGTCTTTTTATGTGTGTGGTTAAAGTTGGTTGTATTTCCCTGATCTCTCCGCGGCATCATATAGTTCGATTGATGCGTCAATGTATTCCAACATTTCTTTCCATGCAGGCATTCCATTGATGTGCTTTTCGAATTCAAATGTTGTGCTAAGTTCCTTGACTCCAAGCTTGTTTATCAATTTTAAAGAAAGAAACCCGCATATACATAGAGTAGTGAATATAGCGTGTATGCTTGTCAATGAACTTTCAGAAAGTTTGTTAATGTTATATGCCTCGATTTGCTTCGTATTAGTAGTAATAATAAAATCGAAATCTCTGTGTTCAAGTATTACCATATTGGAGTACCCAGTAGGATGTGCAATGCTACTTAAAAAGCTATATAGCTTATCAAGGTTCCCTTGCTCGTCATCTATTGAATCCAAATACTGTTTTATTTGCTTCGCGCTAAAATGTTTCGGTATGTTCAATTTTATCCGCCCTTCAACTCTGGCAGCATGGGTGAAATGTATTAATGATTCCTCAAGCCTTTTGTGGTCTAACAATACTACTGAATCTTTAATTAAAGACCTCCGTATTACTTCAAAATCCTTTGAGATAGTAAGATTTACAACCTTCAATGTATAAAAGGAGTCGGCTGTAGATTCTATAAATCCTCTCAAGTTTGTTACATAAGAATAGTAATTACTTGCTTTCTGAGCTTCTTTGAACCCATCAATCCATCGTAGTGATTTTACAAAAGAAACTATTACAGTGCAGTGAATACGGTATAGCATTTCCCGCCAATATATTTCTGCAGCTTCTACCCCATCTGTTTTACGTGCAAATTCGTCGTCTGGCATTAATGAATATTTCCAAGAAATACGACTATCTCTAAACTCTACTAATGCATTATAGAAGTAATCAAATTCAGCTTTTAAAAATTCTGGCGATTGTTCCATGTTTGTGGGGGAGTTGTGTTTTCAAATATAAACTGCAACTATTAATATTAGAATTACGAGTATAGTGTGAAATAAAAAAGGCTTCAGATATCTGAAGCCTTTTTATTGTTGTGGTCCCACTAGGACTTGAACCTAGGACCCCCTGATTATGAGTCAGGTGCTCTAACCAACTGAGCTATAGGACCCATGGCGTATTGCCAAAAATGGATTGCAAATGTAATGGACTTTCTCGAAAAATGAAAAATCTTCTTTACAACTTTATTTTTGTAAAATGATAGAAGGAGTTAAGCACATATTATTCGACCTGGGTGGGGTATTACTAAACATAGATTATAAGCTTACAGAAAAAGCTTTCATAGATTTAGGTATTACAGATTTTCCGCAACGCTATAGCCAACTGAGCCAGACGCCTGTTTTCGATGATTTTGAAACAGGGAAGATAGATACAGCTGAATTTATAGCGCAAATGCAGGCAATGGCAGGTATGCCGCTTTCAGCTCAGCAAATAACAGATGCATGGAATGCCATGCTGCTCAACTTTCCGCTACGCAGGTTGCAGATACTGCAACAGTTGAGGTTATATTACGATTTGTTGTTGCTGAGCAATACGAATGCTATACACGAAGCTGCCTTCAACGATATATTGTACAAAGCACATGGCATGCCTACGGTTGGTGTTTTTTTCGACAAAGTTTATCTGTCTCATCGCATTGGTATGCGCAAGCCAAACCCTGAGGTTTTCCGTCACATACTGGATGAAAACGGGCTGAATGCGGCAGATACCTTGTTTATAGACGATAGCCCGCAGCATATAGAAGGGGCCAAGTCGGTAGGTATCCGTACTATATATCTGGGAAAAGGGATGACGATTGAGGATAATATATTCCTGGCCAAAAAATAAGGCTGGGATTATTTTACCTCTTCATAGTCTATATAATCGCCATCGATGTTCTTTTTAGGGGTAGCCTGTGGCTGAGAAGCCGCCTGCTGTCTGCGTTGCATCTCTTCCATTTGCTGTTGCATCTGCATCATCCTTTCCTGCGCCACCTTGGTCATTGTCATTACCGGGAATAAGAATCGGAAGACAAACCTCACAATCATTGTAAGGACGATAGACCAGATAATTATCTTAAGTATCATAAGGATACCAAAGGTACAAAAACCATGTTCATAGCCCGTTAATGAAAATATAATTGTATCTGATGGCAGTTTTTTGGCTGAAAACGGAAAATCACTTACATTTGCAATGGATTTAATTCGAAAGAAGGGGACATAATAGTCCCCTTGTTTTTTACCCATGAGTGACGTATTAGAAAAAATAAAGTTATTAACCGAGCCACTTTTAGAAGGCACGGATATGTTTATTGTTAATGTTAAGATTAAACCCACTAACAATATTAAACTGTATCTGGATGCTGATGGTGGCCTGTCTGTAGGTAAAAGTGCAGAGATAAACAGGAAGCTGTACAAGCTGATCGAAGCAGAAGCAATGTTTCCTGACGGAGATTTTTCGCTGGAGGTTTCAAGCCCGGGTGTAGATGAACCGCTGCTGTCTGACAGGCAATACAAAAAGAACATCGGCCGTACCGTACTGATAACGCCTGCTGAAGGGAAAGACATCCTCGGCCTGCTGAAAGAAGTACTGGAAGACAAACTGGTGCTGGAAGTAAAAGTGCCGAAGAAGAAAGAAACAACCGTGGTAGAAGTACCATTGGCAGATATCAAAAAAACCGTAGTACAAATTACATTTTAATAACAACGCCCGAGAGGGCAAAAAGTGACAATAATGGCAAGTATCAATCTTATTGATTCGTTTCAGGAGTTTAAGGAGGCGGAAAACATTGACCGCCCTACCTTAATGAAGGTTATTGAAGACGTATTCAAAACCTTGCTGCGTAAGAAATACGGCACAGATGAAAACTTTGACGTAATCGTAAACGACCAGACAGGTGACCTTGAAATCTTCCGTCGAAGGGAGATCGTAGAAGACGGCATGTCTGAAGATGATAACCTGCAGATTGAATATAGCGAAGCTATCAAAATAGAACCCGATTATAGCGTAGGTGAAGAGGTGTATGAGGAAATGAACGTAACGGACTTCGGCCGTCGTGCTATATTGGCTGCAAAACAAACACTGGCAGCACGTATCGGCGACCTGAAGAAAAACAATCTTTTGAAAAAATATGCTGATCGCATTGGTGAAATAACGAGTGCGGAAGTATACCAGATATGGAAAAAAGAAATACTGTTGCTGGATGATGAAGGCAACGAGGTTATCCTTCCTAAATCTGAACAGATACCTACAGACTTCTTCAAAAAAGGTGAAGCTGTACGTGCTGTAGTAAAGAAAGTAGAAATGCGCAACAATGCGCCGGTTATCATCCTGAGCCGCACGCACCCTTCATTCCTGGAGAAACTGCTGGAAATTGAAGTGCCTGAAATAATGGATGGCCTGATAGTGATTAAGAAAATAGTACGTGAACCGGGCGAACGTGCCAAAGTAGCTGTAGAAAGCTATGACGACCGTATAGATCCGGTAGGTGCTTGTGTGGGTATGAAAGGTAGCCGTATACACGGCATCGTTCGCGAACTGCGCAATGAAAACATAGACATCATCAACTACACGGCTAATATTCAACTACTTATACAGCGTTCACTGACGCCTGCGCGCATCAGCCGTATGGAAATAGATGGCGAAGGCCTGCATGCAGATGTGTATCTGGAACCTGATCAGGTATCACTGGCTATCGGTAAGAAAGGTGTTAACATTAAACTGGCACAAGAGCTTACAGGTTACAGCATAGATGTTTACCGCGATTCTCAGGAAGAAACAGGTGAATACGATATCGATCTTGACGAATTCTCAGACGAAATAGACGCATGGGTTATCGAAGAGTTCAAGAAAATCGGTTGCGATACAGCACTGAGTGTACTTGGCTTATCGGTTGAAGAACTGGTTCGCCGTACGGATCTGGAAGAAGAAACAGTGCGCGATGTGCAGAAAATCCTGCAATCAGAGTTTCAGGACGGTCAATAGTAGTAATGTAGAACAATTGTAAGAAAGGTATTAGAAACAAGGATTGAAAAAGCCATTCGGCAAAAATGGCGTAGGTTTGTAGAACAGGCTAAGGACGAAAATAATTAGCGAATAATATTTGAGTATATACTGAATGTCAACAGGAACAAAAACACCAAGGTTACTGGCAGCGGCCAAAGAATTCAACATCGGTAAAGATACCCTTGTTGAATATCTGACAGGCAAAGGCTTTGAGATAAATGCCAGCAACCCGAACACCAAACTTACAGAGCAGATGTACGACTCTCTGCAGGCAGAGTTTGCGCAAGACAAAGCTGCCAAACGCAAGAGCGACGAGATTGCACTGCCTAAGGGTTCTCTGGGCGATGCCAAGAAGCCTAAAGAAGAGGTGGTTGCCAAAGAGAAGAAAGTAGCGGAAGAGCCTGCACCAAAGGTGGAAGAGAAAAAGGTTGAAGAAAAACCTGCACCTGTACCTGAACCGGTAGCGGAAGCACCGAAAGAAGAGGTGAAGCCTGTAGTGGTAGAAGCGCCCGCGCCAAAACCTGAACCGGTAGCGGAAGCACCGAAAGAAGAGGTGAAACCTGTAGTGGCGGAAACGCCAAAAGCAGCACCTGTTGCAGAAACACCTGCAGCAGAAGAGCCTGCACATATAGAGGTAAAAGCACCTAAACTGGGTGGTCCGAACATATTGGGTAAAATCAACCTCGATGAACTGAACCAATCTTCAAGGCCTAAAAAAGGTACGAAGAAGAAAGAGGAGGCAGAAGAGGTGAAACCTGCAGAGGCAGCAGCACCGCAGGAAGAAGTGGTTGAAAAACCTAAGAAAGCTAAGCCTGTAGAGGAAAAACCTGCACCGGTTGCAGAAGAACCAGTACAAGCACCTGCGCCTGCACCAACGCCAACGCCTGCACCTGTAGCTCCTGAAGAAGATGAGAAGCCAGAGCATATTGAAATGAAGGCTCCTAAACTGGAAGGCCCGAAAATCATAGGCAGGATAGAGCTTCCTGTTTCTCAGCCGGGTGGCAGCAGAGACAGTAAGGAAAAACGCAATCGTAAGCGTATTCCGGTTCAGAAAAAGCCTGAAACATTTAACCCGAACGATCCGCAAAGCCGTGGCCAGCAAGGTGGTGGTCAGCAACAGGGTGGCGGCGATCGTAACAATAATAATAACCGTGGTGGTGGCCAGCAAGGTGGCAACCGCGGTCCGGGTGGTTTCAACCAAAACCGTGGTGGTGGCGGCCAGCAAGGCGGCAACCGTGGCGGTGGTGGTGGATTCAACCAAAACCGTGGTGGTGGCCAGCAAGGTGGTGGCGACCGCAGAAGACAAGACAGAAATGCACCGGTATCTGCACAGCAACAAGAAATTGATGCTAAAGCAATACAGGAAAAAATACGCCAGACACAGGCAAAACTTGCAGGCGGTACACGCGGCAAGAACATGAAGTCTAAATATCGCCGTAACAAGCGTGAAGAAATGGCTGAAAAACGTGCGGCTGCCGAAGATAATCAGGCAGGCAACGTAATACAGGTAACTGAATTTATCTCTGTAAGTGAGCTGGCAAGCCTGCTGGACGTAAGCTTTGCAGAAGTAATCAGCAAATGTATGAGCCTCGGTATTATGGTGTCTATCAACCAACGTCTGGATGCAGAGGTGATAGAACTGGTATCAAGCGAATTTGGTTATGATGTAGAGTTTATCAATCTGGAACAAGAAGCTGATATCGAAGAAGACGATACAGACGATCCGGAAGATATGCTGCCACGTGCACCGATTGTTACCATCATGGGTCACGTCGATCACGGTAAAACATCATTGCTTGACTATATCCGCGAAGCGAATGTGGTAGCGGGTGAAGCAGGTGGTATCACACAGCACATTGGTGCATATCAGGTAACAACGAAAGATGGTAAGAAAATTACTTTCCTAGATACACCCGGTCACGAAGCGTTTACCGCGATGCGTGCGCGTGGTGCCAAAGTTGCCGACGTTGCAGTTATCGTAGTTGCTGCGGATGATGCTATCATGCCTCAGACAAAAGAAGCGATATCGCACGCACAGGCTGCAAACCTGCCGATGGTATTTGCCATCAACAAAATAGATAAAGACGGTGCCAACCCTGAAAAAATCAAGGAGCAACTGGCACAGATGAATATATTGGTAGAAGACTGGGGTGGTAAATTCCAAAGCCAGGAAATATCTGCCAAGAAAGGTATCAACATAGACCTGCTGCTGGAGAAAATATTGCTGGAAGCAGAATTGCTGGAAGTAAAAGCTAATCCGGACAGGTTTGCAACAGGTAGCGTTATCGAGGCATCGCTGGATAAAGGCCGTGGTTATCAGTCTACCATCCTTGTACAAAACGGTACACTGGAACAAGGTGATATGATAGTGTGCGGACAGCACTTCGGTAAAATTAAAGCCATGTTCAACGAACGCGGACAGCGTGTTGAAAAAGCAGGACCATCTACACCTGTACAGGTACTGGGTCTGAATGGTGCGCCGCAAGCGGGTGAGAAATTCAAAGTTTACGAAGACGAAAACGAAGCAAAAGAAATAGCCAACCACCGTGCACAAATCCTGCGTGAGCAAGGTATACGTGCCCGCAAGCACATCACGCTCGATGAAATCGGCCGTCGTCTTGCACTGGGTAACTTTAAAGAACTGGCGCTTATCATCAAAGGTGACTTCGATGGTTCTGTAGAGGCGTTGAGCGATTCATTGCAGAAACTCTCTACTGCAGAGGTAGCGGTAAACATCGTACACAAAGGTGTAGGTCAGATTACAGAAAGCGACGTATTGCTCGCAACTGCATCAGACGCCATCATCCTCGGCTTCCAGGTTCGTCCTTCACTGCAAACATCAAAACTTGCAGAACAGGAAAATATCGAGATACGTTACTACTCCATCATCTACGATGCGATTGACGAAATCAAGAGCGCGATGGAAGGTCTTCTTGAACCTAAGATCGAGAAGAAAACAGTATGTAATATCGAAGTGCGCGAGGTATTCAAGATTGGCGGCATAGGTACCATTGCAGGTAGCTATGTACTGGATGGTAAGATGACAAGAAATACCAAGCTGAATATAGTACGCGATGGTATTGTAATACATACGGGCGAGCTTTCTTCGCTGAAACGTTTCAAAGACGACGTGAAAGAAGTGAACGCAGGCTACGAATGTGGTTTAATGATTAAAAACTACAACGATATACGTGTAGGTGATATCATCGAAGGCTTCGATGAGGTGGAAGTGAAACGTACTTTGTAGGTAGGTTATATAATGTGAAGGTGAGCTTTGTTTTGAAACAAGGCTCACTTTTTTTAGTAACAGCGGCTTAATAGTTTAATTTTGCATGCTGATAATTTTTGACTCAATAATACGTTATACATGAGTTCTGTTCTGGGAAAACTGGAAGCTATCAAAGCAAGGTTTGATGATTTAGGGATAGCGCTTACCAATCCTGAAGTAGTAAATGACAATAAGCGTTTTTCGCAGGTGAGCCGCGAATACCGCAAGTTGGAAAAAATTGTAGATGCTTATAAGCGTTATAAGGCATGTGTAGATGGCATCGCATTTGCCAAAGAAGTGCTGGAAACAGAAAGTGATGCCGACCTGCGCGATATGGCTAAGGAAGATTTGGAAAAGCAGGAAGCACAGTTTGAAGAGCTGGAAGCCGAAGTACGCCAATTGCTGATACCGAAAGATCCGCAGGATGAGAAAAATGCAATACTGGAGATACGTGCAGGTACAGGTGGCGACGAAGCAAGCCTTTTTGCAGGCGATTTGATGCGTATGTATCTGCGCTATTGCGAAAAGAAAGGATGGAAAGTATCGGTGCTTTCTGAAACGGAAGGTACTGTTGGTGGATATAAAGAGGTGCAGCTGGAAGTAGAGGGTGATGATGTGTATGGTACCATGAAGTTTGAAAGTGGTGTACACCGTGTGCAACGCGTGCCTGATACAGAAGCAAGCGGCAGGGTACATACATCTGCAGCTACTGTAGCTGTAATGCCGGAAGCTGAAGAGATAGACTTTGAACTGAAAGAAAGCGACCTGAAAATGGAAACCGCACGCAGTGGTGGTGCAGGTGGACAGAACGTTAACAAGGTGGAAACGAAAGTTATCCTCACGCACGTACCTACAGGTACCGTTATTACTTGTCAGACAGAGCGTACACAGCTGGGCAACCGTGAAAAAGCAACTGCCATGATGCGTACCAAACTGTATGAAGAGCAGGTGAGGAAGCAGGAAGAAGAGATTTCGCGCAGGAGGAAGAGCCTTGTAAGCTCGGGCGACAGGTCTGCAAAAATCAGGACGTACAACTTTCCGCAGGGGAGGATTACGGATCACCGCATCAACATGACTGTTTATAATCTGGATGAGTTTATGAATGGTAACATAGGTGATATGATAGATGCGCTGCAGTTTGCAGAGAATGCAGAAAAAATGCAATCGGGCGAAACAGTAATATAATACTGCAACGCCACGAGGATTGAATAATAATAGCTAAGTTTAAAGTTTCTAATAAAACATCCTAATGAGTACACCTCGTTTCGACATCGTAGATGTAACACAGACACTACGAAACAACAGGAAGACGATACTGATAGTATCGCTGGTTGCAGCTATTCTGGGTGCAACGCTTTATCTGGTATCTGAAAGGCAGTATAAAGCAATTGGTGGTTATATCATGACCAATCCTTTGTATACAGACCGCAACAACCTGTTTCAGGAAAATGGTATTCAGTTTGTAGACTACTTTGCCGGTGACGACGATGTAGATAAACTGATGTCGCTGGTAGAGTCTGACACAATTAAGTATCTGGTTGCAGATAAGCTGAACTTGTGGGCACACTACAAGCTCGATAAATCGAAACCGAAGGAAGTAAAGAAAATGGTAGATGTATTTAAAGACAACTACAAAGTAGTACGCTCTGAATACAATGCTTGTGAAGTAAGCTATTGCGATACCGAGCCACAAACAGCCGCAGATGTTGTGAATGAAAGTATTCGCACCATAGAAAGCCTGTTCAGAGGCTACTACATCAGCCAACGTGCTAAGATGACACTTTCGCTGGAAAGTAAAATCAAAGATATGGACAGCTCTATAGCTTCTATGACAGACACACTCGCTGCACTGCGCGACAGGTATAAAATCTATGATATCATCAACCCTGCACGACAAAATATAATGGTATCTGGCGGCCATGGTGGTGGTGCAGGTTATGGCCTCGCAATGGAGCAGATACAAAACATATCTTCTTTGAAAGACCAACTGGTAAGCGACAGGGCTCGTTATACTTCAAGACTGAATGAATACAAAACGACCTCTGTAACAGATAATATTCCTTTGCTGCACGTAACAGGTGTTGCAAAAGCACCTGTAAAACCAAAACCTCCGGGCCTTGCACTTACAATTATCTCAGCTGCACTGGTGGGTTTATTCTTCAGTAGTATATACATACTGATCCGTACATATTACAGGTCGTTAATTGCTATACAGCGTTAGTGTAAAAATGCAGACACCACAATTGTTTAATCATCCGTTGACAAAGGCAGTGCCTTGGGCAGTATTATTTCTGTGCCTGGCAGTATATGCCTATACGGGTAATTATATCATTGCCGCTGTTCCGTTTGCATTTTTGTTTATGTTGTTGGTAGGTGTAAACTGGAAGACAGCCTATTGGGTATTCCTTTTTACCATACCGTTCTCAATTGACCTCAATTTCTTTAACGATACGCTTGCCACATCTGTGCCTGATGAGCCTATCATGTGGTTGATGTTGCTCTTGCTTTTTGTATTAGCTGCAAGCAGGCCTGCACTGTTTCAGCGGGAATGGCTTACCAATCCGTTGGTGCTGATAGTGGCTGCACAATATTTATGGCTGATAGTAGCCGTGATATACTCTCACATGCCGTTGTTGTCGCTCAAATTTTTGGCAGCAAAGACCTGGTTTCTTGCGTCTTTCTTTGTCTTGCCAATGTTCATGTTTAAAGAGAAGAAGGACTACAGAACAGGTTTCTTGGTAATGCTGATACCAATCTTTATTACCATCCTGATAGTTGTTTACCGCCACGCAATGATTGGCTTTAACTTTCGCAGGATTGAGATAGCAATCGGTGATGTATATAATAACCACGTAGACTATTCTACAGTTATGTCTATGTTCTACCCGCTACTATGGGTAGCCTTCCTGATGACCAAAGGTAAAGGCCCATTTGTAAGGGTGCCATTATTGTTGATTATTCTATTGTTCTTACCTGCTATATACGTAACCTATGCACGCGCTGCTATGCTTGCAGTGGTGTTTGCATTAGGTTTGGCAATAGCCATCAGGCTGAAGCTTGCACAGTGGATAATGCCTGTGTTTTATGCATTAATAGCATCGCTGATAATATACATGGCTACGGATAAGAAGTTTATGGACTTCCGCCCTGATTATCAGCACACCTTCATGCGCAAGAAGTTTACAGACCACATCGTAGCTACTTTTCGCGGACAGGATATGTCTTCTATGGAACGTTTGTACCGTTGGATAGCGGGTGTGCGCATGAGTCAGGATGAACCTGTGAAAGGTTTCGGCCCTAATACATTCTACTACTATTACAAGCCATATGGTGTAAGGTCTTTCAAGACATACGTAAGTCATAATTTCGAAAAATCGACCACACACAACTACTACCTGTATATGCTGGTAGAACAGGGATGGCCTGCCATGATACTGTATGCCATTATGGTAATGGTAATGATAGCACAGGCACAGAAAACATACCATCGTTTCAAAGACAGGTTCTACAAACTATGTACCATGGGTGTGGTAATGATGTTTGGTGCGGGTTTCATCAACAACTTCTTTTCAGAGTTGATAGAAACACATAAAGTAGGTTCGCTGTTTTATCTGAGCATAGCTCTACTGGTATTGCTTACTGCCAAGAGCAAGCAATTGGAGAGAGAAGAAAAAGAGACTGCCGCTGCTACACAGTAGCAGGTTCTATCCAAGCTTCGTTGTCTTTTAGTAGTTGTATCAGTTCGCTTACAGCTATTTCGCTCGGCACATTTTTCTTTACTACTTCTTTGCCTTTGTATAGGGTTATTTTACCAGGACCACTGCCTACGTAGCCAAAATCTGCATCGGCCATTTCGCCTGGTCCGTTTACTATGCAGCCCATGATGGCAATCTTAACGCCCTTCAGATGGTTGGTGGCATTGCGGATTTTTGCTGTTGTTTCCTGCAGGTCGAAGAGTGTGCGGCCGCAGCTAGGGCAGCTGATGTATTCTGTCTTGCTGATGCGTGTACGCGTAGCTTGCAGTATAGAGAATGCAGTGTTATTGAGGAATTGATTATTGTTCTTTACTTCCAGATACGTACGCCCTGTAGCTTTAATGTTTTGTACTTCGCGCATGTGGTTCCAAAGCCATACGCCATCGCCCATGCCATCCAGCAATAAGCCACCTGTTACAGTTGCAAAGTCTATAAGTTGTTCGTCGATGGTTTTGTCTTTGTTGTTGCAGCAAAGTATAACTGGAGATTTGATGTTGCACAGCATCATCTCTGCCACCACACGCCTGATGGAAGGCATGTTATTAGCATCGGTATTGAACAGGCAAATAACAGTGTTGTGATTGGCATGTGTGATGGTGTCGATAATGTTCTGCCAATCGCTGTTAGTATCCATTACAACAAAATGCGGGGTGTCTGGCAGCGTAGCTAATGCATTGAAAGATGTGGCGTCAAATAATGGCCTGTAGGCTGTTTTGTCTACCGCTTGTTGCCATACATCGTAGCTGCAGATTACTTTCAGTGTACCCGGTAGTGCAAAGTTGATGCTCTTGTTGCCAAGGTAAATATAGTCTGCTGCGCCATCGCCGATATTCCATTTATCGGTTGCTTCATCATACTTATAGCCTATTGCTTCAAGGTCTGCAGGTTGCAGATTTTCTTCTTCTTTCAGATTGGCAAGTACTACAGGTACATGGTGTCCGCCAATGTTTTCTACCGCGTTTGTTGCTCTGCGTTTGTATTCAAACGGATTGTATGGTAGTATTATTTTGTCTTCGTTATACGGATGTATAATGCCAGTATTAGTTCTATTGGTATAGCGCGATACTATGTCTTTGCAAACAGGTATTTCAAACTCTGGGTCTTCTGTCAGCGATACGCGGATGGTATCACCAATGCCATCTTCCAGCAATGTGCCTATGCCTACTGCACTCTTAATACGCCCATCTTCACCGTCGCCTGCTTCTGTAACACCGAGATGCAGCGGGTAGCATTCACCAAACTCTTCATCCATCTTTTGTACCAGTAAACGATAGGCTTGTACCATCACTTGCGGATTGCTCGATTTCATGCTGAGTATTATCTGATGATAATTTTCATCACGAGCTATTCGCAAAAACTCCATCGCACTTTCTACCATGCCTATGGGAGAATCTCCGTAACGGCTCATAATACGGTCGCTAAGCGAGCCGTGATTGGTGCCAATGCGCATGGCTGTGCCATACTCTTTACAAATCTTTACAAGCGGTGTAAAGCGCTCGCGTATGCGGTCTATTTCGGCAGCATATTCGCTGTCGGTATATTCAATAAAGTCAAACTTCTTTTTGTCAATATAGTTGCCCGGGTTTACACGTACTTTTTCTATCAGGCGGGCAGCAATCTCTGCTGCATTGGGTGTAAAATGTATATCTGCTACAAGGGGTGTATTATAGCCCATTGCACGCAGCTTGTTTTTGATGTGCAGCAGGTTTTCAGCCTCGTTTTTGCTGGGTGCTGTAATGCGTACCAGTTCTGCACCTGCCTCTATGCAACGCACACATTGGGCAACAGTAGCCTCCGTATCCATGGTATCTGTAGTCGTCATGGTTTGTATGCGGATGGGGTTGCCATTGCCAAGCAGTAAATCACCGATTTTTACTTCTTTGGTTTTTAGCCTTTGGTACGATGTGAGCGAAGAACAATAGTATTGCAACATAGAGCTGATATAATGCAGTGCAAATTTAGCAGAATGAATTGAAGCAAATTGTGAAAAAAGCTATGAGAATAGTTTATTTATTGATATTTTGATAACAACAAACAAAAGGGTAAATAGTTACCCGATTGGCGAAAAACTATAATTTTGCGGAAAACACAGTAATTTAGTACAACCATTAACGGCAACATGCAATACGAAGTAAAACAGAACGGTAAATTTAAATATGTAGAAGAGGGCGCAGGCGAGCCATTGGTACTGTTACACGGACTTTTTGGTGCACTGAGCAATTTTAAAGACCTCGTCGATCATTTTAAGCAAACGCATAAGGTTATTATACCTATGCTGCCGCTGTTCGACCTTACGATACTGGATACAACCGTTGGTGGCCTTGCCAAGCATGTGCAGAAGTTTCTGGATACAATGAACTATGGCAAAGTACACTTGTTGGGCAACTCTTTGGGTGGGCACGTAGGGCTTGTATACACACTGAAGCATCAGGATAAAGTTAAAACGCTGACACTGACAGGTAGCTCGGGCCTTTTTGAAAACGGAATGGGCGAAACATATCCTAAGCGTGGCGATTACGATTTCATTAAAAAGAAAACAGAACTAACTTTCTACGATCCTGCAGTAGCTAATAAAGAGCTGGTTGATGAGGTGTATTCTATAGTAAACAACAGGCTGAAAGCCCTGAAAATAATAGCACTGGCAAAATCGGCCATCAGACACAATCTGGGCGATGAGCTCAAAGAAATAAAAGTGCCTACCTGCCTAGTATGGGGTAAGAACGATACCATCACTCCACCAATGGTAGCAGAAGAATTTAAAAAGCTGATACCAAACTCTGAACTGCACTGGATAGACAAATGCGGCCACGCACCTATGATGGAAGTGCCTGCAGAGTTTAATGTGATACTGGACGGATTCTTAGCAAAACACAAAGGATAACAAACATAATTGTCACCCTGCTGTTATATTTAATGCAAACAATAAACCTGATTTGCATTTTCTACGTTATATAGCAGCAAAGGGGCATCAAACAAAATGGTAGTTGAACAACTGATATCACCGACAGTACCCACCCTGATTCCTACAGACACAGGAGACAAAGCTTTGACGCTGATGGACGAGAATAACCTCGCACAGCTACCGTTGATTGCCGATGAAAAATATGTAGGCCTTGTACAGGAAAACGACCTGCTGGACTGGGAAACCCCCGACAAATCTTTACAGAATGCAGACTTTCTGGGTTATCGCCCTGCGGTACTGGCATCAGGGCACCCATATGAAGCACTGCGCATAGCACACCAGCAGAACCTGGCGGTAGTACCTGTAGTAGATTCGGAGAATACCTATATAGGGTCTATAACCAGAGATGAACTACTGCGCTACGTTACAGAAAATACAGGGCTGAATAATCCCGGTGGTATTATTGTGTTGGAGATAGACCCGCGCAACTACAGCCTGTACGAAATAGCACGCATTTGCGAGAGCGAGGAGGTATTGCTCATCAGTACGCAGATATTCAGCAACAAACTGACCGGCAAGCTGGAAGTGACACTGAAAACAAACAGAAACAGCTTGGGCGGTGTGGTATCTGCACTGGAAAGGCATAATTATAAAGTAAAAGAAGTGTTTGGAGATACAACAGATCAGGACAGCCTGCAAGACAGGTTTGATAACCTGATGAACTACCTCAATATGTAGTTGTATCTTTGCATCCATATTTTCCTTTTCAATGATTGCGATAGATAATGTTTTACTGAGCGACCAAGTGGTTGAAGAACAGTTTGTATGCGACCTGAATGCATGTAAAGGTGGCTGCTGTGTAGATGGTGACTGTGGTGCGCCACTAACCGAAGAGGAAACAAAAATCATTGCAAAAGTATACCCGACAGTAAAGCCATATCTGCTACCCGAATATGTGGAAGAGGTAAAGAAACAAGGCACACATACCATAGATGATGAGTATGGCTTTGTAACGCCTACCGTAAACGGTGGTATATGTGTATATGCCTATACCGATGAAGTGGGTATTGTAAAATGTGCTTTTGAAAAAGCATACAACGAGGGTAAGATAGATTTTAAAAAACCGATTTCCTGCCATTTATATCCCATCCGCATCAAGCAGATGGATGGATACGAAGCCGTAAACTACGAGCCGCGCAAGCAGATGTGCAAACCGGCCTGCAAGCTGGGTAAGCAGCTGAAAGTGCCTGTATATAAGTTTCTGAAAGGCTCCATAACCCGCAAATACGGAGAGGAGTTTTATGACACGCTGGATGCCGTAGCTAAAAAAATGAATGCGGATAAAAACCGTTAGTGTCTGCTGGCACGGATGATGTTTTTCATCACCTGCTTTATCTCGGTTTCCAGTTCGGGTGTCATTTCTGTAAGCTTTACGTGTTTGGCATGCTTGCCATCGCCTTCTATTTTCAGGCTCATGGTATCGGCAGTATCTGTATAGTGCAGGTATAACACGCAGTACTTATCTGTAAGCTGTATGCCAAACAATACATTATCGGGTTTGCCCTTGCTGTAAAGTGCCACCTTCGATTTTGTACCACCGTAAATCTGTTCGTTGATGAGCTTGTCAACGCGTAATGCCAAGCCTTTCAGCTGCATAGCGGTTTTTTGCAAAGGCTCAGGCCTACCCTCTAATATTGCTTCAAATGTCATAATGGGGTGATGAATAAAATGGTGAATTGTACTACAATTCTTTACGCAAACGTGCTACGGGAATGTTCAACTGCTCGCGATACTTTGCTACGGTACGGCGTGCTATGTTATAACCTTTTTCCTGCAGCATCTCTGTCAATTTCTCGTCAGAGTGTGGTTTGCGTTTGTTTTCACTGCCGATGATATCGTTTAATATGGTTTTTACCTCTCTGGTAGATACTTCTTCGCCACTCTCTGTTTGCAATGCCTCAGAGAAGAAGTACTTCAATTTATATGTGCCAAACTCAGTTTGTACAAATTTACTGTTGGCCACGCGCGATACCGTTGAAACGTCCAGTGCAGTCATCTGTGCAATGTCTTTCAGAATCATTGGTTTCAGCGATGTTTCATCGCCACTCAGGAAAAACTCTGTTTGGAACACGATGATAGCCTGCATGGTTTGTAGCAGTGTGTGCTGCCTTTGCTTAATGGCATCGATAAACCATTTTGCAGAGTCGAGCTTTTGCTTGATGAACTGTACTGCTTCCTTCTGACGCTTATCTTTTTTATCGCCACGGTCGTATGCGCGCATCATCTCTTTATAACCGTCTGATATTCTCAGTTCAGGGGCGTTTTTAGAGTTGAGCGAAAGCTCCAGTTTGCCATTGTTATTGAATACAAAGAAATCGGGGATGATATAGCTTTCTGCCTTGTTTACGATGGCAAAAGCTGCTCCGGGCTTCGGATTCAGCTTGATGATGGAATTGATGACTTCTTTAAAGTCTTCATTATTCAACCCCAGATGGCGCTGTATTTTGTCGTAGTGTTTCTTTATAAATTCATTGAAGTATTTGTCTATTACCTCAATGGCATTTTTCGATGCTTTTGTTTGCGGGTCTATGCGTTTCAGTTGCAGCAACAGACATTCCTGCAGCGTCCATGCACATAAACCGGGTGGGTCGAACTGTTGAATTTTTGCAATCAACGCATTTACCTCTGCTTCGTCGGTATAGATGTTTTGTCCGAAAGCAAGGTCATCTACCAAGGCTGTGATTTCTCTGCGCAGATAGCCATCCTCGTCCATGCTGCCAATAATCTGTTCTGCAATGGCATGTGCGCGGTCGTCCAGTTCCAGCATGCCTAATTGGTCCAGCACATGGTCGTGAAAACTTGTTTCTACCCTTACAGGTGCGCTGCCACGTTCTGTATCGCCACTATTGCCATAGTAATCGTCGCCGTAATCTCTGCCTGTATCATCATCTTCATGACGAAGAAAATCATCTATATCTACTTTCTCTGCAGTATCATCACTCAGTTCTACATCATCTGCTTCTTCAAAGTCGTCAATGCTTTCATTATCCTGCAGGTCATATTCATCAGTCGCATTATCCTCGTTACCTACTTCCAGCGCGGGGTTTTCTTCCAGTTCTTCTTTTATTCTTTCTTCAAGGTTGGCAGTAGGTATCTGCAACAGTTTCATGAGCTGAATCTGTTGGGGGGATAGTTTTTGTAATAACTTCTGCTGTTGCGACTGTCTGAGCATAATCCTGTCTTCCTTACAAAAATAAAATTTAAGGCGACAAATAGGGCAAAGCGGCAGACTATTTCAAAAACCTGACTTTATCTTAACAATCATTTGGGTGTTAACAGGCTTCTTTTATCGAAACTTGTTTTGTACTTTTCTGCACAAATGTATCGTGGTTAGTGCATGAGTAAGAAGCCATATATATCGCCATCGTTTTCCTATGTTCCGCTGGAGGAAACACTGGAAATACTGCCTAAGAAGAAAGACCTTTTTATAGGAATACCTAAAGAGAGCTCTTTTCAGGAAAATCGTGTGGCGCTGACGCCGGAGGCTGTTTCAGTTTTAGTTAATAATGGCCACGATGTGGTGGTAGAACATAACGCGGGCGAAGGTTCTTTTTACTTCGACAGCGACTATAGCGAAGCAGGTGCACGCATCGTGTACGAAAAATCAGAAGTTTACAAGGCAACGACGATTATTAAGTCGGCACCAATATCTGAAGAAGAAGTAGCACTGCTGCAACCCAATCAGGTGGTGATATCGCCCATTCATATGCCTTTCCTGAAGAAGGAAATGATAGAGCATCTGATACAAAAGAAAATCATTGCTATTGCATTCGACTCTATCAAAGATGATTCAGGCACTTACCCTATTGTACGCTCTATGAGCGAAATAGCGGGGAGCTCTGCCATACTTACCGCAGCCAAATACCTGAACAACGTCCACAACGGCAAGGGTATATTGCTTGGTGGTATATCAGGCGTGCCGCCAGCTAAGGTATTGATACTGGGTGCTGGTGTAGTGGGCGAGTTTGCAGCGCGTACAGCATTAGGTCTTGGTGCATCTGTAATGATATTCGATAATTCCATTTACCGACTGATGCGTTTGCAGAATAATATCGGCAGGCGTTGTTCTACATCTGTAATAGAACCTGTAACACTGGCTGAAGAACTGGCCAATACAGATGTGGTAGTAGGTGCGCTGAAGCCCAAGAACGGTATTACACCTGTGGTAGTGACAGATGAGATGGTGAGCAATATGAAAGCAGGCTCTGTAATTGTAGATGTGAGTATAGACCGTGGCGGCTGCTTCGAAACATCGAAAGCTACCACGCACGAAAACCCGATATATAAGAAGTATGATGTGATACACTACTGTGTGCCTAATATGGCATCTGCAGTATCGCGTACCGCATCGCGCGCTATCAGCAATGTATTGATGCCCATTATGATGCAGTGTGCGGATATGGGCGGCTTTGAAAGCCTGATACAGGCAAAAGGCGGCATACGCAATGGGGTGTATATGTATAAAGGTTGTGTGACGAATGCGCCGATAGCCAAACGTTTTAACTTTAAATACACAGACCTGGATTTGCTGCTGGCAACCCAGAGCTAACTATAAGCTGAGGAATTGTATGCCCAATAACAGAATGAACAAAACCATTGCGGGTTACCATCTGCTGATGATACTGTCGGCGGTGGATTTTCGTATCAGCGCAGATGAGGATAATGTGATACGCGAGTATATAGTGGAGGAATTTCCGTTCAGGGTGAATCTTGATAAGCAGATGGAAATCATAAGTAATCTACGTCACGATGAGTGGGAGGCACATTTCCAGAAAGCATTAGACGATTTCTACGACGACTCAACAGAAGAAGAGCGCAACAGCCTGTTGCGTTTCGCCATCAAACTAACGAAGGCAGATAATGTAATCACCAAAGAAGAGAATCATTACCTGAATCTCCTCTTCAATGCATGGAAGCCTGAATAGTTTGATTACTTGTTCAATCCCAACAACAGCAGTACGATAATGCCCGCTATGATGCGGTAGATGCCAAACAACCTGAAGCCATATTTCTGCAGGAAGCTGATGAATGATTTAATGGCAATCATGGCTACTACAAAAGATACCAACGCTCCTACGCCAAATATCATCAGGTTGTCGCTGTTCTGTGTCAGCATTTCATAGCCTTTCATTTCTGTACCGTTTACAGTCCAGTGTTTCAACACCAGCGAATAGCCAGTAGCTGCCGCCATGGTAGGCACTGCGAGGAAGAAAGAAAATTCTGCTGCAACACTGCGTGTCAGTTTTTGCTGCATACCGCCTATGATGGTTGCTGCACTGCGACTGACGCCAGGTATCATAGAAATACACTGCCACAAACCAATGATGAAACCATTTTTGTGTGTGATGTTTTCTTCGGTCGTAATAGTAGGGTTATTAAACGCCTTATCTATAAACAGCAATACCACACCACCCAATATCAGCGATACGGAAACCGTAATCGGACTTTCAAGCAATTCTTCAATAGCATCGTTGAACAGGAAACCGAGTACAAGTGCAGGTACTACAGCCACTATCAGTTTTACATAAAACTGCCATTTTTTGAAATCGAAAAACTTCTTCCAATACAACACTACAACAGACAGGATTGCACCCAGTTGTATGCAGACTTCAAACAGTTTGGTAAAGCTATCTTCCTGAATGCCCATGAAGTAGCTGGCAAGTATCATGTGTCCTGTAGAAGAGATAGGTAAAAACTCTGTAATGCCCTCTACGATGCCAAGGATGATTGATTGGAATAAAGTCATTATGGTATGTTGATGTATTTATGCGTTTGCAAAGACAATTGCCATTGCGGATGTTGTTTTATATAGTCGATGA
The DNA here is from genome assembly GCA_017303395.1 of Chitinophagales bacterium. GTDB lineage: Bacteria > Bacteroidota > Bacteroidia > Chitinophagales > Chitinophagaceae > Polluticoccus. The sequence goes on from JAFLBN010000008.1 coordinate 200,873, forward strand.
TGAGCGGTGTCATGGTATCTATGCGGCTCCATTCGGGTTGCAGATACAGCTTACATTGCTTGCCTACTTTGGCAGCATGTTCTTCTGCCCATGCAAAGTCCGATTTGTTGTACACTACAATCTTCAACTCATCTGCCAGTTCCATGTTTTCTTCAAGCGGTGCTTTGAATTTTTTCGGAGACAGTGTTATCCAATCGAGCTTTCCACTTAGCGGATGCGCGCCCGATGTTTCTATATGCACTCGAAAGCCTGCATCGTGCAGCGATTGGCAGATATTCACAAGATTGTGCATCGCAGGTTCGCCACCGGTTATTACGGCAATACGTCCCGGGTTTGCAGATGCTACAGTAGTAATTTCTTCTACCGTCATTACAGGATGTTTGGATGTATCCCAACTGTCTTTTACATCGCACCACACACAGCCCACATCGCACCCGCCAAGGCGAATGAAATAGGCAGCCTGCCCGCTGTACATACCCTCTCCCTGAAGCGTGTAGAAATGCTCCATCACAGGATATGATGTTATTTGATTGGTAGTAACAGACACGGTATTAAATATGTTGTTTCGCTGCTTCCAGTGTGTTTTTCATCAGGCCACAAATGGTCATTAGCCCTACTCCACCGGGTACAGGTGTTATATAGCTGCATTTTGGTGCTACATTGTCAAAGTCAACATCGCCTACCAGACGAGAGCCGCTTTTCTTCGTTGCATCGTCTACGCGGTTGATGCCTACGTCCAATACAATTGCATCTTCTTTTACCATATCAGCAGTTACATAACGCGGACGGCCAATAGCTGCCACGATAATATCAGCCTGCAGGCAAATATCTTTCAGGTTTTTTGTTTTGCTGTGGCAAATGGTAACGGTTGCATTACCAGGGTTAGCGTTGCGGCTCATCAGCACACTCATGGGTGTACCTACGATGTTGCTGCGGCCTATAACTACGCAGTGCATACCCGCTGTATTGATACCATAGTGTTCCAGCATCAGCAGCATACCATAGGGTGTAGCAGGCAGGTAGCTTGGTTGCCCTAGCACCATCTTGCCTTGAGACACAGGATGGAAGCCATCCACATCTTTACCCGCATCTATAGTATTGATAACGGCATCATCGCTGATGTGTTTTGGCAATGGTAGCTGTACCAGTATGCCATCTATGCGTGGGTCGTTATTTAGTTTTTTTATTTCTTGCAGCAATGCCTGTTCAGTAATACTCTCATCGAAACGCAACAGGGTAGAGCCAAAGCCCAGTTCTTCGCAGGTGCGTACTTTAGAACCTACATAGGCTTCGCTGGCAGGATTATTGCCAACCAGTATAGCTGCCAGATGTGGTACTTTGCCTGTTTTGGCTTTCAGTTCTTCGGTTTCTTGTTTTATCTGCGCTTTGATATGTGCGGATACCGCCTTGCCGTCGAGTAATTGCATGGCGCAAAGATAAGCCTTATGTGTAGTTTTGTGCTAAAGGCTATATTTACGGTATATGATTTTTGTAAAAGACATCATGGCAGCCATAGAGGTGTTTGCTCCGGTGGCATACCAAGAGGGGTATGATAACAGCGGATTGCAGGTGG
>JAFLBN010000009.1 GCA_017303395.1 Chitinophagales bacterium
GCTACATTTTTATGTGTATAAACATTGCCTGTATCGGGGCCGCGAAGCAATAATTTGTCTGTCGATTGTGTTATTTTTGTAAGGTTGGATGCAGCGTTAGCCTTGAAAGCGTAATAACCTGTAATACCACACATGATACAGACAAATAGTAGTGAGAAAGTTAGTAATAATGAAATTTAAAACCTGATGCAAGATAGCAATCAATTTATTACGTTGCTCGACTATTTGCTGCTTCCTTTTTATTTGGGCATCATTTACCTGATAGCTATCAAAATACGGGATTCAAGGTATCCGCCGGGGCATAAATGGAGGCCATACTTCTTGCCCGGGCTTACTGCAAAGATTGGTGGTGCTATATTCATCGGGTTGATTTATCAGTACTATTACGGCGGTGGTGGTGATACCGTAAACTATTTCAGGCACGCAGAGGTTATCAACTGGTCGTTTAGTGAGTCTTTCAATAAATGGCTGAATCTGATACTGCACATCCCTAAATGGTACGACCCTGCATACTATGGCAAGTATATATCGCAAATGACGTGGTATTATGAGGGGCCAACAGAGTATGTAGTATGTTCTATCATCGCTTTTCTTGGTATCTTTACGTTCACTACTTACCTGCCAACGGCGGTGTTGCTTGGCACACTAGCATTTACAGGTATGTGGGCATTGTTCAGAACATTTGCTACACAATATCCTTTATATACAAAGCAGATAGCCATTTGTGTGTTGTACATACCAAGTACAGTAATGTGGGGATCGGGCATCTTTAAAGATACAGTGTGTATGTTCGGGCTTGGTTGGCTTACCTACGGTGTGTTTCGGCTTATCATCAACAGAGATTTTAGCTTCGGTGCAATAGCTCTTACCGTAGCCAGTTTTTATCTGATTGTATCTATCAAAGTATATATCGTTATGGCTTTCCTGCCTGCATTGTTGCTTTGGGTAATGTTCTCTTATTCTCAGAAAATAAGAAGTGCATTTGGCAGGTTCTTACTGAAGCTATTGGTGGTAGGTGGTGCAGCGGGTGGCTTTCTGGCTATTACTGCACAGTTTGCAAGCTCGTTGGGTAAGTATTCTCTGGAGAATGTGGCACAGACATCTTATGTTACGAGTACCTATATCGCGTCGGTATCAGATGAAGGTTCTGCCTACGATTTAGGAACAATGGATCCATCTTTTGGTGGTATGATTAAGAAGTTTCCGCAAGCGGTTGTTGTATCGCTTTTCAGACCGTATATATGGGAGACAAGGAAGGTAATGCAGATGCTGAACGCATTGGAAGCAGCGATGTTTTTGTGGGTGACTATAAAAGTGTTGCTAACTATAGGCCCTCGGCGAACGTGGCGAACAATATCTGCGGATCCTACTATTCAGTTCTGTCTGATATTCGCCATCATCTTTGCATTTGCGGTTGGTATATCTTCGGGTAACTTTGGTGCGCTATCGCGCTATCGTATACCTGCACTACCATTCTATGGTATAGCTATGATGCTGATATTCTACAAGAACAACAGCCTTGATAAGAATATATTCTCGCTAAGATTAAGAGGCTAACCCTAACTGAATAATTTTAGGAAAGTCTTGTGTTGAGATTGTGTGCTGTAAGATTGCAACATATATGCTTGCCCTGCTTTGCCCATATCTGCGCGTTTTGACGCATCTGTAAGAAGCAGTTTAATGTATTGCTTCCAGTCTGCATCTTTACTACAGAGGTAGCCATTGACGCCTTCCTGAATAATAACTTTATTAACGCCCACCGGGCTTGCCAAAGCAGGTATAGCGAGTGATAGGTATTGTATCAGTTTGAAACCACATTTGCCTTCGCTCCATGCATCTGCCTGCAATGGCATAATGCCAATATCCATTCTTAATAAATCCTGTATTTCAGTTGCGGCACTCCACGGTACAAACTGAAAGTCTTTCAACGGCAATTCAGGGTTCTTATCTGCAATTACAAGGAATGTAAAATCTATTTCGTCCTGTAGCTCTTTAATGATGCTAACAATATTATCGAGGTACTGTAGTGTAGAGTGACTACCAGTCCAGCCAACAACAGGCTTGTGATTGCCATGTTGTTTGGTGCCTTTGTGCATACGCTCCATATCTACACAGGTTGGCATCAATACTACATTATTATTGTACTGTAGTGCATAGTTGCACAGGTAGTCATTGCCCGCAGCTATTTTGTAAGACCACTTAATAATGTGTTTTACTTTCCAGAAGCATTTAAGTTTTGCAGCTATACTATTCTCACTACTTGTATTAGCAATCCAGATGGCATCGTCATAGTCGAATATCATTTTCTTGCGCCACAATTTCGCAACTATCCATTCAAATATGGGTGGGCCAAGAGGTGCAGCTTCTCTATGCACAAATACATAGTCGTAACCATGCACATCAATCAATACTGTTTTGAAGCGTTTGAGATAACCTTTTACAATGCCCCATGCTTTCTGAAAAACAGAACCGTGTTTGTAAAGATGTTGCCATGTAGCAGCATTCATAAACGGTGCAATACGATAATGAATACTGGCCTCTTTTAAATATGGTTCAAACAGCTCGACACGGAAGCGCTGTGAGGGCGCTTTGCCAAGCGGATAAGGAACCAGCAATAAAACATTAGGCGTATTCATTATGATGCAAGTATAGCTTCAAATTCTTTTATAAAATGTTCTTTGCCCAATTTGTTTCGGACATAAGTTCTGCCTGCTTCGGCATACTGCTTTCTTATAGCTGCATTGTTTGCCAATGTTAGTATGGCATTCATCATAGCATCTATATCTGCAACGGGCACTAACAATCCTGTTTCTTTATCAACAATTACTTCCTCAGGACCGCCGCATTTTGTAGCAATAACGGATGTTCCATAATATGCTGCTTCAAGGCAAGTCATAGATAGCGATTCGGAATTAGAGAAATTCAACAACACATCAGCAGCCTTTATCTCAGCTTCTACATTGCTGTTAAAGTCGGCAAATGTTACTACTTTTTCCAACCCGTGTTCTTTTACTTTGTCTATCAGCGTTTGTTTGAATTCTCTGTTTTTTTCAAGACCCATGTCACCACCTGTATATTTCAGGCGCAGTTGCTTGTTATGCTGATATGCTTTTATAAAAGCCTCCAGTGCATAGTCTTGCCCTTTGCCACGTATATAGTTGGATAAGTATAGCAACTGAATAGTATCTGACGCTTTTTTTTCTGTTGTAATCAGCTCTTGCAAATTTGCAGGGTCGTACAGGCGAATGGTGTTTTTATTAATTGGTAGTTCCTTCAGTACAGTATCAGAAACTGCTATAACACGATGGCTGTATTGCTGTGCAAAGTATGTCCACAACTTTCTGAAAGGTGCTGGCATTGCAGATGGTACAAAACGTACATAAGTTATCAACTTGCCTTTGTAACCGAATATCTTCAGGAAAGCACCAATGAGATTGTAGAAGTCATTCATCTGTACCACATCTATATTCTCTTGTTTTATTATCCTGCTTACTTTGTATGTATTGAGCAGCAGCACGAAAGGGTAGAAGAGAATGGATGGCGATTTGCGAATCTCTTGAAGCTTTACAGTATGGTAAGGAATATTGTTCGCTTCCAGATTTTCCTTAACCCTGCTATTTGGGTGTACGACGAAAGTAAACTTATGTTTGTCTGATAATAGCATAGCCTCGCTAAGTGCGCATTTGAATGCACCTGTAAAGGCAAGCGAGTTATCTATTATCAGAATGTTCATCTTAGTTATCTATTACGTTTTTCCACTGTTGCAGCATCGCTTTTAGTGTGAAACGTTTTGTAAGTGTTTCAAATTCATTTTTTGATGGTGCAGGTTGTTGCAGCCATTTTACAATTGCATCTGTCCACAAATCTTGTGTTTTGTCGCTTAGGTGATTGACCATTGGCAATAATGTTCCAACAGGTGTATCTATGCTATAATCAATTGGTTCTTTGGGTAGATTGGGTACATTCAATATTTCTCTAGGCCCTGTGGGGCAATCTGTAGATACTACAGGTATGCCACAGATAAGTGCCTCAGCAAGCACATTAGGGAAGCCCTCCCACGATGAAGTTAGTGCAAAGAGTTTACTGTGTTTGTAGTATTTGAAAGCATTGTGCTGAAAGCCCATCAAATAAACATCTGCATCTGTCTTTTTTTCTGTTTGCCAATCACAAGCTTTCAAGCCTAATTGATTGCATAGTTCAATAAAAGGTTCTTTCAACTCTCCATCGCCCAGTATCATGACACGAGCATCTACCGTTTGCTTCACTGTTTTCAGTATGTGAATCAGCTTGTCTTGTTCTTTGGCCACATGTAAGCGGCCTGATGTGATAATGACAGGTTTAGAAAATATCTGTTCTTCTTCGGCTGTTAAAGCTTCATTGCTCTTGTTGATGATATCATCAATCTCGTAGAAGTTGTAGATGGTTGTAAGGTGTTCTCTACGTATTCCAAAGTGCTCATGCAATTCGTCCGCAAGTGCATCGGTTACGCAAACTATTTCATTTGCTTTTTTGTATAAACGAGGTATCAATAGTTGCTTTCGCAGCGTCCCCATTGCACCGCTAATTACCTTATCATGCATTTTAGAGCCACGTATGCTCAGTACTACTTTCTCTTTTCCTTTTGTCAGTACATTTACATAGTCCGGGCCTTCCAGAAAGCTGATAGAAGTATCGATTTTTAAGTTGCGTTTTAGCTGTTTCAGTTTTTGTAGTCTATATCTCCATGCTTTTATTTTGCCAATAAGCCCTGTGTATGCAGGCGGGTCTATGAATATTACGTTTTTACAAGTCTTATAAAATTTCTCCCTGTCTGTGCCTGAAAGTATGCAAAGTGTAACGTTGTATCCTTCTTGCTCCAGATAATAACTCAGCAGGGAGATAGAGCGTTCTGCTCCTCCCTTGCCTAATTCAGATCCGAGTAGTAGTACATTTTTCATTCAGTTATACTTTGCTTTCTAAATAGTCTGCTAATTCCTGCATGAACAATTCCATGCTGTAGTTTTGCATATTGTATCTGGCATATTCTCCGGTCTGTTTGCAAATATCTCTATTGTTGTATGCAAAAAGTATGCGTTCTTTGATAGCATCTTTATCCCTTATTGGAATAACCCAACATCCCGGGTTGTTCCTTATCAATAGTTCGTAAGAACCACAATGATCTGTGATGATGCTCGGTATGCTGTTATAAGCAGCCTCAAGCGGTGTAGAAGGTCCTGCATCTACAAGGCTTGGTACTACAAGTAAATCTAGTTGTTGCATGAACGAAGGTACATCTGATACATGCCCGTGCCATTTTACATTCACTAAACCTTTGAAGTGCGCGTCAATGTAATTTTTCATTGGTTCATCCGCATTTCCACCAATGTGTAGTGTAATATTTTTTGTGCCTGATTCATTGATGTCTTGCCAAGCAGCTAACAAGTAATGCAAGCCTTTTAGCAATACTGTGTGTGCTATATATCCCACATTGAATATTCCATTGTTTCTTTTAATTGTTGCAGTGGGCTTTAAGTCTGGTGTCATATGTCCTACAATAGAAACTATTTCAGCTTTATGTTTTGCTTCCTTGTAAGAGGCAAGTACTACCGGATGTGGGGCAATTACTTTATCTACATACTGAATACTTTGATTATAGTAATTCAGTCTTTTTTCATAAGTATAGGCATCAGTAGCACGGATGCCGGTTTTCTTATTTTCCTCATCTACAATATTGAAGATATAATTTTCTTCAGGCGTACCTGGTAGCAATACTACCAACATGCCTAGCTTTTTGGCTCTGCTGAATGTATGTTTCATGAACGGGTTTGTAGAGAAGAGGATGTCTGTGTCTTTCTTCAAACGCCATTGGCAAAACCAATCGAACAATATCTCTTGCAGATAACGGGATTTATAAGATGGTATTGAAAGTGTTGAAACCAGTTTATTGATTATGTATAGGTAATAACGTGATATTCTTGTAACAGGTTTTGATGGGAACTCTGTGTCAAATTTTCCCTTTGAATGGATAATGAAGTGTTGCAGCATACCTCTCTTGTGCAGTTCGGTTGAAAGCATGTGCCCCAAGCGAGCCATACCTGCACCACTGTTGCCTGTCAGCGACTGAAAAGATATTACTTGAACTTTCTTACCCATCTCAATATATGTTACAGTTTCTCACACCATTTATCCCACCACATCATAAAGCTTAGTATACGCCACATTTTTTCTATGTTGTATTCCTTGTTATTTTGTTTATTCCACTTGTATTTGTCATATTCATTAAGAACAGTCCCAGTGTTAAATATGTTTGTTTTATCAAGTTTCTCTTTTGTCAGATAATAATCAAAGAGCACATCCATATGTTGGCTGAACCAGTTGAAGATAGGTATGGAAAAGCCCATCTTTGGTCTTGTAAACATTTCACGGGGTACATATTCACTTAGGATTTGTTTAAGAATCCATTTGCTTTCATTGTTGCGCCACTTCAACTCTACCGGCATCTGACAGGCAATTTTTACCAACCTATGGTCCAGGAATGGTTCGCGACCCTCTATACTATTATACATAGTTGCCCTGTCCATTTTTACCAATAAATCGTCTGGTAGATAGTGGCCTATGTCGTATATCATTAAGCCGGTCATATCGTCCTGTACCAGTTCTGTATCTTGCGTGTCGCGTCCGTTTTGTTTTAGCAGCGACTGCATTTCAAGGTGACCCTGATTAGCGAGGAATGAATTATAGAAATCGCCCAACTCATTTACACCCAGTAGCTCATTAAGTACGGCAACGCGGTGCTCTGTGTTTTTAGTATATATATACTTCATCAATCCGCTTTTGTAAAGCGCGCCTGTACTCCACTTCATAGTATGGCGTAAGACTGACGGTATTGATAAAAAGCGATTGTAATAGCTAAGTGTTGTATGATAGTGCCTGTAGCCTGCGAATAATTCATCACCTCCGTTGGCAGATAGTACAACTTTTATGCCTTGTTCCGCAGCAAGACGAGAAACGATGGTGCTTGGAATGCCTGACGAGTCTGCATAAGGCTCATCGTATATGTCGTAAAATTTTTCGAGAATATTGAACGCCTCTTGTGTGTTGAGTGTAAACTCTGTATGATTAGTGCCTAAATGTTGCGCTACCTGACGTGCATAAGGAGCCTCGTTATATCTTTCGTGATCGAAGCCAATGGTAAATGTATTGATTTTGCCATAGTGCTTTTGCAGAATAGCTGAAACCAAAGAGCTGTCTATACCACCACTCAGAAACACACCTACGGGTACATCTGATACCATACGCAGGCTGAATGCTTCAATTAATTCTTGATGCAATACTTCGCGCCATTCATTTTCTGTGAGTTTAGGGTGTGCTTGCGATGTTATGAGTTTAGCATCCCAATAACAATATGCCCGTGCTTTACCATTTTTATATTTCAGGTAGTAGCCTGAAAGTAGTTTTATAGCCTCTTTAAAAATCGTTTTCTCTTCAGATATATAACCAAATCTGAAGTATTCGTAAACAGCATTTTGATCTATAGTACGTTTAGGTATGAATGGTAGAATGCTTCGTAGTTCGCTGCCAAAGGCAAAACCACCTGTTGTAGTATAGTACAGTGGTTTCACACCAAATCGATCTCTTAACAGATAAATACAATCTTCTTTTTTATCGAATAAAGCAATCGCAAACATCCCGATGAACTTATGTACAGCTTCAATGCCCCATTTGTGGAATGCTTTGATAATTACTTCGGTATCGGAAGTAGATATGAACTCATATCCCAGAGAAATCAGTTCGGCTTTTACTTTTTTGAAATTGTAAACCTCGCCATTATACACCATGCTCAGGTGTTCGTAGTGGTAAGGTTGTGCACCAAGTTCGCTGAGGTCTATGATGGAAAGTCTATGGTGCATGAGGGTTACATCCTCATGTTTGAAGATGCCATTAGCGTCTGGCCCGCGATGCCTGATGCTATCGAAGGACGCAGCTATTGTTTTATCATCATATTTGCCTCTGCAACCGACTATGCCACACATGTATTAGTTTGCGTTTACCTTGTTTAAATTATTTTCTAAATAGTTGGCAATGTCTGTTATCAATTCATCCATGCGGTAAGTGTCAAGATTGTGCTTCGCATTCATTCCCATTTTTACAGATGCCGAACGGTTGTTGTATGCTTTCTCTATTTCGTTTTTAATAGCGGCTGCATCCCTGATTGGCACTATACTACATCCTGACTCATTTCGCGATAATAGTTCTGCAGAACCACAGTTTTCTGTAATAACCACAGGTACTGCATAGTGTGCTGCCTCCAGCGCTGTATAGGGTCCTCCATCTATCAGGCTAGGTACTACAAATAAGTGTAGTTGCTTGTAGAATTCTTTTATGTCAGGTATTCTGCCCAGTTTTTCTGTTTTCGGCAATGAAGGATATTTTTCGTTGATGTATTGTTCAATAGCTGTATCTACTTTACCCGCAATCATCAGCTTAATGTCGTATTCAGGATGTTCCTGCATCAACATTTTCCATGCTTCTAACAGATAGTGTAAGCCCTTCAATGCAACAGTGTGTGCCAGATAGCCAACAATAAAAGTGCCTGCGCTTACCTCCTTATGGTCAATAGCCAGAGGTGTGAAGTCGGGCTTCAGATGGCCAATCATTTTGATCACATCACCTTTGTATGCTGAGTTTTTATAGGTCTCATATACCGTAGGGTAGGTGCCTATTACTTTATCTATATAGTTTACAGAACCATTGAATAATTGTATACGTTTAGGGTAGGTATAAGCATCTACCGCATGAATATTCAGCTTATTCTGTTCCTCTGTTACAATATTGCGGATATAGTTTTCCTCAGGGTTTGCAGGAATGAATATGATTTCTATTCCCAACTTTTTAGCCTTTCTGAATGTGCGTGGCAGATAGGGCTGTGTTACAAATAGTATACCTGTATCTTTTGTTACTTTATTTACGCACAGAAAGTCGAATATCAGCTCTTGCACATATCTGAACTTGTAGGGAGCAAAGTGCAGCTTCTTATCAAGAAAATTGAGCAGAAACAATATATGCCTTGACCAGTAAGATACAGGCGATGATTTGAAAGATGTATTGAACTTGCCTTTTGAATAAACAATAAAATCTTGCAATACACCTCGTTTATCCAGTTGTTCTGAAAGGTAGTAGCCAAGGCGTGCCATACCTGCACCACTGTTTGCAGTCAGCGATTGGAACGAGACGACTAATATTTTTTTGTCAGTTTTCAAGCGTTAATGTTTCAATAGTTGTGATAAAGACATTTTTTGTACATCGCTGTACTTGGATATATAATCGAGAAAGTCCATCAACACGTGCTTCATGGTAATATTCTCGTTATATACCATTGGGTAATCAAACTCTACATAGTGGGTTGAAAGCACGAAATCGCCATTACGCTTGCGCACCATTTCAAAATCATCAATCAGGCTTTCAAGTCTGGTGCCCGGTTGCAATGGGTAATGATATGCAATCTCAGTATGATTGCTATAGCGCAATACGTATGGATAATCAGCTTCTTTATTAATTAGTTTAAAAGCTAATTGTTTCCCTATATTAATAAGCCCTTGCAGGTTTTTTTCTTTTTTATAAAAGGTAATACCGCCTCCACACAGATTCAGTCCGGCATTCAATACACATTCATAACCCAGTTGTGAAAGCAGATTTTGTGGCGGAGTGAATACAGAAATATTTGTGTTTAGCAACTTGTTAAGGAGTGTTACTTCTTCTTTTATTTCATTAGTAACATCTCTGTTGGTATAGTACTCTGCACCACGTACGTAGTTATTTGACATTTCCTGTGGTAAAGAACTGTCTTCATTACGATGGTATTTAGCATGGTAACCAACATCCAGCTTGCCGTCTTTTATTTTTTCTTTCAGAAATGCTACCAATTCTGTATTGCTTTCTATGGGGTTTGGAGTATTGTCTGCAGCCCATGCAGCCCAGTCTGTATCTTGTTTGTCTTTATATATCTGGTGTACCCACTTTACCCAGTTGCCTTTTACTTTCGATATCAGACAAAGTGTAGGTGCAAATTCATGCCATATATCACCATAGCATTGCTGCAGCTCTGCGGGAGTTGTAAAGAAGTTGGTATCATCGTCTCTTATGGCAAATCGCATGTGGATATTGTTTAGTTAGATGATTGCTTTTCGATTTTATCCAGTATGGAATTGTAATAAATGTTATAGTATGATGCCAGACATTTATCCATATCAAACTGATTGTAGCAAAGCACTGCATTCGCTTTATGCTCTTCGTAAAACTGTTTGTCTGTAAGGTATTGCTGCATAGCATCTTTTACACCATCTACAGATACGCTGCCATTTACTATCGGTATTACAAGTCCTGCCTGCTTGCCTTCGTATTGCAGCATATTTACAATTTCACCTGCATCTGATGCCACACTCGGTATGCCGCAGCATAAGTATTCAATTATAATAGTGGGTAAACTCTCTGATGGGTATGTGGTAGGCAGCAACCCTACATCCATTATCTTAATCCAATCAAGTGGTTTATCTGAATGCCCTGTGAAGTAAATGTTTTTGTATGATGAGTAGGAGTTGCTCAATGCTCTCATGTACTCACTTTCACCAACAAGTACCAGATGGGTGTTCGGTGCATTCAATTTTAGGAATGCTTCGATAGTTACTTCCCAGCCTTTTTCAGCAATACCGCGAGATACCATCCCAAATACAAAATCGTTTTCAGGAATACCTAACAGCTTTTTGAGTGAGCGAGCATCGGGAGATGGTACACCATCATAGCCATTATATATTTTGGCAAGCTTGCCACGTACTATTGGTTCAAACTTATCGTTGAAGAACTGTAGTTGTTTATCGGATATACAAACAATCTCGTCTAGCTCTTTGATGTTTTTAAGTGCCTTCTCTTTGTAGTGAAGTAGTGGTATAGGTATTTTGCTCTGGGTCTTATTGTAAAATTGTAAATAGTCTCCGTGTATAGTTGTGATGACTGGTATGGAGAACTTTGAAGCTACCTGCAGGCATACCTTGTCGGACTTGAGCAGGTTGCTGTGTATGATTTTGGTTTTTTCCTTCTTGATAAGCTTTGACAAAGAACGCTTAATGAAATAGTTTCTACAACTGAAGTCTATGTTCATCCTGAATAGCGCTGCATCAATCTTAGACATCAACCATGAAAAAGGTATATTGGCAATCGTCAACGGTACATCTGGTGCAAACATTTTATAAAGACCTTCATTGAAATTGTCTTCATAAAAAATGAAAATATGAACCTTGTGCCCACACTGTTTCAGCGCGTTTGAAAGACGCAATACAAAAGTTTCTGCACCACCGGGGTGTATCACTTCAGTAGCTAATAGAATGTTCAGTCTTTTCAATTGGTGCCTAAATATCTTTTCTTGATGTAATAAAATATTGTTCTGTATGCAGTGCTATCTGCTTTGCCGGTTGAAAGGCATTTTTTTATCAGGTCTGTAGCCTGCTTCCAGTGTCTTTTATCTATTGCTTTTGCAGCCCACTGGCGATAGCGTTCTGCCATCAGTTTATTATTCTTGTACAAACTTTCTTCAAATGCCAGCATTTCCTCATTCTTCCCTTGAGATAGTAAGTCGATATTGGAACTACTCAGTTGCCTATGCAGTTCTGCAATAATATCTTGTGCTATCAGTTTGCGTGGCTTGTCGAAGACGTTTGTAATGGAATTTGGATTGATGCGATAACCATACAATGCTTCTTTCAAAAAGTATATCGGATACTTTTTGTTTACACGCATTGCCCAGTAATGGTCATCGCCATATATACCGTTGAAGTATTCTGAAAACAGGCCAAATTCACTAACCAGTTCTTTTCTGAACATCAACCCCGGAAACCAGAAAGGGTATTCCAGCATCAGTTCGGTTATTAGAAAATCACTATCCTGTTTTTTGCTTTGCAGTATGTTGCTTGCGGTGTCAATAATATCGTAATTGCTACCACATATTTTAATATCAGGGTGTTTTTCAAAAACACTAACCTGTAATGCTAATCTGTTTATAGGGCAGTTGTCGTCAGCATCAAGTTGCGTTAATAAATCGCCTGTTGCATAGCTGAAGGCTCTGTTTTTATTAGCTACGTAGCCTTTGTTTTCTTTATGCTCATAGAGCTTTATTCGAGGGTCGTTTGTATATTGCTTTATGATGCTTATGGTTCCGTCAGTAGATTTATCATCGCTGATGATGAGCTCCCAATTAGTGTAAGTTTGATGCAATATGCTCTCTATAGCCTCTTTTATAAAGGCTTCTGTATTATAAGAGCACATGATTATACTTACTTTCATATCTGTTAGTGGCTGCGGTGTTTTATCAGCTCATCGTATGTATAGCTGGCAGCTACACTACCTTTGTTGAGCTCGTATATTTTGTCGCAATATTTCAGTGATGTATACCTGTGTGCTATAATGATGATAGTAAGGTCTTCGTGGCCAAGCTCACGGATAGAGTTTGTAATTTCTTCTTCTGTTTTAGAATCGAGTGCAGAAGTAGCTTCGTCAAATATCAATACCTGTGCACCTTTGTAAATAGCACGTGCTATCGCAATACGTTGTTTCTGCCCGCCGGAGAGGTTATTGCCTCTTTCATTCAGCATCGTATTAACACCTTCAGCCCAACCGCTAACCAACTCATCAAGGCTTGACAAACGAATAGCTTTGTCCATGCGTTGTTTATCTATCTGGTCTGCGGTTTCGCCAATGGCAATGTTTTCTGCAAAGGTTTTATTCATGATAAACACCTCCTGCCTTACATAGCCGAGTATCTTCCACCATTGGGCAACATTACTTCTGTCTAGCGTTGTTCCATCAATTTTTATCTGTCCCTGCGTAGGGTAGAGGAAGCCGAGTATATTACCGATTAGTGTAGATTTGCCCGCCCCCGATTTGCCTATGAAGCCTACTTTTTCACCTTTTTTGATGGTGATGTTACAGTCATTAATTACATAGTTATTATCTCCCGGATATTGATAAGATACATGGTCGAAAACGATGTTGCTTGTGTAGTTGATTGGTTCTGCCACTACTTCCTCTTTTTCTTCCCTTGGAATAAAATCAGGGTCGTTGAATACAAATTCTGTAGAGTTCAGGTTGTTCATCGCTATCACAAACCTGTTAACAGAAGGTATGCTACGATAAGCTATGACAGAGAAGAAGCTAATAGTAGATACAATCTTTCCAGTATCTTTTAGAATAAATACACCGTACAGGAGTATCAGTATAATGCAAAGGAAGATTGTTATCTCTATGATGCGTGTTGGTATGAACATCATAAAATCGAGCCTACCCTGATAGATACTATAGTTTTTTGCAAAACCTTTGAAGCGCTCTTTAAAGTTTTTTTCAGTACCAGCTATTTTGATATCTGTATAACCAAATATCATTTCCTGTGCGCTGGCATAGAGCCTTGTAGCATTTTCTGTTTTTTCTAAGCCAGCCTGCTTTATCATGTTTTTAACACGATTGTAGAATATACCAAGGCTAGGTGCCATGACACCAATCAGCAACAGAAATAGTTTCCAGTCCCAAAAACAAGTGCTGATAGCAGTAAGGATGAAAATGATGGCTTCGTTTATCAGTATGATGGTAGATATAGCAGCATTACTACATAGTGCAGCCTGATAAAATGTAAGTTTAGTAACCAGTTCGTTTGATGTGTCTTTCTGAATGTCAAGTAACGGGCGCTCGTATATTCTTTCCAATACGTTCATGGATGATGATACGTAGAGGTTGCGTACGAAATTTACCTGTAGTTTATTGATGTAAAGACCGAATGCATTTTTCAATATGATGATGACAAAGAAGGTAGATACCGTGTATAGCAGTAGCTCTGTTTTTGTAAAGTTGCTCAAGAAAGGTACTGTAGCAGCCATTGTTTTATGAAAGTCCTCAGACAGTACAAGGCCTACAACGGGTATTACAAAACCAAGACCTATCAGGTCTGTCAATGAGCTGATGAACGTAAAAAAAACCAACCACAGAAAATGTTTCTTCTGTGCAGGTGTAAACAGCTTGTATAGTTTGGAAGCACTAGCTACAGCTCCCAGTTGTTTTAAATTCATTACAAAGCCCTCTATGTTTGGCGCTGTAAAACTACCTATATAGCCTTACAGATACTATGTCCGCCTTGTTATTGATATGTGAACGGGTTTTATACCGTTCTCTCTTATTTTGTAAAAAATCCTTTCAAACTGCTACCGTTCTGCTTCTTTTTAGGGTTTGTTTCTTCGTAGTAGCCATATCCGTATCCGTAACCATAAGAATACCCGTACCCACTGCCGCCATAACCATATCCGTATTTCTTAAGGAATTCAACACCATTAAATATGATAGCAGGGTTTTGAATCTTACCATCTTTATGCAGCACATCAAACATACGTACCTGGTCTTTGATGGTATAAGACTGGCGTATTACAAACAGATTGATACCTGCGTATTGTGATAGTACTAATGCATCTGATACAAGCCCGATAGGTGCAGTGTCGATGATGACAACGTCAAACATTTCTTTCAGTTGTTCTATCATCTGTCCTGTCTTTGGCAATACCAGCAACTCACCTGGGTTTGGGGGTATTGGTCCGCAGTTGGCTATGTACAGGTTTTCGTGTATGCCCGATGCTTTGATGGCAATATCAAGGTCTCCGAGCCCTGCAAGGTAGCTACTGATGCCACCGTGATTTGGCAAGCCAAGGTATTGAGATATTTTAGGTTTCCTGAGGTCGAACTCCATAATGACAACACGCTTTTTGGCAAGTGTCATTGTAATACCAAGGTTGATAGATATGAATGATTTACCCTCGCCGCTGGAGCTGGATGTAATCATGAATACACGATTGTTGTTTGCCGCAGCCATAAACTCGAGGTTGGCACGGATAAGGCGGAATTGCTCTGCAACACCTGTGCGTATATGCGGGCCTACAACTATTGTATTTTCTCTTGTGCTGGCAGCCTCTACTCGGCTGATACTACCAACGATAGGTATGTTGGTAAGTGATTCGATATCGTGGTCGTTGATTACTTTGTTGTTCAGCATTTCGCGAATAACAAGATAGCTGCCAGGTATCAGCAAGCCCAGCAGGAATACAATTGCATAGATGGTTTTAGGAACAGGCTTAATAGGATCGGCAGTAGCAAACGGTACCACAATCACTTTCGATTTGTTGGTAGCTGCATATACTGATATCTCATTCTCTACGTCTTTTTGGTAGAGCAATAAATATGTTTGTTGCAATACATCGTAACCGCGTGTTACATCTTTAATGTTGCGCTCTACATTTGGTGTATTGCGTATGCGGCTGGTGTATTCTGCCGCATTTTTAGCAGCGTTCTGTAATGTGATATTTAGTTTGGCAATTGCGTTATCGCAAGCAAGTACGATGCGTTTGCGTTGCTCCAGAATAGATATTTCGTATTCTTTTAATGTAGGATGTTCAGGTCCTACGCTGCGAGCATAAGCTTCTCTTTTTACAACAAGGTCGTTGTGTGCTGTAATGAGTTGTCCAAGTGTAAGGTCTTCAGTAGCTATACTCAGAATGTTGAAACGGCTGGTAGACATTCCCATCACTGTGCGCTTCATGCTCTCTAGTGATTGCTTCGCCATCAACAGTTCATCCATCTTAGTTTCAGATGCAGTTTTTGCACTCATAAACTGCTCTGTCTGTGCGGTAGGATCTACGATATCATTATTCAGTTTGATATCTACCTGCATAGAGTCGATGAACCTTAGCTCGTCTTTGATGTTTGCTTTCTTAGCTTTCAGGAAAGCGCGTGTTTTTTCGGCTTTCTTGTTGATGTTTTCAAGCTCGTTTTTTTGATAGAAGTATATCAGCACGTTCATAAAATCTACACCACGTTGCGGAATATTATCTGTATAGCTGAGGCCGAGAAGGCTGGTACGTCCGTCATTCAGCGCTACGGTAAACATGCCCGTTACACGGCCTATAGCAGACGCACGTGGTTCTGCTTTTACAATAAATTCAGTACTCTTAAGGTAGCCTCGGTTTACACCAACGCCGTTGGTGTACATGATTTTGAAACGCCCGTACGGTTTGCGTACCCATGTGTCGTACAGTACTTTGTCTGTAGTGCTGCCATTGGTTACTTCAAACTGGCCTTCCATCACTTGTTTTATCTTCAACTCAACAGTACCGCCTGTAAGGCCTGTAGTATCAAATACTACTTTTATAGGAGACTCTTTATAAATCTCTGTCTCTTTGATGCGGCCTCTTGCCCAGTAGCGTACATTCAACGCAAGCGAATCGACCACTTTGGCAATCATATCCTGCGATTGCAATACTACCTGTTCGTTAAAGAGATTGACTTTAGATTTATCGTTCTGCGGGTCGAGCTTGCTCAGTACATTTTGCGCAACATTATCCTGCGCTTCATCTATTAGTATAGAGCTGCCAATTTCGTAAACAGGGGTAGTGTAACGTAGGTAGAGAAAGCCTGCTGTAACAGTGATAGATATGGATAGGACAAACCAATACCAGTTGCTGACAATAGTGCCAAGCAATCGTTTAAAGTCGAACGACGAGTTAAACTGTTTCAGTATCTTTTCAGATATCTGCTGTTGGTTGGGTTGCTCCATGAATCCTTTCTATCTACCTCCTTTACTTTGCTAACTGTGTGATACCATAAATTGTTACTGCAGATGATAATATCGTCATCATAGTAGGCAGGTAAAACTTCAGGAAGTCGTTGTTTTCCTGTTTCCTTACTCTTGCAGGTTCTACATATACAATGTCATTTTGTTTTAAATAATAATACGGGCTGCTGAAGAGCGTTCTGCTATTCAGGTTCAGCCTTGCATATTCACGTTTACCTTCCGTTTCGCGGATGATAAGTACATTGTCTTTGCGCCCAGTTATGGGAATATCGCCCGCTGCTGCAATGGCATCCAGAATGCTTATTTTCTGGTTGGCAGCAACTATTTGCCCCACACGGCCTACCTCTCCAAATACTGTAACACGGAAGTTGATTATATTTGCTTCAACCACAGGTTCTTTTACGTAGGCTTTAAGTTTGTCTGCCAGTAAGTCTTTTAACTGCCTGAGTGTAAGACCCGATACTTTCAGTTTACCAATTACAGGGTAGTCGATAAAGCCATTCACATCTACCAGATAGCCAAGGTTTTGCGCAGAGTTTGCCGCACCACCACCTGCGCCACCTGCAGACGCGGAAATGCTATAAGCAGTACCACCTTCGTTGAAGATTGCAACTGGGTTAATGCCACCTTTTTCTACAATACTGCTGATGGTAGATACTTTGATGGCAAGAATATCTTCAGGAAGAATAGTAACCTCCTTACGGCGTTCAATATTATCTACCTGTACAGCTGCATTCTGCAATGTGTTGTCGCTGAAATAGATGGTTTTTTGCGGAGCAGAACACGCCGTAGCCATCATCAAACCTATTACGGTGAGCGTGTATAAAAACTTGCGCATACGTTAATGAATTTTAATGGGTGTTGTGATGTGTTGTGAACCGGGGACAGAGTTGTGAAGCCGTGCCCGGGCTGCTCTATTACAATGCGATATGTGGGTATTGTACTTAGCACTATTTCGTAACAAACCGCGTTTAATACGGCTTATATTACAATATATATTAGTGCAAAATACTTTGTTATTACCGCATTATAAACAAATGTGGATAACTTATTCACATCTTATCAACAGTTTATTAACATCGATTCCACCCGTTAAATACAAAATTATTGGATGGGTGAATGTCAACCATCAAAGCTCCTGTTATCCTGCTGTTAATGTGTGGCTGTTTACGGTGCCAGGCGGCATTTCTGCCATGCTCCGTCTGCGTTTCGGGAGAATAATATGCGGTCGTGCATGCGGCTGCTGCGGCCTTGCCAGAACTCTATAGAAGAGGGAATAATACGATATCCGCCCCAATGTTCCGGACGTGGAGCATTATCGCCATACTGTTCTGTGTATTGTTTGTAATTTTCTTCTAATATATCGCGATTGGGGATAACCGTGCTTTGTGGAGAAGACCATGCACCGATGCGGCTGCCTGCCGGGCGAGAGTGGAAGTATTCATCACTTTCTGCACCGCTTACTTTTTCGGCAATACCCTCTATACATACCTGTCTTTCCAGTTCCTTCCAGAAGAAAACAAGTGATACGTTAGGGTTTTCGGCAATGTCTCTGCCTTTTTCACTGCTGTAATTGGTGTAGAAAACAAAGCCTTTATCATCCAGTCCTTTCAGCAATACAATGCGTGCATGGGGCTTTCCTGAGGCATTAACAGTAGCCAGTGTCATGGCATTTACCTCTTCGGCATCTGCCTGTTGTGCTTCTGCAAACCATTTATGGAAAAAAGCAAAAGGATCATCACCTGCTACTTGTTCATCAAGTACTGCCAGTTGATAATCCTTGCGTATTGCTGCAATATGTTTACCCGTGTGGGACAATTATTTAGATTTTTTCTCGCCGCCCAGATATTTAGCCATTACATATACCAGTTCGATAACCATCAGTATGATGAATGTATAAACCAGTACATCGCCAACACTGTATGCAAAAGTATCATAGAAAGCGCCTAACATTAAAGATTTCATATCCTTGATTAAGATTAGGGCTGCAAGATACAAAAAGCTGTTTGTAAATACTACTGTTTATGCAATTCGCATTTTTGTGATTAATTTTCGCCTTCGGTTAAAGATAGAGGGATAAACATGCTGTTGCGACACATACCGTTTTTGAAGACCGTACTTCTGTACGCGTTTACGGCTTTTGGCGGTCCGCAGGGGCATTTGGGGATGATGGTAAAGTCTTTTGCCAATAAAAGGCACGATGTAACTGAGGAAGAAATTGCAGAGTACAATGCCTTCTCACAAATGTTACCGGGCCCTTCTTCTACCCAAACAGTGATGCTGATAGGCTACAAACGTGGTGGTGTACCGTTGGCTATTCTTACACTGTTGCTATGGGTATTGCCCGCTACACTCATCATGTCTGCGTTTTCTTTTCTCATATATTATTTTGATGTAAAGGATATACAGACCAATATGTTTAAATACGTGCAGCCCATGTCTGTTGGGTTTATTGCTTTTGCAGCTGTACGTATGATGCGAACCAGTGTGCGCCACGTGGCTACATGGGCCATCATGACGGGCAGTTTGATTGTGACGATTGCAGTGCCCACGCCGTGGGTATTTCCTGTGTTGCTATTGGTGGCAGGTACTATCAGCAATTTCAGTAACAAGCGAATCCCCATGAAGTATGAAAAGCCTAAGCCCATCAAATGGATGAGCCTGTGGATTTTCTTTGTAGTCTTTATACTGGCGGGTATATTCAGCCAACTCTCAAAAGCCTACAACTGGGAGTATGGACGCTTCTTCAACCTGTTCGAAAACTTTTATCGTTTCGGCTCTTTTGTGTTTGGTGGCGGGCAGGCATTGCTGCCGATGATGCTGTACCAGTTTGTGTACAGGCCCAAGGCAATAGGAGATGCACCACTGATAAGCAGTGAGAATCTGTTGAATGGTTATGGATTGGTGCAGGCAGTACCCGGGCCGGTATTTTCTATCTGTTCCTTTACAGGTGGTATGGTAATGAGTAGCTATGGGCCAGTATGGCAGGCATTAGGCTGCCTTGTAGCCACGGTTGCAGTGTTCTTGCCAAGTACGTTGTTATTGCTATTTCTGTTTCCTGTTTATCAGCACTTGAAGCAACATGTTATCATCTTCCGCGCGCTGGAGGGTATCAATGCGGCGATTGTAGGTATTATATGGGCATCGGGCATAGTGCTTTTTCAGGCTATACCTTTTGAATGGACCAATGTGGTAGTAGCTGTTATTACTTTTTCTATCCTGATGTTTACCAAAATACCATCGCCCTATGTAGTGGTGGGATGGTTGTTGTTGGGGCTTGCTATGAATGTATAGAGCCCTTATTCTTCTTTCAGTAATTCTTTGATGTCGCCTATCAGTTGATTCACTTCACCTGCGTTCAACCCATCATACTGTCCGCGTATGCGGCCACCTTTATCTACCAGTATAAAACGTTCAGAGTGTATGAAGTCTGAATTGATATCGGCAGTAGCAGTATCATCTACCGCTGTTACCAAATATTCATCGCGTGCCATTTCGTACAGCGCTTTTTTGTCGCCGGTCAGGAACATCCACTGGTTAGGGTCAGCATCAAAATGCATGCTGTACGCCTTCATTGCTCCAACTGTGTCTTTCTTAGGATCTACAGTATGAGAAAGGATAAGGATATCATTGTTGCCACGATATGCCTGATACACTTTGGTCATATTCTCATTCATACGTGGGCAAATGCCTTTGCAAGTAGTGAAGAAGTAATTAACCACACGGATTTTACCATCTACATTGGCAAGTGTAACTGTTTTGCCATCCTGATTGGTGAATGAGAAGTCACTTACTCTGTGGCCCGGATTCCCCAGAATAGGTAATTTTTTGGGCAAATCGCGTGTTTGTGTGTAATAGTATGTCATGAAAACTGCCGCAAACACAATGAAGAATGATACCAGTATGATGGTTGTAGTCCTTTTACTCATAGCGGTGCAAAGTTAGTGGCTTTGTAAATAGGTTCAGCATCAAACATGTATTTTGCTATATAAACATGGCAAACCTGATACCAAAGCCATCAGGGTCTGATATGGTAAAATCTCGCATGCCGTAATACCTGTCTCCCAATGTCTGATGCACAGGATAGCTGTTGGCTTGTGCCATTTGCCAGTATGGTGCAACATCATCTACCAACACACGAATATTCATATTGGCATATACAGGACGGTTTTCAATAGCTCGTTGATCCAAAAACAGGAGTGCATCTCCACGGCTAAGCACAGCAAAGTGATCGTCTGCGCGTTCTGTAACAAAGCCAAGTTTTGTATAGAAGTTTAATGAATCTTGCAGATTACTTACAAACAATTCGTTTACCAACTGTGCAGTTCTTTCTTTATTCATGCTGCAAAGTTGGTGTCATATTGCATTGCTACAGATTGATATTCTTTATTTGCTTAGTAGCGCGTGTTATATGAAATGTGATACACAGCTTGCAAATGCAAAACATACCTGCAAGGCAAATTGTTATTGCCCGCAGGTATGTTGTTACTGCCGGAATTTAATTAAAGATGGCACGTAGTGTTGCTAATGGCCGTGCTGCCTTCATAGCGTTCGCATGCATCATCTGCGTCTCGCAATGACTGGTTTTGAAGATCATAAGTCTTGGTAGAAGATGCGCTGCCAACTGTTGTGGTGCAAGTGCATGTGTAGTCTTTTTTGCACGATGCAAATGACAGTGTGCCTAGTACTGCAAATAGCAGTACAATTTTTGAATATTTCATGATTATCGGTTTTGATTCATACTACCTATTGAAAATACCGTGCCGTTAATTCACAAAACTGTCTTAAAGAGCCGTTATTATGCAGCTATTATGTTAAAAGAAAAATCCCCTGTGTTTTACAGGGGATTTATATAGTTGACTGTGATGTAGTTATACAACTACATTTATCATTTTGCCTTTTACGTAAATGAATTTTTTTACAGGCTTTCCTTCCATCCATTTCTGAATAGTTTCGTCTGCAAGCACAGCAGCTTCCAGTGCTGCCTGTTCCATATCCAGTGCAAATTCCATTTCGGCGCGTGTTTTACCATTTACCGCAACAGGGTATACTTTGCTGTTATCTACGGTATACTTCTCTTCGTACGCAGGGAATGCTGCATCCAGTACTGTTGTTGTGTTGCCAAAACAGTGTTGCCACAACTCTTCTGCAAGGTGTGGCGCAAATGGTGTTATCAGTACAGCCAATGGTTCCAGTATAGTACGCTTGTGGCAGTTGAGGGATGTCAGTTCGTTTACACAAATCATAAACTGGCTAACGGCCGTATTGAAAGAAAAACGTTCTATATCATCACCAATTTTCTTGATGGTTTTATGCAGCAGTTTCAACTCCGCATCAGTAGCAGCTTCGTCTGTTACTATCCAGCCTGTTTGTTCATCGGCATACAAGCGCCACATTTTTTTAATGAAGCGGTGCACACCTTCAATGCCTTTCTGCTCCCATGGTTTGCTTACATCTATCGGACCGAGGAACATCTCGTACATACGGAATGTATCTGCGCCAAAATCTCCTACAATATCATCAGGATTTACAACATTGTATTTCGACTTCGACATTTTTTCTACCTCTGCACCACAGATGTATTTGCCATCTTCCAGAATAAATTCTGCATCTGCATAATCCGGACGCCATTTTTTGAATGCTTCAATATCAAGCTCCAAGCCGTTTACAATGTTTACATCAACGTTGATTGCATTGGTTTGATATTGGTTCTTCAAACCTGCAGATACCAATTGTTTAGTACCATGTACACGATACACAAATCTTGAGCTACCCTGTATCATCCCCTGATTCACCAGTTTCTTAAATGGTTCTTCAAAGCTGATGTGGCCGAGGTCGTGCAATACTTTTGTCCATAAGCGGCTGTATAGCAGGTGTCCTACTGCGTGTTCAGTACCACCTATATACAGGTCTACCTCGCGCCAGTAGTCTGTAGCACTTTTACTTGCAAATTCAACATCATTCTTCGGGTCCATATAGCGCAGGAAGTACCAACTGCTACCGGCATAGCCTGGCATGGTATTCGTTTCGCGTGTGCCTTTATCTGTGGTTACCCATTCCGTTACATTGGCAAGCGGGCCTTCGCCTTCAGGGCCCGGCTTGTAGTTTTCTACCATAGGCAGTTCTACAGGCAGGTTGCCGCCATTCTCTATTTCGTCTGTTGCGTATGGTATGCCATTTACGTATACAATCGGGAATGGTTCGCCCCAATAGCGTTGGCGGCTAAAGCCGGCATCGCGCATTTTGAAGTTCACTTTTGCCTTACCGATACCTGCATCTACAATAGCACGTATGGCTACGTCTATTGCTTTAGATAATTCGATGCCCGACAGGAAACCGCTGTTTTCAAGCGTGCCGGTTTTATCGGTGTATGCAGCCTCTCCGTTGTAATTACTGCCAAATATGTTTGTTATCGGTATTTCAAAATGTTTGGCAAATGCATGGTCGCGGTCATCGCCACTTGGCACCGCCATGATAGCACCTGTGCCATAACCTGCCAATACATATTCAGATATCCAAATAGGCACTTGCTTGCGTGTGAAAGGATGTGTGACATAGGCTCCCGTAAAGCAGCCTGTCACTTGTTTCACCTCCGCCATGCGCTCGCGTTCGCTGCGGCTTTGTACGTATTTCTTATATTCTGTTATTGCTTCTTTTTGTTCAGCTGTTGTAATGGTATCTACCAGGTCGTGCTCTGGTGCCAGTACCATAAAGTCTACACCAAATATGGTATCGGGGCGTGTAGTAAATACTGTGATGTATTTATCTGCAAAACCCTGTACATCAAAACGGACTTCAGCACCATTGCTCTTACCTATCCAGTTGCGCTGCATTTCTTTCATTGCATCGCTCCATTCCAGTTTGTCAAGGCTTGTCAGCAAGCGGTCTGCATACTCCGTAATGCGCAAAAACCACTGGCGCATCTGCTTACGGATAACAGGGTGGCCACCACGTTCAGAAACACCATTTACAACCTCGTCATTTGCCAATACAGTACCCAATGCCTCGCACCACCATACTTCTGCATATCCCTGAAAGGCAAGGCGGTACTTCATCAATGTATCGCGCTTTTCTTTTTCACTCATGCCTGCCCATGCTTTCGCATCAAAGCAAAGCTTATCGTCATCAGGGCATGCGTTGTTGGTATTGCCTTCTTTTTCAAAGATGGTAATCAGGTCTTTTATAGTACGAGCTTTCTGTTGCTTACGGTCATACCAGCTATGAAACAGTTGCAGGAATATCCATTGCGTCCATTTATAATAGTTGGGCTCGCTGGTGCGCACTTCGCGTTCCCAGTCGTAACAGAAGCCTATATTGTCCAACTGTTCTTTATATCGCGCAATATTCTTTTCTGTTGTAACGGCAGGGTGTTGTCCTGTTTCCAGTGCGTATTGCTCTGCAGGCAGGCCAAATGCATCGAACCCCATCGGGTGCAGCACATTAAAGCCCTTCATGCGTTTGTAGCGCGCATAGATATCTGATGCGATGTAGCCGAGCGGGTGGCCTACGTGAAGCCCTGCACCACTCGGGTATGGAAACATATCGAGTATGTAATATTTAGGTTTGCTGCTATCGTTGCTTACACGATATACATTATTGTCTTGCCAGTACTTTTTCCACTTCTTTTCAATGGTACTAAACGCGTATTCCATGCTATGTTATATATAAATGGGACGCCAAAAGTACGAAAACGCATACAGGAATGGAAAATGTATGCCCGTACTATCTGAAAAGCGCTACCAGCTTGTGCATTCAGTCTTTGTAAACTCAAATCGGGACAGGTCCTGACGGTAGAAATAATGGAATTTCAGTGCCTGATTACCGTATTGCAGTTTCTTTTTCTTGGCCATTACAGGCATTACCCAATACTGATAGTATTCAAGATAGTGGTGCCATTTGGCAAAGTAGAATATGGCTACCTGTGTCTGCTGTTCTCTTTGAAGTTTATACAACATTTTCTGGCTGCTGTCTGCATCTACAAGATGTATGTGGTAGCCATTTGCAGTATCGGGCAGCGATTTTATGTAGTCTGTCTTTATGATGTATATATCTTTAGCCGCAGGCGCTATAGCAAAGTCACATGTATCGTTTAACTTGCCTTTAGTTGCTGTCAATAGGTAAACCATGTGTTTATAGCAATCTGGTTCTCGCCACATTTCTACTGTTTGGGCAGACTGTCCCCAAACCAACATTGGCAAAAACAAGAGTGCTAAGAGTAAACGCATGTTAATCCTCTTTTTTTGCAAGTGGGCAAACTGTGTTAGCAAAGCAAAGCTTGCCTGTTTCTTTGTTCACAACAAAGTTCAGCTTGCATCCTTTGCTTGGGTAGTCCATCTCTATTTCGTTACCTTGTTTTACAAGGTTCACAGGCATCATCCACAGGTGGCATGTATCTGCACCAATAGCAAGGTCGGTCATGTACATGCAGATGGCTTTCTTTGATTGTTGTTGTTTGTACAGTTCGGCTGTCTGTTCGCTTATGTCTTCGTAATGGTAGTTGATGCCTTCAGCACTCTCAGGCAGGTTGACTGTAAAATATTGTTTTGAGATATAAACATCTGTCGTTTTTGCTGGTAGTATTTGCTTGCGAAACTTAGCCAGTCCGTCACTGCCTTTTGCAAAAGCTTTAAGGCTATATACATAACAACCATAAATATCAAGCTGGCAATCGCTACTTTTCATTTGTGCAGTTGCGCCTATCGGTAAAAGCCCTAACAGTAGAAGTAACCTTTTCATAGCAGCAATTTACGGGATTAGCGAATAATTTGCACATTTGTAATTATGCTAAGTTATTGGGAGCAACAAAGTTTCGTCAGTTATAATCATATTGTAATAGGTGCGGGTATTGTAGGCCTTAGTACTGCTATAGAACTGAAAGATAAATATCCTGCACATTCTGTATTGGTGTTGGAACGTGGTTTGTTGCCAACTGGTGCCAGCAGCCGCAATGCGGGATTTGCATGCATGGGCAGCCTTACAGAAATACTGGACGATAGCCAATATGCAGACGAAGCAGAAATTGTAAAACTATATGACTGGCGTAAGCGTGGCCTTGAATTGCTGCGAAGCAGACTGGGAGATGCAGCTATTGGTTATAAAACAAATGGCAGTTATGAACTGATAGGCGATAATGAGATGGCTGCGTTGGATAAAATGGATTATATAAATAATCTATTGTTGCCTGTCACTAAGCAGCCGGCATTCAAGTTGGCTAATGATAAGTTGCGGGCTTTTGGCTTTGGAAAGCATGCTATCAAAGCACTGGTTGAAAATACTTGTGAAGGTGAACTGCATACGGGGAAGATGTTGAGAGCACTGACTGATTATGCACTTGCGAAAGGTGTAGAGATAAAAACAGGGGCAGAAGTATACAGGTTTGATGAAGAAGAAAAACAGGTAGTGGTGCAAGTAGCAGACCCTGTAAGAGATAATATGCTGACGCTGCATTGTGATACATTGTCTATTTGTACCAATGCATTTACAAAACAATTATTGCCCGATGTAGATGTTGTACCGGGGCGAGGACAGGTGGTAATAACGGAGCCAATCGATGGCCTGAAGTTTAAAGGTGTATATCATTTTGATAAAGGCTATTATTATTTCCGGGAGATAGATGGACGTGTGCTGCTTGGTGGTGGCCGCAATCTCGATTTTGAAGGAGAAGCAACTACAGATTTTTCTCTTACAGAACTGATACAAAAAGACCTGGAAGAAAAACTAAGAACGATTATACTGCCTGATACAGATTTTGCCATAGCGCAACGCTGGGCGGGCATTATGGCTTTTGGCAAAACCAAGCAGCCGATTGTACAGGCTTTTTCAAACAGGGTATATGGCGCCTTCCGCATGGGTGGTATGGGTGTTGCGCTGGGTAGTGATGTAGGGCGTTCTTTAGTGGGGCTTATTGATTTGTAAATTCTCTTTTCAGCACTTTTACTACTTCACCTATCGGCAAGCCCATTACATTGTAGTAGTCGCCGTTTATTTTCTCAATGCCTATCATGCCAATCCATTCCTGTATGGCATACGCACCTGCTTTGTCGTATGGTTTGTAGTTGCTTACATAGTGCTTTATCTGTTCGCTTGTTAGTGGACGAAAATAAACTTCTGTTACGGTAGAGAAGCTGATTTGTTTTTGTCCTTGCTGCATACAAACACCCGTTACTACTTCATGTTTTCTGCCAGATAGTTTAGTAAGGATATTAATAGCATCAGCTTCGTCTTTAGGTTTGCCAAGTATTTCATGATCCAGCAATACAACGGTATCAGCGGCTACTATTATCGCATCGTGCACTTGCTCTTCTATTGCTGCGGCTTTCTTTTTAGCAAGATATTCAGGCACCAGATCGCCCTGCATGCCCGGTGGGTTTGTTTCGTCAACATCTGCAATGATGATGTCAAATTGCAATTCTGCCAGCTCCATCAATTGTTTGCGGCGTGGAGATTGTGAAGCAAGTATAATCTTATGCATGTGCCTGAAAATAGTAGATAATCAATGAACCTATGCCCGATAGCATGATGAATTTCAGCCAGCGGCTCATAGTGTGGTAGTGTACAGATGTAGCCTTTTTAGGCAGGTAATACATCCATACTATAATAGGTAGTGCAAGTAAAACGATGGTGTATATACCTAACACTATCCAGTTGGCATTGATGAGTTTTACAGCCCCAACTATCAGCGGTATGATGGCAATAACACCCAACGCCTGAGTAAAACGTACTGAGCGCAGCAACCCCCACTGTATTGGCATGGTAATACAACCTTCCTGCGCATCGCCTTTAAAATCTTCCATGTCTTTCACTATCTCGCGCATCCACGTGAGGGTAAAAGCAAAGCAGGTATAGATGCCCAATACCCATACAGGGTTTGGTATCTTATTGGTAGTGGTTGTAATGAATGCAGCTTCGGCAGATAATGCTCGCAGCCCCGGTTCATACAGCATTAGTGTTACGATGGTAAGTGCTGTAAGTATAGCAACCACAACATTGCCAATCATAAACTGCTTTTTGAAATGGGTAGAGTAGAACCAGAGTAGTATGGTACATGCAAGTTGCAATGCCAGCAGGCTGTAGTGCCCGGCAGCACGTGCTACATATGCTGCCATAATGAGCGCAGTTACATTCAGCACACTGTGCATCACAATGGCAAACTTTAATGGTATTCTTTTCTCCAATACCAGTTTCTCAGGCCTGTTGATGATGTCGATTTTGATATCAAAGTAATCGTTGATGATGTAGCCCGCAGCTGCAATGAGTACGGTAGATAACGAGAGTAAAAGAAAATATTCCGAACTGAGAAGTAGTGGAATATTGCTGTAACCTTTTATTGGCAATATGACACATGCCCAAGCTAGCAATTGTGTAAGGAATACAATCACCAGATTTTTCCACCTTATCAGTTGTAGCCAGTACATGTGTTTGATGATTTGTTGATGTGTCGACTTGTTGAAGATGATCTATTATATATCAACTAATCAACAAGTCAACAGATGCAACTATTTACCCCAGCTTGCAGGGTCTATACGCCATTGTTCGAGCGATGCTTTTTGCTCAGACGCTATCAGTTTTTGTTCTTCTGCTACTTCCATCAGTGCGTTGTAATTGCTGATGGTATGCAGTGGTACATTTGCTTGTTGGAAGGCTTCTGCCGCTGCATTGAAACCATAGGTAAACAATGCACACATGCCTATCACCTCACCACCCGCAGCGCGGATAGCATCAACAGCCTGCAGGCTGCTTTTGCCGGTAGATACCAAATCTTCCACCACTACCACTTTCTTGCCAGGTTCCATATAACCTTCTATCTGGTTGCCCATGCCGTGTTCTTTAGGCTTACTGCGTACATAGATGAAAGGCAGCTTCAACAAATCTGCAGCCATAACACCATGTGCTATACCCGCAGTAGCCACACCTGCTATCACTTCTGCATCAGGAAAATGCTCCAGTACCATGTTTGCCAACTCGCTTTTCACGAAATCGCGCACATATGGGTAAGACAACACTTTGCGATTATCGCAATATACCGGAGAGTTCCAGCCGGAAGCCCATACGTAAGGCTTTTGCAGGTTTATCTGCAATGCTTTAATTTGCAGCAGTTTTTCGGCGAAATGTTTTTGTGTACTCATAACCGCTCAAACCTACGTCAAATACATAAGTTTACAAACTAAGGCAGCAGATGTTCACACAAAAAATATACGTTAATAACAAGCCCCTGATACTGACAACAAGCGCCCGCAGCTATGTTGAAAGCCATGCTATAGCAGGGGGGTATATGCAATTTGTGGGTGCTTTCAGCCGCAATTTCAGGCTGGCGCTGCAACATCTGGAAAAAGCGGGCACGCTGGGAGCCATTATAGAGGATATTTCGCCCAATTCTTTGCAG
The DNA here is from genome assembly GCA_017303395.1 of Chitinophagales bacterium. GTDB lineage: Bacteria > Bacteroidota > Bacteroidia > Chitinophagales > Chitinophagaceae > Polluticoccus. Next base: position 29,013 of record JAFLBN010000009.1, read on the forward strand.
GAGCAATTATATGAGCTATACGAGCCGATAGATGCAGGTGGCGGTGTGGTGATAAATGAAGATGGTGCAGTGCTGATGATATACAGGCGCGGCAAGTGGGACCTGCCCAAAGGCAAGCGCGATGATGGTGAAGAAATAGCGGAATGTGCGGTGCGCGAAGTGAGTGAAGAAACAGGCCTTACCAAGCTGAAACTGAAAGATAAAATCTGCGATACTTACCACGTTTATACACAAAACGGACAAAGCCTGCTGAAATGTACATCATGGTACAAGATGCAGGGCAGCAATACAGATACACTGGCCCCACAGGCGGAAGAGAATATTGAAAAAGCAAGCTGGATAGCAGAACGTGATTTGCGTGGTGTGGTTTACAAATCATACGAGGCCATCCGCGAAGTGCTTACAGAAGCGGGCTTTAGGTGGTAGTGCTGTCAGGTATACCAAGCTACCACATATTTACAGCACAAGGTTGAATGTTTGATTATTTTTGCCATTCATGAACGAACAGGCCCGCAAAGCTATTTACATATTACTCGCTGTATTTACGGTCAGCCCGTGGTGCAGCGCTCCGTTGGCCTTGTTTATGGGTATTGTTGTAGCATTGGCTATCGGCAATCCATTTACCAAATTTAGTAAAAAAGCATCAGGCTATTTGTTGCGTACCTGCGTAGTGCTACTCGGTTTCGGTATGAATTTTAATACAGCCATGGAAGCAGGCAAACAAGGTATTCTGTTTACTGTTGTCTCTATTGCGGGTACGTTAGCACTGGGTTTGTTGTTGGGTAAATTGCTAAAGACAGATAAGAAAATATCTGTGCTTGTCTCATCGGGTACGGCAATATGTGGCGGAAGCGCTATAGCTGCGGTATCGCCTGTTGTTGAGGCAGAGGAGCAACAAATGTCTGTGTCTCTGGGTGTTGTATTTATACTGAATGCTATTGCGCTGTTTATATTTCCTGTTATCGGCCATGCGTTGCATTTATCGCAACAACAGTTTGGCGTGTGGAGTGCTATTGCCATACACGATACCAGCTCCGTAGTAGGTGCTGCCGGCGCGTATGGTAAAGAAGCGCTGGGTATTGCAACGACCATCAAAATGTTGCGCACGCTATGGATAATACCTGTAGCTATGCTGATAGCTTTTCTTTACAAATCGAAGAATACAAGTATTAAAATTCCTTGGTTCATTGGCCTGTACATGCTGGCAATGCTGGTGAATACATATTTCCTGCAATCTGGAGACTTTTCCAACATCATGGTGCGTATCGCCAAGATGGGTTTGCAGCTTACGCTTTTCATGATAGGTTCAGGCATGTCTAAACAAGCCATCCGCTCAGTAGGCGCAATGCCTTTTCTGCAGGGTGTATTGCTCTGGCTGGCTATATCAGCAGGCTCACTGTGGGCTGTAATGTATCTTACTTATCAATAGGATGCATTTTAACTTAATGTAAGCTATTCCTTAACACCCCCTCAACATTAGCAGGGGTAATTTTGTGTAAAAGGAGCGGATGATGGCGAGGGTTACACAAATAAGGAAATCAGGCAACATACACACAGGTTGGCAGTTGATAAAGAACCGTAAGACCATGTGGTGTATGATAAAAGATACATGGAACGGTAGTTATCATATGTCGGGATTGAGCAAGTGGCTGTTGTTGATAGGTGCCATGTACGTGCTGCTCCCTTTCGATTTTGACTGGATACCGGTGTTAGGTTGGATAGATGATGGTATCATCATCTATCTGCTGATAAAACTATTGCAGAAAGAAACGCAACGCTATGTGCGTGCTAAGGTAATGGGGAGAAAAGGAGAGTGTTAAAACTTCACTTCCTTCGGTACTATCTTGCTTACATCGCCGTTGTTGCGTATCACATCGCGTACTATGGTAGATGATATAGTAGAGTATTCAGGCGCGCATGTCAGGAAGAGCGTTTCAACTTCAGGCATCAGCATGCGGTTCATATCTGCTATCGCTTTCTCATACTCAAAATCAGATATGTAGCGGATGCCACGTATCATATACTGTGCACCTACTTCTTTACAGAAATTGATGGTAAGGCCCGAATAGCTGGTAACACTTATTTGCGGATAGTCTTTGAAAATTTCCTCAATCCAGGCTATGCGTTGTTCTATAGTGAACATCGGTGCTTTTTGCGAGTTTTTGCCGATAGCAATAATCATCTTATCGAACAAAGAAACAGAACGCTTGATGACGTCTACATGCCCGAGTGTAATGGGATCGAACGTGCCGGGAAATAAGCAGATGCGTTGCATAGTCTATTCGCTTGGTTGTTTGAAGAATGTAAATACGGTTGTCCCGTAGTTTTTCATCCGTATAAAGTTAGGATGTTTTTGATAGTCGTTTCGCTGTGCGTGTTCCTGCACAAATATGCCGCCCGGTGCCAGTATGTTTTTCTCAAATACCAGCATCGGTATATCGTCTATATTGTCTAATGCGTATGGTGGGTCTGCAAAGATGAAATCGTATTGTTCTGTGCATTTCTGCAAAAACTTAAATACATCTCCGCGTACTATTGTAAACCTTTCTGTGATGCCCAAAGTAGCAGCCGTCTTCTTAATGAAGGTAAGATTGCCGGGGTCACGTTCTACAAGCGTTATATCCGCTGCTCCGCGCGATGCCAGCTCGTAGCTGATACTGCCTGTACCTGCAAACAGGTCGAGCGCTTTGACGTTTTCTACATCAATCAGATTATCCAGAATATTAAAAAGAGATTCCTTGGCTACATCTGTTGTAGGACGAGCAGGTGTATTGGTTGGCGGTGTAAAACGCCTGCCACTAAACTCGCCACCTACAATGCGCATGCGTATAGCTGTTGTAGTAAGTATATCGTCCCCGTCCAGCTGCGGTCGTTCGATGGTACATTACCTGTACCGTCTTTCAGTTCAGGGAAGTATTGAGATAGCTCTGTAACAATACCTGCCAGATTGCGATTGGCATTTGTGCATTGCAGCGCCAGTTCACTTTCGTGTATGTTGTGGTGCTGACACAGATGTTTTATCTGGTAAGCAATATCTTCTGCTGTTTGGTAATTGAATACCTGATGCCAATGCAGGCTGCGATTCTTGTATAGTGTTGCAAATACCTGTTCGTTTGTAACAGCGCATTGCAGCGAACACTCAGACTTGAATGGCTTGTAGAATTGATATGCAGAAAACGGCAGTACTTTCGCTTTGCTGAAGTAGCGGCCTATCAGGCTTTTGATGGCAGCAGGCCATGCATACATGTAGTGTGCTTTGTCTTCGCGAAGGTGGAAGGTGCTCATTATTTCGCTCTTCTCAACAAAGTGCAGTTGCCTTACCCATTTGTCTGCTTCCTGTTCTTTAAACAGTATTTCAGGTATCAGCATAGCCTTGTCTGTAGCAACAAAGGCAGATATTACTTTGTGTGGTGCGTTCAGCAGTTTATCGTTCAGGAATTCGTGTTCAAAGAAATCGATAATCCACGGAGGCAGGCTTTTCTTGTAGTCGTTGTGGCTTATCATCAGCAAATCGCCCGGCTCGCTGAAGCCTGCGGTTGTGATACTACGAGGTGTCAGCACTATGATAATACGTGCTACCTGCGACACAAGGCTATCGCCATTGTGCACCTTATAAATCTGCTGATTGAATCCACTATTTGTAACGTCAGACATAGAAAAGCACACAATTATAGGGTAAATTTGCGACACTTACACCATATTGTTTGTATCAAAAGGTGTTTGTATTCCTTTGAAATACTTACGGATATTGTCATAGGGTGAAATAATATTATTTGTAGCTTGTTTTCAGATATTACAGATTGTGCAATTATCAGTTACCAACAGAGGCATTATAAAACTGGCGGCGCCCATATCGCTTGCCATCCTTATTCCGCAACTTAATTTTCTTACCAATACCGCCTTCCTCGGCAGGCTGGGAGAAAGGGAGTTGGCAGTGAACGGGCTTACGGGGGTGTTCTATCTCATCATGAGTATGATAGGCTATGGACTGAACAGTGGTATACAGGCACAGATGGCGCGCCGTGGTGGCGAGGGCGATGATGCAGGGCTTGGTAAAACACTGACCAACGGCCTGATGTTGGGGGTAATATCATCTATGGTGCTGATGATGCTTGCTATGTGGCTGGCACCTTTCATCTTTGAACTGAGCCTGCACGAGCAGAGCCATGTGGTAAGCAGTATCAACTATCTGTATATACGCATTTGGGGTATACCGTTTCTGTTGCTGGTGCAGTTGATGAATGCATTTTACATTTCTACAGGGCGTTCTAAATTCCTGATGTATGGTTCGCTGGCAGGTACGGCTACCAATATCATACTCGACTATCTTTTCATATTCGGCAAAGCGGGCTTGCCTGTTATGGGGCTGAATGGTGCTGCACTGGCATCTGTAATAGCAGAAGCAGTGTATGCGTTGGTAATGTGTGGCATCTTCTACTTCGGCAGGATGTACAGGCAGTTTCCCGTATTCACAACATCCAATTTCGATACGGCACTGGCACGCCGCAGCCTCAATGTATCTGCACCATTAATAGTGCAATACCTCTTCAGCATTGGTGGTTGGCAGGTCTTCTTCATATTTGTAGAGCATCTGGGGCAGCGGGAGCTGGCAGCATCGCAGATACTGCGTAGTGTGTTTGGTGTGGTGAGTGTGGTAACATGGGCTTTTGCCAGTACCTGCAATACACTGGTGAGCAATGTAATAGGGCAGGGCAAGCAAAATGAGGTGATACCTGTAATAACCAAAATAGCCAAGCTGAGCCTGCTGTGTACGGCGGTGATATGTGTACCACTGCTGGTGTTTCCTGCAGAGTTTTTGGCACTTTATAGAGACGATGCTTCGCTGATAGCCATGTCTTTGCCAAGCCTGCGCCTGATAGTACTGGCTACGCTGATTATGTCGTTATCTACTGTATTGTTCAATGGTGTAGTAGGTACGGGCAATACTATGATAAACCTGTTTATAGAGGTTACCTGTGTAGGCATCTACCTGGTATATTGCTACATATTTATAGAGCGTGCAAGGTTGCCACTGGCATGGGCTTGGGGCTCCGAGTTTGTATACTGGACTACACTGTTCATCATCAGCTTCCTGTACCTGCGTACAGGCCGATGGAAAGGGAAGACTATTTAATATTAGCTGATTAGCTGATGTGATAATTAGCAGATGATTTCATAATTCAATGGTCTATTGTATTGTTGGCTGAATTGCTCTGCTAGAGCATCAGCTAGTTAGCTAATCATCACATTAGCCAATCAATTACTCGCCTGTTCTACAATTTCATCCAGATAGATGCCGTTGTGGCTTTCGTCATAGATGCATTCGCCGTTTTTAATAACCAGTACCTGCGGGCTTTCGTGGTGTACATGAAAATCCTCGGCTATTTTGTTAGATATGTTGCGATGTTGCAACAGGTCGAGATAGTAGAATTTGATACCCTCGGGCTGTGCAGACTTGTCCAGCCTGTTCTTGGCCATCACACTGATGCTGCAACGGGTGCTGTGTTTAAAGATTACTACAGGTTGTGCCGCGCTTTCCTGTTTGATTGTTTCCAGTTGTGCTTCGTTCGATAAATCAATCCAATTCATAATGCAAATTTACGCTGTAGCCGATTAGCAGCCTTGCTGATTACTTAATTCGGATATAGGGTTTTTTTATAGCGTTTTATCAATCTACCTGTCAACTATTCAGCGAATCGACCATTAATTACTACTTTCGCCGCTGAGAAATATCCATTATAGTATATGAAGCACGCTTTTGTATTTCCCGGACAAGGGGCACAGTTTTCAGGCATGGGTAAAAACCTGTACGAATCCAGCTCGCTGGCAAAGGAGTATTTTGAACAAGCCAACGAGATATTGGGATTCCGTATTACAGACATCATGTTCAGTGGTACAGACGAAGACCTGAAACAAACCAAAGTAACACAACCCGCGGTATTCCTGCACAGCACCATACTATTCCTTACCACACCGGGCCTGACGCCTGATATGGTAGCAGGCCACTCACTGGGCGAATTCAGCGCACTGGTAGCCAACAAAGTACTGTCTTTTGAAGACGGCCTGAGGCTGGTGGCAAAACGTGCTGCTGCTATGCAACGCGCTTGTGAAATCAACCCATCTACAATGGCTGCGGTATTGGGCCTTGAAGATGCAAAGGTAGAAGAAGTATGTGCAGGCATTACAGACGAAGTAGTGGTAGCTGCCAACTACAACTGCCCCGGCCAATTGGTTATCAGCGGTAGCATTAACGGTATCAATATTGCATGCGAGCAGATGAAAGCTGCGGGTGCTAAACGCGCACTGGTACTGCAGGTAGGTGGTGCTTTCCACTCGCCGCTGATGGAACCTGCACGCGAAGAACTGCAGGCTGCCATAGAGGCTACTACATTTGGCAATGCGATATGCCCTGTGTATCAGAACGTAGATGCGAAACCATATACAGATGCTGCGAGCATCAAGCAAAACCTTATAAATCAACTGACTGCACCTGTACGCTGGACACAGAGTGTGCAGAACATGGTGGCAGATGGTGCGGCTAAGTTTACAGAAGTAGGCCCGGGCAATGTATTGCAAGGACTGGTGAAGAAAATAGCTAAAGAGGTAGAAACCGCAGGTATTAACTAATAGCGGCTGCTATTATTGTACCAACAATTAATATTTTAATAAAAAACCCGTTATAAGACGGGTTTTTTTTATCAAATTTCTGATTACATTTGTAACAGAGAGAATTAAGAGTACATATAGAGGACACATAAATTCCCATACAGGTTTTTATAGTCGTTCTGCAAACAATAAGGGATAGAGACAAAAGAGATGGCCAATGGCTATGTGTATTGTATTGCTTAACACTTTAAAAAATCTATGCTTATGAGCAAGACACTGAAAAATGTTGAACTGGCAGTGGGATTAGTAATGGGAGTAATTGCTTTGTACCTGCTAATGATGTAATGCAATAAACAGCTTTGCATCAGTACTCAAAAAATAAAAAACAAACACGGGCACAAACCATAAGACCCGTATGGCAATAAGCTAAGCGGTAAACCACCGCAACCATGCCACCTTGAAGGGAGAACCTGTCTTTTTGGACAGGTTTTTTCATTTCATACATATACTGAAATTTCAGCAATCACCATACCCATTCACAATCAGTCAATTACATACGGTTGGTATGCCAGTGGTTAACCAGTGGTATACCAAACCTTTACCAAGGAGAGGATAGTACAGTAAAGAAGAGTATATAACAGATAATAACAGCAACAATACAGGATGTGTGTTGTGTTGTTTGTTTTTAGTATTCTATTATGAATAATTAGGAATTGTTAAGGAACTATCCCAATAGCTTTGTGACAATCTTTTAATAGTATAGATATATTATCATTTATTAACAAAAAAGAAATTATGTACTTCACAAAGACACTAACAATTACATGCTTCCTATTATTTGCATCAGTTGCTTCAAATGCACAGAAAGAAGATAAAGGTATTGATATGATACCCGTTAGTACAGCTAAAAAAACAGCGATAGGCTATAACCTGACGGATGTTCAAAACAGTTTTGGTATGGGGCTTAATATTACATCGCCTTATTTTTTGCACAAAAGTATGGCAGTGCGTCTGCGCGCCAACATGCAATTTTTGCAACATATACCTGCTACTACACCAACTTCAACTATTTGGTCCCCATATGGGATGTTACAATTAGGACTTGTTGGTGGTGACGGTGTTGTAAAGAAGAATATGCGTTTTTATGGGGAGGGTGGCTTAGTAGTAATAATACCCAATGATGAATTTTCAGCCAACAATACTGTCGGGGGGTATGGCCTTTTTGGTTTTGAGTTCTTCTTGGCAAAACCAATTTCTTTTCATATCGAAATGGGTGGAATGGGTACAGGTGGTACTGCAGAAAAAAGTGTAGGTAAACCTATATATGCAAATGGATTTTTAACCAATGTTGGTGCACGTTTCTTATTGTAATGTTGGGTTGATGCGTGAACAAACCACTTTCAAAAGAACACGTGTATGATGTAAGGTTATAATGAGCAGGGTTATATCCCTGCTTTTTTATATCCGTACTGGCAGGTAGGTATAAATACACCGATAAGTGTAGGGAATAGCAAACGGATACTTGGTAGTTTTACATCAAATAAATCCCCGTGTATGAAAAAACTATTCTATGTATGTATCAGCATGGTTTTGCTGGCAGCTTGTAAAAAAGACAAAACCACAACAACACCTACCGCTACCAATAACAATACCAGCAATGGAGGCTGTGGTGATGGTAATGTATGTTTTAAGTTGAACGGAACACAAATCAGTAAAACAGGTGGTGGCTACCTGATGGCAGATACGTTTACATTCGTTAAGTATGAAGAGGGTGCAAAGCAGTTGTCTATAGACATATTCGGCAATACGGCAGGCAGCTACACAGTGGGCGACAAACGACTGAAAGGCAGAGGCAGGATATATTATTTTCCTGAAAACAATAAAATGTACATGAGTAATATAGGTAGCCTTGAAATGACAGAACTGACGAACGATAGAAAAGCAACAGGCAAATTCAGTGGTACGCTGTATCTCTACAATGCAGATACGGAAAAGTTTACCATGACCGACTCGTTGGTTATTACGGAAGGTTTTTTTACCAAAGTACAATTAGCAAAAATCTGATAGCAAAGGACAGGTAAATAGACAAGGCGGGATTATTCCCGCTTTTTTTATTGCTGCACCCGAAGGAAAATACTTTCAATAACGTCTGTATATTGAGTAAAACACCCGTATATGCAGTTGCGTTTCCTGGTATGGTTATGTATGTTCTGTGCGCCATTGGCTGCCACGGGGCAAAACCTGCTGCTGCATTTTGTACCCACATGGGGGCATCAGCCCATAGCTGCAGGCACCTACTATAAGCTACCCTCGGACGATAGCCTGCAGTTCAGCAGTTTCAGGTGTTATGTGTCGCATATATCACTGGCTGTAAAGGGCAAAGAAGTGTATAGCGATGCCAACCCCTACCACCTGATAGATATGGCAGAACCACAAACCATGAATGTGCTTTTGCCGCAAATACCCAAGTATTACGAGCTTCGTTTTGCGTTAGGGGTAGATAGTGCCATGAGTGTTTCGGGTGCCCACAGCGGCGATTTAGACCCCGAAAAAGGCATGTATTGGGCATGGCAGAGTGGTTATATCAATTTCAAGATAGAGGGCAGCAGCCCGCTTTGTAATACCCGCCGCAACGAGTTTCAGTTTCACATAGGTGGCTATGCGGGCAAAGACAATGCACTGGTACAGGTAACACTGCAAAACACAGATGCCCCCAACGAAATGACGATAGAGATACCCTTAGATGCATGGATGCAGCAGACAGACCTGCGCAGGCAAAACACCATCATGAGCCCGGGTACAGAGGCTGTGCAACTGGCAAGGCAACTGGCATCAGTCATAAAAATAGCTGGCAGGTGAGGAAGCTGATGGTCATAACATGTATGCTGTTTGCAGTGGGTTTACTCGCTTTCCGTACAGAGAAGCTGCAGTTTGCCACACCCAAAGGCTGGCCAAAACCAGTGTACGATTTCAGCAAAAATCCGCTGACACAAAACAAGATTGAATTGGGCAGGATGTTGTTCTACGACCCTGTTCTTTCGCGCGATAGTACCATCTCATGTGCTAGTTGTCATTCGCAGTACAATGCCTTTACACACGTAGATCACGACCTTAGTCATGGTATCGACAATCGCATCGGCACACGCAATTCTCCCGCACTCATGAATCTTGCCTGGAGCAAAACATTCATGTGGGATGGTGCAGTGAATCATCTGGATGTGCAGGCATTGGCCCCCATTACCAATCCGTTGGAGATGGATGAAAAACTGCCCGATGTCACCCGTAAACTGCAACGCAGCAAACGCTATCCTGCATTGTTCTACAAAGCCTTTGGCGATTCTGTTGTTACAGGCCAAAAGCTGTTGTTATCGCTTTCGCAATTCATGCTCACACTGGTTAGCAACAATGCACGCTACGATAGTGTAATGCGCGGCACTGCAGCGTTTACAGAACATGAGCAGAAAGGCTATACGCTTTATAAAACACATTGCTCATCCTGCCATGCAGAACCATTATTTACCAACAATAGCTACGAGAACAACGGGCTGTATGTAGATAACACACTGAACGATAAAGGCAGAATGGCGATATCAATACAAGCTGCCGACTCACTGAAGTTTAAAGTGCCCACGCTGCGCAACCTGAAGTACACCTACCCATATATGCACGATGGCAGATTTAAAAATCTGGGGCAGGTACTGAATCATTATGTGATGGGTATACAGCATACACCAAGCCTGTCGCCGCAGTTGCAGCGGGGCATCTACCTTACCAACGATGACAAGTTTTTTCTGATGGCATTTCTGATGACACTGAATGATAAGCGCTATGTAAGCAACCCCGCATTCAGCTATCCGAAAAATAATTTTGAAACAAGCGAAGGATTGTAATACGCCCGACGTCTATACATGCAAACAGTTCTGAAAAGAACACTAAAACTGAAGCTATGTTGAAGAAACAATTTTTACTCGCTCTTATGTTGCTGTATGCAGGCTATGCAGGTGCGCAAGCCGTTACAGACCCGATGATAACCAAGTGGTGGTTCAATACTACCAACAATAAATACAACAGTATTCTTACAGATGTGGAAGCTGTGTATTACACAACATCTATCGTGTATGTAAAGACTAGCGGTGTGCCCAATTATTACAAAGACGGCGTTTCTGTAAACAATGCGAAAGACCTGCAGGCAGTATGGTCGCTGCCGCGCACACAAACACCTGCAAGCACAGGGCCTAGTGTACAAGGCGGACAATTGGGGGTGATGTATGATGGTTCTGTTTTCTTCCATCCCGGCGATGCACAGTCTTACAACAATGCAGGTGTATGGAACAGGCTGGCATATTATTTTGAAGGTAATGACATGGACGCATACAACGGTCACAGTACGCCCGACCAGATGTATCATCACCACTTCGATAATCTTGCCCTGCACGATTGGGATAGTTCAAAGCATTCACCGATAGTAGGGTATGCTTGGGATGGTTATCCGATATACGGTCCGTTTGGCTATGCTAATACAGATGGTACGGGAGGCATTACGAGAATGAAAACAAGCTACGCTACAAAGTCTTATACAACACGTACAAACGGCCCTGCGGTCAATACACAATATCCTATTGGTTGCTTTATAGAAGACTGGCAATACACAGCAGGTTCAGGACATCTTGATGACCACAACGGACGCTTCTGCAAAACACCTGAATACCCGAACGGTACGTATGCATACTTCACTACAGTAGATGCAAGCCTGAAGCCTGTGTATCCTTATTTCATCGGGCCAACATTCTATGGCAATCTGCAAACAGGCAATACTGGTCCAACAGGTGGTAAAACAACTGTACCCGGTAGTGCTACACAATACACGCCTACCACATCTGTAAAACAGGTAGAGGAGATGGATGCAATGATAGCTATGTATCCTGTACCGGTAAGAGATAACCTGACAGTGCAACTGAAAACAGACAAAGCCTATACATTAACAGTGTATAACCTGGATGGTAAGGTACTATTGCAAAAGAAAATAAATACTACCGCGCAGGTAGATATGAGCAGCTATGCATACGGTGTATATATAGTTGGCCTGAATGATGAAAGCGGTAATGGCTTGATGAAAAGGATAGTGAAACAATAGCATTTATTCATATGTTGGTAAAACATAAAAGCCGCCGGTTCTCCGGTGGCTTTTTTATGAAATTGCAGTTTTACACAAGCCCTAGTTTTTGATTCAGGTTTTGGTTATTTGTCACGTATACACTCTCAACAGGAACTTGTAAATTATTAATGTCGTTATTGTTCACAAGTTGTTTTTGGAACTTAACAAAATCGGTTATGTTCTCAATCTTTTGAATCATCTCCTGTCCAAATTTTTTAAGTATTTCTCCTTTTAATCCTAGCTGAATTGCTCGCCTTTCTTCTTTGTTGCCACAAGGGTCATGGTCTGGGTCCCACTGAAGCCTGACTTCTTTTTTTTCTAGCTCATTCTTCCATGTTTCCCTGCTGGTATAAATGTGTTCTTGAAATGATGAGTATACAGCTTGTTCTAGAATGGCTTCGAAATCAGTCTTTCGTATCCAAAGAGCAATTACGTTTTCTTGATTTTCTTTTTCAGCCCAACCACATCTGTACATCATCCAAAGAAAGTTGGGTTTTATCCATGACATTCTGTTATAACTAAAGTGAGCTCCTCCCAATTTTTGATTAGCAACAGCATATTCGGCTATTTGATTATTATAAGCTTGGTATACAACTATCATGTCATCTGTTTGATGACCTAAAATAATCTGGCCATTTTGAGGGGTGTTTTTTAGTTGTTCTATGTAATAGGTAGTATTTAGTGTCATACGAACCATGGTGTTTGTTTATAGTATAGTTCTAAGTTATTGAAGTCGCCTGCTTCTAAGCATTCAGTAATGTATTTTAATGCATCCGATGCATATTCACTGGTGTCTTTTTTTAGATATTCCATAGTTTCTTCAATACCTAAAAAGGGTACTAATTGAATGTCTATATAACAGTATGTATCAAAGTCAATTGTTTTAACTTTCCAAATTTCTATACAGTCTTCAATTCTTCCATGCATACCTAAAATATAACATCCCAACATCAAGCTATCTCCGGAAATACAAATGTCTTCAGGAATGTCCCATCTAAAATTTTTTCTTAATTCAGCCAGTATATTCAAGAAGGCAAGCGCAAACTCCCTGTTTTTATTTTTCTCGAAATATTGAATCATTTCATGCCGCAGAGTACTGTTTTCTTCAATCTCTTCGATAGTTCTTATTGTAAGGTTTTTCGTGCTACTTAGCTCTTCTATTATCTCTTCAGTATTCATTCGGGGTTATTCATTTTAGGTATTTATAATTCTCATAGTCTAATAGTTGTAATCTAATTTAGATGTAATAGCAATATACTAAGTATTGCAATTCTGTAACTAATACTTCTTTCCTGATTATAATTTCTGTGCAAACAAATGCAAATAAAAAAGGCACTCAAAGAGTACCTTTTAAATATCATTAAGCCCTTTTAAGGGGTAAGAACTATCGTAAATCAACTACTTCCACACCCGGATATTTCTTTTTGTCAAAAGCGAACATACCGTCGTTTACTGTAGCGTTTGGTGTAAAGCCACTCACTTCGTATTTGTACATATTGCCGTTCTTTTCCCAAACATTACCACCAACTATTGTGCTTGTATTGTCTATAGCCAGTTCTACTTTGCTCAGTTGTTTGCCTTTGTTGTTTGGTGTCATCTCAATGATGTCGCAAGTTTTGCTGCCTACTTTGCGTGTACCTATATACTTGTAGGTATACTCTTTGTCGTAGAAATTGGTAAACAGTTTTGTAGGAGAAAGTGTTTGTTCGTTAGCATTGTAGTTGCTCACCTGCACCTCGTTGGTAGCTTTCATGTACGTCCATACAGTTTTGTTGTCGCACATTATTTCCTGTCCTGCTATCTCTACACGGTACTTAGGGCCTTTCATGTAGAAAGTACCTTTCTTTGTTTCTTTTACTTTACCGCCATTGCCTGTCAGGTGCAGCGCAAAGTTTGCTTTCAGCGATTTCAGGCTGTTTACTTTTTTGCTTACTGCTTCCAGTATGCTTTTAGCTTTGGCATCTTGTGCCATCACAGGTTGTACCAACGCCATTACGGCCACGATGCTTAAACTCAGGATCTTTTTCATTTCTTCTTATGTAGTCTTTGATTGCAAAATTAGGTTATCTATATGCTAAGACGTTTACGATGCGTAAAAGTTTAACATAATGCGTGTAGAATTTAGTCGTTTAATGTGCTCAGGAATTCTTCCAGTTCCATTTCTGTTTTAAAGTACACTTCGCGTGGTTTGCTACCCATAGAAGGGCCTACAATACCTGCGCTTTCCAACTGGTCCATGATGCGGCCTGCACGGTTATAGCCAAGGTTATAGCGGCGTTGCAGCATACTGGTACTACCGCTTTGTGTTTGTACTACAGTGCGTGCACAGTCTTCAAACAGCTTATCGCGGTTAGTCAGGTCAACTATTTTATCGTTCTCTCCATCTTCACCTTCATATTCAGGCAGTTCAAACGCAGAAGGATAACCACGTTGCGTACCAATAAAATCAACAATTTTTTCAACTTCAGGCGTATCTACAAATGCACATTGCACACGCAGCAGTTCGCTGCCGTAAGACACAAGCATATCACCACGTCCTATCAGTTGCTCAGCACCACCGGCATCCAGAATGGTGCGGCTATCTACCTTAGCAGATACTTTAAATGCAATACGACCCGGGAAGTTGGCTTTGATAGTACCTGTGATAACATTCACACTCGGGCGCTGCGTTGCGATTATGAGGTGTATGCCAATGGCACGTGCCAGCTGTGCAAGGCGTGCAATAGGCATTTCCACCTCTTTGCCCGCAGTCATTATCAAGTCAGCAAACTCATCTATTACCAGCACTATAAACGGCAGGTATTTGTGGCCGCGTTGCGGGTTCAGTTTGCGTGCTATGAATTTCTCGTTGTATTCTTTAATGTTCCTTGCGCCTGCTTCTTTCAGCAATTCATAACGATTGTCCATCTCTATACACAATGCATTCAGTGTATAGATAACTTTTTTGGTATCGGTAATGATTGCCTCTTCTTCATTAGGCAGTTTTGCAAGGAAGTGTTTTTCGATAGTGCGATAGATAGACAGCTCTACTTTCTTAGGGTCTATCATCACAAACTTCAGTTGTGATGGATGCTTTTTGTAGAGCAGGGATACCAGTATAGCGTTGATACCAACAGACTTACCCTGACCCGTAGCACCCGCCATCAGCAAGTGTGGCATGGTAGCAAGGTCTACTATGTAGTTCTCGTTATCAATCTTTTTACCCAAAGCTATCGGCAGGCTCATGTTCGATTTGGCGAACTTTTCGCTTGCCAGTAGCGTGCGCATAGATACTATCTGCTTGTTGGTATTAGGCACCTCTATACCTATGGTGCCACGCCCGGGAATAGGTGCAATGATACGTATGCCCAATGCAGCCAGATTCAGCGCTATGTCATCTTCAAGATTGCGGATTTTAGAGATGCGTACACCCTCTGCCGGTACTATTTCGTACAGCGTAACAGTAGGGCCTACCGTTGCACTGATGCGTTGTATTTCTATACCAAAGCTGCGCAGCGTTTGGATGATCTGGTTTTTGTTTTTCTCCAGTTCATCTTTATCCAGCGTAATGGTTTCAGTGCGGTCTTGCAGCAAATCGAGCGTAGGGAATTTGTAATCTCTCAAATCCAGCTCAGGCGCATAAGGTTCGTTATCCTCAATACTTATGTGTGCGTTCTGCGCTATTACAACAGGTTCTTCATCCTGCTTTACTTCTATAGCCAGTTCGTGCTCTGCCTGTTGTGGCGCTTTCTTTTCTTTTTCAGCTACAGGCACTGTCAGTTCTACCTCTGTAGCAGGTTCGTCTTCTTCTATTTCTTCCTCTTCTTCAGTTTCAATTTCATCTGATGTTTGGTCCATCAATTCTTCTTCCTCTTCATCAAGCATTTCCTCCTCTTCTATTTCTTCTGCTGTCATGCCAAGATCTGCAACAGGTATGGTTTTCAGCGTGTTGGTGTGTGGTGCGGCTTTGTCGGTCATGGTCATGTTCCATTCATCCTGCACAGGTTCTTCCTCCATCAGTATCGGCTTCACAAAATCACCACCTTCTGTCTTTACAGTCGTTTTCGGAGAGGTAGTTTCTTCTTTTGCAGGCGTTTCTGCTTCAGCATCAATAGCGTCATCTGTTTTTACAGCAGTAGGTATAATGCTTGCAACAGCTTTGGCTGTAGTGCGTGCGCGGCGCAGGATAGGGGAGATATCCAACGCGAAAACCACAAATGCAAAAAAGCATACAATAGCAAAAAGTATCATACCCGTGCCACCATGGCCAAAGAAGCCATTCATGTATTCAATAGCTACGTTTCCCCATGCGCCACCATACGGAAATGTAGCATGCGGAAGTATGTAAGCCAGTATAGGCGCTACAATCAGTAAGAGTATTGAAAGCCAGCGTAGATAGCGCATTACAGGCACTACACGCTTGCCGTATATCATATTAAGCCCCAGCATTGATATCCAAATGCCGATAGCCAGCGATGCTACACCTGCACCTTTATATACGAGCGATTGAGCTAGTGTATTACCAAAGCGTCCACCCCAGTTTTCTACAGTGGTTTTGCTGTCGGCAAGGGAGCTCAGCGATGCTTTATCGAAATCTACAGTCCAGTTGTAGAAATAACTGATAATAGATACAGTCAGGAAGATGCCGAAGAGCATTAAAAACAGCCCTGCACCAAGCCTTATCTGCCTGATACGGTCAATTTTCGGAGTCGTAATATTATCGGCGGGCTGCTCAGCAGCTTTTTTCTGGGTAGTCTTTGTTTTGGCCATAGCAGGCAGTAGCATGCAAAAGTACAATTATAAAAAAACTGTGCAGGAAAAATATGGTTTATGTATAGATGATTTTGAAGATGTGAAAGGGGTATATATTGAAATAAAATACAATCCAACCAAAATAAATAGGGGGCTGTCTATATCTCATACACGGTAGTAAAATCAGGAATTTTAACAGGTTTGACAGGTAGTTGGCAGGTAGCAGCGGAACTAAAAATTATAAGCACAGGCATTGCAACTTTGAAATATTTCCGTATTTTCAACCGTTGGGATTGAACTGTATAATGAAACAATAGGTTGAAAAAGCAGTTTTTTCCACTAATAGAAAAGTATATTTTTAACATTCAGATACTAACACAATAACAGGTTAATATATCATGACGATGAAAAATACAATTAGCCGGGCAAGCTTGGTAGCGGCATTAGCGCTTACCTTCAACAGCGTTCAGGCGCAAGACATCCACTTTACGCAGTTCACCGCATCGCCGCTTATTGTGAACCCTGCTTTTACGGGTGCATTCAGCGGACAATGGCGTGCAGCAGCTATTTATCGCGATCAGTGGAGGAGTGTAACATCTCCTTTCAAAACGTACGCGGTATCTGTGGACGCTCCTATCATCAACGATCTTTCGCATGATGATAATCTGGCTGCGGGTTTGCAATTGTATAACGACCGTGCGGGTGATGGTAACCTGTCTAACCTGTCTGTGTTAGGTTCTATCGCTTATCACAAATTCCTGGGTAGCGGACAGAATAAAACATTGTCTGTAGGCTTTCAGGGTGGTTATACGCAAAAAAGTATCGACCTGACAAGGTTGTATTTTCCTAACGAATTCAACAATCAAGGCTTTGATCCGGGTACATCGGGCGAGGCTATGAATAACAGGGTTAACTATTTTACCCTGAATGCAGGCCTTTCTTGGGCACATTCAGTAGGTTCTAGGTTTGGTTATGTTATTGGCCTGGGTGCTAACAACCTGAACCAACCACAGGAATCTTTCATGAAAAAACGCAATAGCGATGTAGGTTTGGGTATGCGCTACACTGCACAAGTTGGTGCGGTTGCTTACCTGAGCGAAACATTCAGCCTGCGTCCTGCGGTATTGTACCAATCTCAGTCTACAGCTACAGAACTGGTAGCAGGTAACGAATTCCACCTGATAGTTGGTAATCCTGAGTTCCGCAACTTTACTACAGCTGTATTCCTGGGTGGTTACTACCGCTCAAACGATGCCCTGATGGTAAATGCAGGTGTTGAGTTTAAAGGTCTGCGAGTAGGTGTTAGCTACGACTACAATACATCTAGCCTTAAAACAGCTTCTAACGGCAATGGCGGCTTCGAAATCTCTCTGGTGTACATCGCACCTGATCCGCTTGATTTCGCTCGCAAATTGATCTATCCTTGTACACGTTTTTAGTAATAAAAAATATCTGAAAAAGAAAGGGCAAAAAAATTTTTTAAAGCCCTTTCTTTTTTTTAAAGCAATTTATACTTTTATACCCATTAACAACGCTCGCTAACATGAGAAAAAATTGGCTGTTCCTGATTCTGGCTACGGTTTTAGTTACAATTCAAATTGATGCTAACGCTCAGCAGCAACGCAAAGAAAAGTATAGAAATAAAGCAGACGATCCTGTTTCTAAACTTCCGTACTATAAGAAACTTCGTTGGGCTGACGACCTCTTCCGCAGTGGAAGCTACTTCAATGCGATAGAGTACTACCAACAATTAAAGCAGGAAGACGAAAGAAATATGTACCTGACCTTCCAGCTGGCAGAGTGCTATTCTTATACAAGAGACTATGCGCCTGCTGCTGCGTACTATGCAGAAGTATATTCGGCATCTTCTAAGCTGTATCCGGAAGCAATCTACAGGTCTGCCCTGATGGAAAAGCAATTGGGTAACTACGATGCTGCTATTGCAAAGTTCAATAAGTTCATCGCAGATAATCCGAAGACTTATAAGAAAATGAAAAAGCGTGCGTTGCGCGAAATCGAAGGTTGTAACATGGCTATGAATTCTGTTAAGGATCCGCAGCAGGTTAGCATCGTTAACGCAGGCCCTAACGTAAATAGCGCTTATACAGAATCGGCTCCATATCCACTTGGCGATTCTACGTTGTTATTCTCTACTATGCGTCAGAACAGCGCTGCAGAAATAGATAAACGTACCGGCGACTACATGTCTCGTTTCATGGTGTCTCATAAACAAAAGCACGTAGAGCAGGCAGATTCATTCCAGTGGGCATTGCCATTCAACGATGGTGATTACAATAACAAGAAATTCCACGTATCGAATGGTTGTTACAGCCCTGGTGGTGATCGTTTCTACTTCACTAAGTGCGGTGAAATGGATTCACTGAAAGTAGAATGTAAAATCTACGTTTCTAAGTTCGAAAAATCTAAATGGACAGAACCTAAACTGTTAGGAGAAGGCATCAACGAAGGTGGATCTAATACAAACCCACATTGTGCTAAAGTTGGTAAGAAAGAAGTACTGTTCTTCGCTTCTAACCGTAAACTGCAAAGCCGTGGTGGTTACGATATCTGGTACTCTGTAATTGATACGCGTACTGGCGATTACCGTCGTCCGCAAAACGCAGGTAAGCAAGTAAATACGGAAGAAGACGAAATCACTCCATACTACGACAGCCGCGAAGGTAAGTTGTACTTCGCATCTAAAGGTTGGGTTACAATGGGCGGCTTCGATATCTATTCAGCTACAGGTGGTCCTTCTCGTTATACTAACGTTCAGAATTTGGGCTATCCTATCAACACTGCCGCAGATGAGATGTATTTCATCAAAGATCCTGTTGGTAAGCCTGATGCGTACATCGTATCAAACCGTATCGGTTCGATAGCGCTGAAAAACCCAACTTGTTGCGATGATATCTGGCGCATACAATACGAACCTAAACTGTTCGTAATGGGTAAAGTTGTTAATCGTAAGACACAACAACAAATGTCTGAAGTTGTAGTTAAAATGGTAGACCAAAATGGCGACCTGAAAACTTTCAACTCTACAGATGGTACTTTCGGTTTCAATATGTCTCGTGGTAAATCTTATGTATTGACCGGTGACAAAACACAATATGCTTCTTCTCGTGCTTCTGTTAGCACTATGGATTACAAGCGTACAGATCCGGGTGACACAGTTACAGTGACTATCTACATGGATGAAATCACGCCTGTATATACATTCTCTGTAAACAATGTATACTACGATTTTGACAAAGCTGACCTGCGTCCTGAATCAGTAGCTTCTCTGGATTCTGTAGTTGCTTTCCTGAAAGACAACCCATCATTCAACGTAGAGGTTTACTCTTTCACAGATGGTAAAGGTAAAGATGACTACAACAAAAAACTGTCTGAAAAACGCGCACAATCTGTTATCGATTATCTGACAGGTACAGGTGGTATTGAACAAAGCCGTTTGGTTGCAAAAGGTTTCGGTGCTGCAATGCCTGCTGCTCCAAACACTGTAGGAAACAAAGACAATCCTGATGGCCGTCAGCTGAACCGCCGTACTGAATTCCGTATAGTAACTGATGTTCCTACACGCCGCATCCTGTACAACAGTGCTAAGCCTGGTAACATGGACGATCAGTCTAAAAATCTGCAACAAAACGAAAATGCTAACGAAGATGGTGAACCGGATACAGAACCGGATTTGAACCAACGTGGCAACAGGGTTAATAAATAATATCAACCTTATATAACATACACAGCCTCTGTTTCATACAGAGGCTGTTTTTTTATGTGTACCTTTGCAGCCTATATGCAATACAACAAAGCGGTATTACATACCATAGAAGCTATAAAGAGAGAAGTATTGATTGCCAGATTGTCTGCTGAAGGCTACAACGGCTTTGAAGAAACAGACGAAAGCCTGCTGGCCTATATTGATGGGGCAGATTTTGATACGGAAACGCTGCAACTGATAGCATCTGAATATGAAGTGCCATATGATGTGGAAACATTAGGGCACCAAAACTGGAATGCAGAGTGGGAGAAGAACTTTCAGCCGGTAATAGTGGATGGCTTTTGTACAGTCCGTGCAGATTTCCACCAGTTGGATATTGCAACTCCTTACGAGATTATCATCACCCCAAAAATGTCTTTCGGAACAGGGCATCACGCAACCACAAAATTGATGATGACGAGGATGCAACATATAGATTTTGCTGGTAAAGATGTCTTTGATTTTGGTACAGGTACAGGCATACTGGCCATCCTTGCCGAAAAACTGGGGGCGAAATATGTACTAGCTATAGATAATGATGAGTGGTCTTTCGAGAACTCGCAGGAAAATGTGCAGAGAAATAATTGCAACATTATAGAAGTGCAACAGGGCAGTATGGAGCATATTATTCCCAAAGAGTATGATGTCATCCTTGCCAATATCAACAGGCATATATTGCTGCATTATATGCCTGAATTGCATAAATCTGTAAATACAGGTGGTATTTTACTAATGAGCGGTTTGCTGACAGAAGACGAAGAAATTGTTAAAACTGCAGCTGAAGCAGTCGGATTCAGTGGCATAGAGACCAATACATTGAACGGTTGGATAACACTACAGTGTTATAAATAGGCGCAAGTATATATTTATCATTTAATTATAAGGTAATAATTCCCTCAAAAAAGTGGTAAATTGCACCTCCTTTTGGTATAGGATTTACCGACCCTAAAGGTTATATTTGTTTTCTTCAACAGGAAATTAAACGAATGACGATTGCAATACTAATAGTACTGGCATACCTGATAGGTTCTATTCCTACGGCCGTTTGGGTAAGCAAGAGGGTGTATGGCATTGATATCAGAGAGCATGGTAGCGGCAACGCAGGTGCAACAAATACATTCAGAATATTGGGTTCTAAAGCAGGCTCTGCAGTAATGTTTGTAGATATGCTGAAGGGATTTATAGCGGTAAAACTTTCATTATTATCTCAATACAGCTGGCAGTCTGAGGCTATTACCAATTTGCAGATACTGTTGGGGCTGGTGGCTGTATTAGGCCATATATTCCCCATTTGGGCCGATTTTCGAGGTGGTAAAGGTATTGCTACTCTTTTTGGTATGATACTCGCCATACAGCCATTAGCAGCGCTTAGTCTGGTTATGGTATTTGTAGGTATGCTATATCTTACGCGTTATGTATCGCTCAGCAGCATTGCTGCCAGCATTGCATTCCCGTTATTGATACTCTTTATCTTCAAAGAGCCTGAACTTAGTTATCGCATCTTTGCTATAGCTACAGCTTGCCTAGTGGTACTTACACACCACAAAAATATCAACAGGTTGCTGAGCGGCAATGAGAGCAAAGTGCCATTGTTCCGCAAGCGCAGGTTCCGCAAATAGTACTTTTAATTTTTGAGTGATTAACTAAACTGTAATTTTACGGTATGAAAAAACTATGTATTGTTCTGTCATTGATGACAGTATCAAGTGTATTGAGCTCGTGTTTTAAAAACCCCGTTACAGGCAGAAGTTCACTGAACCTTGCGCCGGAGAGTGATATGCAGCAACTGGCAGTCAAGGAATATTCAAGTTTTATTGGTACAAACAGGCCATTAACAGGCAATGATGCCGAAATGGTGAAGCGTGTTGGTAATAAGATGGTGGCAGCCGTAAAACAGTTTTTGCAAGAAAGAGGGAAATCAGATTTGATAGCAGGCTATAATTGGGAGTTTAATCTGGTAAACAGCAACGAGGTGAATGCTTGGTGTATGCCCGGTGGTAAAGTAGCCGTGTACACAGGGATATTGCCAATTACACAAAACGAAACAGGGCTGGCAGTAGTAATGGGGCACGAAATAGCACATGCTATAGCAAGGCATGGTAATGAGCGTGTAAGTCAACAATTATTTGCTCAATATGGAGGTCAAGCGTTATCAGTATTGATGTCATCAAAACCAGCAGAAACGCAACAGATATTCAATTATGGGGTAGGCGCTACATCTACACTAGGTATACTGGCTTTCTCTCGCAAACACGAAAGTGAAGCAGATGAAATGGGTTTGTACTTTATGGCAATGGCAGGATATAATCCTGAAGAGGCTATAAGTTTCTGGCAGCGCATGGCAGCAAAAGGTGGTCAAAAACCACCTCAGTTCCTTAGCACACACCCTAGCGATGAAACACGCATCAGCCAACTTAAAGGGTGGATGCCTAAAGCAAAAGCACTGGCTACGCACTAATATTGCTGCACATTCCGATATACAAGAAAATACTTAGCTATCTGTACCCTGTACGGATAGCTAAGGCTGCTACTCCACATAATAGTGTATTGGAGCTATGCCTTAGTAATGGCCAGTTTCAGTTAGCCACACATGATGCTTTGTATTCAGACGGAGACAGGTATCGTCCGCTTACTATCGCATTCAACCATCTGGGAGCTGCATTATACAATGTAAAACGGGTACTGGTGCTAGGTACAGGGTTGGGCAGTGCAGCACAAATTCTTTATGCGAAAGGCTACAAACCATCGTATACTTTTGTAGAGTACGATAACACCATTTTGCAGTGGGCCATGCAAACGCTACCTGCTGATGTAGTAGCTAAATCTATACCTATTTGCGCGGATGCATTGTTGTTTATAAATGATTATAAACAAGAGCATGATATACTTGTGGTTGATATCTTCAACAGCAGAGTAGTGCCTGCATTTGTTACTACGGAAGACTTCTTAAAAAAATGCCGCCGATGCATAAAGCCCGGCGGACATTTTGTGTTGAATTATATTGTACTGAATAATACCGATTGGACTACAGTAGAGCAAAACATAAAATCTGTATTCCCCAATCTTACGATTTTAGAAAACGGTATCAACCGTATTATGATTGCTACAGTTTAGCAGACTGTATTCGCAGCACCTTTCTGTTTTTCTTTTGTACACGCATTTTTTCCGGTACCAGATTTATTATTTCATCTGTAACAGTTTGCAGTAATGATGTGCGTACAAAATGATCATTGGTGATGATGCTGATTTCTCTCACCGGTTCAGGGTCTTCAAAATAGCGTACACGGTCTTGCTGGTCTTCTGTAAATTCCATTGTTGCAAGCTCAGGCAATACAGTGATGCCTTTATTTTTATCTACCATTTTGCGCAGCATTTCTACATTACTGCTATCATAACGGTATGGTTTATCTGCCTGCAAAGCTTGCACCTGGTCGCTGCACAGATCTAATACCTGATTGCGCATACAATGCCCTTCATTCAGCAGCCATATACGTTCCATAGCAATGTCAGATGCTGAAATCATACGCTTTTTCAACGCAGGTTCGTCAGGAGAGAAGTACGCAACAAATGGTTCAGAGAAAAGTGGATATTCTTTTATGTTTGATTCTTCCAAAGGCGTGCTTAACAGAGCTGCATCCAATTCATTATTGCGCAATGCTGTAATGATTTGTTTAGTCTCCATTTCCTTAACCTGCAGTTTTACATCCGGGTATTTAGCTGCATAGTTTTCAAGCAACCCCGGCAATATGTATGGCGCAACTGTAGGTATAACAGCCAATTTAAATATACCGCTAACAGTATTCTGTTGTTTTTGTATCAACTCATTAATGCGTTCACATTCTGCCAGTACTACTTTTGCTTGTTCTACAATTTCTTCACCCAATTCTGTAATAGCTATCGGATGCTTGTTGCGGTCAAAGAGTTTAATGCCGAGTTCTTCTTCCAGTTTTTGTATTTGCATGCTCAGTGTCGGTTGTGTCACAAAGCATTTATCTGCAGCTGCCACAAAGCTTTTATAAGTAGCTACTGCAACAACATATTCTAATTGTGTAATGGTCATAATATTGATAATAGTTATACAAACCTACGCCATAAAACCCATATAGACCAAATTTATAGTGTTAATAGATTAGCTTGATTTTATACAATGAAAGTTGTTAAAAACCAGTTAAGAAATGATGAGTATTAATTTTACATTAAAAATTCTTAATTAAAAACGGGTTAAAAAGCGTTAATGAAAATTGCTGGCTGAAATATTGCTCTACCTTTGTAATATCATACTAACCCACTTATCACATCTTGCCGTCTAACAATTGATTACTTCCTTACGTTAATTAGTTTTTAATTAAATACCCTTTATATGTCTTACAGAAATTTTTATTCTGCTTTAAGAGTAGCATTGGTGTTATTCATAACATTATGCTTAAGTAACGTTGCATCTGCACAGTTTATAGTACTATATAGCCGTACTGTACTGACAGGGCAAACATACACACCAATTACTGGTGGTACAGTCATCAACACAAATGCAGGTTTATCTACCGGGATGAGCCAGAACGCAGATGATGGTTCAAGGCTTGTAAACTTACCGTTTACATTTACATATGACAACAATCCTTTTACACAGGTTACATTCTGTACCAACGGTTGGATAGGCATGGGTAATCAAACGACAAGTGTAAGTGCAGCAAATGGTCGCGCCCCGGGCAATTTGTTTACCACTACAGTACCAAACAATACCATAGCTGCATGGTTTGGCGATATGTCTGCAAACTTTCCTGCACCGGGAGGTATAGGCAGTATGGTGCATGGCTTAGTAGGTACTGATGTTTATGCATTCGAATGGAGAAATGCTACGGGTTCTGGTTTTGGTTCAACTACCACCAATCTGATAAACTTCATGATTAAACTATACGGTCCTGCATCGGTTAAGCCCGGACGTATAGAAATACTTTATGGTACGCAGGCCGGTGCTTTGACTACAGGGCGCGTGATAGGTATAGAAGATGCTGTTGGCGGTGCTAATAGGTTCATAAACGCACTCAATGGGTCATTCACACTTACCACTACAGCAGGTGCATGGCCGGGTAATGGCAATGGCTATCGTTTCGATCCTCCGCCTCCTTGTACAGGTACACCCAGCGCAGGTACAATAACCGCTCCCGCTACAGTTTGTCCGGGCAATAACTTTAACTTGTCTTTGTCTGCTCATAGTGTAGGACCCGGTATTACATATCAGTGGCAATCGCGTACGCTACCAGGTGGTACTTTTACTAACATTGCAGGTGCCACAACAGCTAGCATAACAACAAATACTACTGTAGCAAGAGAATACAGGTGTGTAGTAACATGTACTAACAGCGCTCAGACTTCAATTACACCTGTTGTGTTTATTGGTATTAATGCATTTTATATTTGCTATTGTAAAACAGGTTTAGGTGGAGATGCAAGTGCATCAATCGACTCTGTAAGAATATTAGAAACAACACTTAATAATGGTTCTCCGGGTACTGCAGCGGGTTTCTATACACAATATGGCATATCGCCCAATACTACTGCTTCTCTACAGGCTGGCGGGCTTTATACATTGAGAGTAAAATATGGTGCTGCTGCAATTGGTTCTATGTGGATAGACGCAAACCAAAATAACACTTTTGAAGCATCAGAGTGGGTACAGATTAATACATCAAACAATACAGGAACGGTAGTATTCCGTGTGCCGCCTACGGCTCTTATGGGGCTCACGGGTTTGCGCATCAGAAGTGCTACATCAGGTAACGGTGCTGCAAATGCATGTACAAACAATGCAACAGGCGAAACAGAAGATTATGTAATAACAATAACACCTGCACCCACTAAGGATGTTAAAGTGCAAACTGTACTTTCTCCAAGAGATGGTAGTGAGTGGTGCCCATTCAAAGTAGTGCCTGCCAAACTGGTGATTTACAATAACGGTACCACACCTGTTAGCGGTTTTACTGTTGGCATGTATCTTACGGGTCCTACCACATCAACAAATGTTATTCCTTATACTAAGACATTGGCACCGTTTACTTCAGATACGCTTACTTTCCCGGATTATAATTTTACGTTCATAGGAAATCATAGTGTAAAAGGTATCATTAATCAGGCTGGACCAGATGATATTCCGTCAAACGATACATCGGCAACCAGCAACATCATCATCAAAACACCTGCTAACATTCCGATTGTAAGAAATGACTCGGTATGTAACGGCGAGCAGGGTATGCTACACGTACTGCCTGACGGATACAGGCACAATTGGTACAGAACACCTACTTACCTCAATAAACTGTATGTAGGCGATACGCTTAAAATACCAAACTTGCAAAGTGATACATTATTGTATGTTTGTTCTGAACCAATATCCTTAACAACAAATTCATTAACTACTACCACAGCAGCAGGTAATGGTTGTGGCGGTGGTGCAATGTTTAATATTATACCAAATGGCAACCTGCGAATAGATAGCTTTGCTGCTTTATTCTCTGCTACAGGTGCACAAACAGTTAATGTATATTATAGGCTTGGTACTTATGCAGGTAATGAAACCAATGCAGGTGCATGGACATTACTTGGTACTGCGAATGTTGCAGTTGGTTCTACAACAGCACTCACTAGGTTTACAGTTAATAACCCGATGTTTGTTACTACCGGTAATACCTATGGTATTTATGTAAACTACAATGCATCTTATTCCAACGGTACTACAACATTCTCAAACGCAGACATGACAATACAAACCGGCACAGGTTTGTGTAACCAGTTTGGTGGTACAAATGCGGGACGTATGTTTAATGGTACTGTGTTCTACAGCATACCGGGTGCTGCTTGTGAGAGCCCATTGTTGCCAATCAAGGCATTTGTAGGCCAGGCACCGGTGGTAAATCTGGGTCCTGATATAGTGGGTTGTGAAAAACAAGACATCATACTGGATGCAGGTCACTTTGGTGCTACATATATGTGGAACAATCAATTGCAAACACAAACAATCAATGTGAAAGACCAACCGGGTAAATACTGGGTTGAAGTAGATCGTTATTGTGTTGGTAGCGATACGGTGAACGTAACACTGAAACCGTTGCCTAAGACTTCAGGTATCACTTATACCCGCATGGGCAATAAATACAACTTCACAGTAGGTGGTATGTCCAATGTCAATTCAATACTGTGGTTGTTTGGTGATGGTGGCAGTTCAATTATGCAAAATCCAACGCATATTTATTCAACAAGCGGTAATTTCAAAGTATTGCTGATATTGACAAACGATTGTGGTTCTGATACTACTGCGCTGATAATACCACTTGGTATATCAAACATAGAAGCAGGCAAGGGTATGAATTTGTATCCAAATCCGGCGACAGACAACATTACACTCGAGTTTGATAATGCTCCTGCAAAAGGTGCCGATATGATGGTGGTTAACAGTGTCGGATCAACGGTACTGCAACTGAAATCGAACGGTACGAAGAAAGAGGAGATAAACACAAGTAGCTTGCCTGCAGGCAACTATGTACTGAAAGTCATAGATGCAGAAGCAATGATTACCAAGCCATTTGTGATTACCAGATAATGCTGATTTTTAACATATCAATGAGCGGGCCGATGTATTTCGGCCCGCTTTTGTTTTGGGCATACCACATAAAAACAGGTAACTTTGCGCCCAAATTACATATGTAATGGCTGTAACTGACAAACTGAGGTTCAAACAGGATAGCCCCTTGCTGGTATTGAATATGCCCAATGATTGTTTGGATATGTTTGATGCTTTTGAGGTAAAAACAAACTTTGCGGGTAAAGCAAAATACAATCAGGCAATATTGTTCGCATACAATAAGGCCGATCTTTACAAATACTATGATAAACTGATATCAAGGCTTGAAAAAGATGCGGTTGTTTGGATTGCTTATCCTAAGAAAAGTAGTGGTATAACATCAGACCTTGTAAGAGATGAAGGTTGGGATGTTGTAAATCAATCTGCATATCATTTTGTAAGCTCTGTTTCAATAAGTAATGTTTGGAGTGGCATGCGTATAAAAGAGAAAGACCTGAATAAAACCTACCTGAGAGACAAAACAGCAAAGGAACGTACTGCGGAAGGGATAGATTATGAGAAGAGAACAGTGGAATTGCCAGCAGATGCAAAAGTTGCCATGAAACCATTTAAGGGGCTTGAAGACTTCTTTAATGCCATGTCCTTTACCCACAAGAAAGAATATGTAGAGGCGATAGTTGAGGCAAAGAAACTGGAGACAAGGCAACGCCGTATAGATAAAATGATTGAGATGGTAACAGCACTGAAAGTTGCCAAAGAAAATAAGAAGAAATGAGTTATAAGGAAATACCGCAGGGGGCATTGCTGCAGTTTATAAAGGATAATTATCTGGGCAAGGTTGTAACAGATTCTCGCTCTGCTGCAGGCAATTGGATGAATTTTACGCTGGAAGCTATAGATAAAGGCAAGGCTACCATTTCGTTGGAGGTGAAGCATGATATGACCAATCCCTACGGCAATATACATGGTGGTATGATGGCACTGGTGATGGATGAAGTGATTGGCTGGGCAGTAGTGAGTCTGGATACGAACAACCATTACACCTCGCTGAACCTGAATGTAGATTTTCTGTATGCTATTAAAGAAGGTGAAAGGCTAAAGGCAACATCTGAAGTAATACGTGCCGGTAAGAAAATAATACATGTAGAGTGCAGGGTGTATGATATGCAAGACAGGATATTGGGAAAAGCAACCAGCAACCTGATTGTAACAGGTATGAAACCTGTTGACGGTGATTATAAAGTGGCGAATTAAGCCCTTTGATTTCACTTTTGAATTAAGACGTTTTACTTTTGACCAGAATATGCTGAACGGTAAAAAAATAGTGGTAGTACTGCCTGCATACAGGGCGGCTCTTACAATAGAGCGCACGTATGCAGAGATACCATTTGATATAGTGGACGATGTGGTGCTGGTAGATGACCACAGCCCCGATAACACGGCTGAAGTGGGTGCGAAGCTGGGTATTAAACACATCATTCGCCACGAAATAAACAGGGGATATGGTGGCAACCAGAAAAGCTGCTATGCAAAAGCATTGGAGATAGGTGCAGACATTGTTATTATGCTGCACCCCGACTATCAGTATACACCAAAGCTGATACATGCAATGGCTGCTGTAATAGCTTACGATGTATATCCAGTATCATTCGGTAGCCGTATATTGGGCAAAGGTGCGCTGAAAGGTGGTATGCCGATGTATAAATACATCTTCAACCGTTGCCTTACATTGTTCGAAAACATTATGCTGGGCCAGAAGCTGAGCGAATACCATACAGGTTATCGTGCATTCAGTGCAGAGGTTATCCGTTCTATCGATTTCACGCACAACAGCGATGATTTTGTTTTCGATAACGAAATGATATCGCAGATATTTATGAATGGCTACGAAATAGGGGAGGTTACATGCCCTACTAAATATTTTGAAGAAGCCAGCAGTATCAACTTCAGCCGCAGTATGAAGTATGGCTTTGGTGTATTGCGCGTCTCTATGGCACACTGGCTGCACAAAAGAGGCATCGTTAAAAGTAAACTATATAATAAACCGCAATAAAAAAACACCGCTCATTGAGCGGTGTTTTTGTTTATAACAACTCTTAATTATTTCATTGTTACTACAGGTGCTTTCACTTCCTGTTTAACAGGTGTTTTAGCTGTTTCTGTAGTTTTATTGCTGTACATGTTTGCCAGTGTAGGTGCAATAACCAGTGCAACGATAGACATCAGTTTAATCAGGATGTTCATTGACGGGCCAGATGTATCTTTAAACGGATCGCCCACAGTATCACCTGTTACAGATGCTTTGTGCGGATCAGATTTTTTGTAGTACATCTCACCGTTTATTTCAACACCTTTCTCGAAAGATTTCTTAGCGTTATCCCAGGCACCACCGGCGTTGTTCTGGAACATACCCATCAGTACACCACTTACAGTAGCACCAGCAAGCATACCACCCAGCGCTTCAGGGCCTGCAAGGAAACCTACCAGCAGCGGAGCAGCAATTGTGATTGCACCCGGCAGTATCATTTTTTTGATAGAAGCATCTGTAGAGATGGCAACACACTTGTCATATTCAGGTTTGCCTTTACCTTCCATAATGCCAGGTATTTCACGGAACTGGCGACGAACTTCTTCAACCATTGCCATAGCAGCCTCACCAACCGCGCGGATAGCCAGAGAAGAGAAGATGAAAGGTATCATTGCACCAACAAACAACATAGACAGTACTTCTGCTTTGTAGATGTCAATACCATCGATGCCTGCAACACCTACATAGGCAGCAAACAGTGCCAGTGCAGTCAGTGCAGCAGATGCAATCGCGAAACCTTTACCTGTAGCAGCAGTTGTGTTACCTACGGCATCCAATATGTCTGTTTTTTCGCGTACTTCTTTTTCCAGTTCACTCATTTCGGCAATACCACCTGCGTTATCAGCTATCGGGCCAAAAGCGTCGATTGCCAATTGCATAGCCGTAGTCGCCATCATACCTGCAGCAGCTATTGCCACACCATAAAGGCCTGCCATAGCATAAGAACCCCAGATACCACCTGCCAGTACCAAAATAGGAAGGAATGTACTTTCCATACCAATAGCCAGACCGCCAATAACGTTTGTAGCGTGGCCTGTTGCAGACTGACGGATGATGCTCAATACAGGGCGTTTACCCATTGCAGTATAGTATTCTGTAATGATGCTCATTAGCGTACCAACTACAAGGCCTATCACAATAGCACCAAATACTTGCGTATTGCTGAATACATGGCCGCGCAGCTCCATAGAAGATGGCAGTATATACATTACCAGGAAGTAAGAAACAATTGCAGTCAGCACCATAGAGCCATAGTTACCCATGTTCAGCGCTCTTTGTACAGCACTCGTGCTGATGCCTGCACTATCAGATATGCGTACCATCATTGTACCAATGATAGAAAGAACGATACCGAAACCTGCTATCAGCATAGGCAACAATATCGGGCCAAAACCGTTGAAATTATCTACAGATGCAGTTTCGCGGCCCAGTACCATTGTAGCCAGTACGGTAGCAACATAAGAACCGAAAAGATCGGCACCCATACCTGCTACGTCACCTACGTTATCACCTACGTTATCTGCAATAGTTGCAGGGTTGCGTGGGTCGTCTTCAGGAATACCTGCTTCTACTTTACCTACAAGGTCAGCACCAACGTCTGCAGCTTTTGTGTAGATACCACCACCCACACGTGCAAACAGTGCAATGCTTTCAGCACCCAGAGAGAAACCTGTCAGTACTTCAATAGCACGTTCCATTTCTTCGCTGTTTACCAATGCATCAGGTGCAAACATCATTTTGAAAATGATGAAAAGGCTACCAAGACCTAAAACCGCCAGGCCGGCAACACCCATACCCATTACAGCACCACCGCCAAAAGAAACAGACAGTGCCTTGCTGAGGCTGGTACGTGCAGCGTGTGCAGTACGTACGTTGGCCTTTGTAGCTATGCGCATACCTATAAAACCTGCCAATGCGCTGAATACAGCACCAATGATGAACGCAAGCGCTATCACAGGGCTCGATTTAGGATTGCTGTAGCCCATGAAGCCCAGCAGCAAACCTGCTATGATTACGAAATAGGTGAGTATTTTATACTCTGCCTTCAAAAACGCCATAGCACCCTCCGCTATGTACTTAGAAATTTCTTTCATGCGGTCGTTGCCGGCATCTTGTTTGCTAACCCATGCGCCCTTGACCATGGTGTATAGCAGTGCCAGCACACCAAACGCCGGGACTAAGTAGAATAATGAACTCATATTAAAACTATGTGTTGTAAATAAAGTGGGGCAAATATAGCTTTTTGAAGCAGAAAAACATAGGTTCTCAGCCTTATGTGACAAGATTGTATATACTCTTTTTGAGTATATGTATTATGGTGATTTCTTAACATCTATTTGTTTATTTTTACTTGAACTGAAACTGAATAAAGGGAGTAGACTTTTGCCGCAGGGAGATTATAAAAAACTGGCCGATGAAGAACTGGTGTTTCGCTATGCACAGCGGGGCGAGCAGGCAGCGTTTACAGCGCTTTTTGAGCGTTACGGGCATCTGGTATATGGTATATGCCTAAAATACCTGAAAGACCCCGAAGCTGCCAAAGATGCCATGCAGCAGATATTCATAAAACTGCTGGAAGACCTCCGACGTTTTAAGGTAGAAGCCTTCAAACCTTGGCTATACCAAGTAAGCAAAAATTATTGCTTCATGCAGCTCCGCAAAACCGTTCATGAGATAAATACGGATGTCGAACATGGAGAAAATATGGAATTTGAGGACGAATGGCATCATAAGATAGAACAGGAGCAATTGCTGGATAATCTGGAAGCATGCGTAGAAGAACTGAATGATGAGCAGCGTACCTGCATCAAGCTGTTTTATATGCAGAAGATGAGCTACGTAGATATAACTGCACAAACAGGCTATACCATGATGCAGGTAAAAAGTGCCATCCAGAACGGCAAGCGAAACCTGAAAATAAAACTTGAGGCGAAAAGAAACGTGAACACATGAGTAAGGAACAATTGAAACATATTTTCGAGCAGAGCAGTTGTCTTACTAAAAAGCAACTGAAGGAGTATGTGAGCGGCAGCATGAGCCCCGAAGAGGCACATGCAGTTGAGCAGCACCTTCACAGTTGCCCTATGTGCAGCGATGCTGCAGACGGGCTGATGGCGCAGCAAGGAAAAGGTGTAGAAGTATTGAACGCCATCAATGCCGATTTCCTTACAAAACATCTTGGTGCTGCAAATCCGCAGTCGTCACGCAATATAAATATGTCAGCTACAAATAATACCAACATAAACGACACGAAGAAAAAGCCTTCACCTGCCATGATAAAGGCAAAACCTGTGAGAAGCTATTTTGCGTTCAGGACAATGTCTGTTGCAGCTGTTATTTTGTTTGCAATAGTTGGTATATGGTACTACAGGCTTACAAACGATGTATTGCAGGAAAGCCAACCCGTAGCACAGGAGCTACCAAAGCCTGCACCTGTAGAGCAACCTGCAGTAGCGCAATATGCAGAAGATACAGAACAGGCAGTAGCTGCAGCCGCAGATATGATGAGCAATGGTGCCGCAGAAGTAGGCACGCAACCATCTATTACACAAAGTCCCGCAACAAAAGATAAGGGAGTAGTGGCGATGGCTGCACCTGCACCCGAAAAAGAAGAGAAACAGGGACTGCTGAAAAGGCTTGGCAATAAAATAGAAGCAGCAGCTGCAAAGAAAACAACTCAGCAATTATTGGGTGCTATCAAAAACGATAACCCTGATAAATATGCAACATCTGCAAAGAACCAGTTTGTAGAAGAGCAGCGCATGAAGCCTAAAGAAGAGCGCTCAGATGTAGCAGATATGCAACCCGGAAATGCTTCAAGAGCTACAGGCAACAGCTACCAGCCTACTGAAGATGTAAAAGCGGTAACAGTAAGCGAAAAAGAAGCATTGGAGCCTGTCAGCAAAATTGATAAAGCAGATCAGTTATTGAAATCAGGCAAGGCAAGCGATGCGCTTAATCTCTATACACAGGAAATGCGTGGTGCAAGCAGTAAGGGCAAACGTCAGGAAGCAGCTATTGGTGCCGCACGCTGTTATGTTGCTTTGGGCAACCGCTACAAAGCAAAAGACATACTGCTAAGCATAGTAGATGAGGGTGGTCCACGCAAACGTGAAGCCAAACGTATGCTGAAAGAGCTGGGTTGGGAGGAATAATGATTTTATCAGGCACAAAAAAACCGCTCTGCAATTGAGAACGGTAATATGATGAAGGCTTTGTGGTTGTAGCTCTGGTGTTAGCTCATACAGGGGCTGTATCCGATATCGACCACACACTTCATTTGCCTCGGCTACAAAAATATATCAATAAGTTCGAATTAAGAGTAAATTAAATGTAAAAAATATCTTAAATAATCTGCGCCGCTATTAACATCTGTTACAAACTTCCCCCTTTTTGCCAATTTTCCTTGTTGTATTTTCACGCTGTTTTACGAAAAGATTAATATGAGAAGATATTTATCTCTGTTGCTGTGTCTTACGGTTGTTACAACCACGTTTGCACAATCAGGCGATTATAGAAGTACATCCAATCCGCTGTATTGGAAAAACCGCAAACCCGATGGGGCATACTGGCAACAGGATGTTCATTACAAGATAGATGCCAAAATAGACGAGACTACCAATATCATTACAGCCGACGAAACGCTGGAGTATTGGAACAACTCGCCCGATACATTGCGCTTTGTATATTTCCACCTGTGGCAGAATGCTTTTGTAAAAGGCTCGCACCTGCACGATCTGGAAGAGGCCATCAATACCAAAATACGCATGGGCAGGTATGAAAGGCAAGGGCTTGGTACCACCATCGATGGCTTGAAAGCTGACGGACAGGAAGTAAAAACAGAACTGGATAATACGATACTGAAAGTGTACCTGCCAAAGCCATTGTTGCCTAATAGCAAGGTTACCTTCACGATGGATTTCAAAACCTATTACGATAACGGAGCTACACGCCGTCGTATGAAGATGTATGATGCTTGGGGCTATAAGCACTACAACGGTGTGCAGTGGTTTCCTAAAATATGTGTGTACGACCGCAAGTTTGGCTGGGATACGCACCAACACCTTAATAAAGAATTCTATGCAGACTTTGGCTCTTACGATGTATCGCTCGATTTTGCATCGAACTATATAGTAGAAGCAACAGGTGCGTTGCAAAACAGGAAGGAAGTACTGCCTGACGACCTGCGTGCAAAACTGGATATTAAAAACTTTGCCAGCAAACCTTGGAATGAAAAACCAAGCGAGATAATACCATATAAAAAAGGCGAGCGCAAAGTATGGCGATTCAAAGCAAACAACGTACACGACTTTGCATTTACTGCAGACCCTACTTACCGCATAGGCACTACTACATGGAATGGTGTGGAATGCGTAGCACTTGTGCAGGAGCCACATGCAAAAGGCTGGCAGAATGCTGCAGATTATGTTGCAAAAATCATCAAGACTTTCTCTGAAGATGTAGGCATGTATCAATACCCTAAAATGGTAGCTGCAGATGCAGCAGATGGTATGGAATACCCGATGCTGACATTAGATGGTGGTAGCGACCCTGGTTATCGTGGTTTGCTGGTGCACGAGATTGCACACAATTGGTTCTACGGTCAGGTAGGTAATAACGAAACATACCGTGCAGCGCTCGATGAAGGCTTTACGCAGTTCCTCACAGCATGGGGCCTGCGCAGAATAGATGGCGATACATTGGTAGAGAACAAGCCGCGCGGTTACAAAGGTTTGTTTTACGAGCCTGAAATAGTGGTTGATAAAAGAGTATATAACGCATACTTGTTTGATGCATTGAATAAAGAAGAGCTGCCGCTCAATACACACTCAAACGATTTTAATGATGCAGTAGGTCACGAGGGTGGTTACCGTGGTGTGTATTACAAAACAGCTACTATGCTGTATAATCTTCAGTACACATTGGGCGATTCATTGTTTCAGGCTGCACTGAAAAACTATTTCCACCAATGGCGTTTTGCACATCCTTATTTCGAAGATTTCCGCAATTCTATAATACAATATACTAAGGTAGATCTCAACTGGTTTTTCGACCAATGGTTGGAAACAACAAAAGCTATTGACTATAGCATTGAGGGCATACGCAGAAAATCGGACGATACATTTGCTATCAAATTCCGTCGTAGGGGGCAAATGCAAATGCCGATAGATTTCACCGTTACCACCCGCAATGGCGAAAAGCAAAACTTCCACATACCTAATACATGGTTTGTAAAAGAAACGCCTGCAACGGTACTGCCTAAATGGTATGGCTGGGGCAAGCTGCACGATGAGTACACTGCTTATGTGCAAGTACCCGATGGTATTCGCAATGTGCAGATAGATACCAGCTACAGGCTGGCAGATGTGTACATACTGGACAACTATAAAACACGCGGCTTACCATTATCTCCTAAAGCAATAGCAGTAAAACTGGATGGTGGTGTATCTGCACCGTGGGACAGAAGGCACAAGCGCATGTATGTGCGTCCTGATGTATGGTACAATCCCGTTGATGGTATAAAAGCAGGTATCCACTTCGAGGGAGATTATCTATACACAATGCATAAAGTAGATGCTACTATATGGTGGAATACACACGTATTGCAGCACTACGATTTTAAATCTACTGTCAGCCAAAGCTGGTACGAAAAGTATGTGCCTGTAAATTATACATTCTCGCATACATCACCCATCACACGTTGGATGCCTAAACTGCAGTCGCAAATCAGCAGCCGTTTCTTAGATGGTTTGTGGTATCATCGTGCAGGTGGCAACTATCTTGTCAACAGCCGTAATACATTGTCGCTCTATGCACAAACTATGTGGCGTTCGCTCAGTTACGACAGAGATTACCTGATTTATCAGAACGAGTGGAGCAGCGCACGCGCTATGCCCAATTCATCGCTCAATGCTTCATGGTCTAACAGTTATACATACAAGAGAGGGCATGGTAATTACAAATTCCACCTGCGTGCGCCATTCCTTACAGGTAATAATCCTGCTGCATTCAATTATGCATATGCACAACTGGAAGCGGTTAATTATAATAAACTAGGTAAGCTGGAAATCCGCACACGCATCTTTGGCCGCTATGGTACTGGTACGAATGTGCCTAACGAAAGTGCATTGTGGCTGGCAGGTGCAAACCCCGAAGATCTGATGGAAAATAAATATACCCGCAGCATTGGTTTCATTCCCGATAACTGGAGCAACATTTCTCAATATGAAACAAACCATTTCCAGATGGGTGGTGGTTTGAATCTGCGTGGCTATGCAGGCTACTTTGTAGCAGACCAGCGCAATGGCAATATACTGATTGGCTATAAAGGACGCAGTGGTGCATCTGCAAGTGCCGAGGTAGATTTTGATGAGTACATAAAATTCCATCCAAAGTATCTGCGCGATTATCTGCATCTGGATGCATACCTGTTTGCAGATGCGGGTGCAATAGAATTGAGCAATGCAACACTTTCGCAATATTGGAATATTGCACCTACTACCATGTGGAGCGATATTCGCTTAGATGCAGGTCTTGGTTTTGCACTGACGGTTAAGAAGTTTGGTTGGTTTAATAAAGCCAACCCGCTTACATTGCGTTTCGATATGCCGGTGTTGCTCAATCGTCCGCCGTATGCAAATCCTGATTACGCAAACTTCCGTTATGTGGTTGGTGTAAACAGAACATTCTAATACACAGCAATCTTTCTGATAATAATAAAGCCGCTCATTGAGCGGCTTTATTTATTGTAGTGTGTAGTGCAAATAATATGCAATCAGTATTTTACTATCTGCTGCGTAAAGCTGGTGTTTGTTGTTTGGAATATCAGCGTATAAATACCCGATAGTAAAGAACGCAGGTCTAATGTAAGGTTGGCCAATGGTTCCATACTTGTTTCATAACATACACGTCCGTTCATATCTACTACCAGTAGCGAGCATGCTTCTTGTTCTTTGTTTTTGATGTTTATCATCTTTCCGTCTGCGTTGTTGTTTTAAGGGTTTTTAAAAACAAAATCGTCTTACATGATAACAGTATTCCAACCAGTTTGGTTGTGTTTGTTTGTTCAATATTCGGTATCGATTTTTAGTCGCTGCAACCGGTTCTTTTACACAAAAAATAAGGTGCCTTATTTTTTATAAGGCACCGAAACTATGTAATAATTCAGTATTTGAAAATTAATTTTTCAGCAGTTTTCTAAGTGTTTGTTTATCAATAAAATATATTAATAACCCCTGCCTTCCTTACGTTCCATGTAGTTGATAAAGGCCTTGTTGGCTACTTTATTACCTCCCGGTGTAGGGTAGTTGCCGGTAAAATACCAGTCGCCATGATTCTTAGGGCATGCATCATACAGGCCTTCTATCGATTGGTAAATGATATCCACTTCGGCAGTTACATCATCAGGGCGCAGCATCTTAGCAATCTGTGCGCTTATCTCATCCGGAGTAAACGGCGCGTAGATAGCCTGTACAAAGTTTTGTTCTTTCAGTGTACCTGCTTCGTCTGCAGCTTTACATTTAGCATATACTTCATGCAGCAGTGCTTCCTTGCCGTTCTCCTTCAGCAAAGCAACAGCAGCCTGGAAGGCAATGAAATCGCCCATGCGGCTCATGTCTATGCCATAACAATCAGGATAGCGTATCTGCGGTGCGGAAGAAACGATGATGATGCGTTTTGGCCCCAGCCTGTCCAGCATTTTAATGATGCTTTCGCGTAGGGTTGTACCGCGTACTATCGAGTCATCTATCACAACCAGTGTATCAACACCGCGCTCTACAGTACCATAGGTAATATCGTATACGTGTTGCACCATCTCGTTTCGGCTGGCATCTTCTGTAATGAAGGTGCGCATCTTCACATCTTTGATGGCTATCTTTTCGATGCGTACACGGCGGTTGATGAGTTCTTCTGTTTCTTCAGCACTCAGCTTGCCCGATGTGATGCGTTCTACTTTTATCTTATTCAGGAACTGTTCCAGCCCTTTTATCAAACCATAGAATGCAGTCTCTGCTGTATTCGGTATGAATGATATGATGGTATTCTTCAGCTTGTAGTCTACAGCCTCCAGCACTTTCTCTGCAAGGTTGCGTCCCAGTTGCTTACGTTCTTTATATATTTCAGTATCGCTACCACGGCTGAAGTAGATGCGCTCAAAGCTGCATGCTTTCAATTCTTTTTCCGGCAGTATGCGTGGGTTGCTGAAGTCGCCGTTTGCTTTAACGATAACAGCATGCCCCGGTTGCAGTTCTTTCACTTCTTCCAGAGGCGCATTGAATGCAGTCATAATAGCCGGGCGTTCAGATGCTACAACCACTACCTCGTCATCTTTGTAGAAATATGCAGGGCGTATGCCGTTTGCATCACGCAGTACAAAGCTGTCACCGTTACCTACAAGGCCGCTGCAAACAAAACCGCCGTCAAAATGAGCAGCTGCTTGTTTCAGTGCACCTTCCAGATTCAGGTTTTGCGGGTCTGTCTCATCTGCCATACACAGGTAGTAATGCACCATTTCTATCATAGCGCCCAAATCGCTCTCGCGGATGGTGCTGGTAGGGTGTGCATTCAGCAGGTCAAACAATTCATCCGTATTTACCAGATTGAAGTTGCCCGCCATAGCAAGGTTGCGTGTCGGGTTTATGTCCGGCTTGTGGAACGGATGGCAGAACTCAATGTTGTTCTTGCCCTGTGTACCGTAGCGCAGGTGGCCCAGCAACACTTCGCCCATAAAGCGCAGGTAACCTTTCAGTAGTCCCGGATACTGACGTATCTCAGGGTACATCTTCTCGAGCTCGCTAACCTCTTGTTGTACGTTCTGGAAAATCTGGGAGATAGCTTGTGCGCCGCTTACCCGCAGGCGGTGCATAAACTGGTGTCCCGGTTCTGTATTCAGTTTTACGGTTGCAATACCGGCGCCGTCCTGTCCACGGTTATGTTGTTTTTCCATGAGCAGGTACAGTTTGTTAAGGCCGTAGAAAGCTGTACCGTATTTGCGGTGGTAATATGCCAGTGGCTTCAGCAGGCGGATATAAGCCAATCCACATTCGTGGCGAATCGCGTCAGACATGAGGCGGCAAAGATACTAAGCTTTGGCAAAGTTTGTATTATATACGGATTGAATTTGCTGATATGCTTTAGGTTGCTTGATTTCGGGCTGCTTGAAATGGATATTCAACGCTGTGCTGATGAACAAAGCAATACCTATAGACAATATGCAAATAGCAGATATTTTCTGCAAATACATGATTCTGCGTAGTGTCAGCTTGCGGCGGATGGCATCGGCAAGAAATACTTTTAATATGTCTATAGATAGTATCAGCCCCAGACAAGTACCAAACAGTACAAATCGGTATAAAGACGTGGTATTAGCTGTAGCAGTAACAGCGCCTAGCCATATAATAATAACCCCAGGGTTAAATGTATTAATCAAAAAACCACTGCTGAATATACGGAAGTAGTGCCCGCCGCTGATGGTAATGGTTTTTGCACTGGGCCTCACTGGTTTATACTTTCTGATGACACCTGCCAATCCCACAATTATCAGTACAATGGCACCTCCATATGCAATGTATTTTTCATATTCATTCAGCAGTTCCAGCCATTCTGCGGCTACATTAGCAATGGTTACATACAATATGTCACTCAGCGATACCCCGGCTATAAATGCAATGCCGGCTTTGTAGCTGTGGTTCAGGCTATAGCGCAATACGGCAAACAGGGTAGGGCCTACCGAGATAGCCATAAACAGTCCAAGCAAAAATCCTTTTATGATAGCATCAATCAAATGCATACTGTAAGATATAAAACTTATACAGAAGGGAGATTGATTATCGTCATAAAGCAGATATAAAATATATACTATAGTGTAGAATTATTTAACCCAAACAGTCATGCTACGGGTGTCAGGCCCTGTAGATTCTATGGTAATCCACAAGTATGGATGTGGCAGTAATTCAGGTGCTTTTTCAGGCCACTCTATGAAGGAATAGTTATTTTTCTGCATCACACAGTCTTCCATGCCTGCATTAATAGCTTCTTCTGTATCACGCAGACGGTACCAGTCCATATGATAAATAGTACGGTCTGCACCGTCTTTCATAAAATGGTATTCGTTTATCAGCGCAAACGTAGGGCTGCTTACAGCGTCTTGCACGCCAAGGGTATTGCAAAGGGCGTGTACAAAAGTGGTTTTGCCTGCACCCATCTCGCCGCTGAAAGCCCATACATTATATTGATGTGCAGATTGCCACAACTGATTTACAGCATTTTCTATTGTGGCCAAAGAATAGGAAATTTGTAATAACGGAGCCGGTACCATAGTAGCGCGAAGATACTATCAAATGCCGGTACAAAACATCATGCAGAAAACACATGCAGCAGTAGTAGAGGGGATGACCTGTGGCAATTGCGCGTTGACGATTTCTAAACTGCTGGAAAAGAAAGGGGCTACAAATATATCTGCAAACGCAGCATCGGGCGATGTGAGCTTTTCGCTTCCTGAAGCACAGGATGTTGCTGTAATCTATGATACCATTGATGGCATGGGTTATCATGTGGTAAGAGAAGGGCAGGAAGGTATGGGTGCAAACGAACATGCGCATCAGGATAATTCTACACGATATTTAATAATCTGTGCGGCATTTACCATTCCGCTGTTGTTGCACATGTTTATCTCATGGCATTGGTTACATAACCCTTATGTACAGTTGGTATTATCTACACCTGTATATGCAATAGGTATGTGGGTGTTTGGTAAAAGTGCGCTGCGTTCATTACAACACCGCCTGCCTAATATGGATGTGTTGATTGTGTTAGGTGCATCCGCGGCATATATCTATTCTATTATTGGTCTTGTGGTTTATACAGACCGTGCGCACGATTACCTGTTTTTTGAAACAGCGGCATCTATCATAACCTTGGTAATGTTGGGCAATTGGCTGGAGCATCAAACCGTAAAATCTACCACGGTAGCAATAGATGCGTTGGTAAAACTTCAACCGCAACATGCGCGCATTATTATGACAGATAGTGTAGGCAAAGAAACCATACTGGATGTAGAAAGCAAGTATGTACGTGCCGGCGATGTAGTAATGGTGAATCACGGAGACAGTGTGCCAATAGATGGCGAAATAATATATGGCGAGGGGCAGATAGATGAACATATGATAACAGGTGAGAGTGTACCCGTACGTAAAATGACTGGCGATGCGGTAGTTGGTGGTACACTGGTTGTAGATGGCAATATTAAAGTGCGCGCTACTACAGTTGGCAATAGTTCTGTGCTGTCCAACATCATACGCATGGTGCGCGAGGCGCAGGGCACTAAGCCACCGTTGCAAAAACTGGCAGATAAAATCAGTGCCATATTTGTGCCCACTGTTGCAGGCATTGCATTGCTTACAATTATTATCAATTACTTCTTCCTGCATCACAGCTTTGCAGAGGCTATGATGCGTGCTATAGCTGTTATGGTAATATCTTGCCCATGTGCTATGGGGCTTGCAACACCCGCAGCAGTAGCCGTAGGTTTGGGCAGGGCAGCCAGAAATGGTATGCTGATAAAAGGTGGCGATACATTGGAAAGGTTGAAAACCATCAGGCAGATAGTTTTCGATAAAACAGGCACACTTACCACAGGCAAACTACAGGTAGATGAGTTTGTGTTTGATAACAACATCATTAATGAAGCCGATTTCAAATCTGT
The DNA here is from genome assembly GCA_017303395.1 of Chitinophagales bacterium. Taxonomy (GTDB): domain Bacteria; phylum Bacteroidota; class Bacteroidia; order Chitinophagales; family Chitinophagaceae; genus Polluticoccus. Next base: position 71,636 of record JAFLBN010000009.1, read on the forward strand.
TGTTGCATCAATCGAAAATCATTCTTCGCACCCTATTGCAAAGTCTGTAAGTAACCAATGGAAAAATGAAAAACAAACCGCTTTTGCAGATGTAAAAGAAGTAAAAGGCAAGGGTATGGAAGCCAGAGATGAACAAGGTAATCTCTGGCAACTGGGCTCTGAAAAATGGTTGAATAAAGATGCAGCGAAAGCAGGTTATGATTTGTATCTCTATAAAAACAATGAGTATATAGGCGCACTACGTATTACCGACGCATTAAGAACAGATGCTGTTGCCACTATCAACCAACTGAAAAAAATGGGTTATAAAACCATATTGCTCAGTGGCGATAAGAGGGAGAAATGTGAACGCTTGGCAAGTCAGTTGGGTATAGATGAGGTTTATGCAGAGCATAGCCCTGAAATGAAGAATGCCAAATTGGATGAGTTGCTTACAAAAGCCCCAACCGCTATGGTGGGCGATGGTATTAACGATGCACCTGCATTGGCAAAAGCAACGGTTGGCATATCGCTCAGCGAATCTACACAAATAGCTATCCAGTCTGCCAACGTTATATTGTCAAACAATCAACTGGGGACTTTGCCCAAAGCCATTCGCCTTGGTATTTATACAGACCAAACCATTAAACAAAATCTGTTCTGGGCATTTTTGTATAATATCATTGCCATTCCGGTAGCAGCAATGGGTATGCTGAAGCCAACTTATGGCGCTGGTATTATGGCGCTGAGCGATGTGGTGCTGATAATAAACTCACTCAGGCTGGGTATTCGCAAAATTTCAGATTAGCGTAATTGTCATAAAAAAGACACACAGGTTACATTTTCCTGCATGGGTTTTGCTAACTTAGTTACCTGAAACCCAACTCAAATACGCTAAGTATGAGAAGAATTACATTGGCACTATGCCTTATCTTATCACTGAATGCCTCCGCAAATTTCCCGATGTGGAGCAAGTTGTCAAATGTACCTGCCTCAGTTAAGCAGGTAGTATTCCCAAGTGCATATACTTTGTTGCAATTGCAGGAAAGTCAATTAAAATCGCTGTTGAGTAAGGATGGCATAACAATGCAATTGCCTACACCGGATGGCAAGACAAGAAGTTTTGTTGTAACATCTGCACCATGTATGGAAGCTGGCCTTGCTGCTAAATTTCCTGAAATAAAAACATATACCGGTATAGCTACTGATAATAAGAGTGTTACTGCCAAATTCGATTTCACTTATACAGGTTTTCACGCATTGGTGTTCGATGGGGGTAATACATACATCATAGATCCGTATGGTGCTAACAGTGCAGGTGGTTATTATGTGTGCTACTATCAGCGCGACATGAACCGTAATAATGACGGTGCGTTTTGTGGTAATACTAATGGTGCGGACAATGAAATACAAACACATAGCCAAATGAGTGTAGGGCGAGGCAAATACCCACCGATGCAAATGAAAGCAAACGGAGCAAACCGTAAATCTTACAGACTGGCAGTAGCATGTACAGGCGAATATTCTGTTGCTGCAGCAGGTGGTGGCTCTCCTAGCAAAGCGTTGTCTATGAGTGCTATCGTAACATCCATCAATAGGGTGAACGGTCTTTATGAAAGGGAGGTAGGTGTACACATGGACCTTATTAGCAATAATGATGATATTGTTTATTTAGACGGTGGAACAGACCCTTATGCAAATGGTAGTGGTAATACGATGATGGGGCAAAATCAGACGAATGTTGATGCTGTAATAGGTACAATTAATTATGATATAGGACACGTATTTAGTACAGGCGGCGGTGGTATTGCACAGTTAGGCTCGGTATGCGATCCATTGCAAAAGGCACAGGGCGTTACTGGACAGCCAAACCCTTTAGGTGCGGCTTTCGATTATGATTTTGTAGCACATGAAATGGGGCACCAGTTTGGCGCTGTTCATACATTCAACGCGAATACGGGCTCTTGTGCATCAAATGGTGTGGCAACTGCCGCTTATGAACCTGCAGGCGGTACTACCATAATGGCTTATGCTGGTATTTGTTTCGGTAACAATATTCAGAATCATAGCGATGCCTATTTCCATGCAAAAAGTCTTGATGAGATAACCGAATTTCTTGCAGTAGATGGTGCGCTTTGTGCTACATCTGCGGGTACAGGCAACACTCCGCCTGTTGTGCCCAATTATCAGCAATCATATAATATTCCATATCTCACACCTTTTGAGCTGACAGCACCAACTGCAACAGATACAGACCATGATACATTGACATATTGTTGGGAAGAATGGGACTTGGGTAGCTTCCGTACGTCTTTTGTAAATACAACTTCCAGCGGACCTATTTTCCGTTCTATGAATCCTGATTTTTCAAGAACACGCATTTTTCCACGTTTAGATAGCTTGCGCAGAAACGTTACCAATTACTTGGGTGAAAAACTGCCCGAAGTATCGCGCGTGCTCAACTTTAAACTGACAGTAAGGGATATTTTGAACGGCAGCGGTACTTTTTACATTCATGACGATTTGATAACGCTTAACGTAACTAATACATCTGGTCCATTCAAAGTAATCTACCCCAATTTATATGCAGACTACCTGCAGTCGGGCACATCTTCAACTATTACATGGGATGTTGCAAATACAACAGCAGCACCTGTTGGTTGTAGTAATGTAGATATTCTCTTGTCTGTAGATGATGGTATAACATTCCCGTATACATTGGCATCAAATACTGCAAATGATGGCACTGAAACTGTAAATATACCTGCGGGTATTTATGCAGGTGGTTGCAGAATAAAAATAAAAGGTGTTGGCAATGTGTTCTTTGATATGAGCAATGAAGGCTTCCGCATATTCCCGTGGTCTTCTTCGTCAGTAAATAATGTAGAAGGTGATAATGCTAAAGTATATCCCGTGCCTGCAAAAGAGGTATTGAATATAGAGATAAAAGATAGCGCGAAGTATATGGCAATCATCACCAACGCAATGGGGCAGCAGGTTTATACAACAGAAATACAAAATAAGGTTGTAGTAAATACAGCACAGTGGGCTGCGGGTGTTTATTCATTGCAATTAATTAACACAGAAAACAACGAAGTGCTGAATAAGAAATTTGTCGTTCAATAAAACACGACTTACAGATAAGAAAAGGGCTGATGAAATTCATCAGCCCTTTATTGTTTTATAACTCTTCTTTCAGGTATCTGCCCGTATGGCTCTCTTTTATTTTTGCAATAGCTTCGGGTGTTCCTGCACCAACTAATTGGCCACCGCCACTCCCACCTTCAGGCCCCATGTCTATAACGTAGTCGGCTACTTTTATCACATCCAGATTGTGCTCTATTACTAAAACTGTATTACCTCTTTCTACTAACCTGTTCAATACTGCAAGCAGGTGTTTGATATCTTCAAAGTGCAAGCCCGTTGTAGGTTCGTCAAGTATATATATCGTTTGCCCTGTGTCGCGTTTCGAAAGTTCTGTTGCCAGCTTCACACGTTGCGCTTCGCCGCCGCTTAGTGTTACCGCGCTTTGTCCAAGTGTTACATAGCCAAGGCCTACATCCTGCAGTGTTTTTATTTTGCGGTGCAGGTAGTTCACGTTCACAAAAAACTCTACGGCTTCATCTACTGTCATGTCCAGTATATCTGCAATAGATTTTCCTTTGTAGCGAATCTCTAGTGTTTCCCTGTTATAGCGGCGTCCATTACATTTCTCACACGGTACATATACATCCGGCAGGAAGTTCATTTCTATCACACGCATACCGCCACCCTGACATTCTTCGCATCTGCCACCTTTTACATTGAAGGAAAAACGCCCAGCATTGTATCCACGGATTTTTGCTTCGGGTACTTGTGCAAACAACTGGCGCACTTCGTTGAAGAAACCACAGTATGTTGCCGGGTTGCTACGTGGAGTACGTCCTATCGGGCTCTGGTCTATCTCAATTACTTTATCAAAGTTCTCAACACCATCCGCCTTTTTGTACGGCATAGGTGTTTGCTTAAAGTTGTGGTAGCAATGCTTGGCAATAATAGGGTAGAGGGTTTCATTTATCAACGTACTCTTGCCACTTCCAGATACACCACTTACACACACAAATGTGCCAAGGGGGATTTCTATGTTTACATTCTTAAGGTTATTGCCACTGGCACCTTTTATCACAAACTTTTTGCCATTGCCTTTGCGACGTTCTTTGGGTACTTCTATTTTCAGTTGATGATTCAGGTAGCCTGCAGTTGTTGTATTACCTTTCAGTATTTCAGCAGGTGTGCCTTGTGTTACAATACGTCCACCGTGTTTACCGGCAGCAGGGCCTATATCTATAAGATAGTCGGATGCCAGCATGATGTCTTTGTCATGCTCTACTACCAATACGCTATTACCACCATCGCGAAGGTTTTTCAACGCGCTTATCAGTTTGTGGTTATCGCGTTGGTGCAGGCCAATGCTCGGCTCATCCAGTATATAGGTTATACCTGTAAGCTGCGAGCCTATCTGCGTAGCTAGGCGTATGCGCTGGCTTTCGCCACCACTTAGTGTGCGTGTTGCGCGGTCCAGTGTCAGGTAGTGTAGTCCTACATCAAGGAGGAAGTGCAGCCTGTCGCGTATTTCTTTCAGTATGTCTTTGGCAATCGTGTTCTGCTTTTTGCTTAGTTTCTTTTCTACTGTCTTAAACCATTCACCCAAATCTTGTAGAGACATCTGCGTCAACTCAGCAATATTCTTTTCTGCAAGCTTAAACCATAGGCTTTCTTTCTTCAGCCTTGCGCCATTACATTCAGGGCATGTGCTCAATTCCATATAACCCTCTGCCCAGTCGCGTATGGCTTCACTGCTTGTTTCATTAAACCAACGCAGCAGCATGTTTACGATACCCTCATATTGATTCTCCGCTACTTTTTGTGTGTAGCCTTCACTGTCATCATTCTCATATGTAATGATGCCATCTTCATTGCCGTACAACAGTATGTTGAGTTGCTTGGCGGGTATATCTTTTACCGGTGTGGTAAGCGATATTTTATTCTTCTTTGCAAGTATGGTTGCCTGGTTGAAAGTCCACGATTCTCTTTCGCCTCCAAGCGGAGTTATAGCTCCGTCATTAATGCTCTTAGTATTATCAGGTATTACTTCGTTCATGTTTACCTGATATACACTTCCAAGCCCTTTGCACTTAGGGCATGCACCATACGGAGAGTTGAACGAAAATGTATTCGGAGAAGGTTCTTCGTAAGAAAGCCCCGTCTCTGCGCACATCAATTGCTTGCTATATTGTGTAACGCTGTTCTTGTCTGCATCCAGCAAGAACATGAGGTCTTTACCTGTCTGCAGGCTTTTCTGAATGCTTTGGCTAAGACGTGCCATTGCATCGGGTTGCACTATCAGGCGGTCAATGACCAATTCTATATCGTGTATCTTATACCTGTCAAGCTGCATGCGCTCTTTCATCTCTACTATCTCACCATCTACACGCACTTTCAGGTAGCCTTGTTTACGTAGCTGTTCAAACAATTCACGATAGTGCCCTTTACGACCACGTACTATGGGGGCGAGCAGCACTATCTTTTTGCCGTCAAAGTTTTGCTGCACATGCTCAACAATTTCATCTTCGCTGAACTTGGTCATCTTCTTGCCTGTGTTGTAAGAATATGCTTCAGCAACACGCGCATACAGCAAGCGCATAAAGTCATATACCTCTGTAACAGTACCTACAGTAGAGCGCGGATTTCTGTTAGTAGTCTTTTGCTCTATAGAGATAACAGGAGACAGTCCGCTCACTTTATCAACATCAGGTCGGTCAAGATCGCCCATAAACTGGCGGGCATAAGCGGCAAAGCTTTCCATATACCTCCTTTGCCCTTCGGCAAAAATGGTGTCGAATGCCAGTGATGATTTACCGCTGCCACTGATGCCTGTAATAACTACCAGCTGATTTTTGGGAATGCGTACATCAATGTTTTTGAGATTGTGTACACGTGCGCCTAAAACTTCTATATAATTTTTGGTTGCAGCAACCGATTCTTTCTTAGCCATAACAATGCCTCCTGCCGTAGAGGAGTTGCAAGATAAACAAAGAGGGGATGAAACAGTTCGCAGAAAATATTATAGGCTAGTACTTTCTGTCTATGGCATAGTTCACCAAAGATTCCATGGCGTCTCTTGCTGGTGTCTGAGGATATTCCTTCAGCATGGCAAGTGCTTCTTCTTTGTATGCATTCATTTTCTGTGTAGCGTACTCTATACCGCCAGATTTGTTCACGATGTCTATCACCTCTTCTACCTTCTTACGGTCGGTATTCTGGTTTTTGACGATGTAGATGATTTTGCGTTTAGTGGCAGCATCTGCATTATTAAGGGTATAGATTAGCGGCAGCGTCATTTTCTTTTCCTTAATATCTATGCCTGTAGGTTTCCCCACATTATCCTGCCCGTAGTCGAAAAGGTCATCTTTTATCTGGAATGCGATGCCCACTTTTTCGCCAAAAAGCCTGAAATGTTCAGATACCTTCAGGTCGTCTGTAGCAGAATATGCACCTGCCGAGCAGGCAGATGATAGGAGAGAGGCCGTTTTTGCTCTTATGATTTCGAAGTATATTTCTTCTTTAATGTCGAGCTTTCTGGCTTTTTCCATCTGCAAAAGCTCACCTTCGCTCATTTCCTTCACTGCACGGGATGTTATCTTCAAAATCTCAAAATCATCATTATCAAGGGATAATAAAAGGCCTTTTGCAAGCAGATAATCGCCCACAAGCACGGCAATTTTGTTTTTCCAGAGGGCATTTATGGAGAAAAAACCTCGCCTCAGCATGGCATTATCCACAACATCGTCGTGTACAAGGGTGGCCGTATGCAGCAATTCTATGAGGGAAGCAGCCCTGTAGGTCTTGTCTTTTATCTCACCGGCTATTTTGGCCGAAAGGAATACGAACATGGGGCGCATTTGCTTGCCCTTACGGCGGATGATGAACCGCATAATCCTGTCCAGCAAAGGGTTTGAGCCTTTTACACTATCAGAAAACTTCTTCTCAAACAAATCCAATTCCTGCCCAATAACCTGCTTTACAAGCTCCATAACGTGTTAATAATCGGTAAATGTAATGTTAACCTATAGTAAAAAAAGCAAAAATCGTTGATGTAATTGATACTTAAAACTACTTTTACGTCCTATACTCTCAAAGTGATATTTGAAAAAATATAAGATATTTAGTTTTAATGTTCTTTGTTTTTTTAAATGGTGTAGCGTACCTTTGTCATGTTTTGAGTATTTTAACCAAAATTTGTATAATTAAACAATCTGTTATGGTCAACAAAAAGTACCTATTGCTAGCCAGTGTATGCTCCTTATTGGCAACGCAGCCGGTATTTGCGCAAGAAGGTGTTCAAACCGCAAAATGGTCTGGACGTGATATGACATATCGCGGTCAGAGCTACGATGTTTTGGATACGAATTACGTACCCGGCTTCCGTATGAAACAACATCGCAAATTCTTAAACCATCAATATGCATTCCCTGCACGTCCTCGTAACATGTGGGAAATCGGCTTCGGTGCTGGTTTGTACAATGTATCGGGCGACGTACCAAGCCTGATGGCATGGCAAACTAAAGGCGGCGGCGGTATGGGTTACCACCTGCACGTTCGCAAAGCTTGGGGCTATGTATTCTCTACTCGTTTGCAATACGTTTATGGTACTGCAAAAGGTATGCAGTGGCAAGAAAGCCGCAACTATCGTTTCAACCCGGCTTGGAAAGATTTCTATCAGGCAGCTATCCTGGATAATCTGAACCAACCTACTGATCCTGTTTTCTATAACTATCGTTTAGAAGCACATCAGTTGAACTTGGATATGATTGCGTCTCTGAACAACATCAAATTCCACAAAGCTAAAACAGGTATCTCTGCTTATGCTTTTGTAGGTCTTGGTGCTTATGCATACAACACTCGTGTTGATGCTAGGGATAAATCAGGTCAGGCTTACGACTTCCATCAGATACTGAGGAATCAAAGCCCTGCTGACTCTTTCTATCTGGTTAGAAACCAAATTCACGAAAATCACAGAGATATCCAGAAAGCGCTTCAAGCTGGTATGGATGGTGAATATGAACAAGATGCAGAACACGAACGCGATCGTCGTCGTCCTGAAATCTTCAACAATAAAACTTTGCAGTTTGCTCCTAGCTTCGGTCTTGGTTTCCAAATCCGTCTGAGCCAACGTATTAACCTTTCTATCGAAGACCGCGTTACTATTCCTTGGGATGATGACCTGTTAGATGGTCAGCGTTGGTCTGAACAAGTATTCGGTTCTCCGGTACAAACTAACCAAAACGATGCGGTTAACTACCTGAATCTGGGTCTGAACTTCAATCTGGGTAACAAACGTAAGAGCATTGAGCCTCTGTACTGGGTTAACCCACTGGATCATGCATACAACGAGCTGTCTTACCCTCGTCATATGCAACTGCCTGACCCAATCCTGCCTGACAGCGATGGTGATGGTATCACTGATCAATTCGACAAATGTCCTGGTACTCCTGCAGGTGTTGCTGTTGACAGCCACGGTTGCCCACTGGATACAGATGGTGATGGTGTACCTGATGATCGTGATAAACAACTGATCACTCCGACTGAATGTCAACCTGTTGACGCTGACGGTGTAGGTAAATGCCCTTGTCCGGAAGGTTGTGGCACAGTTACTTCATCTTGCGGTAGCATAGGTGCAGGTAGCATCACATTCGATAATAATGCTTCTAAGATCCGCCCTGCAGCTCAGGCTCAACTGGCTACACTGGCAGCTCAAATGCAAGCTAACCCAACATGTAAAGTTGTTATAACTGGTGCTGGTAACGGTAGCAAAATTCAACAGCAACGTTCTTGGGATCGTGTAAACGGTATCATCGAATACATGAGCGAAAAACACGGTATCGATCGTAACAAATTTATCTTCCAATATGGCCAAGCTGGTGATGCAAATGGTGTAATGTACCGTTCTGCAATGCCTGGTGAAGAAGGTCCTACTAACGTAGCGCCTCCATTCCCTAACCTGAGGAGAGATTAATAATACCAGACTTCATAACAGAAAAGTCCCCTGATTTCAGGGGACTTTTTTTATGCCCATCTTGTTACGGAAAAATCCGTAACCGTTTGTAACCATTTTCTCCTAATTATACTGTACATACTGTTTGAAGTTTAGCTTGTAAGGAATCAGGGATAATTAGGTAACTATAGCCCATAAAAAATGCCCGTGCATTGTATGCACAGGCATTTTAAAATTGAGATGTTTTATTGTTTTATTTGAAAGGGTTTGAATACTTCACATCGGTAGTGAACTTAGTGTCTGTCAGTGTATTCAGAAAGGCTACTATTGCGTTCTTTTGTTGTTGAGTCAGGTTAAGGGGTCTCACCTCTCCTGTTACAGGGTCTTTTAATCTATTGTCAAGATTAGGATGGTTTTTGATGCCTGTACTATAATGCTCCAAAACCTGCTCTATAGTCTGAAATCTGCCGTCGTGCATATAAGGTGCAGTCAACATCACATTTCTGAGTGAAGGAGATTTGAACTTGCCATTATCAATAGTGCGTCCTGTTATTTTACCTACGCCATTGTCAGCATATACAAGGTCCAGTCCATTGTTGCGTGCTACAGGCATAGTTTGCAATTCTGTATTATGACATGGCCCCGCACAGTTTGCTGTAAATACCCTTAACCCCTGATTTTCCAGTTGTGTAAAGCCAGGTAGGTCTTCATTTGGTGCAGGTGCATGCCCAAGTGCAGTTAACCCATCGTCGTACTTCGACTGATAAGATACCATAGCACGTATGAATTGTGCCAAAGCTTTTGATACCCTGTCTCTCGTTATTTTATCATCACTAAATGCCTTTTTAAAGAGTACTTTGTAGTAATCTTTGCTACTCAGTTTTTTCTCAAGGCTGTCCAGTGTCATACCCATTTCTACAGCGTGTTGTATTGGCATCAGCGTCTGGTCTTCCAATGTCACAGCTCTCTCATCCCAAAAGAACTTTCCGTTTACATAGTAACGTGCATTGGCAAGGCTCATGCTGTTTCTGTCCGTAAGCCCGTCGAGAAAGCCTTTGCTGAACTGTGACGGATCGGTAAAGCTGTTTGCTTGTTTGTGACAAGATGCGCAAGCAATTGTATTGTTTATAGATAGTCCTTTATCATAAAACAATACCCTGCCAAGTGTTGCGCCATCATTAGTTATGGGGTTGGTATTTACAGGTGTATTATCTGTAGATGCAACTGGTGGCGCCAGAAAATGTGCCGGTAGGTTGAAGCCTGTATAGTTAAATGCAGATTCCGGGAGGTTCAGTGTTGTGCTAATTATTTCATAGTCAGTTTTAGAAAAGCTTGTGTTGCCTGATGGGGTAGCATTATCGCTATCTTTTTTACATGCCGGCAATAAGCATGTAGCTGCAAGTGTTGCAGCAATAAATCGGGGAGTACGCATAGGCATATGTTTGATGTATGACTGTTTAGACGTCAATTAGTTTAACATCCTTCGGATATCAAACTACAAAATCTTGCGCATCACATAGTCATTCATCTGGTATCCGTTGCCAATGTCTATATCCTCGCTGTAGACTGTTTCAAACCCCATTTTTTCATAAAAACCCATTGCTGGGTTGTGCCTGTTTACATTCAGTTCCAGTATGTTCTTGCCTGCATCTTTTACTTTTCCTTCAACTGCCAGCAGTAATAGTTTACCATAGCCCTTGCCTTTGGTTTCTGTAAGGCAGTATAGTTTGTGCAGTTTATATACTTCAGGGTTTTCTGTTCTCGGAGAATAGGCTGCAAAGCCTGTAGCTATGCCATCTGTATATAGCAACAGATAGCTTTGCGCCCCCGATGCTATTTGTTGGCTGATGGTCTGTAGGTCGTACATTTTTGCAAGCATGTACTTTATTTGTTCTTCAGTTAGTATAGGTCCGTAGGTCGGCCACCATACTGCTTCCGCCAATTGTTGAATACTTAATGCATCCTCTCTAACAGCTTCTCTTATAGTTATCATTGTTTCTATCTCAGAGATATAATTATCCCGTTTGTAAATTATGTAGGAAAAGTGTTTTTATGGATTGTTTTTTTGCAGATTGCTTATTATTTTCACAGTCATGAAAAAGTTGATAGTTTTCGCGGGCGTATTATTTGCCCTTACAGCAATATTGGAATCATGCGGACCTTCACACAAAATACCTCGTCCACAGGTGCATCCACGCAGGCCTAAGAACCTTACAATGGTTACACCGGTGCATGCACAGGACGCGCCTGTACAAACTATAGGTTAATCATTTTCCGATTTGCAAAGATATTCCCGGCTTGTCCGGGCTTTTTGCTTTATACGCGTTATACTTTTCTACGTTTGGCAACTTTATAAAACAATGCAGCCCCGGCATACTTGCCGGGGCTGCTCACTAAAAACCCACCATTACTATAAAACCAACCTATGCTTATGATTTTTGTTGAGCAAACTCAACTTTGATATCCATTGTTACTTCATCACCAACTACAGCACCACCGGCTTCAGTTACAGCACCCCATTTCAGACCAAAGTCTTTACGGTTTATTTTGCCGCTTGCTTTGAAACCTGCTTTTACATTACCCCATGGGTCTTTTACAGTACCACCATAAGTAACTGCGAATTTTACTTTCTTAGTTACATCGCGGATAGTCAGGTTGCCTTCCAGTGCGTATTGATTTCCTTTTATTTTTTTGAATGAAGTGCTAGTAAACTTCATTGTTGGGTATTTCTCTGCATTGAAGAAGTCATCGCTCTTCAGGTGGCCATCGCGTTTTTCATCGTCGGTATTGATGCTGTTTACATCTACAGAAAAGTTGATAGCTGCATTGTTGAAATCTGCACTTGGAGCGTTAACCGAACCATCAAATACTTTGAAAGTACCTTCAGTTTCTGATATTACCAGGTGAGAAACACTGAATTTAACTCCAGAGTGGCTGCGATCCAGATTCCATTTTGTAGGTGTTGCAGCAGCAGCTGTTGTTTTAGATGTTTGCGCCATCATTACTGCAGGTGCGAAGGCGATAGCTGTAAGTGCCAGTAATTTTTTCATAAATCTGTTTTTTCGTTTATTAGTTCTTTAATGTTTGCACAACAAATGTACGTACATGTAATTATCTTTTCCAAATCAATTTCAATTATAAGACTATCAGATAGTATGAGGTATGGCATTATCATTAGTATACATTGACATTCAAGTAGAAATTTATTTTATTTGATAAAAATTTATACATTATGAAGAAGTACCCCCAATTGATTGCCGCATTTACATTGCTTTTCTCTGCTTGTAAAAAGGACGAAACAACAACACCGGCTACAACAACGCCAACAACCACAGGTATTAAAACTGGAACAGTATGGACTTATAAACATACTGACTATGATGGTCAGACAGGTACAACAGTGGTTTCTACATCTCAATACACATTGACAATAGTGAGAGACAGCACTATTAACAACGAGAAGTGGTTTATTATGGAAAAGAAAGAAGGAGGTAACAGTGTATATGACCTTATAAAATTTACTGCAGATGGAGTGTATAATCTGAAAGGTACACAGACCAAAATGGCGCTGAAATTTAAAGCTGCAGTAAATGATAGCTGGGAAGACAGGAATGACCAGACTTGTAAAGTAATATCGCTTAATCAGTCTGTTACAGTGCAGGCAGGTACATTTACCAATGCATACTATATGGAAAGTAACGATGCCAACAGCCTGGAGGATAAAATATGGTATAATGAAAAGGAGACGCTGCTAAAACATCAGGAATATGATGAAAGCCCAACCCAACCGGGTGTAATGATTGTAGATTACATGGATGAATTGGTAAGCTACAAGGAATAAAGAATATGGCCCGCTTAGCGGGCCATATTCTTTATTCCTTAATTTCGTGGCATGCAACCAACAATACCTGACACTATAGTATTAGAGACGGAAAGACTATTGCTAAAAGAATTGACTCCAGAGCTGTATGACTACATGTTTGAAAACTGGGCAGATGCTGAAATAATGACTTATCTGGGCAGTACAAGCGAGGCAGATTTTGAGCTGGAAAAGCAGAAATACACAAAAGGACTTACCTCTTTTTATCTCAGTTTTAAAAACTTCCTCATTGTTGAGAAATCGACAAGCCGTATAATAGGCCGTATAGGCTACCATACATGGAAAGCAGCACATGAACGTGCAGAAATAGGTTATGGCCTCTACTATGAGGAAGACAAGAACAAGGGATACATGAAAGAGGCTATGAAAACAGTCCTTATTTACGGCTTTGAACAAATGAATCTGAATAGAATAGAGGCATTTGCCAGCCCTTTAAATACACCGTCAATAAAACTAATAGAGAGATACGGTTTTCAATATGAAGGATTGCTGAGACAGCACTACGGGCGTAACGGTGTTCGCGAAGATTCTGCTGTTTACGGGCTGCTGCGTTCGGAATATGAATCTCTTAAACATAGCTGGTAGATATTTAGAAATTAGGGATAAAAAGCGTAGGTTTGCAGCACATTTTTTTACAGTAAAGCATATTATTCTAATATGAATTTTCAACTTACAGAAGAACAATTAGCAGTACAGGCAGCAGCACGCGACTTCGCGAAAAATGAATTGTTGCCGGGTGTTATTGAACGCGATGAGCACCAGAAGTTTCCCGCAGAACAAGTAAAGAAACTGGGTGAACTCGGTTTTCTGGGTATGATGGTAGATCCTAAATACGGTGGTTCTGGTATGGATACAGTATCGTATGTACTGGCTATGGAAGAAATCTCTAAAATAGATGCTTCTACTTCTGTATGTATGAGTGTAAACAACTCGCTGGTTTGCTGGGGTCTTGAAACATATGGTAACGAAGAGCAAAAGCAAAAATACCTGACAGAATTGGCTAGTGGCCAGAAGATAGGTGCGTTCCTGCTGAGCGAACCTGAAGCAGGTTCTGATGCTACATCTCAACGTACTACTGCTGAAGATATGGGTGACTACTACCTGCTGAATGGTACTAAGAACTGGATTACAAACGGTAGTACAGCTTCTTACTATCTGGTAATAGCACAAACATACCCTGATAAGAAACACAAAGGCATCAATGCACTGATAGTGCATAAAGACTGGCCAGGTGTAACGGTAGGTGCTAAAGAAAACAAACTTGGTATTCGTGGTAGCGATACACACAGCATCATGTTTCAGGATGTGAAAGTGCCGAAAGCAAACCGTATAGGTGATGATGGTTTTGGTTTCACTTTCGCGATGAAAGTACTGGCAGGTGGCCGTATAGGTATTGCTGCACAAGCACTGGGTATCGCTAGTGGTGCATACGAACTGGCATTGAAATATTCTAAAGAGCGTAAAGCATTCGGTACAGAAATATCTAACCACCAATCTATCGCTTTCAAATTGGCGGACATGGCTACTGCTATTGAAGGTGCAAGGTTGATGGTGCTGAAATCTGCTTGGACAAAAGACGAAGGTAAAGACTACACACTGTCTGCATCTATGGCAAAACTTTATGCATCTGAAATTGCACAGTGGGTAACTAACGAAGCGGTACAAATACACGGTGGTTATGGCTATGTAAAAGAATTCCACGTAGAGCGCCTGATGCGCGATGCGAAGATTACGCAGATATACGAAGGTACCAGTGAGGTACAGAAAATTGTTATCAGCCGTACGGTACTGAAAGACTAATAATCAGTCATTAAATAAGATTTAAGCAGAGCTTGTTTTACAGGCTCTGTTTTTTTGTATATTCATAGTATGAAAAAACTACTTATAACCTCGCTCCTTGCAATTACATCTTTAGTAAGCAATGCGGAATCAAAGAAGAAAGATGCAGTAATAGTTAGTACTGCAGTGAATTGTATAATTGAAAAAGATAAGTTGCTGGCAGACCCTAATCTGCACCTTACAGAAGCATATAAAGATTACAAGATAAAAAGCTACGCGCTTACGTATGTCCCGAAACTGGGGGATAAAGATCATGGGCCGTATTACGAACAAGGTAGTTCTTTTGCTACCGAAGAATTGGCTGTATTGTTTACCAATCTGAATTCGGGCGACAGACTGTATTTTGAAGATGTGATATTAGAAGCACCCAACGGGAAAACCATAAAAGTAAATGCAGGAGCAAAGATTAAATAATCTGTATTATAATAAGGAGAGCCTGTACATCATGTACAGGCTCTCCTTATTTATCGTTATGTATATTAATAGTGCATCAACTTGGTAGTGGTCGTTGTTTCTGCAAACGTACATTTTATGATATACACACCTTTTGCAAGATTGCCGAGGTCTGCATGGAGTATAGTCTCGTTTGCTGCAGGTATGATAGTGTGCACTACCTGCCCAAGATTGTTGATGATGTCTATGCGTTTAGCAACAACGTCATTACAATTGATGGTACAAGCATTAGTTGCAGGGTTTGGATAAACAGATACCTCGTTGTTTGCAGCAACATTTTCTATGGAAGAAGACCACCAATAGATTAAACCGGGGTCGCTTCCCAATTGGTCGCGGTAACCACCACTTGCCAGTTCTACATTCACACGCGCAGCCTGTCCTTTAGAGAACATGGTGCGGCATGTATCTGCACTATAGTCCATGTGGTTCATGTACATAACGCCTGGGAAAGTTTTAGAACAAGTATCAAGCAATGGAAAAGAAGGGCAGATGCTTTGCGTAGGGGCGCTTTCCAAAGGAGTATCTGTAACACCATCATCATCTGTACATGTTTTATTGTCCATTGTACTCATGCCGAATGGGTGAAACAGATTGAAGAAGTGTCCCATTTCATGTACCAATGTTCGTCCTGCAATAGCAGCCTGCAGTGGGAAGAATTGGCTGCCATTTGTGCGCTTACCGAATGCCATGTAGGAGATAGCTATCCCTTGTTCATTCCATGGAAACATAGATGTGCCACCGTATGCAGGGTAAGGAGGTGGAGTGCCAACGCCCCCTACACCCATCGGTGTTATACTTAGTATCCATACATTGATGTATTTCTTCGTATCCCATGCATCTGCTCCACCTGAAGATGTAAACTTAGCATCGCTGCAGTAATAGCCTGTACCTGCTGTGCCACTTTGTATATCGAAGCCCGATTTTGTGGTTGTTATTATTTCATAGCCCGGGCTGTAGCTGCCATCAGGTGCTTTGTGTGCCAGCGAAAACTTAATGCCCATATTGCCATACAAGGGTTTGAAGGCAGTAGGTATTAAAAAACTGTCTGTATTTGCAGCATTGAAGTCTTTGTTCAGTACATCTATCTGCGATTGTATGCGTTCTGCAATACCCGAAGTGCCACCTAACTGGTTTATCTGGCTTTGGTTCAGTACTATGTGAAATACAATCGGTACTTCTTTTACAGCAGTAGTTTTGTTGGCAGTGTTTGTCTGCATATAGGCATCGGCTTTCTGTTCTATCTGCTTGTTCTGTTCATAAAGGTCTGCTCTGAAATTTGGATTCTTTTGTTCACATTTTTTCATCAATACATCCCACCCATCTATTATTGTGTTTGGTGTAGTACTTTGTGCCATCACTGCACCATAGGTGCAGATGCCCAACAGGGCAGTGGTTATTTGCTTGTACATTTCAGTTACCTCTTTGTTTTTACCAAAGGTAGACTGGTGTGCAACAGCGTAGATGTAATGAAAGTTAATGAGTGTTAATTAGTGTGAAAGCTATTCCTGCACCAGCTTGAAACCATGACCGCGTACATTGATGATAGATAGCGAAGCATCTGCCGCAAGATGCTTGCGTAGCTTGGCAATATACACATCCATATTACGTCCGTTAAAGAAATTATCATCGCCCCATATTTTAATGAGGGTTTGCCTGCGCTCCATCAACTTGTTTTTATGTATCACTAATTCTTGCAACAGCAGTGTTTCTTTGTTGGATAGTTTTATTTTCTCATTGCCCATACTCAATAGCTGCGCCTGTGGCAGGAAAGTGTACTTACCAATCTTGTATTCGTCTGCAATGTCTTCTGTACTGACAGTGGTTTTTGTGCGTCTCAGTAATTCATTGATGCGTAGGTATAGTTCTTCGAGGCTGAAGGGTTTGCGCAGGTAGTCGTTGCCCCCCGATTCATATCCTTTCAAAACATCAGAAGTTTGTGAACGTGCTGTAAGGAATAGGATGGGTATATCTGCGTTGACAGCACGTATTTGTTTGGCAAGTGTAAAGCCGTCTATGCCCGGCATCATTACATCCAGTATACAAATATCAGGTTGTTCTTTTTTGTAGGCTTGCAATGCATCACTACCATTCTTGGCCCATTGCACTGCAAAGCCTTTGTTTTCCATCGCTTCCTTTACAAGCTTGCCAAGTACAGCCTCGTCTTCTGCCAATAGAATATTTGTTGCCATTATCAAGTGGTTTGAGGAAGACTGATGATAAACGTGCTGCCAACACCTTGCTGGCTATTGGCCATAATACTGCCATTGTGCAATGTTACAATAGCTTTTACATAACTAAGCCCCAGACCGTATCCTTTTACTTCGTGCAGGTCTCCCGCAGGTACGCGAAAGAATTTGTCGAATATCTTATCTGTATATTCAGCAGGTATGCCTTTCCCATTATCAGTAACAAGTATCATCACATCATCTCCTTGCCTGCTGATTTGTATATCTATTTGTGGCGTGGTTTTGTCGTTGTATTTAACAGCGTTGTCTATCAGGTTGATGATGACATTGGCAAGATGGAAGCAGTCTGCTTTTACTGTAAGGTCGGTAGGAGATACTTCCAGGTGAATCTTAGCATTGTTTTGCTCAAGTAATGGTTTCAAGTTGTTGATGATGTCTTGCACAAATGATTGTAGTGGTATCTGTGATGCAGACATCGTAATTTCATTCTTCTCGAAAGCCGCCATGCTAAGCACTTTTTCAACAAGGCTGTTCAGACGCTTCAGTTCGTTTTGCGCTATTTGTATATACTCATCTTTTTTGTCTTGTGGTATATTGCTATTGCCAAGTAATTCAAGCGCCACAGATGCACCGCTTATAGGAGTCTTCAACTCATGCGTCATGTTGTTGATGAAATCGTTGCGGATTTCCGCCATCTTCTTTTGCCTGAAGAATGTGCGCAATACATATACGTAAGAGTATACAAACAATGGAATGAAGATGACTGACAGTACTATCAGCCACAGCATCTTTTTCAGGATGTATGCGTTGATATTGCTGAACCCCATTACAATGGTTTGCAAAGGCTTCTTTGAGAGTATAGTAGATTCTTCTTTTTCCGGATATACTTTGAATAGTTTGTTGAATGAGGCACTGTCTGTTGTGCAGTCCTTTATCTTCTTTTTTTCTAGTAGTGCCAGTTCGAAGTGAATATCTATGCCACGTTTTTTAAACCCTGTTATCAGATTCTTTTTATGCTGTTGCAGGTCTTCTTTCGGTATGCCAGGCGTAAGGCTACTGAACTCAAGCATCAGTTTGGCAGTATCCAGCATGCGTTGTATTTCCGTTGCAGTGTCTATGTAAGTGCCTTTTGCTGACAGATGTTTTTGCGATAGTGTTTTTAATTGTTTTTCAAGGTTGGCTTTGTTACCACTCAGCATACTTTCGCGTATGCTCTCCGTCAAAGCTTTGTTGACGGAGTCCGGCTCATCCATTACCATAACGTTCATGCTGCCTGCAACAACAGATTCCATCAGCGCATTGCGCGTGTCTGTGATGAAGTGTTGCTTTTGTTCTTTGAAAAGGGAAATCAGCCAAAAGACCTGCAACCCTATTATAAGTGCAACAGATACACTGGCAGTGCCAACCAGTATGCGTAGCCTCTTTTGCATAACAAGTGTAAAGATATTTTATGTCGGTACAATGTATTAGCCCGTTAACACTAGTTAACGTTGTCTGTACAAGGATTGTGTAAGCTACAATGCTTAATAATGGGATAATATCAAATATTTTAAATATTGTCGGTATTTAGCTGTATCTTTGCCGCTTCTTATATAAAAAGTTCTTTATTAGATGATTTCATTTTCGAGCCTCTCGCTTAGAGAGGAATTGACTCGTGCCGTATCGGACATGGGCTTTGAGACGCCGACTCCTATTCAACAAAAAGTTATCCCTCAACTTCTATCTCAACCTTCTGATATTATCGCTCTTGCGCAAACCGGAACAGGTAAAACTGCCGCGTTTGGACTGCCGTTACTGCACCACACAGACGTTGCACTGAAACATGTGCAAACCCTTGTATTGAGCCCTACACGCGAATTGTGTATGCAAATACAAGAGGAATTTAAAAAATATGGGTACTACATGCGTGGCCTTAAAACCACTGCTGTATATGGAGGTGTGCCTATAGGTGGCCAGATTCGTGAGGTAAAAGCAAACCCTCAGATCATTGTGGCTACACCGGGCAGGCTGATAGACTTGCTGGAACGTAAAGCAATATCATTGGAACAGGTACAGTACGTAGTGCTGGATGAAGCCGATGAAATGCTGAACATGGGCTTCCGCGAGGATATTGAGTTTATCCTGAAAAGCACACCTGCACGCCAATACACATGGTTGTTCTCTGCAACTATGAACAATGATGTGCGCAACATCGCCAAACGCTTTATGAGCAAATGGCAGGAGTTTGCTGTTGCCAAAGAAAACGTAACCAACGAAAATATTGACCACCAATACTATGTAACCAGCCACCACAACAGGTTTGAAACCCTGCGCCGTTTGCTGGATTTCACACCGGGTATTTATGGTATCATATTCACACGTACCAAACAAGACTGTCAGGATATATCTGAAAAGCTGATGAAGATGGGCTACCACGTAAGCCCGCTGCACGGTGATATGGACCAAAAGATGCGTAGTAAGGTGATGGAGCGTTTCAAAAACAAATCACTGCAATGCATTGTAGCTACAGACGTAGCCGCGCGTGGTATTGACGTGAACGACATCAGCCACGTTATTAACTACGAATTGCCGGATGATCCTGAAGTATACACACACCGCAGTGGCCGTACGGCACGTGCAGGTAAGTCAGGTATCTGTATGTCTATCGTATCTCCAAAGGAGATTTCAAACATCCGACAGGTAGAGCGTATATCTAAAACACGCTTCCACAAGAGCGATATTCCTGATGGTGCAGAGATAGTACGTAAGAAACTGTTCTACTATCTGGAACAAATTGAAACAGCACAGCCTGAGGCAGATTTTGCCAAAATATACCAGTCTACTATCCACGAGAAATTTGAGGATATGGATAAAGATGAGCTGATTCGTCGTCTGGTATGGTTGCAACTGAAGGAAACAATAGAAACATATAACGATGCCGAAGACCTGAACGCAGGTTATGAGCAGAAAGAACGTAGCCGCGGCAACCGTAGTAGTGTGCGCCTGTTCATCAATATCGGTATGAAGGACGGTATCAGTGGCCCTGAAAAACTGTTACAGTTCATTACAGACAGCACAGATATGGAGGCGAATACAATAGACCGTATTACTGTACGTGATTTGAGCAGCTTCTTTAATGTGAGTGGTACTGCTGCAGAATTCATTGTTCAGACGCTTTCTGCCAAGAAATACAAAGGCCGTAAGATAAGGATAGAAGAAGCTGAACAGCGTGACCGTGAACGTGGTGGATTCCCTGCAAATCGTTCATTTTCAAGGGATAGTGGAGGTCATGGTTACCGTAGTGGTAAGCCCAGTTCACATAAGTTTAACAGGAGAAATAGCGATAAATAATAATATGTGCTTGCATAGGCAGGTTATAATGCCTATTTTTGCATAAATTTATAATGTGTATGAGGCGGTTGTTACTATTAACATTTTTAACGTTCACCTTGCCCGGGCTTAAAGCTCAGGACGCTCAGAAGAAAATCTCTGAGAGCGAGAAAGGTGTGGCAAGTTATTATCACGATAAGTTTGAAGGTCGTAAAACGACTACAGGCGATGTGTTTGATAATGACAAGTTCACTGCTGCCAGCAACAAAATAAAGCTGGGTTCGTACGTTAAAGTTACCAATATCTCTAACGGAGAGGTGGTATATGTAAAGGTAAATGACCGTATGGCTGCAGGCAACAAACGCCTGATAGACCTTGCAAGTATTGCTGCTAAAAAGCTCGACTTTCACAAAAAAGGCATCACTAAAGTAAAAGTAGAAGTGGTGACAGAAGAAGAAGGCAAAACAGGCATATTGGCACAGAAGGTGATAGATATGCAACTCCACAAAAACGAACTATAATTACTTTGGCCACTATGCCATAGGATATAGAGATAAAATTAAAGCCCCGATATTCGGGGCTTTATTATTTGAATTCAGTTAAGATTTCCTATTCTATCAGGAATCGTTGTCGGCCTATTACAGCTTTCTCGGCTGTTATGTCTATGATATAAGTACCAACAGGTAAGCCCATTGCCCTTACATATGTTACACCGTTAGCATTTAGCTTTTGCTCATTTTGCCATACTGTACGGCCGCTTCTGTCCAGTATGCGGATGGTAGCCAATGTGTTTGCATACATAGCAATATTCGTCTTCACTTCAAATATACCATTGTTAGGGTTCGGGTATATTGAAAGATTTTTGTTTGAGTATGGTATGATGCTGATTACAGTAGTAGTATCTGTAGTATCTACAGGTTTAGTCGGGTACACCTGCAATTTACTCTTCCAGAGCCCACGCCCGTATGTTGATGCCCATATTTCTCTGGTTTTGTAGTTAATGCCAAGGTCCGTAACCTCTATACTAGGCATTGCATTACCGTTGTTGAATACTTCCCATTTATTAGTTGTTGTATCCCAGTGATAAACACCTATGTCTGTACCAAGGTATTTGAAGCCTGTAGCAGAATCTATTTCCATACAATGTACAGGTACGTTTGGCAGTCCTGTATTATATGGTGTCCATACACCGGCATCATATTGTGCAACCAGCGGGCTACCATAGCTGCTGAAAGTAAGCCAGAAACGGTCTTTCTTCTTAGGATCTACTTTAATGTCAGATGGTCTTGATTGGTATGGAGTTACAATAGTATTGAAAGTAGTTGGTGTGCTTGCGCTATAGGCATATGTGTAATATACTTTCGTTGTATCGCTGCCTGAATATGCAGTAATAGCATACAATGTTTTATTGTCTGCGGCAGTCATTGCCAGTTTATGTACATCGCGCGATGCGTTGAGCGCACTACCTGAAATAGACATCCAGCTATCGCCGCGGTCTGCAGATGCATATACATGTCTGTAACCTGCAATTACTTCTGCAGGGTTGTGAGGGTTAACAACAAAAGGAGTTATCCATGCGCCATTACTTGGTTTGCCCACAATATTATTAGATATCTGGTCGTCTCCCCATGTAGGTGAATGGCGATCTATATTTCCGTACTGTGTAGATGTGTAATAGGTTGTGCTGTCTGTAAAGTCTATCTGACAATCCATACCATCACCACCATTTTCATCTACCCAGGTAGTATTGCGCAATCCTTTAGTACCATTATCCTGTGCGCCCGCAAGTTGAAAATTCCTGTCAGGACTCACAGCGTTGCGGTAAAACTGTGTGATACCCATGCCGTTCGTCATATCTGTCCATATAGTACTCGATGTGTTATCTGTACGGTATATACCACCATCGTTGCCTTCCATCAATCTGCCAGATACCAACGGATGGAAACCGAGGAAGTGTTTGTCTGCGTGTACGGTTGCAACACCCGGTAATTGAGACCACCACTGTGTAGCAATTGACCAGCTAGAACCACCGTTGGTAGAACGCCAAGTATTAACACCGCCTACAAATACTTCATTGGCGTTGCTAGGATTGATAGCAATACATAAGTCGTACCAACCTTGCCCACCGCATCCGTTGCCACTCATGGCACCTACAAGAATATTACCTGTGCAACCACCACCCGAAGCAGCATAAATTGAAGTAAATGTTTTACCAGTATCTGTAGAATTGTATATGCCTGCAAGGCCGTTTGATGTATTGCTGACAACAAGTTTTACAATCGCAACATTGGCAGGAGTAACGGCAATTGCTATACGTCCGAGGCCTGAAAAAGTTGAAGACAGGTTTGTCCAGTTTTTACCACCGTTTGAAGAACGGTAGTATAGAGCAGAACCAACAGCATACATGATGTTTGAATCTGTAGGGTGGTAAACGATGTCTTTAAAATTGCCTGTTTGTACGCGTGTAAAGTTTACCCCAGCGTTAGTAGATTGATAAATACCATCGCTTGTAGCAACGGTTAGTGTATTTGGATTTTGTTTGTTAATAACCAAAGCATTGGTAAGCCTGCTCTGTGTTACAGCCCATTTCAACCCTGTAGTATCCCATGACAGGCCACCGTTTAATGATTTCATAACACCTATACTATATGTATCGCTGGCATCTCTGTCGCCTGTACACATATATATTACGTTTGGGTTATTGGGGTGTATATCTATATCTGATACACCAAGAACGGGCAACATGTGAGACATAGATGTCCAGCTTAGGCCATTATTGGATGTTTTCCATGCACCACCACCTGCACTGGCTACCCAGAGTTGGTTTGCGTCTGTGGGATGGAAGGCAATAGAATTGATACGTCCTATACCTGCATAGCCGCCGGTGCTGGTTGTTGGCCCCTGAAAACTCCAGTTAGCAGATGTTGATGATCCGGATGTGGTCTTGCTGGCAGTGTTACCGTAATACTTTCTCCATTCCTCGTAGTTTCTGGCAGCAGGTACCAGATAGCCATTCTGGTCTGTGTGCGACTCTGCATGCCATTTCCAGCGATAGAAATGATAGTCTTTGTTTTCTTTTACAGGTTCTCCTTTTACTCGCTGTTCCTCTATGGTAGCGGCTTTTTGCGCTTCGTGCGCGTTAATGATGTCCTGTAGTTTGGTTTGTTCTACATTTACATTTTCAAGCCACGGTTGTGCATTTGTTACATTAACTGTAACCATACCAAGCCCCAGTAGCAGTAATGATTTTCTTATCATTTATAACTAAATTTTAACTACTTATGTCCTTAATAGCCTACTAAAATACATCATTTTAGCTTTAATATCAGCTTTGTGGAAGATAAACGGTCAATTAAAATATCAATTTCAGACAATGCGTGGCAGGCAAAAATTGCTTCTCGTTTCCTGAAATCGGATAAAGCAGCTATTGTATTTGGGCGTAATATCTATCTGTGGGGGGCTTCCAAACAAATATTCCTAGATAACCAAAGGTGGCTGCTGCACGAGTTGCAGCATGTATTACAATACCAAAGGGATGGTTTTGCAGGGTTTATATACAAGTATTTGCTAAATCATATTAAACACGGATATTATAACAACCCATATGAGGTAGAGGCAAGGGCTGCAGAGCAAAACGAAGAATTGCTTAAACAGTTTGATTTGACTTGATTTACCGCTTTTAACTTTAAAGTTTAGCCATTATATTTGCATTCAAATTATCAGAAGCAATGCCTCAGAAAATAAAACCAACAGGCCGTCAGAAATCTATATTCTTCCTGCATTTCGCTGTATTTGCAGTTGCATCTGCTATCATGCTGCTTACATATGATAAAGGTGCTACTACCTGGGTATATCCTTGGCCGGCATGGATAGTTGCTGCTTGGGGCCTTTCACTGATAGGACACGGCTGCGCAGTATATACCAGCTACGAAGATCCTGGACATGCAGACTATACGCGTCAGGAAAATAACGGTTAATAAATCTTTATACTAACTATATTATTGAGGCACCTCTTGCAATGCGGCAGGAGGTGCTTTATTTTTAATGTATTGATATTGAAATATGGATACCCCAAGATATAAGGAGTTACAAAAGGAATACGACATACTGAAAGATGAACGCGCAAAGATTGACGTCTATGTGCAGATGGCTGTGGAGGTCAGGAATTTTGATGTGGAGCAGGCGATGGATATGGCCAATGAAATCATCAATCGTGCAGATGCTATAGGTTACAGGCTGGGTAAAGGCCGTGGCATGAACCTGAAAGGCTGGTGTTACTGGCAACAAGGCGAGTATGATGATGGTGTAGATATACTGCAAGATGCGCTGAAGATATCGCGCGATATTAACAATAAGCCATTGCAGGCACGTGTGTTGAATAACCTTGGTTATATCTACCGCGACCGTGGCGATCTTGCAGATGCACTTAACCACTTTGAAGGGGCATTGAAGATAAATGAAAAGCTGGGTGATGAGGTAGCACAATCTGTAAACCTGTCGAGCATTGCTTATCTGCTATACGATCTGAATGATTACGAAAACGCACTAGAGTTTGCATTGCGTTGCCTGCCGATATTTGAAAAGGCAAACGACCTGCATAGGCTCAATGCACTGTACCACATACTTGGTAATATCTACTTCAAACAAGAGCAACACCTGGAGGCACTGAGGTATTTTGAAGAAAACCTGCGCCTGAGTGAGCAGGATACCGTAATGCACGCATTGGCTATCAGCGGGCTGGGTAAGGTGTACTACAAGATGAATGATTTAGCGAATGCGCGCAAACATCTTGTAGATGCATTGAAGGAATCGGAAGAGTTGAGTAATGTAGAGGTGCAGATTATATGTCAGTTCTACATCGGAAGGATGATGATGGACGAAGGTAATTACCGTCAGGCGCAGCAGCACATGAATGCAGCTTTTGAGCTGGCAGATGAATATAATCGTAAGCACGACGTGATGAGCGTACACGAAGCCCTGGCACAGCTGTATGATAAGATGGGAGATATTCCTAAAGCCTTTTATCATCTGAAGACCTATGAACAGATGAAAGAGGAAATCTTCAAGCAAACAACATTTAATAAAATACGCAACCTGCAAACACGCCAGCAGGTAGAGCTTGCACAGAAAGAAAAAGAAGTAGCAGAGCAGACCGCACAGTTAAAGCAACAGTTCATGGCGAATATGAGCCATGAAATACGCACCCCTATGAATGCGATAGTGGGTATGACAAGCCTGTTGATGAGCAAGAATCCGCTGCCAGAGCAGATGAAATACCTGAAAGCCATTCAGCAATCGGCAGACAATCTGCTTGTAATCATTAACGACATCCTTGACCTCTCTAAGATAGAAGCAGGTAAAATTGTTATTGAACAAACCGACTTTTCGTTGCGTGAAGTGACGAATAGTGTGCGTGATATGCTGATGTTCAAAGCAGAAGAAAAAGGCCTGCAATTCATGGTGAATGTTGAAGAAGGGATACCTGTAAGGGTGATAGGAGACCCGACACGCATCAATCAGGTTTTGATAAACCTTGCAGGTAATGCGCTGAAGTTTACAGAGAAGGGGTATATAGAAGTTCGTGTTACCATTCAGAAGAAAGCAGAAAAGAAATACTGGCTGAAGTTCGAGGTGATAGATACAGGTATCGGTATTTCTCCAGACTATGTAAACAAGATATTTGAAAGCTTTACACAGGCAGGTACAGATGTTGCGCGTAGGTTTGGTGGAACAGGTCTGGGTCTTACCATATCAAAACAATTGGTAGAGTTGATGGGTGGCGAAATAGGTGTTACCAGTGAATTGGGCAAGGGCACTACGTTCTTTGCCATCATACCACTTACCGAGTCTGATGTGCAGATAGTAGAGCAAAAAAGCTCAGCCGTGGATGAACAGACGATGAAGAAGTTGAATGATGTGAAGCTGTTGCTGGTAGAGGACAATGAGTTTAATCGTATGGTGGCTGAAGATACACTGAAAGAACTGTTGCCGGACATTACAATAGACATAGCGATAAACGGACAGGAAGCTGTAGACAGGGTGCAGGAAGAGCACTATGATATTGTACTGATGGATATACAGATGCCAGTGATGGATGGCGTAACAGCAACACGTACAATAAGGACTACACTTTCTGCGCCGGCAAAAGATGTAAAAATCATTGCCATGACGGCAAATGTATTGCAGGAAGACGTGGCGCAGTACTTTAATACCGGTATGAATGCCTATGTATCTAAGCCGTTTCAGGTAGATGAGTTGTTGCTGAAAATGGCTGCTGTGCTTGAAGGACAAAAACCTGCCATGCAAGGGGCTGCTACAGTAAAAAATACAATTGTGGCAGAACCCGCAATGCCATCGCTGCCCGATAAGATAACAGACATGCAGTTTTTGAGGCAGTTTGCAGGTGGTAATGACGAAAAAATGGCCAAATACGTGGGAATGTTCCTTGAAAATGGTCCTAAACTGCTGAATACGATAGAACAATCGCTGCAGGCGAAAGACTATGCGGCAGTGAAAATAGCGGCACACTCTATGAAGCCGCAATTGTCTTACATGGGTGTGAAGGAAGATGTTAGCCATATCTTCCTGATAGAACAGACTGCAGGAGAGTCTGCCCACTACGATAGGTTGCCTACACTGGTTGTAAACCTGAAAAGGGTGTGTGAGAAAGCTTTTGAAGAACTGAGAAACATATAAAAACTGACAGAAAATATATAAAGGTTGATATTAATCCTTTTTTATTTCTGAATATTTTTTCTATTTTACTAACAAATTGAATGATTTAGCTCATGGCTACTGAAAACGCTCGCTACATGTTTCTGGTTGATGACGAACCAATCCAGAACGAAATGTTGAAAGATTACCTTTCTGAAAGGTTTTTATATACCATCAAAACATTTGATAACGGCGAGGAGGCGGTTAACAACCTATCGTTGAATCCTGAAATTATCGTGTTAGATTATCACCTGAATGCGCACCTGCCAAATGCCAAAAACGGTGTTGACATTCTTAAAATGATTGTAGAGCGTGCGCCTTCAACACAGGTTATCATGCTATCAGGTCAAGATAAAATTGATGTTGCCATCGATAGCATGAAGTATGGTGCATACGATTATGTTGTAAAAGGTGAAACCGCGTTTTCGCGTATCGAAAACGTTATCAACAACGTAAGTGAACTGCACAAGGTTAAGACCATCAACAATGCGTATAAGAAAACAATCATATTCTTATCTGTTGTAATAGGGCTTATAGTTCTGCTTGCGTTATACCTTACATTCTTTACATCTGCGTTCTCGCATATGTCATCTGCATCATAAGGCAGTATTTTAAAGGTTTTTTATCGCATTCTTATTTAGATTTGTTGTTTCGAACAACGATACAGATTGATATTTTATGCAATTAGCCCAAAGATTGAACCGTATATCTGAGCCGCAAACTATTAAAATGGCCAAACTTGGCCGCGAGTTGAGGGCACAGGGTGCTGATGTGATAGACCTGAGCCTGGGCGAACCGGATTTTAAAACACCGGCACATATTTGTGAAGCTGCTACCAAGGCAATGGAAGAAGGCTACACCAAGTATACACCAGTAGTGGGCTATCCGGAACTGAGGCAGGCAATTGCAGATAAGCTGAAGCGTGATAACGGGCTGGAATATGCCATAGATGAAATCATAGTTTCTACAGGTGCAAAACAATCTTTGGCGAATGCCATATTGAGCCTGATAAATCCGGGAGATGAGGTGATAATACCTACACCATACTGGGTTACATACAGTGCACTGGTACAGCTGAGCGAGGGTGTGGTGAAATATATTGATTGCTTTATAGATACAGACTTCAAGCTTTCTCCTGAAAAGCTGGAGGCTGCCATAACGCCGAATACAAAACTTTTCATATTCTCTTCACCTTGCAACCCTACAGGTAGTGTTTATTCAAAAGCAGAACTGCAGGGATTGGCTGAAGTGTTCAAGCGTCATACGCATGTTGCCATCATCAGCGACGAGATATATGAATACATCAATTACACAGGCAAGCACGAAAGCATAGCACAGTTTCCCGAACTGAGAGATAGGGTAGCGATAATAAACGGAATGTCTAAAGGCTTTGCCATGACAGGCTGGAGGCTCGGCTATATGGCAGGCCCTAAAGATCTGGTACAAGCTTGCGAAAAGCTGCAGGGACAGTTTACATCTGCCACTAGTTCTGTAACACAACGTGCATCAATAGCTGCATTGACGGGTGATTTAACACCTACATTCAACATGACAAAATCTTTCAGAGAACGTCGTGATTTTGTTATAGGTGAGTTGCAGAAAATGCCGGGTATTAAAATCAATATGCCGGAAGGAGCTTTCTATGCTTTCCCGAACATCAGCGAATTCTTTGGTAAATCTGATGGTACTACAATCATCAATACAGATGAAGACCTGAGTATGTATCTGCTACACAAAGCGCATATCAGTTCTGTAAACGGTGCCGCATTTGGCAACAGTAATTGTATTCGTCTTTCTTTTGCTACAAGTATGGATAAGCTGGAAGAGGCAATGAAGCGTATGGCAAAAGCACTGAGCGAATTACACTAGGTCTATTTATTAGGATAAGTAGCTTCCATCTTACTAATCATAGGAATCATAGCTGCATATACAGAATCCAGTTTTTCAGGATTCAGTTTATACCATTTGATACTTTCATTGAATTCTTCAACAGATACTTTGTGGTGCTCTAATATTGATTTGTAGAATACAGCTAAGGAGTCCATGTTCTTAGCGCCAGACATGTGCAGGGTGTCATTTACCATAGAGCTGTAGGTATCTGCATAGTGCATATCCGTCAATATGTCTTTCATTTTGTCCGCAGATATTACATCGTCGGCGCTTTTTGATGTACACGACGCTGCTATGCAACACAGTATGGTAATAATAGACTTTCGTAAACGCATGTTTACTTGATGTTGTTATACTTTTGAATATTTGGGATATCTAGCTGTTGCAGCATTGATATGTATTTTGTTTTTTCACCTTGCTCTTCTTGCGCTACAAGGCTGGCAAACTCATCAGATTTTGCACTGAAGAAAAATTGCAACAGTATAGAACTTGGATTTTCCCTGTTAAGCTGTACAAGTTGTGGTAGTGTTTCCAATATTAGTTTACGGCTTTCTGCAGGCTTGGTAGACATCTTGTCAAGCCCCTCTCTGTGTATGTTGTACCAGATAGCACGGAAAGCTTTGAAACGTGGATTCAGCATCTGGTCTATAATCCAATAGCGATTCTTATTACCATCAACTGCTTTCCAGCCTGTTATTGCTTTCCCCGATTCAGGTGCATTGTTAACTATGTTCTGTGCTTTTTTGAAATAGTCTGTACCACCGTTTGGCGCAAAACTGTCATAGTCCAATCCTATAACAAGGTATGCATAGTATGCAAGTGTAGCCGTAAGGTTGGATGCAAAAGGATCGTTACCAACTATTCGGTTATCATCAAACTGTAGTGGTGTAAACTGATTGAAGCGAAACTTGAATTCCCTGTCTATAAAATTGACTAAAGAAGAATTATAGCTGGTATTGAATACAGGTCGCGATGCCTGAATATTGAGTGTAGCCTCAAACGCATCCTGTTCTATCTGCGATGTCAGGTTGATGAGTATGTTACATTCAATGCGTTCATTGGTTTGAAACTGATCGGTAGTCCATTTGCGCGTGTTCATAAACTCGGAAATATTACGTTCCATACCAATGAATACCTGCTTGTCTATACCTTGAATACGGTCATACATCACTTTTACCTTACAGTTCAGCTCTTGTGCAAAACTATTGATGGCAACCAGTGAAAGCAGTAATATATTAAACAGCTTTTTCTGCATGTATCAGATCTGTTATACGGGTTACAATTGCATCAGCCACAGCTTGTTTGCTTTGCAATGGTAATTCCAGTTGGGTTCCTTGTTTATCTATTAAAGTTACTTTATTTGTATCATGCCCGAAGCCAGCCCCTGCATCTTTTAACGAATTCAATACAATCATATCGGCATTCTTACGGTTCATCTTATCCATTGCATGATGCAATTCGTTGGTAGTTTCCAATGCAAAACCTACTAACAACTGTCCTGCTTTTTTAGAAGAGCCGAGTGTTGCAAGTATGTCTTTGTTCTTTACCAATTGTATATCTAACGTATCGCCCTGCTTTTTTATTTTTTCAGGGGCTTTATTTGCAGGTTTATAATCTGCAACCGCCGCAGATAATACTGCTATATGTGTATCTGAAAAAGCTGCTGTACAGGCATTATACATCTCTTCAGCACTTTCTACATTGATGGTCTGTATGCCTGCCTTATGGGTGTGCAAATGGCTAGGACCCAATACCAGTGTCACTTGTGCACCTGCATCTGCCAGTGCTTCGGCAATGGCGATGCCCATTTTGCCGGTAGAGAAATTGCCAATAAAACGAACAGGGTCTATACGTTCATAAGTAGGGCCTGCGGTTACAAGGGCTTTCTTCCCATTTAACAGGCTATTGTTTTTTTTTTGAAAGTAGCCTGCCAGAAAAGTTGCCAGTTCTTCGGGCTCAGCCATGCGGCCTTCACCTATCAGTCCGCTTGCAAGCTCTCCGTGTGCTACAGGAATAATTGTATTGCCATAGCTGCGTACTTTTTCAAGATTGTTTTTGGTGCTTTGATGCAGCCACATATCCTCGTCCATAGCAGGTGCTATGAATACAGGGCAAATAGCAGACAGATACACGGCACATACCAGATTGTCGCAAAGGCCATTGGCCATTTTAGCAAGCGTATTGGCACTGCAAGGTGCTATCAGCATGGCATCTGCCCAACGGCCAAGCTCTACATGGTTGTTCCATGCACTACCATCGGCTACATTGCTATATACAGGGTGTTTTGACACCGTGGCTAATGCAAGCGGACTGACAAATGCTTCTGCTGCTGAGGTTGTAATAACGCGTACCTCCGCACCTGCTTTTATAAGCAAACGCACCAACTGAGGTGTTTTGTAAGCAGCAATGCTGCCTGTTACTGCCAGCACAATTTTTTTACCTGCTAATTGCATAGTAATATTTTGTATGCGAGCCTTTTGGCTTGCTCTGCAAGGTACAGATTTTTAGAAGATATTCATTTTGTAGCAAGCTCCTTACCGAGCCGATTGTATGTGAATAATCACATAGGCTAGGATTATCAATAAAAGAATTACAACTATTGCTACCCAAGCCCAGTAATTGTCTTTAATGGCTTTGGAGCGCCTGCGTGGTTTTTTTCTTATTTGTTGCTGCAGTTCACGGTTCAGCTTGTTGGTTATTTCACGGCTTTCGTTGGCGGGTATGGTATGCAAGCCTTCCAATGCATCTGCTTCTATGCCTGTTTCAGACAACCACATTTCTACCTCATGCTGTTGTTCGGCCGATAGGTTGCCGTCAAAATATGCCTGTAGCATATCTTCGGTCAGCTTATCGCTTTTGCGGTTCCATATGTTGTCCTTACCGTTCATTATTTCTTTTGCGTCAGTATCAGTTTCAGGTTGCGTTTCCCATTTTGAATATAGCTCTTTACCTGTTCAAAGGTAAATTTTGTATGCTCCATTATCTGTTTATAGCTCTGCTTTTGCATGTAGAAGAGTTGTATACACAGTTTTTGTTCAGGTTCCAGCTTCTGTATGGCATCTTGCATAGCTTCAAGTGTTGCCTCTTTCCATACACGGTCTTCCTTATCGTCTTCTGTTGCAGATACATTATACAATACAGCTTCGTCTGTATGATAATGTTTGTCTCTCAATTGTTGCAAACAGTAATTGCGCATCAGCACATATAGCCATCCCTTAAAGTTTTGAATATCATCTTTGGGCAGGTGAGATATTGCCTTCATGAATACATGCTGTACAGCGTCCTCTGCTGCAGTTTTGTCCTTCAGGTATTTCATAGCCACACCTAGCAGCAACATTGTGTAGCGTTGCAGCAGCAGCCCCATCAGCGTATTGTCTCCGCTTTTTCTGAAGGCGCTCAGCAGTTCTTCATCGGTTTTATATGTAGTTTCTCCTGTCGGCAAATGACAAACTATATGCTATAGAAGCAAGAAACAGCAATTTCCACAAAAATGACGATTAACTGTTTGTATATAATAATGTTTTATTGCATTTTTAGTGTCAAATATCAACTACCTATGATAAACAGACTACCTGTATTTCTGCTATTATTTGTTCTTGCTTTTTCCGGTAGCTTCCAATCTTTCGCTAAGGAAGATTATATAAAACAAGGTTATGTTAAGCAAAGCCGTCTTCCTTATAGCCTTCATAAATTCCAATTGGGTATATCTTCATTTGCAGCTAGCTCTTATTATAAGGGCGATTTTGTAAGCTATATAGGTGGTAACTATAAAAGTGTTTACTACGATGGGCCGTCAACTTCCAAAGGAGGGCTTGGTGTAACACTAGGCACGCATTCCCGTTTGTTGAGGATGGGTAAAGCAACTGTATTGACCTGGGATTTGGATTTCATGTACGGGTGGACATATTGGAAAGGTATAGGTCAGGGGTTCTATAGAGAAAGAGAATGGACCAATGGTGCAGTGACAACACAAATGGCATTGCCTACTGGTATTAGCCTGAGGTTTGGCTCAGACGCTGCGCGTGAAAAAAATCAGCGCTTCTGCTTCAATTTTGGTGGCGGTGTTATGCCTATGTACAACAAAACAAGACTGGAGGATACAGGAAAGAAAAATCCGAATGTGCAGAAGTTTTTCGGGCTTACGCCATATATGCGATTTGAAGTGGGCATATTTGCAGGTATCTGTTGGAAACTGCGTGTAAACTATAACTTCGGCGACTTCAAACTGATTGATGATAATGACAACTGGCATGAAAACAATCCGTTTGGTGTTGATAATTTCAACCTGAGAGGAAAAACAGGGTTGAATGTATCATTGATTATGATGCCTTTCTCTTACGACTGGCCGGATAACGGTTGGTGGAATAATTCCCGAACATCTACCAAAATGTGGAAGGGGTGGAAGGCGCGAAACAAAACAGATTAACGCCTCAATCTTTTTATCTTTAGCCATCTATGAAAAGATGGCTATTTTTTTGCTTCTCGCTGTTGTTGGCATCTGCCAATGCACAGGACTTTGAAACAGTGTTTGAACGTAGTGGCGGCACCCAATCTGTCACATATCAGCAGCTGATAAAGTATTATCATGAGCTGGATGAACAATATGCTACCATACGCATGGCAGAAGCAGGTGAAACCGATACTTACTATCCGCTGCATGTAGTGTATTATAGCAACGATGCGGGTTTTGATATAGCCGAGTGGAAGGCTAAGAATAAACTGATAATACTGATAAACAACGGCATACATCCCGGAGAGCCCGATGGTATAGATGCCAGCATGATGTTGCTGCGCGATGCTGCACAGGGCAAAATAAAAGTACCCGATAATGTAGTGTTGGCAGTGATTCCCGTATTCAATATTGGTGGTATGCTGAATCGTGGCAGCCATAGCCGTGCCAATCAAAACGGCCCACTGGAATATGGTTTCAGGGGTAATGCACAGAACCTTGATCTGAACAGAGACTTCATGAAGATGGATGCTAAAGAAACGCAAAGCCTTGTATCACTGTTCCGCAGTCTCGACCCCGATATATTTATTGATAACCATGTAAGCGATGGAGCAGATTACCAGCATGTAATGACACTGCTTACAACACAGTACGATAAACTTGGTGGTGTGATGGGCAAATACCTGAAAGAAAATCTGGAACCTTCTGTGTACAGAGAAATGAAGAAGAAGGACTACGACCTTGTACCTTATGTAAATCATTGGGGGCATACACCGGAGCAGGGTTG
The DNA here is from genome assembly GCA_017303395.1 of Chitinophagales bacterium. GTDB lineage: Bacteria > Bacteroidota > Bacteroidia > Chitinophagales > Chitinophagaceae > Polluticoccus. The sequence goes on from JAFLBN010000009.1 coordinate 106,157, forward strand.
GCTGGCTTTTCATGAAGGTCCGCGTTTTGCAAGTGGATTTGCAGCACTGTATCATACTTTTTCTTTTGTCAGCGAAACACACATGCTGAAACCGTTTAAGCAGCGTGTAGAAGCCACCTATACAATGATGAGCAGCTTTATACGTATTGCAGGTGCTGACGGTGCAGAGATACAGAAAACAAGAGCCAGGCAAAAAGCAGCCTATATGAAGCAATCTGCCATACCTATAGCATGGGTGTCCGATTCTTCAAGCCATTCTACCATCACCTTCAAAGGCTATGAAAGTGGTTTCAAACCAAGTGATATATCTGGTAAGCCAAGATTGTATTACGACAAAGAGAAGCCTTATACCAAACAGATAACGTACTACGATCATTACAAGGCATCACAGACGGTTGCTGCGCCGCGCGCATATTATGTGCCACGTGGCTGGGGCAGGGTAGTAGAGAGGCTGAAAGTGAACAATGTGATGATGCAGGAAGTGCAGTCAGATACATTGATGCAACTGGGCGTATATATTATAGCGGGTTATGAAACATCTCCGCGACCGTACGAAGGGCATTATTTGCACAGTAAAGTAAGGGTAAAGTATGAGAAGCAATTTGTGAAACTATATAAAGGCGATTATATCGTTTCGCTCAATCAGCCATCTGCACGCTATCTGGTAGAAGTGCTGGAACCTACGGCACCGGATGCATTCTTTGCCTGGGGCTTTTTTGATGCCATACTGCAACAGAAAGAATACTTCAGTGATTATGTATTTGAAGATGAAGGTGCAAGGCTGCTACAGGCAGACAAAGCATTGCAACAAAAGCTGAACGAGCAGAAATCAGCAGATGCAAAATTTGCAGAAGATGGCGAAGCACAGCTTGATTTTGTGTACAAAAACTCGCCATACTACGAGCCTGTACACATGCGCTATCCTGTTTTCAGGTTAGATTAGTTTATCAATATCGTTTGCCAATGCTAGGTCTTTATCGGTAACGATATTGCCTGCGTCGTGCGTGCTCAGCCATATTTCTACCGTACTCCAAACATTCGTCCATTTGGGGTGGTGATTATGTTTTTCGGCAAGTATGGCAACGCGTGTCATAAAGGCAAATGCTTCAGAGAAATCTTTGAATTGAAAGCGCTTGTAAAGCGTATTGTTTTCTTCTTTCCACATAGTATCAGGATTATGACTAAAGTTAGTCTTTTACATCAAACCAAACGGGTGTGGCATTGTCCCAATCGCCATTATAATTGATGGTTAGTTCTTCTCTTTCTGCTATAGCACGTACTGTTTTGATGATGATGATTTTCTCATCATAGTTCATGAAGTATTCGCAGTTGGAAGTATAAGAGTGATTGTAAACAGAAACATATCCCTGTGCCATACAGCATTGGTTGGGGTTTTCAGGCGGTGTCCATTCGAAAATATAATCGTGCAGCAGGGTTTTATCCAGTAGTATTCTCTCTTCCGCACTCATTATGATGACAGGCGATACCTCAATTATCGTATCTGCTTCTATTGCCTCCAGTGTAAAAACACCGCGCCCTTTGTTTGCAGTAGTATCTATGTATAGAGAATGCAGTATCATACTACAAATGTCTTTTGAATATGCATTAAAACAAAAACATCCCGCAAATATTGCAGGATGTTTTGTTGTATGATGTAATGAAGATTATGCGTTTTGCACTTGTGTGCTTACAGCTTTCTTTGCCAGATGGTAAGTGCCGAATAATACTACACTACCTATAAGGTCTGTAACAAGGCTGTTTTTGTAGAAAGGTATAGCATCAATAAACGTCTTGGCAAGACCGCTCATTGCATAGCCATTCCAACCTGCCAGATAGTAACCAAAGTTTGATACTACGAAGAAGATGAAAGAACCAATGAGTGAATAACCCAATACTTTAACGCCCGTTACATTGCCCATTTTAGTACCCAGGAATGTAGTGAGTGCCATACCGCCATATACAAATAACTGGTCTATACCATAGAAACCTTTAATGCCTGTAAACAGGGTAAAGTATAAATCGGCCAGGAACATAGCAGCCAGTGGCAGTATGTAAGCATATTTTTTATCGGCAATAACAGCACCGCCAAACAGGCCTACAGCCGCTATTGGCGTGATGTTCGGTATGAACATTTCTGCAGAAATAATGCGCATAACGGCAGCAGCCAGTATTAAACCCGCAGCCAGTATAATATTTGTATAGTTACGTTTCATCTTACGTCAAAAGTATAAAGTCGGAAGCAATTATTAAAAAACAAAAATTCACATATCCCCAATTGTCATAAAAGGGCTATTGTAAGCCCCTGCCATGACAACTTTTATATTTCTTACCACTACCGCAAGGGCAAGGGTCATTTCGGCCTATTTTAGGGCCTGCCTGTACCGGTGTGCGCCTTACTGCTGTGTCCTCATTGTATATATCCTGTTCGTCTGCAGCGTAGTCTTGTCCTGCTTCGTCTATCTCTTCTTTGTTCATCTGCAGCTCGCTCATATCTGTATGATGCGGAATCTCATCTACAGCCTGTGGTGGCGCATCCTGCATTGGTATGCCGGCACGCAGCAGGAATGATGTGATGGTTTTGTTTGTTTCCAGCATCATTTGTTTAAACAGGTTGAACGCTTCGAATTTGTAGATCAACAGCGGGTCTTTCTGTTCGTACGATGCCATCTGTACAGAATTGCGCAGGTCGTCCATAGCACGCAGGTGGTCTTTCCACGCATCATCTATCAGTGCCAGTGTCATATTCTTTTCCAGTGTCTGGTATACACTGCGGCCGTTAGTGGCAACAGCTTCTTTCAGGTTGGCATATACCTGTATGCCACGAATACCATCTGTAAACGGAATAACGATGTTTTCAACACGGTCGCCGTTTTCATTCAGTATCTGTGTAAGTGCAGGCAGTATGTTTTCACTTATAGCAGCAGTTTTGCGTGCGTAGTATTCTTTTACCTGATTGTACAGTTTATCACCTATTGCAGTCAGGTCACCTTTTGCAAATTCATCTTCTGTAATGCCTTGTGGTTCCATAGCAAGATGCATCATTACATCCAGTTTGAATGCTTCAAAGTCTCTGCTGTCTTCAAACTTGGTAGCAGTATCTATGCACACATCATACATTGCATTGTCGATGTCTATTGCAAGACGGTCGCCAAACAATGCGTGGTTGCGGCGTTTGTATATAACGTCGCGCTGAGAGTTCATTACGTCATCGTATTCCAGCAGGCGCTTACGTATACCAAAGTTGTTTTCTTCTACTTTCTTCTGTGCACGCTCAATAGATTTGGTAATCATGCTGTGTTGCAGCACCTCACCATCTTTATGTCCCATTTTATCCATCAGCGATGCAATGCGTTCAGAACCGAACAAGCGCATCAGATCATCTTCCAGTGATACGAAGAATTGAGATGTACCCGGATCGCCCTGACGGCCGGCACGACCACGCAACTGGCGGTCTACACGACGGCTTTCGTGGCGTTCTGTACCTATGATGGCAAGGCCACCTGCTTCCTTCACACCCGGCCCCAGCTTGATATCCGTACCACGGCCTGCCATGTTGGTAGCTATGGTTACAGCACCTGTCAAGCCCGCTTCTGCTACTACCTGTGCTTCTTTAGAGTGTTGTTTCGCATTTAGTACGTTGTGCGGTATTTTCTTTTGCTGCAGCATACGGCTCAGCAATTCTGATACCTCTACAGATGTAGTACCTACCAGTACGGGGCGGCCTACACCACGTAGTGCTTCTATCTCGTCGATAACAGCTTTATACTTCTCGCGTTTTGTTTTGTAAACAAGGTCTTGCTGGTCTTTACGAGCTATCGGTACGTTTGTAGGAATAGCTACTACGTCCAGTTTATAGATTTCCCAAAGTTCGCCTGCTTCCGTTTCTGCAGTACCCGTCATACCACCCAGTTTGTGGTACATACGGAAGAAGTTTTGCAGCGTGATGGTAGCGAATGTTTGTGTAGCGGCTTCAACCTCTACGTTTTCTTTCGCTTCTATTGCCTGATGCAAACCATCGCTATAGCGGCGGCCATCCAGTATACGGCCTGTTTGTTCGTCAACGATTTTTACTTTACCGTCCATTACCACATACTCCACGTCTTTTTCAAACAATGTGTATGCTTTCAGCAATTGCTGAATAGAGTGGATGCGGTCTGCTTTTATCGAATATTCCTGCAATAGCGCGTCTTTGCGTTGTGCTTTTTCTTCAGGAGATACGTTCATGTTTTCAATTGCAGTAAGCCCTGTTGCAATATCCGGCAGGATAAAGAAGTTAGGGTCTTCGCCTGATTGGGTAATCAGTGCAAGGCCTTTTTCTGTAAGGTCTACGCTGTTTTGTTTTTCTTCTATGTAGAAGTATAGTTCAGAGTCCACCACAGGCATATTGCGTTTTTGCTCGCCTATGAAGTAGTTTTCTGCTTTTTGCAGTATTTGCTTATTACCTTCTTCGCTCAGGAATTTGATAAGTGCAGTGCTCTTTGGCAAGCCTCTGTATGCACGATACAAGTGCAGGCCACCGTTGTCTTTGTCTGCTTTACCTTCAGCTATCAGTTTCTTAGCTTCTGTAATGCTGTTATTAATAACACGTTTCTGTGCTTCAATCAGTTTTTCAATGCGTGGCTTCAGTATATGGAACTGTTGCTCATCGCCACGTGGCACAGGGCCTGATATGATAAGCGGTGTACGCGCATCATCCACCAGTACACTATCCACCTCATCCACCATTGCATAGTGGTGCTTGCGCTGCACTTTTTCATCCGGGTGGTGCACCATGTTATCGCGCAGATAGTCAAAACCGAACTCGTTATTGGTACCGTATGTGATATCTGACAAATACGCTTTGCGGCGCATTGGAGAGTTTGGCTGGTGTTTATCTATACAATCAACCGTCAGACCGAGGAATTCGAACAGTGGTCCGTTCCACTCCTGGTCACGACGAGCCAGATAATCATTCACCGTTACTATGTGTACACCTTCGCCCGGAAGTGCGTTCAGGTATGCGGGCAGGGTAGATACGAGTGTTTTACCCTCACCCGTAGCCATTTCCGCAATTTTACCTTCGTGCAGGGTAAGGCCACCTATCAGCTGTACATCATAGTGTACCATGTTCCATGTTACAGTATTACCTGCAGCCTGCCATGTATTGCTGAAGTGGCACATATCGCCTTCTATACGTATGTAGTCTTTTTCAAGCGCCAGTTCTTTATCCAGTTCTGTAGCTTTCGATACGATAACCGGATTTTCTTTCAACCTGCGGGCTGCTTCTTTTACTACTGCAAAAGCCTGCGGTGCCAGTTTTTCCAGAATTTCTTCTATTTGCTGGTCGCGTTTTTTTATCAGCTTGTCTACTTCGTTATATACAGCCTCGCGTGCGTGCAGGTCTGTTTCAGAATATTGCTCTGCAGCGGCTTTTTGTTCAGCTATCTGTGCATCTACATCCTTCAGGTACTCGCGGATTTGTGCACGGAACTCATAAGTTTTATTACGCAGTTCATCATGCGACAGGGATTGCAGTTCATTGTATATCCTGTTAATCTCGGCTACAATCGGTTGTACACGTTTTACGTCTTTGTCAGACTTGCTGCCGCCAAACAGTTTGGAAAGGAAACCAATCATTTTTACGTTCTGTTATTAATTATGATTCCGAAATATCTCTTTGAGCCATCCGGGGTTAAAAAACAATAAGTATCAAAAGCTGTGCAGTTTTTGAAAACTGACAGCCTGACACCTAAAGGGCACCAAAACTACGCCAAATGCTGCATTTGAGCAAGGAAATAAATGCCATAAACGCCTGATTAAAAAAAAATTGCCCCTACCTATTGCAAGGCAAGAAAATTTTTATGTATTTTGGAAACGATTTAGAAAAAAAAGCGACTAATTATGAAAAAAACCTTCATCCTCATTACAACTGTGTTGGCATCGGTTTTTGCTACTAATACTGGTTTTGCTCAAAACGATGAACTGGTTAGGGTATATCGTTGGTACAATCCAAACGATCAGAACTATGTTACAGTTGCTGAAGGAGAATATCAGGACGGCCAAATGCTGAACTGGGGCTGGAAAGAAAAAACTTTGATGTTTGTAGCTTATCGCAACCCGGGTCCTGGTCGCGTAGCTGTTAACAGCTGGTACAATCCTGACACTAAAGATTATGCGAGCATTGCTGACGATGAATTCAGCGATGACCAAATGATAAAAATGGGTTATACTAACAAGCACTCACAATTCTATGCCCTCACAGGCCGTGGTGCTAACACGGTAACTATCTACCGTTGGTATGTTCCTAAAAATCACGATTGGGTAACTATACCTGAAGAAGGTAACACTGATGCGTACTACAAAAAAGGCTACCGCAAGAAATCATTCCAATATTTCGGTATAGCTCGCGCAGCAGATGCTTATATCTACAACCAACTGTAATATCTTATTTAGTAAGTATATACAATGTTAAAGGCTACCATCCGGTAGCCTTTAGTTTTTAATATCTCTGTTTGATTTCTCTTTTACAATACCTGTACTATCAGGAATTTCAGGTATTGTGTGGTTGGTACATGCCAAAGTATCGGGTGGTCTGATGCCTGTGTCTGCCAGGTTACCTGACGTATTTTCCTTTTTGCGTCTTTAGCTGCCATTTCGATTGTTTTTAGGAACATATCGGGCGGTACCAGATTGGTACATGATGCTGTAACAAGGAATCCACCCGGCTTAGTCAGCTTCATACCGCGCAGGTTTATTTCTTTATACCCGGTTATGGCTTTTTGTATGTTCTCGCGGCTTTTGGTAAATGCAGGCGGGTCAAGCATTACAACATCATAACGCTTACCTTCTTTTACCCATTGTTTCAGTACATCAAAAGCGTTTACGGCATCAAACTTGCATTTGTCTTGGAAACCGTTCAGCTCTGCATTGCGGCGTGCAGTGTTTACAGCACTTTCTGAAATATCAAGCCCAAGTACAGACTTTGCACCATAGTGTGCGGCATGCATAGAGAATGTGCCTGTGTAGCAAAATGCTTCCAGTACGTCTGCACCTTTTACTATATGCTGTACAGCACGGCGATTGTCCTGCTGATCAAGGAAATAGCCTGTTTTCTGTCCGTTTACGATGTCAACATGAAATTTCAATCCGTTTTCATTAAGGATGATGTTGGTATCGAATGGGGCAGATAAGAATCCTTTTTGTTGTGGTAATCCCTCCAGTTCGCGTACAGGTACATCGTTCCTTTCGTAGATGCCCTTTGGTTTGAAGATAGTCTCCAAAGCCTTTACTATGGCTGGTTTCCACTTGTCTATACCAAGTGCCAGTGTTTGTATTACAAAGTAGTCGTTGAACTTATCTATGATAAGTGCCGGCAATTGGTCGGCCTCGCCAAATATCAGCCTGCAATTTTCTATATAGCCTATGCTTTGCCTGTAGGCCCATGCCTCGGCAATGCGCTTATGAAAAAACTGTTCATCAATCACTTCTTCCTTATCTCTTGACACAAGGCGGATGCGTATTTGCGATGCAGGGTTTATATAGCCCTTACCCACAAAAGAACCGTTGTAAGAAAATACATCTACAATATCCCCCGGTTCGTAAGTACCTTCACTATCGCCAAGTTCGTTGCCGAAAATCCATGGGTGGCCGTTTATGACACGGTCGCCTGCTTTTTTCCTCAAAAAGAATTTTGCCATCGTGCAAAAATAATATACTGCCGACAACAGGGGGTTATTTATTTTTGTTCTACTGCACAGTTATATGTTACAGAAGCTTGTTATAAGAAATTACGCCATTATAGATAATCTGGAAGTAAAGCCGGACGCACATCTCAATACCATAACGGGTGAGACAGGTGCCGGTAAAAGTATTATTCTCGGTGCGTTGTCGCTCATCCTCGGTGCGCGTGCAGATACGTCTGTACTGATAAACAAAGAGGAGAAGTGTGTGGCAGAAGCACATTTTGATGTAGCTCATAACAAAGCCTTCCGTCAGTTGCTGGAACAGGAGGATATAGATTTTGAACCTGTAGCCATCATACGCAGAGAGATAAGTGCAGCCGGAAAATCAAGGGCCTTTGTCAACGATACACCCGTTACATTGCCTGTGCTTACCAAACTAACATCTATGCTGGTAGATCTGCAGCAGCAATTTGGCCATCTTGCATTAGAAAACGATAGTTTTCAGCTGGATGTAATAGATGCTATTGCACAATCTGTGCAAGACAGAGAAGCATATAATGTTGAGTACAAAGAATATAAAAAACTATCTGCCAGCCTTGCAGACTTACAACAACAACAATTGCAATGGCAGAAGGAGGCAGACTATAATAGCTTTCTGCTGCAAGAGCTTACAGAAGCGGGTTTCAAAGAAAATGAAATAGAAGACGCCGAAAAGCAATTGAAGCAATTATTGCATGCTGAGAAAATTATCAATACGCTGAAAGCTGCACAAACATCGCTTGAAGATGGTGAACAGCCGATGGTGAATGAAGCGAAACGCACCACACAAAACTTACAAGCTATTATAGATGTGTTTGCAGAGGCCTCTCCATTGCAAGAACGCATGAACTCTGTATGGCTGGAGCTGAAAGATATAGCAGCAGAGCTTTCTGCACTGCAGGATAAAGTAACACTTGATGAAGAGCTGGTAAGCAAGCTACAAGAGCGCGTAGATATAGGCTATAAACTATTAAAGAAGCATGGCTTACAGGATACCAATGCTTTGCTTGCACTGCAAAACACATTGCAACATGCAATGGACGATAACAGTGCATTGACAGACAAGATTGCAGCACTGGAAAAAGAACAACAGGCGTTGTACACCCAATTACAAAAAAGCGGGGGTGCATTATCTGCGAAGCGTGCAAAAGCGTTGCCTGCATTTACCGCACAGATAAATGATCTACTGGCATTGGTAGGCATGCCCAATGCTCGCATAGATATACAGATGAAAAAGCTGGACGCACCTGCATTGCACGGTGTTGATGACGTAGCCTTCTTGCTGGATGCCAATAAAAGCGGACAATTCTTGCCGGTACAAAAAGCAGCATCCGGTGGTGAAATGAGCAGGATAATGCTTTGTATAAAATCACTGACAGCCGCTGCTATGCAATTGCCAACGCTGATATTTGACGAGGTAGATACAGGTATATCGGGTGAGGCTGCAAGGCAGGTAGGAATACTGCTGCGCAAACTGGCATCGCATCATCAAATCATCTGCATTACACACCAGCCACAGGTTGCAGCCAAGGGTACTTCTCACTTCTACGTGTTTAAAGAAGAAGGGAAAGATGGTAGAATTAAGACACAACTAAAGCTGCTGGCACAAGACGAAAGGGTAGATGCTATAGCACGTATGATAGGTGGCGAGCAGCCAAGCAAAGCTGCCATAGACAATGCAAAAGAACTTGTTGAAGCATAAATAAAGGGAAGCAATTGCTTCCCTTTATTTATGACTGAAGTTGTGTGCTGCTTATTGGTAAGAAACCATTTTAGCTTTAGAGAATACAATATTGTCTTTCAATACTTGTACCATATAGCTGCCTGTTGCTAATGATGCATCTATATTTACTTTACCGTCAGCAGGTACTTGTGTGTTTTGTTTCCATACAGTGCGTCCCTGCATATCTACAATCTGCACATCTACATTGCTGTTCAGCAATGCTTTGTTAGTTGTTTGCAGGGTGAAGCTTCCTTTATTCGGGTTGGGGAATACTTTGATAACATCTGCCGCATATGGGCTTAGATTTGAAATGCCCAAAGGATAACCGTAACGAGGCGATTTCCACATACCACGTCCGTATGTAGATGCCCATATTTCATTGGTTGTGTAGTTGATACCTAGGTCTGTAACTTCTACATTAGGTAGGCCATTACTATACATTTCCCACTGTGCCATATCTTTTGCCCTGTAGTATACGCCAAAGTCCGTGCCGATGTAAAGTGTACCGTCAACACTATCTACAGCTATGCAATACACGGGTATGTCTGGCAGATTTTCATTCATGGTTTTCCATGTGCCATTCAGTGTGTATTCAGCTACTTTGTTAGTGCCATATCCGCTGAATGTAACAAATATGCGATCTCCGTTTTTAGGGTCTGCTATAATATCCGATACATCGCCAGCCGGTTTGCCGCTTATAAATTTCCAGTTTGCGCCCAAGTCTGTAGTATAGCGGATAGCGCCGCTTGTTACTGTTACAAAAATATTATTGTCCTTATCCGGAGATAAAGTAATTCGTTTTGCATTGCCACCAAGCGATGGTGATATTTCATTCCAGGTAGTACCCTTGTCTGAAGACATATATATTTTAGCATAGCCTGCAAAAAGAATACTGTTATTGTTCGGATGAAGAGTGAATGGCGTTATCCATTCACCTGTTGGCCTGCCCGGAATGTTGTTTGAAATATCTATAAAGTTGCCACCGCTGTTGGTTGTTCTTCTCAGCTCTCCGTATTGCAGAGAAGTGTAGAATGTAGTGAAGTCCGTAGGGTCCAATTCACAGTTCATCCCATCACCGCCCGTCAGGTCGCTATATGTTGTGCCACTTATTTTTTTAGAGCCGTTGTCTTGCGCACCGCCAACTACATAGTTTGCAACGTTTGATACTGCATTTCTGTAAAACTGTGTAATACCCATTCCGTTTGTAAGGTCTGTCCATAGCAGGCTGAGCGGGTTGCTTGTTTTATACAGACCTCCATCATTACATTCAAACAGTGTATTTGGCAAATTAGGATGATATGCCTGATAATGTTTATCTGCATGCACTACTTTAATGCCTGGTAATGAACCTGTCCATTGGTTGGCAATTTGCCAGTTTGCACCGCCGTCAGTAGAATACCATGTATTAACACCGCCGGCAACAACATTTTGAGCGTTAGACGGGTTGATAGCAATCGTCAGGTCGTACCAGCCTTGTCCACCGCATGCTTTCCCGCTTGGGGAGCTGGCAAGTATATTGCCATCACAAGTAGTGTTGGTTGCTGCTGAATAGATTTTGGTAAATGATTTACCTGTATCGTTAGAGCTATATACCCCTTCCAGACCATAAGATCCATTCGCTACTATCGCTTTCACTATGGCTACATCTGCTGGTGTTACTGCAATTGCTACACGGGCATTGGTGCCGAATGATGATTGCTGAGTCCATGTATAACCACCATCTGCAGAACGGAATACCTGATTTGTTCCTGTTGTAAAACCGGTTGCATATATAATGCTGGTATCTGAGGGATGATACAACATTTGTTTGAAACCACCACCAATAGTTTGGGTAAATGTTTTACCACCATCATTCGATTTGTAAATACCAACACTTGTAGAAACAGTTATAGAGCTGGTATCAATCGGGTTTATTAAAACGCCGGTTATTTGTCTGAAGTCTGTTACATTCCACTTCAGTCCTGTGGTATCCCAGGTAGTACCACCATCAGCACTTCTTAACAGCCCTACACTGTATGTGTCGTTAGCTTCCTTATCGCCTGTGGCTAGAAATATGATATTCGGATCCAAAGGGTTAATTGCAATATCAGATACACCCATTACCGGAAACTTGTCTCCCAGAGAAGACCATGTAACGCCACCATCTGTTGTTTTCCAAGTACCGCCGCCTGCAGTACCTACATATAGTGTATTAGTATCCGTCGGGTGAAAGGCAACTTTATTTATTCTGCCAATACCACTGTACCCACCAGAAGACTTGTCCGGGCCTGCAAAGGTCCAAGCAGAAATATTGCCTGTAGTTTTATTCTGTGCCTGCTGCTGTTTTACCTTTTGCCATTCCATCAGGTTTTTAACCGGCGATACCAGATAGCCGTTTTCATCTGTGTGTTGTTCCCAATACCATTTCCATCTGTCAAAATGATAATGTTTGCCTTCTTCGGGTTTGTCATTATCACTGTTGTTTTTGTTTGCGCGTTCATCCTCTTTTTCATTCGCGTCTTTCATTGCCTTAACAATGTCTTCTAACTTTACGGGTTTGTTTCCCAGTTCTTTTACCCATGGCTGTGCATGTACACTGCCTGCAATAAACAGGGTACTGACAGCAAATAATAATCTCCTCATCATACTTCTTTATGGCATCGCGATGTCCGGTCGTTTAATGCAAGACTTCACCGGTACGTACAGCCAGTTTTTTGATTTTGTTGTAAAGAAAATTCTGTTAGTCATTTGCGGTGTCACAGCTTCCGGTATCGGTGTCTTGCCACCGTACACAGGGATAAGCTCTACTGTGTCGCCTTTTTTGATTTTATCAGGGGAGATGTTTGTAGTACTATACCAGTTTTCACCAAATTGATATTTGGGTTTCGTGTTTGTTTTGTTTTTGTTCACTTTGCTGATGGTGCATTCAGTCCATCCGTCTTCGCCACGCCAAAAGAATGTTTCTGGCTTATTGGTACTTTTCCATACCATCACAATGCGTTTAGTTGTGGTAGGTTCCATTTCGGGCCTGCCCGGTAGTGTAGTTTGTTCTGTACATTCTATCAATTTGGCATAAGAAGAGCCCGATTGTACAGCAGCAGTTTTTTTTGTTTGTGCACATGCACTCATTGTAGTAAGGTAAATGCATGCAAATATGGGTAATGCTGTTTTCTTCATATAAATATGATAAGCTGTAAATATAAGTAAAAAGCGGCGTGCAATCAGATTGCACGCCGCTTGAATAATTGGGTTATGACAGTTGCCTGACTATTTGCGTATGATTTTCATTTCTTTAAGTAACCAACCGGCATCGCCAAATTTTTCCACAACGAATAGTGTATAACGAATATCGAGTGTAATGTTTCTGCACAAATTCGGGTCAAAGTATAAATCGCTCATGGTGCCTTCCCATATTCTGTCGAAGTTTGTACCGATCAATTCGCCCCTTGCGTTCAGCACTGGGCTGCCGGAATTGCCACCTGAAGTATGATTATTGGCTATAAAAGCCACAGGCACTGTTCCATTCACTGCCCAGCTCCCGTAGTTTTTCTTATTGTATAGTTCTTTCAATTTTTCAGGCACTTTAAATTCTTCTACATCCTGATTGTCTTTTGCTATTGCACCGTCCAGATTGGTTTGGTAAGAATAGCCTGCAGGACCGTCAGGGTCTATGCCAGCCACCTGCCCGTAGGTAAGGCGCAGTGTCAGGTTTGCATCCGGGAAGAAAGCTTTGTTCCTGTCCAGTTTCATTTGTGCGTTCATATACAGTCTGTTCAGGTAGGCCATGTCTGCAGTATATTGAGAAAGAACAGGGTTTATTTTATCTTTTCTTAGTTGTGCAATTCCGTTGTATAGTTGCCATGCTGCATCTCCTATTATTTTATTGCTGTCAGCACTTGTTGCTTTGTTTGCAAACATTGTAATTGCATCCTGAGATGCCACTATGGAACTGTATACATAATTGCTCCATTGGATATAGTCAGAACCATTTTCTCTATATTGATTACTGAATGATTTAGGGATGAAGTTGCCACCATTCTTCATGTACAACGGCATCAATGCAGCAAATACATCTTTATCGGTAGCAGCATCGTAGTTTTTATAATAGCCTGTTGTTGCTTTTGCCAGTTTGTTTAGTGTATCCTGCAATGCAGTGCCTTTGTAACCTGCACGCATGGTTTGCAGCATTTTATCCAATACTGCAGCCTGTTGTATTATTTCAATACCAAATGCAGCTTCTTTAATATACTCATCAGCTTTCAGTACATCGTTTACGGCCATAGACTTTGCTGCGATGTTTGCGAGTAGATTGTCTGCATATGGCAGTTTGTCGTCCAGTGTAGCCCATCCCTGAAAATTGTTTTCGTAGTCCTGTTTTTTCTGCATTACATTATTTATGCGCAGGCCACGTACTTCGCCCTGCCATTTTTTCCAACCATTAGCAACACCTGCCCTTTTCGATGTGTATTTCAGAAATACATCCCGATTTTGTTGCATGTTTTTAGTCCATGCATTCAGGCGTAGTGTGCGTGCTTCAATGCGTATGGGATCAAGTATGCTGTATATCTGATTTAACTGTTGCGACGGTATATATTCCATTGTAGTGCCAGGGAAGCCATACACCATTGTAAAATCGCCTTCTTTATAGCCCGCTACGTTTATGGCAAAGTATTGCTCTGTCTGATATGGCTTATTGTCCTTGCTATAGTCTGCAGGTTTGTTGTCTTTGCCTGCATATATGCGAAACATGCTGAAATCGCCCGTATGCCGTGGCCACATCCAGTTGTCTGTATCGCCACCGAAAGACCCTATGCCATTTGGAGGGAAGCCAACCAGCCTGATATCACGATATGTTTCTGAGAGAATCACCCAATATTGATTATTATTATAATATGGCTTGATGGCAGCATCCATACCAGTAGCAAACTTGTAGCCTTTTTCCAGATTTTTTATTCTGGTTTGTACTACGGCATTGCGGGCAGCTTCATTCATAGTGTCGGCAAGTCCGGTAGTTATTTTATCAGTCACATTTTCCATTTTTCTGATAAAAGTGACTGTAAGACCGGGGCAAGGAAGCTCCTCAGCATTGTTTTTTGCCCAAAATCCATTGGCAAAATAGTCTTGTTCCTTGCTGCTAAGCCCCTGAACGGTGCCATAACCACAGTGGTGGTTGGTCAGCAATAGGCCTTTTGAGGATATTACCTCTCCCGTACATCCTTTCCCAAACAATACTACTGCGTTATTCAGCCCTGTTCCATTCTCATTATACAATTGCTCAACAGGTATTTCCAGCCCCATCTTTTTCATGTCATTTTCCCTGTTTTTCAGGGTAGGGGGTAGCCACATACCCTCTTTGGCAATTGCAGGTGCAAAATTGCCAACCATAGTGGCAAAAACGGCGGTCTTTAAGAATAATGGGCGAAAACGGATGCCTTTATACATAAATGTTTCTTGGTTTAAAGAAATAAAAATACAGTATTGCTATAAAAGTTTTGTCCGATTTGTTATATTAGCCCATTAGAAAGTGAAATTCGTTTCAGTATTATGAGAAAATACCTACTGTTTGCAGCGCTGCTGATGGTGTCATATATCAATGTATCTCGTGCTCAAGGGTTATTTACAGCCCCTGATACGGTGTGTATGCGTCAAAAAGTTCAGCTAAAAAGCAATGTACCGAATGCAGCATCGCATTTCTGGGGTTTCTGCTCAGGTTACATCTTCAACAAGCCTGTAGGTACTAACATGGGCGCTACTTATGGCCTTGATGGTGCTACAGCTATTGAGATTGAAAAAGATGGTGATAACTACTTTGCATTTGCACTGAATGCAGGCCCATCAAACTCTTTCATAAGATTGGAGTTTGGTAAAAGCCTTGATAATACTCCAAAGATTACCAACTATGGAAATATGGATGGCGTATTGCCTTTGCAGCCAAGCTCTCTGCATATTGTGAAGGACGAGGCAAAAGGTACATGGCACGTATTTGTAGTGGGTGGTTCTAATATTGCTAATTCTGCTATTGCCCGTATGGACTTTGGTAAAACACTGGCGAACACTCCTAATATTGTAAATTTTGGAAACTTCGATAATGTATTGAATAATCCTGTTGGATTATTCGTTGCCAAAGAAGGTAATCAATGGTTCGGTTACACACTTAACAGGGCTACTAACGAATTGGTGAAAATCGAATTTGATACACTACTTTCTTTTACACCGGTTCTGACAAATCTGGGTGTTGTAGCAAATATCACTGGTCCGAATGATTACGCACCTATTCTTCATAATGGTATTTGGTACTTCTTCGTAACTAACGAAACGAATAATAATCTTACTCGTCTGTCTCTTGGCTCTTCTCTTGCTACTCCTGTAGTTTCATCTACATTGCTTGGCAATTTTGCAAATGAACTGAGAAACCCGACTGGTATTTCTATCATCCGTGATTGCGATAGCTTCCACATATTTATTACAAACAAGCAAACACGCGAATTCGTGAAGCTTGATGTAAATAACATCGCAGGTGTAACTGCTGATTTTACACTTAGTAATTTTGGTATACTTGGCGATATGTTGGCCCCAACAGGCCTTACAAGGGCTATCAGGCACAGAGATAATATCTACATGTTCTCTACAAACCAAACAGATAATATTCTTGTTAAGGTTCAATTCCAACAATGTAGCAGAACAAATATTCAGTCATCTGAAACGAATATACCTCCTGTATATGCATATGATACTGCCGGTATTTACAACATTTATTACATGATAAATGAAGGTAAACCTGATATGCAGGCTCAATGCAAGCTGATATACGTACTGCCTACACCACCAATTACAATGAGTAATGATACCAGCATTTGTGCAGGTGATACTATATCATTGAAGGTGTTGTCGGTAAATGCAATCAACAAAACATGGAGCCCTGATTACAATATTTCGAGCACAACTTTAGATGAAGTGCGCGTATGGCCTCGTTACAGTACCGCTTATCGTATATACATGCCATATCTGTCTGGTTGTACTGTAGATACTGCTATAAAAGTAACAGTAGCGAAAGTAAAATCTGATGCAGGCCCCGACCGTACACTTAATGATGGTGCTACTACATTGCTTGGTGGTCCTTTTACAAGCGTTGGTATGAATTATACATATCAATGGACACCTGACAGGTACATCAGCAGTACAGGTATAGCTAATCCTTCGGTATATCCTCCGTTCGACTATACTTATTACCTGACTGTTACAGATGAAAACTCTGGTTGTAAAGCCATAGATACCGTAGTTGTAAATGTAGGTTGCAATGGTGCTAATCTGCCAAATGCATTCATACCGGAAGGCAATAAAGTTCAAAATCGTTTTGGCCTTGCAAACAGCCAGATTGTTAAGCTTACAGAATTCAGTGTGTTCGATCGTTGGGGGCTGAAAGTATTTACAACTACAGATCCTACCAAAGAGTGGGATGGTAAAGTAAACGATCAGGTAGCACCAATGGGTGTATATGTTTGGATTGTTGATGGTTTCTGCTCATCAGGTAAGCGAATACAACAGAAAGGTAATGTTACCCTGATACGATAATACTTGATATAACTAATACATAAAAAGGCTATCAATGAATGATAGCCTTTTTTATTTTGGATTGTTTCGATTAATAAAATCGGTTCTTATCACATCGTACATTTAGTAATCAGATGTCTTTTGAAGTACTATAACTGTATTTAATAAACAATAGAGGGTGCGTATAATACGCACCCTCTATTGTTTATGTCAACTTCTTTTGAACTTATCTAAGCCAATGGAAGCATTACTGTAAATGTACTGCCTTTGCCGAGCGAGCTATCTACATTCACCTTGCCCTGATGCGCCTCTACAGTAGCTTTCACATAACTTAGTCCAAGTCCGAAGCCTTTTACATTGTGAATATTGCCGGTGTGTGCGCGATAGAATTTCTCAAATACTCTGGATTGTGTTTCCCTGTTCATGCCTATACCATTGTCTTTTACAACAATAGCCAGCATACCATTCATAATTTTGGTAGAAACCTCAATGTGCAGGTTTTCTTTAGAATATTTAATGGCATTATCCAGCAGGTTGAAGACAATGTTAGAGAAGTGAACCTCATCTGCTTCTATTATATGTCTGTCTGCATTAAGCGATAGTGACAATGAGCCGTTCTTTTCCTGTATTTGCAGCGAAAGATTGTCTGCCACTTTGTTGATGATTTCGTGTGCATCCAGCTTTTGCAGGTTCAGTTTTATGTCCTGACGCTCAATACGTGCAGCCTGTAGTATCTTCTCTACCTGCTTATTCATACGTTTGTTTTCATCCTTTATCATGCTGCTATAGTAGCGCACTTTGTCAGAGTCGTGAATTACTTTCTCGTTAGTCAGTGCATCTATAGCCAGTGAGATGGTAGCCAACGGCGTTTTCAGCTCGTGAGTCATGTTATTGATAAAGTCCGACTTTATTTCCGAAAGCTTCTTTTGGTTGAACAGCGTGCGTACCGTAAGTGCAAAGGCCGATATGATGATGGCAGTAAAGAAGATAGAAGCCGCAATCATCCAACCCATCTTTTTCAGGATGTAGTTTTTGTCTTCACTTATATACAGGTGAAATACCTCCGGTGTTCTGGATCTGTCAGGGTCTGGTGTCAGTGATATCGATATGCCATCGTTCAGGTTATCTATATTAAAGCCTTTAGAGTTCTTTACAGGAACCTGATATATGTTAGTGATGGCATATTCATACTTCTCTTTGATATTGTATTTGCGTAGCGATGTATCAACAATCAGCTTTACTTCATCATCGCTCAGTGTCTGTACGGTAAAGCCCTGCAGATAGTACATTTTAGACTCTTCATCCAGATAGCCTATATTACCCGATTTTATCAGGTAGTTGCGCCAGGCCATTTCTTTTATCTGGTTCAGCGCATAGCCTATATCTTCTTTTCTTTGGTTTTGCCGCAGTTTTATGGCATCCCTTATCCACGACATCTGTATAAAGATGATGCCGAGTACCGACAGGGTTATCAGAAATACTATGACAGGAAATACTCTTTTCATGTTATCGCAAAATTAAATGCAAACAGGGGTATTGCAGATAGCTTTCTTTGGTTTAACGCCACTTTAACGCCCATATACTATGCTGCTTATAGTTTGAAAATACAATTGTTTTTAGTTTTTATAATTAATTATAAACTATACGGCATATACGCTGTTATTTTGCATATCAATGGCGGCAGATATTATAATAGAAGCTAAAAATCTATCCAAGTCCTTTGGCAAGTTCAAGGCAGTAGAAGACCTGTCATTTGCCATCAATCATGGCGATGTGTATGGTTTTCTGGGGCAGAATGGTGCGGGAAAGAGTACTACCATGCGCATGTTGCTGGGGCTTATCTTTCCAGACAAGGGTAGTGTATATATCAAAGGTGAAAAATTCGGCAATGGCAGCAGGCATTTGCTAAAGCATGTGGGGGCGGTTATAGAACGTCCTGATTTGTATAAATATCTATCCGGTTGGGACAACCTGCGGATGTTTGCGCAGTTGAGTGGTGTGCCTATTGCTACCAACAGACTGCACGAAGTGTTGGAGATTGTAGGGTTGAAGGGCAGGGAGCAGGATAAAGTAAAAGGCTATTCACAAGGTATGAAGCAGCGTTTGGGTATTGCCATAGCAATGGTGCATAATCCCGATTTACTGATACTGGATGAGCCTACCAACGGGCTGGACCCGCAGGGTATCTACGAAATGCGTGTATTGATACAGCGCCTAAGTAAAGATTTCGGCAAAACCATATTGATATCTTCTCATCTGCTGTACGAAATAGAGCAGATAGCAACACGTATGATTATCATAAATCGTGGTAAGAAGATAACAGAAGGTGATGTTACCACACTACTTTCGCCCGATGATACGAATATAGATGTACGCATCGGTGCATTTGATATCACTACATCATTAAAAGCATCGCAATGGGCATCTGCACTGACTAATGCTGTGGATGGTAAATTGCAGTTTCGCATGAATCCGTCCAATATTCCTGCGCTCAACAAATGGTTGGTAGCACAAGGTGTGGATGTTTATGAAATCAATGCTTCTCACTCATTGGAAGCTTATTTCTTATCACTTACAAACGAAGACAATGCTAAGGCTTGAGCTCTATAAAATATTCAAACGACCGCGTACCTACATCAGCTTTGCTATCATCACGGCATTTGCATTGGTTATACAGTTGGCGTTGGTTGCAGATGGGAAGAACTTTATATCATTCGCATTGCAAGGCGTTAATGAACAGTTTGATGTAAAAGGAAACATACTGAATGGCTATCTGGTTACATACATCATACTACAATCGCTCCTCGTGCAGATACCGTTATTAGTAGCATTGGTAGCTGGCGATGTGCTTGCGGGTGAAGCCAATATGGGCACCATGCGCTTGTTGCTTACCAAGCCTGTATCGCGCACCAGACTTGTATTGGTAAAGTATACCGCATCTGTCTGCTATGCTTTATTACTGATAACATGGTTGGCTGTTATTGCACTTGCATTGTCTGTTTCCATATTTGGTGCGGGCGATTTAATAAACTTAAAGAGCGACTCTTTCGTAATCATACTAAAAGATGATGTATTGTGGCGCTATCTTGCTGCATTTGGTTTTGCAGCTTTGGCCATGTCTACCGTTTCTGCGTTAGCATTGTTCCTGTCTTCCTTTGCCGATAATGCTATCGGCCCTATCATGGGTACAATGGGGGTAATAGTTGTGCTGATGATTTTCACAACGCTCGATTTGCCCATCTTCAATACCATCAGCAGATACCTGTTTACTACGCATATGATAGGGTGGAAGGGTTTCTTTGACGATCCCGTCCCTTATGCGGCAATAACGAGGTCTGCAATCATATTAGCTATATATACAGTGTTGTTTGTAGGGGCTACCATTTGGTGGTTCAATAAAAAAGATATTCAGTCATGAGAAAGGTATTATTGGCAGGGTTGTTCAGTATGGTAGCGTCTGTTGCGTCTGCACAGCAGATGGAGGCAAATTTGTTGTTTACAAAGCTGAGGAGTAAAATAGATGCAGTAAAAGACTACGTAGCAACGGTAGATATGAAGATTGATGTATCCTTCATAAAAGTACCCAAACTAAAAGGGAAGCTATATTTCAAAGCACCCGATAAGATGAAGCTGGAGCGCAACGGTGGTATCTCTATCCTGCCAAAAAACAGTATCAATATGACGGTCAATAACCTATTGCCGGCATCGGGCGCTACGGTAATAGATGCGGGTACAGATAATATTAAAGGAACACCTGTACGTGTGTTGAAGGTTATACCTGATATTGAGGGCGATATAGTACTATCTAAAATATGGGTAGATGAAAAAAGATTACTGGCACTAAAAACAGAAACTACTACCCGAGATAATGGTACCGTGAAAATGGAATTGGAGTTTGGTAAGTTTGAAAACCTGTCTCTTCCGGACAGGGTAACTTTTTATCTCGATGTAAAAGACTTCAAACTGCCCAAAGGTGTAACCATGGATTATGAAACCAACCAGCAGCCTCCCCCCAAGCCCGAAGAAAAAGGGAAAATGAAAAAAGGAAAGATATTAATAAATTATCTTGACTATACGGTTAATAAGGGTATTGCAGACAACGTCTTTACAGAAAAGAAGAAATAAATTTTAGCCCTAAAACCTTTTGCAACATCAATATATTGATTAGTTTTAGGGGATAATACGATACTTTATTATGAAATATTGTTTACTGATTGTATTCTCATTATTGACAATTGCTTCCTGCAAAAAGGTAGAAGTACCACAATCTAAGCAGGAAAAATTGCGTGCTTCAGATTGGCGTGTAGATACAATCATGATTACCTATTTGGACACAAATGGCGCAGACTCTGAAATAGTAGGTGCTTGGAAACGCTATGAAAACGGCGTTGAAACATATAACAGGCCTTCTTGCTACAACGATGACATGATTAAGTTTAAAGAAAACTTCAGCGGTACGCATGTTACCGGTGCAGAATCATGTGTGTCTAATGAGCCTAATTTTGTTGATTTTACATGGGGTTTCAGAGATGCTGATACCAAATTTTATATCTATGGTTTGTATAACATGTTTGGCGTAGATGTTAATGCAGACATACTGTATTTTCAGGATGAAGAGTTCTCTTTTGCTTACCGCAATAAAATCAAAAGGAATTCTACAGCAACAGATAGCATAACGGTAAAAACAACGTACAAACTGAAGAAAAAGTAACCGGAGAAATTATGTCATAAACCCACCGGTACTATATCGGTGGGTTTTTTATATCCACGAAGGCAATTCGTACATTTGCAACCAATTAATAACGATTATCAATAGTTTATGATACATATTACACTACCCGACGGAGCCGTACGCGAGTATCAGGAAGGGGTATCTGCCATGGATGTGGCAAAATCCATCAGCGAGGGGCTGGCACGCAAAGTGCTGGCTGCTGAAGTGAATGGTGAGGTTTGGGATGCTTCCCGTCCTATCAACAACGATGCAAGCCTGAAACTGTTGACGTGGGATAATAAAGAAGGTAAATCTACATTTTGGCACTCATCTGCCCACCTGATGGCAGAAGCGCTGGAAGCACTGTATCCTGGTGTGAAACTGGGTATCGGTCCTTCTATCGAAACAGGCTTCTACTATGATATAGACCTCGGCGATAACAGGGTTATCAAAGAAGAAGACCTGAAGAAGATAGAAGATAAAATGAAGGAGCTTGCTAAAAACAACAGCGTGTACACACGCAAAGACGTTAGCAAGGGCGATGCAGTTGCATATTTTACAGAAAAACAAGACCCGTACAAACTGGAACTGATTGAAGGTTTGGAAGACGGGCAGATAACTTTCTATACACAAGGTGGTTTTACAGACCTGTGCCGCGGGCCACACATACCGCATACAGGTTTCATCAAAGCCATCAAGTTGATGAACATAGCCGGTGCATACTGGAGGGGGAATGAAAAGAACAAAATGCTTACACGTATCTATGGTGTAACATTCCCTGCACAGAAAGAGTTGGACGAACACATTGCCCTGCTGGAAGAAGCGAAGAAGCGCGACCACCGCAAGCTGGGTAAAGAACTGGAACTGTTTGCATTCTCTGAAAAAGTGGGTAGCGGTTTGCCTTTGTGGTTGCCGAAAGGTGCTATGTTGCGCGAACGCCTGCAGCAATTCCTGCAAAAAGCTCAGTTAGATACAGGTTATTTGCCTGTTATCACGCCGCATATCGGTAGCAAGCAGTTGTATGTTACATCAGGCCACTGGGAAAAATATGGTAAGGATAGCTTCCGCCCTATTACTACACCACAAGAGGGTGAAGAGTTTATGCTGAAGCCGATGAACTGTCCGCACCACTGCGAGATATACAAAACATCTCCACGCTCTTACAAAGACCTGCCTTTGCGTCTTGCAGAGTTTGGTACCGTTTACCGTTACGAGCAGTCGGGCGAATTGCACGGCCTGACACGTGTACGTGGCTTTACCCAGGATGATGCACACCTTTTCTGCCGCCCTGATCAGGTACTGGAAGAGTTTAAGAAAGTAATAGACCTGGTGATGTATGTATTTACATCGCTCGATTTCCAAAACTTTACAGCACAGGTATCGCTGCGCGATAAAGAAGACCGCAGTAAGTATATAGGCAGTGAAGAAAACTGGCAGATAGCAGAACAAGCCATCATACAGGCAGCTGCTGAAAAAGGCCTGAATACTGTTGTGGAATATGGTGAGGCTGCATTCTATGGCCCTAAGCTAGATTTCATGGTGAAGGACGCACTGGGCCGCAGCTGGCAGTTGGGTACTATACAGGTAGACTATAACCTGCCTGAACGCTTTGAACTGGAATACGTAGACAGCGATAACAGCCGCAAACGCCCGGTGATGATACACCGTGCGCCATTTGGCTCTATGGAGCGCTTCATTGCCGTATTGTTGGAACACTGCGGTGGCAACCTGCCTTTGTGGCTGGCGCCGGTGCAGCTGAAAGTATTGCCTATCAGCGATAAGTTTGGCGAATATGCAGAACAGGTAGCTAAAGCACTGAAAGCAGAAGGCATCAGGGCCGAAGTAGATGATCGCAACGAGAAAATAGGCAAGAAAATACGTGATACCGAACTGATGAAAGTGCCTTATATGCTGGTAGTGGGCGAGAAGGAAATGAACGAAGGAATGGTAGCGGTGCGCAAACATGGCGAAGGTGATAAAGGAACATTACCGCTGCAGGAATTCATCGCTGAAATAACAAACACTGTAAAAGAGCAGATTAGCGGCAAAAAATAGCTGTTTTAAATGTATATAAACATGGCTGTTCATATACATTTGAATTGTAAATACACTATTTTTGCCATCATTTATTAATAATCATTAATGCAAAGAAGAAGTAAAGGACCATACTTTAGACCGAGAGTACCACAAAACGAACATCGTTTAAACCGTGAAATCACTGCACAGGAAGTGCGTTTGATAGGCGAGGGCATAGAGCCAGCAGTCTACAAACTGGAAGATGCATTGAGGCTTGCACAAGAGCAGGAAGTAGATCTGGTAGAGATTTCTCCAAATGCAGTTCCTCCTGTGTGTCGTCTTATCGATTACAAAAAGTTCCTCTACGAAAAGAAGAAGAAGGATAAAGAACAGAAGGCAAAATCTAAGCAGTCTGAGCTGAAAGAAATCCGTTTTACACCAAATACGGACGAGCACGATTTCGACTTCAAAGCAAAACACGCAGAGAAGTTCTTGCAAGAAGGTAACAAGGTGAAATGCTATGTGCAGTTCAAAGGCCGTGCCATCATGTTTCAGGAACGCGGTGAGTTACTTTTGTTAAAATTTGCTGAGAGATTGGCGGAAGTAGGCTCACTGGAATCGATGCCTAAAATGGAAGGACGTAGGATGTTAGCCATCTTTACACCTAAGAAAAAGAAATAATATTCTGTTAATAACACAGATTAAAATTTTGTAAGAAACTTGTTTTAAATTAAAACCCTTCTTACATTTGCATTATAAAATCTGATACCATATAGCGCTTCGGCGTTTTATTATAAGAAGTTTTCATGGTGATAGGGTTTATAGGGGCTGGCCTGTTCTCAGGCTGGCTTTTTTGTTTTTAGAAATATTTATACCGCCATTGAAAAAAACTTTTTGGATAATTTTAATCAATATTTAATTTTGTAAAAGTTTTCATAGTGATAGGGTTTATAGGGGCTGGCCTGTTCTCAGGTCGGCTTTTTTATTTTACATTAGCATACAAATACCAGGTATGCCCCGTGTTTCTCTGATTGTCTTATTGATACTTTGTTTAGGATTTACAAGCAACGCACAACTGGCGTGCTATGTCAATATGCAAAACCAGGTGATGGTTTGGGACAAGGGCATGATACGCAAAGTAGACTACTTGCCGCCCACTGAAGTGAAAGTAGGCAAAACAGCTATCCCGTATCTGGATAATACGCGCTCATTCAAAATATATTATGGTGGTGGCGTTAAGACTGTCAACATCGGGTTTACGAACGAGTTTAAAGTGAGTGATAATCTGGTCACTTTTCTTAACAGTAAATCATTGAATGTTTTTGATAATGGTAATATCAAAAATTTATCAACGTTTTGCTCGCAGTACTTTGTGGGCGATAGTGTTATCCTGTATTTTGACGGTATACGTAGCGAGTATAAAGCTTACTACAACGGCAATGTATATCCCATAGAAGGTTTTCTGGCAGGCACACCACTGGAGGTGATAAAAGTATCAGACAATATTGCGGCGTATGATAACTATGCAAACCAATTCCGCATATTTTACCACGGGCAGATACTGGAACAGGAAAACTATGCAGTGAGTAGTTTTGAAGTAGGTCGTAATACAGTTGCATATCTTGATATCAATAGGCAATTCAAAATCTTTCACAGCGGGCAGACCTATGTTGTAGAAGACTTTCCACCACAAACCTATCAGGCAGGCGATAATGTTGTAGCATTTGTATCAACAGATGGCTACTTCAAAATCTTCTACGGAGATAGTGTTCGTACTATAGGCTTCTTCTCTCCGCAAGATTTGCGTGTTGCAGACAACATGGTTGCGTACAGAGATCAGAGCGGTTATTTCAAAGTATTCTACAAAGGCAATATCTATTCTTTAGAAAGCTACTATCCCGATAAGTATGTGATGCAGTACAACTCTATTGCTTACGTAAACAGAATAGGTATGCTGCGCCTGTTTACAGAAGGCGAAATATATGATGTTACCAATGCCGAACTGGAAAACTGGGAAGTCAATTACGATGTCCTCAAATACCAGATAGGTATGAACATGTTCCGCATTTACCACAAAGGCAACGAGTACGATTAATCCCGTCGTTTAAAAGAATCGCTTTATCAGGCGTAGCTGGTGTGTGCGTTTGCGCAGCCCTACGCTGATGATACCCCCTTGGTCTATACGGTCTATTACCACACGCCCGCTGGTTTCAGTAGCATGTATAATGGTGTCATTATCCAGCAACATACCTACGTGTACTATTTTACCATCTGCATTGTTGAAGAATGCAAGATCGCCACACTGCGCATGCTGTAGAAAGTCTACAGCTATGCCTTCATTGGCCTGTTGGTTGGCATCTCTTGAAATGGCTTTGCCGCACAGCTTATATACCATCTGGGTGAAGCCCGAGCAATCTATACCCGAAATACTGCGTCCACCCCATAAGTACGGAGCGTGTAAGTATTTCATTGCCATAGTCTTAAGGCTATCCTCATCTAGCTGCATTTTATCATGGCGCAGCCTTTTACCACGAAATTTTGCTTCAGGCAGGTTTAGCGGAGCTTTGCCGCCCTTCAGGCCAAATAAATCGCTGCCAATAGGTAGCCATTGCTCACCTTGTTCAAACACAAGCTTGCTTTTCAGGGAGAATGCCACCGCTTTCGGGGCTTTTCTGTATTCCTTCAGCGATACCATAGAAAGCTGGCCAAAACGGCACCAACCTTCATATCCGTCCCATTCGCAACGTATTCTTGCCCAGTCCTTCTCGTTAATTTCCAATATCTCGCAACGTTCGCCATATAGCATCTGGTTTACCTGTTCTGCGCTGTGGCTTGGCTCGCTGCGCATAGGCATTTCAGATACGTTGCAATATGCATATGATAAAACCATTATGTATTCGCTGTGTGGTACAATATTACGGTGTTAAAACCATATATGGCAGCCCAATCGCCATTTCCTTAACCGAAATCTTTTCTTAACTTAGCAGGCTAATGAAGCCAAACCGCATTATTTAATATATATATAATTAATAACTAAGGAAAAGGCCGAATAGAAATGGAATAAACTAACGGACTAAAAGCAAAAGTTAAACAACATTATGGATTCAACAATTATCGTTGCCGTCGTAGCGGTAGCGGCTATATTAATAGGTATCATTTTAGGTAAATTCTTATTCGCAAAAAACACACAAAAACAGGTTGAAGAAGCAGAACTGACAGCAAATAAACTTGTAGAGGCAGCTAAGGACAAAGCCGAGGCGCTGAAAAAAGAAAAAATACTGGAAGCTAAAGAGCATTTTCAACAACTGAAGAGCGAACATGAAAAAGAAGCACTGCAACGTACCCAAAAAATAGCTGAAGCTGAAGCACGCATTAAGCAGCAACAACAAAGCGTAAACGATAAGAACGCTGCACTGCAAAAGCAAACTAACGAAAACCAGCAACTGAAAGAAAAACTGGATGCGCAACTGGAAGCTGTAAACATCAAACGCAGCGAACTGGAACGCCATCAGGAAGAACACATCAAGCGTCTGGAGAAAGTAGCCAACCTGAGTGCTGAAGAAGCAAAGGCAGAGTTGATGGAGGCTGTGAAAGAAGAAGCCCGCACAGCTGCTATGGCGCACGTGAAGGAGATAATGGAAGAGGCGAAGCAAAACGCATCTAAAGAAGCTAAGAAAATCATCATCCAGACTATACAGCGTACAGGTGCTGAGCAGACTATCGAAAATGCCATCACTGTATTCAATCTGGAAAGTGACGAAATCAAGGGTCAGATCATTGGTCGTGAGGGACGTAACATTCGTGCGCTGGAAGCAGCAACCGGTGTTGACCTGATAATAGACGATACGCCTGAGGCAATTGTATTGAGCTGTTTCGACCCGCTGCGCCGCGAGGTAGCACGCCTGTCGCTGCAACGCCTTGTACAGGATGGTCGTATACACCCTGCACGTATTGAAGAAGTGGTTGAGAAAACCAAAAAGCAACTGGAAGAACAAGTACTGGAAATAGGCGAACGCACTATCATAGAACTGGGTATCCACGGTCTGCACAAAGACCTGGTACGTATGGTAGGTAAAATGCGCTTCCGCTCTTCTTATGGCCAGAACCTGCTGATGCACTCTAAAGAAACTGCCAACCTTTGCGGTATCATGGCTGCAGAACTGGGTCTTGGACAGAAAGTAGTGAAACTGGCTAAACGTGCCGGTCTGCTACACGATATTGGTAAAGTGCCTGACGAGGAAACAGAACTGAGCCACGCATTATTGGGGGCTAAACTGGCTGAGAAATGTGGCGAACATCCTGCCATCGTAAACGCAATAGGTGCGCACCACGATGAGATGGAAATGACTTATATCATCAGCCCTATCATACAGGCTTGTGATGCCATTAGCGGTGCAAGGCCTGGTGCCCGCCGTGAGATGATGCAAAGCTACCTGCAACGTATCAAAGATCTGGAAGCATTGGCAATGGCTTACAATGGTGTTGAAAAAGCATATGCGATACAGGCAGGCCGCGAACTGCGCGTGATAGTAGAAGCAGAGAAAGTAAGCGATGCAGACAGCACACGCCTATCTTTCGAGATTGCTGACAAAATACAGAAGGAAATGCAATACCCGGGACAAGTGAAAGTAACCGTAATACGCGAACTGCGTGCGGTGAACATTGCCCGCTAATTGTTGCAACAAACGATAACAAAAACGGCTCCGAAACATCGGGGCCGTTTTTTTTGCCTTATAAGTACCTGATAAACAGGCTTATTTTGGATGTGTTGAAATTTTGTTTCCATTTGTTTCCGTTTTTACAAGCAGTGAAATGGAAACAATATTAACTATTGGCGATGTAGAAAACGGTATGTCAAAGAGCATATTTACTAATGCAAAAATAAGTATTTTATAATTTTTATTGTCTTTTTTAGTATAGGATTGTAGTCTTATAAAATACCTTTAATCGGGGGATGTTTTGGCTGATAATAATGGTATTTTGTATTGTCTAAATATGTTGTTATGACTAAAGTAAAAGGTAAGGGTACAAAAGAAAGCCCTTGGGAATTGTTGACTGCACCCGGCACATCGGCATATACTATGCACAAAGATGATAGTAAAGAGCCTGCAATATTGGTGTGTACGGTAGGTAAGACAGTACTGCATTATCAATGGCGTTGTATTGACGACCTGCATGCCATGTTGAAAATACACGGTGATTGGATGGAGCTTGGCGGGGCAGATGAACAAAAGCCTGCTAAAGAGGGTACAGTGGAAGCATGGGGGCGAGCAACTGACAATCCTGTTGGTGGATGGTATGGTTTGAAAAAGGGCTTTCGTGGCAGGTTTGGGGTATATGTGCCACCATTAATGGAAGCCTTAGGATTGGCTGAGTTAGAGCACAATCCTAAGAACAATCGGATGAAAGCTAAGTAGCAGCGCTATTTTACTTGCTCCCACCACGGATGGTGTTGATTGCTGCCATCCAGGTTTACTACCTGTCCAATCATTGGGGTAACCATAGGTACATTCTTTTTCTTGCCTTCTGCCAATGCCCGTTTAATAGGTTCATCCCATGCATGCAGCGCAAGGCTGAATTTTGACCAATGCACAGGCATCAGCGTTTTGGCTTTCAGGTCTATCGCTGCTTGCACTACTTCTTCGGGCATCATGTGGATGTATTTCCAGTAAGGGTGATATTGCCCACATTCCAGCAATACAAAATCGAACGGGCCGTGTTGCTTGCCTATAGCTTCGAAGTGGGTATCATAGCCCGAGTCTCCACCCAGAAATATCTTCATGGATGGTGTCTGCAAAACATAAGACATCCATAAAGACTGATTGCGCTTGAAGCCCCTGCCGGAAAAATGCCTGCCAGGTGTGGTATGTACCGTAAAGCCACTATCAAGAGTTACAGTCTCATGCCAATCACGTTCTACGATTGCTGATGTATCGAATCCCCAGTGTTCAAAATGCTCACCCACACCAAGCCCCATGATTATCTTACCCACTTTCGGCTTCAGCTTCATGATGGTTTCGTAATCAAGATGGTCGTAGTGGTCGTGCGTTATGAATAGATAATCTATCGGCGGGAAATCTTCTATGGTATATGCATCACTTCCTTTAAAGCTCTTGGTGGTAAAGCTGACAGGCGACGCGCTACCACTCAGCACAGGGTCTACCAATATGCGCTTGCCATCTATCTGAATATAGTAAGACGAGTGGCCAAACCAAACCAGCACATTTGTATCTGCAGGCAGGCTATGCAGATCTGTTTTTTGTGTAGGTATAATATCCTTTGGTGTATTCCTTTTGTCTTTATCAAAGAAGAAGTCCTTCATTACCCTGTAGTAGCTGACACCCTCTGCAAGATCGGGCGTATGGCTGAGGTTCTGAAACTTGCCATCGCGATAGTTGGGCGATTGTTTTATTCTTTCAAGCCTTGCACCTGATGGTGTTTTGCCAAATGTTGCTTTTTGCATATAAATAATAGTAGCTGAAGTTAGTATGAATACGATTATTACTATCGTATAGATTATGTTTTTAATGATGCGCATCTTATTTCATTTGGCTGAGCATTAGGCTGTCAAACATACGGTCGCTAAGCAATGCACGCGCCAGCAGCACGGGCTTGGCACTAGCGCCCGCTACATATCTTGTTTTCGGTTTTTTTGCATTAACCGCGCTGCTTATGGCACGCGCTATTACGATTGGTTCCGATGCCATTTTACCATCGGCTCTTTCCAACATGCGAAAGTGTTTGGCGGCAAGCTCTTTGTAGGCTGTTTGTCCGGATACTTTCATCAGATTTTCTCTGGCTATTGTATTCCATTCTGTTTTGATGGCTCCCGGTTGCACCACAACCACGTCTATATTAAATTGCTTCAATTCCATACGCAGGCTATCGCTCAAACCTTCCAGCGCGAATTTGGTAGCATGATACCATGCGCCGTGTGGCTCGCCAATCTTGCCACCCATTGATGATATGTTGATGATTTTGCCAGAACGTTGTTGGCGCATATAGGGTAGTACCAATTGTGTAAGCCTTGCAAGACCGAAGATGTTTACTTCAAACTGATACTTGGCTTCGCTGATAGGTACATCTTCCAGCGCACCATAAGAACCATAGCCCGCGTTGTTAACCAGTACATCTATTGTTTTGTGTGCAGCTACTATGGTGTTTACAGCGTTTACCATAGCGGCATCGTCTGTTACATCCATCGCAATCAGTTTAACGCCATATTGCTCAAGTTCTTTCATTTTGTCTATACGGCGTGCAGTGCCATATACTGTATAGCCCTGCTGTGCCAGCATTTTGGCTGTTTCTTTGCCAATGCCCGATGATGCACCCGTTATTAATACTACCTGATTTTTCATTTTTTTTTTTTTAAGATTATTAGATTGAGTAGTCACTCTATTATTTTGTCAAAAAAATATTAAGTAATCATCTTCCAAACCAGTTCGAAAGATTCGTTGATAAGTTGCTTTTGTTTTGCCGAGCTTAGTTTTTGTGAATTAATGTATTGGTTGACCCCGTAGAGGTGGCTGCTGATGATAGACATCACATATTCTGCAGGTGTTACTTTTATCAGTTTCTGCTTGATACCCTCTTTTATCATGTTGATCATAGCCAGGCTTTGCTCAACAAGCTCTGCAGGTATCATAGATACGTACGGAGAGCTGAGGAATTGCTGAATGTAGCGGAACTCTGTTTCATTGTCTATGCCCCAATGCAATGCGGCTACATAGTATTTGCGTGCTGTTTCTTTTATGCTGTCTTCGGCCTGAATGTCTTTAGCTACGCAGAAGCCTAATTGCTTTTTGATGTCTACATACAGGGCAACAATCAGCTCGTCCTTAGTCTTGAAATAATGGAACAACGTACCATTAGCCACACCTGCCTCTTGTGCTATCTTGCTGGTAGGCGTGCCATGAAAACCGAATTCAGTAAACAGTTTCAGTGCAGCATTCAGTATGTCTTTTTGTTTATCCATTATTTTATGATTGACTAATCACTCCACAAATGTACATCCTTTGGCTGAACTGCCAAATTTTGCATAAATGGATTTGTTTATAGCGCTATAGGGAATCTTACAAAGCACTCTTTCTATTATCCATAAACTTCACCTGCTTGCGGCTGTTTGGCGGAAACTGCATTTGCTGCATTTCGCTGCCGCTATGGAAGTGGAGTAGTGGTGCCACACGTAGTTTTGACTGCAACAATGGTTTCAGCTTTGCTTCGCAATCGTCTACAGGTAGCGGAGTGTTTACGTGAATACGTAGTTCATCCGTACCCAATTCATTCGTGAATACTTCTACCACATATTCTTTTATGAAAGGAATATTGTTGAGTATATCGAACACCGCAGGTGGGTATAGTGTTGTACCCTTGTATTTAATCATTTGCTGCTTGCGGCCAAGCACAGGGCTAAGCCTGCGGCTGTATCTGCCACAACTGCATTGTGTTTCGTAGAAGGTACAGATATCGCCTGTACGGTAGCGTATCAACGGCATGCCCTCTACACCAAGTGTAGTAATGGTTACCTCGCCATATTGCCCTGCAGTCAGCGGGTCGCCATGGTCGTTCAGTATTTCAAGAATTATTAAATCAGGTATTTCGTGGCCACCCATACCTGCACCACATTCTGTAAATGCCGTTTGCATTTCGGTAGAAGCATAGGTACTATAGAATTTGATTGGCCAGTCGCTGTATATCTTATTGCCCAGTACATTCAGTTCAAAGTCTGCTGCACGCAGGCTTTCGCCGATGCAGATAGCTTTTTTGACAGGTGTATGGTGCAGGTCTATCTGGTGCTCTTGTGCATATTCAATCATCTTCAGCATAAAAGACGGTACGGCTACAATGCTATTGCTCTGCAGGCGGAAGATGGTATCCCATTGCATAGCAGGCAAGCCTGGTCCTGTACGCACCAATGCACCACCCAATTTGCGTATGCCCTGGTAGTAGGCTATGCCTGCCATAAACTGGCGGTCGAGCGTAAGCATCAATTGATAGCAATCTTCAGGCTTACCATCGGCAGTAAGGAAAGATTGCTGTTCGTTATATGCAAGGCGATCAAGGTCGCCTGCTGTAAGTGCTATAGTAACAGGTCTGCCCAGTGTACCCGATGTAGCGGTGTATTCTTTTATTTCGGTAGAGGGTACACAAAGGAATTCCCAGTTGTGTTCCTGCATATCGCTTTTGGTAGTAGTGGGCAGATAGCCCATGTCTTTTACACCCTTAATATTGGCCAGGTTAATATTATGCTCCTTGAACAAGCGCTGATAATATGGCGACCTGTCCTGTACATAATGCAGCAGTTTTACCAAGGCCTCAGACTGCCATTCTTCCTGTTTGCTACGGGTCTCAAACGCCAGATGCGGGTGCTGTGTCATCAAGGGGAATTTTACGAAAAGTACAAAATTTCCGCCGCCGTTGCGCCTGATTTTTATCAGTAAATATTAATGATGTGGCATGAAAAGCAATGCTGTAGCGGCTTTTATAATGCTATCAGCGAATATTATAGCCGATTTTTTTAAATTCAAATTCTTACATTACCTTTGCACATGGCAATAAAATCTAAGTTCTACGGCGAAGGCCTTACGTTCGATGACGTCCTCCTTGTGCCGGCTTACTCCGAAGTCCTACCGAGAGAAGTAAGTACCGTTACTCAACTGACAAAAGATATTAAGCTTAATATTCCGATGGTATCTGCTGCAATGGATACTGTTACGGAAGCTACGTTGGCTATTGCACTGGCTCGTGAGGGTGGTATAGGCATGTTGCACAAAAACATGAGCATTGAGCGCCAGGCAGAGCAGGTACGCAAAGTGAAGCGTAGTGAAAGTGGCTTAATTGTTGATCCGATAACATTGACACCTGATGCTACCGTTGCAGAGGCACTGAAACTGATGCGCGATAATAAAATAGGTGGCATTCCCATAGTAGATAAAAACAACCTGCTGGTAGGTATTCTTACAAACCGTGATATGCGTTTTGAAAAGAACACCAAGAAGAAGGTAAGCGAAATAATGACCAAGGAAAATCTTGTAACTGCACCGGCAGGTACAAGCATGCTGAAAGCAGAAAGCATCCTGGAGCATTACAAAATTGAAAAACTCCCCATTGTAGATAAGAAAGGTAAACTGATAGGTTTGATAACCTTCCGCGATACGATGCAAATCAAAAGTCATCCAAATTCAGCTAAAGATAACATGGGCCGCCTGTTGGCAGGTGCTGCTGTTGGTATTACCGCAGATACACTGCAACGTGTAGAAGCACTGAAAGCTGCAGGTGTGGATGTAATAACACTGGATAGCGCACACGGACACTCTAAAGGTGTAGTGGACATGGTGAAGCTGGTAAAGAAAACTTTTAAAGGCTTGCCTGTAATAGCAGGTAATATAGCTACTGCATCAGGTGCAAAAGCACTGGCAGATGCAGGTGCTGATGCGGTGAAAGTAGGTGTAGGGCCGGGTTCTATCTGTACTACACGTGTAGTAACAGGTGCTGGTGCTCCGCAGCTTACAGCTATTATGGAAGCGGTTTCTGCGTTGAAGAAAAGAGGTGTTCCGGTAATTGCTGATGGTGGTATCCGTTATACAGGTGACATGGTGAAAGCAATGGTTGCAGGTGCATCTTGTGTGATGGCTGGTTCCATCTTTGCAGGTACGGAAGAAAGCCCGGGAGAAACTATCATCTACGAAGGACGTAAGTTTAAGTCTTACCGTGGTATGGGTAGCGTAGAGGCAATGCAGGAAGGTTCTAAAGACCGTTACTTCCAGGATATGGAAGCAGACATTAAGAAACTGGTACCGGAAGGTATAGTAGGCCGTGTACCGTACAAAGGCTCGCTGAATGAGGTTGTTCAACAATTTGTTGGTGGCCTGCGCGCAGGTATGGGTTACTGCGGTGCTAAAGACATCAAAACACTGCAAGACAATGCGCAGTTTATCCGCATCACATCGGCAAGTATGGCAGAAAGCCACCCGCACGATATCGTGATAACGAAAGAAGCGCCAAACTACAGCCGCTAATTCTTAGAGCATATAATTATAAAGCCCCGAACCATCGGGGCTTTTACTTTTTAGAAACTGAATGAAGCACCAATCACAAACCGACCGTTTTTATTCCAGTCGAAAGGTGTATTGGCCCAATGATAGAAGGCTCCTAAGTTGAGGTTGAAATAAGCGATGTTCAGATAATTGAGGCGAACGATATTGTTGATAATCAAACCAGATTCGTGATAGCCATTTGATGGCGCTGTAACTCCCGCATCTGCTGCGGCAGATTTTGATGATAAGCTACCATAGGTAAGATTGTGTGCAATGCTGAGTGATGGCTTGCTGTATTTGTGATTGTAAAAATACCTGTCGAAATCGTGACGGTAGAAAACAGATGCAAACTGATTGTTGAAATAAGAGAATGGCAGCATGGTCATGAAGCCGCCCCATGCATACAGCTGATATTCTGAATTGAACCGATAACCATTGCCTGCAAGCAATAGCGAACGTGGCAGCGCGTTATCATTCTCGCCTTGTATCATACCACCCAGCAGCCTGATATTATCCTGTCCCCAGCGGTTGATGTGTACTTTGTAATCCAGTGCTGCAAGTATACGAGTATAGTTTGTTGCGTAGCTGCCACTGGCCAATTGCCCACTTGCTAGTTGCAAATAGAGTATGGGGAACTTAGTGCCTGCAGGCAGATAGTAGCCATATACAGGTGTACGTTTTTCTTTGTATGCATAGCGAATATTGAGCGATGCTTCTTTCACATCATACTCTCCTGCTTTAGCCCCCATCTCATTGAAGTTGTAGAAATACTGTGGTTGCAGTTTTTGTTGTTTGCCCGCAATATCAAATTCCCAATAGCCGAAACGCCCGTGTGCGGTTCCTTTGTATTCTTCTATCTTATCTACCTGCACCAGCAACCAGTTTTGCAGGCCGCGTCTGTCTATCTCGGGGTGTATGTTTACATTGCCCGTGTTGCGATAATTGTTCTGATACGCAAACTCTACCCAATGCTCTTTTTTACCGGTAGGGAATATGCGAGCAGATGCGCCGTACTTCCCCACTTTATCTTTAAAACCATGGCCAAACCATCCGCCTACAGAAAAGTATTTTGATATTTTATCGTTGGTATAGACACCAATACCAAGTCTTGTTCCTTCGTATGTGTTGAATGCGAGCAGGCGTGTAAGGTCGAGGTCTAAGAATTTGATTGGTATCCTGCCAATAGCCAGATTGCCTGCATTTTCCAGAAATTTACCAACGCCTGTTTCTTCCATCAGGCTATCCATCAACACATAGGTTTGCTTTTCTTTTACTCTTATAGAGTCAAACCTGTAGCGTTGCCATTCTTCATCTGTACGCATATCTACAGAGTCGTGCAGTTTTACGGCATGTGCTTTATCAAACCTGATATTGCCCGTGTTATAGAATACTGAATCAATGATTGAATGCCCTGAAAGTATCATGCCCATTTCAGGGCTAGGATATTTGGTAAATATGAAATCATAATTCAGCTCTCGCGGAAACCATTTACCATTTGTATAACGATATACTTGTTGCATCTTCAATACACGTCCATCTCCCGTATCAGGTGTTTGTGCTGTGATGTGCGAAATGGCATAGCCGTTGGTGTTGATGTACAGCATGCCCTGCAACGATTTAAATACTACGCCTTTCTTTGCCTTGTATTTAAAGATGAAAATGGTGTCGTTTGCATCCTGCAATTCATCAATCAGGTCGAACTGATAACGAGATTGCCAACCTGTAGAAAGCGGATTGACATAATCTACTGTATTGAGTTTTATAAAATCGTCGTAAGCATGAAAGGGTAGTACACCTGTTACTACATTGGTAAAAAGTGTTTTCTTAAAGCCTGAAAAGCGTGAAGCAAGAACCGTTTCCTGTCTTTTGCCCGGACGCTCATAAGCAACCCTGCTATATGTTTCGGAGAACAGGACGTGGTTATTGTTGAAGAAGGAATCGTTTTCTTTTTTTGTAGCCGCGCGCATAGAGTCTATGCTGCGTTGTGCTTCCTCACTGCGTTTGGCTTGCTTGTCTTCTTTAGCTCTGCGTGCTTTTAGCGCTTCTTCATTAGGCAGTATGTCTGCCAGCATTTTGTAATAAATATCGTAGCGGTATTGTTCGTACTTGTCGGGGTCGTTGTACTGTTTGTTGCGAATTGCAGTGTTGATGATGCGCTTTATTTTGTCGTAAGGAGGCCTTACAATTACCTCCTGCGAGGCATTGTATGCAGGCTGCAGAAAGATGGTGTCTGTATTGCCCGTATTAACTGTTTTTGTTTGGTAGCCTGTGTAGGATATAGTGATAGTATTTACACCCGAAAGCAGATTGAAAGCAAAGCGTCCGTTGATGTCGGCAATGAAACCCTGCTTACTGTCTTGTTGCCTGAGTGTGGCAAATGGCAATGGTTGTTTTGTGTCGCTATCTATTACAACGCCTGAAACTGATGTTTGTGCAATTGCCTGAGAACAGAAACAACACAACAAAAGATAACAACATATACGTAGTATCATAATGGCTAAATTATCAAACTCAGCATTTAGTGCATTTGCCTTAAATCAAATTTAAGAGTTTGATATATAGCAACAATATAGTATCTGCTATAAAAAGACTATTAACCTTCGGTATCAAAGCCCTTATCGGCATCTGTATTTTTCAGAATGCTATATACCACAGGTGCTTGCCTGTAGATACTGCTGCTGTATTTGTTGCCTAGGATGATGATGGTGAAATTATCTTGTATAAAACGGTAGAATACTGTGTTATTGCCATGCCACCAACCGTTGTGATAAATGATTTTATCACCATCAGGGTAGCAAAGCATACGCCAGCCGAGCCCGTAGTTTTTAATGCCCGGTTTCTCGAAAGAGCATGGCCCGTATGCCATCTCGATAGTCTCGTTGCTAAGGAAAGTGTTTTTATAGAAAGACTGGTCCCAACGATACATATCTTCTACAGTGCTGTAGATCCCTTTATCGCCCAGTACACCATCTGCAAACATATCAGGCTCTTTCACCCAATTAGCTTTGTAGCTGATAGTATTGCCATATGGCAGGCCTTTGAAAGGATTGTAAGCAAATGTGTTCTTCATGCCCAGTGGGTCGAAGATGTATTTGCGCATAAACTCTTCGTAGCTCATACCAATTACTTCTTCTATGATAGAAGCCAGTATAGCATAGTTGCTGTTGCAATATTTAAAGCGGCTGTTTGCACGGAATTCCATTGCAGGCCTGTGTTTTGCAAACATGGCTATTACATCTGCATTGGTCATTGGTGTCTTTGTGTCCTTACGGAAAGACGGTACCCATTTTATATAATCAGGAATACCTGAACGGTGACACAGGAGCATTCTTACTGTAACATCGGGGTAAGGAATTTGAGGGATATATGTTTGAACTTTTTCGTCAATATTCAGATACTTCTGTTGGTGCAGCCACAGGATGGCAGCAGCGGTAAATGTTTTAGAAACAGATGCCAGTTGTACAGCACTATTAGGATTCAGTTTCAATCCTGTTTCCCTGTTGGCTAGGCCGTAATATCTTTCATACAATACTTTGCCTTTGTAGCCTACCAACACACTACCGTTGAAGCCTACACGAGATTGAATAGCATAAAAAGAATCGAGCCTGCGCACCATTCTGCGAAATTCCGGTTGCGTAGTGTCTTCATATTTCAGTTTGATACTGCCGAATTTCTTTTCTTCGGGTATGCGTGGCTTGGCGTTTGCGGGTTCGGACTGAGAGTTGCAGGCAACTATTACAATTAATATAAGTATAGTAGCTATGTATGGGAAAAAATATTTGCGCATGACTAATTTAAAATACCAAAAAACCGAACCGTTCAAAAATACTATGCGTATTGCCAATTCTACAGGCTTAACTCAAGTTTAACAAATTTAACAACGTCGTCCATAAATTCATAATAACACTGGTTTAGTTGATAAAATTGTGTGATGAATGTGGCGTATGCTTTATCTACAGGTGGCAGATGTTTGGCGCGTCTTGAGAGCCCTCCCAGCGATTGCTGAATGCCACGCAGATTGTAGTAACCATGCAACCAGTTTTCTTTTTGCATGTAGGGAAACATGTATGCAAAGCGTTCGGGGAAGTATTGGCTATTGGTTGCCAGTTGGTTATATGTTTGTTGTGAGAAATTGAATAAGGCCTCTTTGGATGCAAAGTGTTTAGGGTCGTTTGCCAGAAAATGGTCGTACAGAATATCGAGGATAGCCCCCGAGTACAAGCCGTAGTCGTTTCTGAACCACACTTTTGCACGCTGGTTGGCAGGGTGACTATCTGCAAACGTATCTATTTTGCGATGCAGCATCAGCCCTTTCTGTATGTTTTCGGGATATTTTTCCAGAGCTAGTTTGCCCTTTACATAATCGCCCATCATATTTCCCGTCAATATTTCGGCGTCTCCGAAAGATAAATAGGCGTGCCCCAGATAGTTCATACTGCGAAGCTAAGGCATTATTCTTTTTCGCGGTTGGCAAGGCGTAGCAGATCTGTGTGCATGGCTTTCAGTTCTATTATCATGCGGTCCAGATACATCAGTTGTGTTTCAGACAATGGTGCATTGTAAGTAGCCTGCACATCATCGCCCAATACATCTGTCTGTTTATCCAGATTGATAGCATTGCTGAGGCGAACATTTTTGTTGAACCATGTAAGCGCTGTATGCAGTTTTATCTTTTGTTCGATGCTGATATTATCTGCTTGGTTTACCGAGCGATTGTCTTCTTCCAGATGAATATTATTCAGCTCTCGTGTGATGCGTACATTGTGTGTAATGATGTGGTAGTATACCGATACTGTCTTGCGTTTCAGGCTGGGTTCCTGCATATAGCGGTTGAAGGAATCGAAAGCATTGGTGTTCTTCGATTCTGCATTTCGTTTCATGCGTGTCCAGTTGGCAAGCCTGCTATCTGCAAAAAAGCTTTCCCTGAAGTATTGATAATTGGCGTTAATACAATCGGAAAGGTGGATGGGCAGCCACTTAGTATCCCAGTGTGGAAGCAGTGCAAAGCCTGCTATGATAGCAAGTGTAGCACCACCAACGGTTGATAGCCCGCGTGTAATGAGTAGTGTAGTATCAAGTGTGCCTTCTACGTTGAATAGCATTACAAGGCTGAGCGTAATGAAAAACACAGCTACTGCATAACGCTTGTGTATGAAGTACACCATCATGATGAAGCTAATAAACAGCATGATTTCCTTGATGTATAAACCTGTAGGCAAACCCATAATAAGGCCACCTGCTATACCACCTGCTACAGTACCAATTACGCGGTCGATAGCTTTTTTGATAGTAGCGCCAAAGTAGGGTTGCAATACCAGCAGTGTAGTGAAGGGTAGCCAATACCCGTGACTGATATTGAACCACTTGGCAATAAACAGTCCGATAGTAGCAGCCACAGCAGCGCGTATGGCATAGCGTGTGGTAAAGGTGTTGAAATTGAACAATACCTGCAGGTTGCGTATCCAGTGTTTGGGGTGTAGTATGAAGATGGTTTTGATAAGCGAATAGGAGCGGAACACCGCACGTTCGTCACGCGATTTTTCAAGGCGTTCCATGCTGCTTTGTATCAGCTTGGTACACCGCTCTGCCAGTTGTGTGGCGCGTTTTATAGGATGGTAGTTTGCATCGCCCTCATCTATATTATATTCTTTCAGCAGTGCCGTCAGTTTATCCAACCTGCTGATGCGCGATTCTAACAGCAGTTCTTCCTCGGGCTTCAGGGTTACTACATATACTGCCATGCGATCTACCGTTTGTTGCAATGCTTTCAGCACGGCATATATCTTCAGTCTCAGCGAGGTGTCTATATCGCGGATATTCAACTGCTCCAGTTCTTCGCTGATGGCAATAATGTGTGTGGCAACAAGTGCTGTAGCTTTGCGCACCTGTGCCAGTTCGTATTCGTGCGTATCTTTTTTATTGGCCTGATGTGCCATCGCCTCATACAGGTGCAGCGATGTATCTATAGCGGCACGTACTTCTTTTTCCTGCAAATAA
Source organism: Chitinophagales bacterium (assembly GCA_017303395.1). GTDB lineage: Bacteria > Bacteroidota > Bacteroidia > Chitinophagales > Chitinophagaceae > Polluticoccus. The sequence continues at coordinate 146,870 of JAFLBN010000009.1, forward strand.
ATATCGCGGATATTGCTGCGCACATCTTTACCATCCCAACCCTTGGCAACAGTATCTATCAGCCCGTGTATGCTTTTCCATATCACCGCAATAGTACGCCTGTATGGCTGCTTGGCAGGTGTGTACAAGGCCGCAGCAATACCTACAAGTGCATTCCATAAACCACCAATAAATATCAATTCCACGCGATGCTGCAATTCGTGCCACGAATGGGTAGGGTAGTTGTTGGTGATGATGAATAGTACGAATACGCTCATGGCAAGCCCGCTGCCACGGTCGCCCAGATTTTTGAAAAGGCCCGATATAAAACCTACGAGCAACATGCAAACAAGGCTCAGCCAAAGCCAATCACCCGTTACACTGCCCAGCATACCGAAGAATAAAGACAGCATGATGCCACCCGTCAGTATGCGCAGCCTTTGCCCGAAAGAGCCTTTCAATTCTACCCAGCAGATACTCTCTGCCGTAAGTGCTATCCATGTTGCATCTTCGCCACGCCCTGTGTACAAGCCCCACAGCACAGGCACAATAGCTGCTATTGCCATGCGCAGCCCCCAACTGAAAACAGGTTCAAAAGTTTCCTGCTCTACCAGTTTCGTAAATGTCTTGTATGAGGGTAGTAATCGCAATTATTGTAAAGCCAGTTGTTTTTCTATCAGTAACTGCAATTGTGGTGCAGTAATGGTGCCTTCAAACAGGTTGGTGTATTCCATCTTTTTGTAGTACAGCATAGTAGCAGGTATAGAACCCTGCCAGCGTTCATCTATTTTCGGGATGAATTCATTGGCATTGGTTTCATTCAGCCATACCACCTCATGTTGCAGTTTCTTTTTCGCAATAAATGCTGCCAGTTTCTTTGGGTATGCTTCTTTAAAGTCGAGGCTTACCAATAGTATTTTCACAGGTTTGCCCGTAAGCTGCTCTGAAAGTTTGGTAAATTGGGGTAGCTCTTTAATACAGGGCCCGCACCATGTAGCCCAGAAGTTGACTACATAAAATGAATCGGGGTTGGCTACCCGCTGCATCAGCTCTGTAGCCTTGTATGCCTGTATAGGCTGTGCTTTAGCTTGCAGCGAAAAAAAGAATAATATAATAAGTGCAGCGTATCTCATTCCTCAGTTTATAGTAAAGTTATTGCAGTAGCGGGTAGAATACAATCTTTCCAAGCCTAAATCCTTGTTATAAATAGTTGTTGTTTGGGGTGTTTTGCATTAGGTTTGTTGCACAATTTTTGAATATCTGCGAGATGGACAAGGTATCTGTATTAAAAAGCAAACAAGAAGAAGCACTGCTTGGCGGTGGTGCAAAACGCATAGAAAGCCAACACAAAAAAGGCAAACTGACAGCACGCGAACGCATACAACTTTTGTTGGATGAAGGTTCTTTTGAAGAAATAGGTATGCTCGTGCAACACCGCAGCCGCGACTTTGGTATGGAAAAAGAAATGTACCCGGGCGATGGTGTAGTTACAGGTTATGGTACTGTGAACGGCCGCTTGGTATATGTGTATTCGCAAGACTTCACCGTATTTGGTGGCAGTCTTTCAGAAACACATGCAGAGAAGATTTGTAAAATAATGGACCTCGCTATACAAAACGGCGCACCTGTTGTGGGCCTGAACGATAGCGGTGGTGCACGTATACAGGAAGGTGTAGTGTCATTGGGTGGTTATGCCGATATTTTCTATCGCAATGTAAAATCATCGGGTGTTGTACCTCAGCTGTCTGCTATCATGGGGCCATGTGCGGGTGGTGCCGTTTATTCGCCTGCCATCACAGACTTCATCCTGATGGTGGAGAACACATCTTACATGTTCGTAACCGGTCCAAACGTTGTGAAGACAGTAACGCATGAAACAGTAACAAGTGAAGAACTTGGTGGTGCACATACACACGCATCAAAATCAGGTGTTACGCATTTTGCACTGGCAAACGAAGTAGAATGTATAGACCACATCAAGCGCTTGCTGAGCTATATGCCTCAAAACTGCGAAGAAGAAGCACCTGTATATGCTTACGAAGCAGCTGATGAAACACGTGCGAAACTGGATAGCATTATTCCTGAAAATCCGAACCAGCCTTATGACATAAAAGAAGTGATAGAAGAAGTAGTAGATGCTGATTCTTTCCTTGAGGTGCATAAAGAATACGCTGAGAATATTGTTGTAGGTTTTGCACGTATAGGTGGCCGCAGTGTTGGTGTGGTGGCTAATCAGCCAGCGTTTCTTGCAGGTGTGTTAGATATCAATTCAAGCAAAAAAGGTGCGCGCTTTGTGCGCTTCTGCGATGCTTTCAATATTCCTTTGCTGGTACTGGTAGATGTGCCGGGCTTCCTGCCGGGTACAGATCAGGAGTGGCATGGTATTATTACCAACGGTGCTAAACTGCTGTATGCACTCAGCGAGGCTACAGTGCCTAAAGTGACAGTCATCACGCGCAAGGCTTATGGTGGTGCGTATGATGTGATGAATTCTAAACACATAGGTGCCGACCTGAACTATGCATGGCCTACGGCTGAGATTGCCGTAATGGGCGCTAAAGGTGCTGCAGAAATTATCTTCAAAAAAGAGATAGCAGAGGCTGCAGACAGCGAAGCAAAATGGAAAGAGAAAGAAATGGAATACATGGAGAAGTTCGCAAACCCTTATGGTGCAGCTGCCCGTGGTTTCATTGACGAAGTAATACTGCCATCTGAAACACGTGCTAAATTGATAAAAGCATACAAAATGCTTGAGAACAAAGTAGTTAGTATGCCTAAGCGCAAACATGGTAATATACCGCTGTAAGGTTGAAATAATATAAATGAATAAATAAGGATACGGCTGCACTTGCAGCCGTATTTTTGTTGGTACATGCTACGCAGGCTTACAGATTGGATATTGTTTACCAGCATATTTGCTGCACTATGTGCTGTGGGTATGTGTATGGCTACAGAAAAATTGATACTAGGCCAAACGCCTGATACTATTACACCATTACATCTATTGCTGTTTTCAAGTACGCTTGTGGTTTACAATCTTCATTTCATACTACGTACAATGGCGCAGGTAAGTGAAGAACACTGGTCGAAGTATAGGAGTATGTGGCATTGGGTGATGGTAATAGCTGGTAGTATGGGTTTGTTATTCAGTCTGCTGTACGTAAGCGCAGATATATTAGGGTGGTGTGCGGTAATGGGTGTATGCTCATTCATGTATTCATTTCCCTTATTGCCATTTACCAACAAACGTAGGCTGAAAGATTATGGATGGGGAAAGATAATAGCATTAGTAACAGTGTGGGTGATTGCGACCTGTGTATTGCCAATTTTATACCGGCATAAAAACATAACTGATTATCCATTTGAGATATTGATACGGACGAGCTTGCTGCTTGCATTGTGTATTGCATTTGATATACGCGATATGCAGGCAGATGCACAAAAAGACATACAGACCATACCTAATAGAATTGGTGCTGCAAGAAGCTATACTTTGATTGATGCATCAATAATAATATTCGCCGTAAGCAGTATTGTCCAATATTTAAGATACCCGCACATTGGCAGATTAATTGCAGAGCTAATAACAGCTATGTGTATGAAAGTAGTAATGCTGTATGTAAAGAAGTATCCATCAGACAAAGCTTATCTGGGGCTTGTAGATGGTATGATGTTGTTGTATGCTCTGTTGATAATACTATTAAACTAAAGCGCACAATATGTGCGCTTTAGTATTGTAAGAGTTGTATTGGTTATTGTTTTATAAACGGCATTACTTGTTGTTCTCCGTTGTGTGCAACGCGAAGCATATAAAGTCCGCTTGCAAGTGAAGATGTATTGATGTTGTGTTCCAGCGCACTATTATTTACAGTGGTGTTAGTAGTGCTTACTATCTGTCCGCTGTTGTTTAGTATCTGCATTTCATAGCTGCCATTATCAGCAGCTTGTCTCTTTATATTAAGTACTGTAGATGCAGGATTGGGATATATACTGAATTTATTTTCTTTAGCCAGATTAGGTGTATTCAGTGATTCCGCCAAACCTATCATGATTGTGCTGCTTGGTTTGTCGTTGGCGCTGGTGCCATCTCCGTTTACGGCATTTATAATGCCATAGAAGCGAACTTGTCCACTGTTTTTGGCAGGTGCTTTCCATGTAAATGTTACTGTCAACTGGCTTCCTGATATTGTATCTGTGTGTTCCAGTATCGTTCTGCCAGAAACTGTTTTAGACTGTACTTTAGGGCTCAGGTTAGATATTGTACCTGCATCAGAAGAATCATTCAGCTTCAAAACCTCTAGCTGAAAACCATATTTATTAAGAGATATGTGTGATCCTGAAAATTTTACAGTGTATAAAGAATCAGGCAAGTATGCATTTACTACTGCATTAGAGTCTGGTTTGAAACGTTTCCGTACTTCTATTGCACCTGTAGTAGTGCCAATGCCGGAAGTGTGGCAGCCGGGCATACCGCATGTTTGTCCGCCGGAACCGGGACCACCGGTTTTGTTTCCCTGTCCATTGGTTGCAGGACCGGTTTTGTTACTGGTAAGAGTAATAAAAGTAAGGGCTGTCAAGGCTGTTGTAAGTAAAACTTTCTTTGTCATAAAGTAGCTTTTTTAAGGTTAATGAATGGATGTGCAAATGGGGTCCATTACCTAAAAAACTAATGCCGCGTAGTTTTGTACTTATGCCATGCTTACTGTAAAGAACTGCTACAAAGGTAGAATTGATATTTGCTATGTTTTATTAAAATCTCAGTACGTTTTTTAATGTGACGTAAAACAAAAAAGCAACTCCTTTTTAAGGAGTTGCTTTCATTTATCTATCAGATATAGTTTATCGTTTTACGATAGGCATAACTTTTGTTTCAACATCATTGCTGATTTGTATATAGTACATACCCGCAGCCCATTTAGAGCAATCAATGTTAGTATTCAAATTACTGTTGCTTGAAATAGTTGTTTGCGTAGCAATTACTTTGCCGCGAAGATCGTACACAGCAATGTTCCAGTTGCCGCTGCTGATGCCGTCTGCGTTGATTGTGATAGCATTGGTAGCAGGATTTGGATATGCATTGAAGGATGCAGTGCTACCGATGGTTGGTACCGAAGTAGATTCACCAGCCAAAGAAGAACCTGCATTAGGTGCATCACCTGAAACAGAGCCTGAATTATCTACGGCATTAACTGTGGCAAAGAATTTTACCTGACCTGTACCTGCAGCAGGTGCGGTCCAATACAAGTTTGCGGTATATGCCCATGCAGAACCTGCACCTGTACCGCTTAACGGAGCCGTGTGTTCACCTATCTGAATACCACCTACTGTTCTTACTGCAGTATTGGCTGTACTTGTACCACCGGCGGTAATAGTACCTGCTTGTGTAGATGTACTGCTTGCTTTAACAGCAGCAACCTGGAAGCCGAATTTAGATTGAGTAAGGGCTGTAGTGGCACCTGCTACACGAAGACGATAGGTTTTGCCGGGCACATAAGAAGTAATAGGGGTTGTGTTGCTTGTGTCTGTAATGACAACAGTTACATTAAGTGCAGAGTTATTTGCTGCATGGCAACCGCCTCCGTCGCAAGAAGCTGTAGTGCCGTTGCTGCCTGTACGGTTAGCACCGGATTTCGCTGGTCCGTCATCATAGCTGGAAGCAAAAATCACTGCAAATCCCGCGCAAATAGTTAGTAGTAGACTTTTTTTCTTCATATAGTTGGTTTAAAATGACAAAATATAAGAATAAGCGAATGCTTATCTTTGCTTCCTATATGGGGCAAAAGAAGTTACTTAAGTTCGAGGCAATTGGCAATTATCCGAATGTACTACAATATCCTGAGAATATAAAGGGAAAATGGAGCGATTTTTTCGGTAATAATCAACCTATTACGCTTGAATTGGCATGCGGTAAAGGTGAATATAGTGTAGGGCTTGGCCGCGTACATAAAGACCGGAATTTTATTGGTGTTGACATAAAAGGGAACAGAATATACACGGGCGCAAAAACAGCACTTGCCGAAAGTCTGACGAACGTCGCATTCATGCGTACGCATATTGGTAAGCTGACGGAGTACTTTGAACCGGGAGAGGTAAAGGAAATTTGGATCATTTTCCCTGATCCGTTCCTGCGCGAATCAAGAGCTAAGAACAGATTAACACACGCTCGTTTTCTGCATCTGTATCAGCAGGTATTGGTACCGGGGGCTAAAATCAACCTGAAGACAGACTCTAAGGAGTTGTACGATTTTACATTGGAAACAATAGCAGAACAAGGTTGCCATATACACGAAAACCTTGCTGATATATATGGCAAAGGACTGGCAACAGGGCCGCTTGCTATACAGACCTACTACGAAAAAATGCACCTTGCTGAGGGGCGCACTATATACTTTATATCATTTTCATTGCCCGATAAGCCAATCATATTACCGGAAAGGTTTCAGAAGCATGAAGCAATTGATTGAGGGGGAAGACTACTATATGCTGCCCGATGGTAGGCTGGTGTTTTCGGCAAAATACCATCTTGACAGAGGGTACTGCTGTGGTAAGGGTTGCCTGAACTGTCCCTTTGAGTATGTGAATGTAGATGACGAAATACGCCGCAGCAGACTGCTTGAAAAAAGAAAACAAAATGGCGAAGTCGACAGATAAAGAAAGCATCTATGATGTGATATATGATGTGGTAAGGGCTATACCCAAAGGTAGGGTAAGCTCTTATGGTGCTGTTGCTGCCGCTATAGGTGTAAAGTCGGGCGCACGTATGGTAGGGTATGCCATGAATGCCTGCCACAATGCCAAACCCAAAGTACCCGCACACAGAGTTGTAAATCGCAATGGTATGCTGACGGGTAAGCATCACTTCTCCCCGCCCGAAAAAATGGAACAGCTATTGAAGAAGGAAGGGGTAAAAGTGAAAGATGATAAAGTGGTCGATTTTGATAAACTGTTCTGGGACCCGGCAAAAGAATTAATACTATAAGAAATTGGGAACGGTTTTTGTATCATTACCCGATAAACACATCGCACACCATTTTCATGGAAATCTCTAAACGAAGCAGGAAGTATATTCCGCTATTATTACTCATTATTATTGCGGTATCTGTTACTACATCTTGCCGCTCCCGCAAATCGAGGAGCATGAGCAAGCATGCAGATGCTAAAGAAGCACCCAAACAAATCTCAAAGTTCAATGAAGCTGATGTTGCTGATGCCATAGAGTCTGCTATAGGTAGTAGCACTATAGATGACAGCATCTGGGCGAAGAATAAAGTGTATGATATCAACGCTGTCATGCAGCGTTCTTATGCAGATGAAGATTTCTTCCCGATATGGCTGACAGAAAACGGAGACATAAGCTATGCAAGTAGCCTGTTGAAAGAGCTGGAAGATATGCAGTACGATGGGCTGAATACAGAACGCTATAAACTCGCAGAACTCAAAAAACTGTTGCAGGAATACCAATCTGCACAAACAGTGAATACCGATTTTGTTGTGAACTTTGATACACTGTGTACAAAGAGTTATTTGCTGGCATCAAGAGATTTGCTGCAAGGTGCTGTGTTGCCTAAAAATGCAGATTCACTCTGGCATCATTCCAACGACTCTTTGTGGCAGCCATATACTTTGCTAAGTGCGCTTGGCAAGGGCGATGCTGATTACCCGTCTTTAGATTCCTTCCGTAGCAAATACAAAACATACACATTGCTGCGCGATGTGTTGAAGAAATACGTACCACTGACAACTGATAGTAACTACGCAAAAGCAAAAGCAGCAATTAATGCAAGTGGCTATACAGACAGTGTGCGAGATGCTGTGATAGCAGCAGAGCTTCCTTGGGAAGCCACAACCTCTGATACGCTAAGCGCTACCGCAAGCATGCTGAAATCTTACCAATACTATCTGGGTATAAAAGACCATCGTAAAAAAGATAGCCTGACACAAGCCTATCTGAAAGCACCGATTGATATTTTGATGAAACGTGCAGCTGTAAATCTGGAACGCCTGCGTTGGATGACACAAACGCCCGAAGAAAAATATGTATTGGTTGATGTGCCTTTGCTGGAGCTCTTCTTCCGCATAAATGGTGAGAACGCCATGCATATGGAAGTAGTGGTTGGTAAAACCATCAGGCAGACACCGAGCCTGAACGCGAATATGGCAAATGTAGTCATCAATCCACCATGGGGTGTACCACCCACTATCATGAAGAAAGATGTATTGCCCGGTATGGCAAAAAGCGGACAGGCATACTTGAACAGAAAAGGCCTGAAAGTATATGACATGAAGGGCAATAGGGTAAGTGCATCGGGTGTAAACAGCAGTAACTATAAGCGTTATGTTTTCCGTCAGGATCCCGGCGATGATAATGCTTTGGGATATGTAAAATTCAACCTGCCGAATAAATGGGATATATACCTGCACGATACACCACATCGTGAAGACTTTGGCAAGAAAGACCGCTTCCTAAGTTCGGGTTGCATACGTGTGCAGAAGCCTAAAGAAATGGCAGAGTTTATACTTAGTGAAATGGAAGGCAAACGCTACCCGATATCAAGAATAGACAGTGTGATCACAACGAAGAAAACACGGTATGAGGTGTTGAAAAACAAGATACCTGTACATATCGTTTACCTGACAGCTTTTGAAGATACTACTGGTACACAAATACATTTCATAACAGATGTGTATAAGCGCGATGCTAAGCTGAGTGCAATGTTACCATAACGGTAGCATGATTGGCGGAATCTCTTTTAACATGGCCTGCATACGCGGGCCATATTCATATTCCACCACAGGTGCTTTTTGCAGCATCGGGTATTTGGCTGCAATATCCTGCGGGAGGTGGCTGATGTTTTTCTTTAGCCAAACGGAAGATTTCAGATATAGCTTCTGCGGATAGTATATGAAAAGGCAAGTGCCATCTTTAATATGGTCTATCACTTTGTTGGATAGTTTGGCAGGTACCGCGGGGCAGCCCCAACTGCGCCCCAGGCGCTCGTTGCTGCAAATAAAATCTTTAGATACATATTCTGCACCATGCACTACAATGTCACGTTCGTAGGCCATATTATTAAAGCCCTTGTCCATACCATGCAGGTATAGCGAGCGTCCGTGGTCGCCATTGTAAGTATCGCCCGTTACATAAAAGCCGAGGCTGGTTTGGTGAGAGTTCATTTTGTTCGAGAACTTCATGGCATACTCCTCGCCACTGCCTTGCCCGTGTGCTACCAGTGTATGCAGCAATACCTTTTTTTGAGACAGGTCTATAATCCACATTCTGTTTTCGTTGGCAGAAAGGGAAAGATCGCAAATAGTAAGTATATGCTTATTGGCATTCAGCCTGCCTGCATTTTGCAGATTCAGGTAACCGCGATAAGCTTTTTCAAAAACAGCGTAAGAGGGCAGCGAATTGCCATCGGCACATATAGCGTTATACACATCTTCTATATGCATATCTGCGGCAGTACTGCTGATGCCCATACCCTCATCTGCGTAAGAAGGGGTTGGTGTGTTTATTATCAGCAGGGATGCCAGTGCCCACAAGACCAATTTCTTCATCATCCTTTCCTTGTTTTGAAATCTGTAATGGATAATTCAAAGATATATATATGCGCTGTTGGCTGTTGTTAACAGCTTTTCGTTTTAACGGTGGTTTAACAGGCTTTTATTTTAGATTAATCTAATAAGTATACCGCTATAAGGGCAATTTATGCAGATACATCACCATATCTTTTTTTCCGTACATTTGGCGCGTCTTAAAAAAATTTTCTTTTATGAAAGAAGTGTATATCGTATCGGCTGTGCGTACTGCAATGGGCGCATGGGGTGGTGCTTTAAAAGATTTCTCTGCTACGCAACTGGGTTCAATTGCTATCAAAGGTGCTATCAATAAAATTG